>NZ_KE150417.1:1233890-1268650 GCF_000411275.1 Staphylococcus sp. HGB0015
GTTTACTTGTTGCTTCGTAGCCTTCTGGCGTTGTAAATACCACTTCGTATTTACCTTTTTTAACATTCGTGAACTGGTAGTGACCTTGCGCATCATTTTGCGTTTCTGCCACGACTTCACCTTGTTCATTTTTCAATGTTACCGTGACATTCGCTAACCCTTTTTCACCTTCATTTTGTACACCATTGTGGTCGCCATCTTCCCATACAAAATCTCCAATTGTATAGGTTGGTTCAACTGTATCTTCTTCAAATGACAGAATGCCGATCTGTTGCCCACGTTCGATTTCTTTTGGAAGTTCTGATTCAAGGTAGATTAAATCACCATGTTCTTCAGTTTCAGTATCCACACCTGTATTCTTACCGTGAATAACATCGTTTGGAATAGAATCTTCAACTGTATTAATCACATTTCCGCCTTCTATGATGATTTCAGGTTGTGGTGGTACAGGTGCTACAGGTGGAACAGGGATATTTTCACCATTTCCATGACCTTTACCAGAATGAAGTTGAATGCCATCAATCCAGTTTAAAGTTACAGGATATCTATTATTGTATCAATAATTTTCAATTGAATTTTGCGTCACTTTTAAACTGATATCTCGGTTGCCATCAAATTCTCCTTCTAAAACGGCAATTAAAGGTCTTTCCACTCTGCTATCTGTAAGTGGTATGATTTCTAATCGATCCTGATTTGAAGCAATTTTGAAATTTGAAGTTACATTATTCAATGATTCAAGATGATTATGCATACTTTGATTTGGTTTTGAGCCATTAGTTATTTCATATATTTTCAAGCTTTGTTTACCAAAATCAATCCCACTATTTTTATCATTTATGAAAGTGACTTTTTGTAAATTGTATGATTTTGAAAGAGGATTAATGTATGTGATATGTTTAAATTTATGATTGGCTTTATCTAAAGTAATAAAAGCACCTTTTAAGCTAGAAATATTTGTAGCTGTGACTGGGTTTAAATAATTTACAGCCAAGTTTTTCTCGGATTTAAGGCTTCCAACTTCTGCTTTTACATTGATGTTTCCATTATTTAAAACTTTACTTGTATCAATAAATAAAGGCAACTCAAGGTTAACATTCACATTTGATTTATTATTTACAATGTCAGTAAACGTATATTTAATCTTATTACCTGCTACTTCACTTTGTGCTAATACGTCAGATTGACCTTCTAATAAAATATTTGCTGCTTTTTTATCAACAGATATACCATTTGTGTTAATGTTATCTGACAGTTCTACTTCGAAGAAATCTCCACTTCTTGTATTTTCAGGTAATTTCGCATTTAATTTTAAGTTTAATCTTTCCGCTTTTTGTGGATTGATAGCTTGTGTGCTATTAACATTTGTTAAATCAATTTTCACATTTTGAAGTTCTGTTGAAATGTTTTTTGCTACTTTACTTTGATCTGCCTCTTGCTTGTTGTCAGTTAACAGCTCTGGATTTGCTTGTGCTTCTATTTTTTCTTCATTTTTGACAGGTGCGACTTGTGACTTTTGCGATTCAGCTTGGACATTTTCTTTCTTTTTATTACTTAATGTTACTGCTTCTTCATTTTTAGTTTCAACTGGCTGTGCTGAAACAGCTTGAGGTATGACTTCTTCTTTTGTTGAGTCTCCATTTTCCTCACTTTGAAGAGCGAATTGCGCTAGTTCGTTATTCTCAGTTGCTTTATTTGCGTCAGTGGATTGTGGTGTTGATTCTGCAGTTGACTTCCCAGTTTCAACTGCTACAGCGGGCTTCGTTTCTTCTGATGCCTCTGCTTCATTATCTTGACCAATACCAACGATAAACATTGTCCCTAATAATATTGATGCTGCCCCAAATTTATATTTTCTAATTCCAAATTTTTGTTGATTATTCACTTTTTCTCTCCATCTCGTTCTTTTTGCGCAATATTTCCGATTACACTAAGCGCAATTGTATAACGTGATGATTCGAAAGACAATATTATTTGAAATAGTTAATAAAAAGTTTATATTTGCAATAATTTAAGGTGTGTTTATTTGGTTCGTGTTATATTTTTAAGAATTAATTTAGAAATAAAAATTCAGCATATATTTCGCATTTTTAATCTTTAACAGTAAAGCTTATCAGTTTTACTTTGCTACATTCCTAATTTATCCATTGTGTTTTCAATACTTTGATACATGTCTTTAAAATCTTCTAAACTTTCTTCTGGACTAATTGTACAGATTCTTAAAACATTCTCATCATTTAACATTGTCGTAAATATACCTGCAATATTGTATTTTCTTAGCGTTTCTGACAACAATATATTTTTTCTCTCAGATTCCTCTCGTTGTTCAGCTTTTACTTTAAATGTAACAATGCCAAGACTCGCGGCTGTTACAAGTTCTAAACGTTTAGATTGTTTCACTTGTGCTTCAAACCATTCTGCATATTTCATAGATTGGTTGATCATTGCGGATATTTTTTCAGTTCCAAACGTTTGCAATGTCATCCACAATCGAGGTCCCCGTGCAGGTCTTGTTAACTCAGGCCCCATATCCCACCAATCCGGTTTATCTGTTGTTGACTCTACGTCTTGTAGATATTCTCCTCCAGCACGATATGTATTTAGCAAATATCGGATATCTTTTACAAGACAAAACGCAATACCATAGATTTGGTATAACCACTTATGTCCATCCCATACAATCGAATCTGCTTTTTCAATGCCTTTCGCTAAATGACGTTGATTTGAAAGCACGACTGATGCACCATATGCACCATCAACATGAAACCACAATTGATATTTTTCGCAAATTCTGGCGATTTGATCTAACGGATCTATAGCACCTGTATTGGTCGTTCCACATGTTCCAATGACAATAATCGGGATTAAACCTTTTTCTTGATCAGCCTGTATTTGTCGTTCTAAATCGTCACTTTGCATCTGAAAACTCTCTGTATCAACGTAACGCCAATTTTCTTTGGGTATCCCTAATAAATGTAATGCCTTATGATTGGCAGTATGTGTTTGTCGCGTCATATATACAGTCGCTTTAGAAATATCATTAACGGAAACTTTAGCATCTCTTGCGGCAGCCAGTGCTGTAAAACCAGCCATCGTTCCACCTGATTCAAGAATGCCTCCCGCATGCTCACCTTTTAAACCTACTTGCTGAATCGCCCAATGAATTACCTCTTTTTCCATTGCACTTGCCCCAGGCGCTAAATGCCAACCACCCACGTGAGAATTATAAGATGTCGCAATCATATCTCCTAACCACGATACATACTCAGCTGGTCCCGGGATAAAACCATAATATCTAGGGTGTCTTAAATTCGCATCCAACTCTAATGCATCGATTTCTTCTTTCATAACTTCTTCGATTGGTCGGCCTTGAGATTGAATCGAGGATAAATTAAAAGGTTTACGAATCTCTTGGCGATTCAAAAACCCTCTTTTCGCATTAAAATCGCCTTGATTATAATGCTTGAAAATCTTATTCACAAATTGATTGGTTAACTTTAAAATTTCTTCCTCTTGAATTTTATGCATTTGATTTTGTTCATCATTCATATAAATCCCCCCAAGTTCATCCATAAAAGTTAATCACTAATTATGAAAATAACGATACAATATAAAAAATGTGTTAATTCATAACATTCCTATAGAAATCTACTTCAATGGGTAATATAACACTAAAAATCTTAAAGAGCCAGTCGTAAAAAAGCAAAAAGAAGAGGCAAAATAAATGTTGCTTTGCCTCTTCTTTTTCATCTATATGTAATAGAACTATTAAGTTTTATAGATCTATAGTAATTTGTTGGATTTTTCTTACATCTACCGTGTCGCTCATACGGTGTTGTTGTAATTTTTTGTTTAACTCTATAGTCATTTTGTCTTTATCATCATCGCCTAATTTTATGACAATTTTACCGTCATTTAAGCCATTTTCATATAGGCCGTAATTATCAATAAGCTTTTTACGAAGTTTAAAGTCTAATTCTTTTAAAGACACTTCTTCTTTATTTATAGAAAAATCATTGATGTTTGATGAAGAAATAAAATCACTATTTTTTTGATTTACAACAATATTAGGTCTTTTTACATAATCACGATATACTTTTTGGTTAGTCTCAGTAATACCTCCTATAGATTTAATTTCAGCACTTTTATCAGTACCCTCTTGCACAACAAAAACATCTAAGCCCTTATATTGTTTCTCTTCATCTTGATATTTTTTAATATCATTACCGTCTAATGTAATTGTTAAAAGTACACTTTGTGGCGTTATAACTTCTAATTTTTTATTAGTTGTATAACCTGAAACATTGTAATATTCAAAACCTGGTTGAGAATAATATGATTTTAAATCTTGTGCTTCTTTATTGATTTGAATACTCCCATCACTAGCGAATGTTGCCGCATGACTTTGTATACCAACACCTGTTGTTAAGATACCTACAGCCAAGCTGACTTTTATAATTGTGGATTTTTTCATGATGTTTCTTCTCCTTCGTATGCTGTCATCTAAAGTGTGTCATTTAAGACTTTTTAATTATATAGAGATACTAGGAATTTTAGTATTAACCATTTTTTAAATAATTATTAACTTATGTTCTAACAATTTAATAAGTTAAACCCCTATTTTAGTTTTGCAACTTAAAATAAGGGTTTTCTTGATTATTTTATATTATATTTTATTGACCATTATACGCTTTATTGATCATTTTATTAAAACGATTTTGGTGTGCTTCACTTAATGTATTTACTTTTTGTTGTGCAGCAATTCTGTCTTGATAACGATGTGTGTCAACATATTGATTTACTAACGCTTCCGCTTCTCTTACATGATTACGTTTAATTGCACGTTTTTCTCTATCTGTGTAACCAGACGTATCACTTTGACTTAAACCATACAAGTAGCCTGATTTTTGGAAAGTAGTAGATTCGTCAATGTCAATTACATGACTTTCAGTGACAGTTTCCGTTTCAACAGTTGCTTGTTTCGGCTCCTCAGATTGAGATGTTTTTGAATTCTCTTGTTGTGAAACTGGTGCTGCTACTTTTTCAGTTTTTACCTGTGCATTGTCCATTTGTGCTTCCACTTTATCACTTGTTTTTTCACCGTTAACAGTAGCTAAAGATTTAAAATTACGGCCTTGAATCACTTCAAATTTTGTTTCATGTTTTATTTGTGGCGCAGCAACCATTGGTGTATGTACTGTTGTCTCAGTAAAAACTGGAGGTTGTGGCTTTACTGTTTGAGGCACTTCAATTTCCATAAAATTAAATGATGGTTGTACAGCTTTTGTTTGGCTAGATTGAGCTTGTACATCAGTATTTTTCTGTTTCAACGCTCTTGGATGTCTTAATCTTTCATCGTCTTTAGCTTTTTTAGCATCTTCTCTAAGTTTATTTTTTAAGTTTTCATCATTTTTATTTGTTTCAGTTAATACTGGTATGTCTTTGGGACGAGCTAAACCAATTTCTTCAAAAAATTCATCAATAATAGTTTCTAAGTCTTCAACTTTTTGATCTAACATCCTCTTATTTATTGGTTTTCTCCATTCACGTTCTTTTGTTTTATAACCAACTATCAAGTCAAGTCTTGTATACAAACTTTGTACATCTTCAGTCTTTGAAAAGGCTTGTCCCAACATTAAAATTTTATTCTCTAATTCGTTTATTTTAATATTTGCATCATATTGATCTTTTCTATTAAAGCTCTTTAAATCTTTATTTTTATTTTCTATGTCCTCAATTTCACGATCAAAATCGCTTTTATTTTTCTTTAAATCATTATAAATAGATATATATCGTTGATAAGTCAAACCATAAGTGCTGCTTGCTAAAGCTTTACGATCTTTTTTACTTTTTTCTATCTGCTTTTCTTCTTTTAAAAAGAAATTCATAGCTTCCATTTCAGCCATAAAGCGTTGTTTATATTTTTTTACTGCTTGGGCGTATTCTGGTTCGTCATATTTTTCATAACCACTAATTGTTATTGAATGTATAAAATCTTCTAAGTTCTCTTTGTATTGCTTTGAGGTATAGGATAGCGTACTACTAGGCTCCATTATTGATAAAGCTTTAGATTGATACGGATTTTTCTCCCCGGAAACTATCGCAAAAGCTTCGCCTCCTACTAAAAAGTGTGAAGCGAGAACTGCACTCGCAGATAAAACAAGTAACTTCTTTTTCATTAATTAATCTCCCTTAATATGAATATATTTATAACCGCAAATTATTTTTTAATCTCCCAATTAATTAATTTGCGAGTTTTGATTATATACTGGTTTAAAAATAAGAGAAATTAAATCGGAATTAATTAATTTTTAACAATTCTTAAAGCGTTTAACAATTGATTAAGAAATAGTGTGCAAAACTTTGTTTCATGTCACATCATTCATTGAATCACTTACTTTAATTCTTAACTCAATTTTTAATATCTTATATACTTAATATTTCTTTACTAAAAATTATTGACCCAATATAAAGGTATCCATCTTTTTTTGTTTAAAGTATTCATCTATTTCCATCAATATTGGAAATGTGTTGAATTGTGAATGACTGATTAAAACGATGATATAATTGATGGCTTTATGCTGTTGCTTTAATAAATCCTGCAAAGCATTCGTAAAATTTCTTTTTCAGCAAAGCATACCCAATAAAGACTATAATACCAATGAAAAATTCTGGTTTAGACAAAATGTTGTTACTAAACCACGTAAAGCCATTTATAAATATTTGCATGTCTTTCCCTCCTCGCGCATGCACTAGTTATAGAAACGAAGGAAAAGGTAAATCATTATCCGTTGAAAATACATCATCAAAACCTCTAGGATAATGGTATTCAAAATCATCTTTATCTTTTGGAAATACAAATTTACCTCCTACTTGCCAAATATAAGGTTTAAAATTGTACTTTAACCGATTTTTCTTACTTTCCCATAACAGTAATAATTCTTTAGGATCTGCTTGGAAATTAGACCAAATATCGTGATGAACAGGAATCACAACATCCGCTTTTAAGCTTTCTGCCATTCTCAGCATATCTACAGATGTCACTTTGTCTGTAATCCCACGTGGATTTTCACCATAAGCCCCTATCACGACATTCACATCATTTTCATTTCCATGCTTTGCAAAAGCGTTAGAATAATGTGAGTCACCTGCATGATACAAAGTACCACCAGAAGTTTTAAATAGATAATTAACTGCAATCTGATCCATATCTACTGGCATTTTATCTTTTAAAGTAATTGAAGGATCCGCTGTAACTAAAGCCGTTCTATCAAATGCTTCTAACACTTGAATTTCAACACTTTTGACTTGCACGGTATCGCCAGGTTTGACTACGATACAACGTTCCTCGGGTACGCCCCATGATTTCCAAATATTCACCACTTCTTTAGGCCCAATAAATGGCACATCATGACGACTATTTTGTAATATAGCAGCCGCTGTATGGATATCGAGATGATCTGAATGAATATGTGTCACAACAAGTGCATCCGCTGTTCTTATTTCAAAAGGATCGATGACAAAAGGTTGAACCCTTAAGTTAGGTTGTAAATTTTGGCAACCGCTCATTCGTTGCATTTGGTGACCCTGTTTCATCTTTTGAACTTTTTTCGTACGCTTTCCAGTTCCACACCATAAATCACATAAAATATTCGTATCTTCATATGTTTTAAGCCATATTCCGGTACAACCTAGCCACCACATCGCAAATGTTCCCTTTTCAACGATTTCACTTTCAATCTCTTCGTTAAGCCAGGTTCCCCATTCAGGAAACGTGTTCATTATCCATTTTTCTTTCGTAATTTCAGTGACATGACTCATGAATAACTCCTCCTTTATATAAATGTAAGCGCTCACTTTTGTATCAGTTTAAACGCAATATGTATAAAGCAAAAGTCCAATATGTGTACAAAAATTTTGTACATTATTGGACTTGTTTTAAGTAAGATCAGTTTGATAAAAAACTATTTCGCTATACCCGTCACACGGATAACTTTCAATCAGTAATTCAAAAATTTTGAAGTTAAATTGATATGTATCGTCATCATTCTAATAGTCATTTTTTCATAAAAAATAGCAATCAAGAAATGGTTCATCCCATTACCCAATTGCTATGTAATCGTTTAATTTAGCCAAGACCTAAAAGTTTACCTACTAATTCTACGCCATGTTGTACTGTACCCACAATCGCAACGCCCATGCTTGTCCAATCTTGTCCAATTGCAGAAGTCACAATATCAGTAATAGATTTGAATAATTCTTCCATTGTCTGCACCTCCTTTATGTTTCTATTTATATTTTATATTACATTTTAGATATTTTTATATTCATTTCTTAATTACATCGTTTTTATGCCTAAGTGTTAAATTTAATGTTACAAAATACAGTTAAGCATGCCTAAGTGTTTAATGAAACTAAATTTAGTTATATATTTAAATTAAACAGATGTGTTTTGTATGCTTTTAAAGCCAATCAAATAAAAAAGGCAGTAGCGCAAGAGTTAAGTACATCCTTTTGGATATGCTTTTCTCGATTCAAACGCTACGTGCCCTATATGATGATGATTTCAATAAATCCCTATTCTATGCTATCACACTCTTATAAAAATCTCGATACAACCCTTTATTTACCATCTGTCCATGACTTTATCGATTTAGCCGTGTGATTTTGCCAGTCAACCTCATATATTGTTGTGAAAGTTTTTGGATCGTAATTTTTATAGTTTTCGCCTTTCCAAAAGAAACCATTCCATAAGATTTCATAAAAATCTGTTTCACGCTGGTAGGTCACTTTGAGACGTGTTTTTTTCTGATCATTGTTTTTATGTGAAAATACACCTAAAAATTCAGGATTAAAGTTGCCACGCGCCAACAATGGGATTTGGTATTCAGGAATAAAGTTTTGACCTGCATTCGCATTACTATTTCTTTTAGCTAAAAACAACTCATTACCATAGGTGCCCCCATTGTCTTCAGCATCTCTACCATAAGGACCCCAACCATTATTCATGAATTTATTCGCTTCTACACCCCAGCTCACTTGTTTATAATCCGTTCCTTGATTAATATATGTCCGATAATTCTTTTGCTTATAACTAATCGTTTCTGAAAAAGAATATTTGCCATTCAAACTTCCTGTTGGATTATTAGAGACATTAATATCCCCTCCACCGCCATAGCTGAGTGTTTTCTGAACTTGAAATTGATCTGTCTCATTTTTTGGTGCATAATCCACAAGTGTCGTTGAATCACCTTTTAAAGCACTTAAAGTTACGTTGTATTTGCCTGCCCATGGTAATACTGAGCTGTTATAGTCATTAGGATTGGGTTTGATATAGCCTGAATTGATCGTTCCTGTAGCTTTCAGAATTAAAGTTTCTTTATTGTAATTTTTATCCTCAATAAAGTTAAAATCCAATATTTGTGAAATTTTGAAGCGATCTGCATCTGCAGTAGCTGTCGTTTTAAAAATCGTCGTATTGCCATCAGCCGCTGAAGCTTTTACTGATGAAACCTCTTGTGCTGCTAAGGCTTGAGCTGAAAGTAATAAGAATGTGGCTGAAGTGAGAATGGTTGTTTTAATCAGATGATTTATTTTCATAATTGCTCCTACCCTTTCACTTTAATTTCATGCGTTTTCCAATTAATCTCATATTTTACTATAAAATTACGGTTTGTAAACGCATTGTGTGCACGACTCGCATCGATATAGCTTGCATGTGAATCTGGTATCTGTCTCCATATACTTGTGACATCTAAATTTCTGCCTAATGAAATTTCAATTTGAGATGTTTCGCTTGTATTTGGATCATGCGAAATCGTTGTTAAAAATGCTGGATTAAAACCGCTTAATACTAATGGCGGTAGTTCGCTGTCAGATACAAAGAAATCTCTGGCTTTATTGCGTATAGAATTCCCACCGAAAAAGAGAAATTTATCATAAGCTGACACTTTTGTACCATCTATATTAAATTCATTTGCTTTAACTGCCCACGCCACATTTTTTGAATTTTGATTTGCTACTTCACTAACATAACTGGATTGATTATAACTAATTGTTTTTGTGTAATTGGATGATCCATTAATATTCAATGATGAATCCGTTTTAAATGAACCACCGATGGTATAGCCGAGTGTTTCTTTTACATCAATAGAATCCGTTCTATTTTTAGGTAAAAAGTTGATAATACTCGCATTTTGATCATCCACTTTAAGCGCTACATTATATTGAAATGGCCAAAGCATTTGCGCAATATATGGAAGTTGACGATTTCTTTGGTATCGCGTTCTAGATTTAACAAAACCCTGTGTTTTCACAATCAAAGCATCTTTATTATATTTTGGGTCTTTAATAAAATCGAATTGAATATTTTGAGTTACTCCCCATTTGTGACTGCTAATATCTTTAGTTCTTTTAATCACTTGTGCATTGTCACCAATATCTTGGTAAGCACTTGCCGCTAAAACTTCGTGCTGTTGTGCGACAATAAAAGATGCCATTAGACTAAAAATTGCCACACTTTTTAAAAGTCTACTCTTCTTCATTGTCTTAGCCTCGTTTCTAAAAATATTTTTTATTTCAATCTTATCTTATCACTAAAGTCCAAAAATATTTCTTAACTCTATATTAAATATTTATAAATAGTAATTGAATCAAAAGTTTTATAAAATCTAAATTCGAATTCCCTTTTGAATCAACCATTTCATCTGATTTCAAATAAAAAAGCCACTGGCGTACAGTAGCTTAAATCACACATCAACCAAGTATTATCGCTAGATAGCAATCTTCTAGATATCGATGGTAGCGTATTTCCTAATTAGACTTCACGGCACAGGTAACTTCTTATGTTGCAATGTCATCGATTTGTTAAAAAACCTATACCAAAAAATATTATAAAAATGATTAAAGGTATGAGCACTACTATATTAATCATATTTATAACAAACCAAATTAATCCCGTTTTATTTAACTGCTTATCTAATGAATTCATATTCCATGCCGAAAAGATTCCAAGTGCTAAAGACGTCCCGCCGAAAAATAACAATCAGTCATCTAAATTTTTAGTAAATATCACATATATAAATATGCCTATAAATAATTCATCACATTAACGAAATGTATTGCTTTAACCATATAAATCACACCTCCAAAGAAAAAATAACGAATAAGTTTCTTACATTATAAATTTAAACCACAAATAATCAATACCAACATTTAAAGTATATATAAAAAACTGCGTCTGCACAGCTTACAATTTTGAAACTTCAAGACCGAAAATACTTTTATTAGTAGATCAACTTATTTATGTACAGGTGCCTCAATTTTCTAAATTTTATTGTCTATAAGCTTTTAATACTTCAATAATAAAACAAATGGATTGATTTCATTCAAATATAAAAGCACTCTCGTTATAATTTATAGTTAAACAAATTATACGAAAGTGCTTTTATTAAATCTTTTCGATTGAACTCATCATTAAATATAACGTCTTAATAAGGTTTTGAAACTTCCTCTACTAATTTAGCACTATGATTTTGCCAATCAATTTCGTATACAGCACTAAATGTTCTTATTCCAAATCTTTTTTGATTTTGGCCTGCCCAGAAAAATCCATCCCAATAAATTTTATACAAATCTGTTTCGGCTTGATATGTAACTTTTAATTTTGTTTTCTGTTTATCGTCTTCTTTATGCGTTAAAACACCTAAAAATTCTGGGTTGAAGTTTCCACGTGATAATAATGGCATTTGATGTTCTGGGATAAAGTTTAGACCTGCATTACCACTTTGAGTTCTTGACTTCATGAATAATTCATTTCCAAATCTACCACCATTATCATCAGCATCACGGCTATAAGGGCCCCAGCCATTATTCATAATTTTATGGGCTTCTACTCCCCATCCCACATGTTTATCATTCGTTTTTCTATTAATAATTGTTCTATAATTCTCTTGCTTATAATTAATAGTTTCTGAGAAAGTATATTTTCCATTCAAACCGCCAGAGAGTTTGTTAGAAATATTAATATCTCCTCCCCCACCATAGCTTAATATTTGTTGAACTTGAAAATTTTCATTTTGATTTTTAGGTGCATAATCAACAATTGATGTTGAGTCATTATTTTCCGCAGTTAATGCGACATTATATTGTCCACCCCAAAGCAAGTGAGATGAATAATAATCATTGGGATCTGCCTTTTGGAATCCAGAATTAATATTACCAGTAGCTTTAACGATGAGTGTATCTTTATCGTAAGTTTTATCTTTAATAAAGTTTAAATTTAATATTTGAGATATTTTGTATTTATCAGAGTCAGCAGTGGCTGTTGTTTTATAAATTGTTGTTTTGTCGTTAACTTTTTCCACCTTAACAGGTTGAATCGCTTCTTCTGCAAATGCATGGCTTGTAAGTAATAGAAATGCTGTTGATGTAAGGATTGTTGTTTTAATCATTTTATTTATTTTCATAATTAATTTTTACCTTTCACTTTAATTTCATGTGTTTTCCAATTCACTTCATATTTGACTGTGAAATTACGATTCACAAATGCGTTATGTGTTCTTTTAGCAACTAAGTAATTTGAATAAGGATCTGGTATATGTCTCCAAACATTTGTAATATCCATATTTCTACCAAGTGAAATTTCTATTTCTGAAGTTTCACTCGAATTCTTATCATGTGACACTGTTGTTAGGAAAGAAGGATTAAATCCACTTAATACTAATGGTGGTAATTGATTATCCGGTACAAAATAGTCTCTTGGTGAATCATGATATGTGTTGCCACCAAAGAATAAATAGTCATCATAAGCAGAAACTCTTTTTCCATCTCTATAAAATTCGTTTGCCTTAACACCCCAAGCGACATTTTTAGAGTTTTGTTGCTCTACTTCACTGACATAGTTTGATTGATTATAACTAATTGTTTTTGTGTAGTTGGAAGATCCGTTGATGTTTATAAATGGATCTGGCTTAAATGTACCACCAACTGTGTATCCTAATGTTTCTTTAACATCTACAGAATCCGTTTTATTTTTTGGTAAGTAATTAATAATATTTGTATTCTTATCAGCCAGTTTTATTGAAACATTATATTGGAACGGCCAATACATTTGAAAGACACTTTTATATTGGAAATTTCTTTGATAGGTTGTACGGGGTTTTATGTATCCTTGCGTTTTAATAATTAAAGCATCCTTATCATATTTAGGGTCTTTTATAAAATCAAACTGAATATTTTGTGTTACACCCCATCTTTTACTACTAATATCTTGTGTCCTTTTAATGACTTGTGCATTGTCTCCAATGTCTTCAAAATCATTTGCTGCAAAAACGTCTTGTTGTTCAGCGACAATAAATGATGCAATTAAACTAAAAGCTGCTACACTTTTTAAAAGTCTATTTTTCTTCATTGCCCTTGCCTCTTTTCTATAATTTTTGATTACATTTTTATATTATCATTATTTTATACTAATATTTCTTAACTTATCCTTAAATATTTTAAAAAAATAATTAACCAAAAAGTTTTACAAAATATAGTTAACAAAGGCTTATTATAACAATGATTATGATAAAAAAGTCAGACACAACTTCATTACTTTCTATTATATTTAAATAGTTATTTGATAGCTTATTCACAAATTGAGTATGACCTTATCTTTCTTCAAATACTATTTTGACTATTAATTCCTTATATTGATATTTATACATTTTGACTAAATAGCCGATTCCTTTAAATAAAAATAGCAAAGTATTCACTCACATGAGTTTAATAAGAATGCTGCGAATAAGTATCTAAACTTTGATATGTCTGGCTTTAATAAATTAAAAAACGAGCCTGGGACATAAATACCAAAATAAATAGCTCGAAGATGATTTTGATAAAAATCGTCTTCGAGCTATTTATTATCATGCTTCGTATTATATAGGCTCGCTTTCCGAGGGGACAGCCTCAGCCTGTAGTCTTCGGCTCGTCCTGTTCCCTCAGGAGTCTCGCTATAAATACTTCGCTTATATATGTAATCATTCACCATTATACTTAAAAAATTAAGGCACTTTCGTATAATTTAATTCATCACAACAAAAACTAAATTAATGAGGTGCCTTATGTAAAAAGATTATAATATGTCTCAATTAACTCTACCAATAGAAACATCTATTTTAATTCCTGATAATGATTTATCCCAACATGTCAATGATATCGTTGAATCAATACCAGATATTGAATTCGAGGGATTCAAACACCATCGTGGTGCGACTGCTTACCATCCTAAAATGATGTTAAAAATCATTCTGTATGCCTACACACAATCTGTTTTCTCTGGACGTAAGATCGAAAGATTACTTCATGATAGTCTTCGCATGATGTGGCTTTCTCAACGTCAAACACCTTCCTATAAAACTATCAACCGTTTCAGAGTCAATCCTAAAATTGACGCGCTATTAGCTTCGCTATTCATTCAATTCCACCATCAATGTCTCAAACATCATTTAATCGATGACAAAGCCCTATTTATTGACGGGACTAAAGTAGAAGCTAACGCAAATCGCTATACATTTGTGTGGAAGAAAAGTATCCAAAATCATGAAGCTAAAATGAATGAAGACTCAAAGGCGTTGTATCATACATTAGTTAAAGAACAAATTATTCCCCAAATTAAAGAAGAGAATGATAATGATTTAACTCAATAAGACATTCATTTAATTGGCACATACTTAGATAAAGAAATCGAAAGTTTAACACAAGAAATTGATAAAACTGAAAATGTAGAAACAAGGAAAATGAGACGGAAAGCTAGAACAGTCATAAAAAAGCATAAAAAGAAAATGGATGATTATTCACAACGTAAAGCGAAATATTGATATCAAAAGTCGATTCTTAAAGAACGCAATAGTTATTCTAAAACGGATCATGATGCCACGTTTATGAGAATGAAAGACGATCAAAGGTGACATATTCAACACACAAAACTGGCCATATGCGGAAATTAACGATGAGTTTATTTGTCCCAATCATAAACGTCTAGGATTTAAAAGGTATGCTTATCGACATAACCGTTATGAATTTAAAAGAGATTTTAAATTATATGAATGTGATGACTGTTCAGCTTGTCCATTTCGAAATCAGTGTATGAAATCTAATTCAAAAGCAAATAAAAAAATCATGAGAAATTGTAATTGGGAGTACTTCAAAGCTCAAAGTAATCAAAAGCTTTCTAAACCAGAAACACAAAAATCTACAATCAAAGAAAAATTGATGTAGAACCCGTTTTAGGATTTATGAAAGCTATTTTGGGGTTCAATCGAATGTCCGTGCGGAAGATAAATAAGGTCAAACGAGAGTTTGGCTTTGTCCTCATGGCATTAAATCTAAGGAAATTAGTCGCATCTAGTGCGGCTAAACTGATGATAAAAGGAAAAAATCCGAGATTTTTCGTTTTTTACGAAAACCTCGGATTTCATCGATTACTGAGACAATTTTGTCCCAGACTCTCTCCTACGATTAGTCAAGTCTTTATGTTTAAAATAAGCATTACTAAATTAGCCCGTTCAATTTAATTTTTTTGAATAAGGTGTTATGATGTATATGATTATATGGTTACATTAGTGTGGTGCTTTTTGATAATCATATAATTGATTGTTAGTAATAAGATAATGAATGGTTTTTAACAAACGATTCACACTAGCTATGACTGCAGTCTTATGAGGTTTCTCATTTGGCTGCTTTCTTAATTTGTAGTAATAGTCTGCAACATGATTTTTATAACGATTTCGTCCTCTAATGATATTCATGATGATTAGAAACAATAAACGTCTAGCTTTCTTATTACCTCTTTTATTAATTGTATCTCTGCTCATAGAATTACCTGATTGATAACGTTTTATATCAATTCCGACATACGCATTGAGTTGTTTGTTTGTTTCAAAATGTGTTATATCTCCAAGCTCTCCAATCAGTAAAGCAGTGGTTAATTCTCCTAACCCAGGAATAGAAACTATATTTTCAAACGCATCAGTTGTCTTAGCTAATTTAATCATCTCTTTATCAAACAAATCTTTTTCATGCATAGATTTAAGTAATTTATCACATAGATGTCTTAATTTCTCTACGAGAAATGAAGATTGTTTAACTGTAGGGAAGCTATTTTGTGCTATTGAAATCAAATCATTCGTATACTTTTGAGCTTTTTTAATGGACATGCCTTTAGCTGTTGAATTAAGTATGGTATGAGTTAATTCGTCATGTGTTAATGCGAAAACACAATTGGGATGAGGAAATACTTTAGCTATATTTAAAGCAATCTTAGAGTACCTATTTTTAAATAACTTTTCTAAGCCTGGAAATGTTTGATGAAGCACTTCAACTAATTCTACCTTTAGTTTATTTTGATCATTTTCCATTTCTAAATGAAATCTTGCACGTTCTCTAAGCTCAAAATATATTTCTTCAGTATGACGTTGAATTTTAGCGTCCTTCATATTGAATGCCAAAAGCGCAAGTTTATGTGCATCAGCTTGATCGGTTTTCCATGATCTTAAAGAACTTGTTCTGAATTTAGCTTCTAACGGGTTCATCTCAATATAATTAATTTGATTTACGCGACAAAATCGAGTCATACCTCTTGAATAAATACCAGTAGATTCAAAAATGATTTGTAGGTGGTCTAAATCATTCAAATACTTTAATAAATAATTATAACCATTTTTATTATTTTGAATGGTAAATTCTCTTTGAAATTGATCGTTATGATAATGAGCTACGACACTACTTCTTTTACTAATATCAACACCTAAGTAATTGATAAATATAGCCTCCTTTAAAGAATTGAGAAGCTTTGAACTTTACTTAGCCTTTTTCATCTCATTTTCCTATACACGGTTTCAAGAACCCAACATACTTCAAACGAATTTCAAAAGGAGAGTAAAGCTGATCAGTTTAAATTGCGGATTCAAAGATCCAAGAGTCTACTCGATCTACTTCTCTCTACAACTATAAAAAATAGCTGTGAAGAAATCTATCGTCATAAATTTCTTCACAGCTAATCTTAGTATGTTTGAATTAAATCCTTAATGTTTCCTTTCATCAATTTTTCTTATCGGAACTAAATATAAACAAAACAAAGAAAACAAAAGGAATAATACCAAATGATTTAGTTATGATATTATAGTTCCCTGTTATTTGAGGCAAAATAAAAAAGGCAAGAGCTGTAACTATAAGCAAAACTAAATATATCTTTCTTTTCTTATTCATAATTACAGAACCACTCCAATAAATACTCTTGCTATAACCCCTGCTATTTGACGATTAAATCCATTTTGTACTAAATATTCAGTTATACCATCAAATAATTTCCCTTCAAATCCAGTCAAATAATCACAAAATTTATTTATAGATTGATAATGAAGAACAACTAATTGAGTACCAGTTCTCTTTTCTACTTGCTTAACTATGTTATCCCAAGCTTTTTGTCCAACTTTATTAACTACAGCTTTAATAGATTTAGCCCCAGCTTTAGCAGCTATCGTTGCTTTTCCTCTTTCTGCAACTCCATCTCTATATTGCTTCGCTTTAGATTTTAAAATCTCAGCTTCATTAGGATCTTTAAAAGAAGTTTTATTCTCTTCAATACTTTCTATCAAAGCATTTCCGATTTTTTCTCTTTGTTTCATTTCTTCATCAACTACTTTAACAGTTTCAGCATTAGCTTTACCTGATTCTACCGTAAAATATACAGGTCCCATTAAAAGAGAAATCGCAATAGTAGAAGTAGCAATCTTTCTTATATTTTTATACATTGTTAAAACACCTTATTCAGAATTTAAACCTCCCTTAATAAACATCCCAATATATAATATATCATACCGTTGCTTTATTCCAATGGCCTTATTGACGTTGAGCCTCTGAACCCTTAACAAACCCAAAACTTGTCGAATCGTCGGCTTAATAGCTCACGCTATGCCGACATTAGAGATGGTTTTCACTCTTTCACGTTGCTTTCTAGAGAACTTTAAAAAACAGTCTTCTAATTTATGTTTGCGACGATCAGGTAAAATATCGATGATATCATGGGTTACACTATCACAGTAAATAAAGCTCATCGCACCTTCGACATCTTCCGTTGATTTGAATTCGTCAAAAGCTAAGTGCTCAGCTAAAACATGATGTGCCTGCGTCTTCACCGAATCACTTACCTCTTTTAAATGGCGATGGACAGTTGAAGGTGATACACATAGACTTTCAGCGACATCCTTTTCAGAGATGACTTTAGATAGTTTCCGGGTCATCATGCGTTTGACCTCATTTGAGATGGTACATCGGGGTTGAATATAAGGTGTTTGAGCTGTAAAGGTTTGTTGACAAGCTTTACAGTAAAAGCGCTGTTTCTTCAATTTTAAATAGGCAGGTCTTTCAAAAATTAATCCCATATAAACTTTCGTTTTACGAAAACCGTGTTTAATAATTAAATGGGCATCATTTTTAATTCCACAACACGCACAAGCACTGGGATGATATGTCAATTGGCCTTCGTATAATAATGCCTTTACGTTTTTATGTACATGTAATCCTAGATTTTGAGTGATTTTTAAATTTTTGACTTTAATTCCAAGCATTTCTGATATATCATTATACATAGGCACAATATCTCCTTAATGGTTTGTTTAGTCACTTACAATTATAGAGATATTTGTGCTTTTTTAATATCAAAAATTAAAATAACGGTCAGTGAATATTTCGCCAACCGTTAAAAATATACAACCCAAAAAAGTAAGATAAACTTTTTTGGCGCCCTAGTGAAGAGCAAGAGCTAGTTGATTACTGGTCTAACCACTATTTAGTATGAATTATTAGTCACATTGCGCTTTATTTTTCTATAGATGTTTTGAAATCACAATCACCATACTCAAGGCATTTTATCAGCCTTTTTCTTTAACTTAAAATTCACTTTTAAATATTTGTGACTAAATTTGTGTTTTTGGCACCTTTATTCAGCCACATTGTGACCAAAAATTTTAAAAACTAAGTTCAGTATAGTTAAATTTAGTTCTCTATGTATTTCATATATTGGCGCCAAACCCTTGATACGACTAGGTTTTGACCCTTAAAATAAAAAAACACCGAAAAAGTAGTTTAAACTTCTTCGGCTCTTTACGGATGTAGAGTCTTTTTTATTTCTATTTTTTAACACCCACGCTGAGATTATCGCTCTCGTGCATCGAAAATTACTTTTACATACATAGATAGATATTAATGCACCAGAATGTTTGTTGTAGAAAGCTGTTTTAATTGATTAATCCAATGTATTAGACAAAATGAAGCGTATATGTTAATTTATAAATATAAAAGGCAACACACATGAAGTGTATTACCTTAGCGAGACCGTTAAAAAGACGGTGGATAAATTTAAGTTATAAAATAACCATCATGCTCTCCAAAGCTAGTGATGGTTATTTTTTGGATTTATTATTGATTGAGACCACTAAATGTATGAGCGCTACGGTAAATGAACCGAACCCTAACATAATCATTAGTGTATCTGCAATACTAATCATTAAGGCTTCTCCTTTCTAAAGATTTTGTTGATGCACTCATAGGCATCACCTCACTTTATACTAAGATAGCCACCATCTATCTAACTTTCTCACCACCTCATTTTATAGTGACACCAACATTTTGTCTAGGTATATTAAATTTATATTAGTATTTACATGATTAGCAAAAAGCACTCTTGAGAGCTGGCACAAGATAACTACTGATATGAATACTGTTCGTTTACACTTATGCAAGTGAAATAATTGATTGATAATGCGCTCAGTAAGTCAATAACAAACTAATACTCTATTACTAAATCCACTGGCTACCAGTAAAAAAGCCAAAATAACATTGATAATAGTTAATATTACCATTATAACTAATACTTTTTTTGAATCACTTTCCATTTTAACCCTCCTTTGATATAATGAAGAAAGGACACATAGGGGGGGATTCCATATGTGTGAGAACAAGTTAATAAACTTATAGTTTCTAAAACTGTATGAGCTATGTTTAGATACAAAAGTAATAAACTAGCTTTTACAGTTTTTTCATCTCGTTCTCGTTTCTTTCTCTCAATACGCTTCAGCTATAACACCCCCTCCCTTTAGGAGCTTTTTGTCAGCATAGTCATCACCCCCTTTCATTAAATTTAAAAATTTTTTATTTCTTATTTATTTCTCGTTGCCAGTTCCATTCCATTTGCAATTCTCTAATCTCACTATCTAATAAACTTTCCATATCACCTTCAAGGTAATATTTTGTTAAGTAGTTTAAACAAGATTCATCTTTTTCACCTGTTTCATATGCAAATATAGCTTTCACTACTTCCTTGACCTCACTATTTTCTAAGATGTTTTAATTTCTTGATAGTTCATGTTGAACCCCTCCAGTTTTTAATAATTTATTTTGATTTCAGTTATTTATTGATTTGCTTAATCAAAATAGCCACAAGAAGAAGCGTGCAGGGCGAATGCAATGAGTTCATCTTGACCCTTAGCAAGCTTATGTAGTGATTGTTTGTATATGACAATAGACATTACAATCACTTTGTTGCTATACGATGGTGCTTAATCAATTTAACTGAAATCAATTGAGGATAAACTGGTTGCCAAAATGAAAATCACTTAACCCTTTCATTCATTGGATGGAGGGATTAAGTGCAAATAAAAAAAGCCTCACAATGTGAGACGTTTTAATTCTTCTATATTTAATTCATCATAATCAACAATACATGATACTAATTCATCAAAATTCAGACTTTCAGATTCTAATATCATTTCTTCTATTGATTCTAAATCTTGAACTTCTTTAATCATCATAGGTAAAGGTAATTCATAAAAAGTTATTTCTCTAACAAGGCGAAAGTTTTTAAAGTCTATATATACTTGAATTTCACCTTCTTCATTATCTAACTCTGTGTAGGCAATATCGCATCTTCCCTTATTCATGAGTTCATCAATGATTTCCTTAACATTTATATCAACTCCATATTCTTTATCCTGAAACAGTGCAATGTTTTCAGCTACTTTCTTTACGTCATTTTCAGAATAAATAATAAATTGTGTTGTGTTCATGTTGAACCCCTCCAGTTTTTTTAATAATTTGTTTTTGATTTCAGTTATTTATTGATTTGCTTAATCCACATAACAACAAAAATAAGAATGCAGGGCGAATGTAATTCGTTCATCTTGACCCTAGCATGCTTATATAGTGATTGTTTGTATATGAAAATAGACATTACAAT
Source organism: Staphylococcus sp. HGB0015 (assembly GCF_000411275.1). Taxonomy (NCBI): domain Bacteria; kingdom Bacillati; phylum Bacillota; class Bacilli; order Caryophanales; family Staphylococcaceae; genus Staphylococcus; species Staphylococcus sp. HGB0015. Next base: position 1,255,165 of record NZ_KE150417.1, read on the forward strand.
CACTTTGTTGTTATAGGATGATGCTTAATCAATTTAACTGAAATCAATTAATCATCAACTGGTTATTAATATATGCACTTGATCTCTTCTTTGTTTTGAGGGATTAAGTGACTAAAATACCTAGTGATCGTTTGTAAATTAGATTTACAGTATTGACATAAGCAATCATCGTGCTGGCACAAGATTACATTTAAAATCTGATGTAACTTGTGAATGCGTCATGACTGCTTTAATAATGCGTCAGTAAATCTAATACAAACCATTACTTGTTCAACTGGTTACTAATATAAAAAAGCACTTAATCCATATTTTTCTGGACTAAGTGCTTTATTTTTTATGTATATTGTTGAAAAAATTACGTGATTGATTCCTTGTGACTAAACGACTCAAATCTTGTGACTATATTTACAGTTTTTCATTTTGTGACTAGCCACTTTGTGACCAAAAATTTCTAAAAGCAAGTTTAAGATAGTTTAATAACATTTTTCCAGGAATTATTGATAATCGAAAAAACCTTGATATAACTAGCTTTTTTAGCCAAATAAAAAAAGCACCAAAAAAGTAAGATAAACTTTTTTGGCGCCCTAGCGGAGAGCAAGGGATTCGAACCCTCGAGACGCTTTTGGCGCCTACACACTTTCCAGGCGTGCTCCTTCGGCCAACTCGGACAACTCTCCATAATCAAATTAAAAAAATCAGAAGCGATATTTCACTTCTGATTATATGACTCCTACGGGACTCGAACCCGTGTTACCGCCGTGAAAGGGCGGTGTCTTAACCGCTTGACCAAGGAGCCATGGCTCCACAGGTAGGACTCGAACCTACGACCGATCGGTTAACAGCCGATAGCTCTACCACTGAGCTACTGTGGAATAACAATGGAGCGGGTGATGGGAATCGAACCCACAACATCAGCTTGGAAGGCTGAGGTTTTGCCATTAAACTACACCCGCAGTCATAATAAACGATATAGGCGGTTGATGGGAATCGAACCCACGAATGTCGGAACCACAATCCGATGCGTTAACCACTTCGCCACAACCGCCGTGATTTAAGAAGTGGTTCAGGACGGAATCGAACCGCCGACACAAGGATTTTCAGTCCTTTGCTCTACCGACTGAGCTACTGAACCATATTACAAATGGCGGTCCCGACGGGAATCGAACCCGCGATCTCCTGCGTGACAGGCAGGCGTGTTAAACCGCTCCACTACGGGACCTTAAAAAATTGCGGGAGGCGGATTTGAACCACCGACCTTCGGGTTATGAGCCCGACGAGCTACCGAACTGCTCCATCCCGCGCTAATATTATTTCAAAACAACTTACTTATTTATCTTACCAAATTGTTAATCTAATGTCAACAATTTTTTAAATTTTTTAAAATATTATTGATTTAAAATAAATGATTTTAATGACTCCTACGGGACTCGAACCCGTGTTACCGCCGTGAAAGGGCGGTGTCTTAACCGCTTGACCAAGGAGCCAAAACATTAGAAATATTAACGACTTTTTAAGTATATAGTTTACGCTCAAAAACGTCAACGCCTTTATCACAAAAAAATGTGTAATATCCACCCCTTTTAAGTAAATAAATAAGTTAAGTGAGGAAATAATATAGTAGAACTTGAGTGATTTATGCTAAATGATGATGCATTTAAGGATAATAGACAGCTAAATCTATTAAATAATACACGTTGATTGCTAGATTGATAAGCTTCTTTCAAACAAAAACTCGATCTTATTTTTATTTATGGCAAAATCACGTGAATAATAACTGTCCACTCTTCCATAAATAAAGACTCTCAAGGCGAAAAAGGGTGCCTTGAGAGTAAATGGAATCTTAAACATGATTAGGAGAATACAAACATTATGTAGAAATAAAATGAATTCTACAACTAACATTATATTTAGGTTAACCTAATAATTCAAGCGATAACACTTTATTTTCAGAATTTGTACAAATTTTAATCTATTAATCAAAATTTGTTAATATTTTTTTCTTTAAAAATAAGAAAGAGTCATAGCCGTCTTGCTCACAAAAATGTCCGCCCTCTTCCTGTAAGTAAAACTTGGCATCTAACGCCTCACATAAGCGCTTCGTTGCTTCATAAGGTACCACTGTGTCATTTTTAGCAGCGATACCGAATCTATGTAGTATTTTATTTTGCAAATTTTCAAAGTCTACATCTTGTTGGACAAAAGGTTCGAGTTCAGGCATGTCAGAAATACCATCTTTAAAACCAGATACGATAGCTAGACTTCCAATATGATTGACATCTAAATCATTGAGAAATTTAAGCGTTGTAATAGCACCCAGACTGTGTGTGACAAAAATTGTATCACTATTCACTTCTGTTACATTTTGGTTCATATAATCTAACCAGACATCAACTTTAGGATGGCTTGAATCAGGTAAATTCAAAATTTCTACTTCATGACCTTCCAATTCCAAAGATTGCTTTAACCAAGGAAACCAATGCTTGGTGGAATCTGCTTGATAACCGTGAACAATATAAACTTTTGTCATTTTCAAAACTCCTTTTTTACTGCGCCAATAATAAATATCATACCATGCGAATAGGATATATTCACGTCTCAACGGTTGGAGCAGTAAAATAATGGATTATCCGTTAATGAATTCTTGTGTAGTTATTTTGACGCTCACTGTTTTCATTTCAAACGATTTTAATCATTTGAGCACTGTAAAGTGACACTTTATAAATAAAAATAGGTGTAAATCATTAGAAAATGATACACACCTCTCATTAAATACTGATCAATTAAAAACAATCTCAGGACAGCTATTAAGCTTATTAAAAACAGTCCTCTAAGTTTAAAAACACGTTTTAAACCAATCTCGGTAATAATTTAGAAACCGCATCTTTCGCTTGTTGAATACAGTCAGGTAATCCTACCGCTTCAAAAGGCGCACCCGTAATTTGTAAGTGTGGATAATTCTCATATATATGTTGCTGTATTTCTTTGATTTTACCGATATGGCCCACATGATATTGAGGACTCGCATAAGGCATTTTATTAACAATAGTAAAATCGGGTTCACCATAAAAAGTCATCATTTGTGACAAATCTTTTTTAGCTATAGCAACAAGTTCATCGTCCGATTTCTCGTTAACAATGTTGTCACCTGGTTTACCAATATAAGCACGAATCAACACTTTACCTTCTGGTGTTGTATGGGGCCATTTTTTGGTTGTCCAAGTACATGCCGTAATATCTGTTTGACTAGTTCTTGCAATGACAAATCCTGTTCCATTGTATGTGTTTTTAATATTTTTTTCATCAAAAGCAAAGACTATAGTTGCCACTGAAGACGCTTGAAGTTGATAAAAATAATCAACTGTCGGATCACTACTGAACCAATCTCTAAACGATTGATGTGGTGTTGTCACAATAACGCCATCATAAAATACTCTTTCCTCTTGCGCTAGTTCAACAAAGTAACCCTTTTGTGTTGCCACTAAATCATGAACTTTTGTTTCATACTCGAAATTCACATCATGATTAACTAACCAACTTTCTAGTTGATTAATAAAGTCATTGAGGCCATTTTTGAATTGTTTGAACTGGCCTTGTGGTCCTTTATGATTATGATGTGCAAGTTGTTGTCTTTCCTTTTTAACTTGTTGCATCCCTTTAATAATACTTCCATGCTTTTCTTCTAAAGCTTTAAAATTAGGAAATGTGCTCATTAAACTTAACTGATCAATATCTGTCCCATAGATACCACTTAAAAGAGGTTCAATTAAGTTTTCAAGCATTTCATCCCCTAATCTTGCTCTAAAAAAGTGACCCACTGAAATATCATTTTCATCTTCCATTGCGATTGGTTTTAAAGAAAGATCTTTCAGCGCACGGAGTTTTCCTTTAAATGAAATTAACTTTGTCAGCATAAAAGGCTTTAAGTCCGTTGGAACCCCTAAAATGGATCCTCCAGGTATAGGATATAATTGATTATGCGCATAAATATAAGATTGACCTGTCTCATTAGTGACAATATCTTCATCTGACATACCGATTGATTTTGCTACTTCAGTCATAATGGTTTTGCGTCCCAAATAAGACTCTGGCCCAAGTTCAATAGTATAGCCATCACGTTGCACTGTTTTAACTTTGCCCCCTGCGCGATCCGTTGCTTCATAAACAGTAATCTCGACATGAGGATATTGGCTTTTAATAAAATATGCACTCGCTAATCCAGTAATACCCGCGCCAACGATTGCAACTTTTGTCATTTTTCATCACGCTTTCGAAAAAATATTTGAAATTTCATCCACAATCGCTCCAATAAATAGAGGATGTGTGTCTGGCATAGGTGGGCGGTGATATGTGGCTCCGACATCGTCACATACAACCTTGCATTCATAATCATTATCATATAACACTTCTAAATGCTCCGCTACAAACCCAACTGGTGTATAAATAAAGTGTTGGTAATGATTTTTTTCATAAAGACTTCTTGTTAAGTCTTGTACATCAGGCCCAAGCCAAGGCGTACCCGTTTTCCCTTCTGATTGCCAGCCAACTGCAACATTTTGAATCAAAGATTGCGCTTTAATCAGTTTCGCTGTTTCATTTAATTCAAATGGATATGGATCGTTATTTTCTACAATCATTTTTTCAGGTAAACTGTGTGCAGAAACGATAAGTACGGTTTGATCATGTGCTTCTTTAGGAATATTTTCTAAAGTTTCATTCACGCGCATTGTCCAATAATCAATAAATTTCGGTTGCGCATAATAATGATTCACATGCTGTAATTGAATGCCATATTGATCCGCTTTTTCTTGAGCACGGCGATTATAAGAAGCAATAGAAAAATTAGAAAAATGTGGTGCTAATACAACCGTTACTGCTTCTTTAATACCATCATTGTGCATTTTGTCGATGGCGTCCTCAATATAAGGATGAATGTGTTTTAAGCCGATATACAACTTAAATGAAAGATCATCATAGCTGTTGTTTAAAGCTTCTAGCAATGCTTCTGCTTGTCTTTCAGTTGTACCTGCTAACGGCGATAATCCCCCAATCGCCTCATAACGTGAAATCAAATCTTCCAACTCTTCATCTGACGGCTTTCTACCATGTCTGATATCAGTGTAATAGGGTTCTATATCGCTTTTTTGATAAGGTGTCCCATAAGCCATCACTAATAAACCTATTTCCTTTTTCATCTTAATCCGTCCTTTATATACTCGATTCTCTTAATTTTGCTTCGTATAATCGTGAACAAACTGTGATACACGACGCAATGTGTCAGGTTTCACTTCAGGAAAAACACCATGCCCTAAATTAAATATATGGCGCCCATGAGCCATCCCTTGATTTAAAATCGGCTTCAATCGAGATTCAATGACAGGCCATGGTGCAAGTAAGACGCTAGGATCTAAATTACCTTGTACCGCCTTAGTCACACCTCGATTTTTCGCCTCATTGATAGTAATTCGCCAGTCTAAGCCCAATACATCAATTGGTAATGAATGCCAAGACTCAATAAGATGACTTGCACCCACTCCAAACATAATCACTGGCACATCGTATGCTTTAATCCCTTTTAGTAATTTATCCATACAAGGCTTAATGTAATAATCATAATCTGCTTGATTCAAGGCCCCTACCCAAGAATCAAAAACTTGAATGAGCTGTGCTCCAGCTTGAATCTGTGCACCTACATAAGTAATAGACATTTCTGTTAATACATCCATCAATTTAAACCAAGTTGCCTCATCGCTATACATTAATGCCTTAGTCAAATTATAATTTTTAGAAGGCCCGCCTTCTATCATATAACTTGCCAATGTGAACGGTGCACCTGTAAAGCCTATCAGTGGAACATTTAATTTTTCTTCTGTTAATAATTTAATAGTGTCTAATACGTAAGGAACATCTCGTTTAGGATCAACCTTTCCTAAAGCTTCTACATCAGACATCTTTCGGATAGGGTTGGCAATCACAGGGCCAATACCAGATTTAATATCTACATCCACACCCATTCCTTTTAAAGGTGTCATGATATCTTTATATAAAACAGCTGCATCTGTTTGATATTGCTCAACAGGAAGTGCTGTCACATATGCACAAAGTTCAGGTTGATGTGTAATCTCAAACAGTGAATACTTTTCTTTTAACTTTCGATATTCTGGTTGAGAGCGCCCAGCTTGCCTCATGAACCATACAGGTGTATGCTGAACGGCGTCCCCCTTAATTGCGCGTAAAATTGTATCATTTTTCGTCGTACTCATATGTTCCTCCTTAAACAACGTCATTCTTCACTAATATATCACATTACGACTTAATTCCTTTACCAACTGGCTCAAATGTCATAAAAAATTTAAAACTACATTTCATTTGAAATCTTTTCGAGGATTTACATACTTCATCGAATCGTACGCATCTCAAACGCCAAATGGATGTGAATTGCAATATAACAAAATTCAATATTCATTATAAATTGAAAAATGATTTAAGATGAGATAAACTCGTTGAGTGGGAAATTGATTCAATATTATTGAAGCTTCATTTATGAAAATTGAAGAAAACTACCAAGCCCAACTGAATCATCTTTGTTTTTATCTCAAATTTTTAGTAAAAGTATTGATGTTGCGCCGTTTTTAGCTGTTGTTTGTTTGCGCGAAATAACACATTTTCCACTAATCTTTAATTGTTTTTTAACTATGCATAAAATAGTGGTTATTTCAAAGAATACGGCTTATAATAAATGCAATAAGGAGGCGATCACCATGAAATTCTATATCACATACGGAACTTACGGATATTTACGCCAAATCCAACTTAACAATCAATCACATCAATTGCTTATTTTCTCAGGTGACGATCAATCCGTTATGATTGATGAAACAGAAAATGAGACAGTATTTCAACAACCTAAATCTTATCGCGTATTAACAAGATTAGGTAAACTATCAGCTGATAACTTTCATGCGCTTATTTCTATTCCTACAACAGAGGATCATAAATATCAATTAGAAAATAAACTTGAAAATTATGTACCAAGCTTAGATTCAAGTGAAGGTTTTAATAGCTTTAGATTACTAAAACCTATTCACAGTAATATTTATAAAGTTTTCTTTGGTTTTACATCACGTAAAGCTTATGAAGATTTCAAAAAATCTTCGGCATTTCGTGAGCACTTTTCAAAAGAAGGTGTTAGACCCCTTGCAGGATCTTCAAGTGCGCATGCTTCATATTTGGAACAATATTTCTATCCAATCAGTGAAGAGGATACAACTGAAGAATCATAAAAAGAAAAGTCATTTGATGCATGAATCATTTCATCCATGTCATCAAATGACTTTTTTAATCTTTTAATAAGCTTTCTTGATATTTCAGCTTCTTGATTGTTGCATTGACAGTTAAGTACCCTACTATAAAAAAGAGTATGAATAAGTAGAAATAGCTTATATTCAAAATGATATAAACGATGCTCAATATAATACCTATAATTAAAACTGTGTGCTGCAAAAATTTTCGATAACCTTCAATCACATGCATCTCTGAAACCGGCCAAACTTGTGGCCACAAACTATACGCTTCTTGCTTATAAAATTGAGACATTTGTAAAACGATAATATACATAGATAAACCGCCAATGATAGCACTTACAATTGGATGACTTAACCATATCATTAACGCGATAGCGATAATCACTAAGCGTAAAGTTAAATTAAATGCGTCGCGCCCTCTTAAAAAGTTTCTTTTAAATAGAAACGGATACATTTGTTTGTCATTAAATGGTTTTGGCGTTTTTAAAAGAAAATCTAAATAACGTCTTCGAACAGCTTGCTCTTGTATCCCTTTGACATCAGTAAACATATTTACAAATTTATAATAATTAATTTGATGTTGATGGGCTTGCTTAATCATAAACTCCCATGGGAAATGACTTTTTTGATTTAAACGGTTAAATAACACTATCAATGCGAGTAAAATGACAATGCTACCTACCCCTTTAATATCAAAAGGCCCCAGTATTAAATAGTAACCTGAAAGATAGACTAAAAATAGTATTAATTGCACTGACCAATTCTCAAGTCGATATCGGTACCATTGCCACTTGATGATTAACCCTAATAAAGGAAATATAAAAGCCATTAGAACCACAAGAATAAATGCATGCATACGGTCTGGATATACCGTGTGTACTAATGGATATGTAATGATAAGCAAAACAATCTGTAATGGTATACGTGCTAAATAACTATATTGGATACTCTCCTTTATATATGCACGCATTTGCTTTTCAAAAGGGAGTAAAAATAAGCGGTCTGCATCTTTAAGTAATGTTTTTAAAGGAAATAAAGACGTAATTGATAATACGATTCCGATTATGAGTGCGTAATTGACATCTTTTGGTACATTTTTTAACCACTGACCATAACCGAGTATAAATGCACCAAACAAAATGAGTAGAAACACACTGAAATGGCCATTAAAGATGAAACGATTATAATAATTTTTTTCAGCTCTAAGCGTTTTTAGTCTTTTTTGAAACAGTTCCTTTGCAGCTGTCATCATGAAACAGCTCCTTGTGTAACATGAATATAGATATCATCTAAAGTCGCGCCCGGCATTTCAGTTTGCTGACGTAATTCATCTAAATCACCCATTGCAACGATTTCTCCATGATCCAATATAATGAAGCGATCACAATAACGTTCAGCAGTCGCTAAAATATGTGTACTCATTAAAACGGTACGTCCTTCTTTTTTCTTAGCTTCCATTAAATCAAGCATAGATTGGATTCCTAATGGATCTAGCCCTAAAAATGGCTCATCAATGATATATAAATCGGGTTCTACAATAAACGCACAAATAATCATGACCTTTTGCTTCATTCCTTTAGAGAAATGACTTGGGAATACAGAAAGTTGTTCTTGCAAGCGAAATGTTTTTAATAGTGGTTCTGCACGCTTCATTGCCTCATCATAATCGATACCATAAGCCATTGCTGTCATTTCAATATGTTCTTTTAGCGTTAAAGCATCATAAATTACTGGCGCTTCTGGAATATAAGAGAGATGTTGTCTGTACGCATTAATATCTTCTTTAATATCAATGTCAGAAATGGACATTTCCCCTTCTGTCGGTGTTAACAATCCTAACATATGTTTAATCGTTGTACTTTTACCGGCACCATTTAATCCAATTAAACCAACGATTTCTCCATCTTTTAATTCAAAATTTATATTTTTAATCACAGGTTTCTTACCATAACCACCTGTTAAATGTTTTATATGCACAGTCATTAACTTGCACCTCCGTAATTTTTATTGTATCAAAAACATCGTTATAATTGCTATTTAATCGTCGTTGTATAAAATCGTTACATCAAAAGATACACATGCTATAATAATAATTAAATGAAGAAACGGGGGTACACAATATGACAAAAACAATTTTTTCTCAAATCATCGATTGGGAGATCCCAAGTTTTAAAGTGTATGAAAATGACTATGTTTATGCTTTTTTAGATATTTCTCAAGTTTCTAAAGGTCATACTTTACTTGTTCCTAAAAAACCATCTCCTAACATCTACGAAACAGATGCTGAAACAATGAAACATATCGGTGAGGCACTACCTATCGTAGCCAATGCAATTAAAGAAGCATTCCATCCAGATGGTTTAAATATTATTCAAAATAACGGTGAATACGCTTCACAATCTGTTTTCCACCTTCATTTCCATTTGATACCTCGTTATGAAAATGACATTGATGGCTTTGGTTATCAGTGGGATACACACGAAGACACAATAGACGACACTCAAAAAGCAGCATTAGCTAAAGAAATTGCCGCCCACATTTAATATGAATATTTTGCGTTCTATCGCTTAATTTCATTAGAATTGGGTATAGATATAAGAAAAACATTCGAGGAGGAAAACTATGAAAGCCGTTCGAATCACACTCGGTGTTGTAGCCGGAGTCGCAACAGGATTAGGCGTTGCATTGATTAAAAAAGATGGACAAACACGTATTGCGAATCCTAGACCTGAACGCCCTAAAACTGAATTAGAGCAAGAAGTGGATACAATAAAACAAAGTGTCAATGATATCGTAAACTATGTGACACAAATAAAAACTGAAAGCCAAAGTTTTGCTTCTTCTATTGGAGACGAAGTAAAAACGATGATTGGTGAATTCCAAGCGGATATTGACCCTAACGTGAAACGCATCCAAACACATATCGAAAATTTACAAAATCGTGGACAAGAAATTACAAATTTTCCAACAAAAAAATAAATTTTTAGTGTGTGATTGTTCATTATTCGATATAATATTTTTAGGCATGATACTTCAAAGTATCATGCTTTTTTATAGTCTGAGAAAGGAGCAACTCATCATGAAACAAAAACAACAACAAATTGAAGGGATGCTTTACACACATAAAATCGCGATGCTTTCTAAAGTGCTTTGGAAAAATGCAGAAAGCGATTGGCAAGCATGGTTGAGGAAGTCAGACATCACTATGAATGAACACTTAATTCTTTTGACAATATATGCATTTGAACGTGCTACAATTTCTGACATCTCTAAATATGGCGTGATGCATGTTTCAACAGCGTTCAATTTTGCTAAGCGTTTAGAACAACAAGAATTACTTTCACTTAAAAAAGATACAAGTGACAAAAGAAATACTTTTATAGTGTTAACAGAAAAGGGAAAGCAACTTGTTGAAGAGATATTTGATCAATATGATGAAAGTAAAAATCATATTTTTAATGTCTCTAAACAATATAAGGATGAAATGTTTCACCTTCCAAACTTTAGCGATGCCCATTACCTTGTGTCTAAATTACAAGGCAAAGAATTCATAGATGACGTTAATTTGTGTCAAGAAAATTTACGAAAAAATTTGCTTGACGAACAGTAAATTCAGGTAGATAATACCTTATATTACTGATGCAGAGGAGTATCCAAATGTTAAATTGTTTGCGTTCAATTGATATACATTCTAGATTTGGTTTACCTAGAATTGCCTTCATAAGTTTTGTAACAGTGGTTATCACTTTTTTTATAAGTTTTGAAGTGTTTCATTATTATTCAAATGTACCTTTTACAGATCAAAATTTTTTAATGTTTATTGTCTTAATGTTACTTATATATCCACTTCATAAACTGATTCATATTGTGATGGTGTTACCCTATTTCAAGCACCTAAAAACTTATAAGTTAATTCGTAAATCATGGATACCTTTATATAATATCTTTTTAGATAAACCGGTACGTAAGTTCTATTTTTGTATTTGCTTATTGATGCCACTTATCGTTATTACGTTAAGCTGTATCTTAATTGCACGCGCATTTCCAGAATATGGCCATTACTTTATGTTTTTACTGGCACTTAACGCTGGCTATTCTGTAATGGATATTCTTTACCTCAAAGTGATATTATTTTCGCATCAAGGTCATTATGTCGAGGAACATAGTAACGGATTTGTACTATTAGAACATAATTATCATTCATAAAAGTATAAAACCATTCAATCTGAACATCAAAGCCATCAAATTGTTAATCGATTTGATGGCTTTGACTTTGTTTTAAAAGCTTTTTTGTAAGATAAGCGTTTACGATTGCATCATTTGCGCAACGATATGATTAACTCCAAAAACGACATTTTTACCCTATTCTTCTCTATTCTATAATAAAAAAATTCATTATATTTTGTTTTTTCTCATCTTTTAGTCTGATATTTACCCTTCATCGTTGGTCTGAGCCTGACATTATGGTATATTATTTGTGTTAATTTTAAAATAAAGGAGCTCATAAGATGAAGAAAGGCATACAAAAATTAGTTATTCCTGTTACAGCAAGTGCATTATTACTCGGAGCATGTGGAAATGATGCCCCTACATCAAAAGGAGAAACTTTAATCTCATCTAAAGCAGGTGACGTTAAAGTTCAAGACGTTTTAAAAGAAATTGGTAACGAACAAATTGCAAGTGACTCTTTTAAAGTATTACTTAATAAAATATTAGAAGAAAAATATGGTAAAAAAGTCGATGATAAACAAATCGATAAAGAAACAGATGAAGAAATCGAAAAATATGGCGGTAAAGACCAATTTAAAAACTTATTAAAACAACAAGGTATGTCTTTAGATGAATATAAAAAGCAACGTAAAATGATTGCTTATCAAAAAGAATTACTTAATGACAAAGTAAAAATTTCTGATAAAGAAATAAAAGATAATACCAAAAAAGCATCACATATTTTAATAAAAGTAAAACAAGATAAAGATGATAAAGAAGGTTTATCAGACAAAGATGCTAAGAAGAAAATTGAAGAAATTAAAAAAGAAATTGATAAAAATCCAAAATCATTCGATGATTTAGCGAAAAAAGAATCTATGGACTCAAGCAAAGACAAAAATGGTAGTCTTGGTTATGTAGTTAAAGGTCAAACTGTAAAACCTTTTGAAAAAGCCTTATTTAAATTAAAAGACGGCGAAATTTCTGATATTGTTAAAACAGACTATGGTTACCATATCATTCGTGCAGATAAACCGACTGATTTTAACAAAGAAAAATCTAAACTTAAAGAAAAATTGATTCAAAATAAACTACAAAAAGACCCAGAAATTTTAACAAATGCTTATAAAGATTTATTAAAAGAATACGATGTTGATTATAAAGATCGCGACATTAAAAAAGCAATCGAAGACAACATTTTAAATCCTGAAGCGTTAAAAGAACAATCTTCTCAACAACAAGGTATGCAGGGTCAAGGCCAAGGTCAACAATTAGGTATGTAATACATATGCGGTTGGTTTAGCCTCATATAACACAAAAACAACGTCAGCACTTCACGATGCTGGCGTTGTCTTTTTTATACCAATTTGAAGCTATGTTATGCCCTCTTCATAACGAACATAAAAGAGGTTCTTCATTTTTTGGTTCTTTGTCAACGTCGGTTGGCGAGACGATAACGCATTAAGCAACGTTATTTTGTTGTTTAATGCGTTTTTTATATTCACTTACAAATACCTTGGAAATGATTAAGATTCGATTCCTAAAATTCCAGAAATTTCTATAACCATAAGAAACCCGTTTAATCAGTTTTATTTTATTATTAATGCCCTCAATTGGCCCATTCGTTAAATGTGGATAACGCATCGTATTTGAGATATAGGGCAAATATTTGATGAATGTTTGAATGACGCGCTTGAGTCCTTGTGAAATATCTTTTGTTTTTGAATCCTGTAAGATGAAGCGTAATTGCTGGATATCGTTTACTTTCAGAGCACTTAAAAGACGATGCCCCGTTTCATATGTCTCTTTGAGCCTCTCATCAAGCTCCAATAAATACTGAACTAAACTGTATTGACTCTGCCAAGACTTAAAAAGTCCGTATGACTGATATATCATTCGATCTAAATCTAAGGGCGCTTTTAATAGTAACTTCCAATAACGCTTTAATTTATTATATTGAGGTCTATCTTTTGCCC
>NZ_KE150417.1:1270180-1287384 GCF_000411275.1 Staphylococcus sp. HGB0015
CCGAGGCATAGAGCCGAAACCGAAAATCCATTTTGGCTTCTTATGAGCTACAATAAAAGCCAAAATTAGTTGAGGTAAGGCGCCTGGGAAAGCGAGACTCGAAGAAGCAATCGGAAGTTTGTGACTTAATTATTATAGACACATAACCACCATATAAAGTGTACAGCCATAAAAGAAGAGGTTAGGAAACGATTCCCAACCTCAATCTTCATCTTAGCTCATATTAATCCAATTTTTCTGGTTTATAAAATTGGCGATTCTCCAATCCAAAAATACGCTCTGTGAACTGTCCTTTATTAACCTTTTTAAAAGCTTTATCGAACATGTTCATTCGTGCATCAATGTTATCAATATAATTAAGAATTTCAGCTTCTTTTACTTGTGGTAACTTAGGAGAACCATACTCTAATTTACCATGGTGCGCTAAAATTAAATGGCGTAATAATAATATTTCTTCACCATCAACATTTAGCTCTCTTGCTGCATCCGCCACATCATCACTTGCTATAGAGATATGACCAAGTAAATTTCCTTCTAATGTATATGAAGTAGCAACAGGACCAGATAATTCTCTTACTTTACCCATATCATGTAGAATAATGCCACTATACAACAAACTGCGATTTAGTTCAGGATAAATATCGCATAAACTTCTAGCAATTTTAAGCATCGTTAATACATGATAACTTAGTCCACTAACAAAATTATGATGGTGTGAACTTGCTGCTGGATAAACAAAATAACGATCTTCATATTTGTTCAACAAATATCTTGTTACTCTTTGAAGTGGTGCATTTTCTATTTCAAAAATATATTCTTGCATCGCATCTTTGATTTCTTCTGGAGACATGGGTGCACCATCTATAAAATCTTGAGTACGCATGCCATCTTGGTCAGTAGCTAAACGAAACTGGTTCACCTTCATTTGTTTACGTCCACGATAATTGATGATATCACCTTTAACGTGAATGATACGTTCAGGTTGAAGTAATGGAATGTCCTCTTTAGACACCGTCCATAATTTCGCTTCTATTTCTCCACTTTTATCTTGTAAGTGAAGCGTCATGTAATCTTTTCCTTGTGCTGTAACCCCTTGAGTTGCACGGCGAATCAAAAAGAAGTGATCGACCGTATCTCCAGGTTGTAGTGTTTCAACATTTCTCATATTTAACGCCTTCCCATTCTATGTTTCTATCTTTTTTAATGTTACAAGTTGTTTAGTTGGTATATTTGAGTCACGTAAACATGTAAAATAGAGAATTTGGAATTCTTCAGACATGCCTCTTAAATATTTCATCATTCTTGAACGACGCTCTGCATCAAAATGCACAAATGCATCGTCAATAATAATCGGCAATGAATAATAAGGTTTTAATATTTTAATCAGACTAAGTCGAAGTGCTATATATAACAACTCTTTTGTAGATTGACTTAACTCAATTGGATGGTACATTTGACCATCTCGATGACGCACCATTACTTGTTCATTTTCGTATGTAACTTGAACATATTGGCCGTCTGTTAGTTCTGAATAAATATTCGTTGCCACATGAACAACTTGTGGTAATCGTTTATCTTTAATTTGTTTAATGTGTTCATCAACAAGTGCTTCGAGATAACTTAACGCTGCCCAATCATCTGCCGCAGCATTAAGTTGATTTTTCGAGAGCTCATATTGATGGCGTAAATGACGCAATGTATCATCTGTTTCCATATGATTGATTTGTGCAGATAAATCACTCACTTCACTTTGTATAGTGAGATATCTTTCATTATAGTCATCAATTTGCTCAGATAATTTTTGATATTCAGCATCAAGTTGTGCTGTCGTTTTTTCGCTTAATTTAGAACTTTTTTCATAACTATAATCTTGATTTTCAAGGAAATGTGTTAAGTCATTAAAGCGCGATAATCGTTTATGATAAGTTTGATAACGATCATGGTGTCTGTAATAACTTTCCTCATCTAATGCACCAATTGCGCCAAACAAATTATGAATAACACCTTGATTATCTTTTAAGCGTTGATTCAAATGTTTAATTTCGTTATCGATAAGCGAAATTTGTTCTAAATTATGTGAATGTCTTGTCATATCTTGATTTGCATTTTTCAACCATTCTCGGACATCATGAAATAATGTCTGACGGTCAAATTGTGATAAAGCTGATTCAATTTTTGATTTTGCTTCATCATAAAACGCCTCTAATTCATCATGTAATTGGGCTTTTGTCGCAGATAACGTACTTAAATGCTGTGCATGCTCTTTCAATTTTTGAATTGTTTCAATCGCATTTAATAATAAATCATCAGATAAATTTTGAGATACATGTAAATGCGTTTTCAGTTCTGATATGCTTTGAGATGACTTTTCATAATCAGTTTGTGCTTGCTCGTTTTGAATATTCAAATGATCTTTTTTCGTTTTAAGAATTGCAAGTTGTTGCTTTCTTTGAGTAATTTGATCACGTAATTGATATTGTGTCGACAAGTCGAAATCTAATTCATAATTATCTTCTAGTTGTTGTACTTCATGTTCTAATTGTGTAATTTCCTGTGAAAACTTCTCATTATGACCCACAGGTTTAGAACGGAACATAAAAATTGCGACGATAAATATCACACCTAGTACTGCTAAAACTACAGCCGGTACGAGTGCTTGAGAGAGAAACATAAAGATTGCGAATCCTATAGAGATCAGTGCAAGAATCATGGATGCAATACTCATATTTTTTTGCTTTTTATCTTTTTGTTGTTGTTCGACTTCGAATGCTTCTTTCATCTTCGAAAATAAATTACGCTTTTCACTTAATTCTAACAGGCGATGATCATAAATCTTTTTCTTTTCAAAGTTTTCATCACTCACAAGCTGTTCTTCTAGCTGTTCAATTTCATCTTCATATGACTGATATTCGATTTGATTTTCATCAATGTTACTTTTTAACTGCTGTAACAGTTGACTCTGGTCTCTTTTATTTCGTAACACTTCACTGGTATAACTTTTTTGTGCTTCTGAAGTGTCGATATTCTCATGCATTTCTTGCCAACCTATGTTGGACTGCAGACCAGACATATCCATTCGATGATTATTAATTTCACGATCGGTTTGTTTCAAATCAAGCGCTTTTTGCTTAATCGTATCTTCTTGTTTTGATACCCATTCAAAATTTTGATATAAATCTTGTTCGGGCACGAATAATTTATCGTTTTCTTTTTCAAGTTGACTTTTCTTTTCATCTCTTAAACCGATGTCTCTTTCAAGATGCTGAACCTGAATTTTCGCTGCTTCATAGCGATCAATTCCTTGCTCTGGAAATTCTAACGGTTCAATATTTAAATCCGCTTCTAACCCTTTCCATTCTTGGACCTGATCAATTAATGCAACTTCTTTTTGTTTTTCTTCAAAGAGTGCCGTAAGTTGACTCAAGTTTTCTTTCAAAGCTTTTAATCGTCTTGATGCTTTATCATGTTCTTCAGTAAGACGTTGATACGTTTCCAACTTCGCTGATTCTTCTCTAATATCAAATTCTAATTTTCTAATTTGCTCTAATTGCTGATTAATTTCTGGATTTTGTCCCGACTTTTTATATAGGTCTTGCTTTTTCTGATGAATTAATTCACGCATTCCAATAAACTCAGTTGAACCCAGTGCGCCCGCTTGCATTAAGAAATTTTGCAATTGTTGCTCACTCATATGTTTATGGATATCTTGCAATCCTAAAACACTAAAGGAGAAAATTTCTTGATATGTGCGCTTATTGATAAAATTGAGTTGCTGCTTTAACCAGCTTTCGTCTTTGATTGCACCATTAGGCATGAAAACTTTGACGTCTCCTACAGCACTTCCTTTGACACGTTCAACATCAACTTCTGAACCGTCATCCATAATCAATGTAACACGTCCACCGTAATGGTTCCCCATTCGAGGTTCTAATCTAGGCTCATTTTCTTTTTTAGTTGGAAACCCAAATAAAATTGAATGGATGAATGCTTGTAAAGTTGATTTACCTGCTTCATTTTCACCAAAAATTTCTGTGAACAACGGATTAAATTCAACTTTACGTTGGACAAATTGACCATAACCATAAATTTCAACTGATTTTATCTTCATGGCTTAATTGCCCTCCTTTAGTTCAGCTTCTATAATTGCTTCAGCACGTTCAATCAGTGCTTTTCGATCATGCTTTTGATAGTGATCTAAATATTTTGAGGCCTTAGGGTTCATATATAACTCAGATAATGCACGTTCGTAGACATCATCTTGCGCTATTAAATCTTCAGAAAACTCATTCGCAATACTTGTTTGAGTGATTTCTAAATAATTGATTATCCATTCATCAATCATCACAAAATGGCGTTCATTTTCTTCATATTCTGTAACTAAAGTTTTTACTTGCTCTAAAACTTGCGCGTCAATACGCTCATCTCCGTGAACATTAATCTGTAAACGGTAGAATGCTCTACCTTGATGGCGTACACTATCTTTAAATTCTTGAATTCTTTCAAATAAAGCCTGCTGAGATACTGAGTCAATTTCAATCGTCGCACTTTCGAAACGTATAAACTGCGTCGGAACAAAGCGCGTTTTCAATGCTACATGGTCTCCCTCAACGATGAGGCAACCTTTTTCCCCTTGCTCTTTAAAATGACGCCCTTGAATATTACCGGCATAGTGAATTTCTGGCAAATCACTCAATTGCTGTCTTTTATGAATGTGGCCAAGCGCCCAATAGTGATACAATTTTGCATTTAAATCTTCTAGACGAAATTCGGTGTAGCGATGTGCAGTCTCCGCTTTACTATAAGTGCCGTGAAGCACACCGATATGTACTGTTTGACGATCCTCATTCGTCGGATAAAGATCGATTTTATTTTCATAGCTTTCTCTCTTTTCATAACTAAAGCCATGTAAATGTACATTTTCACCGGATTTTGTAATCGCTTGATAAGTTTCAACATCTTTAGAAAAAACAGTGACATTTTCAGGCCATTTTGATGTGATTTGATCAGAGAGTGGATCATGATTTCCATGTGCAATATAGACAAAAATTTGTTCTTTTTGCAGGCGTTCAAATTGTCCTTTTAAAAACATTTCAGCTTTTAACGTACGATTGTGCTGATCAAACAAATCTCCACTTATCACCATAAAATCAACTTCTTCTCGTAATGCGAGATCTATAATTTTTTTAAAGCTTTCATAAGCGCTATTTTCGACATCTTTCAATATTGTAGGATTTAAATAGCGTTTTGATGCAAAAGGGCTATCTAGATGTAAATCTGCACAATGCAAAAATTTAACCATTTAAGCATTCTCCTTTTTACTTTCTAATTTCATCTCTGTTTAATAGACTATGTATTCATTTATTTTATCATATTTTAGTTATATAAGTGTGAACCAAAAGCGCATTCTGCAAGAACTTTATCATCTTCATGACATAAAAAAAGAGCAATTCAGAAATCTAATCTTTATGCGTTAGATTTCTAAATCTGCCCTAATCAATTTAAACCGTCCCATCGATTGAAACGATTGTTCATTGCTTCATTTAATTCCTATCAACCACTATGGATTAATAAGAATGTAGCCCATAGAAAAATTAGTTTGCGTAAATTTCATCCAATGGTTTAACAATGATTTGGTTGATTTCTTGGAATACTTGGCTCATTTTTTGTTCAGCATTCATTAATTCAGAAATGTTGCTGTCTTTTTCGATTTGTTGCGCTTGTTCTTGCGCTTTTTGCAAGTCTTCCTCACCAATTTCTTCACCTTGCATTTGTTTTTGTTGGAAGTTTAATTGTGTTTCACGAAACTCATCAAACAATTTTTTAGAGTTTTCATCAGCTTCAACTTTAGCATAAGCATCTTTAATCGCTTTATACTCGTCACTTTCGCGTAATGCTTGTTCTAATTTGTTCGCGTAATCATATAAATTTACAGCCATTTCTATTCGCTCCTTGAGTTGTGTAGTTTAAGATTGAATTCTATCTCTTCCAATCTCTTTCCTTGCTTACGATACCACATTTTATACAGTTATACAAAGATTGCAATTAAACCTTGGAAAAATCCAATAATTCCGCCTAAAATGAAGCCTAGCAACATGATTAATTTGAGTTCTTTATTCGCAATTTCAAATATCAGCTGTTCAATATAGTCTAAATCAAAACGATTAATTTGCTCTTCGATAAGTCCTCGAATGTTAACTTTTTTCATGATTTGAGACAAACGACGCGACAATGTATCTATTATCATGTCTGTAATACGGTCTGCACCTTTTTCATGTAACTTTTCAAATAATGAAGGCACAAGTGTATTAAGTGGCTGATGTGCACGTTTGGTTAAATTTGCTTGTTTTAAGACATAGTCAGCCAATTGAATTTGAATCTGCTCCATGGCTTCAGGTTGAATAATTTCTTTTAAAGGTAACGCCTTTATACGCTCATACTCAATCTTCAATTGTTGTGCCAATATGTTTCTCGCTTTCGGATGATACGTTAATCGAACTAACTCTTTTTGTATTCGCTCAGCAATTGCTTCTTGTGTCATAAACATTTGGAGTAAACCAACGATTTTCCCTTTCTCAACAAAAAATGTTTCTAACATATCAGAAATATCGTGATAACCTTTTTCAGATTCAAGGTAATCTCTAGCTTTCGTTAATAAAAATTCATCTAATGAATCAACTTTTTTATCTAGTTGTTGCACAATTTTCTCTGGAAGCCATTGATTCATTCCTTGATCTTGATGACTTAAATACTTTTCATTTAACGTTTTATAAACGATACGTTTTAACTGTCTTTCTCCTGAAGCGACGATATCAATATCAAAGCGCTCAGCTAAACGTTGCAGTGTCACATGATCTTGTTCCAAAAGGCGAATCTGATCTTTTACCGTTTGGTTCATAGTTTCTTTTATCTCAGGCGTAGCCAATTTCTCTTGAATCAATGCCTCAGTTAATAAATGATCTTCTATCACTTGACCAATTTTTTCGGCAATTTCTCCTCTTCTTTTTGGGATTAAACCCGGTGTAAAAGGAATGCGTTTACCAAAAATATAATATGCACGAAAAGGATGAAAAAGCATTTTAACTGCAATCATATTCGTTACGCCACCAATCACCGCACCTATGATTATCATAAATACAACAACTAAAATCGGTTGCATATTCATCTCTCCTTAATTAATCATCATCCATTGTTTTTATTGAACGTTTAAAACTTTAAAATCTATAAAATATGAAATATAGCAGTCAAAGCTTTAACAGTTGCTATTATACACACAATCCTCAATTATTATAAATTCAAACACTTTTTAATGAGATGATAGTGACGGCTTTCAATGCCTATATCAGATAAAAATAATTCCTTCAAAGCATGGTTACTCAGTCCATACTTTGAAGGAAGTTATTCAATGATTATTTATTCTATCATGATAATTTATTTTCAATCTTATGCGCGAATAAGATCTTCTTTAACATTACGTTGGAAGTATGTCTCAGCTTCTCTCAATTTAGGCGTCGCAAAAACAGGTTGTTTATCTGTATCTAGTACGCGATAAAGTTCACTCACTTTATTAGATTGAAGGATGAAACCACCTTTAGTATCAATTGTATCCCAGTAAATATCACTAATTGTTGAATATTTTGGATATGCAGCTTGGTTTCTTGAAATGGTTTGAACAATTTCTAGTGGGTCACAACCAAAAGTACTATTTAAAACTTCTGAATCTCTAAATAATGCACAAATGGATACACATGTCGTCCAGTTAGGTAATACACGCTCTTTTTCAATTTGAACAAGTGTCTTTTTTGACAAGCCAATTGTTTGAGCCATTGTATCTTGTGTATACCCCGCTTCGATACGTACCATCTTAAATTTGGTTTGAATTAAATCAGTAAAACTTTGTCTATCCATATTTATATTACTACCTCTCTTAAATAAAAATTTATCCGCACACAAGCATTGCAATTCTACACAATTCTTGAAACACAAATTACATATTAATACAAAATAAGATAAATGAAAAGCATCTTTTTAGAAAACATTGAAAGTCATAAAAATGACATAATTAACACAAATCGCAAATATATTTTAACTTAATAACGTTTATTTAAGTTAAAAATAAAACATTGATATCTATACTGTTTAACGCTATACACACTTGCGCAACACGCTTCTAATATTCTATTGGGAATGCATACTTTCTATTCATTTATTTTGTACTTTTATGGATTGAGGCTTGATGACGCTCAATACCTATGTATCTTTACTACTTTTACTTAACTTACAATGTCAGCCAATTTCTCTCTCTAACGCTGCTTATCTTAAGTCGCAAATATGTGTTTAAGGATTTTATTATAACACAAATTAATAGTGTTACGAACTCAAATAAATAATGTTTTTGTGTTTATTTCATCTTACAATAAATCACTTTTTATGCATGAATCATGTTTGGCCTTGTATTTCGACTTTATAATTTATCTTTTTTAAACCATTTATGAAACAACGCATGAAATACAATCGAAAGGCCTATACTAAAAAATATAATAATAATTATGTTTACGATAAGTTGCCAAAGATGATCACTAGGTAAATACGAAAACAGAAAAAACATAGGTATAACAAAAACAAGATCTAACCAACCTAACTCTTTTAATGCTTCGTCTAGCTGATTCAAAATGTTGACCTCCCTTTCGTCAATTTATAATAAACTAACAATTTTTATACATGTGTATTATAATTTTGATTTCATATAAACAAAAATATCGGATGATTCAGGAATGTAATGATTTTCAATGGATTATACACATTGTATCATATGTTAAAAAATGAGAGGATACCTATAAAGAATCGATATTATTGGTGAGTTTTGGAACTTGCTTAGCTGTATGAGCGATAATTACAACAATATCGGCATTATTTGAAATGTTATTAACCGTATCGGTATGCTTGTTATAGCTTCCTTTTTTCAGACAGCATCTCGCTAAAGATACAAGACTTTAATACCTTTGACCTCTCAAATTTTCATTCGTCCATTCCCTTTATCTTCAATTTTTAATACAATAAAGAAATATTAAGCACTGATTATTTTAGTTCGTGCATTGCCCCATCTATTAAGGATATAGCACACAAAATCATAAATACTGCTAAAGAAGAGGTAAAAAAATGAATTCTAAAGTTATCATTTTAAAAGACGATGCTTATGAAGAAAGTAATGTATCTATAACATTTACATTAAAAAACATATGCATGGATGAAGGACTCAAAATTTATTACTTTGATGTCATGACTCGATTTGAAAATCAACAAATCGAAACAGAATTGGCCATTTTCGATGATGAAATTCAACGTTTGAAAGACGTAGAATTTACACAGCCATTAACTAAGCTTTATTTCTTAGAGCCTGATATTTCATTGACAGTCATAGAAGTTAAAAAGGACGAATTCTGTGTATACGTCACCTTAGATTCAGGTTTAAGAATGCATAATATTGCGACTGAATCAGGCTTATCCGTAAGGCTCAATGTAGCGAAATCATCATTTAAGCAGTTCATCAATGAAATAGCATCCATCGAAGCACACACATCATATTTGAATGAATAGTCTTAGCTCGTTTGGTCACGCGCGCAAGTTATATATTTCTTTCAATATCATCTCGATTTGTTACGCTTTAATCATGTTTTCTAGCCTTGCTTGTCGCTAAAAGTTGGATATTGCATATTCTAATTCTCTACTATAAAAGCAACGGTTAGTGCATTTTCACTAACCGTTTTGATAGATCATGTCTTCTGCTTCATTATTCATATGCGTTCAAAGAGGATTGAATTACTCGACATGCATATGCCCTTTCAACTTTTTACCTTCTCTTTCAGATAATATTAAAGCACATGCTGCATCACCTGTAATATTAACAGCTGTACGAGACATATCGAGTAAACGATTGATGCCTAAAATAATACCAATGGCTGCTGGATTTAATCCAACTGCTGTTAACACCATCGCTAACATAATCAATCCAACACCCGGCACACCTGCTGTCCCTATCGATGCAATAACAGCAACTGCTACGACTGTAACTAATTGTAATAACGTTAAATCTGCACCCATTAATTGTGCAATAAAAATCGTTGCTACCCCTTGCATGATTGCAGTACCGTCCATATTTATTGTTGCCCCTAAAGGCTGAACAAAAGAAGCAATTTCAGGTCGAACCCCCATTTTTTTCGTACATTCCATAGAAACCGGAAGCGCAGCATTCGAACTCGAACCCCCGAATCCGACAGTAATAGCTGGAAAGAATCCTTTAAAGAACGCAATGGGACTCCGTTTTGCTAATAATTTCACTGCACCACCATATACGACAAAGAAATGGATGACTAAGGCACCTAATACAACAATAAAATAAAGACCTAATTGTTTAATCGCGCCAAAACCTGCGCCTGTAAAGGCATGTGCAACTAAGCCGAACGTCCCAATTGGCGCAAATACATTCATAATCATTGTAATAATATACATCAACACATTATTAAATTGTTCAAAAAATTGATGTACGATCCGTCCTTTATCGCCTACCATCATAATCCCAATACCAATAAAGATTGCAAAAGTGATAATTTGAAGCATATTTCCACCACTCATCGCTTCTATCGGATTTTTTGGGAAGAAATTTATGACCATTTGATCAAATGTTTGATTCACTGGAGAATCCGCCGCAGATTTTTGCCCCTCTAACTTTTTCTGATAAGCTGTTACTTCTTTACTTTTTAACAAATCTGAATGTCCTGCACCTGGTTTAACTATAAGTGCTAAACACATCGCTAAAGTGATTGCGAGTGCAGTCGTCGTTAAGAAAAATACAAGGGTTTTCAAACCAATACCACCTAGCAATTTTGGATCCCCTACACCAATGACACCAAGCACAATCGAAACAAAAACAACCGGTACAACAAGCATAAAAATCAAGTTTAAAAATACTTGTCCAATCACATTAAAAATATATTGATCTGTAAAAGATACAAATTTTCCCCCTTCGTAAAAATTAAAAATTGAACCTATCGTAATCCCTAATACTAATGCAACAATAATCTTGACTGTAAGCCCTTTAAATTTCATAATAGCCATCACCCTTATTACTTTTTACAATATTATAATCTGAAAATTGGCAATATAGCAATCATTTTTTAAATGACTAGATTTATCATGCTATTCATAGGATAATAGAAACATTGAGAATGATTTTTATTTTGATTCAATATTAATTCATTGATGTCAATTTTAATAGAGGTGTTATTGTTGCAAGTAGAAAACAGGATTTCCCAAGCTAAAAAAGGCGCAACCTTAAGCATCATCACATATACCATATTAACTTTATTAAAAGTCACATACGGTTGGCTAGCAGATAGTCGTGGTTTAACAGCGGATGGGATCAATAACGCAACAGATGTCATTAGTTCAATTGCCATCCTTATCGCTCTGCATATATCTATGAAACCAGTAGATAAAAACCATCCTTATGGGCATTATCGCTCAGAATTTATCGCTTCTTTAATCGCATCCTTTATTATGTTTGCTGTGAGTATTCAAGTGATTATTACTGGCGTAAAGCATTTTTATCAAGGTCAGTTTCATCAGCCGAGTCAATCAGCTTTAATTGTAGGCGTAATTTCAAGTTTCCTTATGTTTGCTGTCTTCCTCTATAATCGTAACTTAGCAAAAAAAGTTAAAAGCAATGCCCTTAAAGCAGCGAGTTATGATAACTTATCAGATGCTTTAGTTTCAATTGGGACTGTTATAGGTATTTTAGGTGTCTATATCGGAATTCCCATGCTAGATACACTGGCTGCAATAGTTATTGGTTTATTAATCATGAAAACAAGTATCGACATCTTTAAAGAAACAGCCATAACGTTAACAGACGGATACGACGTCGATGAACTCGAGCATATCGAGCAAATCATTTCGTCTATCCCTGGGGTCAAAGAAATTAGAGATATTAAAGCTCGAAGTCACGGAGTCATGTCATTCATTGATGTAACTATTGCTGTGGAACCCGAACTAAATGTCGTTGAAAGTCATCAAATATCAGATCATATTGAAACTAAGTTACAACAACAATTAGGTGAAGTCGAAACGATTGTGCATATTGAGCCGTATTTATATTAATAATGACCCATGATTGTATAAGCACCACAAAATAGGTGTGACAGTCATGGGTCATTTTAAGTTTTAAAACGATACATCTTTTGATTTTCAAACTTAGTGGAGACATTAAAGTATTAGAGTTTAATGTTTTCTTCACTACGAATTTTTAAATGCAAACTTGATAGATAAGTTCCTCTCACCTTAAAAATATTTATAATTTAAGCATTATAAACTTTGATTAGAAAGACAGAGTAGATGAAGTCCACCCTTATCAAAGCTGATAGTAATTTCTTTCCTAAGCATTTTATGTTGTTTCTTTGTATAAATGAATCAATTTGTACAAATGATAGCATAATCATTCAGTTATAGAATTTTCATTGAAATTGTATCTCAATTTGAAGTAGAAAAGTAAGATTAATATTCCTAAAGCACAAATGGCATAAACAATCGCATAGTTTAAAGGGATTAAGAAACCAAAAATGAAATATGACAATGGTGTTAAGGACGCATTCAGGCTCTGTATAATTGAAAATACTCTAGATTTAAATTTTTCATCTATCGTTTGCTGAAGTATTATTTGAAAAGGGATGTTATTTAAAGATACGGAAAAGCCTAAAAATGCATTAGCAATTAAAATAATAATAAATATATTCATCTCACTGATGCTATAAAAACGAGTTGACGCTACGATTAATAAAGAAAGTGATTGTAGAATCATAGAAATGATATATAACAATTTTAAGCGATTATGAATATTTAATATTGATAACAGAACGGATGAAATGACAATCGCTCCACCTATAGTACTTTCTGCGACACCTAAATAATTGGCTTTTAAGTTAAGAATTTTGATGATGATAATAGGTAATCCGACAATTAAAGAATTGCATAAAAAATTGATAAATAAGCTAACTATAAAAATGACTTTTAAATTATTGATTAATGACAAGTGCTTAAAACCCTCTATAAAGCTTGTTAAAAACTTTTGTTCCTTACTAATTGCATTACCACTTTTGAAAGTTAATAGAAGTAAAAGAAAAAATGCAATAAGTTCAGTTAAACTATTAATAAGCGCGAGTAAATTGATATTTATTATGGTAACTATAAATCCACCAATTATAGGTGTTAACAAAATTGATGATGATTGGATAGTTTGTCTTATAGATACTATTTTTTCTATGTAATCGCCAGTTATAAATTTTAAATTTGATGTAATGGTTATTTTTACTATTGAGTCAACAAATACGAGAATCATCATTGCGGTAAAAATCGTATACACTTCTTCGTTGTAAAATATGTAAAACATAAGTAGTGTACAGACACTTATAAATTGACCCATTAACAATATCTTTTTATTTGAAGTTCTGTCAATTAAGCTCCCTATAAATGGTGCTGATATTGTTGTTACAAACGCTAATACAGCTAAGTAACTCCCAAAAACTGAGCCAGATTGCGTGATTTTAAGGATATAAAAGCCACATGCAAAAGTAAAAATTGAAGAAAAAAATAATGAAATTGTTTCAAACGTGACTAAAATTATTGATTTGCGCATACATATCCCCCCTTTTAATATATAATACAATTGACTTGTTTAATTGAAAATATTTACATTTCAGAATTTTCTGTCTAAATATAAATTGTGAGAAATAAACAGTAATATTTATAATCTCACAAAAATTTATCTGAATTATAAAATAGCAACAGAGATAATCTTATAACGTTAATATTTGAAATTAACGGGTGTAAAGAAATAGTAGCAGAAAGCATTGATCTTAATATCGGGGGAAAAAGCGTCATTTCAATCTATACATTAAATAACGTCACAATATATGTAACAAAAGACAATTTTTGGAATGCATACATTGTGACGTTAATTTTGTGAAAAATAATCGGTATGACCGTTGATGAACACACAAATTTAGTTATTTCTCCATATTTTACTCGAGCAGTTTAAATGAGGTTGTTTTCCATAGCATAAATGGCCGCTTGCGTGCGGTCATTGACTTGTAATTTAGAAAAAATATGACTGACATGTGTTTTAATCGTTTTTTCAGATACAAATAATGTTTCAGCAATTTCTTTATTTGTCTTACCTTTAGCCATTTCTTTTAAAACTTCCGTTTCACGTTTCGATAATTTATTAAGGATATGAGGCTTCGTGATAACAACATCCATCACATGTTGTGCATCTTCATGAATTACTTTCTCTCCATTTAAAACGCGTGTAATTGACGTCATTAATGCTTCAGGTTCAACATCCTTCATTTCATATCCATCAGCGCCAACCCGCATTGCAGACATGACGTGCTCTTCATCAACATAACTCGTTAAAACTAAAATCTTAATGTGCGGAAACCCTTCTTTAATATGTTGTATTAACGTAATCCCGTTCATCTCAGGCATGACTAAATCAACTAACACCAGATCGGGCTCAATTTGTTTTTCATTTAATGCATCCAATAATGATTGACCATTTCCAAAACTACCGGTCACTTCTATTTCATTTTGTGTTGACAATAAAAATTCTAAGCCTTGACGCACAATAAAATGGTCATCAACTAATGCAATTTTAGGCATAAAAAAGCCTCCCTTTGATGTTAAAGTGGTATCTTAATTTTAATCGATGTCCCTTGACGACTGTCAATATGCATCGTTCCTTTTATCATTTTAATACGTTGCCTCATATTCGATAACCCATGCTTATCGTAAACATCGATACGCGTAACGTCAAACCCCTTTCCTTCGTCTGAAATATCAACGGTTAGCAAGTCATCAGATTGATTAAGGACTACCGTAATTTTTGATGTATTGGCATGCTTTTTCGTATTGTTCATTGCTTCTTGAATGACGCGATAAATATTTGTCTCAATTTTGTTTTCTAAGTCAATCAAACCATGAACCGTAATGTCGATTTCTAAATCGATTAATTTCGCATAATTTTTAAGTGCGTGGACAATTCCTTGCTCTAACCCCACTGGCTTTAATTGCCAGATTAAAGCTCTCATTTCATTTACCGCATTTTGGCTTGTCTGTTCAATTTGGGCAAAAGCGCGTTGTGACGTTTCTTCTTCAGACATTTGCCCTGCTGCGTGTGCAGTTAATTTTAAAGAAAACAACATTTGATTCACTGAATCATGTAAATCTCGAGCCAATCGATTACGTTCATTAATACGTGCCGCCTCTTTTTCTTGGTTGTTCAAGTCAATTCTTTTAATCGCTGAGCCAATTTGAAA
This sequence comes from Staphylococcus sp. HGB0015, assembly GCF_000411275.1. NCBI lineage: Bacteria > Bacillati > Bacillota > Bacilli > Caryophanales > Staphylococcaceae > Staphylococcus > Staphylococcus sp. HGB0015. The sequence goes on from NZ_KE150417.1 coordinate 1,285,546, forward strand.
AGCGACTGATTCTAAAAGTTCAAGATCTTCATCACTGTAATGTGTTGTAAAAGGTGTCGCAACATTTAATAAACCAAATTGCTCATTGCCTGATCTTAACGGAACCGTCGCGTGATGCGTTATATTATCAGTTTCTGTACTAAATTCACGACTGGCTAAGTTAATACGAGAACAGTTAATAATGTTAGAGGCTTTCGTCAATTTTTGATTATGATAAGATTGAACACACCAACATGAACCTTCTGTCATATATTTACAATGATGATGCGTAAGTGCTGGTGGTAGCGAGCGTTGTGCTTCTAATGTATGATAGCCTTCCGCATCAATAAAAAATATCCATCCCGTTGTGAAATCACTCCCCTTTACCAAATAATCTAAAGCACCATCAAGCATCGATTGTAATTCTGTTTCTTCATTGAGAAATTCAGCGATTTCTTTTAATAATGCTAATCGCGTTGGTTTTTCCACTTCATGCACACCTCTCTTCTACTTTTTAAAATTTAAAATATAAAACCGAAAAATATGTATTTAGTTTTATTATACACATCCCGCTTTCCCTTTAAAAACCATCAACACCATGCTGATTTATGGTATGATAGAAACAATTAAGGAGGATACTATGAAATTTTCAGTTGCTGAACCGTTTGATCAAATGTCTATCCGAGACATTTTTAAATCATTAAAACTACCTAAAAAAGAACTCCATTTGTTGAATATGTCTAAAGCCATTACTGTTAATGGTCAACCCGCACAATTTCAGCAAACCGTTTCATCTGGAGATGTCATCTCAATTCCTGATGAGCCTGTGAAGAGTCAATATTTACCTAGTTATCGCTATGCACAGATTGTTTACGAAGATGATTATTTAGCGATTGTATATAAACCTAAAGGTGTGAAAACACATCCTAATGACTTGAAAGAAAGTAATACATTGATGAATCATATCATCTATACTTTAAATTGTGATTATGTAGAACCTATTCATCGTCTTGACCAAGAAACCGTGGGTCTATTAATCGTTGCTAAACATCCAATTGTAAAAAAAATACTCGACCGTATGTTAGAAGACAATATGATTCACCGCATTTATCAAGCACAAGTAAAGGCTTTATTACCGATTAAACCACAAACTATTGATATGCCGATTGGTAAAGACAAATTCCACCCGAATAAAAGACGTATTTCGAATACAGGTCAACGTGCAGTCACACATATTATAGAATCAAAAATGATCAAAGAAGGTGTATGTGAAGTCAAACTTAAACTCGATACTGGTCGTACGCATCAAATTCGTGTTCACCTTGCTGAAATAGGTCATCCGGTTCTAGGAGATCCGTTGTATAGTGATTCTAAGTTAAGACAATTACAATTAGAAAGTTATCAAATTGAATTCCAACACCCACTTACGCAGCAGCTCATCTCTGTTACAACGGACGATATTAAATAATACTTAATTTTATAGCATAAACATACAGAGGCTAGAACATCAATCCTAAAAACAAATTGCGCTAAGATGAATTTTATTAGAAGACCGTCTTAGCGCTTGATTTTTATGATAAAACCTCTTATTGAATGATTTCGTTTTTCGAAGTGACATTGTCAACCTGTAGTCTACGTCTCGTCCTGTTCCCTTAGGCGTCTCGACACCAATATTACTAACGTGATTATTAAGGCTGTACACTTTATATGGTGGTTATGTGTCTATAATAATTAAGTCGCAAACTTCCGATTGCTTCTTCGAGTCTCGCTTTCCCAGGCGCCTTACCTCAACTAATTTTGGCTTTTATTGTAGCTCATAAGAAGCCAAAATGGATTTTCGGTTTCGGCTCTATGCCTCGG
>NZ_KE150417.1:1287394-1305087 GCF_000411275.1 Staphylococcus sp. HGB0015
AAGAAGCCAAAATGGATTTTCGGTTTCGGCTCTATGCCTCGGGAGTCTCGACTCGGTACGCAATCTATTTAAGCAATTTCACTATTGAAAAGTGGCATTGCTTACTTTATGAATCACACGTTTTACAGAAGATGCAGAAACGTTACAATCACTTGCGATATCAGTTTCTGAGCGAACTTGTGTTGCTGTATCTAAAATGGCTTTCTGAACATGGTTTGAGATAAAACAGTTATCCTCAACAACATTTGTTTTAGAAGTAAAAGTCCGACCACAAACCATACATTTAAAACGTTGTTTTAACAGATTTAAATACACTGCTATCTCTTGGAATCTTAAAAAAGTAATTCGCGATAAACGTTTTCCGTGTTTGTGTATTCGGTTTGGATTCGTATGATAACAGTGAGGACAAGTCATAGGCTTGTATGAAAGGGTACCAAAGATGACGTTAGATTTCTTACCTCTAATAACTACATCTTCTTCAACTTTAGTGATTTTAATATTATTATCTTTAATTTTTAGTAACTTTAATATATCATTACACATAGGCACAATATCTCCTTAATCGTTGGTTTGGTCACTTACAATTATAGAGATATTTGTGCTATTTTTGTACAAAAAAAGCAGGATGACTTATGTCACCCCACTATAAAAAATGAAGAACCATTATTAAAACGTCTTTTTTCCTAAATAGGGATTTATCCAAACGTGTGTTTATCAAAAATTTAATGTCTCTGCTTCTTTTTACGCTGTAAACAAAAAAAGAGGACAGCGTAATCATGGCGATTTCTGTCCCCTTCTTTGAAAAGTTAAAGATTCACTTTTGTGTATATTATTTCCGCTTCAAATGATTTTTGACACGATTAATCCAATTCCGTTTTGATTGTACAGGTTGCCCCATTTTAATTACATTTGATTCAGCAAGTTTTGCGCCATAATCTTTAGCTTCTTGCATCAAATACTCTTGTGAGTTCAATGGTTCTAAATCATTTTCAATGTAATGATAAACACCTTGCGCATCTTGGTATCGTCCTTTTTGATTATCCGACAATTGAAGATTTAAAAATTCAACTAACCGCTTCGCAATTTGTTTGTCCAATATAGGGAATAAAATTTCAACACGTTTAATCATATTGCGCGTCATCATATCAGCAGAAGATAGATAAATTTTTTCATCTCCATTATTATAGAAGTAATAGATACGGGAATGTTCTAAAAAACGGCCAACGATGCTGACAACTTCTATATTGTCACTAACGCCAGGTATTCCTGGTTTCAAGCAACAAATTCCGCGAATAATTAATTTTACTTCTACACCTGCTTGAGATGCTTCAAATAATTTTTTAATTAACGCTTTATCAGTTAGAGAGTTCATTTTCATCATCATTTTACCATTGCCAAATTGACGATGACTTTCAATTTCTTGATCGATGCGCTCAATAAAAGAATCTCTAATTTCATAAGGCGCCACAATCAACTTATGATAATCCGGTTTCACCGAATAACCACTTAAATAATTAAAGAAATTCATTGCATCCTCACCAATTTCTGGATCAGTGGTAATGATACCCATATCGGTATATAATTTTGCGGTTTTATCATTGTAGTTGCCTGTGCCTAGATGAACAAATGGAACTAACTGATGGTTAATTCTTTTGACAACAAGTGTGATTTTACTATGCGTTTTAAGGTGCGTCATCCCGTACATGACGTGACAACCTGCTTCTTCCAACATTCTTGCCCAATGAACATTGTTCTCTTCATCAAAGCGTGCCTTGAGTTCGACTAGAACGGTCACTTGCTTTCCATTTTCTGCAGCATGTTTAAGCGCTTCGATGATAGGCGAATCACTACTTACACGATACAAAGTTTGTTTTATCGCTAACGTATTAGGATCCTCTGAAGCTTCCTTAATAAAGTCAACAATTGGATCAAATGATTCATATGGATGATGGAAGAAAATATCTCTTTTCATTGCTAAGTCATAAATATTATGACGCCCGAGTGATTGCGGGATTTGTGGTGTATAAGACGGATAAGTTAATGATTTTAATTTATGTGATAAATGATCGACCAACTCAAAAACAAACGTCAAATCGAGTGGCCCGTCTGTGTAATAGACATCCTGATGCTCTAATTCTAACGTATCGATTAACCAGTCCATATTCATATCACACGGTTCACGGTTGTCTATTTCCAATCTCACCGCAGCACCACTTTTTCGTTCTTTTAGAAAGCGCTCGATTTCTATGAGTAAATCTTCTGCGCCATCTTCATGAATCGTTAAATCCGCATTTCTTGTAATTCTAAAAGTATAGGTATTCAGTATTTCATACCCTTTAAAGAGGTGACCCATGAAAAAGGAAATCAGATCTTCAACTAAAACAATATATTGTTTGCTACCTTCATTAACTGTAATAAATCGTTTAAGAAGCGTCGGTATTTGAACGATCGTAGCATTGATTTCATTACCCGTGTCAATATCCACAAATATATTGAGTGTTTTATTATTTAATTTTGGAAACGGCCGATAAGCATCTATTCCCAATGGTGTCAGTGTTGGCAAAATGTTTGATAAAAAGATGCTTTCTAATTTTTCTTTAAGCGATTCGCTCAAAGATTCAGGTTTACTAAAATAGATATCGTGTGTTTTTAATTGTTCTATGAGCGTATTAAAACGTTCATATTGGAATTTTACATTCTGACGATTTTTCTTTTCAATTTCCTTAAGTTGCTCTTGTGGTGTGAGCTGTGTTTTATTTTCAGGTTTGTCGAAGCCCATTTTAACTTGATCTTTTAAACCTGCAACACGAACCATAAAAAATTCATCTAAGTTAGAGCTTGCAATGGCAATAAATTTAAGTTGCTCTATCAATGGGTTTTGAGAATCACAGGCTTCTTGCAATACTCTATAGTTAAAGTCTAACCAGCTCACTTCACGATTGTTATAATACTCCGGATGATTAATATCAAAACTTCCCTTTTCAATAGTCACTTTATTTGTTCACCCCATTAATCTTCTACGAAACATCACTTCGTTTATGTTCTTAGCGTAACATAAAAATCTAAAGTCATTTTTCAAGATTTTGTAAACACAATATTAATTTTAGTTTTAAGCACTTTTTCAATATGCTTTTTCTGACGATTGGCTTGGTATGACTCGGCGATAGGCTCGCCTTTATAATAAACATATAAATCATAAGCGTCTTTATTTTGTTTTAACTCAACGCGACTCACACTATTCGTATTTGAAATATTAAGGGCATTCGTAAACTTAATCACACCACCTAATGTTTGAATCTCAGAAAGTTCATCATCACTAAACCATTTCGTCTCATCGCTATATATTTTTAACAACGTTTTGTTTTTATAGCTTGCTAATAGCGCAAGACGCACACGTTCTTTATGAGATAAACCATTAATACTTGAATTCGCAATGATATAGTACGTATGTTGTGAACTTGAATCTGCATCGATAAACTTACCAAGATAGTAAATATATGCCGCTTCAAGAAAAATTTGTTTTGATGATGCCTCAAAGTTCAATTTTCTAGCTTCTGACAGTTGATCAAGTAACGATTGTGCAAGTTTAACGCGTTGTTCCGCACCTGTTTCTTCAATTTTGTATTCGTTCGCAAGATGTCTTAAAGCATCACTTAAAACATTCGCTTTATTAAATTCATTTTTATGTTTTTTAGCAATTTGATTCATAATAAAGCCTTCACGAATCCCTTTTCTAGAGAAAGCAAATGCTTTTGCATGGATCATATCAAAAAGCACGTTAAATACAGCAACTGCCGGCAAAATAATATCGACACGGTCTCGGCTCAGCCCATCTAAATTTAATAATTCATCACGTGAATATTTCTTCAGTTTTTGATAAACTTCTTTCAGATCTTCATGTGCCATCGTGTAACCGTGAACACCAGCAATAGGATAATTATGTCCTGCTTGATGTACACGTGCACAGTTACGTGCCGAGCCGCCAATACCGATTAAATTAACCTCTTTATTTTGAATCCAATCTACTTTTTCAAATTCACCTTTTAAAAACTTCTCTATTTTTTTAATCGCATCTTTATCATTATGCTCCTTGCCTTCAAAAAACATTCTGATTAAAGTAACAACCCCAAACGGAAAACTGATGGCTTGTTTGATATTTTTATCTTCGAACAATGTCAATTCAGTAGAGCCACCACCGATATCAACTGTGATTCCATTTTGAATACTTGTCGTATGCGTCACAGCATATGCACCATAAAATGCCTCATCCTCTTCAGGAATGACAATGACTTTAATACCTAACTCTTTTTGAATTGATTTTAAAATTTGAGGTTGATTTTTGGATTGTCGTATCGCTGCAGTTGCGATTGGATATAGATGCTTGACTTTAAATTTATCTGCAACTTTTTTAAAACTACGCAGTGCGGTAGTCAATACATCAATACCTTCTTGTGTCATATTCTGATCATCATCCAAATATTGACTTAACCTTGCAGGTGTTTTAATATTTTGAATTTCATTTAACCCTGTACGTTCATCATATTGAAAAATAACCAAGCGAATCGTATTCGAACCAATATCTATTAAACCGTTTCGTTCCATGCTTTAAAAATGCCTCCAAACTATTTAGGATGAACCATATTTTCGGGTTTAATCCATTCATCAAATTGCGCTTCTGTTAAATGTCCGGATTGAATTGCTGCTTCTTTTAATGTCAAGCCTTCTTTATGTGCTTTCTTAGCGATGGCTGCTGCATTTTCATAACCGATATGAGTATTTAAAGCGGTTACAAGCATTAATGAACGGTTAAGATAATCATCAATATGTGAAGCAATCGGTTCGATTCCTACTGCGCAATTATCATTAAACGTGTTCATTCCATCTGCTAATAAATAAATTGATTGTAATGTGTTATGCAAAATCACAGGTTTGAAAACGTTGAGTTCAAAGTTACCTTGTGAACTTGAAATACCTACTACCGTATCATTACCCATGACTTGAACAGCCACCATCGTCAACATTTCACATTGTGTTGGATTAACTTTACCTGGCATAATGGAAGAGCCTGGTTCATTTTCAGGGATAGAAATTTCTGCTAATCCGGCACGTGGACCTGAGGCTAACCATCTAATGTCGTTGGCAATTTTCATTAAATCAGCCGCTAACGCTTTAAGCGTACCGTGTAATTGAACAACTTCATCATGCGCTGTTAATGCATGGAATTTATTTTCAGAAGAAACAAATGGATAGCCTGTATTTTCTGAAATATAAGCAGCTACTTTATCACCAAATTCTGGATGTGCATTAATACCTGTACCAACCGCAGTACCACCAATCGCTAAGTTGAGAATATGTTTTTTAGATTCTGCTAATAAATTGTCACATACCTCTAACATATAGCGCCAGCCACTCACTTCTTGACCGAGTGTAATAGGTGTAGCATCTTGTAAGTGGGTGCGCCCGATTTTAATAATGTCTTTAAATGATTGTTCTTTTTGATAGAAAGTATCTCTTAAGCGCTTAATTGCTGGTTCTAATTGCGTCTCTACTTGATGATATAAAGCAACATGCATGGCAGTTGGAAAAGTATCGTTAGAACTTTGAGATTTGTTCACATCATCATTAGGATGTATTTTTTCATCAATCCCTTTAGACGCTAAATATTCATTTGCAACGTGGCTTACGACTTCATTAACATTCATATTGCTTTGCGTGCCACTTCCTGTTTGCCATACGACTAATGGAAAATGTTCATCTAACTCACCATTTAATATACGTTCACAAGCATAAATAATAGCATCTTTTTTAGCATCACTAAGTTTTCCTAATTCATGGTTTGCAAGTGCGGCTGCACGTTTTAATTGCGCAAAACCGTATATGACTTCGATAGGCATCTTCTCTTTACCGACTGGAAAATTCTGCTTACTGCGTTGTGTTTGTGCACCCCAATATTTATCTGCTGGTACTTCAATTTCGCCAAATGTATCGTGTTCAATTCTTACTGACATTGATCTCGCTCCCCTTTAATTTAGAATGTTATTCTTCAATTAAATTATAGCATTAATTGAAATGCCCATTCAATTCTGTTTCGGAGATAAAACAAAAAAGTAGTATGCGCTGCGTTTAATAGAATTAACGCGTTACAGACTACTTTTTAAGGATGAAGAAATAAGTAAGACTTATGCTTTTTCTTCTTTACGATGATTAAGAAATTTAATTTTTACAGCTTGAACAATAGCGATTGCAGATAATAAATATAAAATCAATCCAATGACCATTGTTATTGGGCTAAAATCGATTAATAACCCCCAAAAACCTTGTAATTGTTGATAAAAGTCAGCAAGATATATTGTCAATGCTACAGTAATCGCAATACAACAAATCACACTAATGACAATGCCTTTTTGATTTGCTCTTACAAAAGTTTGCGCACTGGCAGCACGGTCATCAATAAGACCATTGGATAGATTGAGTTGGAGTTGGACAACTTTGAACAACACAGGTAGATATAAAGTCCCTAAAGCAAGCGGAAATGCTTTGATAGACAATAGATTAATGATTGTTGATAATACAAGTAACAATCCCCATTTACGATATAATTTCATGTATGTCACCTTTCAAGTTTTTCTATAGACGCCCTTATTTTATCATATTTTAGTACAGCTCAACGACAAAACAAGGCGAAAGTTTACGATCAACTTTCGCCCCTGTTTTCCATCTTATAAAGACAATATGTGTAATTTTGATTAAAAGATTACTTATCTGATCGAATATCAGCATCATGATCTTGATTTAATTTATCTTGATCATTTTTTTCTGAAATTTGTTCCATCTCTTTGCCTAATTCAACGACATCATCAAAACCTTCGACCATTTCATTTTCATATTGTTTTTGATCATCTTTCATTAAATTGCCACCTCTAATTTATGCATATAATGAAGTAAAATAGGCTCTAACATCATCTGGTAAACCTTGTGCAGCCGCTTCATCAAGGACAACAGTCACCATACGATGTGTTTTTAATGTTGACGGAATAAAGCTTGTATTCCCATTTTCTTCATATAACTTTTGAACTTGTGCCGCTTTATTTGAACCTGTGACAACGACAATAATTTCACGCGCTGGCATTACGGCATCATTCATTGGTAACCCAATTTGTCCGTTTTCATCAATAGTTAATACTTGTAACGTTAATTTTCCTTTGTTATCTTTTGTTTTAGCATGATGGGCAATAAATGATTCAACATTGTCATCATCTGGAACTTCATGCACTTGTTTCTCTGGTACGCCTAATGATTTAAAAAATGACGCTTGCTTATCATAGTCCAAAATATGAATTTGACTAAAATCTACACTATGACGATCAACATCTTGTTTTAAAAAATTTAAAACCGGCGCTTGGTCTTCATTTAAATGGACACCTACAATTGAGGTAGGATTATTATTAAGCTGTTTTCTTAAGATATCTGCTGTATATTTTGCCACTGTCTCTGCATCTTTAAATATTTTAAAATTCATTGCCATTATCGTACACTCCTCTATTGTCCTTACTAGTCTATAACATTAATAACTACATACCCATTTTATTGACATATTAAAACATCATTCATTAGGCATCATGCTGACTCATGTTCACTTTCAATTATAACCTTTTTAGTCATTAAATTCTTGTGATAGCTATCTAATCCTGTTGATTGACAGAACTATTGTAAATTTGGATAATTTTGCTGTCTCAATGCCTCATATACTAAAATAGCAGCTGTATTCGATAGATTCAGTGCACGGACATTTTCATTCATAGGAATACGCAAAGCTGTACTTTCATATTTTTCTTTGACCCAATCCGGTAAGCCCGTTGTTTCTTTTCCGAATATGAAATAATAATCTTCATTAGGATTTGAAAAATCTTGTGATGTATGATTTTTCGAACCAAATTTAGTGAGTAAGAAATACTGCCCTGCTGTTTGTTCGAAAAATGATTCAATATTATCATAATATGTAATTGAAACATATTTCCAATAATCTAAACCTGCACGTTTTAACATTTTGTCATCTGTACTAAAACCTAATGGTCGAATTAAGTGTAACTTTGTATCTGTTGCTGCACATGTACGTGCAATATTTCCTGTATTTGCAGGTATTTCTGGTTGGTATAATACGACATGAATTGTCATTATCCATCTCTCCTCATTTCTAAGCCTTTTAACATTTCAATTTGTACTTCTTCATCTTCATTTTCATAATGTGCCATAATATAAGGTTTAGCTAAATCGCCTTGAATTTGACCAATCGCCCAAAATGCAGTTGCTCGAATAAGCGGTCTCGGATCATTTTCTGCGACCTCTTTTAAATCTGGAATCGCATCTTCTTCTTTAAAATGTGCCAAAGCTATAATGGCATTACGTTGGATAGGTTTTTTGCCACGCCAAGCACCTGCAAGATGACCAAACGTATTTTTAAATGTTTTATTATTCATTTTCAATAATGGCACTAATCTTGGTTTTAAAATTTCTGGTTCTAATATAATATCATCTTGCTCAATATTAATCCCTCTATTTTTAGGGCAAACCTGCTGACACGTATCACAGCCGTACAAACGATTTCCAATTTTATAACGATATTCATCGGGCAAATAGCCTTTCGTTTGTGTTAAAAAGCTAATACATTTTTGACTGTTTAACTGACCGTCACCAACAAGTGCGCCAGTTGGGCAACGATCGACACATATTGTACAATCGCCACAACTCTCCATGATCGGATCATCAGGAGGAAACGGGATATTCACTAACATTTCACCTAAATAGGTATACGTCCCTAAATCAGGATGAATCACAAAGCTATTTCTACCTACAAAACCTAATCCTGCACGTTCAGCAACAGCTCTATCAGATAAAACACCGGTGTCAACCATAGACATCATCTAGGCGCATTTTTTAGTTTGTTTGGATATCCTACTGAGATGGCAATAATAGATTTTGCTGTTGGCAATGATAACTTAGGCTCTGTTCTTAAAGCAATATCTGATTCTTCAAACCCAGATGCATACCCTTTCGCATGGTAATCCACTAATTTTTGTTTCAACTCATCAAACGGGTCAGCTGTCGTAAAACCGATACGATTTATACCTATACTGTAGGCATACTCTATTATTTCTTCTTTTAATTGTAAGACATCCATAAACTCACCCCTTAAAAGTCACCACACTATTTTAACATATCTTTCTAGACCTGCGTTGTAATTCATTCAAGTTCTTTTTATTCGAATAAGCACAAAATAATAAAGAATGGCGTGCACACTCACCCATTGCTAGGCTATTGTCATTGCTTACGCCATTCAAATTATTTATAAATCATTATTTAACTAATACACGTTTTAAAAAGTTTTGCGTCCGTTGATGTTGCGGATTTTCAAAAACTTCATGAGAAGGTCCATCTTCAACAATATGACCATCCGCCATGAATATCACACGATCACTCACATTTTTGGCAAAGTCCATTTCGTGTGTCACAACCACCATAGTCATCCCTTCTTTTGCTAAAGATTTCATTACAGTCAACACTTCCCCGACAACTTCGGGATCAAGCGCTGATGTAGGTTCATCAAATAATAAAACATCAGGATTCATAGCAAGTGCACGTGCAATCGCAACCCTTTGTTTTTGTCCGCCAGACAATTGATTCGGATAGGCATCTGCTTTATCTTTAAGACCGACTTTGTCTAATAAATCGAGCGCATGGGCTTTTAAAGATGCTTTATCTCCTTTTTTCAATAAACTTGGGGCTAAAATAATATTATCAATGACTTTTTTATGCGGGAATAAATTAAAATTTTGGAAAACCATTCCCATTTTTTGACGTAGTTCATCAACTTTCGTCCCTTTTTCTGTTAAATCTCTTCCTTCAAAAATGACACTTCCTTTTGTAGGAACTTCTAATAAATTCATACAGCGTAATAAAGTACTTTTACCACTACCAGACGGCCCGATAATAGCAACGACCTCCCCTTTATGAACTTCCATATCAATCTGCACTAAAACTTCATTGTTTCCAAACGTTTTATTTAATTCTTTAATTTTAATCACTGACTCTCATTCTCCCTTCAACAAAATACATCAAACGTGAAAGTGTGAACGTTAATACAAAATATAATACAGCCGCAATGAGTAATGGCGTAAATGGATCAAATGAAGCACCTTGTACCACTTGTGCATTAAACATAATTTCGCTCACACCAATAACGGATACGATTGATGATTCTTTGATTACAGTTACAAATTCATTCCCTAAAGCAGGCAGAATATTTTTAATCGCTTGGGGCATAATCACGGTTTTCATCGTTTGAGCATAACTCAAACCTAAACTTCTCGCCGCTTCGGTTTGTCCTTTATCAACTGCATTGATACCCGCACGTATAATTTCGGCAATATAGGCAGAACAATTAATGACTAAAGCTACGGCACCACATATAAAAGCGGAAATATCGAGTCCAAGAACTGCAGTTGTCCCGAAAAACACTAAAAATACTTGTACAAGTAAAGGGGTTCCCCGTAAAAACTCAATGTAAAAAGAAGCAATCCATTTTAATGGCTTGATTGAACTAATTTTCATTAATGCAATGACGGCGCCTAAAGCTGCCCCTAAGACCACACCGATGATTGAAATCAGAATTGTACTTTTTAAACCAGTTACAAAAAATGTACCGTATTTAGAGAAAAAGTTACCATCATTTTCCATTGCGTCCGCAGCTATTTTTTCGTATTTTGGCATTAGATGTTGACCTTTTACATCTGCAATTGTTTGATTTACCTTATCCATTAATTCAGGAGAATGTTTAGGTATCGCAATAGCTGTAGGTTTGTCAGAATCCGCAAATGATGCGTTAGAAAAAGTAAGGTCATCATTTTGTGTCAAATAAGCTTTGCTGACAGCACTGTCCATAACAATCGCATCTACTTTATTACTTTTTAATGATAAAATGACTTCTGGTAATCGTGTTAAAGATTGAATATCGGCATCTTCAATTTCATTTTTTGCTAACTCTTCTTGCGTCGTTTGTTTTTGGACCCCAATTCTCTTTCCTTTTAAATCATCCAAAGTCTGATAATGTGCTTTATCCTTTTTACGAATAACCACTTTTTGTTGAACAGTCATATAGTTATCTGAAAAATCAACTTCTTTTTTACGCTCATCTGTCGGTGTCATACCCGAAATAATCATGTCGATTTTTCCTGTTTTTATAGCCCCTAACAAACTATCGAATTGCATATTCACAATTTTCAACTTAACACCATTATCCTTGGCAATTTTTTTCGCAAGTTCAATATCGATACCTGCATATTCCCTCTCACCATGAACTGTTCTTTCAAATTCCATTGGTGCATAATCTGCTGAAAGTCCAACCTTCAATACACCTCTTTTTTTAATGACTTGCCATTGATCCTCGCTTGCAGCTTTTGATACGTGCACAAGAGGCGATTGACATATAAGTAACACAACTATAAATAGTGCTGTAATCAGCTTCCCCAAATACTTCATCTCAGGACCTCCTTTTAAATTTATTCATTAATATACATATTTGCGTAATTTTATGCAATAATAAATTTTAAAAACGCGCAGTTTATAGTGAATTCCCCAGCTTACGTGATTTTTGTATACATTTTTGTCTTATTGTTAACAGTCAATTGGGTGAAAATTGCAGGTGATTTATAAAGAATGAACAAGAGGCGCTATCGTATTGCTATATGAAGTTAAAGGAAAAATAGAAAGTAAAAAAGACTGAGTTATCGTCAAATAGGACGAAATCTCAGTCTTTCTAATTATATACTCTTTGTGTATTTGTTTATGTATTCCATAAAGAATAGTGTTTATTGTTTCGGAATCTCAAAACGATAAATATCATCACGATAACCTGGTAAAATATTTTTACACACTTGATGAACAAACCACGCGACCGTAAATGGAACAATAAAATAACCAAACAGGAGTAAAATCATATTCATCGTTGGATCTCCATCCATACGGTTAAATGCATTAATCGGACCTACAAATCCAGAGTAACCAAATCCCGCAGACATAGGTGTTCCTTTAATGCCTATAAGATAAGTAATTAATCCTGTAACAATACCGTTTATTGTAAGAGGAATCATAATAATTGGATGTTTGAAATAAACAGGAATCATCATTTTTGTAGCACCAATAATAAGAACAACGAGAACACCTGCTTTATTCACACGCAATGAGCCAACCAAGAATGTCATACTCGCAGCAACAATACCCATATTTCCTGCCCCACTCGCTAAGCCACTCAACGATACCGCCGTCGCAATAGCAACAAGAGAAATGGGCGTTACCATTAATAACGCAAAAGTTATTGCAATAAGAATACTCATTATAAGCGGGTTTAGCTCCGTAAAAGTCTGAATCATTTTACCTAAAGCTCCTGTAATACGGCTTATATAAGGCAGTGTTAATAGACCAACAATACCTGAAAACACAGGAATAATTATAGGTAAAATAATCATATCGAGTGAGCCAAATTTGCCATCTAACACTTTAAATAAGAAACAAGTGAGCATTACGATCAACATGACATTAATAATGTCCCCGACACCTTGCAAAATGAACTGGCTTCCTTTAAATTGAATGACACCCGAGCCAATCATTGCTGAAGTACCAGTAAATACAACACCTGAGCCAGAAAATTTAAACGCATGCGCAGCCAGTGCACCGATAATAAATGGCATAAACGACTGAATCACGACCACAATTTGATGGAGTTGCTCAAGGAGGGGTTGACCTTCTTTAAAAAATTTAAGCAATTCACCTAAAAATGCATTGGGTAATAACGCTATGACCACACCTGCTGCAACAGCATTTAAGATCACACTGAAGAAAGACTTGTTACTCGATTTTTCTTTTGAAGTCACTTGTTGTGTCCTCCTCTATTAAGAATAGCTTTATCATAATATAAGATATAGATTGAAACAATATGCAAATATAAATTTTAAACCAACCTTTTTCTATTACAAATTTTTCTAAAAGGTCTTAAATCATCAGCTATTAAGCTCTCAACGTTTAACACTCTACTAAAATTTATTTTCGTATAAATTCGTCACCTACAATGAAGTGAACATTTGCACTCTTTCAATATAACTTTATAGTTTGAATCATTTCATTATGAATTTAACTATCCTCAATGATTTTCAAATGATTATTACAATTCTAGTATAATTCTATTTTATTCTCTTTAACAATAGGTATGTAAAGGATTGAAACTAAAACAAAGTCAATCATTTTTATACTCTGAGCTTGATTAAAATATAGAGATATATATAAAACAATAAAAAAGAATAAGACGCTATTTCAACTCGATTTCGAAACCATATAAAATTGTGGTTTTATTTTGATATATCCTAGTGGTACTAAAAAAGAAGTTAAACAAATCCAATTGCTTAACTTCTACATATATAATATGATCCTGATCCGTTAAATAAAATAAACCAATTAATGTTGAATTAAGATGAAACACCTTAAGTTATACAGAAATGATTGAAATTAACGATATTTTTCTAGAGAATGCGTAACAATCATTTCACATAATTGTTCATAATTGATTCCATGCGCTTCAGCTTCTTGAGGAAGTAAACTTGTGGGTGTCATACCTGGTAATGAATTTGCTTCAATACAAAAAATATTATCATTACTGTCCATTATGAAGTCAACCC
Organism: Staphylococcus sp. HGB0015; assembly: GCF_000411275.1. Lineage (NCBI taxonomy): Bacteria > Bacillati > Bacillota > Bacilli > Caryophanales > Staphylococcaceae > Staphylococcus > Staphylococcus sp. HGB0015. The sequence goes on from NZ_KE150417.1 coordinate 1,301,119, forward strand.
TACCATAAACTTCTAAGCCTAACTTTTTAAATACTTTCAAAGCAATATTTTGCATTCTTTCTGTTTGATCATCACTTATATTTGCAGGTGTAATTTCTTCTGTTGCACCTGGTTGATATTTATTTGAATAATCATAAAAGCCGTCTTTAGGTATTAATTCAATAATTGGCAACACTTTTTCACCTATAATTCCAACAGAAAATTCTCTTCCGGCTATTTTCTTCTCTATTAAAATTGTATCTGAATATTGTTTTGATAATGTAATAGCGTCTAATAATTCACGCTGATCATCGACAACTTTTACTCCAATACTCGAGCCGTTATCATTAGGTTTTACAACTGCAGGTGCTTTGATAGTATTAATATTTTCATTATTCATGATGCGCCACTCAGGAGTTAAAATATGATTGACAGTCATTAACTCTTTAGAAACTATTTTATCCATGGCCAATAGGCCACCTTTATACCCTGTGCCTGTATATTTGATATTGTATAAATCAAATATGGCTTGCAATTTACCATTCTCACCAATACCGCCATGAAGGCCCAAAAATACAATATCAGCAGTCTGACAGATATCAATGATATTATCTCCAATTTCATTTTTCCGACCATTGTTTTTATCAATTAATTCTTCTAAATCTGGAGCAACTTCAGGCACCTCATAATCATAAACAGATTCCCCATATTTATTATATGCTTCTTCAAAGTTCTTAACTTCTTTTAATCCTAAATATAAATCTAACATCAATACTTTATGACCATTTTTGATTAATGCATTTGCGATTTGAGCTCCTGAAGATAAAGAAACATCTCTTTCATCACTTAAACCACCAGCTAATACGATAATATTCATATAGTTTCTCTCCTAAAGACTATTTTATCCAGTCAAAATTTTCTGATTTTAACTCTATTTTACATTACTTTACTTTTGAATTCACAGCTCATTTTTAATTGATTACACTAAAATCTTATTAAATCAGACTATTTAGGCTTATACAATGGGTTTCTTATGGTTATAGAAATTTCGGTTCTTCATTTTTTATGGTGGGATGGCATAAGTCATCCTGCTTTTTTGTACAAAAATAGCGCAAATGCCTCTATAATTTTAAGTGACTAAACCAAAAATAAAGGAGACATATTGCGCCTATGTGTAATGATTGATTAAAGTTACTAAAAATTAAAGATAATAATATTAAAATCACTAAAGTTGAAGAAGATGTAGTTATTAGAGGTAAGAAATCTAACGTCATCTTTGGTACCCTTTCATACAAGCCTATGACTTGTCCTCACTGTTATCATACGAATCCAAACCGAATACACAAACACGGAAAACGTTTATCGCGAATTACTTTTTTAAGATTCCAAGAGATAGCAGTGTATTTAAATCTGTTAAAACAATGTTTTAAATGTATGGATGGAAAGTGTTACGCTTCTACAGAAAGTATGAGGATATCATTGCTTATACGATTGGAACCCCTCAATTCAATAATGGAGCGATTGAAGGAATTAATCAAAAAGTTAAACTGATTAAAAGAGTTTCATATGGCTATCGCAACTTTTATAACTTCAAAAATCGCATTTTTATTATTTTTAGACTGTATAAAAGACCAAAGAAAAAAGCAATGCCACTTTTCAATAGTGAAATTGCTTAAATAGATTGCGTACCGAGTCGAGACTCCCGAGGCATAGAGCCGAAACCGAAAATCCATTTTGGCTTCTTATGAGCTACAATAAAAGCCAAAATTAGTTGAGGTAAGGCGCCTGGGAAAGCGAGACTCGAAGAAGCAATCGGAAGTTTGCGACTTAATTATTATAGACACATAACCACCATATAAAGTGTACAGCCTCATTTCCAAGGTATTTGTAAGTGAATATAAAAAACGCATTAAACAACAAAATAACGTTGCTTAATGCGTCATCGTCTCGCCAACCGACGTTGACAAAGAACCCCTATAAAAAGCCCCTAAACACAACGCTTAAGGGCTTTAATCTATACCGGTGGTCGGGGTCGAACCGACACGTCTGTGAAGACACGGGATTTTGAGTCCCGCGCGTCTGCCAATTCCGCCACACCGGCATAATCTAAAAAAATCCAATACAACTATTGGAAAATGGAGCGGAAGATAGGACTTGCACCTATACCTCTTTCCGGGAAGGAAAGTGTTCTAGAATTGAACTACTCCCGCATGATATGCAATTGTTATTTTAAATAATGGAGCGGAAGATAGGACTTACACCTATACCTCTTTCCGGGAAGGAAAGTGTTCTAAAAATTGAACTACTCCCGCATATGTCATATCAATGGAGGCGGCAACCGGATTTGAACCGGTGAATAGAGGTTTTGCAGACCTCGGCCTTACCACTTGGCTATGCCGCCAAAAGTAACTGGGCTAGCTGGATTCGAACCAGCGCGTGACGGAGTCAAAGTCCGTTGCCTTACCGCTTGGCTATAGCCCATTAATTTTAAATAAAGGGCGGTTGATGGGAATCGAACCCACGAGTGTCGGAACCACAATCCGATGCGTTAACCACTTCGCCACAACCGCCATGGCAGGGGCAGTAGGAATCGAACCCACATCAAAGGTTTTGGAGACCTCTATTCTACCGTTGAACTATGCCCCTATTGATATGGTGGAGGGGGGCAGATTCGAACTGCCGAACCCGAAGGAGCGGATTTACAGTCCGCCGCGTTTAGCCACTTCGCTACCCCTCCAAGACATAATGCCGGCCAGAGGACTTGAACCCCCAACCTACTGATTACAAGTCAGTTGCTCTACCAATTGAGCTAGGCCGGCAAAAAGTGGTTCAGGACGGAATCGAACCGCCGACACAAGGATTTTCAGTCCTTTGCTCTACCGACTGAGCTACTGAACCATAATAATAATGGCGGTCCCGACGGGAATCGAACCCGCGATCTCCTGCGTGACAGGCAGGCGTGTTAAACCGCTCCACTACGGGACCTTTAAAAATAATTGCGGGAGGCGGATTTGAACCACCGACCTTCGGGTTATGAGCCCGACGAGCTACCGAACTGCTCCATCCCGCGGTAATAATATTTATAATGGCGGAGGAAGAGGGATTCGAACCCCCGCGAGCCGTTAAGCCCCTGTCGGTTTTCAAGACCGATCCCTTCAACCAGACTTGGGTATTCCTCCTAATTATATGGACCTTGCAGGACTCGAACCTGCGACCGAACGGTTATGAGCCGTTAGCTCTAACCAACTGAGCTAAAGGTCCTAATAATATTCAACTAAAATTAGTGGCGGCGGAGGGGATCGAACCCCCGACCTCACGGGTATGAACCGTACGCTCTAGCCAGCTGAGCTACGCCGCCGTATATAGTTGTTACAATATTGAATTAAATATGGTGGAGACTAGCGGGATCGAACCGCTGACCTCCTGCGTGCAAAGCAGGCGCTCTCCCAGCTGAGCTAAGCCCCCATAATTAATGATGTTAAATCGGGAAGACAGGATTTGAACCTGCGACCCCTTGGTCCCAAACCAAGTGCTCTACCAAGCTGAGCTACTTCCCGGAAGGTATGTAGCGCGCCCGATAGGAGTCGAACCCATAACCTTTTGATCCGTAGTCAAACGCTCTATCCAGTTGAGCTACGGGCGCATGTTGCAATAATGGTGCCGAGGACCGGAATCGAACCGGTACGGTGATCTCTCACCGCAGGATTTTAAGTCCTGTGCGTCTGCCAGTTCCGCCACCCCGGCAAAACAATGGAGCAGAAGACGGGATTCGAACCCGCGACCCCAACCTTGGCAAGGTTGTATTCTACCGCTGAACTACTTCTGCATATGCGGGTGAAGGGAGTCGAACCCCCACGCCGTAAGGCGCTAGATCCTAAGTCTAGTGCGTCTGCCAATTCCGCCACACCCGCTAATGGTGAGCCATAGAGGATTCGAACCTCTGACCCTCTGATTAAAAGTCAGATGCTCTACCAACTGAGCTAATGGCTC
>NZ_KE150417.1:1308877-1429764 GCF_000411275.1 Staphylococcus sp. HGB0015
AATGAGCATTCAAAACTGAATACAATATGTCATGTTAATTCCGTCTATCACCTGTTGGTGATATTTCCGTATATTATCCTTAGAAAGGAGGTGATCCAGCCGCACCTTCCGATACGGCTACCTTGTTACGACTTCACCCCAATCATTTGTCCCACCTTCGACGGCTAGCTCCAAAATGGTTACTCCACCGGCTTCGAGTGTTACAAACTCTCGTGGTGTGACGGGCGGTGTGTACAAGACCCGGGAACGTATTCACCGTAGCATGCTGATCTACGATTACTAGCGATTCCAGCTTCATGTAGTCGAGTTGCAGACTACAATCCGAACTGAGAACAACTTTATGGGATTTGCTTGACCTCGCGGTTTCGCTGCCCTTTGTATTGTCCATTGTAGCACGTGTGTAGCCCAAATCATAAGGGGCATGATGATTTGACGTCATCCCCACCTTCCTCCGGTTTGTCACCGGCAGTCAACTTAGAGTGCCCAACTTAATGATGGCAACTAAGCTCAAGGGTTGCGCTCGTTGCGGGACTTAACCCAACATCTCACGACACGAGCTGACGACAACCATGCACCACCTGTCACTTTGTCCTCCGAAGAGGAAAACTCTATCTCTAGAGCGGTCAAAGGATGTCAAGATTTGGTAAGGTTCTTCGCGTTGCTTCGAATTAAACCACATGCTCCACCGCTTGTGCGGGTCCCCGTCAATTCCTTTGAGTTTCAGTCTTGCGACCGTACTCCCCAGGCGGAGTGCTTAATGCGTTAGCTGCAGCACTAAGGGGCGGAAACCCCCTAACACTTAGCACTCATCGTTTACGGCGTGGACTACCAGGGTATCTAATCCTGTTTGATCCCCACGCTTTCGCACATCAGCGTCAGTTGCAGACCAGAAAGCCGCCTTCGCCACTGGTGTTCCTCCATATCTCTGCGCATTTCACCGCTACACATGGAATTCCACTTTCCTCTTCTGCACTCAAGTTTTCCAGTTTCCAATGACCCTCCACGGTTGAGCCGTGGGCTTTCACATCAGACTTAAAAAACCGCCTACGCGCGCTTTACGCCCAATAATTCCGGATAACGCTTGCCACCTACGTATTACCGCGGCTGCTGGCACGTAGTTAGCCGTGGCTTTCTGGTTAGGTACCGTCAAGACGTGCACAGTTACTTACACATTTGTTCTTCCCTAACAACAGAGCTTTACGATCCGAAGACCTTCATCACTCACGCGGCGTTGCTCCGTCAGGCTTTCGCCCATTGCGGAAGATTCCCTACTGCTGCCTCCCGTAGGAGTCTGGACCGTGTCTCAGTTCCAGTGTGGCCGATCACCCTCTCAGGTCGGCTACGTATCGTCGCCTTGGTAGGCCGTTACCCCACCAACTAGCTAATACGGCGCGGGTCCATCTATAAGTGACAGCAAGACCGTCTTTCACTGTTGAACCATGCGGTTCAACATGTTATCCGGCATTAGCCCCGGTTTCCCGGAGTTATTCCAGTCTTATAGGTAGGTTACCCACGTGTTACTCACCCGTCCGCCGCTAACTTCAAAGGAGCAAGCTCCTCGTCCGTTCGCTCGACTTGCATGTATTAGGCACGCCGCCAGCGTTCATCCTGAGCCAGGATCAAACTCTCCATAAAAGAAGTAAGCTTGATATAGCTCGTTGATTGATTAAGTCAATCACTCTTCAAAGTACGTTAAAGTACTCAAATTATCGGAATTAACGTTGACATATTGTCATTCAGTTTTCAATGTTCATTTTTACCGTTACAAGAATCAATTATACTTTAAATCTTTTGTTGTGTCAACAATTATTTAAAGTATAATTGATTCTTTGTTAATAAGTTGTTGTCTTTCATTCAACATTTATTATCTTATATTGTTATCAGAGAAGATTCAAGCGTTAATTTTACACTTTTAAAACCTGATTTACAAAGTAAAGTTAATTTAAATATTGTTTGCTCGAAACGACTTTTATATCTTATCAAGCAGAATGAAATACGTCAACAGAAAATAGAGATGTTTATTAATAAATATTACTATCATTTTGTAAACTGACGCGTTAAGAGAGAATTTTATATCTTTGCATAAGAAAAATGTGGTTTAAGGATGGATAATATGCACTAACTTTCACATAAAAGGTCTCACTTTATTAAAAAGAGGATTGACTTCTACTTATCATGATCGTTTTGTATCTAAAAGTCTGTACCGTGAAAGTCATAATATCACCACGGGAGCCATCAATAAAAAAGACGCATTTAATGAAAGGATGAGTCATGCACCTTATCATTAAATGCGTTTGAAAGTTTCTATGATTCTTTTTTCTTTTCTTCAGCTTCTTTACATGATTGACAAATTCCATATATTTCCATTCGATGGTGTGTTACATCGAAATGTGTGACATGTTGCGCAAGTTGTTCAACTTCATGCAATAGCGGATAATGAAAGTCAACGATTTTTCCACATTTTTCACATATCACATGATAGTGGTTTTGTGTATCGAAATCAAAACGACTAGAGGCATCACCGTATGTGAGCTCTTTAACTATACCTGTTTTCTTAAAAACTTTAAGATTATTGTAGATTGTAGCTACACTAATATTTGGAAAATCAGGCGATAATGCTTGATAAATTTCATCAGCAGTTGGATGTGAATGTGCTTTAATTAGGAAATTCAATATTGCTTGACGTTGTGGTGTAATACGAACGCCTGCTTTTCGTAAAGACGCTATTGACTCTTGTAATTGATGTTCATGAGATTCCAATTCAGCAGCCATTAGTTTCACCCGTCTCTCTAGTTAATAATAATTCTTACTTAATAACAATATAAAGGTTAGAGGCTGCTTATGTCAATGGATATGTTAATATCCTTTATTCACATCAACTACATTCTCATTAACTTCACCGTTATTGAGAAAATTTTCTAAATTATTTAAAAATATGTCTGTTGCTTGTTTCTTATTGTCATCACGATTTCCTGAAATATGTGCCGTAATATAAACATTATCAAGATCATATAATTTAGATGTAGCTTCTAATGGTTCTTTGTCAAAAACATCCAAATAAGCTTTTCTTATCTCATGTTCTTTTAAACTATCTACTAAAACCGCTTCTTCAGTAATCGTTCCCCTTCCAATATTGATGAACAAAGTATGTTGATTCATCGCTTGGAAATCTTCACGTTTTAATAAATGATAAGTTTCCTCAGTCTCTGGTAATAAGTTGACTATAATATCAGCTGATGCATAAATCTCTTGGCGTCGAGCTAACGAGTCAGTTTGATCGAAATAGTCAGCCTCATGACCAGTCGTATTAAGTCCTATTGTCTCCATACCTAAAACTTTAGCAACTTGTGCCGCTCTCTGAGGTATTTTACCAGTACCTAAAAAAAGAATACGTTGTCCACTGACAGATGGTGTTACACGTTTATGATTGTAGATTCTATCTTGTTGCTCGCTATATGCTTCTTTCAGTTCTTTATAGTCATCTAAAATATAAGCAAATAAAAATTCCGTCAATTGCTGTGCATGGACACCCCCTGCGTTCGTAAGCGTAATGCCTCTTTCATTCAACGTTTCAAAAGGTAGCGTATTGACACCCGTTGCATACCAAGCAATCCATTTTAAGTTTGGTGCGTTTTCTATAAATGCTTGATTTACTTCTGCGTGATAAGTAATTAATACATCCATTTCTTTTTGAATATCATGAGGTAATTCTGATGGGTGCTTATAAAAATGAAATGACACATCTGGATAAGCTTCTTTTAGACGCGATTCTTGATCATCTAATCGCATTAAACTGACAACAATCATATATACCTCACCCTTCTAATATAGCTTTTAATTGCTCCATCTGTTCCTTAACTTTAACTTTTTCAATTACATCTAAAACTTTACCGTCTTCGTCAATCACAAACGTCGTTCTAACAATACCCATCGATTCTTTACCAAAAGACTTCTTTAATTGATATACACCCACTGCTTCAGATAATTGATAGTCTTCATCTACGAGTAAGTCGAAATTCAAATCATGCTTTTGAACAAAATTTTGATGCTTTCGTTTAGAATCACCACTAATCCCATAAACTTTGACATCCAAATCATTAAAAAAGCTTAAATTATCTCTAAAGTCACATGCTTCTGTTGTACACGTCGGTGTGTTATCACGAGGATAAAAATAAAGCACTGCTTTTTGACCTTTTAATGTATCATTTGTAATCCATTCATCATTTTGTGTTTCTAATTTAAATTCTGGAAATTGGTCGCCTTTTTTTAACATCACAATCCCTCTTTCTAATAACGTTTAATTTTATGATACGATAAGAGGTGAAAATATTAAATTAAAAGAGGTTGGTTAAATATGAAATTTACATTAAGTGAAGCACTTCAGAAACAATCTGATGAATATATATTAGGCGGTGTGAACTCCCCTTCCCGTTCTTATAAAGCAGTGGGCGGTGGGGCACCTGTTGTTATGAAGTCTGGTAAAGGTGCATATCTCTACGATGTGGATGGTAACCAATATATTGATTATTTACAGGCATACGGTCCAATTATTACAGGACATGCACATCCTCATATTACGAAAGCAATTCAAGAACAAGCTGCTCTTGGCGTATTATATGGAACACCGACAGAACTAGAAATTGATTTTGCACGTAAATTACGTGACGCAATCCCTTCTTTAGAAAAAATACGTTTTGTCAATTCTGGTACAGAGGCCGTGATGACAACCATACGTGTCGCAAGAGCATACACAAAACGAGATAAAATCATTAAATTTGCTGGTTGTTATCATGGACATTCCGATTTAGTCCTAGTGGCTGCAGGAAGTGGACCATCTCAACTTGGTTCTCCTGATTCCGCAGGTGTACCAAAAAGTGTCGCACAAGAAGTGATTACCGTGCCTTTCAATAATGTTGATGCCTTTAAAGAAGCAATGGCACATTGGGGCGATCAAGTTGCAGGTGTACTTGTAGAACCGATTGTCGGCAATTTCGGTATGGTTGAGCCGCAACCTGGCTTTTTAGAAGAAGTGAATCGTATTACACATGAACACGGTGGTCTTGTAATCTATGACGAAGTGATTACTGCTTTTCGTTTCCATTATGGCGCTGCGCAAGATTTATTAGGCGTTTATCCAGACTTAACAGCATTCGGTAAAATCATTGGTGGTGGTCTACCGATTGGTGGTTATGGTGGCCGTCAAGATATTATGGAACAAGTCGCACCTTTAGGGCCTGCTTATCAAGCGGGTACAATGGCAGGTAATCCATTATCAATGAAAGCAGGTATTGCATTATTAGAAGTGTTAGAACAAGACGGCGTATATGAAAAGCTTGATCAACTTGGTAAAAGACTGGAAGAAGGCTTACAAGCAGCAATTGATAAATATAATGTAAAAGCTACAATTAATCGAATTCGAGGGGCGTTAACAGTCTACTTTACAGATGAAAAAGTCACACATTATGACCAAGCAGATGCTTCTGATGGTGAACAGTTCGGTAAATTTTTCAAACTTATGCTCAATCAAGGCATCAATTTGGCACCTTCTAAATATGAGGCTTGGTTCTTAACAACAGAACACACAGAAGCCGATATCGATAAAACAATAGCTGCTGCCGATTATGCATTTAGCCAATTGTAAACTTCTATATTGAAAAATGCGCTACAACAGTGTATAACATGATTAAACATATTCAATATTAATTGAAATATAACATAAAGGAGCGCGATGACTTGAAACTGGGAGCTCGAATATTAAAAACCGGTATCGCCATTATACTTGCGGTTTCAATTGCTTCATTGTTACCCGGATCAACAGGCATGGTGACTGTAGCAGGCATTGCAGCGGTTGTTGCGATGCAGCCTAGTGTCTATCGTACTTTTAAAACAATTGTTGACCAATTTCAAGGTAATGTAATTGGCGCATTACTTGCTGTAACAATGGTTACGATATTTGGTAACAATGTCATCATTATGGGTGCGACAGTGATTTTGCTCATTGCTTTACTTTTTAGAATGAACATTGCGCACGTTGCAACTTTAGCTACAGTCACTGCCCTCGTCATTATGGGGCAACACAATGGATCGTTTTATATATCCGCATTTTATCGTTTTTCACTTGTCATGATTGGTGTCATCAGTTCTTTTATCGTCAATTTAACATTTTTACCTCCGAAATTTGAGACAAAAATTTATTATAATTCATTAAACATTTCAACGGATATTTTCAAATGGTTTAATTTAGTCCTAAATGATGCAACGGAGTTTAATCATGTAAAGCAAGATTTGGAACATTTACGACAAAGAATCGTAAAACTAGAACAATTTTTAGAGTTTTATAAAGAAGAACGCGTTTTTACAAAAAAACAGGTCTTTGCTCAAACACGTAAGAAAATTTTATTTAAAGAAATTGTTTTATCGACACGAGATGCATATGATGTTTTACGTCGCATGAATCGTTATCAAAACGATCTCGTCCATCTCAGTCATTCGTTACTACTTCAAATTAAGTTAGAGATTGACGAACTAACACAGTTTCATGAGCAAATTTTAATTAGTATTACTAAAAAAGCAAAATTTGACGTCTCGCACGATCAGCAATTTGTACCCAATCCTCTTAAAAAAGATATTATGACAGCATTTCAAGATGAAGTGATTCATAATCCGAATCCTTGTGGGTTCTCTTATGCGAATATTATGCATATCATCTCTTCATTAGAAGAATATCGTTATAATCTAGAACATTTGGACCGATTGCGTGTTAGTTATTTTAAATATCATGCAACTGATCCGGATATTGATATAATTGAAGAGGACTTTGACTTATAAAGAGACATTGCCTGTTTTTTATAAACGGCGTTAAAAAAGACGACTATCCACATCAACACTTTAATGTGAGATGAGATAGACCGTCTTTTTTATTTTTATTCCATCAAACTGTCATTGACCAGTTTGAGTTGATAGCGTTTGATAGTATCCAATTGCCCATTTTGGTGTTTAATCGTCACATGTTCAGGTCCAATTTCTGTTGGGCTTTCGACGCCAACTGCTGCAGCAATATTAAACAAGCCCTCATGCAAACTCGTAATATATTTAACAACACGATATTGTTTTTCATCTACCACTAAAGCACGTTCCTTCTTTGCATCCGTTGTCGCTACACCCGCCGGACAAGTATTTTTATGACATTGTTTACTCATAATACATCCAACACTAATCATCATCGCTCTCGCAACATTGACTAGATCTGCCCCTAACGCTAAAGCAATGGCAATTTTATCAGGTGTAATTAATTTTCCAGAAGCAAATATTTTGATACGTTCTCTAATTCCATGCGTTTTGAGCAACCCGTCTATGATGGGTAAAGATGTAAATAAAGGTAATCCTACACCGTCTTGCAATTCCTGAAAAGATGCGCCAGTACCACCTTCGCCTCCATCTATCGTAATAAAATCAGGATAAATGTCTAAATGTTTCATCGTTTCAATAAGTGTTACAAATTCATTTGCATGTCCTAATACCATTTTAAAGCCTACAGGTTTTTGACCTAACTGACGTAACTCTTCTAGCCATTCTAATAAATCTTTGGCATTTTGTATAAATTCAAAACGGTTAGGGGAATCGATTGTTTCATACGGTTTAAGTCTTCTAATTTTAGCAATCTCTTCAGTTACTTTTTTACCTTCAATATGTCCCCCTCTTGTTTTAGCACCTTGAGCAAGTTTAATTTCAAAAGCTTTTACTTGTTCTTTTTTGGCGATTTCAACAAATGCTTTTGAATCAAATTGACCTTGCTCATTTCTAACACCAAATAGTCCTGGTCCAATTTGAAAAATAATATCCGCTTCCCCTTTTAAATGATGTGGAGAGAGTCCACCTTCACCTGTGTTCATCCATGTGTTCGCCATGCCTAGACCTTTTGAAAGAGCGGTAATCGCATTCTTCCCTAACGCACCATAGCTCATACCTGATTGACCGACAAGACGCTTAGCAAAATAAGGGTGTTCAATATTCTCGCCAATTTTAACGTACTGTTCAGGTGATAGTAGGAAAGGATCCACATTCTTTTCAACCGCTTTTTCTTTACGATTAACGAGACCCTCATTTTTTATTTGATACAAGAAAGTCGTAATTTGATGTGTATTATCCACTTTTAAAGCAGGTTTTTGTGTTGGAAACATTGCATTGTTAATAAAAAAGCCATGTTGATAATTTTTTTGTGTCCCGAAACTCGCACCTCTATTTTTATATTTCCCTGCTAAAACAATATCTTGATAATCTAGTCTAGAAAAAGGTTTATCTTCATTATCATTTAGAAAAAGATATTGTCTTAATTCAGGACCAATATGTTCAAGAAAATATCGGACTCTCGCAAGAACTGGATAATTCCTTAAAACGCTATGTTGCTTTTGACCTTTATCAAAAATTAAAAATGCTACTGCAGCGATGATTAAAAATAGAAGTAACCCCACTAAAATGATATTGACGATCAATTGCAATATTGTTAGAAAAGACACTGGCCCATCCCCTTATATTTTTGATTGTATTATACCCTATATTGTATCGTCATATCATATTTAAAACCTTTTTTAGTTTCAATTCACGAACACGAGTGCTTTCTCATTTAAAGCAGAATAACCAAAGTTCTAAAGAGTATCTTTTTAAGTTTCATTACTAAAAAAAGAGCAAACTAGAAATCTTAATTCAACAAAGATTCCATTTGTTTGCTCTAATTGAATGCCCGTTTTTAATTATTAAAGATTTTGTATTGAATAAAGTCGCTCATAAGCGCCTTGCTTGTCAATGAGTGTTTGATGTGAACCTTGTTCTACAATTTCACCATTTTCAATAACTACAATTTTATCGGCGTGTGTGATGGTTGACAGGCGGTGTGCGACAATGATGGTAGTTCGATCATGACTTAATGTATCAAGTGCTTCTTGTATGATTGCTTCACTTTCTAAGTCGAGTGCACTTGTTGCCTCATCAAGAATCAAGATAGGTGGATCATTTAAAAAGATACGTGCAATAGACAATCTTTGTTTCTGTCCTCCTGATAATTTCACACCTCGTTCGCCTACTTCAGTATCATAGCCTTGTGGTAAATCCATAATAAAGTCATGTGCATTTGCAAGCTTAGCAGCCTCAACCACTTCTTCAAAAGTTGCGTCAGGTCGTCCGAGCAAGATATTTTCTTTTACTGTATCAGAAAATAAAATATTGTCTTGTTGTACCATACCGATTTGTCGTCTCAAACTACCCGTATCGAACGCTTTAATGTCATGCCCATCAATGGATATATGGCCCTCTGTCACATCATAAAATCGCGGGATCAAATTGATTAAAGTTGACTTACCACCTCCACTCATACCTACAAAAGCGACTGTTTCACCATGTTTAATATCTAAATTCAAATGTTTTAAAACATCTTTTTCATTAGGTTGATAGCGAAAAGAAACATTTTCTATTTTGATGTGTCCTTCTTTAATCGCTATCGGTTTTGCATAGTCAGTATTTTTAATATCATACGGTTCATCAAATAATTGAAAAACGCGGTCCATTGATGCAAAACTTTGTGTCAATGTAGTAAAAGAAGAAACGAGTCTTCGTAAAGGCCCATAGAGTTGTTCTAAGTAACTCACAAATGCGGCAAGTGTCCCGACTGTGACTGAACCTGTAATTGCTAAATAAGCACCATAGCCGATTACAATTAATGGACCGATATCAGTTACTGTATTGATTGCTGAAAAAGAATAGGCGTTCCAACGTGTATGTTGAAATGCTTTATTTAGAAAATTTTTATTTCGATGATCAAAGTTTTGTGCTTCATTATTTTCAATAGCAAAACTTTTAATGACTGCCATACCATTTACACGTTCATGTAAAAAGCCTTGTGCTTCAGCTAATTTTTGTGAACGTTGACGTGTCAGTGCTCTTAATCTGCCAAAGAAAAAATACACAGTTAGTACATAAAACGGCAAGATGACAATCGCCGCAAACGTTAACTGAACATCCAAAAAGAACATGACAGACAGTGCGATAATAATGGTGATACAATCGAGCCAAATATTCATCAGGCCTGTCATAATAAAGTCTTTTGTCTGTTCTACGTCATTAATGACACGGGAAATGACTTCACCCGCTTTATTATTCGCATAAAATTTAGCACTTAAAGCTTGAAGATGATCATACAATTTTTTACGTATATCATATAAAATTTTGTTACTTGTCCACTGTGCCATATATTGTCTCAAAAACTCAATAGGTGGACGTACAATTACAAAAATAAATGCTGCAATTAACATTGCAACAAACAGTCTCATTAGTTTATCATCCACAGTAAGAGCAGCATTGTTGATGACATCATCAATGACAAACTTGATGAGGAGTGGTATGAGTAAAGGAATACCAAATTTTAATATCCCTACAATAATTGTCCCAAATAATAGCCATTTATATGGCTTCACAAACTCTAAATAACGCTTAATCATGCGCTTGCCCCCCAAAAATTATATGCTTCCAATTAAGAATTTGTGCGTACATTGTTGTTTATTCGTTTTCTAATGTGTCAGCTATTTTACGCTTTGCTTCAATTAAATAACCGCAAGCATTATCATTTTGCTGCCCCTTATTTGTTGATTCAAATAGGCAATCTGTCAATATGACGTGATTGTATTGAGGTAAAGTACAACGATTTGAACGGGAGTAAGACGGAACACTATTCGCTTCCAAATCTTACTCCCGTATTTAAAATCATTGTTCAAACTCTGTACATCATCCGATGTATTGAATGACATCGGCTTAAACAGACTATGTAAGAAGTTGTTTTCACACCGTCTACTACATCACATATCGAGCCATTTGCAAAATAAAATTAAACTTCAAAATTGACGAAATTCTTTATACTAACACGCTTACTTTTAAATATTTTTATATTTTTGAAAACGTTGACGCCATACTTTGATAAAATCTGGGGCAAATGGTCCCTTTTTCTGTTCAATCCATTGTTGAAGAATATCGACATTTCGTCTTAAAATCAAATCAATATCTTTCGGATAATTCATTTGATTCATATGTTGTTCATATTCATCCTCATCAAGTAAGTGATATTTTCCATTCGGATAGACTTTGATATCTAAATCATAGTCAATATACTTAAGGGCTTCTTCGTCGCAGACAAATGGAGAGGATAAGTTGCAGTAATAGTAAATGCCATCTTCTCTGAACATACATATGACGTTAAACCAAAATTCTGAATGAAAATAGACAATCGCGGGTTCACGCGTTATCCAAGTTCGGCCATCACTTTCGGTCACTAATGTATGATCATTTCCACCAATAACCACATCGGCTGTTCCCTTGAGGATAGTCGTTTCTGACCAGACACGATGGATTTTGCCATCATGTTTATAAGATTGTATCTTAATCGATTCCCCTTCTCGAGGTACACACGACTTGACCACTTGCCACACCTCCTTAATTGTTATAACCTCGACTATTATATCACAATCAATCCGGTTACTTAATTATTCAGCTTGATGAAGCTTTTTAAAAATTTTAGTCATTGGGACCGGAAAAGAATAGTGTTCTTTTTGTTCAGGCACCAACCAAAGTCTTCCTTCTGCCACCTTGCGTTCATCTTCTTGAGCAATTTCTGCTAAATGGACATGAAGCTTCCAAGTAAGGTGTGTAAATTGATGCTTTAAGGTCATGATTTCCTTTTCTTTAATTTTTAATGAATCTACGATAACAGCTTCAGATGGCGTTTGACTAAGTTGTTCAACCATTGGAAATTGCCACATTCCTTTTAACAACGAAGACGTTCTTTGTTCAATTAAATAACGGCCTAGATGGTCTTGAATCACATAAACATCAAAGTTCAATTCTTTTTTCTTTAGTTTTTTAGTTTTCACAGGACGCTCTAACACTGTCCCATTTGCATATGCTTCACAGTGATCTTGAACTGGACAAAATATGCACAGGGGTGATTTCGGCGTACAAACAAGCGCGCCTAATTCCATCATTGCTTGATTAAAATCGCCTGCTTCAGAAGCAACATACGGCAATAGTTCTTGTTCATAAGCTTTTCGTGTCGATTGTAACGCTGTATCGCGACTATCATCATTCAAACGAGACCACACACGAAAAACGTTGCCATCTACTGTGGCTAACGGTAAACCATAAGCAATACTCATCACTGCCGCTTGCGTATAAGGACCAACACCTTTTAAAGATAAAAATGTATCAGGATGCTGAGGTACAATCCCGTTGTGCTGAGCAACGACTTCTTTAGCAGCTGTATGAAAATTACGGGCACGACTGTAATACCCCAAGCCTTCCCATAATTTTAATACGTCTTCTTCTTGTGCTGCGGCTAAATCTTCAATACGTGGAAATTGTGTAATAAAACGTTGATAATAATCTCTAACCGTATCGACTTGTGTTTGTTGTAACATGACTTCACTTACCCATATGTAATATGGATTTTTAGTTTCTCTCCAAGGCATCTGTCGTTGTTCGAGTGCAAACCATTCTAACAAATGCGGCTTAAAAGAAATTTCGTTTAACATTTCTATTCCCCTTTTAAAATTTGAATAATTTACCTTCAACTCAGTTGTAGATTATAATAAGATTAAGATATTTTGAAAAGAGTGAGACAATATGGATACAGCTACTCATATTGCTATCGGTATAGGCCTAACAGCAGTAGCAACAACAGATACTGCGCTAGGCGGAAATTTTGCTGCAACTGCTACTGTATTAATTGCTGGTTCGTTAATTCCTGATAGTGATACTGTACTAAAATTAAAAAATAACGCAACCTATATTTCGAATCATAGAGGGATTACCCATTCTATTCCATTTACAATCTTTTGGCCATTACTACTAACCTTATTAGTATATGTCTTTTTTAAAGATTTAGATCCACTTCATATTTGGCTATGGGCACAACTCGCTGTATTTTTGCATGTGTTTGTCGATATATTTAATTCATACGGGACACAAGCATTGCGACCTATTACAAATAAGTGGATTCAACTTAGCGTCATTAACACATTTGACCCTATTATTTTTACAATTTTGCTCATCGGTATTTTATTATGGGCATTGGGGTTACATCCGTATGTTGTTTTCGGACCTGTGCTGATCATCTTGATTTTTTATTACATTCTGCGCTTTCAAATGCGTTTCTGGTTAAAAAAACAAGCATTAAATCAAGTAGAACATTTAGGCACACCAATTAAAGTCTTTGTGGCACCGACCATTCGCTTTAAAGAGTGGCGTATTGCAATTCAAACAGAAAAACATGATTACGTCGGGCGTAGTTATGGTCGAAGCATCGTGTTTAGTGATAAAGTTAAACGCCAACCTTATCCAAGCCCAGAAATTATGCAATATGCACAATATGATCATAATATAAGAGCATTTTTAAATTTTTCTTCGATTTATCGTTGGCATATTAAGCATATTGATAATGAGACAACAGAGCTCCGATTTATTGACTTACGGTATTTAAAGAAAGGACATTATCAATTTGTTGCTATTGCCCATCTCGATAAAGAAATGAAAGTTGTACATTCGTATACGGGTTGGGTATTCAGCGAAGAAAAGCTGATGAAAAAGTTATATGCCCAATAAATCATATATGACAAAACCTAGTCTCTATTGTAAGGGACTAGGTTTTTTATGAATTTCACTCAATCCATTAATCAAATTAAGATTTAAGTTGTTGATGTTCATTGGGTCTCAACTGTGTCACATAATCCTTCAATGCGAAACTAAAGACAATCATTAAGCCCATAAAACAAAAGAAGTAAATATGATATCCCAAGTTATTAATCGCATCTTTACCTATAATCACGGACTGCTGCATGCCGTTCACTAAATAAAAAATAGGATTCAGCATCAACAACCGCGTTTGCCATCCTCCATCTGGAATATACAAAATAGGCGATAGACAAAATACGATTAAAGAAACGATATAAAATACTTTATCTAACTTTGGATATAAAATATAAATCATTCCTAATAAAAATGAGATCACTGTAATAAAAAACAAACTCATTACAATATAAAACAATACACCAATCACTGTTGTGTCTGTATTAAGAGGTTTTAACCAAGCCATCACAAGCGTTAATATAAGCAAGACTAAACTATAGAGTGCACTCGACAATAACACGTGAAGAAACGGCGTGCTGTTGTAATGACGTGTCACATAATAGTCTCTTGGAAAAAAACGGTAATTAATAAAGATGGCAATCCAAATAACGGCGAAAGTCATTAAGCCTGTAAGTCTATAATCTATTGTTGCTAATTTGACATCAACAGTCCCTATTCTCCTAAAAATCATCGTGATGATAAATGTCAGTAGGATACCTATAGCGAAAGTCAATAACGTCCACTTTCTATGCATTTTTAGGCGATATATACTATGTCGGTATATTCTAGGAATATTTTTGTAAAAACGAATTAAATTCTCAACCATTTTTCCACCTACAATTCGATATAAAGCCATTTTGAATTTTTCAAATCTGCAATAAAATAGCCCTCATCCGTTTTTGTTATCCATACATCACTTTTAATATGGTATTTGTCTTCTAATTTCGACTTGTCCACAATCGGATACGTAAAGCCCATTAAATGATTACGGTCGTCAAACAACATTGCAATCGGTTGTTCAATAACAGGCTCAACGAAGCGGTCTTTCTTTCCTGGTACAAGTGTATCATTCACTTTCTCATGTGATTTATGTAATTCCCCATTAAAGTAATCGACATAGTTGATATAATTACTTTTCATATAAGGTTCTAAATCTTTACGCTTCACATCTTTGTATAAAGCAGCAGGATTAAAATATTCAAATTTTCCTTTATCAGCTTTATAAAAAGAACCGTTAACTTGTATTTTATATGTCGCTTTATTTTCACCTACAATAGTTGCTATCGAATAATGTGGCATGGTGATTGTTTTGCGCCCATGCTCTAACGATGTCAAAGTGACCGAACTCTCATTGACAATCCCATATGCAAGTTTTTCTTCATAAGGATCTTTTGCTTGTTTGGAAATTGTAGGTTGCGTTGTTATTTGTGTGCTGTCTATTTTACCTATCCCACTGATGACGAGGAGACTTGCCGCACACATGCCAACCAAAAATAAAATAGACCATAACCAAATTCTCGAAAGAAAGGCAGGTGGTTTTGCGTGATGATAACGCTCAATTCTCTTAAAATTGTATGTGAGTTCCGGCATTCTACTGCGATTTCTTTTCCAATCTTCATCAAAATGCTTTTTCTCCTCATCTGTTTTAAGGGAATCCATATCACGTTGATGTGCCATAAATTTAGGATAAACTTGGCTAATGGCACCTTCTTTTCTTAATTGACCATGTGATATCCAGGCCAAATAGTTGCTCACAGCTTTCACTTTATCGACATCATTATCGATTGTAATCCACGTCCACTCACGCTCAACATATTCTTGCATCATTAGTTGTGCTTTTTCAAAAAACGCTTCATTCAAATAACTTAAAATATGACTTAATATCACAATTTCAGCATCAGAAGAACGGGCCAAACTAAAAAGCAATTGTGCATATTGTGCATCTGTCAGTTGGCTTACTCGCTCTGTTTTAACCTCTTCTAGATGTGCATATTTAATAATTTGTGACACCTTGTGTGCAGCCGCTTCATAAGGATAAAGTTGAACGACGTCACTGACATAATCTTCAACTGTTGTATCCTCAACTGATTTTTGATTCATATTCGCATAAAACATCGAAGCTTTTCTTACAATTCGACCTTTATCAGGTTGAACCGTGCCTGCTAATATTTCACCTACTAGTGACTTGGAAGCATCCGCTTCCCCGATGATACCTAAAGCTTCACCTTCATAGACATATAGCGAAATATTATTCAGCTCAATATCTTCGGGCTGATAACTAAAAGGTTTAAGCACATTTTGTTTTTTTTGATTGCGATAATAATGTGTTACATTAATCATCTTCAAGACAATTGAACTACCCATGCGCGCTACCCCTTTTATAATTTTAATAATGAAATTGGCAATCCTTCTTCGGGGTCACTATGATTAATTCTAAATCCCCAAGCAAAGATTCCTTTTAAACGTTCAACTTTAAAAAAGTCTTCTGTACCATCTTTCAATTTATATATTTTACCTATTTCTATCTTATCTGTATCGATAAGGTAGCTTTCAGCAATAACGACTTTATTGGCATAGACATCATATTCATTCATGATACCGTTCATTTCTGCTTTTCGCATTTTCTCTTTACTCGTTTGGATCACATGTAAAATCTCTTGCCTATCCATTTCACTTAAACGTTTATCACTCATTTTCGATACCACTTTCTGATAATTTTTGTCTAATCTCATCGTATTGATAGCCTTTTCTCAACAATCCTTCTACAGTTTTCATATAGAGGTGTTGCCCACTGTATTTCTTCTGATTTTTATTATAGACTTTCTCTAAATCACGTTGCAATAATTTGTCTATCATTTCTGAATCCTGTTCTATTTCGAGTTGATCCATTACTTTATAAATTGTATCTAAACGATACCCTTTTTGTTGAAGTGATTGTTGAATTTTCAATTTCACCTTGGAGACAGGCCCCTTTTTTTGTTTCATAATTTTTTCAGCTAATGCCACAATAGCATCGATTGGCTGCTCTTCTTCATATAATTGAACGCCTTCATCAATTAAGTCCGTTTCTATGCCAGCTTCTAGTAACTTCTGTCGAAAGATTTCAGGCCCTTTATCCGTCGTACGAAGTAATGTATTTTTTAAGCTTATCATATAGTCACGATGATCAATTAATTGAAGATGTTCACAATAATCTATCGCACGTGCGATGACCGCCTCTGGAAAGTCTTGCTTTAAGAGATGTAATTTAATCTCCTTACGTGTACGTTTGCGATAAGATAAGTATTGCATGGCTTGATTAATCGCTTGTCTATCATACTCTTCTTGATTAATCGCATCGATTTGTTTTTTATCGACGATGTCTCCCTTTTTTAAATTAAAGGCTACAAGCGTATCCATAGAAATACCCATTGCAAAAACTTGATCTATATAAATATTAAATCTCTCTTTATTGTTTTTTTGAACTTCTATTTTAGTTATCTCATTCATCTTATCACCCCAAATCATCACAAAAGGGAGTGGAACAGAAATCGATTAGATTTCATTGTCCCACCCCTGTCTGGTTGACTCACATTAAGCATGCTTAATATAAGCTAGACTTAACTCGGCCATTTACTATCAATGGATCAATTTTAAAAACTTTTATAGCACTCTTTTATTATGCCATATATTTGTGTTAAGCACCAAGTTGTTGCAATGCCTCAGTGTATTGTTGTTCACTAATATAATTTTGTTGCTTCATTTTTTCTAACGTCATTTTAGTTCGATTTATAAAAGCGGGTGACATATCATTAACATCGTAAACTGAAGGTGCATTCACTTTGCTTGCAAGGATTGCACTTTGTAACACGGTGATTTGAGGTAAATTTGTATTTTGTTGATTCGTTGTTGTTCCGAAATAATAACGTGCTGCAGATTCAATCGTATAATGATTGTCTCCATAAAAAATATTATTCATATAATAACTTAAAATCTGCTCTTTACTATATGTTCTTTCAATGCGTCTCGCAACAAACATTTCTTTTAGTTTTCTTGTTACCGTCTGTTGGTTATCATAATAAAAGTTTTTAGCAAGCTGTTGGGTAATCGTACTTCCGCCTTGCAAACGATTTTTATCTTTTATCGACGCAAAAATGGCTCGAATGCTCCCTTTATAATCGACACCCGAGTGATGGTAAAACCGTTTATCTTCCACTGCAATAAAAGCACCTCTCGTATATTTAGGCATTTGCGATGCACTCACATAACTGTCTTTTTGCTCGATACTTTTTAAATCAGATACATCCGCTTGCTGTGAGAGCATATACATCAAACCAATAAACAATGCAGCAATAAAAATTAAGACAAAAATCAATGTACGAAAAATGCGTCTTGGCTTCTGTTTTTTAGGCGGTTGACCTACAGGCTGGTAATACGTATTGTAATGCGGCGCATTGTCATGGGGTTGTGCGGCAGACTTCCCCATTCGGTCTTTTCTTCTCATCCATGATGACCTACTTTCTCAATTTCAATTCACTAATTACTGTGAGTTTATCAAGTCCTATGAAATTTATCTATATATTTAATCAAAAATCAGTCTGCAGGATGAGGTTAAGCACGTATTTTGAATATTGATGTATAAAATGAAAAAATGGGTATATCAATCTTATAGGTTACTATATTGGAAAGGGAGTCGTAATAAAATGGGAAAAGTTAAAGCGAATATGGCACTTATAGAAGCATTAAAAGCTTGGGATATCGATCACGTATATGGTATTCCTGGTGATTCTATTGATGCAGTTGTGGATGGTCTTAAAAGTGCCGAAGATTCAATCAGATTTATTCATGTACGTCATGAAGAAGTTGCGAGTCTATCAGCTGCAGCTTATACAAAACTTACAGGTAAAATTGGGGTTGCTTTAGGAATAGGTGGTCCTGGTGCAGTACATTTATTAAACGGCATGTATGATGCGAAACTCGATAATGTACCGCAATTAATCCTCTCAGGACAAGCCGACAGTGATAAACTTGGGACAAAAACATTCCAAGAAATTAATTTACCGAATTTATTTGAAGATGTTGCTGTATATAATTACCAATTAAAAGACAGTGATGCTGACAATGTCTTTCAAATTGTAGATGAAGCTATTCGTACTGCCTACGAAAAGAAAGGCGTTGCAGTACTTACACTTCCAAACAACATTTTGAATACTAAAGTCGATGATAACTTCCCTTCTGAAGTTAAGCCTTATCAAAAAGAAAGACGCCAACCCGCTACGCATGAAATTCAAAAAGCCGCACGTTTATTTAACGACAGTAAACGACCTGTCATCCTTGTTGGTAAAGGGACTGAAAATGCGAAAGCAGAAGTACGTCAATTTATAGAAAAAGGTAAAATCCCTACAATTATCACATTGCCGTCTAAAACAATTGTCGGCGATCAGCATCCTTATAATTTAGGAAATATCGGTAAAATTGGTACAAAACCGTCATATCAAGCGATGCAAAACGCAGACTTGCTTATTTTAGCGGGGACAAATTATCCGTATATAGACTATTTACCTAAGAAAGATATTCCAGCTATTCAAATTGATGAAAACCCTGAAGCTATCGGACATCGTTTTAATGTTGATGCCCCAATTGTCGGTGATAGTCAACTGGCACTCCAAGCACTGATCGAAGCGATTGATCCGGTTTCTGACCGTCCATTTTTATCTGAAATGTTAGACCATAAAGAAACTTGGGAAGGCTGGATGAAAGAAGACAAGAAAAATACAGCTAAGCCTATACGTCCAGAGCGGTTAATGGATGCGATTAATAAAGTAATCACTGACGATACGGTTATTGCTGCTGACGTAGGAACATCTACAGTATGGTCTACACGTTACCTAAATCTTGGCGTTAATAACCACTTTGTTATTTCAAGTTGGCTCGGTACGATGGGCTGTGCACTTCCAACTGCGATTGCCTCACGCATTGCCTATCCAGGTCGCCAAGTGATTGGTATTACGGGAGACGGTGCTTTTGAAATGGTAATGCAAGACTTTGCTACCGCTGTTCAATACCGTTTGCCGATGGTACTATTTGTGCTCAACAATACGGAATTATCATTTATTAAATACGAACAGCAAGAAGCTGGAGAATTAGAATATGGTATAGACTTTAGTGATATGGACTTTGCTAAATATGCAGAAATTTGTGGTGGCGTTGGTTATACACTTGATAATCCTGACGACATTGATGCTATTGTACAAACAGCTGTACAACAACATAGACCGACTATCGTTAATGTTTATGTCGATAAAAACGCTGCGCCACTCCCTGGTAAAATTATGCCAGAACAAGCGCTAAATTATGCAAAATGGGCATATCGTAGTTTAACTGAAGATCGTAAATTTATTTTTAACGAAATGCCGTCACTGTCTACAGCTGTTAAACGTTTCCTTTAATTAATCGATTGTACAAATGCTAATATTTCCAAGCATCAAAGAGCTATATTGAAGGCGAAGAAAATTTCAAATTACGAAAGGCATACAGGTTTTTTGCTTGAGAATTTGTATCCTAGCTAGCACTCGGAGCGAGTTGGAAATCCATTCGATTTCTACCTCGCTCCTTTTTATTGACCGCTTCTTCCTTTAAAAATATATTTCTGATTAAGACGTAAAAAACTACCGTCAAATAAGATTTGACGGTAGCCTTCATTAATTGAATCTTGAATTATTTTAATGCATTCACAATTTCTCTGTTAAAGTCATCTAAGTCATCAGGAACTCTACTTGTCACTAAGTTTTTGTCCACAACAACTGACTCATCCACCACTTTAGCGCCTGCATTTGATAAATCTTTACGTACGTTAAGCACTGCAGTCAATGTACGCCCTTTTAATTCATCTGTATCAATTAAAATTTGTGGGCCATGACAAATGGCAAATGTTGGTGCGTCTTCTTTTAAGAAATATTTTGCGAAAGTACCATATCGTTGTTCTTCATCTCCACGTAATAAGTCTGGAGAAAAACCACCTGGCAATAATATCGCATCATAATTTTCAGGTTTTGCATCAGCAATACTTACATCTACAGTTGCTTTTGCACCATGTTTACCAACAACTTCTGAATTGGCAGTATTTCCGATTACTTCTATTTCATGTCCAGCTTCTTCTAAAGCTTCTTTTGGACTTGTAAATTCAATATCTTCAAATTGGTCTGCTAATAATACTGCTATTTTTTTTGCCATGATTCAATCACCTTTCTTTATTGTATCTAGTGTATTAAATACCCGGATTGAATTTGACTAAACATCACAAAATAAACTATTTACGTAACTGACTTACTTTTACTTCAAGTTGGTCTAGTAAATGAATCCACTCATCGATATCTTCAACGCTCACCTCATCAGGTTTGGTATGTTCTAATTCTTCTAAAAATTGAGATAATCTTTCTTTTATTTGATTCATCGTTTGTGGCTCTTTCATACTTTGCGATTCTCCTTTATAATTGCATTGTCATAGCTATATTAACATGAATTTGATATTCCTCAATAGCCAATATCAAACAATCATGTATTTTAAGATGAGGAGTTTTGATTATGATAAGCACCAAAAAGGATCCTATTACTATTAAAAATGATCCGTGGGAACCCTATTCAGATATCAATCGATATGGGCAACCTGTACTGAGTAATGTTGAATTTACAACAACTAATTTGTGCAATATGCGTTGCAGCCACTGCGCCGTGGGTTACACATTACAGACGAGAGACCCCGACCCGCTTCCAATGTCACTCATCACGCAACGATTAGATGAAATTCCAACTTTACGCACGATTTCTATTACTGGCGGAGAACCTATGTTTTCTAAAAAGTCTATTCGTGAAGTTGTTAAACCATTATTAAAATATGCCGAGCAACGGGGTATTTATGTACAATTGAATTCTAATTTAACCCTACCTTTAGATCGATATTTAGATATTGCTGAATATATCGATGTTTTACACATTTCACATAACTGGGGCACAATTGATACATTTACTGAAGTTGGATTTGGCGCAATGGACAAGCAGCCCCCATTAAAGGCGAAATTAAAACTCTATGAACAGATGATTTCAAATGCTCAAAATTTAAGTCGTCAAGGGATGTTTGTGTCAGCAGAAACAATGTTAAATAAAAGTACTTTACCTTATTTAGAATCAATTCATCATGAAGTGATTCACGATATGAAATGTCAACGTCACGAAGTGCATCCCATGTACCCTGCTGATTTTGCGAGTCAATTGGAAGTACTCGATCTTAAAACGATGAAATCTGCAATCTCACATTTATTAGATGTGCGCGATAAAGACACTTGGATGTTGTTCGGTACATTACCTATTTTTCCTTGTTTACAAGATGAAGCTGATGCACAATTAAGAGAAAAATTAAAACAAGCGCCAAATGTATCGACACGAAATGATCCAGATGGCAGAAGCCGTTTAAATGTGAACGTATTTACGGGTAACGTCATTGTTACAGATTTTGGCGACGAAACCGGTACGATTTCAAACATTAAACAAGATCGTTTAACAGATGTATTTCAACGTTGGATGGCGACGCCACTATCAAAATCGATCAATTGCCATTGTCCTCAATTTGAATGCTTAGGTCCTAACATTCTAGTTAAAAATATGTATTACTCAAATGTTGATTTTAAAAAACAAGAACAACGGATGCACCAAATTTTTTCTTAATCCATTGAAAATATCCATATGCTAAAAAGGCAAAGATGTGTTTACAAAAGTAGAAGGGTCACTTCTGTAAATCATCTTTGCCTCTTTTTTAACTCAACGCTACACGTATTTTTCAATTACGCTTCAAATTTTGTATTTAAATCAGTCTAAAACGACATTCCATCGGGACTGATGCAACTCTAAATTAATCGTTTTTACTGTTTACGTTTTAAGTCAGAAATAAATTGTAATGTTTTTTTGCTTTCTTTTCTTCTTTCTTTACGACGTTTCACACGCACTTCAGCTGTTTCATGAAACCATTTTTCAGCTTCAGTTTCTGGATAAATGTCAGGTACTTTTGTAGGTTTGCCATCTTCATCCAATGCAACGAATGTTAAAAAGCTTAATGCCGCTAACTCTTGCTTATTATTATGAATATCTTCAATCATAATTTGAACACAAATCTCCATCGAAGAACTGCCGGCATATGACACCATAGCGATATAAGTCATGATATCGCCATTTTTAATCGGTTTTAAAAAGTCTACAGAATCCGTTGAAGCAGTGACAACGGTATTATTTGCATGCTTCATCGCACAAATTGCAGCAATCTCATCGATATTGGCCATCATCGTACCGCCAAACAGCGTGCCTAGGTGATTTGTATCCGTCGGAAATACTTGTCTAGATTTATATACTTTTGAATCTTTCATTGCTCTTTTTTCTACATTTGTCATATTCTAAACCTCTTTTTATATCAATTTGCCCAATTTCCATCTTTGAAAACTAACTCTTCAGATCCATCTACTTTAACGCCATATATATTCAAATCACGACTACCAATCATAAAGTCAACATGTTTCAGTGAATCATTTAAGCCATGTGCTTTTAATTCTTCGCTCGTCATCTCTGTACCGCCTTTAAGGTTAAATGCATAAGCTGCACCTAATGCGATATGACAAGAGGCATTTTCATCAAATAATGTATTATAAAAAATAGTATTACGATTAGATATCGGTGAATCATCAGGAACTAAAGCCACTTCACCTAAGCGACGTGCACCTTCATCTGTATCTAATAAAGAGGCAAGCACTTCTTGACCTTCTACCGCTTCAAAATCAACGACACGACCTTCTTCAAATGTCAGTTTAAAGCCATCAATAATTGTACCATTATAACTTAAAGGCAATTTATTCGAAACCGTGCCATTCACGCGTCGGCAATCAGGCGCTGTAAAGACTTCTTCAGTTGGAATATTAGCGATAAATGCTTGGCCATCAGGTGTATAGCTCGTTGCATCTTCCCAAATATGGCCTTTCGCCAAGCCAACGACTAAATCTGTACCTTCAGAGATAAAATGAAGTGCATCATAAGCTTTATCATTAAGGTAATCGGCTTTCTCTTTTAATAATTGTGTATGTTGCTCCCAATTGGCGATCGGATCATTCCCGTCGACTCTGACGATATTCAATATATCATCTAAAAACTTCGCAAAAGCAGCTTGTGGCTCTAAATCTGGATAAACTCGCTGCGCCCATGCTTCTGATGGATAACAAGCTACCACCCAAGGAAATGCATTCTTTTGTGATTCCACCATATACGGTTTAAAAGCATGACTATGATTTAATTGAGCGGCTTTTAATTTATTCGTATCTATTCCATTCAATAAATTAGGATCTTCAGTAATCAGTGCTAAGTTACTTGCACCACGATTCGCATAATCCATACGCTCTTCTACATCATAGGCCTTCACATCTTTTTCAAAAAATGAAGCTGGTTCATATTCATATGCATAACGTTTGAGTTGTGGGTCGGCGTATTTCACTCTGACGTCAGAAGCACCTGCAAGATAAGCTTCTTCTACGATACGTCTCGTAAAATCTACAGCCTCAACTGTTGTTCTGATAAACACGGGTTGCCCTTTCTGAACGTTCATTCCAACGTTGACGAGTAATTTTGCATATTGTTGTAATCTTTCTTCAATTGCCATTAAAATACCCCCAATTGTCTATTTTCTTATATCACCCAATGCCTCCGTAATACCAGACATTTCACGAGGTGTAAAATCCTTTTTCGTTGTTACAAAAGCATAAATATCTTCTATATCTTCGCGATGGGATTCGCTGTAGTTATCCGGATCAATTAAACCTGGATTGACTAAGTTTAATCGATTGCGTATTTCTATAATCATTTCTTCAATTGTCTTTGACATGATGACCATCCTTTCGTCTACAATATTTTATCAAAGTGACGAATGTTTGAAAAATTTTTAACAGAATTACTTTCGTATTGTTTTAAAAACAGCTAAAATGGGCATATAGATTAGGACACGGAGGTTATCTACATGACAACAGTTGCTTTTGTATGTTTAGGCAATATTTGTCGATCTCCAATGGCTGAAGCAATTATGCGCCAACGCCTTAAAGATCGCAATATTGACAACATTGAAGTATACTCAAGAGGTACGGGCAAATGGAATTTAGGAGAGCCCCCTCATGAGGGTACCCAAAAAATTTTAAATGCGCACGACATCCCATTCGATGGTATGATTAGTGAATTATTTACAACACAAGATGATTTTGACTACATTATTGCAATGGATCAAAGTAATGTAGATAATATTAAAAAAATTAATCCTCATCTTAAAGGGAAGTTATTTAAATTATTAGAGTTTAGTGATATGACAGAAACAGATGTGCCTGACCCATATTACACAAATAATTTTGAAGGTGTCTATGAGATGATACAATCTTCTTGTGATCATTTAATAGACTATATTATTCAGGATACGCGAAAGGAGTAACAACATTATGCAAAACAAATTATTACCGGGGATTTTAATTGGCGCTACAATTGGTGGAGCGATTGCATTGATTGACAAAAATACACGTCGTTCACTTAAATCATCAGTTCATCAAATTAAAACAGGTGAACGTTCAAGCGAACCTTCTAAATTTGGAGAATTAAAAGATGAGTTCTTCTATTGGAAAGATACAATTGATGAAATTCGTCGTAACAATCCAGAATTAGAACGTTCATTACGTCAAGCTAAAGATACATTTGTTGAACGTAAAAACAATAAACAAATTGGTTTATAAGTAAATGCTTTTAAACAATAAGCGGGGATAAGAGCACAGCAGATTCACGTCAACTTCAATACCGCATGTCAACGTTATGAACGTATGAGCTACGATAGCGAGATAACAACAAGTTAAAAGAAGTTTGAGTTTCACTTATTTGTTGATGGATTATGGTTGCTCACGCGCTTTATGCCGTAAAAGATGTACAGTTCGTTGGCGTTACGCTCTTATCATGGGCAATTTCAATGCATTCTTTTAGAATGTACTCAGAGATTGCCTTTTTTAATATCAAAAGAAGGAGCTTCGATATGTCAAAAAACGAAGAAAAATCAAAAAGCATTGTAGATGAGGTGAAAAGTAAGTTCTCAAATGAGCATCACTCTAAAAATGAGGGGCAGCATCCTAATCGTAAAGGCGATGCAAAAGGTGAAATTGAAGAAGACCGCATTTATGTTAAACCTCAACAGTTTCAATCTAAAGAAGCATCAAAAGACAACCAAACCTTCTTTGTCTCAAGAATAAACAAACCAGTAAAATATACTGACCGCCCTAATTTTGTGAGTTATTTGATTTATCGTATAGGAAAAGATGATGCCTCTGGTCTCGCAGCACAGTTGGCATATTATTTCATGCTTTCATTGTTCCCAATGCTTATCTTTATTTTATCTTTAGTTCCAATGTTCAATATCGATCGACAAGCAATTATTGATCAAATTAAAGATAAAGCGCCTGCTGATACAGCCTCCATCATTACGAGTATCATTAATGATGTCATGGGCAATGCTAGTGGCGGATTGCTCTCAGTCGGTTTAATTTTGGCTTTGTGGACAGCTTCGAACGGTATCACTGCGTTAATGAATTCTTTTAACGTCGCATATGATGTTGAAGATAATCGTAACTTTATCGTATCAAAGGCATTAGCGGTATTTTTCACTTTACTCATTGGAATTACCCTACCTGTCACACTCGTTCTATTTACTTTTGGTCAACAAATCGGGAACTTGTTATTTGGGCCACTCGGTTTAGACGATCAAGTGCGCTGGGTATTTAGTCTTATTCGAACAGCGTTACCCGTATTAGTCATATTTATTGTATTTATGATTTTATATACCGTTGCACCTAATGTGAAAATCAAATTAAAATCCGTACTCCCTGGGGCGTTATTTTCAACAGTTGCATGGATTTTAGGTACACTTGCTTTTGGTTTCTACGTTTCAAACTTTGGGAACTACTCTAAAACTTATGGCAGTATCG
Organism: Staphylococcus sp. HGB0015; assembly: GCF_000411275.1. NCBI lineage: Bacteria > Bacillati > Bacillota > Bacilli > Caryophanales > Staphylococcaceae > Staphylococcus > Staphylococcus sp. HGB0015. Next base: position 1,335,553 of record NZ_KE150417.1, read on the forward strand.
GTGGTGTCATTGTTTTAATGCTTTGGTTATACATCACGGGCTTCATTTTAATTATCGGAGCAGAAGTGAATGCGATTGTACATCAACGTAAAGTGATTAAAGGAAAAACACCTGAAGAAGAAACGTATGATGAACTTGAAGCTCAAAAAGAAGAAGATTTAGCAACTGCGTACAACAACTACGGGACACAATCAGATAAATTTGAACAACATCAAAATCAAGATGAACAATCATCAGTAGATCCAGAATCTGAAAAAGTTGAACATTCACACACTGGACGTTCAAAGCATATTAAAACAACTGACGATAAATAAGACGGATTTGAAACACATTGGAGGCGCTTAGGGTGACATTATTAAATCAAATTTTAAAATATAATAAAGACTTTGTGGCAAGCAAAGCTTATGAACAATATAGTACAAGTAAAACGCCATCTAAAAAAGCTGTATTGCTGACTTGTATGGATACACGTTTACAAGATTTATCGACAAAAGCACTTGGTTTTACAAACGGGGATTTAAAAGTCGTTAAAAATGCTGGTGCTACAATTAGTCATCCTTATGGTTCAACGATGCGTAGTTTACTTGTTGGTATTTATGCACTTGGTGCTGAAGAAATTATTATTATGGGGCATAAAGATTGTGGTATGGGGAATATTGATGTCGACGCCGTTATGAATACAATGGAACAAAGAGGTGTCGATCAAAAAACGTTTGATATATTAGAACACTCTGGCATTGACGTTCCTAACTTTTTAAAAGGCTTTGATGACGTTTATGAAAATGTTAAAAAGAATATACAAATGATTTATTCCCATCCCCTATTTGACAAGAAAGTACCTGTTCATGGATTAGTCATTGATCCGCACACGGGTGCGTTAGATCTCGTCCATGATGGCTATGGGAAAAATTCAATCTAATGCTATTAAAGAAGCGGGACAGAAGTCAAATCGATTTCTGTCCCACTTTCTATATTATTCAATTAATCCATGTTGAAAGGCATAAATCACTGCTTGCGTACGATCTTGCACTTCTAATTTACTTAAAATATTACTCACATGTGTTTTCACTGTTTTAATCGTAATATGTGAAGCACTTGCGATTTCTTGATTTGAATACCCTTTTGATATCAATAATAGGATTTCCATTTCACGCTCTGTCAGTAACTCATATAATTCCGCTCTTTGTTTCATGCGATTGCGCATTTTCACAAGGACTTCTGCTTCAAATACAGACTCGCCTTGACTTGTTTTTCGTATCGCTTCAGCAATATCACTTGCACTTGTCGTTTTAAGAATATAACTATCGACACCTGCATCTAAGGCACGATAAACTTCTTTATCCTCAATATAACTTGTAAGCATGACCACTTTAATATGTGGTAAGTCTTTTTTGATTTGTGTTGTCGCTTCAACACCGTCCATGTCTGTCATCACTAAGTCCATTAAAATTAAATCCGGATGAAGTTCATGTGCTTTTTGAATAGCCTCTTTCCCTGAAGCCCCTTCCCCTACAACCTCAATATCCGGTTGCGTAGATAAATAGCTAGATATTCCAATTCTAACCATTTCATGATCATCTACAAATAATACTTTAATTGTCATTATGTACCTCCTTATCAAGTGGTGCCTTTACTTCTATTCTCGTCCCAGCGTCTGGCAATGAAACGATATGAAAGGTTGCCCCGATTTCTATTGCACGTTCACGCATATTTTTAAGTCCATAACTTTGCTCTAATTTGTCATCTACATTAAAACCGATACCGTCATCTTGAATACGCAACAATAAATAGTCTTCACGATTGATCAATTCGACAGTAACTTGTTTCCCTTTAGCATGACGTAATGTATTAGAGATGGCTTCTTGAGTGATTCGAAATAAGTGGTCTTCTATCCCTTTTGGCACTTCAAATTCGTCAATTTCTTGTACAACTTTCATTGGAACTTTTCTTTGTAGATCTGTAACTAATGATTTAATACCTTCACCTAACGAGCGGTCTTTAAGTCCTATCGGTCTCAAATGTAACAATAACGCCCGCATCTCCAACTGAGAATCTTGGACCATTTTCTCTAAAGTTGGAATTTGCTGATCGAGTGGTGGGGTTAACTCTGTTTCTTTAATCGCGGATAACATCATGCTTGCCGCAAAGAGTTGTTGGGACACACTATCGTGTAATTCCCTAGCCAACCGTTGTCTCTCATCTTCAATTATTTTTTTCACTTTCAAATCGTTCATATTATAAGATTCGTTCGTTAAATTTTGAGTTTTAATACGCATTTTATGAAGTTCTTGATTCAAAGGAACAAGGGCTTGATACAGTTCAATCGTCTCATTATATAATTCGATATGTTGGTCATTGATCCCTACTGTTTCCCCTTCAAATGCACGTTCAATTTGTTGCTTCAACCAATCATTTTGTTGATTGATTTTATAGGCAAGTACGCTACCTACAATGATACAAAGAAAGATAACGATTAAATTTAAAAAGATAAATACGGGAATCCCAAAAATCTGGGTATAAAACATGCCTTGAAAATAAATGATATTAGTAAAGACTTTATCAATAAAGAAAAAAGCAGTAAACATACTGTAGACTAAAATCAACATTGAGCCTATGGCACGAACGTAATGGTTCATCGATAAACCACCTCAACATCACCTATAAATGTTGAGACGAAAATATTAACCGTATAATTTTCAGCTTTATGTTGTGAAGTTAACTGGATGTTATCATTTTCGATTTTGCATTGTTGGCGGTCGAGCGTCACTTTACCATAGAAGGCAGAAACATTTAACTTTACATTGTAATTTAAAGGAACAATGACTTGTACTTTACCTACAATATGGCGAATCACAACATGGTTTTGCATCTTTAAATTGGCCGCTTTTGTCATGTCTATTACGATATCACCCATGCCATGCTGAATTTGCAAATCTTCCCATTTATACACATAAACCGGTGTTTTTTGGTCACCAAACCATTTTTGTTTAATAAAACTATGTTTTTCAGTCGCATCATCCGTAGATAATATTTCTAAAGGTTTACGTTTATAAATAATATAACGTACCGCTACGATGATAATAAAAATAAATAAAATAATCAGCGTGTATTTATTGGACAGTAATGTAAATAAAATCATTAACGTCCCAATCCAAAAACAAAGCAATCCACGCACTTTATGAAAATAAATATAACCGACATACATTAAAATACTACCGAGTAATAACACAAATAAAAAGCCGATTTTTTCAAAAAAGATATAGTAAAAATTGGCTATAATCATTAGAGCAGTAAATATAATGAGCAACTCGGTCGAAATATATTTTTGTGTCATATTTCCACCTTTCTAGTATGCACGCAACAATAATTGAAGTAAATCACATTCCCTCTTTACGTAATTTTTATCTTCATTCAACTGTTGATAAAATGACTCCAATTGTGCATACTCTTTTTCAATTTCGTTCAAATCATCTTTAATTGTATTAATATCAACGCCATAAATATTTTTTGCGCATTGAATATGATGTTGATCCATCAGATCGATATATTTATTTTCTAATTCAATTGTTCTTCTGTCAATCATCAACTGTAACTGCACTTTTTTATGCTGCATATAATATAATGCTTGGTCGATATCGTGTATTTTCAAATCTAAGTGGTTTAAATATTGACTGAATACTTGATGATAAAGTTCGTAAAAAAATCTTTCAAAATAGGCTCTTAATAGTTGTACCATAATCAAATCACCTCATATGTTACCCCTATTATAAAATGGTCCTGCGCCTTAAGGAATAGGCTACAGAACCATTTCTATTTAAGACTTAAGTCTCAATCTATTCAGCATCGATGCTTTTTGTTGTTAATACCGGTCCATCTTTTGTGACGATTACCGTATGCTCAATTTGCGCAACAAAACTTTTATCTTTAGTTTCAAACGCCCACTCATTTTTACCTTCTGTAACATAAATTGCATTTGATGAAATAAAAGGTTCGACTGCAAGTACCATACCCTCTTTGAGCAACGTTTTTTCTTGAGGATCAAAGTAGTTTAAAACATGTGCGGGTGCTTCATGTAAAGATTCACCTACACCATGACCTGTTAAGTTTTTAATGACTTTCAAATCATTTTTACGCGCTGTCGCATGAACAGCTTTCCCGATTTGGCTTAACTTTGCGCCTGGTTTTACTTTTTTCATGGCAGCATCAAATGCTTCTTGAGCGACTTCACATACTTTATGTTTAATTTCTTGATCTGTCTCGCCTACGACAAATGAAATACCTGTGTCTGCATAATAACCATTTTTCAATGCAGATACATCAATATTTACAAGATCTCCTTCACGGATCACACGTTTGCTTGGAATTCCATGTGCGACTTCTTCGTTCACACTAATACAAGTTTGGCCAGGAAAATTTTCATCATGAATCGGCGCAGAAATCGCACCTGAAGCTTCAAACATATCTTTCGCAATATTATCTAGCTCTTTCGTTGTAATTCCTGGTTTTGTTGCTGCTTTCATAGTATCTCTAATATTTGCGCAGATTGCACCAATTTCTTTTAAAGCTTGTAATTCTTCGTCAGTTTTTACTATCATTTTTATCCCGTTCCTTTTAAAAATTTATACAGTCCTTATTATAACAAAAATTTTTTGATATACTAATAATGAACTATGGAACAGGAGATTTTGAATTATGAAGGATAAATGGTATAAAAATTTAGTAGGTGCCCGCACAATCAAAACCGGCTTAGCAACTTTTTTAACTGCATTATTTTGCTTATCACTGAATCTAAACCCCATCTTCGCTATTTTATCAGCAGTTGTGACAATAGAACCCACCGTTAAAGCTTACATTCGAAAAGGTTATAAGAGGCTTCCCGCCACAGTAATGGGCGCATTTATCGCTGTCGTCTGTACATATTTTTTAGGCGATGATTCAGCGTTTACGTATGGTTTGACCGCGACACTTACCATTTTATTATGTATCAGATTTAATTTACATGTTGGTGTGACCGTTGCCACTTTAACCGCACTTGCGATGATTCCAGATATTCACGACAATTATACATTCAACTTTTTTTCTCGCTTACTTACTGCAATTATTGGCTTGGTCACGGCTGGATTGGTCAACTTTGTGATCATGCCTCCCAAATATTACAATCAAATTGATGCCTTAATCGAAAAATCTGAAAGAGAAATATATCATCTATTTGATGAACGGATGAAAGAACTCATGTTAGGTTTATTTCAATCCGATAAAAGTGATAAAGCAGTCGAAGCACTTCATGTGTTAAACACTCGTATCGAAGAACTTCTAGGTTATCAACGTGATGAATTGAAATATCACAAAGAAAGAAATCACTCTGAAGAATGGTTGCGTCTTCGTAAACTGACCAACCGTGCACATGAAAATCGATTGATGATTACCCATTTATCCAACATCATCTATTTACCAAAAGATGCGATGATGCTATTTAGTCATGACGAAAAAATCGCTATTATTACAATCTCTCAACGTATTGATCAAATTTTTAAGTGCGGAACGCTTATGCCTGAAAGAAAGGCAGCTACAACACTTAAAAACTCAGTTAAAAGTTTAAATGACTTTGATCAAAACCAAGTTAAAAGTCATACCATTTATGAGATATTGTTGATATATCGTATTTTACTGTTGCGCTATAAAGTGAATTAACATGGCTGATGTATTTCTATTTAATACTAAAAACTACCAATAAATAAAAAGTGATTTTAACTAAAATTAGTTAAAATCACTTTTTAATATATTTTTATTACAATTAATTTTTAAAATTAATTTAAAACCAAATCTTCAAAATCATATATCCGGTATTTCATCGTATTTTTTAAATGTAATTGATTTCTAGACCACGAATCATATTTTTCATATAACAGTAAAATTTTAGAGTTTTTAGTTTCGGTTAGTGCAGAATAGGAATAACCATCATTTGCATTATTTACTTCTTTATGTTTAACCCAGTCTATATCATTTGAACCATTTTCCACAAAGCCTATCCATATTTGACCATTATTTCTTCCTGTAGTCGAATTCGGTGAACTTTAAATTATTACATCTTTACCTTCAACTTTTTTTGAAGCTTTTATTACTGACAGTTGTGTCCCGTATCTAGTTTGTTTTATTTGATTAAGATATCGTACTTTGTCCCATGTATTACCATGATCATAACTTGTCATATAACCGATTTTACCTGTAGTAGTTCGTAAAAACGCTTTTATTACACCTGGTTTCAATTCAATCATTTGCGCTTCAACAGTTGCATTTTTAAAAGGTAGCTCTGCTTTTGTAGACTTCCATGTGTAACCATGATCATCGCTGTATATAAAGATTAATCCTTGACTTGTATATGATGAAAATATTAACCGCCCATTAGATGTTGCTAAACCTTGACCTGGACTTAAATACGTTGCATTATGATTCAATCCTAAAAATGGCGGTAAAATCATTGGATGATTCCAGTTTTTTCCATCATCACTTGTTGTGTAAGCTAAATAATTCGTAGGTGTTACTTTAAAAATAGAATCTTTATAAAAAATATTCATTTTAACTTTCTTGCCATTATGATACTCTTTTAGTTCATTACCATTAAATCTCACTGAATATTGAGTTACGTACTGATACTCACCATTTTTTAGAATATTATAATTCTCATCTACTTTATATTCAGTTGGTTTTTGTTGCTTATCATTAAATATTAAACCATCTTCTCTGATGGAATAGTCATAATTATTGTCATTCTCAAATTTTAATTTTAAATAATAATTTTCATTTATTTTTTTAAACCCTGAATCATTTTTTAAAGCATTATTATTGCCTACACCTGCTGGCATCATGTCAGCCATTAAAAAAATTGTATTAGTCTTTTTGTCTTGTACTATAGCAGAATCGATAAATGAAGCACTGCCCTGAATTTGCTTGTTTTTACCCACATTATCTCTAGGCCAGTCAATTAATTGATTTTCATAATCTTGGAAATGCAAAGCTAATTTTGGAGAAGACCAAGTTTCACCATCTTCACTTATAGATGTTGCAATATTAATTTTACTCTTAGCATCATGAGTACCACCATAACGTGCGTCAGCACTAGCAATAATATTTCCATTGTTTAATGTATATAACACAGGAATTCTAAAATAATTTGCTTGGGTTTCATCTCCTGCAGTAAAAATATCTTTATCCATTGTAACTTTATCCTTCGCTAATGCATTTATATTAGTTATCAAAAACATACTCAATAATAAAGATATCAACAAAAGTAAAGAAAACTTAAATAAATATTTCATTAAATGTTCACTTCAGTTCTTTCTCGTTCTTCTCTTAATTCTCTAGCAATTCTATCAGTGGTTTTCTTATTCATAGGATAACCAAATATTAAAATTAGCGCCGCCACTAAAAAAAGAACGGCAGGTAATAAGTTAGAAAGCATATAAATTCTTTCTTGAACAATTGCTGATTGCATTACTCCTCCACTTGTAGAAGATTGATAGCCGATTACTGCTAACATAAGTCCCCCGATTCCTCCTGAAAATGCTTGCGCTACTTTTCTAGCAAAAGAATTCAAACCATAGACTGTACCATCTTCTCGTAAACCTGTGTGATACTGATGCGCATCAATAACATCTGTAATTAACGCCCAAACAATAACATTGAAAACTGAGTATCCTATTGTTGCAAAAAACATTAATGATACGTACACCCATGGGTTCGTTGTATGCAAGAAAAAGAGTATGAAAAACATTAGTGAAGAAAAAGGTAGTGCTACCATTGTGACCTCTTTCTTTCCGAATCTTCTGACAAAATAAATTGTAGGTGCTGCTACTAAAATAACTGTTCCCCAATTAAATAACATTGCTACTGACATTGCTTTTGGATTATGGAAATAATCATTAAATAAGTATGTTGTAGTTGTGCCGTACAAAATTTGTGTAAGTACTACAAAAAAATCAACGATAATTAATATCAAAATTGCACGATCCGTAAATAATCCTTTTAACAAACGACCGATAGTTACTTTTTCTTTTTTCTTAATCTGTACACGTTCTACTAGCATTTTATTGATAATTATATAGACCACAAATGCAATGCTACAGCAAATTAAAGCAATTATAAAAAATCTCATTCCTGAAATTGTTTTTTCACCATGTTCATTTGTTTTGTATATAAATATTGGAATTAGAAATCCAGTTGTAGACATACCAATAGCTGCCCCTACACTTCTAAATGTCGATAAGGCTGCACGATCATCCGGATGGTCACTAATTGCTGCTGACATAGAACCATATGGTATATTAATAGCCGATAATACAACCCCAAAAATCAAATAAGTAGCAAAAACATAAATAATCTTAGAAACGTCATTCCAATCATTGACTAAAGGTAAGAAAAGTAATAATGAAATCAAGCAAAAAGGATACTTCATTCGTCTAATCCATGGCTTAAACCGGCCTTCAGGCGTCAATTCCGCAATGTCTATCATTCTTCCTACAGAAATATCAGCAAATGCATCAATAATTCTTGAAATCATAAATAATATTCCTACAATACCACCAGCAATTCCTAATACATTTGTATAATAAATCATTAAAAAGCTATTTACCAAACCTAGAATAGCATCATTACCAATATCACCTAACATATATCCTATTTTATCTTTGATTCCAAAAGGTTTTGCATCAACTTTTATTGCAGTCATTTTGTTATCATCTGCGCTTGTAATTTTTTTGACTTCCATTTCTAACACAACCTTCAAAATGATTAATATAAAACTTTATATTGATTTTTCTATAATCTCACTTAACGCAACTTTTCTATCCTCTACACTTGATAATGTTGCAGCATCAGCTGTAGCAATTGCTTCCTCAGCAGCAGTCCCGTCTAAAAGTTTCAAATATTCACTAGTGACCTCTTCACCATGTAAAACATTATTAAAAAATTCCATTTCTTTATGAATTAAAGTATTTAACCATAAAGGTGTTCGTTTTCCAGGATGGCCGTACTGTATAGCACCATCCATTTCTGTTCCATGATATATTTGAGTACGGTTATCATCCTCTTCTTGTGTTTCGTGAATTAGAAAATGTGTTTCCTCGCCATTTACTTTCAAAGTTCCTCCAGTGTCATATAAGTTAAGCATTATTGCCCCTTTTGTACCTTGAATCATTACATAATGCTCACCCCATCTAAATGCCGAACCCCATTCTAAGTGAGCATATCTGTTACCAGAAAATTCTAAATTCATTAATATAAAATCATCTTCATCACCAAATTCATCTCCTTGATGTGCGATATCAGATGCAATCATCGATACCTTTTCTGGTAATCCTCCCATAATAAACTGAACACAATCTAATTCATGAATATGATGATACAAATGACCACCTGATTGATCTTTCATTTTCTTCCATGAAATATTTGATTGAGCTTCTTCCCAACCATTTCGTGTTGTTTTAACAAAGAGTATATCCCCAATAGCACCTTGATTTATAAGATTTTTAGCATGACGAACGCCATTAAAGAAATTCATAATATGACCCGCCATAAATGTCACGCCTGCTTTTTTACAAGCATTTACCATTTCAACACAATCTTTATAATTTAAAGCTATTGGCTTTTCACAAAAGACATGCTTCTTATTCTCTGCTGCTTTTAATACAGATTCTTTATGAAGATGATTAGGTGTAGCTACAATAACGCAATCCACTTCATTATCAGTCACTAATTCATCTAAATGATGAGCTTGTTTACATTCTAATTCTTTAGCAATCTCCTTTCCGTTTTTCGGGTCAAAAACAGAAATAATCTTAGCCCCTTTGTTTTTTTTCATTGCTCTTGCAAGTTCAGCACCAAAATAACCCGTTCCGACAATACCGTATCCAATAGTTTTTTCCGACATACTAAAACCCCTTTCAAATAGATGTAAGCCTTTCCAAAAATATACATTGAATAGAATTATATTTCAATATTTATTAAAATTTTGAAAGGTGTTTCAATCCAAGCCGGAATTTATCTTTATTAATAGGTAAATATTAATTTATATTTCAGAAATTTCCTGTTTTTTATCTATAATTGTCTCATATATAATTAGGAAGCCAGTAAATGAATTCTTATGAAAACATTTACTGGCTTCTTTTTTAAAACATAGTTTAAATTATATAAAACTTTAACTTTTATTTTTACGCGCTCGATCTATTAATACTTGTTTAGCTTGTTCTTCTTCAGCATTATCAACATGAAGGGGTTCAAACGGAATACCTTTTCGTTCTGCAGCAGCTTTCAATAAGTAGTCCGTCATCTCATGATTTTTTGGTAAAATCGGACCATGTAAATAGGTTCCTAATAAATTTTTATAATGTAGACCTTCTTTTTTGTCTGTATCATTATTACCATAACCATAAGTCACAGTCCCTAGCGCATCATATTGATGATACGTACGTCCACCATGATTTTCAAAACCTACAATCGTACCAAAAGTCTCACTTTCGATTACAATGTCCCCTGTCAATCGCTCTTGATTCGCCTCTGTATAAAAATCAAGAATGTGTAAACCTTCGAGTACTTCACCGCTTGGTGTAATATATTTTTCTCCTAAAAATTGATATCCACCACAAACTGTCAATCCTGGCATCCCATCTTCAATGGCTGTCTTCAACTCTGTTTTTATTTTGCGCAATGACTCAGTCGCTAAGCTTTGTTCTCGGTCACTGCCACCTCCGATAAAAAAGAGGTCCGCTTTTGATAAATCAATATCACTTGTATCGTTGATATCTACGACGTGAAGTTGAATATTTCTTTGTTTTGCTCGATATTTGAGCGCCATAATATTACCAATATCACTATATAAATTTAATTTATCTGGCATAAAATGATAAACCGTTAACTCATGCATTAGGCTCATCCTCCTCAAACGAGCGATTTAATTGTTCAAGCATTGGTGCTAAAGACGTATAGTTTGGAATCGCAACTGTAAAACTTTCATAATTCATAGTCATTGCTGTAGCTTTATAGATATCTTTTTCAAGAATAATTGGAACAGTTACTTCCGCAATTTTTAAGCGTAATTGTAATTCTTCCGCTCTTGCCCCAGTCACAATAATCGCTTCAATTTCTTGCTCGCTTAACTTTTCAAAATCCGCATCATAAATCCATGATGTATCTTTACCATCTGCCGCAAAATCATTTAAGCTGATTACATATACTTTCGATTCATTTAATTTCTCTCCCATCGCAATGGAAGCATTCATACCAGCAGGGTTTTTAGCTAAATTAATGAGGGCTTTTTTTGTACCACTTTCGAAATACTGCATTCGACCATTATCAGACGTATATGTTTCAAAGCCTTTTTTAATAGCATCATTATCTAAACCAAGGTCTCTTAAAACTGTATAAGCTGCTAACGCATTATACGCGTTAAAATCCCCAGCTATTTTCATGTCGAATGTCGCATCATTAACATTCATTTTAATAAAAGGATTAATTGTAAATGATTTCACTTCGTATTTCGGAGTTTGACGATTGAAACCACATCGACATGTATAGTGTCCTAGCTGATTATAATGAATATGGGAATAGTTTAAAAGCGCCCCACAACTCGGACAGTATCGGCTTTCATTCATCGTAGACTGTTCAAATGTATACGCATGTGCTTTCATGCCATAATATGTGACATGATCACTCGCAATTTTCAAACGACTGACGAATGGGTCATCTGCATTTAATAAAAGATGAATACCTTTACCTTGAATCGCTGAAATAATACCGTTCACCATAATATCAATTTCTCCAAAACGATCCATTTGATCTCTGAAAAAATTAGTAAAAACCATTTTCGTTGGCGTCATTTCCTTTAAAACACGTGGTATTGAGCCTTCGTCAATTTCTATAATTGCAATTTTTGTTTGATTTGAAGATTGAACAATGAAAGCTGAAGTGATACCAGCTGCCATGTTTGCACCTTCATTATTGTGAATAATCTCAATGTTATTCGCTCTTAATGTATGACCGATTAAATTAGAGGTCGTCGTTTTACCATTTGTGCCACTCACAAATACAACTTCATCAACACGACCTGCTAATTTACGTAAAATATCTTTATCAATTTTTCTCGCAACTTGACCTGGCAAATCTGTCCCTTTTCGGCCTGTTGCACGACTTGCTTTTCTGGCAAGCTTTGCCATATGAATTGCTGTCCATTGTCTCATAGCACTTTCTCCTCCAATTTACTTAAAACATTATACCATGACGCGCGATTTTACAAAATAAATTAAACGATGATAGATTAACGCCCCTATTTTTAGGATATATTTATAGTCACCCACTCGAATTGCATTTTTGCATCAATGATTGAAAAAGGGTAAAATGTCTGTGGGGCACAATCTTACAATGGGGTGACTTTTATGTTAAATCAAAAATTACTAGATGCTTTAAATCAACAAATGAATCATGAATACTTTGCAGCTCATGCGTATATGGCTATGGCTGCATATTGTGACTATCATTCTTATGAGGGCTTTGCAAATTTCTATATAGAACAAGCTAAAGAAGAACGTTTCCACGGTCAAAAGATTTATGATTACATCAATGATCGCGGTGAAAAAGCGGTATTCAGCGACTTGAATGCACCTAAAGTTGACTTTAATTCTATACTTGAAACATTTGAAGATGGACTCAAACAAGAACAACATGTCACAAAACATTTTTATGAACTCTCTGAAATCGCGCGTGAAGAAAAAGATTATGCGACAATTTCATTTTTAAACTGGTTCTTAGATGAACAAGTTGAAGAAGAAGCAATGTTTGAAACGCATATCGATTATTTAAAACGTATTGGTGATGATGCAAATACGCTTTATTTATACGAAAAAGAATTAGCTTCACGTCGATTTAATGACCAAGCATAATTGAAATAAAAATCAGTTATATTCAGCAAAGTCGGTTGCTGTTAAACAACGATTTGTATTTTTTATCATGCGAAACTTTTAAAATTAAATGAGACATCCATCTTTACGCTATCGTTTTGATGGATGTCTTATTTATATTCATCATGCAATCTATCATTATGAAAATTATTTTTATGATTTCTTAGATTATGTTAATATTTATATATCTTTTTTAACGGAGTTGAATGACATGGCGACTAATGCCTTTGTAGCACTCGATTTTGAAACTGCCAATTATAAAAGAACAAGCATTTGTTCAGTGGGAATGGTCAAAGTGGTTGATAATCAGCTGACTGAAACGTTTTATACATTGGTCAATCCGAAAGATTATTTCTCACCACAAAATATTAGAATACATGGTATTCATCAAAATGATGTACAAGATGCACCTGATTTTGCATATGTGTATCCTTATATGATGCAATTTATAGATGATTTACCTGTTGTCGCGCACAATGCTGCGTTTGATATGTCTGTATTGCATGCTAGCATTCAAGCTGCAAATATGCAAACGCCTCCAATGACTTACTTTTGTTCTTATCAATTATCAAAACGTACTGTTGCTTCTAAACGACACGGCCTTAAACATATGATGTCACATTTTAAATTGGACTTTCATGGGCACCATGACGCTTTAAATGATGCTAAAGCATGTGCCATGATTACTTATCGCCTTTTAAAACACTATCCAAGTTTAGAAAATGTGCTTCAAATTTACGGTAAGCAACTGACCGATAAAGATTCATTATAAATAATCATAAATGGTCATATTTCGAAAAAACGCATCTTGCAAACTACCGACTGTGACCCCGATTAATCGAATCGGCGTATCTGCTTCTTTAAGCTCATAATAAAGTTCGTAAGCCACTTGATAAATGTCTTCCGCTTCTCTGACCGGTGTATTTAAACTTCGCTGTTTGGAATAATTTTCAAAGCGGTCCGTCTTAATTTTCACTGTCACAGTTCGCCCCGCTTGATTCAATTTTTCAAGTCGCTCAGCAATTTTATCACACAGCATTTCAATTTTTTGTAATATCTCTTCGTCATCATTCGTATCGATTGAAAAAGTACGTTCTGCCCCCACACTTTTCCGAATCAGCTCTGATTTAACACTTCTCTGATCACGACCCCGTACACGCTCATAAAGATGTTGCCCTTTCTTTCCAAAAAGTTGCACAAGCTCTCTTTCTGATTTTTGATATAAATCTTTTCCAGTAAAAATATCATGTTGTTGCATCTTCGCTTTTGAGGCCTTCCCTACACCTGGAAAATCACCGATATCTAACCCCATTAAAATATCATGTACATTGTCATAATCAATAACTGTGAGTCCGTTGGGTTTATTCATACCACTGGCTAATTTGGCAAGAAATTTATTATATGAGACACCTGCGCTTGAAGTCAGCTTCGTTTTCTCATAAATGTCTCGACGTATAAATTGAGCAATACGTGATGCAGGAAGGTCGGGGCGTACTAAGTCAGTAATGTCTAAAAAAGCCTCATCTAAAGACAAAGGTTCCACTTGATCTGTATAACTTTTAAATATATCCATAATTTGTTGGGAAACTTCTCGATACACTTCATATCTCGGCGTAACATAATAACCGTCCGGGCATAACTGGTGCGCTCTCGCCATAGGCATGGCTGAATGTACACCAAAAGCTCTAGCTTCATAAGATGCTGTAGAAACCACACCCCGCCCACTTGCTTTCCCACCCACAATAACGGGCTTTCCTCGTAATTTCGGATGGTCACGTACTTCCACTTGTGCAAAAAAGAAATCCATATCAATATGAATAATACGACGCTCACTCATATAACACCCTCCTCTCATCCATCGCTTTCCTTCACATGCTTTAATTTAAACGGACAGATTCATTTTGTTCTATCAATTTGATTGATGTTTAAATCTAACTCGTAAAAATCGCGCTCCATTTACTCAGACAAATATGATTATAGCTACATCAAAACATTTAATATTGCAAAAACAAATTAACCCCAATTATTCAATTATCAAAAATAATTATGCTATAAGTTGCTAAAAAATACTATAATAAAAGAGATTAGCAACAATACAGCCTACCTCACAAAGGAGATGTAAACCTATGCTATTAACAGCCATCAATTTGATTTATTTACTCATTATAAAATTAATGCACCATGCGCTAAAGAATCATATTGGTGATCAACCCAACTTATGGATTGGTTTTAGAACACCTACAACATTTAAATCCACTGAAATTTGGCTATTTGCTCAGCGCCAATCTTTAAAGGATTTTTTCAAGATCAGTATGATTTCACTCATCATCGGCATCGGCTGGTTGATTTATGATTTACTTCATTTTATTCAAGAAATGTCAATCATCATTCAAGCTTTTCTAATTATCTTCATCTCTCTTATCATCGTTATTACAACAGAGATTAAAGTACGAAAATTTGCTAAGACACAGCAAAAATAAACACCTTTTTAGCATCCAAATTCCCTAGATAATGATGTTAGACCAGCTGACTTTATAACTCATTTCATAATAAAAATCGACTACACTTTAATGAACGGTGCACTGTGACATGCCGTTCGTTTTAGTGTGGTCGATTGTTGATCTTCACATGTGCATTTATCATCGAAGATTTTAATCATTCATTTTATGAGTATAGTGTGTTGGCTTCTGTTGATATAATATTAATCCATCTTCTGTCATTTCAAAATACTGTGCTTTTTTATCTTTCAACGCGATAAAAACAAGGTAAAAAGAAATTAAACAATAACCCATGTAAATCGCAAAAACAAATATAACAGATGTATAAGGCAGGTTGATGAAAATAACAAATAACAATAAACAAATTAAAACGGATGGCAGTAACATTACCGTTAAAAACGTAATTCGATTAAAGAAATACTCAGGCAAAAATGTTAAAAGTACACCGTTTTTCAGTTGATAAGAACGTGATTGCTCATTTGAAATCATCTTAAAAAGTAATGTTTTCATCCCCTCATGAAAACAAACGATAACCAAAAACCCTAAAATACCAATAATTATATTTGTAAAAAAGCGTTGTTCTTGAATTGTAGTGACAATCATCGCCCATTTATAACTCAATACAATAAAAGCTAACACAACTATAACCTGAAGCAATAAGAAGCGCTTCATCACTTGCCTATTATGAAAAAGGTCAATTCTATACATGCATTCACCCTCTTATGATGTATCTGTTATCTCTATTATAACTTACAATTGTATACAGTTGTAGCGACTAAAGCCCTATTTTCTTTCTAAAAGTGCCACAGTTTCAACATGTGTTGTATGCGGAAACATATCTACTGGCGTTATCTCTTTTAGTTCATATTGATTGGTAAGACTTTCGATATCTCTTAACTGCGTACTTGGATTACAAGAGACATAGACAATGCGTTGAGGTGCAAGTTGATTCAAAGTCTGAATAAATGTTGCGTCACAGCCTTTACGAGGGGGATCGACCGTAACAACATCGGGTTGAATACCTTCTTTCTGCCACTTCAAGATAACATCTTCAGCAGTCCCCGCAACAAATGTCGTATTAGAAATATGATTTTTTTGTGCATTTCGTTGCGCATCTTCAATCGCTTCAGGTACCGCCTCTACCCCATACACATGTTTCGCATGCGGTGCCATAAATAAGCCAATTGTCCCTATGCCACAATACGCATCTAGTACCGTTTCACGACCTGTTAACTTTGCATATTCGAGTGCTTTCGCGTATAACTTTTGTGTTTGTGTGACATTAATTTGATAGAAAGACAAGTCTCCAATTTCAAAAGTAAGCTGTTCCAATTGATCTTCAATGATTTCTTGACCATAGATTGTTCGAGATGTTTTTCCCATAATCACGTTGGATCGATCGCGTTGAAAGTTCAACTTGATACTTTTTATATTTTTAAATTTTTGTGTTAATGCCGCTACAATTTCATCTTGATATGGAAGTTTCGTCCCATTTATCACAAAGATAACCATAATCTCTTGTGTATAATAGCCTTTTCTAACAACTAAATGACGGACTAATCCTTTATGTTGTTGTTCATCATAAGGCGCGATGTGATATTTTTTTAATAAATCTTTCACCATAGTCATCATTTCATTTTGATCATCATATTGAATGAGACACTGTTCCATATCAATAATTTGATGACTGCGTTGACGATAAAAACCCATTTCGACTTCATTGTGACGTCCCGCACCTACAGGAATTTGTGACTTATTACGATAATGCCAAGGGTGCTCCATTCCAACTGTAGGATGAATAGGCACATGCGTCATCTTCCCTTTGTGATGGAAAAGATTAATCACTTGTTTTCTTTTCATCTCCAACTGCGCTTCATAAGAAAGATGTTGTAATTGACACCCGCCACATTGTTGATAATAGACACAAGGCGGTTCGACACGGTCTTGACTCGGTGATTGAACTTCTATTAACTTCCCTATCGCAAAATTCTTTTTAACTTTAATAACTTTATATTTTATTTTCTCATCGACTAAAGTTTGTGGAATAAATATTGGATAACGTTCCTTTTTGACTACACCATGCCCTTCATGTGTGAGATCCACAACTTCCCCTTCATAAACTTCATTTTTTTTAACTAAATCCATGTTATTCAACTCACTTTTTCGAATTAGAAGTTCTTTTAACCAAAGATAAAGGAGTGGAATCAAATCTAACACTAGATTTAAAATTCCACCCCACGTTGATGTGTTGTTTCATCAAGATAGTATAACACGATACGATGGTGACACTTTATCCATTTTATTCAGACTGCGTCGGTTCGTCAATCAGTAATTCATTGCGATCTTGCCCTGGCGAAAAGACCTCGATATGACGGACTAAGTTTAAAAAGTTCGCCGGTAACTGACCCCCGTACTCACCATCTACATTTAATGGCATATCGCTGAACGAGGAAATATTAATCGACTGTGCCTTATGGTAGTGTACTTTTGGATGTTTAATATGTTCCCCTCTAGAAGCCAAAGTCATAATATGACCGAGTTCAGCTAAATTTGCTTTTTCCACAATTAATAAAGTAAATTTACCGTCATCTAATTTGGCATCCGGCACTAGTTTTTCAAATCCTGCCATCGAATTCGTTAATCCAAGTAGGAATAACATGATTTCACCCTCAAAAACATGTGAATCATATTCAATTCGGACATCAACCGCATGCATCTGTGGCAACATTTCAAATCCTTTAATGTAATATGCAAATGGGCCAACTATTGATTTTAACTTGCTAGGTGCCTCGTACGAAACTTCTGTGATTTTACCGCCACCTGCTAAATTAATAAAATAGCGACTATTCATTTTTCCAATATCGACTTGAACTGTTTTGCCTTCCAAAATGACATCGACCGCTTCAAATATATCTGTAGGTAGATGAAGCGCTCTTCCAAAGTCATTAACCGTTCCCATAGGAATCAATCCAAGTTTGGGACGTTGTGGTTTTTCGGCAATACCATTCACGACTTCATTTAAAGTCCCGTCACCACCTGCAACAACTAACAAATCATAATGCGCATCTATAGCTCGCGCAGCTTCTTCCGTTGCATCGCCTACCCTTTGCGTGGCATAGGCACTTGTTTCATAACCAGCCTGTTCCATTTTAACAAGTACGTCAGGCAAAGCTCGTTTAAACATTTCTTTTCCTGATGTAGGATTATAAATTATTCTCGCGCGTTTTCTCATTTCTATCCCTCAATTTTTCAGTACTCACAACTTATATTATAGTAAACATTGTTGTATTGAAAGCTAAAAACGTTTAAATTTAATCAAATTTATTCAAAGTAGCGACTGAGCCTCTATTGCTTCCCTGATACATAGACAATTAGCGATGATGTTAAATGTATTTGGATGGAGTTTATCTAACTATTTTTATGCATTTAAAGCATTTATTTATGATTAACCTTTACTTCAAAATTAATCATTTTAAGCCACTTTATACTTACGATTTTATTTGATTAACAACCTATAATCATATATTTTTTTGTATATAAATATTATTTAAGAATTTTTGCAGTGAAATGATTATTCGGAGGTAACCTAGTGAAAAAAGCAAAAGAAAATTTAGATATTTATATAAGAAGCTTACCTTTTTTAGGCCTGATAATTAGCTGTTTCTCACTTATATTGTTTTTCTTTATTTTGAAAGCCGATGGAGATTTTTTTGTCATTTTTGCTTATTGTTTAGTGCCATTATTTGTTAATACATCTGTGTATGCTGTATATATGCTTTTTAAAAAGAATCTATAAACAAACAATCATTTTTTTAGTAGATAGGACATTTATGATTTTTAGACTAAAAATTTAGATAGATACGTTTCTACTTGAGGAAGTCTATTTTTAAATAGAAAAAACGGGGCTGAGCATAAAAACCCAGTCCCGTTTGTTATATTAAATTAAACCTTTATTGCTTTTCTAATTCTTGTTTTAACAATTGGTTTGCTAATTGTGGATTAGCTTGTCCTTTAGATAATTTCATGATTTGACCTACTAAGAAGCCCATCGCTTTTCCTTTTCCGTTTTTAAAGTCTTCAACAGATTGTGGATTATTTGCAATTGCCTCTTGAACAAATTTAAGAATTTCACCTTCATCTGAAATTTGAACTAGGCCTTTATCTTTCATGATTTGTTTAGCATCCCCACCATTTTTAGCTAATTCAGGGAATACTTTTTTCGCAATTTTGCTACTCATCGTACCATCTTGAATCAATTTGATCATGCCTGCTAAATTCGTTGGTGTAAGTGCTGTATCTTGTAATTCAATTTGGTTTTTATTTAAATATTCATTAACTCCGCCCATTAACCAGTTTGAAATGAGCTTCACTTCTGCACCTTCAGCGACTGCTTCTTCAAAGAAGTCAGACATTTCTTTTGTTAATGTTAGAACGTGTGCATCGTATTCAGGTAAACCATATTCTTTTACATATTTATCTTTACGTGCATCTGGAAGTTCAGGAATTGAAGCACGAACACGCGCTTTCCAGTCTTCATCAATGTACAATGGCACGATGTCTGGTTCTGGGAAATAACGATAATCATCTGATGCTTCTTTAACACGCATCAAGATTGTTTTGCCTGTTGATTCCTCGAAACGACGTGTTTCTTGTAGAATTTCGCCACCATTTAAGAGTTCTTCTTCTTGGCGTTTAACTTCATATTCTAAACCTTTACGAACATTGTTAAATGAATTCAAGTTTTTCAATTCGGCTTTTGTACCAAATTTTTCTTGTCCGTATGGTCGTAAAGAGATGTTCGCATCACAACGTAATGAACCCTCTTCCATTTTACAGTCAGATACGCCTGTATATTGAATGATAGAACGTAATTTTTCTAAATAAGCATATGCTTCTTCTGGTGAACGAATATCAGGTTCTGAAACGATTTCTACAAGTGGTGTCCCTTGACGGTTTAAGTCAACAAGTGAGTAGCCGTTTTTATGTGTCGATTTCCCTGCGTCTTCTTCCATATGCAATCTTGTAATACCAATACGTTTTGTTTCACCGTTCACTTCAATATCAATATAACCATTTTCTCCAATGGGCTGATCTAATTGAGAGATTTGGTAGGCCTTTGGATTGTCTGGATAAAAATAGTTTTTACGGTCAAACTTAGATTCTGTAGCAATTTCCATATTTAAGGCCATCGCTGCACGCATTGACCAGTCCACTGCACGACGGTTAACCGTTGGTAAGACACCAGGGTAACCTAAATCGATCACGGTTGTGTTTGTATTTGGCTCAGCACCGTATGCTACTGGTGCATTCGAAAACATTTTTGAGTCTGTTTTCAATTCAACATGGACTTCAAGTCCGATTATTGTTTCAAAATGCATTGATTGCCACTCCTTATAATTTTTGATATTGGTCGTGTAAATTAAATTGCGTTTCGTATTGATGTGCCACACGGTAAACTGTTTTTTCATCAAATGGCTTACCAATAATTTGTAAACCGATAGGACGACCATTTTCTGCTAAACCACAAGGTATAGAGATACCAGGTAACCCTGCTAAGTTGACAGGCGTAGTTAACAAATCGTTTGCGTACATTGTCAATGGATCGTTGATTTCAGCTCCAATATCAAATGCGACAGTTGGTGTTGTAGGTCCTAAAATAACATCATAGTCTTCAAATACACTTTCAAAATCTTGTTTGATTAATGTACGGACTTTTTGTGCTTTTTTATAATAGGCATCATAATAGCCTGAACTTAATACATACGTACCTAATAAAATACGACGTTTTACTTCTTGACCAAAACCTTCACTTCTTGAAAGTTTGTATAATTCTTCTAATGTTTGGGCTTCTTTAGAGTGGTAACCATAGCGAATACCATCAAAACGTGCTAAGTTAGATGATGCTTCCGCTGAGGCAATCACATAGTAAGAAGGGATCCCATAAGATGTTCTAGGTAATGATACTTCTTCAACGATTGCACCTAAAGATTTGAACGTTTCTGCCGCTTTCAATACCGCTTCTTTGACTTCTGGGTCGACACCTTCGCCGATATATTCTTTAGGTAGACCTATTTTCATTCCTTTAATATCTTGACCAATTTCTGATGTAAAGTCAGTTGATCCATCTGGAGCACTTGTTGAATCCATTTCGTCTTCACCAACGATAGCTTCTAAAACAAGCGCATTATCTTTCACGTTTCTTGTAATTGGGCCGATTTGGTCTAACGAAGAGGCAAATGCGACAAGACCGTAACGAGAAACACGACCGTAAGTTGGTTTCAAACCAACGACACCACAGTAGGCTGCAGGTTGGCGAATAGAGCCCCCTGTGTCAGTTCCTAATGTGAATGGTACCAAACCAGCTGCGACTGCTGCTGCTGAACCACCTGAAGAACCACCAGGTACCGCTTTATGATCAAATGGATTAACAGTTTTTTTGAAATACGACGTTTCTGTAGATCCACCCATAGCAAACTCATCTAAGTTGACCTTACCGATTAACACACCATTTTCATGATGGAGTTTTTTCATCACTGTAGACTCATAAATCGGTACAAAGCCTTCTAACATTTTACTTGCACAAGTTGTCTCAAGACCTTCTGTGATAATATTGTCTTTGATCCCCATAGGAATACCAAACAATTTACCGTTGATTTCGCCTTTCGCTTGTAATTCATCTAATTCTTCGGCTTTTTTAATTGCATTTTCTTTATCTAATGCTAAAAATGATTGGATTGTAGGATCAGTTTCTTCGATTGCTTGATAAATATCTTTCACAATTTCTGAAGGCTTAATTTGATTCTCCTTGATCATCTTTTGCAGATTTTCAATAGACTCATAACGGATGCTCATATTTATGCGTCCTCCCCATTCATAACTGCCGGTACTTTAAATTGCCCAGCCTCAACTTCTTTGGCATTACTCAATACTTTTTCTTGTGGCAACCCTTGTCCTGCCACGTCTTCACGTAAAACATTTTGTAAATCTAATACATGATGCGTTGGTTTCACATTTTCTGTATCGACAGCATCAATTTGATGACAAAAATTTAAAATACCTTCTAATGTTTGCTGCATATCACTTGTTTCTTCTTCAGTCACATTTAAACGCGCAAGATTAGCAATATGTGCAACCTGGTCTTTGGTAATTTCAGCCATGATGATATAGCCTCCTTAAAAATACTCTTTTATCTATAAATTGTACCAAATTCTAAGCTAAAAATCTAAAATATTTAAAAGTTCATCAAACCCTTTACTGGCCGCTAATATGATTTTTTCTTAGTCATCTCCTTTTTTGCTATGGCCGTTCAAAATTCAAATGATTTAATTAGTCGATTCCAAGTCGTCCGCTAAAACTGTTTAAACATGAATAATACCATCGATTCATCATCATCAACTGTTCCCTATATATTTCGAAATTGTTTTTATCTTAAAAAGCGAAATACTGCTGTTCATTCATTTTTTATTCTGTATAATAAACCATATGTCACTTAAATCAAAAGGGGAGGATTCATATGTTTTTAGTTGGTTCTACTTTATCTAGCCAAGTCAATCCAGATTGGCAAACTTACGTTATGATTATCATCTATTTTGCCATCTTACTTGGTATTGGCTACTACGGATACAAACAAGCAACAAGCAACTTAAGTGAATACATGTTAGGTGGCAGAAATATTGGACCGTGGGTCACAGCATTGTCTGCTGGTGCATCCGACATGAGTGGTTGGATGATTATGGGGTTGCCGGGAGAAGTGTACTCAACAGGTTTGTCCGCGTTGTGGCTTGCCATCGGTTTAACTTTAGGTGCTTATATTAACTATTTAGTCGTTGCACCAAGATTACGTGTGCATACTGAATTAGCAGGCGATGCAATTACATTGCCAGACTTTTTTAAAAACCGATTAAACGATCAATCCAATTTAATTAAAATTATTTCTGGTTTAATTATTGTAGTTTTCTTTACGCTTTATACGCATGCTGGACTTGTTTCAGGAGGAAAGTTATTCGACAGTGCGTTTGGCCTAAATTATCATACTGGCCTCGTGCTTATCGCTGTCATAGTCATTCTCTATACTTTCTTTGGTGGTTATCTTGCTGTTTCAATTACAGATTTCTTCCAAGGGGTCATCATGTTAGTGGCAATGGTTATGGTCCCAATTGTCGTCTTACTTAAACTTAACGGATTAGATACTTTTCATTCCATCGCAGAGATGAAACCGACAAACCTCGATTTATTCCGCGGTACAACTTTGATTGGTATTATTTCATTCTTTGCTTGGGGATTAGGTTACTTCGGTCAACCTCATATTCTCGTTCGTTTCATGTCCATTCGTTCTATTAAATTATTCCGCTTCACACGCCGTATCGGTATTAGCTGGATGGCTGTCGGTTTATTAGGTGCCGTATTTGTTGGTTTATTAGGAATCGCATTTGTACCGGCTCAAGGTGTCACAATTAAAGACCCTGAGACTTTATTCATATTGATGAGCCAAGTCCTCTTCCATCCTTTGGTGGGCGGATTCTTGTTAGCCGCTATTTTAGCAGCCATTATGAGCACAATTTCATCACAATTACTCGTCACATCTAGTTCATTAACAGAGGATTTCTACAAGCTCATTCGTCAAGACAAAGCAAATACAGAAAAGCACGAAAAAGAATTTGTTTTAGTTGGTCGAATCTCAGTAATCATTGTAGCATTAGCTGCTATTGCAATTGCGTGGACACCAAATGATACGATTTTAAATTTAGTAGGAAATGCGTGGGCAGGTTTTGGTGCTGCATTTGGGCCTTTAATGATTTTATCTCTTTATTGGAAAGGCTTGTCTCGAACAGGCGCAATCAGTGGTATGATTGCTGGTGCACTCACAGTAATATTATGGATTGTCTTTGCACATCCTTATGGAAAGTTCAATGACTTCTTTAATTTATATGAAATCGTTCCAGGTTTTCTAGCAAGTTTAATTGTTACAATACTCGTCTCTAAAGTTACGAAAAAACCAGGAGATTTTGTTGAACAAGACTTAAACGAAGTCAAACGTCAACTTCAAGAAGCGAAAGCACATTAATAACGCTTGATTGCATTGCACACACTATTCACTATAAAAAGCATCTGGAAAATAAATCCCAAAATAAAGAGGAAGCGCTAAGATGATTATTAATAGACAATCATCTTGGCGCTTCCTTTTTATAATAAAATTTCGTATTGAATGCGTTCGCTTTCCGAGAGAACAACCTCATCCTATAATCTTCGGCTCGTCCTGTTCCCTCAGGAGTTCTCATCAAACCGTTAATTTTGATAAATATGAATTTGAGGCGATTTATCATCTTTTGTTTTTGAAATAAGTGCACGGGATTCGCTTCCGTCTTTAATATGGATTTCGTAATTATCGACTGCTTTGAAGTCTTTTTCCGCCAATTGTGTTACATATTGTGTAATACCAATTAACTCAGCCTTGCCATAATAGTCAATAGGTAAATCCACTACAAGTTTTTTTACTTTTTTATGTTTAAATTCTGCTTTACCAACTGCTTGTGTAAAGTTAGAAAAATAGGATTGTAAACTATTGTTAAAGTCTTTGAAGTTTGCATTTAAATTTTCATTTAAATCTTCTGCATCCCCTGAAGGTAGTAAAACCGTTTTTTGATCTAATTTTTGCCATTCAGATAATTTAGAGCCATTTTCTTCTGAAGTGGCATAACTTACAAAATGGCCGGGTATAATGTCTTCTTGCCCAGACTGGATATAAACAGCAAATGTAATTGGTATATCTTTCAAGTCTTCATTTTCTCGCAGTCTTGATAGAATTTCCTCAGCCATTTCTTGTCCTTTTTCTTTAACTTCTTTTTTGTCTAACTTTTCATTGTAGGTCTCACCATATTTTTCTTTTTGATAGTAATAAATACTATTCATCGCAAGACCTATTGTCATACCTTTAATATTATTACCTTTTGTATCACCATTATCATAATAATCTTGTTCTAGGATGTTAGAGAGATAGGCTGGCGAATTTTTAGCGATTTTTTCTTCATCGCTTTCGCCATTTACTGAAGGATTTAAACCTAAATTTTCAGTCGCATTTTTCTCTTTCTTTTCTTTATCGCTCATTTTATCCAATTCTTTTTTTGTATATTTAGGCTTAAGATAGGCTTTAATGGTATCTTTGTCTAAATATTGACCATCTTGATAAAGATAATCATCAGTCGGATAGACCGTTTTACTGATATCAAGCAGACCATCTTCAAAATCTTCTCCATTATAGCTATTCGCCATATTTTCTTGAATAAGACCACGCGCTTGACTTTCTTTAAAAGGAAGGATTGTTCGATAATCGTCTCCTTGAACATCTTTATCAGTCGCAATTTGTTTCACTTTATTTCGATCTTGTTGTTGAGATTCGGTGTTTTGCTTTGAAGATTTGGAATCTTTATCATTAACAGGTGAACACGCTGTTAACACAAGCGATAAACCTAAAACAAGCACAATTGACTTTTTCATCGCCTAACTCCTTACGCTTTAATTTCGGATTGTTTCTCTATAAAATCTTGTTCCGTCCACACCATTGTACCAAGTGATTCTGCTTTTGTTAATTTTGACCCTGCATCTTCACCTGCAATAACTAAATCTGTTGATTTTGTAACACTACTTGTAACTTTTGCACCTTGTAATTTCAACCAATTAGAAGCTTCCGTTCTTGTCATTTGTTGTAACTTACCTGTGAGAACAATCGTTTTACCTGCAAACTCTGGATGACCCTCGATTTCAGATAGTTTTTGACCTTTAAAAGTCATATTCACATCTTTCGCCTTCAACTTTTCAATGAGTGCACGAATATCATCATTTTCTAAGTAAGTAATCAGGGACTGTGCTAATTTTTCGCCCACATCATAAATTGCAACAAGTTCTGCTTCTGTTGCTTTAAATAATCGGTCCATCGTTTCGTACTTTTCTGCGATGACTTGACTCGCCTTTACACCCAAATGACGAATCCCTAAACCAAACAATAAATGTTCTAACGACTGTTCTTTTGATTTTTCAATCGCATTAAGTAAATTTTGCGCTTTCTTTTCACCCATTCGTTCTAACGGCAACAAATCTTCTTTTGTCAGATAAAAAATATCACCTACGTCTTTAATAAGCTGTTGCTCATACAGTTGTTCAATAATTTTCGTACCTAGACCATCGATGTTCATCGCTTGTCTTGATACAAAATGAATTAACCCTTCAACGAGTTGTGCTTGGCACTTAGGATTAATACAGCGCAGTGCAACTTCGCCTTCTATGCGCACTAATTCATGGCCACAACTTGGGCAATGTGTCGGCATATGATATTTAACTACATCATCTGTGCGTCTATCAAATATCACACGCACCACTTCAGGGATAATATCTCCTGCTTTTTTCACAACAACACTGTCACCAATACGTATATCTTTTTCATGAATTAAATCTTCATTATGCAAAGAAGCTCTTGAAACGGTTGTTCCAGCTACACGTACTGGCTCTAAAATTGCGGTTGGCGTCACTACGCCTGTTCGCCCGATACTCAGCTCAATATCTAATAGGTCTGTAATGACTTCTTCAGCTGGAAATTTATAGGCAATCGCCCATCTAGGAGATTTTTGAGTAAAACCCATTTCCTCTTGATAATCGATACTGTTAACTTTGATAACGATGCCATCAATATCGTAAGCTAATTGCTCACGCTGTTCTGTCCAGTAATGAATATAGTCAATGACCTCTTGCATTGTCCCTTTTTTACGTCGCTCAGGGTTGGTTTTAAAACCGAGAGTGTCCAATTCATCCAGCGCTTCACTTTGAGTTGTTGCGTCTAATTCTGTAAAGTCATTGATACTGTATAAGAAAATATCTAATTTTCTTGCAGCTGCTAATTTTGAATCTAACTGACGTAAAGAACCCGCGGCTGCATTTCGTGGATTGGCAAATGGTTGCTCACCACGTTCTGATTTAGCCTCATTAAGCTTCAGGAAAGATTTTCGTGGCATATAAGCTTCCCCTCTAACTTCAAAAGAGATGTTCTTTTTTAAAGTTAAGGGAATAGCTTGAATCGTTTTTAAATTCTCTGTAATGTCCTCTCCAGTCGTACCGTCGCCTCGTGTTAATCCTTGAACAAATTTACCATTGACATATTTCAAGGAAACAGCTAAACCGTCGATTTTCAGCTCACACATATATTCCACTTCTCCGACAGCATCTCTTACTCGTTGATCAAACTTTTTTAAGTCTGCTTCGTTAAATGCGTTCGATAAGCTCAACATTGGCGTATCATGACGAACTTTTTCAAATGATGACTGTGCTTGTCCCCCTACTCTGACAGTGGGTGAATCAGAAGTTTTTAGTTCAGGATGATTTTCTTCAATATCAATAAGCTCGTGCAACAATTTATCATATTCACTGTCAGGGACACTTGGGTTATCTTGAACATGATATTCATAGTTATACTGATGTAGCAATCGGTGCAAAGTTTCAACACGTTGCTTTAGTTTTGTCATCCCTTAATCCTCCTTTTTTGAAATCGGTGCAAATTGCGCTAACAAACGTTTAGGTCCTTCAGATTTAAAAATAATATCCAATTCAACTGAACCGTTTTTATTATTTACGTTGGACACCATACCTTCACCCCAAGTTTTATGCGTCACTTTATCTCCTACTTTCCAATCTGATGAAACAGCAGATTGGTTACGATTTTGAACTGTACGCTGGCTAAATCCACGTTTAACTGGCTTTTTACGTGATCCTATTGTTGTAGATTGACGTTGTTCAGGGAGATTCAACAGAGATTCTGGGATTTCGTTCAAAAAGCGAGATCTTGGATTGGCTTGTGGTCGTCCATATAACGTCCGAGATGAAGCATGGGATAAATACAACTCTTCTTCAGCTCGCGTAATGGCCACATAACTGATTCTTCGTTCTTCTTCCATTTCATGATCATCTTCACTTTTGATTGCACGTATATGCGGAAATATTGACTCTTCCATCCCAATAATAAATACAACTGGGAACTCTAATCCTTTCGCTGAGTGCATCGTCATCAAAGTAACGCCATCTTCTAAGTTGGCTTCATCCACATCTGCAACCAATGATAAATCTGTTAAAAAGTTAATTAATGATTGCTCTTCTAGCGGCGTATTTTCTTCATAATCATGAGGAACAGACATAAATTCATCGATGTTTTCCAATCGACTTCTCGCTTCTAACGTTTGTTCACGTTCCAACATTTCACGATATCCAGATTTTTCAAGCACTTCTTCAACTAATTCTGTAATCTCGAGAAACTCTTGCTCTTTCATTAAATGACTCATCATTTCATAAAATGTTGCAGCAGCTTGAGTCACCTTTTTAGATAAACCGATAAAATCAACCTCTGCGAGCGCTTCAAACATACTCATATCATTTTGAGCTGCATAAGTGGCAATTTTTTCAACAGACGATGGACCAATCCCTCTTTTTGGCACGTTGATAATGCGCTGTAAACTAATATCATCGGCACTATTTGCGATAAGACGTAAATAACTTAAAAGGTCTTTGATTTCTTTCCGATCATAGAACTTTTGTCCACCCACCATGACATAAGGGACATTAGATTTCATAAACGTTTCTTCGAGCACACGTGATTGGGCGTTTGTGCGGTATAAAACTGCGATGTCTTTATACTGTTTCCCTTTTTTCTGTTGCTTTAATATCTCTCTGACAACAAATTCAGTCTCGTCTCTTTCACTTACCGCTTCGTAGTAATGAATTTTTTCACCTTCTTGGTTAGCTGTCCACAAGCCTTTAGGTTTACGCTCAGTGTTGTTTCGAATCACTTCATTCGCTGCAGTTAAGATGGTTTTAGTAGAACGATAATTTTGTTCAAGATAAATTGTGCGTGCATTTGGGTAATCTTCTTCAAATGATAAAATATTTTGTATATCTGCACCACGCCAACCATAAATGGATTGGTCTGAGTCACCCACGACACATAAATTTTTAAACTTTTGCGCAATTAAATTTACTAAAGTATATTGCGCTTTATTTGTATCTTGATACTCATCTACATGTATATATTGGAATTTGTTTTGATAGTAATCTAACACATCAGGAACACGCTCAAATAATTTAATTGTGGTCATAATTAAATCATCAAAATCTAACGCTTGATTTCGAATCAGTTGCTTTTGATAACCTTCATAGACCGTAGCGACCATTCGACTATAAAAATCATTCGCCTCTTCCATCGCATGTGCAGGTGTTTTCAATTCATTTTTTAATTGGCTAATTGCACCAATAAACATACGTGGCTCATACTTTTTAGGATCAATATTATTCGCCTTTAACACATCTTTAATAACTGATTTTTGATCAGTGGGGTCAATGATTGTAAAATTTCGTTCAATCCCTATTCGATCTGCATCTCGACGTAAAATACGTACACACATCGAGTGAAAAGTCGACATCCAAATAACTTCTGCTGCTTCTCCCACTAACGCTTGAACACGTTCTTTCATTTCTTTTGCTGCTTTATTTGTAAATGTGATGGCTAAAATGTGGTAAGGAGATACATCTTTTTCATCTAGTAAATAAGCTATGCGGTGTGTTAATACGCGTGTTTTACCTGATCCCGCACCTGCCATAATTAAAAGCGGTCCTTCAGTTGTTCTTACCGCTTCACTCTGCTCTTTATTCATATTCTTTACGAGTGGATTCATTATGTTCTCTCCTTTATTTTAGTCGTTTTAATTGCTGCTTTAATATCTTCATAGATAACATTACCCACTATAATTGTATCTGCAATCGCTGCCATTTCTTTCGCTTTTTCAAAATTGGTAATCCCACCACCGTAAAAGAGTTGGGTATGCTCTAATTCATCTTTGGCAGCTTGTACCATCTCAGGTTCACCATATTGACCGCTATATTCGATATAAAGGATAGGCAACCGGTACAGTTTTTCAGCCATTTGAGCATACGCAATCACATCATCTTCATCCAAGTTTGCCGATGCTTGCGTATGTCGACTCACTTGACTATCCGGATTTAACACGACATAACCTTCAAAAATCAATTCATCAAAATTAATCATATGACCATACGCCTTTAAGGCACGATGTAGCAAGCCGTTATGATATGTCACATCGTTACTGTTCAAAACAGTAGGTATAAAATAAAAATCAAACCCTGGCATCGTGCTCTCAAGATTTGAAATTTCTAATGCTAATGGTAATGGGTAACGGCGCACACGACTCATCAAATGTATGACATTATCTTCTGTCACTTGGTCCGTGCCACCTATCATAATTGCGTCTGTATTCGACATACAAATCATCTCTAAATCTTCATCTGAAATCTCTTTCGCTGGATCAAGTTTAAAAATGTGACGCCATTCTTTTATATCATACATGAACCTGACTCCTTTATTTTTCGTAACTTATATTATAGCACTTTTGACTATTGATATCTAAAGTTCATCATCTTTTCAATATTGTTTTTCAATTCATTTTTTGAGCCCTTTTTGAATAGAGAAAAGCCCATTGATATATGTATTCATAATTGCAGATTATCCGCAAAGCACTGCTCACAAAAAGTGAGACCGTATACGGTGAGCAATACGATCTCGTTTATCAAAAATAGCATGAATGCTTCTCTACAAAATATGGTGCACACTTAAAAATACTCCTTACAACTTCCATTAATGGAAATGCTGTAAGGAGCATGATTAATATAGTGTTTTAGTGCTTTACATTTCTGTTTCAATGTTCATACGCTCTAATATCATTGTATAGGCATCATTGCCCCACTGTAAAGAGCGCTTCACACGTGAAATTGTAGCTGTTGAAGCACCAGATTCTTTTTCAATTGTTGCATAGGTATAACCTTGCTTAATCATTTTGGCAACTTGAAGTCTTTGAGATAAAGATTGTAACTCATTGACAGTACATAAATCGTCGAAAAATTGATAACATTCTTCTCGTGTTTCTAATGTCAAAATCGCATCAAACAACTCATCTAATGCTTTTCCACGTAATTTTTCAATTTGCATGCAAACAGCCCCTATTTATATAATCTAACACTACTTAACCAATTAAATCGTTTTTGAGCCATTTATTTACTCTAAGCCGACTCTTTTAAATATTGTATCAACTTGATTGAGGTGATGTCTAGGGTCAAAGCAAGCATCTAAAGCTTCTTTTGATAACTTGTCAGTAATTCGCGTATCTGCTTCTACAAGTTCTCTAAATGGTGTTTTTGTTTCCCATGATTCCATCGCTTTTGGTTGAACAAGGTCATAAGCTTCTTCACGAACCATTCCTTTATCGATTAAAGCTAAAAGGACGCGTTGTGAGTAAATTAAACCGAATGTTTTATTCATATTTGCAGTCATATTTTCTTCATAAACTGTTAATCGGTCAATAATATTTGCAAAACGATTTAAGGCATAGTCCAATGCTATTGTAACATCTGGTAACATAATGCGCTCAGCTGAAGAGTGAGAAATATCACGTTCATGCCATAAAGCTACGTTTTCGTATGCAGTTGTTAAGTAACCACGAATAACACGTGCAATACCAGTGATGTTTTCAGAGCCGATTGGATTACGTTTATGTGGCATTGCTGAAGAACCTTTTTGACCTTTTGCAAATGATTCTTCAACCTCACGTGTTTCTGTTTTTTGTAGGTTACGCACTTCGACAGCAAATTTTTCAAGAGAAGTTGCAATTAAACTTAATGTTGCAATATAGTATGCGTGACGATCACGTTGCAATGTTTGTGTAGAGATTGGCGCTGTTCCAATTCCTAAATGTTTACAAACGTATGCTTCAATTTCAGGTGGGATATTCGCAAAAGTACCGACTGCACCACTCATTTTACCGACTTCTATTTCTGTTCTTACACGTTTGAAGCGTTCTAAATTACGTTCCATTTCCGCATACCATAGCGCCATTTTCAAACCGAATGTAGTCGGTTCTGCATGAACACCATGCGTACGCCCCATCATCAAAGTCGTTTTATATTTTTTAGCTTTAGCTGCTAAAATTTCAATAAAACGTTCTAAGTCCTTTTCGATAATGTCATTCGCTTGTTTGATTTGATAGCTTAATGCTGTATCAACCACGTCAGTTGAAGTTAGACCATAATGAACCCATTTGCGTTCTTCACCCAAAGTTTCTGAAACTTGTCTTGTAAAAGCAACAACATCATGGCGTGTTTCTTGCTCAATTTCTTTTGCTCGTTCAACATCTACACGCGCATGTTGACGAATTTTTTTAACTTCATCTTTTGGAATGTAACCCAGTTCACTCCAAGCTTCACTAGCAAGAATTTCAACTTCTAACCATGCCTCATAACGGTTTTGATCAGTCCAAATTTGAGCCATTTCTTCTCTTGAATAACGTTCAATCATCTTATATAAACTCCAATCTTCTAATTTAGTTTCATTATATCAGAACTAAAAATCATGTACATTGTCTATTCAAACAAATTTATCGTTCGCAATCAAGTATAAATATAGCTAATCTTACATTATACTCATGCTCAAAATGGTTAATTCACGAACTATAATTTATTTCGGTTCACGAATGTACGCTTTCGATATAGGATGGATTACCAGATTTTTTGATTTAATGTATGGGACAAAAGATTCTTAAGTTCTCAAAAAAGCTTATTATGACTCCATTCCCGACAAGCGTAGACATTTAAAGCAAAGAAAAATGAGTCAAGACGACATCACATCTCAACTCATTTTCTTACATTTTTATTTTTTAATTCTAATGACGCTCTATTTTCTTACCTGTAAATTCTATTTCTTGTCTTAACACTTCAATCTCGCCATTTGCATTTTCTTTAAATACAGGCTTTTCAAAACGCTTGACCGGCATATAGCCAGCTGCTCTCATTCTAGCTAAACAATCTTGAATCGTTTCATCCGCTTCCACTTTAAATTTCATCTGTATCATACGCCTTTACTTTTTTACTTCTAACGCCTTTAACCCAAAATCCACCATGGATATTACGTGGCTCATATGCAATAATAAATGCTTTTGGATCCAGTTGTTTAATGGTATCCATCAGTTTTAATTCATAGCGACGTGGCGTTAAAATTTGCATGACTAAGCGGTCACCATCACGACCATGTGCGCCAAAATGCGTGACGCCATAACCTAAATCACGGAGTTGTCTTGGTAAATCTAACTCATAATCTGCTGTGGTCACATTCACTACAGAATAGCCAAGTGCCAACTTTTCTTCAATTTTCATACCAACGATTATACCAACAGAAAAACCGAGTGCATAAGCGATCACGTTTTGAAATTGATCTAAATTTGACATTACCATTCCTAAACCAATGACATAAACAAGTACTTCTACAAAGCTGACAACAGCTGCGATATAACGATAACCTTTAAGTGTTAATATCATTCGCATTGTTAATGCTGTCACATAAGCGACGTTGATGGCGAATATCGAGATGAGCATCATCCAAGGATTATCATTGATTACACTCATACGCAACCTCTTTTCATAATAAAATCTAGCTCATTGTATCAAGTTCACATTATTTTGTCATTACATTTATTTAGGCCACGTATAACGTGTGTAAGCCAATTCACGTTTATGTGCATTTTTTATATAATGTTGTTCAATGATAGCCGCTTCTTCAGGGCGAACTGTTTTTCCTTCTAAATAATCATCGATTGCATGATAAGTGACACCCAGCGCCTCTTCATCTGGCAATTGTGGCTTGTCATCTTCTAAATCTGCAGTCGGCTGTTTTTCATATAAATGTGCTGGCGCGTTCAAATACGCTAAGAGTTGACGACCTTGTCGTTTATTAAGACCGAAAAGTGGCGCAATATCAGCTGCACCATCACCGTGTTTCGTAAAAAAGCCAGTAATATTTTCAGCTGAGTGGTCTGTACCGACAACAATACCAGATAAATTTGCAGCAATCGCATACTGTGCTTTCATACGTTCACGTGCTTTTTCATTTCCTTTTTGAAAATCAGTCAAATTGA
Organism: Staphylococcus sp. HGB0015; assembly: GCF_000411275.1. NCBI lineage: Bacteria > Bacillati > Bacillota > Bacilli > Caryophanales > Staphylococcaceae > Staphylococcus > Staphylococcus sp. HGB0015. The sequence continues at coordinate 1,370,005 of NZ_KE150417.1, forward strand.
TACCGGCTTGTTTTAACGTTTCAACACTTTGGTCGACAGCTGGTTTAATATTCACAGTGATAATACGGTCAGGCGCAATAAAGTTGAGTGCATCTTCAACTTCATCGGCATCTTTTTGAACGCCATACGGTAATTTCACTGCAACAAATTGAATATCTCTTCCAGAGTTTGCCCGCATTTCTTCTGCTACAAGTTGAAGAAGTTTTCCAGTTAATGTAGAATCTTGCCCTCCAGAGATGCCTAACACTAACGTGCGCACAAATGGATGTGATTGAACATATTGTTCTATGAAATGTTTAATTTCCTTAATCGTTTCAGCACTATCAATGACAGGTTTCACCTTCATTTCATCTACAATGATAGACTGCATTTTACTCATAGTCATAACGGTCTTCCATCTCCTTCACATTTTCAGCCACTTCAAATATACGTTTTTGCTTATTTTCCCAACATAAGGTACTCAAATCAACTGGATATTCTTCAGGATTTAAATAGCGTTTATTTTCTTCCCATAGATAATTTAAATTGTTTTTCAAATAGGCTTTTGCTTCTAATTCTGACGGACAGTCATAGACAAGTTGCCCTTCTTTAAATATATCATGGTGCAAATCAATCGCTTTAAAATGCTTAATACGCTTCATTTTATACGTATGAATAGGATGAAACATTTTAAGCCGTTCTTCTTGATTTGGGTCTTCGTGGTCTAAAGTAATATAATCCCCTTCAGATTTATTGTTTTTCGTATTAATGATACGATAAACTTTCTTTTTGCCTGGTGTCGTTACTTTTTCAGCATTGTTTGATAATTTGATGCGATCCACAAGCTGGCCATTAGCATCTTCAACCGCAACCATTTTATAAACTGCGCCTAAAGCAGGTTGTTGGTAGCCCGTAATTAATTTAGTACCCACACCCCAAGAATCTACTGCAGCACCTTGAGCTTTTAAACTAGCAATCGTTTGCTCATCTAAGTCATTTGAAGCAATAATTTTAGCATCTTTAAAACCAGCTTCATCGAGCATTTTACGAGCTTCTTTCGATAAATAAGCAATGTCACCAGAATCCAGTCGAATGCCGATAAAGTTAATTTGATCACCGAGTTCCTTAGCGACTCTAATCGCATTTGGTACGCCTGATTTTAACGTATGGAATGTATCAACGAGGAAGACACAATTTTTATGTCTTTCAGCGTATTTCTTGAAAGCTGTGTATTCATCGCCATAAGTTTGTACAAATGCATGCGCATGTGTACCAGAGACCGGTATATTAAATAATTTTCCTGCACGGACATTACTTGTTGAATCAAAACCACCAATAATAGCTGCTCTCGCACCCCAAACCGCAGCATCAAATTCATGTGCACGTCTTGTCCCAAATTCCATTAAAACGTCGTCTACCGCAACTTGTTTAATTAAACTTGCTTTAGAAGCGATTAACGTCTGGAAATTGATAATATTTAATAGCGCCGTTTCAATAAGTTGTGCTTGAATAAGAGGTGCTTCTATACGCATGAGGGGTTCATTACTGAAACAAAGCTCACCCTCTTGCATTGAACGGATATTACCCGTAAATTTTAATTCTTTTAAATAGCTCAAAAAGTCATCTTGATAACCAATGGACTTTAAATAAGCCATATCTGATTCAGAAAAATGTAAGTTTTCTATGAATTCAATGACACGACGTAATCCATTAAAAACAGCATAGCCACTCCCAAATGGCATATTTCTAAAATATAAATCAAAAACTGCTTTACGTTCATGAATGCCATCAAACCAATAAGATTCAGCCATATTGATTTGATACAAATCGTTGTGCAACATTAAACTATCATCTTTATATTGATACATGATGTTACTCCCACTTCTCCTTTAACAATCGTTTTTATCATACCTATAATATCACACAATATCGTGGGATTCTTTATTCGACACTGCAATTCTGTGGAATTTGGTCTATTTAAAAGGCTCGGGCTTCCATTCCAACAAATATAGTACTTTCATATCATTTAATTAATGAACGTGATCGAATGTGCGCTCATATAATAGGTTCAGTTAAAAAGTTAAGGAAATCGGCTTGAGATGGGCATTGGGTGTATCACATTCAAATTAAAAGTTCGACAAGTTCGAACCAGATTCAAAAGCATGATAAAGTGAGTGAGTAAGAAGCCATATTATAAATTAACACGTTCAACTGATACAAAATTGTGACAATTCAGCTAAACGTGTCACGACATCATATAAATTCATTATAATATCCATTGAGGTGGGCATATGTTAAAAGAAGCACAAGCATTTATTAAACAAATGTATGAAGAATTAAATTTACCAATACAAGCGCGTGATCGCCGTTTAGAGGAAATTGCAGCATCCATTAATGAGACGGGGACTTATACACATACTTCAGAAGAATTAACATATGGTGCCCGTGTGGCATGGCGCAACTCAAATCGTTGTATTGGTCGTCTTTTTTGGGAGAGTTTAATCGTTGAAGACGCGCGTCATATTAAAGATGAAGCATCATTTATAAATTCGATTTGTTCGCACATTTCTACAGCGACGAATCATGGCCGTATTAAACCTTATATTACAATTTATGCGCAATCTGACGTTGAAGGCCCAAAAATATTTAATAATCAATTGATTCGTTATGCGGGCTATGAAGATAAGGGAGATCCATCTGAAAAAGAAATCACGCAACTCGCCCAACATCTCGGATGGTCAGGTGAGCATACAGATTTTGATGTATTACCTTTAATATATCAATTACCGGGTCAAAAAATTAAATATTATGAATATCCTAGTGACTTAATCTTAGAGGTTCCTATTAGTCATACACAATTCCCTAAAGTTGCTGAGTTAGGTATAAAATGGTATGCGGTACCGATTATATCAAATATGGATTTAAAAATTGGTGGGATTACTTATCCAACTGCACCATTCAATGGTTGGTATATGGTGAATGAAATTGCAGTTAGAAATTTCACAGACAGTTATCGTTATAACTTATTAGAAAAATTTGCCACAGCCATGGGATTTTCTAATTTACGAAACACTTCTTTTAATAAAGATCGGGTGTTAGTTGAAATCAATGATGCTGTCTACCAATCTTTTAAAAATGCAGGCGTTTCTATGGTTGACCATTTAACTGCAGCTAAGCAATTTGAAAAATTTGAACAAGCCGAACAACAACAAGGACGAACTGTAACAGGAAAATGGTCATGGTTAGCACCCCCATTATCTCCAACTTTAACTTCAAATTATCATCATGGTTATCAAAATGAGATAAGAGTCCCTAACTTTTTTTATAAAAAATCGTCATCATCTGGGTGTCCATTTCACTAAATTCGTGTACAATAAAGTACAAATATCGGTAAGGGAATGATTGCATGACACTTTATTATTTAGGTCCTAAAGGGACATTTTCCTATTTAGCCGCACTCAAATTGATGGCTCAATCACAACAAGACGACGACTGCTTAGTTGAAAAAGATAATTTATATGAGGTCATGACTTCACTCCAAAAAGAAACAACAGCAACTGCCATTGTCCCAATAGAAAATTCGATAGAAGGAACAATCAATGTCATTGCAGATACATTGACTGATTATCCCTTTGTCGTCGTGGATGAAATTTTGTTAGATATTGCGTTTGCTTTATATGGATTACCTGAGCAATCGCTTGCGGATATTACAAAAGTTTATTCGATTAGTCCAGCGATAAGTCAAACGCAAAGATTTATCCATGCGCATCAATTTGATTATGATTATACACCGAGTACTGTCGCTTCATTGAGAGAAATCAATGCAACGACCGGTGCGATTGCGCCCATTGGAAGCGGAGAAATGTATGGTTATCATGCTCTTCAAACGCATATCGAAGACTATCCACATAATATGACACGCTTCCTTGTACTCAAACATGCATCTGAAGTGGCGCACCAGTCAGGTAAAGATTGGTTGCTAGTCATTACACCTACTGAAGACAAACCAGGACTTCTCGCAAATATTTTAAATACTTTTGCGATGTTCCAGGTCAACTTAAAATGGGTGGAATCTCGACCTTTAAAAACGAAACTCGGTATGTATCGCTTTTTTGTACAGGCCGAGTGTCCTCTTGATGAAACGGTCAATAAAATCACAACCATTTTAAAAACGCTCGACTTTGAACTAAAAAACTTGGGTCGGTTCAATTAATCACTTTATTTATTCCCTTTTCATACCATATCAAATGACGTAATTGGATTTGCTTTTATCTTTAGCATTTCCAATTCAAGTCATTCAATGTCGCTATCATCCACTCTCTCTTTTACATCCTATGCGCTCATTCTAGTTCATCCAATATGAGTTGACTGACATCGTGTTGATTGAGATGAGGTAACTGTCTGTTTTCTGCAATCGTCAATTCATTAATAGCAGTCATTTGATTCGCTTGATTGTCTCCTAAAAATTCATTCCCGATGATATAGACACCTTTGTGTGGCGCATCTTTATGGCTTCTAATATGCAGTGGATTTTTCTCAGAAATATTGACGAATTGATTGTGCATGACGTAAAACGCTTCTCCCCCTTGTTTCCCTTCAAAAGTACCATCTAAAGTTTGCATATCTTGGCCTTTATAAACACCTAAATAACGAATTCCCCCACTACAATTTAAAAACAAATTATTATGAATCAAGATATCTTTCCCTTTTAAAGGTGTGAGCGCATAATCTTGCGTTGAATCAAAGATATTATTTTGGATAACAATATTCTCATAAAAATAATTATAACGTCTTGCATGTGAACCAATTGCACGATTCCATGATTGCATTTGCCCTTCGAATGAATTTCCAAAATAACAATTCTCAATCACTACATTTTTAGTAATCGTGCCATCATTCACTCCAAATTTTGGAAAAGCACCTTCGACAAACATATCAAGTTGAATTGCTTCTGAGAACCAACGATCCCCATTCACATCATAAAAACCTAAAAAGTTACAATCATGAATATAGACACCATCTAATCCACAAGCGTCCACACCATGCCCACCTACAATATTTTTAAAAGTGATATGGCTTAATTCAATATCTCGGGCATGACCTATGCACATTGCTGTATTATTATAAGGATAGTGCACACCATTCATATTGAATGTGCCACCTTCTATCTTAATATGGCTATTACCATCATATTGATAGTACTTTTTTCGACTTGAGCCATTTTTTAATAATGCGTCTCGACCAACCCTTAATAATTCCGCTTCTGCATCTAATATTAAAGTTGTACCTTCATATATTTTTAAGGCTTTAGCGATATGATATGTACCTTCAGGGATATAAACAGTCACGTTCCTTTTTTTACCTTTATTTAAAGCACGTTGAATGCCGATCGTGTCGCGCAATTTATTTTTTCCAGTTGCACCAAAATCTAAAATATTTAAAATCATTTTCGTGCCATCCTTTCTGAATTAAGTTATACTATGAATAATGTTGTTTAATTTCTATATACCCTTTTTAGGAGGATGTTTAATGTCAAAAAAAGCTTTAATTGTAGTGGATTATTCTTATGACTTTGTGGCTGATGATGGGAAATTGACTTGCGGTGAAGCGGGTCAAGCGATTGAGCCTTTTATCGTAGAGCGCATTCAGTCTTACCATCAATCAAAAGAGAACATTTTCTTTATGATGGATTTACATTATGAAAATGATCCTTATCATCCTGAGACGAAAAGTTTCCCACCACACAACATTGAGGGAACACATGGACGTGATCTTTATGGTCGTGTACAAGAAATATATAACCAAATTAAAGACGAATCACACGTCTATTTTATAGATAAACGACGTTACGATGCCTTTTATGGTACTCCGTTAGATAGCTTATTACGTGAACGCCATGTTGATACACTTGAAATTGTAGGTGTTTGTACAGATATCTGTGTCCTTCACACTGCAGCAAGCGCATATAATTTAAACTATCAACTGATTATACCTAAAAATGGCGTGGCATCATTCAATTTAACGGGCCATGAATGGGCTTTAACACATTTTAAAGATACTTTAGGCGCAGCGGTAGAATAATTACTGTTTGCCATGCTAAAATAGATATGAATATAGTAAAATAATAAGGAGATTGAATAATGACAACATATATTTTTGGTCATCAAAACCCAGATACTGATGCCATTTGTTCGGCAATCATCATGGCTGACTTTGAACAACAACACGGTAATAAAGAGGCCAAAGCCTTCCGTATTGGAGAGTTAGGTCCAGAGACACAATATGCATTAGATTATTTTAATGTGGAAGTACCTGAATTGTTGACAGATGATTTAACAGGAAAAGACGTTATTTTAGTGGACCACAACGAGTTCCAACAAAGTGCTAAAACAATCGAGAAAGCAAAAATTCATCACGTAATTGATCACCATAGAATTTCAAACTTCCAAACTGCTGGTCCATTATATTACCGCGCTGAACCTGTTGGTTGTACAGCGACGATTTTATACAAAATGTATAATGAGCGCAACTATGAAATCCGCCCTCAAATTGCAGGGTTAATGGTGTCTGCTATTGTATCAGATAGCCTTTTATTCAAATCACCAACATGTACAGAACAAGATGTTAATGCTGCAAAAGCATTAGCAAAAATTGCAGATGTGAATTTAGAAGAATATGGCTTGAACATGTTAAAAGCAGGCGCTTCTACTACAAACAAAACAGAAGATAGCATTTTAAACACAGATGCGAAATCTTTCAGTATGGGTGAACATACTGTACGTATTGCACAAGTCAACACTGTCGATATCGATGAAGTTATCGCGCGCCAAGAAGCACTTGAAAATGCAATGAATAAAGCAAGCGCTGAAAACGGTTATGATATCTTCGTTCTTGTTATTACAGACATTTTAAACAGCAATTCTAAAATTATTGTTGTTGGTGCAGAAAAAGATAAAGTCGGAGAAGCTTTCAACACTGCTCTCGATAACAATACAGCATTCTTACCTGGTGTTGTATCACGTAAGAAACAAATTGTTCCACCTATTACTGAAGCTTTATCATAAAGTTTAAAATCAAATGAATAGGATGTGGTTGCATGACAAATCAAATTAAAGCAGGACATCACAAGTTTTATATTGGTGAAAATGAAAACACACCGCAAGCTGAGATTACATTTAAGTATCTTGATGAAAATACAATCGATGTCAACAAAACTTTTGTTGATCCATCACTCCGTGGCGGTGGCGTTGCAAAAAAATTATTCAACGAAGTCATTCAAAAAGCCGAAGATGAAAACTTAAAAATTGTTCCATCTTGTAGTTATGTGGCGCGTCAATTTGAAAAAGATAAATCTCTTGCACCGCTTTTAGCTGAGTAAGGAGAACTTTAATACAAGTGTTTCTTGATGACTCACAAGGTGCATGGTTGTGCATTCTATCTAAATGATTGAGCCATTTTAAGTGTCCATGTCATTTTTATGTTATACACAAATATTTTATCTTTTTAACTTGGGGCCGAGAATACGAAATCTAAACGTGTAGTCAGATTTCTATTCTGGTCCCTTTCTTTGTATCTGATGTTACCATCAAATCGATACTCACCTTATGCTGTGTCATTTATATTTGATTGAATACACATCTCATACAAAGATAACTAGCATACCCTCTCATTAATAAAACATCATTTGAAAGGAGTTATCTCATTGAACAGCTACCAGAAGCAATTTGATGCAACGAAAGACTATTTTCGATCAGGCATCACCGTGTCCCTCAAATATCGTAAAAAAGCATTAAAGCAATTATCAAAGCAAATTAAATTACATGAAGATGCCATACTAGAGGCTTTAAAAAAGGATCTAGGCAAAAATGAAGTAGAAGCTTATGCAACTGAAGTGGGCTATACATTGAATAGCATTAAACATACCCGTAAATCATTGAATAAATGGGCCAAAAAACAATCTGTAGACACCCCTTTATTTCTCTTCCCTACTAAAAGCTTTGTCATTAGTGAGCCTTTAGGTACCGTGTTGATTATTGGTCCATTTAACTATCCTTTTCAATTAATTTTTGAACCTTTACTTGGTGCAATTGCTGCAGGCAACACCGCTATCGTGAAACCGTCAGAACTCACACCTCATGTGGCCGAAGTCGTTGAAACTATTATCGCAAATAGTTTTGAGCCAGAATACGTCAGCGTCGTGCAAGGTGGTGCAGATGTGATTCAAGCACTTTTACAATTACCTTTTGATCATATCTTTTTTACCGGTAGTGCAAAAGTTGGCCAAATTGTTTATGAAGCGGCTGCAAAACAACTTATACCAGTGACATTAGAACTTGGCGGAAAATCACCTACAATTATAGATAAATCCGCTAACTTAAAAGTAGCAAGTGAACGAATTTGTTTTGGTAAATTTATGAATGCGGGTCAAACTTGTGTAGCACCTGATTATGTGCTGATTGATGAAACAGTAAAAGCGGATTTTATTAAAGCTTTGACGACGACAATACGTGAGTTTTATGGACGCGCGCCCCATGAGAGTGAGGATTTCGGGCGTATTGTAAACGAACGTCATTTTAATCGTTTAGCACAATTGATTCAAACCCATGAAACTAAAATTATTTTAGGTGGTGAAACGGACGCGACTGACCGTTATATTGCACCGACTCTGATTGATAACGTAGTAGCTTCAGATGCCATTATGGCTGATGAAATATTTGGTCCAATTTTACCAATTATGACTTATCAAAATCTTGATGAAGCCATTCAATATGTTCAATCAAAACCTAAACCATTATCGTTATACTTATTTAGTGAAGATGAAAATACAACTAATCGAATACTTACTGAACTATCGTTTGGTGGCGGTGCCATTAACGATACTTTACTTCAATTAGCAAATCCAAACCTTCCTTTTGGTGGTGTAGGTGCGTCAGGCATCGGGCGCTACCATGGACGTTATTCATTTGAAACATTTTCACATCAAAAACCTTATATTTTTAAAACAACTAAATTGGAGACTGGGTTACTATTTCCCCCTTATAAAGGTAAACTGGGCTACGTTAAAAAGTTATTTAAAAAGTAATCTTCTCTTTCAAATGCGTTAACATAAAAGCACATGCGAGAATATGACAATCATCATTTTTGCCATTCTCAGCATGTGCTTTTTCGTTATCTTTTTGTGCTTTTATTCGCTATTAGAGGTCGGTTTCGTCTAAAAATTTAACACAAACACCTTCCTCTGCAACTTGTTGATCATCTTTTAATGTCAACAATCCCGTGTCTCGATTTCTTTCAAATACGACAATTTTAGAGTCTTCTTCTTGATGTGCCACAACGAGATATGCATCGTCAGGAGTAATATTGAAATCTCTTGGAAATACACCGCCACTTGAGACAATATCAACCAATTCTAGTTTGCTACCCTCAGCTAATACTTTGAAAATTGCAAGACTATCATGCCCGCGGTTACTAATATATAAGTAACGTTGGTCATGTGAAAGATGTACTGCAGCTAATTTAGTCGGATGTAAGAAATCTTCAGGAATCGTTAAATGACGTTCCAATTCAGTGAATCGACCGTCTTCATATTGCATTACAACAACCGTATTTGAAAGTTCATTAACCACATAGGCGTAACGTCCTGTTTGATGATAAGCAATATGTCTAGGGCCATCACCAGGTTCTAATTGTGTGCGATATGCAACTTCCATACCTTCAGAACCATATTGATATGTCACTAACAAATCCGAACCTAAATCAACAGCTACCGCATATTGATGATCAGGTGTGACATCTAAATAATGCACATGGGATTTTTCTTGACGCTCTATGTTCGGCCCATGCGGATAATCATGGCTGATTTCTCTAATTAAGCGTTTAACAGTGTGGTTTTCAGCATCTAATTCATAAATACGTGCGACACCATCTCCATAAACCGCTTCAAAAGCATATTTTCCATCTGGTGATACCGCTACATAACAGCCAGAGCCTTTAAAAGATTCCAAACAAGTACTCTTTTTTTCTAAGCTTCCATCTTTATTAATCTTGAAAGAAGCGAGGCCAGCGTTTTGATCGTCTTTCGTAATGGCGAGTAACATATCTTGATACTGTGTCAAATAGGTCGAGGCATTTAATTCATATCCTGTTTCAACTTTCTCAACAATACCTTGTTGATCATCTAACTCAAATCGAAAAATACCTTTTCCATTTTTCTTAGTATAAGAACCAATATATCCTTTTGTCATGTTGTACCCCTCTCAAATTTCTTAATGCTATTTTATCAAATTTTAACACGCTGTCCCATTACGAAGGTATAATGCGCAACTCACCGTCTTCAGCTGTCCACACTTTCCCCATTGATGTGATGCCTTTCATACCTTCAAAATATTTAAACCCCAATGTTTGAACTAAATGATTTGAACATAAATTACTCATGCAATATGTACGACGAGGATCAAATAGAGGATTTCGATATAATCTTTTTAACAATCGACAAAAACTGAGCGGTTTCGAAAAGACAAACCATATATCTGGCTCATTTTCAACAAAAGCACGCTCAAATTTTTTCATACTTTTACAATCTTCTTTCCACTCGACAACTCTGATTACAAACTCTGAACATCCCGTATGCATCAAGGCCTGTTCTAATAAGTCTTTAAATTGGTAAGCATTTTCTCTTAATTGTCTATCATCACTGACACCAATTGTAATATTGCTTGTCTCATAGTGTGTCTGGAAAACGGCCTGAATCATATCAAGAAAGCGTTGTTCTTGATAGCGCTCATTTAATAATTGTTGATTTAACAATGCTAATTGAAAGTTTGTCGATTCATTAAGTTGATATGAAATTAATGCATTACGTGTTTGATACAAACTGATCACCTTTATAATAAAAATTTTCAAAGCCTTTATTCATTCAGTGTTCTAATTGTCTGTATAAAAAAGAGGTAGGACCGAAATCTAAAATTTGATTTTGATTTCAAAGTCGCTACCTCCCGTAAATGTTAATCCGGCAAATCAAAAATCACATTGGAGCAACGTATAAAGACGAGCTCAAAATAACTAAATGTGATCTTTTTCAACGCGCATTAAAATTGAATTGTTCAGTTGTTATGCTTTAGTTAACATTAGACTCAATGTCAGATACAATCTCTTTTGTTTTATTTTCGATATCTTCAAAGTCCTTTTTGAAAACATATGCGAGTACAGCTGCACCCACACCGAAGACAACAGTCACTGTAGCTGTGAAAATAAAGATAAACTTAAATAAGCCCTTAATAAAGTTCCACATAAATATTTCACCTCATCATCATTTATTTAATATCATCATAACATAAAATATTACAATCATTAACTACATACCCTATTCTTGACTGTATTAATCAGAAATCAATTTAATTTTTATAAGCAATATGTTACATTAAGATTAACTTAATTGTGAAAGAGGTTTGTTAAATGCCATACATATCATTAATGAGTTCGTGGAAAAGCAATGATATCGAGAGTATAGAAAATATGGTAGATGATCGCGTATTAGCATACTATATTAATGAGCTAGGTGAGGCACAATCATTATCAAAGTCAACGCTCATTCACATGTTACGAAAACGCATGCAGCAAGTGATGGAGAAAAATGACCTCCAATGGAACTTTGAAATTATCCATCGTGCCCATGTGCGAGGCAGTCAATTAATTATTTTTTACGTTTATTCGTTAGAAAATCCTGACTACAAGCGCACTTCTAAAACAATGGTTACAATGACTTTTGGAGGGGCTTCAGGTGAACAACATCGTATTAAAACAGTCTATATCACACCAAATGTAATAGATGTCAATCAATAAATGAGGAATGTCGCGTAATAGCACCACATATTTCAAACATAACTATTTATGATATTAAACACAAACTCGGACGATACATAACCTTTCGTCCGAGTTTTATATCATCCATTTATAGTTAGTCCTCAATACAATCATCACCGTGTATAATTTTTGTAAAACCAATGTTTAACCTTAATATAGTAATTCCACATAAAACTCCCCCCTTATCCCTATTCACATACGACTTAATATGATGTTAAATTTATTATAGTAGCGCCATGAAGTGAATACCATTAAAGAATGATTACAACCATTTAACAAATTATGTTAGCGAGATTTCAGAGAGGACGATTTTTATGCAAAATGTCATATCGGATATTTTAAGCTTTAGAGGAAACCATTACGATTACGGTGTAATGACAGGGCAGTGGCTTCAAACGACAGCGTTATTAAAAAATAGAAATAAAGAATGGAAGAAACGAGTGCCTCGCTTCGATATAGATATCGAAGAAACTTATCACATTTATCAACAATATGCACCTCGGATTTGGGAAGAAATAATGGGAATTCAAGATGTATTAAAAATTCCAACACGACAAGCGATTTTAAATTTCGCACACTACCGCTTCACAACACTGCCAGATAGTGGGTGTTCGGTTTACATTGGACAAGATTATTTAGTGAGAAATTACGATTATCACCCTGCAACATACGATGCTAGGTATCAGTTGTTTGAACCGCATGATGACGGTTATGCTCAAATTGGTCCTATGTCTCGAGTGACAGGTCGCATGGACGGAATGAACGAATGTGGTTTAGTTATGGCTTACAATTTTATGCATCGTAAAAAGCCAGCGAATGGATTTGTTTGTTATATGGTTGGCCGTCTTGCCTTAGAAAATTGCAAAAATGTAGAAGAAGCCGTGGCCTTTTTAAAAGAAATTCCTAACCGGAGTTCATTTAGTTATATCGTTAAGGATGCAACTGGCGCACATGCCATCGTTGAAGTTTCTCCGAGAAGTATAGAGGTTCGTTATGATCAAACTTGCACCAATCACTTTAAATTGTTGACGCATGAAAATCGCAACTATACAAAAGAATCTAAAGAACGATTAGGTCGCCTTGAAAATCAAATTTCACAAGCACATGAAGACCGCTTTGAAGTCTTTAAGCGGTTCAATCAACCCCAATACGAAATATATAGTAAATTATTTAAAAGCTGGAGTGGGACTATTCATACTTCTATGTATGACCCCCATCAATTACACGCTTGGATTGCATTAGGTGAAAGTCGAGATCCGATTAAAATTGATTTTGGCGCTTGGTTAAAAGGCCATGATCTAACGGCAAATCAAATTGAAGGTCGCATTGATACAGAAATTCAATTTGCGACAGAATAAATAAAACACGCCATAAATAGATGACACAGTTGTCATCCATTTATGGCGCTTAATCGATTTCATTCATTAATCTACCGTAATGTCCCCATGATTTGTGTAAAGTTCAACTTTATGCTCTCCTTTACCATTTTTACCATGCTTTAAATGTTGATTTTTAATATGTGCATGACCATGTTCTGGATTTAACGATAGCATGACATTATGAGGCGTTTTTCGATAATTTAAATCGATATTCCCTTTTTGCGTAGAGCCTTTAAAATCACATTCTGTTTCCATATCATTCATGACGATATTTCCTTGCTTAATTTTAAAAATACTTCTATGAAGTGCGGATCGGTTAGCATTAATCTGACCATTTTCAACACTGATTTCACTTTGATTCAAGTGACTATCATGAATGTTCACTAACGATTCATGACCAATGATTTTAGTATGTGAAAATTGACTATGATTAATCGTCACTTCACCTGAGCGTTCGTTCCAAAACTTCGCATTCTGGCTATCAATCCCATCAGCTTGTATTTTAGCGAAACCAGTTGAAACATTCAGCTCTTTCAATTGTGCTGATGGAACAGTAATCACAATGTAATTATCTTCTCTATTGAAAGGATTTAAATTAGGTTCCTTTCCTCTAGAATGTTTAATTTCTGCGATATTTAACGTTTTGTTCTGCTTCGAAACGCTCAAATCTTCTTTACCTTTATATGTGACATGAAACTGGTTGCCTTCAACAATTTTGACATCAGCTGATGCCATATTCACGATAAGTTGATTAATTTCATTTTTAGCATATGTTTTTTCTACTTTTTCAATGGATTGTTGCTTTTTTTCAAATCCAAACCATACGATGGTGCCTAATATAAAAGAGACTAAAAAACAACTCAAACCAAATATAAATAATTTTTTCATGGCTACGATGTTCCTTTTTTAATAAAATTGACATTCCATTTCAAATATCTTATGAGTAAGTTTCGAATTGCAATGATGAATTTTATAATCATGACCAGGAACATAGCACCCAGTCCTAAATAAGCAAAGCTAAAAAGATAATTGCTTAATGAAAAGCTGTATAACCCTGACCATATGTTCATAATGAGTAAGAGTAACGGGGATAGCAACATTCCTAATGCAATAAAAGTGCCTAACAATGTAATAATCATTACAAAAAACAAAGGTACCAGAATGAAAAATAAAGTGATGACACTCATCCCTATTGTCGCAAAAACAGCATGCGCAATGTGTGCTACATCAGGTTTATTTTCCGCATTTTTAACAGCATATTTAGCATATTGCTGCTTTGCAATTTGCTTAGGTGTATCTAAAGTTTTAACAATGGCGTGGTCAGTTTTCCCTTTACGTCCTTCTTGATAAAAATAATTCTCGTACGTATTCATCACTTCATCAATTTTATCATCGGGTAAACGATGTAGTTGATATTCTAATTCATTTAAAAATGTGATTTTATCCATCGTCTTCCCCCTTTTAACTCTGATATTAAAAATTATAAGGACTCATACTTTAAAATTAAATAGTTTGATTAAATTTGTATTGTAAATGTCATATTCTTAATTTGTCGTAATCTTTTTAATTTTCATCAAATTATTATACTGTTATAATGTAAGTCAAGGGAGGGGTTATTATGGCACATTTAAAAACATATTACGCACAATCTAAACCTTTCGATCAGTATATTCAAGACATGTCTCAAAATCAGTCCGAACTCCAATCGATTTATCATCAATTTGAATTACCTTCAAACGATAGTCGCATTGAGCAACTTAAAGAAAAAGGTTATCGTTATGTTCTTGTCATTACAGAAGATTGGTGCGGTGACGCTATGATGAATAATGCAATTCTAAAGCATATCGCTGAGGGTGCAGATTTAGAAGTGCGCGCTTTTTATCGAGATGAGAATACAGATCTCATCGACCAATATTTAACCAATGGTAAATCACGTTCAATACCCATTTACATTTTTATGAATGAGAATTTTGAACAAAAAGCGGTATGGGGCCCGCGTGCACACACAGTTCAAAAATTTGTAGAACAAGTCCGTTCGGAATATTTACCTGATAAAAATGATCCAAGTTTTGATGATAAACAAAAAGAAGTCCATCAAACGATTCATAATCGTTATGCGACAGATCCTTCGTTTTGGAATGAAGTCTATGAATCTATCTTATCTCGACTTATTTAAATATAATCACTCACATGTTCGGACATGATGATGGATTTAATGCACTGAAGGTTTCAAAAAACTAACGCCTCGAATCGAGTATACGTTTAACCAAACCGTTCTCAATTCGAGGCATCGTTGTTAAATAATCTTAATATTATCTTTCATTTTTAATTGATTCTACCTTTTTTAATTGTTATTCCGCTTATAACCCTTTTTGGATAACCTCACTTTTATTAGATGATAACACTCATGAGATAAACAAATCCTAAGCCGCTCACAGAAATAATGGTTTCGACAAGTGACCATGTTAAAAATGTTTCTTTTACAGTCAGTCCAAAATATTCTTTAAACATCCAAAATCCTGCGTCATTCACATGTGAACAAAAGATACTGCCTGCTCCTATTGCTAACACAACTAATGCTAAATTCACGTCTGTCGTTTGCAATAAGGGTAAGATGATTCCTGTTGTCGAAATTGCCGCAACTGTCGCTGAACCAAGTGCCAGTCTCAGTAGTGCCGCCACTAACCAAGCGAGTAAAATGGGTGATATGCGAACATCCGTAAAAATATGCTCAACGGCACCACCTACACCACCATCAATTAAAATTTGCTTGAACGCACCACCAGCGCCAATGATAAGCAGCATCATGCCAATTGGATAAATCGCTTCTGTCAACGTATTCATGACCTGTTTAGTCGACTTACCACGCAAAATTCCCATACTAAAGATTGCAAATATCACTGCTATTAACATGGCGGTACCTGCATTCCCTACAAAATATATGATTCTTTCTAGGTGGTTTTTCGGTCCTGACTCATGACCTGTCACTAATTGCCAAATGGTAGCAAATAACATTAAAAGAACCGGTAACAGCGCTGTAAATGTACTCAATGCAAAATTGGGCAATTTTTCATCTTCAAAGGACTTGGTTGCACCGAGTGATGATATATCTCCTTCTCTTTCAAAAGCACTTCGCGACAAATAAGGTGCAATCTTTACGAATAGTGGTCCAGCAATCAAAGTGACTGGTATTGCAATGATAAAGCCATAAAGGAGCACTTTCCCAATAGGTGCATTTAACTCTTTAGAAATAACAACTGGCCCTGGATGCGGAGGCAAAAAGCCATGTGTAACAGAAAGTGCTGTAACCATGGGTAAGCCCATTTTTAATTGAGATACATTCATTCGTTTAGCAATGGTAAAAACTAACGGAATTAATAAAACGAGTCCGACTTCAAAAAATAAAGCAATTCCAATCATAAAAGATGCAATCACCATCGCCCATTGCACATATTTTTTACCTAACTTTGCAATGAGGGTGTCGGCGATTTGTGTCGCCCCACCACCGTCCGCTAATAATTTACCTAACATTGCGCCTAAACCAAATATTAAAGCAATATGACCTAAAGTTCCGCCTATGCCCGCTTCAATAGTTGTTACAATTTTATTGTATGGCATTCCTAGTAAAATACCCGTCAACATGGCTGTAATAATAAGCGCAATAAAAGTATTTAATTGGAATTGCATAATGAGTAATAATAAAACGATGATACCGATGAAGACGCTGATTAGTGGCCAAAATTCATGTAACATTGTGTTCCCTCCCTATTTATCTTTTAACTGATTTTGAAATTGAGATAAAGTTTGATAAGCATAATTCAAATCACGACTAATCTGTATAAAAGCAGATGCTAATTCTTGATAGAGATTGACATTCTTATCATGAGGGACATGTTGGTGGGTAGCGCCCATCCATGTTTCAACGATAGAATAATCTTCAATATGATTGAGCGCTTTTAAACCTAAAACACAAGCGCCGAGACATGAACTCTCATAACTTTTAGGAATTTCTACTGTACAATCAAAAATATCAGCCATCATTTGTCTCCATAAATGACTTTTTGAAAATCCACCTGTCGCCTTAATTTTTTGAGAGACTTCCTCCATGACTTCAACTAAAGCTAAAAATACTGTGTAAAGATTAAACAAGACACCTTCCATTACAGCGCGTATCATATGCTCTTTTTTATGTGACAACGTTAGACCAATAAAAGAGCCTCGCGCATTAGAATCCCACAACGGCGCGCGTTCACCTGTCAGATAAGGATGAAAAAGTAAACCATTTGAACCGGGCGGCACAGTTTGTGCAATACGGGACATGACATCGTATGTATCAATTCCGAGTCGCTTTGCTGTTTCAATTTCACTGGCAAGCAACTCGTCTCTTAACCATTTCAACACAACACCACCATTATTAACGGGTCCTCCAATAACATAATGATGTTCATCAAGGACATAGCAAAATATACGTCCCTTTTCATCTATAACTGGATGGTCAACTACCGTTCGTATTGCACCCGATGTCCCAATCGTGATGGCGACTTCTCCTTTTTCTATACTATTGACACCTAAATTAGAAAGAACGCCATCGCTCGCCCCAACAACAATCGGTGTTTGAATTGAAAGACCAAGTTGTTGGACAGTAAAATTATTTTCTATAGTTAATACTTTGGTAGTTTCTACCAATCGTGGTAGTTGGGAAGCTGAGATATTTAGTAAATCTAAAACGGATGAGTCCCAATCTCTATTTTTCAAATGATAGAGCCCTGTGGCTGAAGCAATAGATTCATCCATCACCCATTCTCCAGTTAATCTGAATAATACATATGACTTAATATCTACAAAGTAACGTGCTTGATTAAAAAGATCTAGAGACTCATTTTTTAACCACCACAGTTTAGAAAGTGGTGACATCGCATGAAGTGGCGTGCCTGTACGTTTATAAATCTCATGGCCCTCATAATGCTTACGCAAGTCTTCAGTAGCAAAACGAGCACGATTGTCTGCCCATGTCATACTGTTTGTTAAAGGTTGGTTATTTTCATCAATAAGTAAAAGACTGTGCATTTGTGCGCTGAATGAAATAAATGCAACGTCTTCACTCGAAACTTCACTTTCAATTAAAACGGACTGTATCGTTTCAATCACTGCTTTAAAAATCACTTCCGGATCTTGTTCAGAAATATCTACTTCAGGTGTCAGTAATGGGTATTCAATTTGTTTTTTTAATTGTATACGTCCATTCGTACGATATAAGACCGCTTTTGTGCTCGTCGTACCAATATCTACACCCATCATAAAATCTTTCATATTTTCATGCTCCTTTCTCTCACTACTGTGCCCAAAAAGCACCGATATCATCATTTAAATCTTTAAAATTCAGCTCAAATGCTTGATACATCTTTTTTCTATCTTGTGCTTCAATGGCTTTTACAAAGAGTTCATGGTTCGTAATAATTCGCTTAAAATCGATGACATTTGTGTCCATTCTGCGCTGCATACTGATATAAATCATACAAAGCATTGTCGGCTTCATTTGTTTCCATAAGTGTGTTAAATAATGATGTTCACATGCCCGTACCATAGTTTCATGGAAGTTTAAATCATTTTCCGTAAAGCTTATCGCATCTTCAAACTTCAAGCTTACTTTCATCATTTCAAGCGCTTGATACATCGCTCGCACAATTGTATCCAAATCATCACGTTGAACGACCTTTGTAAAAGCAAATGATTCAATCATTAACCGTATATCCGTCAATTCCTGTCGTTGCTGCTCTGTAAAAGGCACAATTTCTGCTCCCATACGTTCTAAGCGAATCAAGCGCTCTTGTTTTAAAATTTTAAATGCATCTCTAACAGGTGAACGACTCACATGAAATTCAGCAGCCACTTGATTTTCAGTTAAAATCTGTTCTGCTGAGCGATCCCCGTTAATAATATCAAGGCGTATTTGTGCCGCGATTGCTTCGCCTTTTGATACTTCTGTTAACCATTTTTTTGGAAATTCCATTCGATCACCTCAACTTGTATACAAGTATTCTAGTCTAAATCCTCCTTTTTGTAAACGCTTTCTATGTAAAACTAAAAAATAAGATTGAAATCTAAAACATGCTTAGATCTCAATCTCATTTACAATTTATATCGCTTTCTATTTTAAATAGATGATTTTAGATATCTTTCTTACTAATTAAAAGAAAATTAGCAATAAATAATACGACGATGGATGCCGCATTGATAAACCATTGCCAGTTTGAAAAAGTTAACCCACTGTCTAAAGATTTTTCACTTAAATAGCTAAACGGAATGTATTTCAACGATTTTTGAATATCATCCCCGATGACAGGAATCAACGGAATAAATGGTTTCATGACTGGTAATATAAGCAACAGTAAAATACCTAATGTATAGACTAGTGCTGGTTTTTGAACAATTAAATTAATTAAAAATAACAGTAAACCATACACAAAGAAAAGAATTAAATAAAAGACAAGCAACTTCCATATATTCTGATTATTAAGTTCTTCGCCTTTGGTTGTCCATTGAATTAAATATGTCACGATTAAAACAACAGCAGTTGTAATTATTGAAATAAGCGCGATTGAACAACATTTTGCAATAAAATAACCAACGCGATTTCGATAGTGATTCAAAAAGAGTTGAATTGTGCCTTGACCACTATCACGTGTAATCGTTTTGATTACAAATAGTAAACCAATTAACGAAAAGAACCATTTCCCCACACTAAAAAGTGTATTCGCATTGACAGGTTTATCGTGCGTAACAAGGATTGCCATTGTAGTAATCAGCGGTGCGACACCCAAAATAATCGCTAAATATGTAAGTGGACTCTTCAATATGCTAATCATATCGAATTTAACTAATTGCAATATTCTCATTGTTCGTCACCTCGTTGATTAATATTAAAGTATGTGTCACGCAATGAAATTTTTCTTGTTTCAATATACGTTGGAAATATTTGTTTTTGTGCTAAACCTTCTAAAAACGCTTGATAATTACTTTGCGCATTCAAAATAATTTCTCCTGAATCTTTGTGTGATTGTGCTACTTTAAAATGATCTGTTAAATAGTAAAGGGCTTCTTCAAAGTCTTTTGAATCAACTTTGACAATCGTTTGATTTGCAGATTGACCATTTGACATATCGACATCTTGAACAAAGTGACCATCTCTTAAGAAAACAGCACGATCACAAATTAATTCTATATCTTCTAATTTATGACTAGATATTAAAATCTTCATATCTAATTGTTTTACAAGTTGTTGAATTGTTTTTAAAACATCGATGGAACCGTCTGGGTCCATCCCATTTGTTGGCTCATCCAATATTAAATATTTCGGTTTATTCATTAAAGAAACTGCAATTGCTAATTTTTGTTTCATCCCCATTGAATACTTTTTCACTTTTTTCTTAATATAAGATTCCATGCCAAAAGCTTTAACAATTTCATCTGTATATTGTTTATCAAAGCCTTTCCCTAACACTTGAGCGAAAAGTTTTAAGTTATACAATCCTGTCTTATTATCATAAAGTTTAGGATGTTCAATTAAATAACCAATACGCTCATCACTTGAGGTTTTGACTTCACCCGAATAATTAATAATATTACCGTTCATAATTTTCATAAGTGTCGTTTTACCTACACCGTTTTTTCCTATAAGACCAACAATATGACTATCATTAAAAGTAAAATCAATTTGATCGATGACAGTATTGTTGTTATAACGCTTTGTAATCTGCTTTAACTCCATTCACATGCCCTCCTACCATCTCTAAAAGCTTTTAGTTAAAATAATAAACGTCTCTTTCAACAATAACATTTATAATGAATAAGACAAAATGATAAATTAAATCGTAATATCATTTAGATTCTATTATATATTATTTCTTTGATTTCGCTCCAAAAAATTCTCTGCTCATTTAAAATGAAAACAATATCTTTTCAATTTAAATTACTTTTATTTAACATACCCAAATTATGACAATAATAGCAAAGTTGACAAATAAACTGAAAGAATAATTAATTCTTCTTATATATAATATCAACAAAATATTAAAGTCTTCCCCTATATTGTGACATATTTTTTCTACTGATAGATAGGATTCGAGCTCATTTTTACATCATTTTTACAATGAACCTCATTTATTTGATTGTTATTACTTTTGTGTTAAGGCTAAATTTAAAAGATTAACTCTTTTGATACCATATGATTAAGTCATTTTAATAAGACTTAAAATCAATTATTGACAGTGTTAATGATTGGTAATTGGAAAGCAAATAGCAGAAAGGTAAAGTAGCGTCTTAGTGCTGAATGACACAAGTAGGAGGGTCAAAATGACTATCAAGTGCTATAGTATTTGACTTCACAGTCATTTTTGACAACATTAGATTGCATTGATGCTAAATGCAACAAGCTATTATGAGAATTTGAATGGATTATTTTAAAAATGGCCTTACTTTTGTTGCTTTTTACGATCATTATTCCGACTAATAAAAGCACAAATCATAAATAAAATCGTTGCAACGAATAATTTAATCGCTGCACCTTCTTGATTTATAAATTGTAAAATAATACCTAAAATAAAAATGATGAGTGCAATCACTACAAATATTTTAGTTAGATGTTTCAATCATTTCACCTCTTTTTATTCATTGATTTCACTTTAGAAAAAGCCAATTTATTTGTCAATCGTTTATTTGACTTATAGTTAAGTTTGTAACTACTTTTAATTCATCATTATATTGTTTGCTTCAAAATATCACACATGCTAATATAAAGTTGTATCCACACATGATTAAGAACCCCAAACTTGTTGCCGCAAGCTTGGGGCTTTTTAAATACTTTACTTTTTGGTTTTTGAGGTAGTTTCGTCATCCTCATCGTCTGAATGGTGATCATATTGTCGCCATTTAGACTCAAACCAACATCTAAAAATAATTAAAATACCACCAGTGATTAATGACATTAAAAACTCTGTCCACTGCATGATTAAGAACACCTCCTACTTTGCGAAGCCATTTTTATTTTTAGCACCAAAAATGTAGGGAAAGGTGGCTAAATTTATTTTAACACAAAATAGCGAACGTGTGTTCTGTTTTGGTATTTAATTTTTTTAAACCCACACTAACTGTAACTTTAAATTTATAACTTTTCACTGTATGATAGACATATATATTATGAATTTTAAGAAAGAGGTCGAAATGAGATGAACCCTTTAGCGCTGCAATTGAATGAACAATTAACAGAGAATCAACCTATTATTTTAGATATGCTTTCTGATTTAGGGAAAAACATGTATTATCCAAAAGGCATTTTAACGCAATCTGCTGAAGCAAAATCTACGCAGTATAATGCAACGATTGGAATGGCAACAAATTCTAAGGGGAAATTATACACTGAGTCACTCTACAGTATGTTTAATGAGCTTAATACAGACGAAGTTTTTTCATATGCGCCTCCCCAAGGTTTAGGTGAGTTACGTGAGCTTTGGCAACAAAAAATGTTGAAAGAAAATCCTGATCTTTCTGCTGATGCGATAAGTTTACCGATAGTCACTAACGCACTTACACACGGGCTTTCTTTGGTTGGCGACCTTTTTGTAAATCCCGGAGATACGGTTTTACTTCCAACGCATAACTGGGGGAACTACAAACTTGTTTTTGGTGTGCGTCATCAAGCAGAAATCAATACTTACCCTATTTTTGATGAACAGGGTCACTTCACAACAACTGAACTTGTGAATACACTTAATCAAATTAATCAAGACAAAGTCATCATGGTACTCAACTACCCTAACAATCCAACAGGTTATACCCCTACTGAGAGTGAAGTTAAAGCCATTGTTAAAGCCATTGATGACTTAGGACGTCGTGGCGTGAATGTTGTGACAATAGTTGATGATGCATATTATGGCTTATTTTATGAAGATGTGTATACACAATCTATCTTCACAGCATTGACACAACTCAACAATTCTCGTGTATTACCCGTTCGTTTAGACGGCGCGACGAAAGAATTTTTCGCATGGGGATTCCGTGTAGGTTTCCTTACATTCGGTCTTTCTAATGACACAACAAAAGAAGTGTTAGAAGCTAAAATGAAAGGATTAATCCGTAGCAATATTTCTAGCGGTGCTTCACCAACGCAAGCGGCAGTACAACACGCACTAAAAAACAAAGCTAATTTTGATCAAGAAATTCAAGAAAATATCGATACACTTAAAGAACGTTACGAAGTGACTAAGGAAATCGTTTATCAAGATGCTTTTAAATCACTATGGCAACCTTACGACTTTAACTCCGGCTATTTCATGGCACTTAAAGTAAATGGTGTTGACCCAGAACAATTAAGATTACACCTCATCGAACATTATTCAATTGGTATCATTGCTTTAAATGACACAGATATTCGTGTCGCCTTTAGTTGTATCGAAAAAGATGATTTATCACATGTTTTCAACTCAATAGCAGAAGCAATTAAAGCGTTACAATAATCAACTATAGACAGGGACATCTCTTACAATGTTTCCTGTCTTTTTTATCAAATTTGGGGGTTGCAATGGAAATCAATGTCAAACAACCTAAACAATTTTTAACAAAAGCAAGTGGATTCCTAAAGGATTATACGCATACGCTCAATCCATATATGGGCTGCCAATATGCGTGTTCGTATTGTTATGTGAGGAAGTCGCCAATCTCGTTATTTTCTGGTAAAAATTGGGGTGATTGGGTGACAGTTAAAAATAACGTTAACCATCAATTTCAAAATGAGTTACAACGTGCTAAAAGAAAAGGACCCGTGACGATTTTTATGTCCTCTTCAACAGATCCTTACCAGCCGCTTGAAAAGAAATACGAAATTACAAGAATACTACTCACATCAATGGCCAGTCATCCACCTGACTTTTTATTTATTCAAACACGTAGCCCACTCATCCAACGTGATATCGACATTTTAAAAACCTATCCCGGTCGATTTATTGTAAGTATGACCATTGAGACAGACCGAGAAGATATGGTGCGTTATTTCACACCACAAGCACCTAGCATTCAATCAAGATTCAATGCGCTCAAAAAATTACGTCAGGCAGGTATCCCAACGCAAGTCGCTGTGGCACCTCTTTTACCTTGTACGACAAACTTTCCTGAAATCTTAGCGCATTATACAGATTATGTCACAATAGATGATTACTTTATGGGCGATGGGTCAAATGGTCGTAGAACTGAATCATTAGGTATGCGTCATATGTATCAAGCATTACATTTAGAAGATTGGTATCAACCTGACGCCTATCAATATGTATTGAAATTGATGCAATCTCGCTTTTCTAAAACACATATTTCAGTTAGTGTTGATGGTTTTAAACCGACTGAATTCTAATTACTGAACGGAGATGAAACAACTTGTCATATTATTATCAACATCTACACACACCACTTGGCGTCATGACCGCAATTGTTAACGCTCATGATAAATTAGTTGGTTTAGCTTTTAATGACTCGAAAGACTACCAAACGTTATTGAACAAATTAAATGGGCAGCATAAGTTGATACACCGCTCTCAACATGATTTAATTGATCAACTTGCTCACGAATTAGAAAGTTATTTTCACGGACACTGTCAATCATTTAAAACGCCAATATCATTTGAAATCGGCACCCCTTTCCAACAAAAAGTTTGGCGTACCTTACAACAACTCCCTTATGGAAATAAAGTAAGTTACGGGGACATTGCTCAAATGATGAGACATCCTAAAAGTACCCGTGCCGTGGCTTCAGCAATTGGTCTTAATCCTGTATCTATTATCATCCCGTGTCACAGGGTCATTAGAAAGGATGGCCAGTTGGGTGGCTTCAACAGTGGATTAAACAGAAAAATACGTTTATTAACATTGGAGGGTCATTTGAATGAATAAAAGACAATTTGAAATATTAGCAGCACTTATTGCAGCACCTACTGTCAGCCCACCCGCAAGAAATACAAAACCCCTTCAACAAAAGATTGCAGAATGGCTTAAATCGATAGGATTCGACACAACACAAATCCCTTTTTACGACAATGATGAAATTATTGTTGCCACATTAAAAGGCAAAAATGAACAGGCCCCAAAACTCATATTGAATGGACATGTAGATGTTGCAGAAGTTGAAAGCGAAACATTTTGGCATACAAATCCATTTGAACTTGTTGAAAAAGAGGGTTATTTGTATGGAAGAGGTGTCGCCGATATGAAAGGTGGTATGTCTGCGTTATTTTATAACCTTGAACGCCTTTATCAAGATGGCGTTCAGCCTGAAGGAGATATCATAGTTCAATCAGTTGTCGGTGAAGAAGTAGGCGAAGCAGGAACTAAAATTGCGTGTGAGCATTCACCGAAAGCTGATTTAGCACTCGTCCTAGATACAAGCGAATCTATCGCAATGGGACAAGGTGGCGTGATTACCGGATGGATTACGATACAAAGTGATGTCACAATCCATGATGGTGCTCGGAGTCATATTATACATGCTGGCGGTGGTCGTCATGGCGCCAGTGCCATTGAAAAAATGCTGAAAATCATTCAAGCGTTACAAGAACTTGAGCGTCATTGGGCTGTGACGAAATCTTATCCCGGTATGCCAAGTGGTGCCAATACGATTAATCCAGCAGTCATTGAAGGTGGACGTCATCCCGCATTTATTGCGGATCAATGTAAACTTTGGATTACTGTGCATTTTCTACCTCACGAAAATTATGATGATATTATTAATGAAGTTGAAACCTATTTAAATAAAGTTGCAGAAAGTGATTTATGGCTGCAACACCACCCACTTCAGTTTGAATGGGGTGGCAATTCAATGATAGAAGATAAAGGAGAAATATTCCCTAGCTTTACCCTTCCCGTTAACCATCCGGGCTACCATTTACTGGAACTGGCACATGAAAAAATTCATCAAGCCCCGCTTCAATCAACGATGAGTACCACTGTTACAGATGGCGGTTGGACAGCAGATTTTGGCATCCCAACCATTTTATATGGACCCGGAGAATTAAATGAAGCACATGGAACAAACGAAAAAATTGAAATCAAATCACTTGAAGATTATACAGAAGTGCTTTATCACTTTTTGAAAAGCTGGTATAAAAATCCAGTCAAAGCAACTAGCGAACAATAGCATGCTAAACATTAAAATAGCGTATGATATGAACAACACGCTCATATCATACGCTTTATAATTATTATACTTCCTTAAATCATTTATCTTATCCTTAATTGTCCAATTTTCATTTTTGTCTTTCTAAATCGTTTATATTTCAATCTAAAACACTATTTTTCTGGAACAATCCAATAACCATCTTTATTCTCTTTTGCTAGCACTTTTTTAAATTCTTTAGAATGATAAGCTTTTTCAATGTCTTTCACCCATTGCTGATCTTTATTTTTTTCGTTCACAACAACTTGTAAATATAAATCATTAATCAAATCTTCTTTTAATAATCCTTTTGAAGCATCTAAATGAGAAGCGTAAACAATTGAACCAGGAATAACGCCATAGTCGACATCATCTAAAACTCTTGGAATACTTGCAGAATTCATCTCCTTAATATTGAGATGTTTAGGATTTTTTATAATATCTTTTTTAGTAATAGTAATATCGTTCTTTTTAGCATCTATTTCAATCCATCCCGCTTTTTCTAATAAACGAAATGCACGCGAAGCATTTGAAGGGTCTTGCGGAATCGCAATTGTGTCCCCTTCTTTTATTTCTTCTAAAGAAGTATGTCGTTTCGAAAAGATTTGAGTTGGAACAGTTGGTATTTTGGTGATATTCGTTAAATTTGCATCTCTTTCTTGATTAAAAGTATCCATATAGGCCTTATGTTGATCCACGTTCACGTCAACACTACCTTCCTGCAGAGCAACGTCTGCTTGCAGTAACTCCGTAAAATCTTTGTTTTTAACCGTATAACCTTTCTTTTCTAATTCAGGCTTTATTCCTTTTAAAAAGAGTTCACTGTACGGTCCAGGTGATGTGGCAACTGTAATTTCCTTTTTATCTTTCTCTTCATGACCGCAAGCAACTAAAATCAAAGACAAAAGCAAAGTCAGTAATAGAAATAAATTTTTTCTCATTGCACTTACCCCTCATTCCATTCTTTTGGTGTAATAAAGCCTTTATATTTATTTTGCTTTTCATACCAAGTTTTAAATTCATCTGAGTAATATGCTTTTTTAAGTGCTTTTGCCCACGCCTTATTTTGATCTTTTTTATTAATGGTCAGTACAACTTTGTGCTGTTCTGGCGTTTTTTCCACAATCAAACCATCTGCGATAACCTTATGCGCATCTGCAATATAGTTTCCATTGACGATACCATAATCTACATCATCTAAGGAACGTAAAACTTGTGCAGAATGAATCTCTTTAAACTTTAAATGATAACGATCGGGTTTTACACTTTTAACATTGAAATTGACCGTTCCCGCATCTTTATCAATTTTCACCCATTTTAGCTTTTCCAAAATTCTAAATGCGCGTTCTTGGTTCACTGGATCATTAGGTACGGCTATCGTTTGACCATCTTTAACGTCATCTAGAGAATGATGTTTCGTCGACCAAATCGATTGTGGTGCAGTCGGTACGTGATTGTTCACAATCATTTCTCCATTTAACTTTTTGTTCATACTATTCATATAAGCCCGACTTTGATGAACCGTAGCATCAATTTCTTCATCAACCAAAGCTGGATCAACTTGATCATTTTGAGAAAAAGTTTTAATTTTTACATCGTAACCTTCTTTTTGAAGAATAGGTAAGATTCCTTTTCTAAATTGCTCTTCATAAGTCCCCACACCAAACCCAATAGTAAATTTTTTATCACTGTTACTATCTGAGTCAGACTTACCACAGCCAGCCACAGATATAACGATAAATCCTATAATCAAAACATATAAAAATCGCTTCAAATGACTCCACCCCTTTAATTCTTATTATTCTTATCGGTTTTATAAATATAATAGCATTTTAAACCTTAAAGTCAATATGTTTTTAATTCAGTTTAAATGATAATTTGAATCAAATTAAATGGTAGAGCATGCAGTGTTAAGGGTTATATTCTTCATCATTGAGTAACATAAATCATTTAGAATCTAAACGTTTTTATAGACAAAGTACTTCAAAAATGATTATAAAAATACGTTTACTTTTATGATCTATTTGTTTCTAGTGATTACTTAGTCATAATATTTATTAAAGGCCATTTCTTTGTTTAAGATGCATAAATGTTAAAAATAAAATAAAACCATTTAGTAAGAGGTGTGTGTAATGAAAACCACGATTTACTTCATAAGCACTTTCAACAGCAATAGTTTAAATACATAAAAAAGGCGTCACCAAAAGCTAACAAAACTCTTGGAAAACGCCTTTATTAATAGAATTTTTAGTGCGAAAATAAATTGCAAATTACGGAAGAATGGAGTAAAAAGATGGCTGTCAGTAAAACACCTATAAGGATACTAGCAAAACAATTTTGTTTTTAAATTTCTATATATAGTTTAAATTACAGTCTGCTCTCTGTTTAGTATGTTTTAACTTTATAAGCATTATTTTAAAAATTCTTCTAACTCACTAGCAATATGATGACCTTGCTGTAAAGCAGCATTAGCAATATCTTCTCGCAAATCAGGATTCATCGTATTAAACCCGTATTTTTTTAATATTTCTACAACCGAATTATTTTGTTTTACTACAAAAACTTATTTACTTTTAGACTTCATTTTATCTATTAGTTTATCTAGTTCATATGGCACGGTATAGGTAGATTCGTTGAAAAGATGATAACTTTATCAACATCATCAATCACATCTGGATGTTCCATGGAATATGATGTTATTGTCGTACTCACTTGCGAACCAGCAGAAGTACCCACTACATAATCAGAGTCCTCTAAAAATATCTTTTTATCATGTAAACCCTTAAGGACACCTAAATGAAAAGCTATACCATAATGACCTCCGCAACCTAAAATTAAAGCTTGTTTTTTGTCATTATAAGACTCGCTTTTTTGAAATAATTGGTTCTTTAAAGTTTAAATCTAACAAAGCGGAAATACAAATAAAGTTAAATTATACTTCACTTTCCGTGCAACAAGTTCGAGCTTTTATGACGCACAGTCTTTTTAATTTAGTTTCTATGCTAAATGAGACTGGTGATTTAACTGCCAGTTCTATTTGACATAAAACCTAAAAAAGACGCTTCCCAATAGTTCAATCGTCTTTGGAAAACGTCTCAAAATAATTATTTTAAATGTCCGTTTAGTTCATCTGAGTTGAAGGGCATTTTTATTTTTTTGGATTTTTATGTCATTATTATGTCATATAGAGTTTACAAACGCCGTCAAATCAATATTCATAAGTGATTTTACATCATACCTGGCATGCCGCCCATTTGTGGCATGTCATTTCCTTTTTCTTCAGGTATATTTGCGACTACCGCTTCTGTAGTAAGGAACATTGCAGCAACGCTCGCAGCATGTTGTAATGCTGAACGTGTCACTTTAGTTGGATCCACGATACCAGCTTCTAACATATTGACCCATTCATCTGTTGCTGCATTATAACCTACACCTGGTTCTGCATTTTTCATTCTTTCTACGATGACAGAACCTTCTAAACCAGCGTTTTCCGCAATTTGGCGTACTGGGGCTTGTAAAGCTTTTAATACGATATTGACACCTGTAGCTTCGTCGCCTTCTGCATCAATTTCTTCAACATTTTTGAAGATATTCATTAATGCTGTACCACCACCTGCTACAATACCTTCTTCTACCGCAGCGCGTGTTGAGTTCAATGCATCTTCAATACGTAATTTACGTTCTTTTAATTCTGTTTCTGAAGCAGCACCTACTTTAATTACAGCAACACCACCTGCTAATTTAGCAAGGCGCTCTTGTAATTTTTCACGGTCAAAATCAGAATCAGTTTCTTCAATTTGTGCTTTAATTTGGTTTACACGTGCATCGATATTTGCTGAATCTCCGTCACCATCAACAACAGTTGTGTTGTCTTTAGTGACTTCAACTTTGCTTGCTGTACCTAACATATCGATTGTAGCTTCTTTTAATTCTAAACCAAGATTGTCAGTGATGACTTGAGCACCTGTTAAGATAGCTAAATCTTCTAACATCGCTTTTCTACGGTCACCAAATCCTGGTGCTTTTACTGCAACGGCAGTAAATGTACCACGCATACGGTTCAATACTAAGTTTGTTAAAGCGTCGCCTTCAACTTCATCAGCAACAATTAAAATTGGGCGATTAGATTGAACGATTTGCTCTAATAAAGGTAGGATATCTTGGAAAGATGAGATTTTTTTATCCGTGATTAAAATATAAGGTTTTTCTAACTCAGCAGTCATTTTATCCGAATCAGTAACCATATATGGAGATTGGTATCCACGATCGAATTGCATACCTTCCACTACATCTAATTCAGTATTAAAACCGCTTGATTCTTCAATAGAGATAACACCGTCATTACCTACTTTTTCCATAGCTTCAGAAATATAACGACCTACTTCTTCATCAGCTGCAGAAATAGCACCTACTTGCGCGATTTCTTCTTTATTTTCTACTTTTTGAGAAATATTATGAAGTGCTTCAATCGCTACAGCTACCGCTTTATCAATACCTTGACGGATACCTACTGGGTTTGCGCCACTTGTTACATTTTTAAGTCCTTCTTGAATCATAGCTTGTGCTAAAACAGTCGCTGTTGTTGTACCGTCACCAGCTATTTCATTCGTTTTATTTGCAACTTCTTGTACTAATTTTGCACCCATGTTTTCATATGGATCTTCTAATTCGATTTCTTTAGCGATTGTTACCCCATCGTTAGTAATTAAAGGTGCTGTAAATTCTTTGTCTAATACGACATTACGTCCTTTTGGTCCGATTGTTACTTTTACAGCATTTGCAAGTTTATCTACACCACGTAACATCGCTTGACGTGCATCTTCAGAGAATTTTAATTCTTTTGCCATTCAGAGTCCCTCCGTTGTTTAATATTCATCTGTTTTATTTATCTATTATTCAATAACTGCTAAAATTTCGTCTTCACTTAACACTAAGTATTTTGTATCGTTTCTTTTAATTTCAGTACCTGCATATTGTTGAAACACAACACGGTCACCCACATTCAATTCAGGTTTTAAACGTTCCCCATTTTCTAAAATGCGTCCTGGACCTACAGCAACGATTTCACCTTCATTTGATTTTTCTTTCGCAGAATCAGTGAGAACAATACCACTTTTCGTTGTTTGTTCTTGCTCTTTTTTCTCAATAACCACACGGTTTCCTAATGGTCTAAGCATGTGTTTGTGCCTCCTTATGTTGAACATAAATTTAGCACTTCAAGTTCTTAAGTGCTAATACATTTCTATAATAATCAAATTTGGTCAAAAATTCAAGCGATAAGTTTATCTCGGTTAAATCATAACTTTTTCGCTTTATAACTATGTAATTCGGCGCTATTTTTCTATCTATGATAAAATGATAGCATTGAATGGAGGAATAAAATGAATCGTATTTTAGTTTCTATATTAACGGTTGTATTTTACATACTTGCATTATTCACACCTACTTTCGCAAACGCTTTAGGATGGATAGATACACAACATCGTACAACCGCTTTGCACCAAACCATTTACATCCAATTGATTGCTTTTTTATGTGCAGCAATTATTATTTTAGTGATGCAATATACTGTTAAAAATAAACTTAAGTTTGAATTAGAACAAAAAGAGAAGAAACGTTATATTATCCCATGGATATTGGCTGGTTTAGGGATTGTCTATTTTGCACAAATTATCGTGAATGTATTAAGTGTTCTTATTTTTGGTACCAATCCAGTAAGTGAAAATACTTTTAGAATTTTAAAAGTTGCACGCGAAATGCCTATTATGATTATTTTAATTGCTATCATTGGCCCTTTACTAGAAGAATTTGTTTTTAGAAAAGTGCTATTCGGTGAAATCTATAACGCCATTCGAGCAAATAAAACGATTAAATTTTTAATCGCAACGACAATAAGTTCATTATTATTTGCCGTTGCACATATGGATTTTTCACATTTACTTGTTTATTTTGTTATGGGTGTCATATTTTCTGCCTTTTATATTTACACAAAACGTTTAAGTGTTTCAATCGGTATTCACATGGCTCAAAATGGCCTTGTCGCTTTAATCCAGCTAACAATGCCTGAAAAGCTATTAGAAGATGCGATGAAACAAGTTCAATTCATTCAATTATTTGTCATTCACTTCTTATGATTAATCTCACATATTGATACTCGCACTAATCAATCTTTTTACTTGTTAGTAAAGTAATATTGAAAAAGAGATGAAGTTCATTTTGAGCTTCATCTCTTTTTTATTCAGTATTTAAATATGATGTCTTCTACGCCATAATATATAGCTAATTATACTAACACAACCTACTGACAATGCGCCTACCAATGAGATTGACTTCAAACTAAACGTATGTTTCGTATCAGTATCTTCATTATTCATATTCTTTTCTGTTAAGTTTTCACCATGTTGCTCAATTTTTTCAACTTTATCTTGTTGATGATCGTTTTCAACTGTTTTATCTGATGGCTTTTTTAAATCTGGCATAGAGCCAACTTTACCTGTAATTAACGCTAAAACTTGTTTATCGAGATTATTATAATATTTTTGTGTTGATAACGGATTAAAATATTGAAATCTAAAGTAATCCGAATTTTTTTGTAACTGATTTAAATAACTATTATTTAAAAACTGTTGCTTCTGATTGAGCTGTTGAACACTGAAATCAGCCAAATTTCCAGTTTGCTTAAGATTCTCTATTTGTTCTGTAAATAATGGATTATACTTATAACCCGTACCAATCAATTTTGAATAACGTTGATAGAAATCATTGTTTGATTGATTGTTACTTGCTTGATTTTTAGGTATAAAATGATCGGCTGTCCCATTAGGTTGGTAATGTGGAATGTTTGGATACGGAAACTGACCATTCGTGTTGGGTTGCGCCGGTCCATTTTGATGTGATGGATAGTTCGGATGACTTGTTGAGGCTCCTCCGTTTCCACCTTGCGTATTACTATCTTCTGGTTTTGGCGTATCAGGCTTTGGTTTAGGCTTTTGTCCTTGGTCAGACTGTTGATCTGAAGCTGGTGGCTTATCATCATGCTTAGGTGGTCGTTGATCCGAATCTGATGGTTTATCGTCATGTTTAGGCGGTTGTTGGTCTGAGTCTGACGGCTTATCATCTTTATCTGGCGATTCATGATCTGGTTTTGAAGGTAAATTGCCATCTTGAGATGAATCCCCTGTTTCATCTTTAGGAGGTGTTTCTCCACCTTGAGGTGACGTTTGACCTTGATCGGATGGTTGCGTATGATTCTCAGGTTTTATGGGTGCAGGATGTTCGTTGCCTCCATTATTACCATTTTGCTGAGATTCCTCGCTCTGTGTTTCCTCTTGAGAAGCATTGTTTGATGACGATGCATGTTCATTTTCTTGTTGAGTTTCGGATTTTAATTGTTCCGATTCTTTCTTATTTATTGTTGGTGCTTGTACATTTGTAACAGGCACAGAATTTGATTTTCCAATGCGATTATAACTTTCCTGTGTTGAGGAAGGTGTCGCAGTATATTGATGATTTACATTGTTATTTTGTAAAGATTGATTTTCTTTGTTTGTTGTTTCTTTATTTAGTAATGTCGTTTCATTGTACAGTCCGCTTTCACTTAAATACGCATTAGAATGAGATTGAGCATCATCTGTCATCGCATACGCGTGCGCATTTACATTTAAAAGTGGTTGGGTTAAACACAATAATCCCATCGTGTAGACCCCTGTTTTAGTAATCACTTTCCTAAAACTAGGCACTTTACGTCCAGACATCGACATCAACTCCTATTTTTAAAGTTGCTCGTAAAAGACAGTATATACAAAATCCTCTCTTAATTCCATCCTTATTGAAATAGAATTGCATACAAGACTCACTTTGTTTAAAATTTCTAACTTTAGTAAAATATATAGTAAAGATTGAAGTGAGGAGAATTGATCATGAAAATCCAACTTTTTCAATTTAATGTTGTTCCTGCAGACGCTGAAAAAAACCAAGAAAAAATTGCATCATTGTTTGAAAAACACATTAAGTCTAATACAGATGTCATTGTACTACCTGAAATGTGGAACAATGGCTATGCACTCTCAGAATTACAAACAAAAGCAGATAATGAATTAGCACAAAGTTACCCATTTATAAAAAAATTAGCACAACAGTATCAAGTCGATATTATTGCCGGTTCTGTCTCAAACAAAAAGAATAACGCCGTTTTTAACACTGCATTTGCTGTGAATCAAGCGGGCGAGAAAATCTATGAATATGACAAAATCCATCTCGTTCCCATGTTAGATGAACCTGATTACTTAGCTGACGGACAAAACGTTCCTTACGTTTATACCTTAACAGACGGTACAAAAGTTTCTCAAATTATTTGTTATGACTTAAGATTTCCAGAATTAAGTCGCTACCCTGCTGCAACAGGTGCAAATATTATTTTTTATGTCGCCCAATGGCCAGATGTTCGTCTTTCACATTGGAGACAGTTACTACAAGCTAGAGCAGTTGAAAA
This sequence comes from Staphylococcus sp. HGB0015, assembly GCF_000411275.1. NCBI lineage: Bacteria > Bacillati > Bacillota > Bacilli > Caryophanales > Staphylococcaceae > Staphylococcus > Staphylococcus sp. HGB0015. Next base: position 1,404,908 of record NZ_KE150417.1, read on the forward strand.
TGATATGTATGTCGTTGCGGTTAATGGTTCAGGAAATGATGGTAAAACAACGTATGCCGGACATTCGATGGTGATTGATCCAAATGGACAAATTATAGAGGAAGCAGATGCACAAGAAGCGGTTTTAACAGTCGAATTAGATTTAAATCTTGTAACCGAACAAAGAAAAGCTATACCAGTATTCGACAACATAAGACCAAGCATTTACAAATACGCAACGCGAAGTGAATAAAATGAATACAAAAAAACAGGCGAGTTTGGGAGGGACTCGCCTGTTTTATCCATATTAAGGGAATGTTTAATTTACAGTTATTCTATTCAATTAATTGGGGATGTTATTAATTATGAAAAAATTTAGTGAATTTACCGATTATTAATATTGCTACAATGGCTTCTTAAATAGAAACCTAACTTTTACTTTTTATTTCAGCCTAAGTAAGGAAAAAGATAATAACAGCACTTAAAAAATACTATTATTTATTAGTGAATTTTTTAACTGTTTCTGCAATAAGTTTAACGAAATCTAAGATAGTACTAATGATATCTCCTGCCATTGTAGTGCACCTCCTTAATTATAAATAAATTCCAAAGACTTTAATAGATTGTTGCAGCCTTAGTTATGTAAGCTGAGCGAAGAATACATAAACTAAGATGTTCTGACTTTAACTTAATTCGGTACAATTTGTTTAAATCACTTTAAAATCCACAATTAAAATGATTAAAACAAAATGACTTTACCAAATCACTGTTGTGATTCTATATATATTAGAACATGGCTTTATAAAATTGTGTTAATTATTGCCTAAGTTATCATTTTTACTTCTTAACTGTTTAATATTTATGGTAATATACATATATATTTTATAAAAACTACAGTTAGGAATATAAAATGAACAGTTAGGCAAAAAATGTATTAATACATTAAATGTAATTTATAATGTAGTTAAGGAGGAAGGCTATTTGCACATTATAGATGACGTCATTGAAAGACTTGCACGAAAGTTACAAGCACATCAAAATCTTAGTCATATTGAATTTTTGAAAGTACGGTTAGGCATGCATATAGTGGCGATTAATTTATTTAAAGGCATTGTAACTTACGGTCTTGCACTCCTGTTAAATATTTTTTTATACACGCTCTTCGTTCATATTATTTTTCTTATATTAAGAATTTTTTCTCATGGTGCACATGCAGAAAGTTCACTTATGTGCCATGTTCAAAATATTCTATCTTTCGTTCTTATACCATGGATAATCATCCAATATGACATTCCATTTATTTATTTGTTATGCTTAAGTGTAATAGGATGGTTTATTGTTGTTATATTTGCACCAGCAGCAACTCAGAAGAAACCTATAAAGCAAAGTAAAATAAAAGGACTTAAGATTAAATCAATTATTACTGCAACAATATTACTTGTATTATCATTATTTTTTCCGTCACCATTTGACAAGCTAATTACTTATGCAGTTACATTGCAGTCCATAACGTTATTACCTATATTTAATAATAAGGAGGAAATTTAATTATGAAATTTCTAGACTCACTTTTAAAACTTTTAACTAATGTCTTTGCTTCTATTAGTACTTATGCTAAATATCCACTTTGTATCGGATATTTTTACGAACCTGAAATCCCTGATGAACTTTTAGAAGAAGAAGAATAAAATGTGGAAAGCGTGTATAAACATTGAATCCAATAATCTCAACAATAATTATTGTATTTCAAACAATTATATTTACTTCAATCACGAGTATTATTCCAAAATATAGATATACAAAAAGGGATTACATTCTTATTTTATTAGGAATTGTAGGTCCCTCGCTTGTTTTTTACTTTGTTTTTGGTCAAAATAGTTTATTTTACTTAGTGATTGGATTTTTTGTATTTTACTATAAACGACAAAAAATTATGGGTATTATAACAGTATTAGTAACTATACTAGTATTAATTGTTAGCAATTTTCTAGGCGTACTTGTTTTTGCGTTTTTTATTAATCATGGTATTAGTACTAACGCTGGGTTTATTATTTATATAGTATTCTACACTATTTTTTGTTATTTTTTTGCTATTTTGTTTGTTGTTATATTTAACAAGTTCAAACTTTCGTGGCTTCACTTAAATAGATTTTATTTAACTATTTTAATTTTATTTTTAACAGTTGGTATTTATATATTCTTCTATCAAATGCCTAAATCAGCAAGTTCTATTAATGAATTAAAAACATTTGGCATTGTGTATTTTGTATTATTATTGGCTTTTACAATTATTTTCATAATGACAACATTAACGATATCTCGAGAAATCGGATACCAACACAAAAAACAAGAGGCAGAAGATTATTATAAATACACATTAGAAATGGAAAAGGTTAATAATCGAATGCGCAAGTTCCGTCATGATTACATTAATATTTTAGCAACAATGTCTGAGTACTTGCGTGAAGATGATCTAGAAGGTCTGAAAGAGTATTATCATAAAAATATTAATCCCCTAAAAGGACATTTTGAAACAAATTCTTTAAAATTAAATGGGATTGAGAAGTTAAAAGTGCGCGAAATTAAAGGCGTTATCACTACTAAAATTTTATCAGCTCAAGAAAATAATATCGAAATTAGCGTTGAAGTTGCTGATGAGATTTCATCTATTAATATGGAAATTATTGATTTGAGTCGTGTTTTAGGTATTATCATGGACAATGCAATCGAAGCTTCATTGACGGTTGAAGACCCAATGATTCAAATTGCATTCATTAAAACAGAGAATTCTGTTTTAATTATTATCATGAACAAAGCGCCAAAAAATATGCCAAAATTACATACCCTCTTCCAAGAAGGCTTTTCAACGAAAGGGAAAAATCGCGGTATCGGTTTATCGACTTTGAAAGAAATTACAGATAAGACAGAGAATGTTTTGCTTGATACAACGATTGAAAACCAATATTTTATACAAAAAATTGAGGTCATGAACGATGATGATTAAGGATGTGCGTAACTATGAAAATAATGATTTGTGAAGACGATCCAAAACAACGTGAGCGCATGGTATCCATTATTGAGAACTATATCATGATTGAAGAAAAACCTATGGAAATCGAAATTGCTACAGATAATCCATATGAAGTGTTAGAAGCTTCTAAAAACATGAGTGATATTGGCTGTTATTTTCTAGATATCCAATTAGAATCTGATATTAACGGGATTAAACTCGGAAGTGAGATTCGTAAGCATGACCCTGTTGGTAATATCATTTTTGTAACAAGCCATACAGAATTGACTTATTTGACATTTGTGTACAAAGTTGCAGCGATGGATTTTATTTTTAAAGACGATCCTGAAGAATTACGTACACGAATTGTTGATTGTTTAGAAACTGCATTAAAACGCTTAGATTTATTAACGAAAGATAAAACTGTTGAAACGTTAGAACTGAAACGCGGCAGCAATTCTGTTTATGTTCAATATGATGATGTGATGTTTTTTGAATCATCACCTAAATCACATCGTTTGATTGCACATTTAGATAATCGTCAAATTGAATTTTATGGCAATCTTAAAGAATTAGCGCAAATTGATGATCGCTTTTTTAGATGTCATAATAGTTTTGTACTCAACAGACATAACATAAGTAGTGTAGATTCTAAAGAACGCATTGCATATTTTAAAAATGAAGAGTTTTGTTATGTTTCAGTACGTAATTTAAAGAAAATATAAACAAGCAGGAAAAAAATCACCTGCTTGTTTTTTTATTGCCTTGTGTTCATTTCTAGATTATTCTTCTGGTATTTCTGTCGCAATATCAAATTTAGTCATTTTTAAATAGACTTGACCCGAATCCGTAACGACTTTAATTTTATTCGATGTAGTTTTCGGGAAAATGCGTGAAGTTAACACACGTTCACCTTCGTTGCAAAAAATTTCAATACTCGATGTATCTACAAATATACGTAATTGTTTTAACTCTGAGTTCAAACGTGTACTTCTTGATGTTCCTTCTACCGGAAATGGTAGTGCACCACTGTCAAAACGCTCGAGTATGACTTCTTTCGTTGCTGTCTCATAACGAATGACTGTCGCTTCATGACTAGAAGCGCGTAACTGTAATTCAAAAGCAGAGGATTCGTTTTCTAAAATATCAACAACCAGTTCATACTGGACCCCTTCATAGGGGTGGAGCTGTTTAATAAATTTATTAGCATAGCCTAGTGCTGATTCTTCGTTACTGCGCAATTTTCTCAAATGCATATGAGGTTTTTGTTTCAACATTTGATTTTCAATAGTCAATGTTCGAGGGAGTGTAAGACAGTGTGCCCAACCATCGGCATCTGTTGGGTACTCTACATCAGGTAAACCCATCCATCCTATTAAAACGCGTCTCCCCGCTTCATCCTCCATCGTTTGAGGTGCATAAAAATCAAAACCTGCATCTAATTCTTGAAAATCACCATGTTCGAATACGAGTGTTTCAAAATCTAATGTTCCTACAATATAGCCACTTAAATGGTTATTTTGATATGGGTCAGATTCCACACCTTCAGTGCAGAATAGTAAAATGTCTTTTCCATGAATTTGAAAATAGTCTGGTGAAGTCCACGTATGCCCAAAGTTCTGTAATTGTGTTTTAATTTCACCTTTAAAATGCCAAGGTCCTTCTGGTTGATTTGCGACATACATGAGAAGACAACCTGTTAAGTCTTCACGTTGTGCACCAATCACAGCATATAATTGATCTCCTTTTTCAAATACTTTCGGATCACTAAACTGCTGTGTATAACCTTCAGGTGGCGTACTGATTGCTGATGGAGATAATTTTTCTACTGTTCCATCGCCTTGTACTTTAGCAATGACTTGGCTATTTTCAGGCTCCCAATTTTCATCTCTATGGCTTGCAGTATACATATAATAAAGCGATGACTGATAAGAAAATGCACTACCGCTAAGTACGCCATGACTGTCATATGTCTGATCAGGACGTAAAACCGTACCCTTATCTTTGAAAGTCACTAAGTTTTCACTTGTTACTTGTCTCCAATATTTTAAGCCCTCTACTGGTCCTAAAGGAAACCACTGATGTGCGATATAATATTGGCCTTTAAAAAAAATTAAACCACTCGGATGACTGAGTAATCCTGTAGGTGGTTGAATATGAAAAATTTGACGATATGGAGAAGACTTTACTTTTTCCTGTAATGCTAAAATTTCCTTTTCATCTACTTCCTCATATTTACGATATCGCATTTCGCGACTCCATTGTTCCATAAGTATCCTCCTTATCTCATACTGCTGATCATATATGCCACCTGTTGTCACATATAAAACCAAACCTTGCACCTATTTTGATAATTTGCTGTTAATATGATACGACGCATTAAACATGTTAGAGTTATGTAAAATTAAAAAAGACGCTACATTTGAGCATCATGATTTTAATTTGCATTGGAAAAGTAAGCTGTCCCCACCTTAGCTCCTCCATATGATCTCAGTAGCTATTTTATCATAAAAATGTTTAAGCATGTCCTAAAATTAAGACCTTAGACCCTTTTATATTGCTTTATCTTAATATTTTAAACTACAATATCGTACAAAAAGCAGCTGAGTCACACCCCAACTGCTTTTTAACATATAGATTATTCAACTATTATTGATCGTGCTATCTTTTAGGCCTTTTGAATCGTAATCGTCCAAGACGCATGATCTACTTGTTCAAATTCAGTCACTGGATAATTTTGCTCTGCTGCCCAATTGGGAATAGCCTCTGTAGCTTGTGTACAGTCAAAGTCAATTTTCAGTTCATCGCCTAGTGCTAATTCTTCCATCTTTTTTTGTGCTTCAATTAAAGGAAATGGACAAACCATACCCACCGTTCCGAGTTCATATAACATTGTGAAGCTCCTTTCGTTTCATTTTTAAAAATTAACAGATTGTGTTGATGAATGCTTTTGTTGTTGGCGTGCTGCTTTTAAAGGCTTCACAAATAAGAAATAGCTCATAAACCATGTCCCTAAAATCATAGCCACTAAAGCAATCCAACCTTGCCACGATAATGCAGCAGTTGCAACTAAACCATTACCTATTGATCATCCACCTGCGAGCGCTGCACCAAACCCCATACAAGCACCACCAATGACACTATTACGTATTGTTTTAATATCCGGTAGTCGCCACTTAAATTCTCTTGAACCGCGCGCTGCAATATACGATCCTATAAAAATACCTAAAACAAGAAAAACACCCCAGTCAATAAAAGAAACGTTTCCTGTTGTTAAAAAGGCGATTAAGTTCGCAGATGGTGTGGTTATACCTAGCCCACCTTCTCTACCTGTTGAAATGCTCATTGGCCAAGCGATAAGTGCAATGAAACCAATCGCAATCGCTGCAACAAAAGGATGAAATCGCTTTTCAAATAAAAAGTGACGTATCCCTGTATAGCGTGGTTTTAATTTAGGTATAGCAATTTTTGATTTTGGCTTTTTCAACGTGGTCATAACCAAAAATAGCGTAACGCCAGTTAATAAGATTAACCATATCCAACTGGGTATCCCTGTAGATGTCGCCATGTCCGCTTCATAAACAGTTTGTTTATTAATAGTATCTTTCAGCGGTAATAGAACACCATATTTTGAGATTGCTGCAAATAGAGCATACATGAAAAGTGCTATCCAACTACCAATTAAACCTTCCCCCGCACGGTACCATGTCCCAGTGGCACAACCGCCTGCAAGAACAATCCCAATACCAAAAATAAATGATCCAACAATCGTGCCTACGACTGGAAATGTACCATTATCTATCGTGATAACACCCAATGAAGTTAATACATATAAGCCAATAGCTTGGATGCTAATCGCAATAAGCAACGCATAAAACATCTTATTATTTTTTTGAACGTACATATCTCTAAAGCCACCCGTTAAACAAAAACGCGTACGTTGCATGACAAAACCGAGTAAACTTCCCACAATCAATCCACTTATCACAGTCCAGATCAATATTCCTACCTCCTATATCCGATTAATATTATAGGTATTATAGAAAATAAGATCTTACTTTTCAAGTGCATTTCTAAAATAAATATAAAAATATATATCTTTTTCTCAAGTTCATTTGATTACATTTGTATTTTTAGACATCCATGCTCCAAGACCTGTCCTATTCTCACTAAAAAAAGAGTATAAAAATCTAATATCATCATTAGACATTTATACTCTCTTCAAAGCGCTATGTTTTAATTTGCTGTTCATCCAAACAAATCTTTTTGTATGTATGGATAATTATCATAAAAGGTTAATCATTATAATTTTTCATAAAGAATAATAATGATTGTAATTCCACACCTAAATCAATTTGATGTACTTGTACAGATTGAGGTACGTGCACACGTTTCGGTGTAAAATTAAGTATTCCTTTCACACCTGCATCTACAAGTGCATCGGCCACTTCTTGTGCCACCCTTCCTGGTGTAGCAATAATAATGACTTCTAACGCTTCAGTTTCAACGGTACTTTTTATCTCGTCCATTGATTTTACCGTCACATCACCCACTTGCGTACCAATTATTTCCTCACTGATATCAAAGGCTTCAGTAATGGTCATATCATCGTGAATTGAAAAGTTATAAGTGATTAATGCCTTACCTAAATTCCCTACGCCAACAATGCCTATTTTGATTTCATCAGAATCACTTAACTCAGATTTGAAGAATTCCAATAGACTATCAATATTGTAACCATAACCTTTTTTCCCAAGCTCTCCAAAATATGAAAAATCTCGGCGAATTGTTGCAGAATCTATATTTAAGCCTTCACTTATCGCTTTTGAATTCACACGATCTTCACCTTTAGCCTTTAAAATATTGACAAATCGGTAATATAAAGGGAGACGTTTTAAGGTCGCTCTAGGAATTTTATTGCTTTCTTTTCCCATTTTAAAGTCCTCCGTAGTCTTTCTTATGCGTGCACTCATATACATAGTATGTGATAATAATTATAACTTAATTTTATGGTTATGAAAACATTAAGTACTTGATACATATAGGGTTTATTGTACAATAATTAAGAATGAAAGGAGCATGCCATATGATTTTAATGCAATTAAGTCACGTCACCAAATCGTTTGATGGTGAAGAGATTTTTGAAGACGTCAACTTTGAAGTAAAAACCGGCGAACGAATTGGCATTGTAGGACGTAACGGTGCGGGTAAATCAACATTGATGAAAATCATCGCTGGTGTTGAAAACTATGATTCAGGCCATATCTCTAAAATCAAAGGCTTGAAATTAGGCTATTTGACACAACAAATGACATTAAATACCCAAAATACAGTCTTCGAAGAAATGGCCAAACCGTTTGCGCATGTTCAATCCATCTCAGAGCGTATGAAAGATGAAACCGATTGGCTTGCAACTCATGCGGATATGTATGAGTCAGTAGAATATAAAACGCATATTGATCAATACGAAAAGCTCTCAAATGAATTTGAACAGCTTGAAGGTTATCAATATGAAAGTAAAATTAAAACTGTTTTAAATGGACTAGATTTTAGTGAAGCAGATTATCATCGTCCGATTAATGATTTTAGTGGGGGACAAAAAACACGCCTATCATTAGCACAAATGTTATTAAGCGAACCTGATCTGCTTCTTTTAGATGAACCGACGAACCATTTAGATATGGCCACAACAGAATGGCTAGAAGATTATTTAAAATATTTCAAAGGCGCTATCGTTATTATTTCGCACGACCGATTCTTTTTAGATAAAATCGTGACTCAAGTTTACGATGTTTCATTGGGAGAAGTTAAACATTATGTCGGCAATTACGCTAAATTTATCGAATTAAGAGATCATTATTATCAAAAACGTTTAGCTGAATATGAACGACAACAAAATGAAATTAAACGTCTTGAAACTTTTGTGGAAAAGAACATTACACGTGCTTCCACGAGCGGTATGGCTAAAAGCCGTAGAAAAACTTTAGAAAAAATGGAACGCCTTGAAAAGCCGATGTTAGACGCTAAAAGTGCGAACATTCAATTTGATTTTGATCGCAATACTGGAAATGATGTCATGCACATTCAAGATTTAACGATTGGATATGTCGCCCCTATTACGCAACCTATACGATTTGAAATCAACAAAGGGGATCATATCGGTATTATCGGACCTAACGGGGTAGGTAAATCTACTTTAATTAAAACTTTAGCCAAACGTCTTCCACCTTTGTCAGGACAAGTAATTGACGGTGCAAATCTTAAAATTGGCTACTATGATCAAAAACAAGCAGAATTTCGTTCAAACAAAACAATTTTAAATTTTGTGTGGGATCAATATCGTCAAATGCCTGAAAAAGATGTGCGTGCCGTTTTAGGACGCTTTTTATTTACGCAAGATGACGTATTAAAAGTCATCAATGATTTATCTGGCGGTGAAAAAGCACACTTGCAATTGGCATTACTCATGTTAGAACGTAACAATGTGCTCATATTAGACGAACCGACAAACCACTTAGACATTGATTCTAAAGAGATGTTAGAGCAAGCTTTAAAACATTTCCAAGGAACACTCATTTTTGTTTCGCATGACCGCTATTTTATCAACCAATTGGCGAATCGAATTTTTGATTTAAACGAAAAAGGTGGCACGCTTTATTTAGGGGATTATCAATACTATTTGGAAAAGCTAGAGCAACAACAAGCCCTTGCCGCTTACGATAACCAACAAAATCAAGCGACGGTTGAAGTAGATTCAAGCACTCAGCCAACGACTTATCAAGATCAAAAGACGCTTCGTCGTGAAAAGCGTAAAATAGAGCGCCAAATTGAAAATGATGAAAGCCAAATTTCTGAGTTAGAAGACAAGATTGCGGCGATTGATTTGCAAATGACAGATGAGGCTGTCATTAATGATTTCGAAAAAACACAATCTCTAGCTGAAGAACGTCAAAAAATCGAACAAGCATTAGAACAAGTGATGACAAACTGGGAAGAATTACAACTTTTGTTAACTGAATATGAAGATTAAGTGAAGTAAACCGAGTAAAATTTTCTACTCGGTTTATTTTTTTAATCACCTTCTGTTTACATTTCGTCCACATATGAAATGGCATAACACCAACTATCCACAAAGTTATCCTCATTATCCACAAGTTAAAGGCTAGAATATTCTATCCTTATGCACAACTATATACAACTTATCCCCAATTTTACGCCAATGTTATACACAGGTTCTTAACAACTTGTGCATAAGTACGCATGTTCTCTATTGACTTTTGCTTAATCAGAAAAGTGATCTTGAAATGTGAAATTTAAGCTATTTAGAGTTATATGTCTATATAAACAAGCATCTAATTTTTAATGGTGATTAGAATGTATCACTTTTCTTTGATAAAAAAGGTGAGACAGAAATCGTTTGATTTCGTTGTCTCACCCTCAAAATAAAGTTGCAGTTTAAAAACGTAAAGCATTCATTATTCATGATCTAAATACATTTCAATATCCATACTGCTTTTACCATTTAACGCCATATCCCCACGTATTCCTTTTTCGTAAATATAATGGGCTGCTGCTCCAATCATCGCAGCATTATCCGTACATAAACGTGGTTCTGGAATCGCGAGTTCTATGCCTCTTTCACGCGTAGCTTGCTCTAAAGCTTTGCGAAGCCCTTTGTTACTTGCTACACCTCCAGCTACTATCAACTGTTTAACGTTGTAATCTTCACAAGCACGCATCGCTTTTCCAACGAGCACTTCCACTACGCTATTTTGAAAACTTGTCGCTACATTTTCAGGAATCACTTGTTCACCCTTTTGCTTTAGATTATGCAATTTATTAATCACTGCACTTTTCAAACCACTAAAGCTAAAGTCATAACTCTCAGGCTCTAGCCATACACGAGGAAATTGGTATGTGTCCTCACCTTGCGCGGCTAATCGATCAACCGCCGGGCCACCAGGGTAAGGTAAGCCAATAGTCCGTGCGACTTTATCATAAGCTTCGCCTACTGCATCATCTCGTGTTTCACCAATAATCTCAAATTGTAAATGATCTTTCATATAGACAAGCTCCGTATGTCCACCCGAAACAATTAATGCAATTAATGGGAATTTCAAACCTGTTCCAAGTTGGTTTGCATACACGTGCCCCGCTATATGATGGACCGGTATAAGCGGTTTATCATTAGCAAAAGCTAGCGACTTAGCAGCATTGACACCCACCAGTAACGCACCAATAAGACCTGGGCCTTGCGTTACAGCAACTGCATCAATCTGGTCCATTGATTTGTCTGCTTGTTGCAATGCATCTTCAATGATTAATGTTATATTTTCAACATGATGACGACTTGCGACCTCAGGGACAACACCGCCAAATCGTTTATGACTGTCAATTTGACTTAACACACTATTACTTAAAATTTCTGTACCGTTTTCTATTACACTGACACTTGTTTCATCACAACTTGTTTCAAGTGCCAAAATCGTTGTATTCTCAGTCATTTAAACTCACCCACATGACTAACGCATCCTCTCCATCACCATAATAATTTTTTCGTTTACCGCCATATTCAAAACCAAGTTTTTGATAAACATGCTGTGCGACATGATTATCTTCACGTACTTCCAAACTCATAACCGTTGCGATTGAAGATGCAAAATTAATAACATATTTCAATAATAATTGACCTAATCCGTAATCTCTATACTCCGGATCAATAGCAACTGTTGTAATTTGGGCTTGGTCAACTACGATCCATAAGCCTAAGTATCCGATAATTTTATTTTCGAACTCTACAACAAAATAATGGGCAAAATGATTTTGCTCCAATTCATAATAAAACGCGTCAATCGTCCACGAACTCTTTTTAAAGCTTATCTGTTCAAGGTCAAAAACAGCTGGAACATCTTCAAGCATCATATGTCTTATTTGAAGTTTCTCTTTTATTTCTGTTGATCCATCCAATTTTGTTCTGCCTCCGATAACTTTAAATATTGCGGTACAAACGTATGAATCTCACGCGGTTCACCTTTATATCGATACATTTTATCCGCTCTAGGCGGTTCAGCGATACATTGATATCCTTCGAGTTCATTTGTGAAATGTGTGACATCATCACCAATAAAGATAATATTCTCATTATTAGACCATTGTGAAATTAATTGAGATAACGCAATATGTTGATCTTCCATAACAGCGACTAACTGTTCATCTTGCCATTGATAAACACCTGCAAAGACATTCCCTCTTCGGGCATCAATGATTGGGATAATATAGGCATCTGAATATTCGATATTCGCAGCAATTGCCTTTAATGAAGAGACACCATATAACTGTATGCCTAAAGTGTACGCTAATGTTTTAGCCGTAGTGACACCAATACGCAATCCTGTATAAGAACCTGGCCCTTCTGCCACAATAATTTCATCTAAATCTTTTGCTTTAATTTCACATTGCGCAAGTAAAAACTCGATTAATGGCATTAATTGTATAGAATGATTGCGTTTAACCGTTGTAGTATGTGTGACTAAAACTTTGCCATCTTGTAAAACAGCAACTGATAAAGGTTGATTCGCGCTATTAATAAGTAAACTATACATGTGTCATTTGCTCCTTGATTTCTTCAAAATGTTGACCTTTTGCCTCGAGTTCGATTTCTCGTTCATCTTCATTGATCACTTTAATGTTAATTTTTAAAAATACATCCGGTAAATAATCTTTAATAAACGTACTCCATTCAACGACTGTAACTGCGTGGTCATTAAAAAATTCATCAAACCCTAAATCTTCATCGGAGTTCTCAAGTCGGTAGCAATCCATATGATGAAATTTTAAAGTGTCTCCTTTATATGACTTAATAATGTTAAAGGTCGGTGAACTGATGTGACGTTTGACCCCCAACGCTTTTCCGATAAATTGACTTAAAGTTGTTTTACCAGCGCCAAGATCACCATCTAATAACAACACATCTTGCGCTTTTAGAAGTGGTGTCAGTAAATTAGCGAACCTCTGCATTTCTGCTATATTTTTTATTCTCATACTTTCCGCACTCCTGACTTAATTTTCCTATCTATTGTAACAAATTTTTTTCTATTTGACCTTATCTGATTCTTGACATTTACTTTGAAATAAGAATGACGCTTAATTAATGTGTTTTAAGATTATTTTCAGAAAATTTTACATTTACTGTTGACTTAGAAGAAAAGATGCGTTAAATTTATAACACGTATTTTTTAGACAATTCTCTAAATTCTAAATTTTACTCATTCTCGTAATTGATAAAACCAATATAATTCAACATACATCACATTCGATTTTGAAGGGAGCGTTAGACAATGAAAACATATCCATGTATGACCCATACACAACAAAATAATATTGTCATTTTAATTTTACGCTCAGGACTGGAGCATTAGTAGAAATTTTACTAATCGCTTAAGTCCTATTTCTAATTGAATGGGACTTAAAGATACGTCCCAACACCAATTGGGGCGTATCTTTTTTTATTTTCAAAAATCAAGGGAGGCCATACAGATGAGAAGTGACATGATTAAAAAAGGAGATCAACAAGCACCGGCCAGAAGTTTATTACATGCGACGGGACAAATTAAATCCCCTACTGACATGAACAAACCTTTTATCGCTATTTGTAATTCATATATCGATATTGTTCCTGGTCATGTACATTTAAGAGAATTAGCTGATATCGCCAAAGAAGCGATTAGAGAAGCGGGTGGCATTCCATTTGAATTTAATACAATTGGTGTCGATGATGGCATTGCGATGGGCCATATTGGGATGCGTTACTCATTACCAAGCCGTGAAATTATCGCAGATGCAGCAGAAACAGTTATCAATGCCCATTGGTTCGATGGTGTCTTTTACATTCCAAACTGTGACAAAATCACTCCTGGTATGTTACTTGCAGCAGTGAGAACGAATGTCCCAGCTATATTTTGTTCTGGCGGTCCTATGAAAGCAGGATTGTCTTCCCAAGGTAAAGCATTGACACTCTCATCTATGTTTGAAGCAGTTGGTGCATTTAAAGAAGGTTCAATGAGTAAAGAAGACTTTTTAGAAATGGAACAAAACGCATGTCCGACTTGTGGCTCATGTGCAGGAATGTTCACTGCAAATTCAATGAATTGTCTAATGGAGATTTTAGGACTGGCATTACCATATAACGGCACAGCATTAGCAGTGAGTGATCAAAGAAGAGAGATGATAAAAGAAGCCGCAAAACAGTTGGTAGAAAATGTCAAAAATGATTTAAAGCCTAAAGACATTATCACGAAAGAAGCAATTGATGATGCATTTGCACTTGATATGGCGATGGGTGGATCTACAAACACTGTACTACATACGTTAGCGATTGCCAATGAAGCAGGCATTGATTACGACCTTCAACGGATTAATAATATCGCTAAAAAAACACCGTATTTATCTAAAATTGCACCTAGTTCAGCATATTCAATGGAAGATGTCCATCAAGCGGGCGGCGTACCGGCAATTATCAATGAATTAATGAAAAAAGACGGTGTCTTACATCCTGACCGGATAACTGTCACAGGACGAACACTTCGAGAAAACAATCAAGACAAAGAAATCACGAATGATCAAGTCATTCGACACTTAGATTCACCTTATGATCAGCAAGGTGGGCTATCTATTTTATATGGCAATATCGCTCCAGATGGTGCAGTCATTAAAGTTGGCGGTGTAGATCCATCCATCAAAACCTTTACAGGAAAAGCGATTTGTTTTGATAGTCATGACGAAGCGGTCGCAGCTATTGATAATCATACTGTGCGTGCAGGACATGTCGTTGTCATTCGTTATGAAGGCCCTAAAGGTGGTCCAGGAATGCCTGAAATGTTAGCCCCTACTTCATCGATTGTAGGACGAGGTTTAGGCAAAGATGTGGCATTAATTACAGATGGTCGTTTTTCAGGAGCAACACGCGGTATCGCTGTCGGTCATATTTCACCAGAAGCCGCTTCAGGTGGCCCTATTCGCTTAATCGAAGACGGCGATGAAATTACAATCGACCTCACTCACCGCACTTTATCCTTAAATGTATCACAAGACGAACTTGAAAAACGAGATGCGCAACAACAATCCTTTAAAGCAAAAGTAAAAACAGGTTATTTAGCAAGATATACCGCGCTTGTAACGAGTGCTAACACAGGTGGCATCATGAAAGTACCAGATGAGTTACTTTAAAAAGATGGAGGGATTCAAGATGACAAACACTGAAAAAGCAACGGATTATGCACAGACAGAGCAGTTGACTTCAACATTGCAACCACAGACACACACGTTGAAAACTGGTGCAGAATTATTGGTCGAAGCATTTTTAGAAGAAGAAGTTGAGTATATTTTTGGTTATCCAGGCGGTGCCGTTCTACCACTCTATGATACTTTTTATAACGGACAAATTCGGCATATCCTTTACCGTCATGAGCAAGGTGCCACACATGCTGCAGAAGGCTATGCGCGTGTGAGTGGTAAACCCGGCGTTGTCGTAGTAACAAGTGGCCCAGGTGCGACAAATGCGATGACAGGTATTGCAGATGCTTATAGTGATTCTTTGCCTTTAGTTGTCATCACGGGTCAAGTTGCAACACCCGGTATCGGTAAGGACGCTTTTCAAGAAGCTGATATTTTATCAATGACGACGCCAATTACGAAACATAACTATCAAGTTCATGATGTAAAGGATATTCCTAGAATTGTAAAAGAAGCATTCCATATTGCCAATTATGGTCGAAAGGGACCTGTCGTTATCGACTTTCCTAAAGATATGGGCGTCCTCTCTACTGAAACGACAAACGACAAAACAGTTAATACGCCTGGCTATTATGTGAACCACAAACCTGAAATTGATGAAATTCAAAAATTGACTGCATTATTAAAATCAGCCAAACAACCAATTGTTTTAGCGGGTGCCGGTGTGAACTTTTCAAAATCAAATGAAGCCCTCCTACAATTTGTTGAAAAATATCAAATTCCTGTAGTGACTACTTTACATGGCTTAGGTGCTATTCCTTTTTCCCACCCCTTATTTCTTGGGATGGGCGGCATGCATGGTTCCTATGCGAGCAATATGGCACTAACGGATTGCGATTTACTCATTAACTTTGGTTCTCGTTTTGATGACCGTCTTGCAAGCCAACCAGAATCATTCGCACCACATGCCAAAATTGTCCATGTTGATATTGATCCATCTGAAATTAACAAAATTATTAGAACTGATTTAGGTATCGTTGCTGATGTAGGTGCCGTATTAGCTGCATTATCAAAGTATCGTATTGAAGTTCCCAATCATCAAGATTGGCTCAATACTGTTAATGCCAATAAATCAAAGCACCCATTCAAATATCTTCCGTCTGAACAACGCGAATTCAGCCGACCGCAACGGGTTATTGAATACATTGGTGAGATTACAAAAGGAAAAGCTTATGTCGCAACTGATGTCGGCCAACATCAAATGTGGGTGGCTCAATTTTATCCATTTGAAACCTATGGTCAACTCATTACAAGTGGTGGCTTAGGAACGATGGGCTTTGGTATCCCAGCAGCAATAGGCGCTCAATTTGCGAAACCTTCTGACACAGTCGTGGTTTTTGTTGGTGATGGTGGCTTTCAAATGACGAATCAGGAAATGGCCTTACTCAATGAATTTAATTTGAAAATCAAAATTGTTCTCATTAATAATGGCACACTCGGTATGGTTAAACAGTGGCAAGACAAATTCTTTAATCAACGCTTTTCTCATTCTGTATTCAATGATCAACCTGATTTTAGAAAATTAAGTGAAGCCTATGGGGTTAAAAGCTTTTTAATCGATGACAATCAGAAACTAGAATCGCAAATCGATGCAGCCTTTCTTCATGATGGCCCAGCGTTAATTGAAGTTAGAATTTCACCAACGGAACCTGTATTGCCAATGGTTCCAAGTGGTAAAGCAAATCATGAAATGGAGGGCTTACTATGAAGCGAACGTTTAAGTTACGTGTCTTTGACAAAGCAGGAACGTTGAACCGATTAACCAGCCTATTTGTTAGACGCCAAATTAATATCGTAAGCATTACAGCTACCCCTACTTTAGAGGAAGGTATTTCAGAAATTACTTTTATCGCGGAAGTTCCAGATAATGAAAAACAAAGAACAATTATTCAACAATTAGAAAAGCAAGTAAATACTCTTCTTGTTCAAGATATAACAAGTACCAACAGCTTTAACAGAGAATTACTTTTAATTAAGTTAAAAAAGCCTTTTCAACAATCCGACTTGATGCAAGTTATCGAACCTTATGATGCGCTAGTTTCTGTATTAAAAGAAGATGGGCAATATACGTTTATTCAAGCGACAGGCCCTCAATATACGTTAAATCAACTTCTTGACGATCTATCATCATTTCAAATTGATCAAGTCGCACGCACAGGCACAGCAGCAATTATCTAAAAATATGTACATATGGAGGTCGTTTAATATGGCAAAAGTATATTATGACAATTCAGTTGAAAATGATGCATTACAAGGAAAAAAAATCGCAATTATTGGTTATGGCTCTCAAGGCCACGCTCATGCACAAAACTTAAAAGATAATGGTTACGACGTGGTCATTGGAATCAGACCGGGTAAATCTTTTGATCAAGCAAAAGAAGATGGCTTTGAAGTATTCACAGTTGGTGAAGCCGTTCAACAATCTGATGTCGTTATGGTTTTATTACCAGACGAAATCCAAGGTGATGTCTATAAAAATGAAATTGAACCTCATTTAGAAGCGGGTAATGCCCTCGCATTTGCACACGGCTTTAATATTCATTTCAATGTGATTAATCCACCAAGTGATGTCGATGTGTTTTTAGTTGCACCAAAAGGGCCGGGTCATTTAGTTCGACGTACATTTGTTGAAGGCTCAGCAGTCCCTGCCCTCTTTGCTGTTCACCAAGATGCATCAGGACAAACTCGAGATTTGGCCTTAAGTTATGCAAAAGGTATTGGCGCAACACGTGCAGGTGTATTAGAAACCTCTTATAAAGAGGAAACAGAGACAGATTTATTCGGTGAGCAAGCAGTTTTATGTGGTGGGGTGACACGCCTCATTCAAAGTGGTTTCGAAGTTTTAGTTGAAGCTGGTTACCAACCTGAAATTGCATATTTTGAAGTTTTACATGAAATGAAACTAATTGTTGACCTCATGTATGAAGGCGGACTTGAAAATATGCGCTATTCTATTTCAAATACTGCAGAATTTGGGGATTATGTATCTGGACCACGTGTCATCACAGAGGATACGAAAGCCAACATGAAAGCTGTACTTAAAGATATTCAAGATGGTCGTTTCAGCCAACGTTTCATTGATGATAATCATAATGGATTTAAAGACTTTAAATCTATGCGACAAGCACAACAAGATCATCAAATTACACAAGTAGGACAATCATTGCGTGAGATGATGCCATTTATTAAATCGAAAAGCATTCAGAAATAATTGTTAGGAGTGATTGAAAATGTCTAGTCATATTCAAATTTTTGATACAACACTTAGAGATGGCGAACAAACACCTGGCGTCAGTTTTTCATTTGAAGAACGGTTAAAAATAGCAGAACAACTCGAAAAATGGGGTGTCGATGTAATTGAAGCAGGCTTTCCCGCTTCAAGTCAAGGTAGTTTTGATTCTGTAAAAGCAATTGCACAAACCTTAAAAAAGACAACTGTGACTGGATTAGCCCGATGTCGTGAAGCTGATATCGATGCTGTATACGAAGCGACTAAAGACGCAGTCTCCCCTTCTATACATGTATTTATTGCGACAAGTCCGATCCATTTGAAGTACAAATTAAAAATGACGGAAGATGAAGTATTAGCTGCGATTACGAAATATGTCACTTATGCAAAAGAACGTTTTGAAGTTGTCCAATTTTCACCTGAAGATGCTACAAGAACACCGTTACCTTTCTTAATTCAAAGTGTACAAGCCGCTGTTGATGCAGGTGCTACTGTAATTAATATACCTGATACTGTCGGTTATACGTTTCCAACTGAATATGGCTACATTTTCAAAACATTAATTGAAAAAGTAAAGACTACGCAACCTATTACTTATAGTGCGCACTGTCATGATGACCTTGGTTTAGCAGTTGCCAATAGCATGGCCGCTATTGAAAATGGCGCTACACGTATTGAAGGTGCCGTCAATGGTATTGGCGAACGTGCTGGCAATACTGCACTCGAAGAAGTTGCACTAGGCTTATATGTCCGACAAGATCACTACCAAATTCAAAGTCGAATCAATCTTGAACTGACAAAGCAAACTTCTGATTTAGTAGCACGCTATGCTGGTTTGAGAGTTCCTCGTAATAAAGCAATTGTAGGTAAAAATGCTTTTAGCCATGAGTCTGGTATTCACCAAGATGGTTTTCTTAAAAATCCTGAAACCTATGAGATTATGACACCTCAATTAGTCGGTGTGAAAAATACAGAATTACCTCTTGGTAAATTATCAGGTAAACATGCATTCCAAGAAAAATTAAAGGCTTTAGGTTACAACATTGATGTAGAGGAACAAAAGACGTTGTTTAAATCATTTAAAGATATTGCGGATAAGAAAAAGCATGTCACAGATCAAGACATTCATGCGTTAATTCAAGATAGTGAACATGATAAGCATGCCCAATATCATCTTGATGCATTACAACTTCAATTCGTTTCAAATGGTTTACAAAGTGCAGTCGTCGTCATTAAAGATAACGCTGGACAAGTTTATCAAGATTCAAGTATAGGAACAGGCTCTATTTTAGCTATTTATAATGCAGTAGACCGCATTTTTAAAGTTGAAACTGCATTATTAGATTATCGCATTGATGCTGTAACTGAAGGTTCTGATGCACAAGCTGAAGTTCATGTCCGTGTAGAAGTCAATGGACAAGAATATACAGGGGTTGGCTTTGACCATGATATTATCTATGCGTCATGTAAAGCCTACGTAGAAGCTGTAGCTAAATCAACAACGCCTGTGGTCAAGGTAGGTGCTACAGAATGACATTCAACCTTGTTGCACTTCCAGGCGATGGTATTGGACCAGAAATAATGGCAGGCACGTTAGAAATTCTTAACGAGCTTGCCACAAAATTCAATTTTAACTGTCATGTCGATACTTATGATATAGGTGGTTGTGCCATTGATCGCTATGGCACACCTTTGCCTAATGAAACACTACATGCTTGTCAAAATGCGGATGCTATTTTGTTAGGTGCCATCGGTGGTCCTAAATGGGAAAATCCCGATTGTCGTCCAGAGCACGGCTTACTTCAACTTAGAAAAGCTTTGAATTTATACGCAAATATACGTCCCACTCGTGTAACACCTTATACAGTGGACTTGTCACCTATTAAACGTGAGATTGTTAATCAAACCGATTTAATCATTGTAAGAGAACTCACTGGAGGGCTTTATTTTGGTGAACCGCGTTATTTTAATGCAAATGAAGCAGTAGATACACTGGCGTATAGTAAAGCGGAAATAACGAGAATTGCACATACTGCTTTTAAACTTGCACAATCTCGTCGAGGAAAATTAACTTCCGTCGATAAAGAAAACGTGTTATCAAGCAGCAAACTTTGGCGTAAAACGATTAATGAAGTTGCACAGCACTATCCAGACGTCGAAGTGGAACATTTGCTTGTTGATGCATGTAGTATGCATCTCATTAAACGACCTGCTGAGTTTGACGTCATCGTAACAGAAAATTTATTCGGAGACATTTTAAGCGATGAAGCCTCAATGTTACCTGGTTCGTTAGGACTTTCCCCTTCTGCAAGCTTTAGCACAAATGGGCCTTCACTCTATGAACCGATACATGGCTCTGCCCCTGATATCGCTGGACAAAATAAAGCCAATCCTTTCGGCATGATTTTGTCACTCGCCATGTGTTTACGCCAATCCGCACAACAAGAAAAAATGGCACAACTTTTAGAACAAACCGTTGACCATTTACTTAAAAATGGCATTACAACGTCTGACTTAGGAGGTCATTATGGGACTAATGCAGTGTTCCATCACTTTATACAGGAATTAAAGGAGGCTTAACAAATGAGTAAGACACTTTTTGATAAAATTTGGGATCAGCATATCATTACGGGACAAGATGGTGAGCCACAACTCTTATACATCGATTTACATCTTATTCATGAGGTGACGTCTCCACAAGCATTTGAAGGGTTAAGATTACAAAATCGTCAATTACGACGACCTGATTTAACTTTTGGAACATTAGATCATAACGTCCCGACTGTCGACATTTTTAATATCCAAGATGAAATTGCAAATAAGCAAATACAAGCTTTACAACAAAACTGTAAAGATTTTGGCGTTCAACTTTTTGATATGGGGGCTGACGAACAAGGTATCGTACATATGGTAGGACCAGAAACAGGACTCACTCAGCCCGGTAAAACAGTTGTATGTGGAGATTCACATACAGCGACACATGGTGCTTTTGGTGCGATTGCCTTTGGTATTGGAACGAGCGAAGTTGAACATGTTTTTGCAACACAAACGCTTTGGCAAACAAAGCCTAAAAACTTAAAAATTGAAGTCACTGGTGTACTTCCAAAAGGCGTTTATGCTAAGGATATTATCTTATATTTAATTAATCAGTATGGTGTTGATTTTGGAACAGGTTATGCACTTGAATTTACTGGTAAAACCATTCAATCACTTTCAATGGAAGGTCGTATGACAATATGTAATATGGCGATCGAAGCAGGTGCAAAATATGGCTTAATCCAACCAGACCAAATAACGTATGACTATCTTAAAGGTCGTCGTTATGCTCAAGATATGGATTTAAAAATGCCACAATGGCAACAGTTGTATAGTGATGAAGACGCACATTTTGATAAAGTGATTCAATTAGACGTTTCAGATTTAGAGCCTCAAGTAACTTGGGGAACAAGTCCAGAAATGGGTGTTTCGTTTAGTACACCTTTCCCAGAGTCTAAAGATAGTAATGACGAACGAGCTTACCGTTACATGGATTTAAAACCTGGCCAGTTCGCTAAAGACATTCCTTTAGCCTACGTCTTTTTAGGTTCTTGTACGAATGCAAGGCTCTCTGATTTAATTGAAGCGAGTCATTTTGTAAAAGGCAAGAAAATTCATCCTAATATTACAGCGATTGTCGTTCCAGGTTCTCGTCAAGTAAAAAAAGAGGCAGAAGCACTAGGGCTTGACGTTATCTTTAAAGACGCAGGGTTTGAGTGGCGTGATCCTGGATGTAGTATGTGCTTAGGAATGAACCCAGATCAAGTCCCTGCTGGTGTCCATTGTGCTTCAACAAGTAATCGTAATTTTGAAGGTCGACAAGGAAAAGGTGCGAGAACACATCTTGTGTCCCCTGCTATGGCAGCAGCTGCAGCCATCCAAGGTCACTTTGTAGATGTAAGAAAGGAGATTGAAGCATAATGGAAATCAAACCTATCACTCAATATACAGGTAAAGTTGTTCCTTTATTTTATGACAATATTGATACAGACCAAATTATTCCGAAAGCCCATTTAAAACGTATTTCCAAAACGGGTTATGGCCCCTTTTTATTTGATGAATGGCGTTACCTCTCTGATGGTTCAGACAATCCAGACTTTATATTAAATGATGAAAACTATAAAGATGCAACCATTTTAATAACGGGTGATAACTTTGGGTGTGGTTCGAGTCGAGAACATGCCGCATGGGCGCTAAAAGATTTTGGTTTTCAAGTGATAATTGCTGAAAGTTTTAGTGATATTTTTTATATGAACTGTACAAAAAATGCACTTTTACCCATCAAATTAGACCAGAATGCACGAAAACATTTAGCTCAATTTAAAACCATTACTGTCGATCTCCCTCAACAAACTGTACAATCACCAGAACAAACTTTTCATTTTGAAATTGATTCAACATGGAAAGAAAAACTAGTGAACGGTCTTGATGACATCGCAATCACATTAAAATATGAAAAAGAAATAAAAGATTATGAACTTAAATATACTTAAGGAGTAAAAGAGATGTCTAATCTTCGAACAACTGTACATGCACAAGATGTGGATGATGCACACTTACGTCTTAAAAACATCGTAAAAGAAACACCTTTAGAAAAAGATCATTATTTATCGCTCAAATATCAATGTAATGTCTATTTAAAGCGTGAAGATTTGCAGTGGGTCCGTTCATTTAAGTTGCGAGGTGCCTATAATGCCATTGCAGTATTACCCAATGAACAAAGGATTCGTGGTATCACTTGTGCAAGCGCAGGAAATCATGCACAAGGTGTCGCATATACTGCGAAAAAACTGAATCTTCATGCCGTTATTTTTATGCCAGTGACAACGCCAAAACAAAAAGTTAATCAAGTTCAATTTTTTGGTGATGCCAATGTCGAAATTAAGCTCATTGGTGATACATTTGACGATTGCTTAAAGGCTGCGCTGGCATACACCACATCACATGGTATGACTTTTATCGATCCATTTAATAATGTACACACGATTGCTGGACAAGGCACTTTAGCTAAAGAAATGATTGAACAATCAGAAAAAGAGAATCTTAAAATCGACTATGTTTTCGGGGCCATCGGGGGTGGCGGACTCATGTCGGGTGTGTCTACTTATTTTAAATCCTATTCACCACAGACACAGATGATTGGCGTAGAACCTTTAGGCGCAAGTAGTATGTATCAGTCGATTAAACAAGGTCATGTTGTAACACTTGAAAACATTGATAAATTTGTAGATGGCGCCTCTGTAGCCCGTGTGGGAGACATTACATTTGATATTTGCCGTGAGACTTTAGATGATTACATCCAAGTAGATGAGGGTGCAGTGTGTTCTACGATATTAGACATGTATTCTAAGCAAGCAATCGTAGCTGAACCTGCTGGTGCGCTAAGTGTAAGCGCATTGGAACAATACAAAGATAAAATAAAAGGTAAAAATGTCGTATGTATCGTTTCTGGAGGAAATAATGATATCAATCGAATGAAAGAAATTGAAGAGCGCTCTCTTCTTTATGAAGAGATGAAACATTACTTTATCCTCAATTTTCCTCAACGTCCTGGTGCATTAAGAGAATTTGTTAATGATGTATTAGGACCCAATGATGATATTACAAAATTTGAGTATTTAAAAAAATCTTCCCAAAATACGGGAACTGTGATTATAGGTATTCAACTACAGAGACATACCGATTTAGAACAGCTCAAGCAGCACGTGAATCAGTTCGATCCGAAGAATATTTATATTAATGAAAATAAAATGCTCTACTCATTATTAATTTAGCGTTAATTCGCGATTAATAAACGTTCAGATGAAACTGTTACCTTATAAAAACTTGGTGAATGTTAAAGAGATATGACTGAAGTGTATTTTAAATATACATCAACCAATGTGTGAAACTATGATTAATCGGAAATGTGGAATAAATGATTCAATTTCACATTTCCGATTTTTGTTTGATGTATGCGAAATGTACTTTCCTCCTATTAATGACGAGACGTCTGAGAGAACAAGACGAGCCAAAGACGATAGGCTGAGGCTGCCTCTCGCAAAACGAAGTCATCTCATACGAAGTTTTATCATAGAAAGAAAGCGCTAAGACGATTTTCTAGTAAAAATCACCTTAGCGCTATTTATTTGGTTCTTCATTTTTTATGGTGGGATGACATAAGTCATCCTGCTTTTTTGTACAAAAATAGCGCAAATGCCTCTATAATTTTAAGTGACTAAACCAAAAATAAAGGAGACATATTGCGCCTATGTGTAATGATATATTAAAGTTACTAAAAATTAAAGATAATAATATTAAAATCACTAAAGT
>NZ_KE150418.1:0-13930 GCF_000411275.1 Staphylococcus sp. HGB0015
CACTTACAATTATAGAGATATTTGTGCTTTTTTAATATCAAAAATTAAAATAACGGTCAGTGAATATTTCACCAACCGTTAAAAATATACAACCAAAATATACAGCCGTAAAATGAGCCATGCATGCTCACAATCCTCTTGCATAGAGCGCTGTTGATAACAGCCCCCCATACTTTGAGAGCATATAAAAATACACCCCAAAAGATGATTTCTCACCTTTCGGGATGTACGCCGCTCATCGCATCCAATTATGCGTTTATTTCTGCTTGGCAACGTACTACTCTCGCGGAACGTCAGTCCGACTACCATCAGCGCTAAAGAGCTTAACTTCTGTGTTCGGCATGGGAACAGGTGTGACCTCTTTGCCATAGTCACCAAACAAAAATGCTTTTGAATGTTATACATTCAAAACTAGATAGTAAGTATACATTCACAAGTAAAACCTTATGAACAAATTTGATTAAGTCTTCGATCGATTAGTATTCGTCAGCTCCACGTATCACTACGCTTTCACCTCGAACCTATTTACCTCGTCATCTTCGAGGGATCTTATAACCGAAGTTGGGAAATCTCATCTCGAGGGGGGCTTCATGCTTAGATGCTTTCAGCACTTATCCCGTCCATACATAGCTACCCAGCTATGCCGTTGGCACGACAACTGGTACACCAGAGGTATGTCCATCCCGGTCCTCTCGTACTAAGGACAGCTCCTCTCAAATTTCCTACGCCCACGACGGATAGGGACCGAACTGTCTCACGACGTTCTGAACCCAGCTCGCGTACCGCTTTAATGGGCGAACAGCCCAACCCTTGGGACCGACTACAGCCCCAGGATGCGATGAGCCGACATCGAGGTGCCAAACCTCCCCGTCGATGTGAACTCTTGGGGGAGATAAGCCTGTTATCCCCGGGGTAGCTTTTATCCGTTGAGCGATGGCCCTTCCATGCGGAACCACCGGATCACTAAGTCCGTCTTTCGACCCTGCTCGACTTGTAGGTCTCGCAGTCAAGCTCCCTTATGCCTTTACACTCTATGAATGATTTCCAACCATTCTGAGGGAACCTTTGAGCGCCTCCGTTACACTTTAGGAGGCGACCGCCCCAGTCAAACTGCCCGCCTGACACTGTCTCCCAGCACGATAAGTGCTGCGGGTTAGAAATCCAATACAATTAGGGTAGTATCCCACCAGTGCCTCCACGTAAGCTAGCGCTCACGCTTCTAAGGCTCCTACCTATCCTGTACAAACTGTACCGAATTTCAATATCAGGCTACAGTAAAGCTCCACGGGGTCTTTCCGTCCTGTCGCGGGTAACCGGCATCTTCACCGGTACTATGATTTCACCGAGTCTCTCGTTGAGACAGTGCCCAAATCGTTACGCCTTTCGTGCGGGTCGGAACTTACCCGACAAGGAATTTCGCTACCTTAGGACCGTTATAGTTACGGCCGCCGTTTACTGGGGCTTCGATTTGTAGCTTCGCTTGTGCTAACCACTCCTCTTAACCTTCCAGCACCGGGCAGGCGTCAGCCCCTATACGTCACCTTACGGTTTAGCAGAGACCTGTGTTTTTGATAAACAGTCGCTTGGGCCTATTCACTGCGGCTCTTCAGAGCGTGAACCCCAAAGAGCACCCCTTCTCCCGAAGTTACGGGGTCATTTTGCCGAGTTCCTTAACGAGAGTTCGCTCGCTCACCTTAGAATTCTCATCTTGACTACCTGTGTCGGTTTGCGGTACGGGCACCGATATTCTAGCTAGAGGCTTTTCTCGGCAGTGTGAAATCAACGACTCGAGGAAACAATTTCCTCTCCCCATCACAGCTCAATCTTAATGAGTGCCGGATTTACCTAACACTCAATCTTACTGCTTGGACGTGCACTCCAACAGCACGCTTCGCCTATCCTACTGCGTCCCCCCATCGCTTAAAACGAATATTGGTGGTACAGGAATATCAACCTGTTATCCATCGCCTACGCCTGTCGGCCTCAGCTTAGGACCCGACTAACCCAGAGCGGACGAGCCTTCCTCTGGAAACCTTAGTCAATCGGTGGACGGGATTCTCACCCGTCTTTCGCTACTCACACCGGCATTCTCACTTCTAAGCGCTCCACATGTCCTTGCGATCATGCTTCAACGCCCTTAGAACGCTCTCCTACCATTGTCCTACGGACAATCCACAGCTTCGGTAATATGTTTAGCCCCGGTACATTTTCGGCGCAGTGTCACTCGACTAGTGAGCTATTACGCACTCTTTAAATGATGGCTGCTTCTAAGCCAACATCCTAGTTGTCTGGGCAACGCCACATCCTTTTCCACTTAACATATATTTTGGGACCTTAGCTGGTGGTCTGGGCTGTTTCCCTTTCGAACATGGACATTATCACCCACGTTCTGACTCCCAAGTTAAATTATTTGGCATTCGGAGTTTGTCTGAATTCGGTAACCCGAGAGGGGCCCCTCGTCCAAACAGTGCTCTACCTCCAATAATCATCACTTGAGGCTAGCCCTAAAGCTATTTCGGAGAGAACCAGCTATCTCCAAGTTCGATTGGAATTTCTCCGCTACCCTCAGTTCATCCGCTCACTTTTCAACGTAAGTCGGTTCGGTCCTCCATTCAGTGTTACCTGAACTTCAACCTGACCAAGGGTAGATCACCTGGTTTCGGGTCTACGACCAAATACTCATTCGCCCTATTCAGACTCGCTTTCGCTACGGCTCCACATTTTCTGCTTAACCTTGCATAAGATCGTAACTCGCCGGTTCATTCTACAAAAGGCATGCCATCACCCATTAACGGGCTCTGACTACTTGTAAGCACACGGTTTCAAGTTCTCTTTCACTCCCCTTCCGGGGTACTTTTCACCTTTCCCTCACGGTACTGGTTCACTATCGGTCACTAGAGAGTATTTAGCCTTAGGAGATGGTCCTCCTAGATTCCGACGGAATTTCACGTGCTCCGTCGTACTCAGGATCCACTCAAGAGGGTATTCGTTTTCGACTACAGGATTATTACCTTCTCTGATTAACCTTTCCAGGTTATTCGTCTAACAAATACTTTTGTAACTCCGTACAGAGTGTCCTACAACCCCAACAAGCAAGCTTGTTGGTTTGGGCTCTTCCCGTTTCGCTCGCCGCTACTCAGGGAATCGATTTTTCTTTCTCTTCCTCCGGGTACTAAGATGTTTCAGTTCTCCGGGTCTACCTTCTCACATACTATGAATTCATATGCGGATAACACGACATAACTCGTGCTGGGTTCCCCCATTCGGAAATCTCTGGATCAAAGCTTACTTACAGCTCCCCAAAGCATATCGTCGTTAGTAACGTCCTTCATCGGCTTCTAGTGCCAAGGCATCCACCGTGCGCCCTTAATAACTTAATCTTTTATGATTGAGCTTTCACTCAATTCACCAGTTATTAATTATGTGAGTCGTCTGTCGACGACTAGCGATAATTTTGTTTCAAGCTTTCGCTTGTCACTCGGTTTTGCTTGGTAAAATCTATACTTACTTATCTAGTTTTCAATGTACAATCGTTGAATCCTCAAATGAATGAGCATTCAAAACTGAATACAATATGTCATGTTAATTCCGTCTATCACCTGTTGGTGATATTTCCGTATATTATCCTTAGAAAGGAGGTGATCCAGCCGCACCTTCCGATACGGCTACCTTGTTACGACTTCACCCCAATCATTTGTCCCACCTTCGACGGCTAGCTCCAAAATGGTTACTCCACCGGCTTCGGGTGTTACAAACTCTCGTGGTGTGACGGGCGGTGTGTACAAGACCCGGGAACGTATTCACCGTAGCATGCTGATCTACGATTACTAGCGATTCCAGCTTCATGTAGTCGAGTTGCAGACTACAATCCGAACTGAGAACAACTTTATGGGATTTGCTTGACCTCGCGGTTTCGCTGCACTTTGTATTGTCCATTGTAGCACGTGTGTAGCCCAAATCATAAGGGGCATGATGATTTGACGTCATCCCCACCTTCCTCCGGTTTGTCACCGGCAGTCAACTTAGAGTGCCCAACTTAATGATGGCAACTAAGCTCAAGGGTTGCGCTCGTTGCGGGACTTAACCCAACATCTCACGACACGAGCTGACGACAACCATGCACCACCTGTCACTTTGTCCTCCGAAGAGGAAAACTCTATCTCTAGAGCGGTCAAAGGATGTCAAGATTTGGTAAGGTTCTTCGCGTTGCTTCGAATTAAACCACATGCTCCACCGCTTGTGCGGGTCCCCGTCAATTCCTTTGAGTTTCAGTCTTGCGACCGTACTCCCCAGGCGGAGTGCTTAATGCGTTAGCTGCAGCACTAAGGGGCGGAAACCCCCTAACACTTAGCACTCATCGTTTACGGCGTGGACTACCAGGGTATCTAATCCTGTTTGATCCCCACGCTTTCGCACATCAGCGTCAGTTGCAGACCAGAAAGCCGCCTTCGCCACTGGTGTTCCTCCATATCTCTGCGCATTTCACCGCTACACATGGAATTCCACTTTCCTCTTCTGCACTCAAGTTTTCCAGTTTCCAATGACCCTCCACGGTTGAGCCGTGGGCTTTCACATCAGACTTAAAAAACCGCCTACGCGCGCTTTACGCCCAATAATTCCGGATAACGCTTGCCACCTACGTATTACCGCGGCTGCTGGCACGTAGTTAGCCGTGGCTTTCTGGTTAGGTAGCGTCAAGACGTGCACAGTTACTTACACATTTGTTCTTCCCTAACAACAGAGCTTTACGATCCGAAGACCTTCATCACTCACGCGGCGTTGCTCCGTCAGGCTTTCGCCCATTGCGGAAGATTCCCTACTGCTGCCTCCCGTAGGAGTCTGGACCGTGTCTCAGTTCCAGTGTGGCCGATCACCCTCTCAGGTCGGCTACGTATCGTCGCCTTGGTAGGCCGTTACCCCACCAACTAGCTAATACGGCGCGGGTCCATCTATAAGTGACAGCAAGACCGTCTTTCACTGTTGAACCATGCGGTTCAACATGTTATCCGGCATTAGCCCCGGTTTCCCGGAGTTATTCCAGTCTTATAGGTAGGTTACCCACGTGTTACTCACCCGTCCGCCGCTAACTTCAAAGGAGCAAGCTCCTCGTCCGTTCGCTCGACTTGCATGTATTAGGCACGCCGCCAGCGTTCATCCTGAGCCAGGATCAAACTCTCCATAAAAGAAGTAAGCTTGATATAGCTCGTTGATTGATTAAGTCAATCACTCTTTAAAGTACGTTGAAGTACTCAAATTATCGGAATTAACGTTGACATATTGTCATTCAGTTTTCAATGTTCATGTCATTTATTTTTTTGACTCGACAAGAATTAATTATACACAAGTTATTTTCTAATGTCAACAACTTTTTTAATTAATTTTTTCGTTTTGTTGTTGCGACTTATTGTGCCGCTCAATAAGATATAACTATACAGGCTTTCAACCCTTTTAACAACAATAAAAATTACACTCTTTAATGCTTTTCGTTATTTTAAACGCATTATTCTCATTTTATTTTATTGTTCTATACAAAACACTACGCAATCTACAATAAAAAAATAAAGACAACAGGATAGGAGATGGCATCATATCTCAATATACAAAAGAAAAGCATTAGCAAATCATTGAATGAAACCTATACTTTAATGCCATCCTTTTCTAATGTACATATCATTCCTATGATACGAGACGATACAACTAGGTCGCTTTCTCTCTTCCGCCTGTTATCTTCATTCATTATATGACCATTTGTTTCTTACTACATTTCTGTACGCCCAGAGATAGCTCTAGACAGCGTCACTTCATCCGCATATTCCAAATCGCCACCGACTGATAGCCCCTGCGCTAATCGTGTGACACGAATGCCTAGTGGCTTAACCAGTCTAGAAATATACATCGCTGTTGATTCACCTTCAAGATTAGGATTCATTGCAAGAATCAATTCTTGAACCTGTTCATCTTTGAGACGATCAATAAGGCTTGGTATATTGATATCTTCAGGGCCAATGCCATCCATAGGAGAAATTGTACCATGCAATACATGATACAAGCCTTTATATTCTTTCATTTTCTCCATTGCAATCACATCTTTATCATCTTCGACCACGCATATTGTTGAACGATCGCGTTGTTTATCTTCACAAATATAACAAGGATCTTGTTCGGTAATATGGCCACAAACACTACAATAGGTAAGTTCTCGTTTGACATCCACTAAAGCTTTTGCGAATTGAACAACATCATCTTCTTTCATGTCAAGTACGTGAAAAGCCAGACGTTGAGCCGTCTTGGGACCAATGCCTGGCAATTTCATGAAACTATCGATGAGTTTCGATATCGGTTGAGGATAATGCATATTACATCATTCCTGGAATGTTAAGACCTTTAGTATGTTTTCCTAAACGCTCAGCTGTTAATTCATCTGCTTTGTTCATTGCTTCATTCGTTGCAGCTAATACTAAGTCTTGTAACATTTCTACATCTTCTGGATCTACGACTTCTTCATTGATAACCACATCAACGACTTCTTTATGACCAGACACGACAACTTTAACCATGCCGCCACCAGCTGTTCCTTCAACTTGTTCTTCTTTTAATTTTTCTTGCTCTTCAGCCATTTTCTTTTGCATTTTTTGCATTTGTTTCATCATTTGTTGCATATTTCCGCCACCGCGCATAAATGTATCCTCCTTATTATTAAAACCATCATCAATTAAATAATCTTATCAAAGACGAGATGGTCCATCTATATTCATTTTATTAAAACAACAGAATACTCAATACTCTATCATTTTACGGTATATACATATTCACGTAATGATACGCGTCCAAGAGAGAGTTCTTCTTAGATTCGTTTACAATTATACATACCTTTCAAAGCCTTGTCATGTTTATTCATCTATAACATGAACTGTGTCTTCTCCAAACAAGTTCTTGGCCGCTTCAACAACACTCGCTTGTTTTTCCGGCTTTGCAGACTCCTGCTGCCCATTCGAATGACTTCGTTTACGATTAGTAATGTAATCACTCCGCACTTGCATCCATTTATCAGCAGGTACACCTACCACAGATACAGGCTTGTTTATAATATCTTTTACGACATTTTCAATACTTTGTTTCTTTTCTTCGTCTTTTTTCAAAATTTCACAATGTATTTCTTCATCGAACTTTACTAACACTTTATCTTCACTAGCTGCTACAGGCTCCGAATTTTGTAACAAACTGACGAGTGATTTCTGATTACGATCTTTCGCATATTGAATAACATCAGCCCAACGCTCTTTAATTAAAGCAATATCTTCTTTGTTTGCTTTATCTAGAACTTTAGCAATTTGTTCCACTGAATAGGTCGAATTCGAATTACGACGCTTTGCAGGCTGTGGCTTAGGTTGTGAGGTTGGCATCCCAATATTTTGAGATTTTAACGTTTGTAATTCAGATTCGAGTGCTTCCATACGTCTTATCATCGCATCTTGTTGCTCTGACGGCGCATGGTTAACAACGACTTCTCCTGTTGCTCCAGCCTCTTTAATCATTTCGGAAAGTTTAACTAATAGTACTTCTAAATGTACATTTTGATTCACGCTAAATCGAATTGACACTAATGTATCATTAATGACATCAATCATTTTATATAAAACTTCTAAGTCAAATTCAGCCAAAGCATCTAACGTCATTGGCTGATTTGTTGTTTTAGCCATAATCGTGTCTCTTACAAAATAAATCATGTCATTGATTAAACGATTAACCTCTTTACCTTCACTAACAAATTGATGATAACGTTCAAACGCATCATGAACGTGGCCTTGTACAACATCTTGAAAGAGTGCATTTAGATCGGACTCATCTAGACTCCCTGTAACATCCAAAGCATCCTTCAAAGTTAATCGCTCATCACCGAAAGCAATCGCTTGATCCATAATACTTAAAGCATCTCTCATACCGCCTTCTGATACTTTTGCGATAAACTCAAGGGCCTCCTCATCGTAGTCGAGTGCCTGTTGTTCGGCAACGTATCTCAAACGGTCTACAATTCGATCTGAATGAATGGCTTTAAAATCAAAACGTTGCGCCCTCGAAATAATTGTAGGTGGAATTTTATGCGGTTCTGTTGTAGCCAAAATAAAGATTGCATGTGCAGGAGGCTCTTCCAATGTTTTCAACAGTGCATTGAACGCGCCTGTTGTCAGCATATGGACCTCGTCAATAATGTACACTTTATATTTTGATTCACTCGGTGCATATTTGACTTTGTCTCGAATATTACGAATTTCATCTACACCATTATTACTCGCGGCATCAATTTCGATGACATCTGAATTAGAACCTTGTGTAATGCCTTTGCATGTCGGGCATTCATTACAGGGTTCTCCATCTTCTCTCACTTCACAATTGATGGCTTTAGCAAATATTTTTGCAATACTCGTTTTTCCTGTACCACGCGGACCACTAAAGATATAAGCGTGGGATTGTTTCCCTTTTGCAATTGCATTTTTTAAGGTTTTGGTCACATGTTCTTGCCCGACTACATCATCAAAACTTTGCGGACGAAACATACGGTATAATGCTTGATAATCCACTTTGGCACCTCCGAACTAACAATGACTTCATTATATCACGTTCAATCTCGTTTGTATGGCGCAAAGTTACTTCAAAAATTCTGATGGATAGACCACTGTTCCGTTGGGTAAATCCGCTAAAGCATCCCACAAAAATTTCACATGTAGCTCAGTTTCACCCATTTGAGGCGGCAAATAGATATCATAGTTTTCAGCAACTTCATAGCCTAATTTTTCATAGTAAGCCCCATCGCCTAAAACGAGAATCGTTGTATATTCCTCAGAAAGTGCACGTTCTTCCAAAGCTTGAACGAGTGCTTTCCCCAATCCTTTATTACGATATGCTTTCACAACTGCGAGCGGTGCGAGTGCAAGCGCAGTATAGGTCTTGTCTTCATTTTGAATTTTGACCTCTGTACACATCGCATGTCCAATCAACGTGCCATCTTCTGTTTTGGCGATAACTTCCAACTCAAAATGATAGTTGGGCGACATGCGTAAACGTTTCACCCATTCATGCTCGCGATGTGTTGAATGCGGTACATCTTTAAAAGCTTCAGCAATCATTTCATAAGAGGGTTCATAGTCAGTTTCTGTTGGTGTACTAATAAATACGGACATCCGTTAACCTCCTTACATTATTCATATATAAAAAAAGAGCAACTCTTCAAAAGTTACTCACACATCTATTAATCGAAAATACAATTTTAAAAATAATAATGCCGTGCACCTTTGTGTAGAATACGCATCACAAACGTTACCAGAGTCGACAGCTAAATCTCGGCTACCCTACGGCACATATGAGAATCCACTTAATGCTGCTTCCGTCAGGACCTGACATGGTTCATGGGTTCATATTGCATAGGACCGAAATCTTCAAACACCTCGTGCTCTGGGCAGACTTCACAAATACATATCCGCGACAAAGGAATTCGACCTCGCATAAAGCGGATTTCGAGAATAGGGAACCGCTACCTCCCCGCTTAGCACGGCATATTTAATAATACTATACCTTTTAATAAAAATGCAAGCAGAGTCTCTATATCGATAAATAAACAATGCAATTTCGCTATAAAAGGCTCTTTCATACATGTGTATGCCTTCTAGAAAAATCAGTAAATTTAAATTCAGTTGCAATATGTTTAGAGACATTATATTGAAACTTTGTTGTGTCTTTCAAATGCACAATACCTGTAACTGTTGCAGAATACTGAGGAGAAACATCACCAAAAGCTAATCTTTCTCTTTCCCCAAAAGGTTCAAAAGTAATGGACTTACTGGAAAAACTAATTTCATACCCTTTATCTTTTTCAATATAATCATATAATGAATCTTGAATAATCTCCTCTGACAAATCAGGGAATAAATCTGCTAAAATATAATCTTCATCTATAATTTTAGTTGCTTGCCCAATTTGCCGATATCTAATAAAGTGCCATAACTGTCTTCCTTGTGACAGATCTAAAGCTTTTTTAGCATCTTGTGCTTGTCCAGCTGTAATCTTTTCAAATAAAACTACAACTGTTTGGTGTTTCAATGCGAGCTCATTTTGAATCTCTTTAAAGCTCTTCAAATCATTGAAAGGGAACTCTGTCATACCATGATAAATTACCACAGACCCTTTACCTCTTATTTTTTGTATCATACCATCCGAAGCTAACATGTTTAAGCTTTTTCGAACTGTTTCACGTGACACTTTATACTTTTTAACGAGTTGATGTTCAGAAGGAAGGGCATCTCCATAATTAAATACGCCTTCTAAAATAGACATTCTCATATCTTCAAAAATATACTGAAATTTATTCTGCTTTTTCATTTTTGCCTCTCACTACCTGATTGCCACTACTATTACTGAATAAGGTGCGACTATATTTTCTTCTATTATACCATTTTGCATCACTATTGAACCATCCAACTGCAAGTCATCAGGTAACAAAGCTTTTTGCGAGGTCATATTAGCCACTAGAAGCCACTTTTCTTCTTTATAATTACGTTCATATACAAAGAGTTGCTCATGCTCTATATAACGAGGGACAACGTTACCATACGTCACAATATCACAATCATGACGTAATTCTATAAGTTTCTTATACGTATAAAGTATAGAAGAAGTGTCTTCAAGAGCTGCTTGAACATTAATCTCTTTATAATTATAAGAAAGATCGATCCAAGGTGTGCCCGTGGTGAAACCAGCATTTTCATCTGCATTCCACTGCATAGGTGTTCGTGAATTATCACGAGATTTCTGACCCAAGATAGTTAAAATTTCTCTTTCTGAATATCCAGCTGCTCGCATTTCTTGATAGGCATTTATTGATTCTACATCTCTATATTGATCTATAGATTGAAAATGGGGATCTGTCATACCAATTTCTTCACCTTGATAAATATAAGGTGTGCCTTGTAAGAGATGTAAAACAATTGCTAATGTTTTCGCGCTACGTCGTCGCATTTCTTCATTATTATCTTGTCCAAAACGCGATACTACTCTTGGTTGATCATGATTACACCAAAAAATAGCATTCCATCCTCCACCTTCATAAATACCTGTTTGCCAATCCATTAAAATCTTTTTTAATTGCTGCAAGTCAAATTTTTGATTCGTCCATTTTTCTCCTTCTTTATAATCCACTTTTAAATGATGAAAATTAAATACACTATTTAATTCTTGTCGTTCTGGTTGCGTATATTTTATACAATGTTCTATTGTTGTTGAAGACATTTCTCCAACTGTCATCATTTCCTTATTACCGAAAGTTTGTCGATTCATTTCATGAATATATTCATGAACATGAGGTCCATCTGTATAATATTCTTTTCCTGTTTTTTCAGAATCTTGAAGTGCATGTTTTGAAATTAAATTGATAACATCAAAACGAAAACCATCCACACCAAAATCAATCCAGTAATTAATCATTTTATAAAGCTCACGCCGTACATCAGGATTATCCCAATTGAGATCAGCCTGTGTCACATCAAACAAGTGTAAATAGTAACTATCGGTAGTTTGGTCGTATTCCCATGCATTTCCGCCAAATTTTGACACCCAATTTGTAGGTGGTCCCTGCTGAGATTCACGAAAGAAATAATAATCTCTATAAGAATTACCTTTAGAAGCTTTAGCTGCTTTAAACCATTTATGCGATGTAGAAGTATGGTTAATAACAATATCCAACATGATTTTAAGGCCTCGATCGTGTGCTGCATCTACCAACTTTTTCAAATCACTTTTCGACCCAAATTGTGCATTAACTTGATAATAATCTCTAATATCATAGCCATTGTCATTCATTGGAGAATCATAAATAGGTGTAATCCATAAATAATCAACACCGAGAAATTGCAAATAATCCAACTTTTCAATGATACCTTGAATATCCCCTATTCCATTTCCTGTTGTGTCATTAAATGACTTGGGATAAATTTGATAAACAACTGATTTTTTCCAATCTTGTTGCGCCATAGTTATTCCACCTCTATCCATTATCGAAGATTCAGCTTGATTCATGAGCCCCTACCTTATCTTTCTTCTTATAAGCTTTCAAATGTGAGAAAACAATAGTAAGGGTTGCGGGTAAAATCATAGAAATCAACGTTGCAATGCTATAAACACCCCAGAAACTAGCTTTTATTGAGAGAATTGCGGGAACTCCACCTACTCCCACTTTACCCAGCACACCAGAGCCCCCAACTAGCATTCCAGTGAACATCGTCGTCAAAATTGCTGCAAAGAACGGATATTTAAGTGGTAAATTCACACCAAACATAGCTGGTTCAGTGACACCTAAAAATCCCGATATTCCCGAAGTAAACGCTAAACCTTGTTCCTTAGTTAATTTACGTCTTTTATAAACAAACCATGCGCCAAATGCTGCTGAACCTTGTGCAATATTGGAGAGAGCTAAGATAGGCCATAAATAAGTTCCATCGAGTTGACTACCCATTAATTGAAAATCAACCGCTAAAAACATATGGTGCAACCCTGTAATGACAAGAGGTGCATAAAGCAAACCGTAAATACCTCCGCCAAGCCATCCTGCATTTTCAAATAAAAATTGCACTCCCTCTGTAATTCCTGTTCCAATCCATAATGCGATAGGACCAATAAACAAAAATGCTAAAAATCCGGTTACTAGTAAAGCCACAGGCCCTACAACTAATAATTTTATCGAGTCATGAACAATTCGATTGAGTGCTTTTTCAATTCGAGCTAGCACATAAGACGCTAATAATACAGGCAAAACCTGTCCCTGATAATTTAGCTGCTTAATTTCTAACCCAAAGATATGCCACTTTGGTATTGTATCGACTTTGCCTATATCGTATTGCGAAAGTAGTTGTGGATGCATTAATACTAGTCCCAATACAATGCCTAATACAGGACTTCCCCTAAAC
The DNA here is from genome assembly GCF_000411275.1 of Staphylococcus sp. HGB0015. Classification (NCBI taxonomy): domain Bacteria; kingdom Bacillati; phylum Bacillota; class Bacilli; order Caryophanales; family Staphylococcaceae; genus Staphylococcus; species Staphylococcus sp. HGB0015. Next base: position 12,954 of record NZ_KE150418.1, read on the forward strand.
ACTCGCATTGCACTCCACCCTACAAGGGCAGGAAGAAATATAAAAGCAGTGGTCGCGATAACATTTATGATATTCGCAAAATCAGCAATTAGAGGAAAGCGCTCAATCACAGAAGGTGTGCCCCCTAATCCTTTCATAGTAAGCACGTTGTTTACCCCTAAGAGCAAACCAGCTGTAACAATAGCAGGTAAAATAGGTATGAAGATATCAGCAAGCAATTTAATCAAACGTTGAAATAGATTACCCTTTTGTATGGCTTGTTCTTTTGCTTCTTCTTTTGAAATTGCTGTTGCTTGCGTTTCATCTATTAATAATCGATAGGCTTCATCTACAGTCCCAGGTCCAATAACAATTTGATACTGATTATCTGCTTTGAATTGACCTTTAACTAAAGGGTTTTGACTTAATTTACTTTTATCGACTAAGTCGTAATCCTTCAAAATTAAACGTAAACGTGTGACACAATGTGTTGCTGATTTTATGTTCTCCTTCCCTCCTATTGCTCTAACGATGTTTTGTATATCCACTTTGTTTACCGCCATTTTTACCACTTCCATTCGTTCAACTTGTATAGACAATTATAACTTGTATATACAAGTTATGTAAAGGCTTACATTAAATATCAAGAATTCACATTGCTTTGGTTTATTCTTTTGAACAATAGAAGGGTTTCTGACTCTGTAGTATTTGCATTGAAAATAATTTAATTCAAAGACAAGCATAATACAGACATATGTAAGTGGCGTTTTATCTCAAAATCTTTTATATTCAAAAGACAATAATGTATCAACGTTATTAGTGCTTTTACTCATTATTAAGTTAGAGGTAAGATGCTATAAAAAAATGGTTCTTCATTTTTTATGGTGGGATGACATAAGTCATCCTGCTTTTTTGTACAAAAATAGCGCAAATGCCTCTATAATTTTAAGTGACTAAACTAAAAATAAAGGAGACATATTGCGCCTATGTGTAATGAT
>NZ_KE150418.1:13940-293932 GCF_000411275.1 Staphylococcus sp. HGB0015
GAATTACTTTTTTAAGATTCCAAGAGATAGCAGTGTATTTAAATCTGTTAAAACAATGTTTTAAATGTATGGATGGAAAGTGTTACGCTTCTACAGAAAGTATGAGGATATCATTGCTTATACGATTGGAACCCCTCAATTCAATAAGCGATTGAAGGAATTAATCAAAAAGTTAAACTGATTAAAAGAGTTTCATATGGCTATCGCAACTTTTATAACTTCAAAAATCGCATTTTTATTATTTTTAGACTGTATAAAAGACCAAAGAAAAAAACGATGCCACTTTTCAATAGTGAAATTGCTTAAATAGATTGCGTACCGAGTCGAGACTCCCGAGGCATAGAGCCGAAACCGAAAATCCATTTTGGCTTCTTATGAGCTACAATAAAAGCCAAAATTAGTTGAGGTAAGGCGCCTGGGAAAGCGAGACTCGAAGAAGCAATCGGAAGTTTGCGACTTAATTATTATAGACACATAACCACCATATAAAGTGTACAGCCGAAAAAATTAAACTGATTTTAAAAGACTCTATACGCCTCATTTTTACATACAAAAAAGCCAAACATTCAACCGCATTGAGTGTTTGGCTTTTATATCTATTAGTCTTGGATTTTACTTATAATGGCGGAGGAAGAGGGATTCGAACCCCCGCGAGCCGTTAAGCCCCTGTCGGTTTTCAAGACCGATCCCTTCAGCCAGACTTGGGTATTCCTCCGTGTAACGAGCACATAAATATATTATTATAGCTCGTTCACATTGTCAACAAGATTTTTACAAAAATGATACAAAACTTTTTTCATTAATAAATTGATGGACTGAAGCGGCCACTTCACGCCCTTCTTTGATTGCCCAAACAACTAAACTTTGACCTCTTCGTGCATCACCAGCTGCAAAGTATTTCGCTTGGTTTGTCTGATAATCCTTAGTATCAGCCGCTATTTTTTGTCGTTCTACTTTCAAATTTAAGGCATGTGCAAGTCGGGGTTCTACACCTTCAAAACCAATTGCAAGTAACACGAGATCCGCAGGGATAAAAATTTCTCGGTCGTCACCTACGATTGTACCGTCAGCTCTATCTTGTTGAACTTGGGCATAGATTCCACGCACATTTCCGTTTCCATCCAAATCAAAGCGCATCGTTTGAATACCATATGCACGGGGTTCCTGACCATATTTAGCTTCATACTCTTGGTGTGCATAATCTTTTTTCAATACAGGTTGCGCTAATGGCCAACTGTAATTCATTTCAAAACGCTCTGGTTTTCGAGCTTTACGGTTAAATTGAACAATAGAATCACAGCCATCGCGCAATGCAGTTGCAACACAATCGGCGCCTGTGTCTCCATCACCGATGACAACTACCTTTTTCCCTTTTGCTGTAATCGTTTGTGTATCCAACTCACCTAATAAAAGCTGTGTTTGTTCAGTTAAATAGTCCATTGCGAAGTGAATACCTTGCCCCATACGTCCTTCAAGTGGTAAGTCACGTGCTTTTTCAGCACCTGTACAAACAATAATAGCGTCATATTGTTGATCCAACTCATTTTTAGTAATGTCTTTTCCAACTTCCACATTACATTTGAATGTGATACCCGCTTCTTCTAACAAACGAACACGTCGAAATACAACCTTTTTATCTAGTTTCATATTAGGAATACCATATGTCAACAAGCCACCGGGTCTTGCATTTTTTTCATAAACGACAACGGTATACCCTAATGTGTTGAGTTCTTCAGCGGCAGCTAACCCAGCCGGGCCACTTCCGATGATCGCAATTTTTTCATCTCGTCGTTGTTCTGGTTGACGTGCTTTGACCCATCCTTGCTCAAACGCTTCATCAATGATTGTTCTTTCAATACCTTTAATAGCGACAGATTCGCGATTAATCTTCATTACACATGAAGCTTCACAAGGTGCCGGGCAAACATACCCTGTAAAGTCAGGAAAATTATTTGTTTCTGATAAACGTGCATAGGCATTTTTAAAGTCACCGCGGTAAGTGAGATCATTCCACTCAGGTACATAGTTCCCGAGTGGACACCCAACCGTTTCACGCCCTACGAGTTCACCGACCTGACAGAATGGCGTACCACAATCCATACAACGCGCCCCTTGCTGTTGGGCCTCTTCTTTTGTAAAACGTGATTGATAGGCTTCATAGTTTTCAATACGTGTTGTTAAAGGAACTTCCGCGAGCTTTTGTTTGTGATATTTCATAAAACCTTTAAATTCACCCATAGTTAGCCTCCTTTAGTACACTGGAATACGTTCTTCTTGCGCAGTTTCTTGTATAGATCCTTTATCATTGAAAGCAGCTAATAGCGCTTCATCCTGTGAAGTCGTCCGTTGCTGATGATAATGGATTTTTTGCACCATTTTCTTATAATCTTTAGGAATTACTTTTACACATGCTTTTAATTTCACATCAAAATCAGATAAAATGGTAGCCGCTTTTTGACTGTCTGTATATTTCAAGTGACGTTGAATCATCGCTTTTAGCATTTCTTTCTCTTCCTCATCCACAACTTCATCAAAATCAAGTGAATCCAGTTGATTTTGTGTTTTGAAAGTGGCAACATCTGATGGGAAAATGTAACTCACACCACCACTCATACCTTGACCAAAGTTTTTACCTACATCACCTAAAATGACTACACGGCCCCCTGTCATATATTCAAGACCATGATCTCCTACACCTTCGACGACAACGTGGACACCGCTATTACGAATGCAAAAGCGTTCGCCCGCACGACCATTAATATAAGCTTCTCCTTGCGTTGCACCATAAAAACAAACATTACCTACAATAATTTCATTTTCACGTGCAACATTCGGCGCGTTGATAACAATCTTACCACCTGATAGCCCTTTACCTACATAGTCATTTGCGTCTCCAGTATGTTGAAGCGTCAAACCTTTCGGCATCCATGCCCCTAAACTTTGACCGCCGTGTCCTATTGTTTTTGCAACAATGGTATCCTCTGGTAAGCCTTTCAAACCGTAATTTCGCGTAATTTCACTACCTGTGATCACGCCCACATTCCGTTGTTCATTTACAATTTCAAATTGTCCTACAAAGTGTGTTCCTGCTTCAATATGTGATTTTGCGGCTGGCAACAACTGGTTCAAGTCAAAACCATGTTCTAATCCATGCTGTTGTTCAATCACTTTTGTACGTGTACCTTCATTTTGATGAAGTAAAGTTTCTAACTTCATCTCTCTTGCTTTAGGATGATGATAAGCGACAGATGAACGTTTGAGTAAGTCTGTACGTCCTACAAGTTCATCCACTGTTCGAATACCTAGTTCAGCCATGATTTCTCTTAATTCTTCGGCAACAAACCGCATATAATTAACCACATATTGCGCTTTACCGGTATAAAGCTTACGTAAATCACCATTTTGTGTCGCAATACCTACTGGGCAAGTATCTTTGTGACATACACGCATCATGATGCATCCTAGAACGACCAATGGCGCTGTCGCAAATCCAAACTCTTCAGCACCAAGCATACAAGCATAGGCAACATCTCGTCCTGTTAATAACTTTCCATCTGTTTCTAAACGGACACGTGATCGTAAATCATTCAACATGAGGGTTTGATGTGTTTCAGCAAGACCTAGTTCCCACGGCAATCCCGCGTGTTGAATACTCGTTTTTGGCGAAGCACCTGTTCCGCCATCAAAACCACTGATGACAATTTTATCAGCGAATGCTTTTGCCACACCGGCTGCAATTGTTCCGACACCAGATTTAGAAACCAATTTAACGGTAATATCCGCCTCACGATTAACATTTTTCAAGTCATGAATTAACTGTGCAAGGTCTTCTATAGAATAAATATCATGATGAGGGGGCGGTGATATCAAACCGATTCCCGGCGTCGAACCTCGAACTTCTGCAATCCACGGATAAACTTTACTGCCTGGTAGCTGGCCCCCTTCCCCTGGTTTAGCACCTTGCGCAACTTTAATTTGAATCTCTTTCGCATGTTGTAAGTAATGGCTCGTCACCCCAAAACGGCCTGAGGCAACCTGTTTAATCGCACTTTTATAATCACGACCATCTTCTCTCTCTTCGTAACGTGAGCGTGCTTCTCCCCCTTCACCACTATTACTTTTTCCGCCCAACTGATTCATGGCTTCTGCAAGTGTTTGGTGGGCTTCTTGAGAGATAGAACCATAACTCATTGCCCCTGTTTTAAAGCGTTTAACGATTTCGTCGACCGCTTCAACCTCTTCAATATCAATTGATTGTTGTGCTTTAAATGTAAATAAATCACGAATGTGACTACTTGTTTGTTCGTTCGCCACTTTAGAAAAAGCTTTAAACTGTGCATAGTCATTCTCGCGACAAGCATGTTGTAACAATCGTATCGTTGTCGGATTAAACGTGTGATGTTGTCCTTGTTGTCGCCATTGGAAAGTGCTTCCTGGGTCAAGCGTTTGACCTTCCACCGTTTGACGTGCTTTATTTTCTGCATCTAAAGTTTCAATTGAAATACCTGATAATTTCGAAGTTGTCCCTGTAAAATATTGATCAACCAGTCTCTCAGATAACCCTACTGCCTCAAATATTTGAGCGCCTTGGTAACTTTGTACCGTTGAGATTCCCATCTTAGCCATCACTTTAATCAGACCTTCAGACAGTATCGCATTATAACGTGCTACATTTTCAGCAACAGTGCCCTCAAGACGTCCTTGTGTCGTTAAATCAGCAATCGTATGTTGTGCTAAATAAGGCACTACTGCATTTGCACCGTATCCAACTAAACAAGCGAGATGATGTACTTCACGCGTCTCCCCAGAACTCACCACTAAGCTGGTTTGCATTCGTAAGTTTTCACGAATAAGGCGCTGATGTATAGCACTTAAAGCCAATAAGGCAGGCATAGCAAAAGTATCACTTTGACGAACATCACTGTCATCTAATACAATGACTGTCGCCCCGCGTCTTACTTCTTGAACCACACGATTTCCTAACGCTTCTAATGCCACTTCCAGATCCTCTGTATAGCCGGTTGAAAGATAGGCTGTTTTTAGTGTTTTAGCAACTTCATCCAATTGTGCATGTGTGAGGACAGGATGCTTTAACTGAACGCGTTGTAACGCCTCTGGACTAGGATTCAACAAGTTCCCTTCTCCGCCTAAATAACTGAGCTCACTTGTAACAATTTTTTCTCTATAAGCGTCTATAGGCGGATTCGTCACTTGTGCAAATAATTGTTTGAAGTAATTGAATAGTGACTCCGGTCGATGATTTAACACGGCTAAAGGGGCATCGTAACCCATCGCACCAATGGGATCTTTACCGCCTGACACTAATTCCGTTAAATATTTATCTAACTCTTCTTTTGTATAGCCGTATCGTTTTTGCATCGCGAAAGCTTCGTCTGTTGACAATTTATCGCCTTGATAAGGAATTGTTTCCAAATTAAGGTTAAGTTGGTTTGTTTCAAGCCATTCTTGATACGGATATTGTTGTGCGATTGTTGTTTTCAGTTCATGGTTTTCAATCACTTTATGTTGATTAAAATCGACTAAAAGCAATTTTCCTGGGTTCAACTGTCCTTTAAATGCTACGTCTGCTTCATCTACATCAACGACACCGACTTCCGAAGAAAATACAATTTCGTTCTGCTTTGTAATCGTGTAACGACCCGGTCGCAAACCATTTCTATCTGTAAGTGCCCCTAATTTGTCGCCATCGCAAAACGAAATCATAGTTGGACCATCCCAAGGTTCCATTAAATAGCTATAAAATTCATAAAAGGCGCGAACTTTCGGATCATTGCTTTTGTTATATAGCCAAGGTTCCGGAATGAGTAGCATGGCTGCTTGCTCCGGCGGCATCGCTAAACTTAAAAATTCAAGCGCATTATCGACAATTGCCGAGTCGCTTCCTGTTTCATCAAGTATCTCTTCCACTTTCTCGTGTTCTTCACCAAAAACAGTCTCGATTAAACGACGTTGACGTGCACGCATCCAGTTCACATTTCCTCTAATTGTATTGATTTCACCATTATGCATAAGCAAGCGATTCGGATGGGCGCGTTCCCAACTTGGAAAAGTATTCGTACTGAAACGAGAATGTACTGAACCGAACTTCGATACATAGTTCTGTTGTTGTAAATCGATATAAAGACGTTTAATTTGATCTGAACGTAACCATCCCTTATAAACGATTGTTCGACGGGATAAGCTTGTAAAATAAAGGTCCAAGCCCTGTTCGTGACTATACTTTTCAATCTGTTTGCGAGAAAGATATAAGGCCCGGTCGAAATTTTGAGCCTTCTGGTTTGAGACAAAGATTTGCTGAATGGCTGGCATCGTATCCGCTACACGTGTAGCTAGGCACGTTATATCAACGGGCACTTCACGATAACCCAACACTTGCAACCCTTCACTTTCAAATATGGATGCAAATGCTGACGCGTGTGGAGTGTCAGAAATCAAGTCTCGCGCAAACATCATTCCAACAGCATAGGCCCCTTCATCAGGAAGTGAAAATGATGTCACTTGGTTAAAATATTGATATGGAATCTCAGTCATAATGCCCGCGCCATCCCCAGTAATACCATCTGCACTAATTCCTCCACGATGATCTAAGCGGCGCAACATTTCTAAAGATTTTTCAACAATAGCATGGGAACGTTCATTATTCATGTTGGCATAAAAACCGATACCACATGCATCGTGTTCTTCGCGACTGTCATAGAGTCCAATTTTTGTATAGTTAGAATTATTAGACATTTCTGACACCTCTCTTTAATAGTATTCTAACTATAGCGGAATCCTATTCATCACATCAATATATACTTGAGATGAAATCTATCTCATTTTGAGATAATATAAAAAGAAGGGGGAATATTTATGGAGCTTAAACAGTTGAAATACTTTGTAGAAGTGGCTAAACGCGAACATATTTCAGAAGCGGCACTCGAACTCAATGTTGCACAATCGGCAATTAGCCGACATATGCACAACTTGGAAGTCGAGTTAGGAACTTCGCTTTTTTATCGCAGTGGCCGTAACATTTTCTTAACGACTGAGGGGAAACAATTATTAAAACATGCGCAATCAATACTTGAGCAAGTGGACCACACGTTATCTCAATTTCAAACACAAGTTCAACAAAAGCAAAGCGTTTTTACAATTGGCTATGTCAATGGTTCAATTGGCCAAATTTTACCGCAAGTGTTACAAACCATCGAAACAGAATTAGCTTTATCGCTTGTACCTACCTTATTAGATGAAGAAACAACTTTACCTGCCTTGCAATCACAAGATATCGACTTAGCACTAACAACAGCAACCATTCATGATAATACACTAGAAAGCCTACCCCTTTTTGAAGAGACCTATGTGCTTTATGGGGACACACACGCCCCAATCATGAACGTTCCTAATCCACCGCTCAGCTATATACTCAAACAATCTTTGTACATACACGAGCCTTTGCCTACTGACTTAAAATTATATTTAACAACACATGCTGAGACACCCGTACATATCATTAATAATCCGCAATTTGCGCGATTTATTTTACAAAATCAAAAAGGCTTTGTACTTGCACCTACCTTCATCAACTTATATAGTCAAAATCAACAGTGGAAAAAATTTTCATTGTCACATACAGATATAAAAAAAACATTTCACCTTGTATATCGACGAGATTTACAAAAACCATTATTAAATGAGGTCATTAAAATTATAATGACCCATACACAACAACGTTCGATTTATCACTAAGGAGACTTATTATGAAACAAAAACGTCATTTATGGTATTACTTTATCGCGATTTGTATTATTCTCGCGTTATTGGCAATTCTCTTCACTCGAGTGAACACCTCTTTTTATCGCATTCCGATTGGAGAAGTCGTTCATGTCGACCAACATCACAGCGAAAAATCTGTTGATGATCAACATAATCGAGACACTAAATATCATGATGTCCTGAAAATTAAAGTTTTAAATACATCTAAAAAGGATCAAATTGTACACGTCGATCACTTATATAACGCTTCTCAAACCGAAGCACAAGCTTACCAAGTGGGTGATAAAGTACTACTCCATATAGATAAAGCAGGTAAAGATAACTTTATTATTGAAAAGAAACGTGACACTGTGATTGTCACAATTGTAAGCTTCTTTCTTATTGCACTACTCATTGTGGGGCACCGCATTGGCTTGCAATCGATTATTTCATTATTGATTAATTCTGTTGCGATTTTACTAGCTATTAGCTTGTATCACGCAAATACGAATCTCAATTTGTTCCTATTGATGTCCGGAGCCGTAGTTATTGCAACCACCTTAACGCTTTGGCTCGTCATCGGTTGGTCTATGCGTACCATTGTCACCATTCTTAGTACCTTGTTAGGCACCTTTATTTGTATATTTATCGCGTGGTCTGTTATTTCACTCACAAATAGCCAAGGGATTAAATATGAAACTATGAGCTTTTTGACAATTCAACCTAAAACAGTCTTTTTAACCTCTGTTATGGTAGGGACTTTGGGTGCAGTTATGGACGTGGCTATTACAATATCTAGTGGTATGTATGAAGTGCTACAACGGGCACCTCATATTTCAACTGAGCGTTGGGTTTTGGCCGGCCGTAATATCGGACAAGATATTATGGGAACAATGACAAATATTTTATTATTTTCTTATCTTGCAGGTAGCCTCCCAATGCTCTTACTTTATTTAAAAAATGGGAATACCCTGACCTATAGTATTTCTATGAACTGGTCTTTAGAAGTTTCACGGGCTATTACAGGCGGTATAGGTATCGTCTTAACGATTCCATTAACAATCTTACTCATGCAAGTATGGTTGAAATGGTTAGGAGGCAAGCATCAATGAACGCAATTGTGATATTAAGTTTATTTTTACTCATACTGATGCTCGTTTTTGGAGGCCGCAGTGGCTTTGTATCGTTTTTAACACTGTTTTTAAATTTTATTGTACTTTTCATTGCGATATTATTTATCGTATTTCGCGCGCCCATTTATTTAGTCACGTTTGTCTTTTGTATCATCATCGCTGTCATTAATCTTTTTCTACTTAACAAGTTCAATATAAAGACACTGGCAGCGTTCATTTCTAGTATCGTGACAACGTTATTAATGATTGCAGCGATTTATCTCTCTGTTCACTGGGGCCATTTACAAGGTTTTACGCAAGAAGAACAAGATGAAACCTATGTCTTTTCATTGAATATTGGGATTGATATGGAGCAGTTTATGATTTTTACAGTCATTCTCGCCGTCATTGCTGCAGTGATTGACTTAGCCATTACCATCAGCTCGCCTGTTTTTGAGTTACACGAAGCGAATCCTTCATTAACAAAGCGCGAACTCTTCCAATCAGGTATGCGTGTAGGGCGCGAAATATTAGCCACTTCAGCGAATACGATTTATCTCGCATTGCTTGGTGGCTCAATGACGATCGTCTTTTGGTTTTTCAATTTGCACTATAGTTTCGGTCACCTGATTAATGCGAAATTATTTGCACAAGAACTAGTGACTATCGTATTAGGTGGTATTGCCATTGCCATTTGTATTCCAATTACTTCTATTATTACTGCATGGCTAGTGAAACAATATCACCACTAAATGATCCTTATACAATTTCAAAAGCGTAAAGCAACAGGTGCGAGGCTGGGACATCATTCCCGGTCTCGCCTTTTCTTGTTTGAGTATATATTGCGTTAAACCTTCTCCCTCTAAAAAGCGCGTTTAGAACACTACTTATGCCCAGGTTCTCGCCTTTTAACCGCTCAATTATTAATCAAAGCGCGTTTCGGGTAAAACTTATGACGAGGTGAAAAATAATGACAACGATTCATATCCACGGTGCACGACAAAACAACTTAAAAAATATTCACGTCAATATTCCTAAACATCAGCTGACGGTTGTCACAGGAAGATCTGGTTCTGGTAAATCGTCACTAGTTTTTAATACAATAGCAGCAGAATCCGAACGCTTATTAAACGAAACCTATTCAAGTTATATCCAACATCAACTCACACAATATGAAAAATCAGCCGTCGATCAAATTGAAAACTTACCCGTCGCAATGGTCATTAATCAGAAAAGGCTTGGCGGTAATTCTCGCTCCACAGTGGGCACAATATCAGATATTTATGCTTCTGTACGCTTATTATGGTCCCGTATCGGCGAACCTTTTGTTGGATATTCTGATATTTTTTCTTTCAATCATCCAAACGGAATGTGCGAAACATGTCAAGGACTTGGCTATGTTGAAGATATTGATTTAAACGAATTGATTGATTTCAATCGTTCTTTAAATGAAGGTGCAATACGTTTTCCTTCTTTCAAGCCAGACAGTTGGCGGGGAAAGCGTTATCGCTATTCTGGATTGTTTGATAATGATAAAAAGTTAAAAGATTATACAGGCGAAGAACTTGATACATTTCTTTATACAGAACCGACACGTTTGAAAAATCCTCCTCCAGAATGGCCTAAAACTGCAAAATTTGAAGGATTAATTCATCGTTTTCGTCGTTCATTTTTAATCAATGATAACTTTGAGAAAAAACGCTTTCTAAAAGATGTTCAGCGCGTCGTTCATCAACATACATGTCCTGATTGTCAAGGCCAACGCCTCAATCCAAAAGTGCTCAGCTGTAAAATCAACGGCTTAAGTATTGCAGATTTTACTGCATTAACGATAGATGAAGCGCTCCTTTTTTTAGAGCAACTTCAAAGTGACAAAGCCGCCTACATTATTGCACCATTAAAAAATCAGCTTCAGGCCTTACATGACATCGGCCTCAATTATTTAACATTAAATCGTGAAACGCCTACATTATCTGGTGGAGAATCACAACGTATTAAACTGATTCGCCACCTAAATACACCGTTGACAGATTTAGTTTATATTATTGATGAGCCGAGTGTCGGGTTACATCCTGCAGATATTGAAAAAATCAATGAAATCATGCTGAATATACGTGACAAAGGCAATACAGTGATTATTGTCGAACACGATCCTGATGTCATTAAAATTGCGGACCATATTATCGATATCGGTCCAGGGGCAGGAAAAAATGGTGGACAAGTTACTTTTGAAGGGACTTATGAACAACTCAAAAAATCAAACACAGATACAGGACGTGCATTGATGCGCACACATCAACTTAAGCCAGCAGTCGCTCACTACCAAGATTGGTTTCATCTCAATCATATCAGTCATAATAATTTACAAGATGTGTCTGTCTCTATTCCTCAAAATGCACAGACTGTTATTACCGGTGTAGCAGGTTCAGGAAAAAGCTCTTTAATTAAAAGCGGCTTTGCACAAAACCCGAATGCAATTTTTATCAATCAAAAAGGTATTCACGCATCTAGCCGCTCCAATTTATTGACGTATATGGGCGTATTTGATGAAGTTCGTGCCTTTTTTAGTCAAAACACAGGTTTGAAAAAGGCGATGTTTAGTTACAATTCTGATGGCGCTTGTCCAAATTGCAACGGTAAAGGAGTAATCAAAACAGAACTTGCCTTTATGCCATCATTTTCTCAAACTTGTGAAGTATGTCACGGTACGCGTTACCGTCCAGAGGTATTAGAAGCAAAAGTCGAAGGGTATTCTATTGCAGATGTATTAGCACTCACTGTCGAAGAAGCCATCTCACTTTTCAAAGATGAGACGACCATTTCAAAATCTTTGATTGCACTCCAAAAAACAGGTCTAAGCTATATGACTTTAGGACAATCATTAGATACATTATCTGGCGGTGAAATCCAGCGATTAAAACTGAGTCGCTATATGACCGATCATGTTTCAGGAAAAATTTTTATTTTTGACGAGCCCACAACAGGCTTACATGAAGATGATATTCCTATTTTACAACAACGATTTGAACAACTTGTTCAAGATGGAAACACTGTGATTTTAATCGAACATAATTTAACAATGATGACCCAAGCAGATTGGTTAATTGATATTGGCCCGGGCGCTGGTACACGAGGCGGTCAGATTTTATTTAGTGGCCCGCCTCAACGATTAATTGAAACGACGCATTCCGCAACAGCACAACATCTTGCCGACTATATCCATCGTCAGTCATTTTAAACTTTCATCTAATTTACGAACATGTGCATTATTTTTTAACATAAAAACATGGGTATGAGACTATGAAATCAAACTGATTTTTGGCTCACACCCATGCTTTTTATAACATTATTATCAATAATTAGGCCATACTACCTTTTGCTTTAATCACGATAGAATTACCTGGGTAAAACGCAACTTGTGTTGTTTTAGCATCAAAAATTTCTCCAGATTTTACATGATCGCGAATCGCTTTGTCACTATGCTCTACTTTATCGACAAGTAATGTCAGATTAACTAATTTATTATGGTCATCAATGCCGATAATGACATCATTTTTTTCGTAATATGTGATGCCTTTTTTCGCATAATATTTTTTCAAGTCTTTTCCAAGTGCTTTTTCCACATCAGCACGTGTTGATTGACCTACTTTTAAACCTTCATATTTAAAATTATCTGCTTTTAGTGCTTGATAAAAGTTTTTATCTTCTAAAGCATTATTAGACTTATAATTAAATACACCTTTGTAAGTGTAGTATGGGGCTTTTTGCGCTGTTGCCGCATGCGCATCCGTAGGCAGTTGTGCCCCTACTGATGTTGCACCTAATAGTGCCCCCACAGATAAACTTGTTGCAATGACTACTTTTGTCATTTGATTCATTTTGTATCACTCCTCTATATTTCTCGACACAATCCAAATTGAATAAGATTACTCAATCATTCTCATATTAATCAAGTTCAAAAATTTACTCAATTTGCCTACAATTCAATCATTGATATATTAAATTGTTTCTTGATTAAATGATAACAAATTCATGTCATACTTTCACTTACAACAGTTTACGCTATGCAATATCCCTTTTCATCAGCCCTGAGTTGGGTATTTTAGCCACTTTAGTATATTAAATGATTATTAGAACGCGAAAAATGATATCGTCCACATCCATTTCAAGTTTCTGAAAAGTCGCTTAACTCACACTATATAAAAGACACTAAAGGTGGATTGATTGATAAAGCATAGCCCATTACGATTTGCTTAAAAATGGCGATATTTAGCAGTGTGTAGAGGTTATAAACGCACAATGTATAGATAAAGTTATCAAAAATGGTATACTATGTATCATAATTCAATATAGATGGGGGTTATCATTCTATGGCAAAAAAACCTAAAAAAACGTTAAGTCTCTTATCAGGCGCATTGTCTGGCGCGAGCATCATTGTCGATGCTTACAATACTTATATCTATCGTTCAAAAAACAAAAAATTGAGCTATATTTCTATCGGCATCGGTGTAGCAGATGTACTGCTTGATTTTTACTTGTCATTCGGTGCTAAAAGCAAAGCTGGAAAAGCATGGTCTATGTTTTCAATAGGACGCCAAGTCTATAGCTCTGTGCAAAAACTTAAAGAAATTCAAGCACGTTCATAATTTGTGAGAATGAGGCAGCTGACTTGGATTGCGCACAACTTGCGACTAACAACTGCGCAATCCAAACGTCACCTGTCTCATGATTTTTTAATGATAAACTTCATAAATAATCCGCCAAGGCCCTTGATACATCAATTTATAAATATTTTCGACTTGTTCATCAATTGTACTTCGTGCCTCATCTAGCACCCAAGTACGCATTAGCGACCACATACTCCCCAAAACAAAAGCATGGAAATATCGAAATGGAATTCCTGCTATCTCCTTATCATTAGGTAACAAACTCTTCAAATTAAGCTCAATCATTTCTCCAATCATTTCTCCAATCTTTTGTTCAATTTCATAATTGCGCCCCATAGTTAATAAAACGCGATACCGATCAAGATCGTCGTGCATGATTGTTAAAACTGCGCGTGAAATCTCTTTGAACACAATTGCTGCTTCCTCAGCATTCTCGACTGCTTTAAGACGCATAATTTTTTCATTAAAATTGATTTGCATCTGCTCAATCATTTCTTGTTCAATTTGATCGAGTAAATCATACTTATCTAAATAATGCTGATAAAATGTAGCACGATTGATATCT
Source organism: Staphylococcus sp. HGB0015 (assembly GCF_000411275.1). Lineage (NCBI taxonomy): Bacteria > Bacillati > Bacillota > Bacilli > Caryophanales > Staphylococcaceae > Staphylococcus > Staphylococcus sp. HGB0015. Next base: position 28,043 of record NZ_KE150418.1, read on the forward strand.
GCAACATCTGCAATTTGATTCACGGTAATTTTATCTAACTTTTCCGTTTTCAAAAGTGTAATCATCGCATTTTTTATTGCCGTTTTCGTTTTACGAACTCTTCTATCCATCAAAATAATCTCCTTTAAACAACAATTTTATACTATGTGTTGGTTAATCAGCACTTTGCCATCAATTGAACATTGTATCTATTTTAATATCTATTATAATAACATCACGAACAATAAACAACACAATGTTGCTTAAAGGAGGTCATTTTATGAGTAATCGTAAATTATGGATTGTACCGCTCATTACGGGAACCATTTTATTAATTTTAGCTACTGCATTTTATCCTGCATATAACCCAAAACCTAACAACGTTCCTATGGCGATTGTTAATTTAGATAAAGGGACACACATACAAGATAAAGAAATCAATATTGGTAATAAATTAACAGAAAAATTGAAAGACAACAAAAAAGAAGAAATTCAATGGCATGAAGTCAAAGATGCCAAAAAAGCGCAAGATGAAGTACGTAAAGGAACTTACGCTGGCGCAATTATTTTGGAAGATCATTTTTCAGAGCATGCTTTAAGCCCTGCTCAAACAACCATCATGAAATCTAAACAAAAAGAACTCCAACAACAAGTTGAAGAAGGTAAAATACCACCTCAACAAATTCAAAAAATAAAAGCGCAAATGGAGAAAAAAGGACAAAAAGCACCTTCAAAAATAGAACAAGCCCAAATCAGTACTTACATTGATGAAGGGGGTCAAGGTCAACTTGCAAATGTAACAAAACAAGTCTTGAAACAAATAGGCACGAATATTAATCAGCAAGTCAGTCAGCAAAATGTTCAAGCACTCGCTCAAAGTAACGTCGATATCTCAGCTAAACAATTCGAACAGTTTTCTAACCCTGTCAACGTTGATCAGCATACATTCCATCCTATTGCATCACATCAAGCTAATGGTAATGCAGCTATGGTACTCTTTATGCCTGTATGGCTTGCATCAATGATTACAGCTGTCGTATTATACTTTAATTTCAAAAACAGAAGTCAAATGTCATCTCGACGTCGTCAAACTTTAACAGGCGCATTAACTATAGGTATAGATCTCATCGCAAGTTTTGCTGGAAGTTTTGCATATGTCTATTTCCTAAGTTACGTTATGAATTTCAACTTTCCAAATCCATTCGTAACCGCAAGCTTTATTGGTTTAGCTATCTCTGGTTTCTCATTGCTTATCTTAGGATTAATGGTTTGGATTGGTATTCTTGCAGCACCTGTATTTTTAATATTGGTATTCTTTTCTATGCAAGCCATTTTATTACCTATTCATATGGTACCTAAATTTTATCAACAATATATTTTACCGTGGAATCCTTTCAAATTATACACAACAGAGATTAAAAATTTAGTTTACCTACACCAACCATTAGAATGGAATTCAACAATTATTGTATTAATCAGTTTTATTCTATTTGGCATTATCTCAGTGTTAATCAGTCACTACACTAAAAAACACATTCCTTATGTTAATACAATTTAAATTAAAATATTTAACATTTAAAGGATGCCCTCTAACCATACAAATGCGTTAGAGGACATCCTTTTATGATAATCACTTCACACGGGACAAAAATGCATTTAATTCATTGTCCCGTATAGCTTGAATCGTTTCGGATGATAAGTTAGTTAACCGAAGTAAAATGAAGAGACCGCTCTTTTGTATGAAAAATAGGACTGGTGAGCCAATCAATCACTAGCCCTATTGAGTATAGAGCCAAAAAAAGAGGATTCCATTCATCAGTATGATGAGTGAAATCCTTTTATATATTAATGGATATATTTAAAGTTCGCTACATTGTAACTTGGCACTGTACGATAAGTCAGTACACCTGGTCCAGCAGTGAAATTCATTTCAGAAACTAAAATACTGCCATCTGGATTCACACGTTCAACGTATGAAACATGACCATAATAACCTAAGTCTGATTGTAAAATTGAACCTACTGTTGGGTTGCGGTCAATTGTGTAACCGTCACGCGCTGCATTATCGTCCCATGCATTAGCATTCCACCAGTAAGTACTGATACCTAAACCAGCTTCCTTACGTTTGTTAAATACATACCACGTACATTGACCCCAGTCATAGTAATTTTCATGATTAAAGATTGGTGTTTGGTATTGGCGGTTAGGTGCTGTTGTTGTACCTGTAGAAGCCGCTGAACCTGAAACCTTTAATTTTTGACCTGGGAAGATTAAAAATGAATTTAATCCATTTAATTGCATAATGTTTTGATACGTTGTGCCATATTTTGAAGCGATTAACGATAATGAATCGCCTGGCTGTACTGTATAATATGTTGTCGCACCATTAGTTGCTGGTTTTGCAGGTTTAGATGGTGTTGTATGGTTAGGTGCAGATGCTGTACCTTTAACTTTCAATTTTTGACCTGGAAAAATTAAAAATGAATCCAAACCATTTAGGTTCATGATATTTTGATAAGTTGTCCCATACTTTGAAGCAATAAGTGATAATGAATCGCCTGGTTGCACTGTATAATATGTAGTTGATCCAGAAGTTTTAGCCGGTTTTTGACGACTTGGTGTAGAAGCAGTTCCACTTACTTTCAGCTTTTGACCCGGATAAATCATAAAGCTATTTAAACCGTTCAATTGCATGATATGTTGATATGTCGTTCCATAACGTGCGGCAATACTTGATAATGAGTCACCACTTACCACCGTATATGTTGATGAATTCCCCGAAGATGACACATGATTAGATGTACCCGCAGTACTTCCTGATACTTTTAATACTTGGTTCGGAAAGATTAAATTGGAACTCAAGTTATTATAAGATTTAAGTTGTGAAATCGTAATGTTGTATTTTGTTGCAATAGACCAAAGCGAGTCACCTGCTTTAACACGGTATGTTGAAGCATTGGCATCCGCGGCTACCATTGCAGTAACAGCTGAAGTCCCTATCACTGCCGCAATGATTTTTTTATGCATTGATTTCCCTCCTTATTTAAGATAGTCATTATAAACACACCTATACATTGATAAAGTATACACCTAACACTATAAAAAATATATTTCCGTTATATGACATTATCATTACAAAAAGAAGCTAAGGTAGAACATGACCTTAGCTTCTATAACTCCTTAAATATCAATTTATTAGATATATCTTAAATATACATCATTCGATGGCCTATTTTATAAATACAGTCGACTTTTAACAACCTGTATTTCAAACACATACCTATTTTACAGCTGATCTAATGTCTGTTTTAAATCTGCTACAATATCATTCGTATCTTCAATACCTAAAGATAATCTAACTAACCCATCAGCAATCCCTTCTTTAGCGCGTACATCTGCAGGTATAGATGCATGTGTCATAAGACTTGGTACAGAAATTAAACTTTCCACTGCGCCTAAACTTTCCGCTAATGTGAAATATTGCGTTTGTTTAACCAAATATTTCGCTTTTTCTACATCAGACACTTCAAACGAAACAATACCTGTCGTGCCGTCCGCTTGTGCTTGATGAATTTCATAATTTAAGTGTGTTGTTAGACTTGGATGGTAAACAGCTTTAACATTCTGATGTTGATTCAGCATTTCTACGACAGCTAAGGCATTACGTTCAATTTGATCCATACGCAAACCTAAAGTTTTAATACCACGTACAAGAAGATAGCTGTCTTGTGGTCCAAGCACACCACCCGTAGAATTTTGAATAAAACCAATACGCTCTGCCAAGTCATCGTTATTAACTGCGACTAAACCTGCAACAACATCACTATGTCCACCTAAATATTTAGTAGCTGAATGTACCACAATATCAGCACCTAAAGTAAGTGGTGTTTGATAATAAGGTGTCATAAAGGTATTATCAACCACAGTCAATAATTGATGTTGTTTTGCTAATTCGCTCACTGCTTGAATATCAGTCACTCTCAATAATGGGTTAGACGGTGTCTCAATAAAAAGCATTTTCGTTTGATCATTAATTTTTGCTTCGATGTTTTTAACATCTGTTGTATTTACAAAATCAAATTCGATGCCATATCTTGTAAAGACTTTTGTCATGGCACGATATGTTCCTCCATAAACATCTGACCCGACAATAATATGATCACCTTGATCTAAAAGCATTAAGACTGCACTGATAGCCACCATACCTGAACCAAAAGCAAAACCGTGTTGACCATGTTCTAAATCTGCAATCAACGATTCTAGAGCAGAACGTGTTGGATTTGCGGTACGTGAATATTCATAACCTTGTCTTAACGCACCGATTGCATCTTGTTCGTACGTACTTGTTTGATATATCGGTGTCGTTACTGCACCTGTATATGGATCTGTCGTATTTCCACCATGTACTAATAATGTTTTTTTATTCATTTAAATCTCCTCCATATTGAAATATTTTTTTCGACATATAACGGTCACTTCCATCCGGAAAAATGACGACAATCTTACCCTTTTGAATACGTTGCGCCACTTGAAGCGCACCTTCTAACGCTGCACCCGACGAACTCCCCGCTAATATCCCTTCATATTTGGCGAGTTGTTTCACATGTTCAAATGCCACTTCGTCAGAGACCACTTCAACGGCATCAATCCATTCTTTTTTCAAAAATTGAGGCCATACCTCTACACCGATGCCCTCAGTATCGTGGCTTCCCTTTTCTTGTCCACTTAAAATAGATCCTTTTGGCTCAACAACAACGGATTTAACATCATAAGGTTGTAAAGCTTCAGCGACACCAGAAAACGTGCCTCCCGAACCTGCCCCTGCCACAAAGTAATCCAAATTCGGTATCGCTTCAATAATTTCTACCGCGAGCGTCTCTCTGTAGGCGCCTGGATTATCTGATGTTTCGAATTGGTTTGTATAATACGCACCTGTACGCTTCGCAAAGTTTTCTGCTGCTTGACGCGCACCTAACATCCCTTCATCTTTCGGTGTACGATAAATACGGGCGCCTAATGCGCGCATAATATCAATTTTTTCCTCTGAAAACCCTTCTGGCGCAAAAATGACACATTGGATTTGATACTGGTTTGCGACGATCGCAAGTCCTATACCTGTATTACCTGCAGTGGCCTCTACAACCGTATCTCCAGCTTGAATTCGTCCTTCTTCTATCGCATGTTCAATTAAATACTTTCCAAGTCGATCTTTTACACTGCCTCCCGGGTTATACATCTCGAGTTTCGCATAAATTTGAACATCGTCATTACTATAATGTTCTAATTGCACAAGCGGTGTATGTCCAATTAAATCGAAATTCCTCAAAATTGCGCCTCCTCAATCCATTCACTACCTTAATTCTTAGTTACTCAATATGAATTATAGGTTAAATTATAGCGAGATTCAATGTAAAGGCAATCAATTTTTATATTCATATTTTTCTGATAATTTAAATGATGGTTTGCGTTATAATATATAATAAAGATAAAGGAGGCTAAGTTTATGGAGATCATCTCAAAAACAACGCTGACATCGGAAGACATTCAGCAACTTTATAAGCTATATCAAGATATTGGTTGGTTTGGCCATACGCTCGAAAATATTGGAGTCATTTACAATGCAAGCACACATATTTTTGTAGCTGTCCACCAACAAAAAATCGTTGGCTGTGCCCGTGCCCTTTCTGACGGTGTTTTCAATGCTGCTATATATGATGTGATTGTCCATCCACACTATCAACGGCAAGGGATTGGTAAAAAGCTTTTACATCAACTTTGCGACATCTTTCGTTCAGTTTCCTGTATTCATCTCATTTCGACTATTGGTCATACTGATTTTTATGAATCTTGTGGGTTTAAATTATTAAAAACGGGCATGGGGATTTATCAAAAAGAAAGCTTAGCTGAAGCTTATTTGTACCATTGAAGGAGTGAAAGGGATGCGTATTGATACGAAATTAGGAACAATTTATGGCAAATCATATGCTGGTTTTGACGTTTTTAAAGGTATTCCTTACGCACAATCACCAAAAGGCGCTTTGCGCTTTAAACATGCCCAGCCCGTTACATATTACGAGAATGACCTCTATGCGACAGAATTTGGTCATACACCGATACAACCCTTTAATTCGCTTGAAGCTTTTTTCTCTCCTTTTCAAGAACCACCTCAACAAAGTGAAGATTGTCTCACATTAAATATTTGGCGTCCTCACTCTAAGGGCGATCAACTTCTACCTGTCATTATTTTTATTTACGGTGGAAGCTTTGTGAATGGTCATAGTGCCCAAGATATATATCAACCCCAAACGATTGTTCAACAAGAGGACGTCATCGTTGTCACATTCAATTACCGATTAGGTGCTTTAGGTTTTTTGGACTGGTCTGCAATTCATTCTGACTGGCAGGCAAACAATGGACTTTCTGACCAAATCTGTGCATTAAAGTGGGTCTATGCGCATATTTCCAGCTTTGGTGGCGATCCGGAGTGTATCACACTCATGGGCCAATCCGCAGGCGCAATGAGTATTGAGGCACTGTTACGCATACGAAGCGTGAGACCATTGATTCGACATGCGGTACTGTTAAGCGGCATATTACAACTCGATACGCCATACGCCGCACAACAAAAAGCGCAAATGTTCAACACATTAAAACATCGACACTTTCCCAATCAAACATGGGAAACATTAGATAGTGACGCTATTTTAACGTTGATGGAGGCGCATCAATCACATTATGGTCCTTCAAAAGGGTTAGAATTAATTTATCAACCTGTTGCATCAAAGGAGATTGAGCCCCATTATGACCATGTCGATATACCTGTTTTATTAGGTATCACATCATCAGAAGGTGATATTTATATTAAAAACGAGCAAAAAAAATTAGACCCTTTACAATTTCAAGCAATTTTGAGTCGTGCTGGATTACCCATACCCGCTCTTCATGAGATGATGACAGCGCAACAACAACGTCGGCTTATCACAGATTTCTATTTTAAACAGCCGTTTCTCGACCTTTTTCACACACTTTCAAAAACGGCGCCCACTTGGAAAGCTGAGTTTAATTGGTTTCGTCCTGATCACCCACGCTATGCTTCAGCTTATCATATCTTAGACTTAATTTTTTGGATGGGACGACTCGATATTTTAGAAGCAAATGGTTTAACACTGACTTCACATGAAAAACAACTGAGCCACCGCATGATTCACGATTTATGCCATTTTGCAAAACATGGCGAACTGAGACAACATCAATATTATATGTAAATTTCTTCTTGTCATTCATTTAAAAAGCGTGGTAGTCTGCCTCTCATCATTGAGGCAAGTTCGACCACGCTTTTTTATATTGAACTTTATTAATCAGAAATGTGCTATAAGACAAAAACGTCAAACTTAATCTGTTCAAACAAATTGTAAAATGAATACTGCTAATATAATACATGGCAATACCCATTTTACTAATATATACCATGGGTAAAATAGTTTAAGACGGTGATTACCAAATGCCTCTCTTAATGTCTCCTTTTTAACCTTATGGCCAATTGCTAATGTTGAGGCGAGCGCGCCAATAGGTAGCAAAATATTTGAAACAAGAAAATCCATATTATCAAAAAGCGTACCTGCACCAAAAGTTAATCCGCTTAAGCTACTGAATGACAACATTGCCGGTATACTTATCATGACCACACCTGCACCTACGAGCATCGTCATTTTGGTGCGTTTTCGATTATCATTGCGTGTTAAATTAGAAATATTTAACTCTAGCAATGAAATTGAAGAAGTCAATGCTGCAAACAAAAAGAGAACTAGGAAAATAATATAAAATAACGCACCAAATTGAATTTTTTCAAAAACAAGGGGTAACACTTTGAATAATAAACCAGGTCCCTCTTTAGGCTGATAGCCAAAAGCCTGTAATGCCGGAAATATAGCTAAACCCGCTAAAATGGCGATAACAATATTCATAGCAACAATCGTAATTGCAGACCGCTTAATTGGCATTTCTTTAGGTGCGTAACTTGCATATGTCATCATACCAGTCGTACCTAATGATAGTGCGAAAAAGGATTGGCCTAACGCAAATAAAATAGAATCCATCGTTATGTCTGTCACGCGTGGTTCAAATAAAAAGCGCACCCCTTCCATAGCACCTTTTAAAGAAAGCGATTGGGCAACAATGATAATTAAAAAGATAAAAAGCAGCGGCATCATCACTTTAGATGCCTTTTCTAAACCTTTTTCAACGCCTAGCATCACAATTAAACAAGTCAGTCCAATAAATATAAGCTGTCCGATCAATGTATAGGCAGGTTGGCTAATGACCGATTCAAAACGTATATCGCTCAAATGCGCGAGGCCGAGATGAATCCATTGAAGTCCAACGATTCCAATATAGACTACAATCCAGCCCCCAATCACACTGTAAAAACCGAACAACAAAAATACTGTTAGATTGCCAATCCAACCGATACTATTAAGCCATTTTTGGCCCGTTAACTTTCCGAATAATTGCGTTGTATAGATTCTGCCTAATTTACCTACTGCAAATTCCATAATCAGAAAAGGGAGACCTATTAAAATAGTGAATAAAACAAACATGAATAAAAAAGCTCCGCCGCCATACATCCCTGCCATATATGGAAACTTCCATAATGCCCCTAAACCAATTGCGGAGCCTGCGCTCGCTAAAATAAATCCCGTCGACGATTTCCACTGTGACTTTTGTGACAATACCTTTCACCCTTTCGCTTTAATGCGTTGAATCGTTTAAGCATACTTTGAAAATATAACATATTCACTGCTCAAGAACAATCTTCTGCGACTATTTATTGAAATGTTCAATGAATTTTCAAATAGCGATTGATTCATCACTTTAATTTGATATGATTAAAGTGAATAAAAGGGGTGAGAAATCATGTCAGAAAAATTGAAAGAACGCATTTATTTAATCGCGATTATTATTAGTACTTTATGTGTTATTTCTTCTGTGTTATTTAGCCTAAGTCCTGCCATTACTGCAGCAGTCACTTTTATTTCTATTATTGTATTTGCAATATTGTATTTTGTTGTACCAACTAAAAATCAAAATACACGCAATTTAAAATAATTTAACCGCTACACATGGCAAAGAACTGGGAGATACGGTTTCAATTTCCTAAAAAACACCCCAAAATTCATTCAAGAATTTGAGGTGTTTTCTTATTTTGGCTAGGTTATGTCCTAGGCTCTGTTTTTTATTTTTGAATGTATTTAAAAAGAGGCCTGTAGAAATTTTTCGATATAGAATGCCGACTCTTCAATCGAGCGATATTCTGTGTTAATCACGGTTGCATTCAACTTTTTGAATACTTCTTCCGCATAGGCCAACTCCACTTTGATTCGTTTTAAATCGTTATAATTGGCTTGGCCGTCGATGCCTAATATTTTCATTCGCTCTGTTCGAATGTTCATAATATATTGTGGGCTCGCTGTTAAGCCGAATACTTTAATTTGCTTCTTTTTTATCGTCTCGTATGGGATTGTCACTTCGGGAACTAGTGGGATATTCGCAATTTTATAGCCTTTATTTGCTAAGTACATGCTTAATGGCGTCTTAGATGTACGCGAAACACCTACAATGAGTGCGTCCGCTTCACCTATATCCGTAAAATGCTTACCATCATCATATTTAACCGAATATTCAATCGCATCAATACGCTTGAAGTAATCATCATCTAATTTTCGAATCATCCCTGTTTCTTTCGTAGGAATATGACCCGTTTGCGCTTGAATATGGTGAAGGAGCGACGACATATAGTCAATATATGGAATTTGATATTGGTTTGCATACGCTTGTCCCATAACATTATATTCTTCTGTCACTAGCGTCGTAACAACAATCGCATCTCTTTCTTTTGCTAACTTTAATACATGAACTAACTCTTCCTCGCTTTTGATAAACGAAAACTTTTTAATTTCAATTTGCGTCAAATCTGGAAATTGACTGACACCGGCATGTACCATACGTTGCGCCGTTTCACCTAGTGAATCAGATACGATAAAAATCGTCAATTGCCTTTTCTCCATAGCCTTATCGCTCGCTCTCAACGACACTTTGTGCGGTAGCTAAAATGGCTCCTGGTACGCGGAAAGGTGAACATGATACATAATCAATAGCCATTTTGTTAAAGTGATGAATCGATTTAGGGTCGCCTCCTAACTCTCCACATACACCAATTTTGATTGATTCATTGGCCTGTTTTGCTTGCTCAACAGCCATTTTAATCAATGCCCCTACCCCATTAACATCTAAAGTTTGGAATGGATCAACTTCTAAAATTTGTTGGTTTAAGTATTCATTGATGAATTTTCCAGCATCATCACGGGAAAAGCCATACGTTAACTGTGTTAAATCATTCGTACCAAAACTAAAGAAATCACACACTTCAGCAAGTTCATTTGCAATCATACATGCACGCGGTGTTTCAATCATTGTTCCCATTAAAAAGTGCAATGTCTGATCTGTTTTTGTTTCAATACGTTGGATGGCTTCCACAATTTGTGTCTGTAAAATTTTAAATTCTTCTACTGTAGATACAAGTGGAATCATAATTTCTGGTTGGCAATGGATTCCCTCTTGCTGTAATTGTGCCACACTATTCATAATCGCTTCTGCTTGCATCACATAAAGCTCTGGATAGGTGATAGCTAATCGACAACCACGATGCCCCAACATAGGGTTTGTTTCGTGTAACTCTAATATACGTTTGTTTAATTTTTCTACTGGAATGGCCAATTGTTGTGCTACATTTTGAATTTCATCTTCTGATTTTGGTAAAAACTCATGTAAAGGTGGATCTAATAAACGAACAATCGTTGGACGCTCGCCTGATAAGCGGAAAATCTGTTCGAAATCTTCTGTTTGATAAGCACGTATTTTATCTAAAGCTGCCTTTCTCGTTGCATCATCTGAAGATAAAATAAAGCGACGCATTTCTACAAGACGCTCTGCACCAAAAAACATATGCTCAGTGCGAACTAAACCAATTCCTTTAGCATTAAATTGATAACCAGCTTCAATGTCCGGCGTTGTTTCAGCGTTCATACGGACATTAAGGCGGGCCACGTCTTCTGCCCATTGCATAAATTGTTCAAAAGCTTCACTATGTTCAGCACTTGTTGTTTCAATTTCACCAACATAAAGGTCGCCTTTTGCACCATCAACAGATACCATATCGCCTTCTTGTAATGTTTTTCCAGCATACGATACGATTTTTTCTTTTGTATTGATTTCAAGATCTGAACAGCCTGTCACACAACATTTCCCCATACCGCGCGCGACAACAGCGGCGTGAGATGTCATTCCTCCGTGTGTTGTAACAATTGCTTCACTTGCGATCATCCCTTCAATATCTTCAGGAGATGTTTCGGGACGCATTAAAATGACTTTTTCTCCTTGCTCCGCTTGCAATTGCGCTGCTTCGGCTGAGAAAACAATCTTACCTGTTGCAGCACCCGGGCTTGCAGGTAAACCCGCTTTAGATATCACTTCTGCGACTTCAAGTGCTTCGTCTTTAAAAGTAGGATGTAACAATGTATCGATCGATTTCACATCTACTTTGTGCATTGCTTCTTCTTTTGAGATGACGCCTTCTTCTACAAGATCCACTGCAATTTGAATTGCCGCTTTAGCTGTGCGCTTACCGTTACGCGTTTGTAAAATATATAGCTTTTCATTTTCTATTGTAAATTCAATATCTTGCATATCTTTATAATGGGCTTCAAGTTGTTCTGAAACTTCGACGAAAGCTTGATGTACGTGTGGCATTTGCGCCTGTAATGTTGCAATATCTTTCGGCGTCCGTATCCCCGCTACCACATCTTCTCCTTGCGCATTTAATAAGTATTCACCAAATAATTGTGCCTCTCCTGTCACAGGATTACGTGTAAACGCCACCCCTGTGCCACTTTTAGGGCCACTATTACCAAAAACCATTTCTTGAACATTAACCGCTGTACCGATATCATGTGGAATCTCATTCAAATCACGATACACACGCGCACGATCGTTATCCCATGATTTAAATACAGCTTCAATCGCTTCTCGTAGTTGGTCTATAGGGGCCTGTGGGAATGGTTTGTAAACTTCTTCAATATAAACAGTTTTATAATGCTCACATATCTCTTTCAAACCTTCTGCTGGGATATCTGCATCATTTTCGTAACCATGTGACTGTTTATACGCATTAAAATATGTATCGAAAGCAGACATCGGAATGTGATATACAACTTCACCAAACATTTGTAATAGACGTCTATAACAATCGTATGAAAAACGGGCATCTCCAGTTTTAGCTGCCAGTTTTTCAACATTTTCATCATTTAATCCTAAATTTAAAATTGTATCCATCATACCGGGCATTGAAATTTTCGCGCCACTCCGAACCGAAACAAGTAACAAATGATCATTTGATGAAAAAGCCTTGCCCGTTCTCTCTGAAAAAGCTGCGAGTTGTGTTTCTAATTGATCTTGAACCTCATCAGCAAGTTTTTCTCCATTTTTTAGATATTCAATACAAGCTTCAGTTGTAATGGTAAAACCATCAGGAACAGGTAGTCCTAAGCGCTTCATTTCAGATAAATTCGCACCTTTGCCACCTAATAAATCTTTCATATCTTTTTGCCCTTCATCAAAAGCGTAGACGTATTTTGTCATACTTTACCACCTCATTAACATTTAATATGTCATACTAATTAATAAAAGTATGTCATATTAAAACTGAAAACACAATCAAAAATATAAGAATCATTTGATATTTTTATTTTTTGTCATAAATTCGAGAAATAATTATTTTTACTAGAGCTAATATTCACTATCTACTTTGTTTTAATTTTTCAAAACCGGCTATTTAATATAAATACGGATTATTAACAAATGAAAAGGAATCGTCATTAAATGATTAACCTGATTCCATTTAATACAAAGGAGTAAAGTAATGAAAAAGATATTCGTCACAGGCGCAACTGGCCTCATTGGTATGAAGTTAACACAACGCTTAATTCAAGAAGGGTATGAGGTTGCTGGTTTTACAACTTCGCAAAACGGTAAAGCACGCTTGGAACAACTCGGCGCAAAAGCCTGGATTGGTAATATCCTCGAGCCAAAAACAATAGAACCTGCATTGAGAGATTTCAAACCTGACGTCATCATGCATCAAATTACAGATTTAAAAAATGTCGATATGTCAGCAAATACAAAAGTTCGCGTTGAAGGCACTCGAAATTTAGTGGATCTGGCACTGAAATATAATATTCAGCATATCATTTCACAAAGTTTAGCCTTTATGTACGCACCTGGCGCCTCATTAGCAGATGAGCAGACGGCATTGGATACCGAATCTTCAGGAGATAGAAAAATAACCGTCGATGGTGTTATCGGTTTAGAAAAAGAAAGTCAGCGTTTATCACATGCTGTTATTCTTAGATACGGAATGATGTATGGTGAAGGGACTTGGTATGGAAAAGGAGGTATGATTTATAATCAATTTAAAGCAGGGAAAGCTCAAGTTTCAAAGGGTGTAACCTCTTTTGTTCATATTGAGGATACTGTAGAAGCAGCAGTTGCCGCACTTACGTTGGAGCCTGGTATTTATAATATTACAGATGATGAACCAGTTGGCGGGGAAGAATGGGCAAACTGGTATGCCCAACAGCTTCAAGTTTCACCAGAAATTGAATTCTTCCCTGCTCAACCTTTCGAACGTGGTGCAAGCAATCAAAAATATAAAGCACACCAGGGGACACTTCGTTATCCTTCTTGGCGTGATGGCATGGTCATAGATGAAAACTAATTTTAATTAAAAGAAGTTCGCTATTTGCAAATGTTGATTCACAAAAACAATCACATCACGAAAAATATTTAAATGCAATCCAACGAGCCTGAGACAAAATTGTCTCAATAATCGATGAAATCCGAGGTTTTCGTAAAAAACGAAAAATCTCGGATTTTTTTCCTTTTATCATCAGTTTAGCCGCACTAGATGCGACTAATTTCCTTAGGCACCTCGTTAGTTTAGTTTTTATTGGCATTAATTAAATTATACGAAAGTGCCTTATTGTTTAAGTATAATGGTGAATGATTACATATATAAGCGAAGTATTTATAGCGAGGCTCCTGAGGGAACAGGACGAGCCGAAGACTACAGGCTGAGGCTGTCCCCTCGGAAAGCGAGCCTATATAATATGAAGCATGATAATAAAAAGGAAGCTCGAAGACGATTTTTGTCAAAATCATCTTCGAGCTATTTATTTTGGTATTTATGTCCCAGACTGGTTGTTTATATTTACTTACAAATACCTTAGAAATGATTAAGATTAGATTCCTAAAATTCCAGAAATTTCTATAACCATAATAAACCCGTTTAATCAGTTTTATTTTATGATTAATTCCCTCAATTGGCCCCCATTCGTTAAATGTGGATGACCTCATTTGAGATGGTACATCGGGATTGAATATAGGGTGATTTAGCTGTAAAAGTTTGTTGATAAGCTTTACAATAAAAGCGTTGTTTCTTCAATTTTGAAATATCATAATACATAGACACAATATTTCCTTAATCGTTGGTTGGGTCACTTACAATTATAGAGATATTTGTGCTTTTTTATTATCAAAAATTAAAATAACGGTCAGTGAATGTTTCACCAACCGTTCATATTAACAACTTCTTGTATTGAAAACATCATGTTGTGCTATGGAGAAAGTCCTTACATGACAATTGTATTTTCTTTTTCATGAATCATTTGCACGATTTCATTTTTTTCATTCATCACTGCAACTTTTGGTGCATGTGTTTGTAATTCCGTTTCGTTAAGTTGTGCATACGTCATAATAATGACCACATCATCTACTTCGACCAATCGAGATGCGGCACCATTCAAGCATATTTTGCCACTCCCACGTTCTCCTGCGATGACATATGTCTCAAAACGTGCACCATTATTATTATTTACAATCGCGACTTTTTCATTTGGTAAAATATCTACAGCATCAAGAATATCAGCATCAATTGTAATGCTACCGACATAGTTTAAATTTGATTCTGTAACACGTGCACGATGAATTTTTGCGTTCATCATAGTTCTAATCATTTCTCTTGTTCATCTCCAATAATGATATTATCGATTAGCCGTGCTTGTGTAAACTTCACAGCTAATGATATAAAAATACGTCCTTCTATCATAACTTGTTCACGCAATTCTGGGTAGCTATAAATTGCAACTTCTTCAACACGACCACTCGTATGCATCTGAAGATATTGTGTCACTTTATCTATAATAACGCTACTATTGCGCTCACCCGCCTGATATAGCGATTTCGCGAGTTCTAAACTTTTGTGTAAATGAACCGCTTCTTCACGTTCTTCCGGTGTGAGATAAACATTTCTTGAACTTTTAGCCAATCCATCAGCCTCTCGCACGATATCTACACCAACGATTTGAACATCATGGTTAAAATCTAATACCATTTGTTCTACGATCGCCAATTGTTGCGCATCTTTTTTACCAAAATAAGCTACGTCAGGATGGACGATATTAAATAACTTGTTTACAACTGTCACAACGCCATCAAAGTGGCCTGGGCGTTGTGCCCCTTCTAGAACTTCTGCCAGTCGTCCCACTGTAACATGGATGCCAATTTCTCCCGGATACATTTCTTCGACTGTTGGATAAAAGACATAATCCACACCAATTGCTTCTACCATCGCCACATCTTGGTCAATTTGGCGAGGATAGGCATCAAAATCTTCATTAGGTCCAAATTGTAAAGGGTTCACAAAAACACTGATCGCTGTCACATCATTTTCCGTTATCGATTGACGCATCATGGTTAAGTGTCCATCATGTAAAGCGCCCATTGTTGGCACAAAACCAATTTTCCGACCTTTTAATTGATGTTGTTTCATCAATTGTTGCATTTCTTTAACTGTTGTAATGACCTGTGTCATGCTTCTACCTCATCCATAATTTGTTTTTTATAAGTGTATGCTTCAGAAGGAAAGACACCTGTTTTCACTTCTTCATTATATTTTTCAAGCGCAGCCATACCAATCGAGAAATCTTCGTATTGTTTTACAAATTTCGCTTGTCTTTCTACGCCATAATTAAGCATATCGTGATAAACCAGCACTTGACCATCTGTATCTTTACCTGCACCTATACCAATAACTGGAATCGTAAGTTTTTCTGAAATTACTTTTGCAAGATCACTCGGAATCGCTTCTAATACGAGTGCGATTGCTCCTGCTTGTTCTACAGCTTGTGCATCTTCAATTAATTGCTGTGCTGCTTCTTTTGTTGTCCCTCGCATTTTGTAACCTAAAACACCGACACTTTGGGGTGTTAAACCTAAATGTGCCACAATCGGAATACCCATTTGTGTCGCTTGTTTCATAAAAGGTGTTAGATGCGCACCCTCTACTTTCAAAGCATTTCCATGACTTTCTTGGTATAATCGAATAGCATTTTGAATATCTGTTGAAGCATCGATACCTACTGAACCAAAAGGCATATCTACTACAACAAATGTGTTGGGTGCACCGCGACGAACAGCACGACTATGATGTAGCATATCTTCTAAAGTAACATCTACTGTACTTTCATATCCGAGGACTGTCATTCCTAATGAATCACCGACTAAAATCATATCGATTTGAGCAGCTTCCACTTGTTTGGCGCTCGGATAATCATAAGCAGTTACCATTGAAATTTTTTCACCGTCACGCTTCATTTGTTGGATATTATTTAAAGTTTTCAATTCATTCACCCTTTAATTTTTAATATATCAATCGTAAAACAATTCGCCTTATTTTTCCATTTATATTTAATATATCACAAGAATGCAAACCACATTTTTGAAAAATATTTGAACAGGCATATTTTCGAAAGTGATCAATCATTCGTTTATTATCAAAACGGACTTTACAATGTATTTTAATCGTAATACATTAAAACATATCAGTAAATCATCCTATATTTTATAGAGAAAAGAGGGCAAACATGACTAAAATTGCAGTAATAGGGCCTGGCGCTGTGGGGGCATCTCTTACCTTTGCACTTTCGCACACATTTGATGTCACGTTAATAGGACGTCAAAATCAAATCATTCATTTTCAAGAATCGAATGCGCAAGTCCAACAGGAACTGACTGTTCGGGCTATTGAAGCGGTACAAGAGCCGTTTGACGTGATTTTTATTGCTGTGAAAACGCATCAATTAGCCGATGTCATTCCAGAACTCGTCCATTCGACACATGCAAACACATTGGTGATCTTGGCACAAAACGGCTATGGTCAACTCAAACAATTAGCAGACTATCATGCTTATCAAGCTGTTGTTTACATTAGTGGTCAAAAACAAGAGCAACGTGTGACACACTTTAGAGACTATAAACTTCATATCCAAGCAGACGCTCATACAGAACAACTTGCTCTGCAACTAAAAGATGCCCCGTTAGAGCTCGTACTCGAAAATCATATTGAAAATGCGATATGGTATAAACTCATCGTAAATTTAGGAATTAATACTATAACCGCACTAGGCCGTGATACCGCACGTGTATTACATGATGATGCGATGATTCAACTTTGTCGACACTTATTAGAAGAAGGCACAGCCGTTGCGCAAGCTGAAAGCATTCAGGTGGATGACAATATCGTAGACGCCATTATGAAGATTTATGCCGGGTATCCTGATGAAATGGGAACAAGTATGTATTATGACATCATGCAAGGTCAACCTTTAGAAGTCGACGCCATTCAAGGTTATATTTATCAACGTGCTCAAGCACATCAAATAGCCGTTCCTTATCTTGAAACCGTTTATACACTACTTGCTTATCAAAACGCTAAGTAAGGACGTTGTTAACTTTCGACAGCAACACTTTTTGACTTCGGTAACATATAGTGATAGTACGAAGAAAAGAAAAAACACCTAGCCTAGGCTACTAACCGTGAACTAGGTGCAAAAACATAGCAACATATTAGTGAGCTTCCAGACTCAAATATGTTAATCATTACAGCCTATCATAGGTCCTCTTGTTTCCCCAATAACGAGAGCCTATTTTTTTGTATTTTTAAACAATAAGGTCACTGCATACAAAGTCCCAATAATACTTAGAGATATTGATAAATAAACATCCAAGTTGATTATTATTGTCATATGCCATCACCTCGAATTATTACAAATTTAATCGCTGAGGATGATTAACACATGACTAATAGGCTTCTATGATTTATAACCCTAATTATACCTATTCTATTAACAGATAAGTATGTCCTTCCTATTACTTGTTTTAGAAAATATATAATTTGTATCAATTGATGTCCGCATATACTTTGATTATCCATCTACCTCTATAAACTGCAATTCATAAACTGAACGATCATCGTAACGATTAAAACTATCGATATTCCCTTTTAAATATAACGTTTGCGTTTTCCGACTCACATTATGTTGATATGTCATTTTAATTTTTAAATTTGATTCATACCCATTATTTTCAATAGTGCGATCTAACTCATTGAATACAGCTTTATTAATAGGTAATAAATAACTCTCTTTACTTGGCAAAATACTAACATACTTTCTCTGTAAAACCTGACCTTCGTCGATAAACACTTCTATTTTAATTTGTTTTGCTGCACCCGCACCAAGATTAAATAACTTCAAAAAATCGTCTCCTATATCTGTCGAAGTTGTTGAAGCCGTATTTTTTAATTTTAATCTTTCGCCATCTCGTGTCATCAAAATCTGATTGAATCCTAATGCAGGTAAAAAACTCATTTTCATTTGATAGAGTTGGACACTCACAGATACAAAATAAAATAACGCCATAATAAACGTCCCAATGGAACCAATTGCAGAGATTAAATTGATCATCACATACTCCTTTCGACAATAATTTAAAATAGTGGTTCACATTTTCCACATTTGAAATCACTTTAAACCCTTACTACACCTTGCGCAAAAAATAATGGATGAATATATTAAAAATTATTGACGCTTTTCTATACCCCACCGTTTATTTTCCTTACGATGCCGTTTAACAAGAATCCACTACCATATAGCAACAGCAGATAGTATTTTTGGGTTTTCTTTGGTTTACTTAATACAAGGAGGTTAGCACCTATGAAAGTTACCATTACGCTTAATCCAGCGATGGCAGAGGATCACATCCATATCACTACAAAGTCTATGACTCCTGATTTACAAAAAATAGTTACAGAAATTCAAGAAGATACGCCCTATTTGAATGTAAAAACAGAAGATAACGCCATTTACTTTGTAGATATAACAGATATTATTGCTATCTATACGGAGCGACAAAAACTTAAAATCATAACAGTAATTGGGACATTTACAATGGTAGAACGACTCTACAAAATTAAATTTAAATTGCCTGCATCATTTATTCAGATTTCTAAAAGTGAGTTGATTAATCTCAACTATTTAAATCACATTGAAATCACATCTAGTGGTAGTTTAAAACTGGTTTTCAAGCACGACTATTTAACTTATTCCTCGCGCCGTTATGTGAAATCTATTAAAGAGAGGTTAGGTCTATGAAAACAATTAAAAATGGTTTTTGTATCGGAGTGACAATCGGTGTGTTAATTTCAATTTTCATTTCGATGATTTTTAGCCATCATGAATACCATCCTACAAATCCTATTTCTACAATTGGCGAGTGGTATTATCAAAATTTTACTGAAGCGCAAATCATGCTCATTATGATGATTCTATGGGGTATTATTGGTATCTTGTTTCAATGGGGTGCAAAAATATTCGAATACGAAGATACTTCATTAACAAAACGGACATTACGTCACTTTTCCTTTATGTTTTTACTTTTTCTTCCGCTCGCTTGCTTAGCAGGATGGTTCCCGTTAAAAATCACTGCCTTTGTATTTTTTGCCATTATTTATAGCTTTATATATTTCATCATTTGGGGTATCAACTACTTAATAACTAAGAAAGAAATTCAACAAATTAATCAATCGTTACAACAAAGAACTCATACGCCTAAAAAGTAACTCTTCTCTTCATCCCATTCAAGAATGACTGTGGCTGAGGTCAGGACATAACCTATGCTTTTATCAATTGTTCTAACTTAATGTTAGAAGCATCACTGTCCTACCCAGCCACATGTTTTTTATATTTAAGATATGTTACTCGATGATATAAGCTCTTTTTCTAACACTAGCATATCTCGACATTGAATGCCTTCTTCATAAATAGGGGCATAACCTTGTCTGATAAAATAATCATGTTGTATAGCAACAATTCGGAATCCATTTTTTTGGTAAATTTTCAATTGTCTTAAACTTGAATTTCCTGTACCTATGCTTAAGTAGTGATAACCTTCATCGGCGTATATTTTTGTCAAAGTATCAAGGATTTTACGCGCATAGCCTTGCCCTTCGAATTGTGACGCCACACTCAAATTCATAATCTCTGCTTTTGTGTCTCTCTCATGCACCACAGCAATACCTATCAACGTCTTCCCTTCAACCCATTCATAACACTTCCCCGCTTCAAATACTGCTTTTACTTTTTCAAGATTTGGATCAGCCGTAAGCATTAATGTTTGAATATCCTTTGTTAAATCTGTGCGATGGCGCAACATTGTTTTATCTCCCCTTTATTATTCATTCTCTCTCAATTTAAATCTGCTAACAGCAACTTTAACGTTTGACTATTATAATGAGTTTTTATAGTTTAATACAACAAAATTTACAGTTACAAAATTTAATTTATGCAATTAAAGTGTGCAATAACGGGTATAAGTGATAAAGGATAAGGAGGAGGTATAAAAAATGATACTCTCTCATAAAGATCACCTTTATCAGATTGAAGAAAATGATTTGACAACTACGATTTATAAAAATAATGATGCAAAAACATATACCGCCATTGAAAACATCGGTACCCTTTCACCAGACCATTTCTGTGTAATGAATTACATTAAGGTTGCTCGCTACAGTGAGGCTATCTTTGAGGAGCGTTTTCTTAATCGAACGTCCTACTTAGGTGAAACACCCGGGTTCGTCGCTCTGAGAGTACTGAGACCCTATGACCCACAAAATCACTACATTATTTTATCCTTATGGGATGACCGTGACAGTTTTGAAACGTGGCAAATGTCTTCACATTATAAAAGTATCTACAAAGAACATCATCAACTTGAAGGGCTCGATCAAGAGGTTATAGATTTAAACGCTTCATACCTCATTAAATTCGATATTTATTAATGACGTGATGCAAAGACCTCATTCTTACAATTTCTTATATCA
The DNA here is from genome assembly GCF_000411275.1 of Staphylococcus sp. HGB0015. NCBI lineage: Bacteria > Bacillati > Bacillota > Bacilli > Caryophanales > Staphylococcaceae > Staphylococcus > Staphylococcus sp. HGB0015. The sequence goes on from NZ_KE150418.1 coordinate 49,350, forward strand.
ACCCACATATAACGCGATATATGGGTTTAGGATATCCGCTAAATATATGCATATGATTGAATCACAAAAACGCTCCCTTATTAAGCAGTGTATAGCAATCAGCTTAATGAAGGAAGCGTTACTCATTTTTTAACGTTCTATAAATTGTGGTCTACGGTCAATGCTCATCACAGTAATGATGGCCATTAAAATACCGCATATGAGATACATATTTGCATAACCTGTTAAATCGGCAATAGGTCCCATTAAGGCAGCACCTAATGATACGCCTAAATCTGCAGTTGCAATAAATAGTCCGAGAAGCATGTTACGCCCTTGTTTCGGTAATTTGAAACTCAAGAAAGACGTGAGCGTTGGATAAACCATGGCTTGTGTAATACCTATCATGATTGCACTCACATAAAGAATGAGTGCACCTAGATAAGGTCCCATTGCAATCAAGAATAAAGCAATCGTGAGCAATCCGAGTACTTTTAGCATAAATCCAACATGCCATTTCCCGTCTGAAGGAATATACTTTCTTAAAAAGAATCTCGAAAATACGACTGTAATCGCTTGAATTGCTAAAAAGACACTGGCATGTCCAACTTGATATGTATTCACATACAATACAATAAACGTAGAAACTGCACCAAATCCAATAGAAGCAATGAGCATAATCATGCCTGATTTGAATAAAAATGGATTTTTAAACAGTTGTAAAAATACGGTTACAGGCCCATAAGGTGGTTTCTCAGGTTGTTCGGCTTGTGGCTCGTGATCTTGATTTAACGTTGCACTGAAGCCGACTACACCTGTTGTCACTGCAATGATAATCATCGCAAGTGCAAAGTAACTAAGGTTATCTAAATTCCAAATACCAACCGCTATGATAGGTCCAATAATTCCTGGTATGTAAGAGAATAAAGAATATAATGAAATCCCTTGTGCTCGATCTTCTTCAGGTAATGCGTCAATAATACCAATTTGTAATGACATTGAGAAAAAGGCTGTACACACCCCTTGCATTACACGTGCTACGAAATAACCTTCAAGCCCAGTGAAGCCATATAGGATAAGTGCAAATCCATTGATCACTAAAATCCATCTCAATATTTTGATAGGTCCAATTTTAGCTATGACTTGCCCCGCCCATGGTCTAAAGAGCATCGCAGTGAGCATGTAAGCCCCCATTACGATACCAATCGTTGCGTTTGTTGCACCTAAGTCATGACCACGTAAAGGAATCATAACGTTAAGGATCGCATTCGCACTAAAGAAGAAGAGTGCGAGTATATATAATCTTAGAAAAGGCCATGCCAATGCACCTTTCATACAATTGCCTCCTAGTTCATAAATTGTTTTGCAAAAAGTTCGCGTGTATACGCGTGTTGCACATTGTTTAATGTATCACGATTCAATCGCTCTTGAATCTGTCCATCGTTAAAAATCACTAAATCTTCACATAGATATACAGCTGCTTGTATATCATGTGTAATAAAAATAAAGCTCAATTGATGAACATCCCTTAAATGAATTAACAAATCTAAAATCTGTGATTGAATTGACATATCTAATGCACTGATTGCTTCGTCCAAAACAATATAATCGGGCTTCGTGCTAATCGCTCTCGCAATGGCAACGCGTTGTGCCTCTCCTCCAGACATCATTTGTGGGTATTTATCAAGATATTGCGCATCTAGGCCAACACTTTTTAATAAATCGACCATATACGCCTCTTTATCGCTTACAGGTGATTCACATTGCCGTAACGCTTCTCTTAAAATTTGCCTCACATTGAAGTACGGGTGTAAAGATGATTTATAATCTTGGAAAACAACACTCATTTTACCCAATCTAACTTGGCGGTGACAGACATCACGGCCATTGAGTAATACTTTTCCACTATCTGGTTTTTCAATGCCTAAAATCATGCGTGCTAAAGTGGATTTCCCACTCCCACTTTCACCAATGATTGCAATACTTTGTCCTTTATCGCATTTAAGGCTAACAGATTTTACAATTTGACGCTTACGTCGTCTTTCACCACTACGATATGATTTCGTTACATTTTGAACTTCTAACATGTCATATCACCTCTTAGCGCCTTAAAATGCTTTGAAACGCGATCTCGTGCCGCAATTAAAAACTGCGTATACTCATGTTGCGGTTGATTAAAAATTTGTTCCGCAGGCCCAGACTCAACGACATCTCCATGACGCATAACAAGGACCGTATCGGCAATACTTTTAACCACTGCTAAGTCATGCGAAACAAAAAGCATGGCACAGCCAATTTTTTCTTTAATTTCGCGTAGTTCTTCAATGACTTCATACTGCGTAATTGCATCTAAAGCTGTTGTAGGCTCATCAGCAATAATCATATCCGGTTTGAGTGCAAGGGCAAGAATAATCATCAGCCGTTGCAACATGCCGCCAGACAATTGATGGGGATAAGATTTTAAAATACGGTTAAAATCTCTTAACCCCAACATGTCAAAATAATGTTTTAACGTGGCTGTTTGCTCTTTTTTAGACATTTTTCGATGCTGTTGCAACATCATTTTCATTTGTGTCCCAACCGTGAAAGTCGGATTAAATGCCGTCCCGCCCTGTTGCATAATCATCGCAATACGTCGACCTCTTATTTTTCGAAGTTCCTGTTCGGAGGCTTGATGAAGATTTTGATCTTGGAAAGTAACTTGGCCACTCATTCGTATATTTCGATCATTGATACCTAATAAAGCTTTACACGTAACCGATTTTCCACTCCCACTCTCACCGATAATCGCGATGACCTCGCCGCGATGTAACGTAAAATTACAGTGGTGGACTAAGACATCGTTTGTGTTGTCATCAATTAATGTTAAGTCTTCTACATGCATAACAGTATCTTGCATTATATCCACCCTTTCTTAATCCGTTGCTTCATTTGTTGTTTAGACAACTTAGGATCGATTGCAATTTGTAATGCATCAGATAAAAAGTTGACAGCTAATACGATAATAATAATCGTAATACCTGGTGCAAACATAAGCTCTGGGTGACTGAACATGACTTTTCGTGCTTCATTCATCATCATGCCCCATTCCGCAGTAGGCGCCTTGACACCTAATCCTAAAAATGAAAATCCGGAAATTTGTAATATCATGGATACCATTGAACTTGTTGAAATAATCGCAATATCTGCTAAAGTTCGTGGCAAAATATGGGTCGCAATAATACGACTGTGTGATAAACCAATTGTCCGTGCAAATTTCACATCATCTGAGTCTCTATACTGCATAACACTCGTCCGAATGATACGGCAAAACCATGCCCAACGTGTCACAATGAGCGCTACGATAATACTTTTCAAACCAATGCCCAGCACGCCGATGAGTGCTAACGTCATGACATAGGTTGGAAACGATAGCATGATGTCGCAAGCACGCATAATGATCGCATCAACCCACTTACCGAAGTAACCTGAAATGAAGCCTAAAACCGTGCCTATGAATACTGAACATATAAGTGCAAATAAAACTAAAATAAAGCTCGGTCGAATCGCGAAAATAATACGCGTTAAAATATCACGACCTAAATGATCTGTACCGAGCCAATGTGCGAATGACATTCCTGCAAATTTATTATCAATATCAACTTCATTCGGCGGATAAGGTGTGACAAAAGGTGCAAAAACGCCGAGCAATAAATACATAGCGATAATTGCCAATGCCCATTTTGCGCCTGTATCTTTTAATAACCTTTGAAAGACAATCATATTAGCCTTCCTCCCTTAACCTTGGATTCAGCCACATATTGATGACATCTGCAAGTGTATTAAAAAGTATAAATAAGACAGAAACAACAAGCACATAAGCTTGGATAATTGGAAAGTCTTGTTCAAGTACGGCTTTCACGCTTAACTGCCCCATACCCGGCCATGCAAAGACATTCTCTATCACGACCGAACCACCTAAAATCAATGGTATAGACATACAAAAGATAGAGACAACGACTTGCATCGCATTACGTGCAACATACAGCAAAAGTTTAGATGTCGGTACACCCATTGCACGCATATATAAGACATAATCTTGATCCAATTGTTGAATAACGGCACTGCGCACATTTCTAAAATATATCCCTGTATATCCTAACGTAATCACAAGTACGGGTAGGATATAACTTTCTGGTCCTGTCAATCCTGATGTTGGAAGTATGTTTAGTTTGACCGAAACAAAAATAATTAAAATCGCTGCAAGCCAATATGAAGGGATTGCAGTTAAAACAAATGCTGTACTTCGTGTGACACGGTCGAACCATGTCCCACGAAATAAAGCAGTTAAAATACCAAGTAACATAGATAATAGAATAATGACTACACTTGATACGAGTGTTAATTTAAGCGTGTTAAAAAATGCTGGCCATAATCTTAAACTCACATCTTCGCCGGTCACAAAACTATGACCAAACTTTAACTGTACTGCCGATTTGAACCACTCCCAGTATTGAACAATAAAGGGGTCATTTAGCCCATATTTTTCACGTGTTTGCTCAATCAAACTTTGTGAAATATTTGGAACTTCTTGTGCATGTAAAATAACTACAGCTGGATCTTCATTCGACAAATGGGTTAAAGCAAATGTGAGAAAGCTAATCACAATTAACAATGGTACGGTCAGTAACAAACGTTTGATTACACTGTATACCATACATTAAGCATCCTTATTTATATTCCATTTGCTCAAATGGTAATTCATATTGTGATTGTTTGAATGAGATATCTTTTAAATCTTTAGGTGCAACAACTGTCATACCACCATGAGAAATCGGAATGAAAATCGCTTCGTCATGAACAGTTGTTAAAATATCTTTATATTTTTCTTTTTGCGTTGTAGCATCTTGTGTTGATAATGCTGTATCAATATCATCGAATAATTTTGATTTTTCTTTAATACCAGAAACTGCTGATTTGTAACCTGTATCTGCTTTAAATGCAGAGATTGTACTTTGTGGGTCATATTGTAAGCCCCAAGTTTGGTTGAATAATAAGTCATAATCACCTGAAGTACGGCGTTCAGCAACTTTATCAGAAGTTTCGCCTACAATTTTCAATTGCATACCGATATCTTTTGCTTTCGCTTGGATAAATTCAGCTTCTTGTTTTTGTGAACTTGAGTGATTGTCATAATATAAGTTCATTTCTAGTTTTTTACCGTCTTTTTCACGCACTTCGCCTTTTTTAGATTGTTTCCAACCAGCTTCGTCTAATAGACTTTCAGCTTTTTTCAAATCAAATTCACGTTTTGGTAAATCGATATTCGCATGTGGCACGTTTTTTGAGAATAATTGTGATGCAGGTTTTTCAGTTTTATCTAGGATTTTTTCTGAAATTCGTTTTTGGTCTACACTATGCCATAATGCTTCACGAACTGCTTTGTCTTGTGCAGGGCTGTCTTTTTTACCTGTGTTTGCAACAATCATTTTAGTGTTCATTGGTTTACTACGTTTCAATTGGTAGTCGCCTTCGTCCACTAATTTTTTCATTGCTTCATTATCTACGTTGTCAGTTCCGCGGTCATCTGTAAATGCAAAGTTAACTTCACCTTTTTGAAGGGCTAAGAATGATGTTTCACCTGCTGGTAACACTTTCGCAACGATTGATTTTAATTTAGGTTGTCCACCCCAGTAATCATCATTACGTTCGAATTTAGCTTGTTCGTCTTTTTCATGTGATTTTAACTTATAAGGACCTGTACCTACATAAGATTTCAAACCATCTTTCGTACCGCCATCTTTAAAAGCTTTTGGTGATACAAATACAAATGGACGTGTCATTGCTAATTCTTCTAAAGTTGCATTGTAAGGTTCTTTCAATTTTAATACGAATGTATAATCATCTTTTGCTTCTGTTTTATCAATTAAAGTAGAAACTTTAATCCAAGAGTGTAACTTTTTATTGGCTTGAACAGCGTCAAAATTCTTTTTAACAGCTTCTGCATCAAATTTTGTACCATCATGGAATTTTACGCCTTCACGTAAATGGAATGTATAAGTTTTACCGTCTTTAGAGACGTCCCATGATTTGGCTAATAAAGGTTCAATCCCTTTTTGTGTATGATCAACTAATGATTCATAAACCATACCTTGTGCTGACATAGAACCACCATAGACGTGTGGATTCATATCTCCAATATCTTTAGATGTTGCATATGTAAGATTTTTCTCCTCTTTTTTCTCATCTAATGCCTTTGAACTCCCACAAGCTGATAAAACAAGTAACAAGGCCATACATAAAGTCAGCCACTTCAAAGTCTTTTTCATAATCTTTTTCCTCTCTTTTCTCCGTGACCCTTGTTTTGGGTATTATGAAGTTTATATTTAGTTATCATTAAATAGACACACAGTGATTCAATGTAGGCATCTCTCTATGTAACCATTCGAGACCCATAATAAGAAAGCCTATTTTAGTGCGGCGATAATTGCGATTCAATGCATGCAATATCATGCGCAAAATCTTGCACTTTAAACTGTGCTGAAAAACTATCGTTCGGATGATTGGCTTGAAATGCTTCTAACTGTGCTTCATATCGATACATAAAGGTGTCCATCATAGGTGTGTTAATTTTGAGCACACGTGCAATTCCGCGCATGATTTGTGTTCGATAGTAATCTTCACTCGGCATACGTGGAATTTGCCATTCCCCTGATCCATTTTGAAAGACATGCTTAAATGGAACGGCAGAAAAATCAAAATATTTACCCGCCGCATCCGGTTTTGAAAATGGATCAATCAGAATACCTGTATAACGTACATATAAAAGATACTCTTGCTCCACTGGTGATAATGTTTCAAATGCTTCGATTTTTGAAGCATCGATTGTTTCTTCACGAAGTGGATAATTTTCTTTCACCATAAATTTCAATAAATTCAAAGTTTCAATATTCATTTTCTGCAAAATATGCATCACTTCTTGCCACATTAAGCGCATTTCCGTGATACATTTCATCGTTATTGGTCCTTCTGGGAACAATTTGTAAACAAAAAACGGCACATCGGTACCTTGAAACACCGCTTTAAGTGCGTGCATATTCATAAATAATGCAGGATGGACATAGAGCGAGCTATTGCGTGACTCCGCTTGAAGTGGATGTTCCACCACTGTTACTGGCACGCCAATTTGAGTCATTAATGCGACCATTTCCTGGAAAGTTTGAGTATTTGATTGAGTTGAGCCGATATAAAGACGTTTCTTCAACCCTTTAGTGATTACGCGGTGCGGTTGATCTACATCTGTCACACCCGTATCTCCTAAATAAGTTGAAAATGAAATAACTTCAATATTCGGTTGGTACGCTTGCAATTGCTGTTTCACAATCATATGCGATCCAAATGTTGGTGAAATAAGCACAACACTTTTCAATTGCGTTAAAACACGTTCCGAAATCTGAGATAATACTTCACTATACGCATCCGCTGTACAAGCAAGGACGAGCACATCATATTGCTTTTGAATGTCATGATAACTTTCATAGACGTTGGCTAACGTTGCTTCTCCAGCTAATTGTTGATGCGCTTCATTTTGAACAGAAACTTCAACTTTTTGCGTTTGTTGATAAGCCTCAATGAATTTGCGTGATTTCTCTGATTGTAAACTTCGGCTTGCCATCGCAATCTGATTATCTGAATATTGATCAAACAATACCGCCAGTTGAATCGCCACAGGACCTGTTCCTGCTATCAATACTGACTTTGACATTACGATGCGCCCCTTTCATTTGCTTTTTGATAAAGTGCAATATCAAAAATCTGATCGGGTTGCGTAATATCAGCCACACATGTCCAATGCTGTGAATATGTGTCCTGTTTTGGATAGTTAAAGATAGATTTTAAGTCATTTCCATAACGCATAGAAACAACAACATCTCGATTTGTTAACTCATAAAGCTCTGCAAGAATGTCATATTTCATTTTAACTGTAGAGCTGAAAATGATATGCGTCACATCTCGAATCGCCTCTAACTCATTCACATTTTTACGATGGATCTCAATAGCTTCATTCGGCGCTAAGATTTCAATCACTTTTTGGCCATAGTTTACGGCATCTTCATCAATATCGATACCAATCACATTAGCACCTGTTTCTTGTGCAATCTGAACGAGCGTCATCGGATACGCGCCAGAACCTACGAGTAATACCGTATCTTCCGGTTTAATTTCAAACTGGCCAAATTCTTCTACAATACAGTGCTCTATATTTTCAAAATAGCCTGATGAACCTGCATTTCCTGATATTAATCGACGTGCACGTGTGGATTCCATTAGTTTCACGCAACGTGAAGTAATCTCCGCTAATACGTGAATCAACTGTGTATTAGATTCTGGATGTGTATACCACTGTTGATATACTTGTGCTTGTTGCTCATCAAGAATATAAGCACTGTAATCATCAACCAATTGTTCTAAATCGCATACTGCCTGTTCGCTTGCTTGTGCTTTTTCGTATAATTGCTCGAATTGTTGCGCATAGTTTTCTAACTGCGCTTCAAATTGTTTAATCTCTTGTTGCATGTCGATCATGGTTCTCTCCTTATTCTAAGTATGCTAATCCCGTTGCAACTGTAGAAACATGACCCTTTATGGAAATTTCATAGCCCTCATCTTGTCGACGAGTTGAAACAGATAATGCGCCACCTGGCTGCAAAATCTCCTCTTCAATATGTGAACTGTGTCGGCGATATGCTTCATAAACGCCCACTGAACCTGTTCCAGAACCACAGCTCTGCTCCCAAATGATACTGTCAACTTGAGGTATGTATATCAGTGGATGCAAACGTCGTTGATGTGCTTCATATAGCATAATACCGATTGCAGTGAAATGCTCCGGCCATTGATGTTGACGCACAAATTTTTCAACTGATATTGCCAAACGATCTGACCATACTGAAATCGGACAGACAAAATGTTGATATGTATCATATTGAATTTCTAAACCATCAAAAATAACGTCATCAATCGTATATTGTTTCTCAAGTATTTCCGTCGGTCCAGGTAACGCGACTTCATATTGTCCTGTCTCTTCATAAAAAGCACACTTCGTCGGTTCGCTCAAACCTGAAACTTGAAGTTCAAATGAAGAAGAAGGTAATAGATCTCGCGTTTTCAAATAATGAATAAATGACAAAGTGCCATTACCACAAAATTCTTGTCCGCTCATAACAAGTTGATGTGGAATATCACCTTTGGCATCAACAATAAACCCAACTTGTTCACACCCCACGTGTGATGTTTGCATTAATTGCTGCGCTATACCCGCATATTCTGAAGGATCATGAGTAGAATCTACCAATACTGTCATATTTCCAGATGGATTAAATTTCGAAAAATGAACGATTTCCAAATGTATTCAATCTCCTTTTAAAATAAATATGCTTTGTTACAAATCGTAATCATAACGATTTAAAAATATCCTACTCTCTTCTTTTTAAATTGTCAACAATGATAATCATTATCGATTTAAATGTTTATAAAAAAAGAACCATAAAACGACAATTACTTGACATTTTATGATTTCCTTTAATAATATTTAATTTATTATTTTAAAATTACATTTAACTTATGCGTCATTGAATAAGATGAACTTATTATAATAAGGAAGTAATACGTCACATCATCGTGCAGACGTTTCATTTTTAACGCATAACGGCTCATCTGATTTCTCACTGGCTGATTGACATCTTTGTCGTAATGTTGTGTAAACGTGGGTCATTATGATGTGCTTCATATAACGGAAGCAGCGGCATTGCTTTACCTGAACTTAATAACATTTGATAATCGATGAATGCACTTTGTGTGCCGCCAATAAATAAAGTATTTGGACTTACACCAACAATCGTCACAAAATTCCCTTTAGGTGGCGACACCATATAAAACTGCATGCCTTCAGGTGCATTGGGCACTTGAATGGTAGGCGTCACTTGTAAATGATTTACAGTTCTTGATTCCGTTCCAGCTGCTCCCACATGTTCATACGTTCCTTGATTGATTTCTGTTGCTGTGATTGTATAGCGGGCCGCATCTTCCACAAAGAATGCGAGCGCAATTTTCGTTTTAAGATCAACCCGGTCTAAGTCAGACGGCTTCGGTTCCGATTGGGGTTTCGTTTCATCTTTCTTTTCTTGTTGAACTTTTTCATGATGTTCCTTGTCACTTTCGCTTAATGATTGTGCAACTTCTTTCTTATCTTTTGGTACTTCTTTCTTACTCGATTGTTGTTGATCTGTTGTCGTCTCTTTTTCTTGCGTAGCCGGTTCAGAAGTTTGAGGCTCGGCTTTGTTTGCTTTTTCTTCCTTTTGATGATTGTCCTCACTGCATCCTGTTAAAATGACTAATAATGTTATACATGTTGTAATTAATTTTTTCATTCTGATACCTCACTTTATAAGCGGTGCGCTATACACTTATAAATATATCAAATAAAATCAAATATACAATATGCCGTTATCTTTTTTAACACTTCTTTCCAAAAACAATGAAAGCGAGACAGAAATCAATTTGATTCCATTGTCCCGCTTTCATACACAAAGCTTTAATAAAGACTTATATCTTCCCGTTAAGTTGCTACTCTGTGATTAACGTGTATGTTTTTGTTGCTTGCGTCGTTTGTATACCAATAATGATAAGCCTGAAGCGATTAATAATAGAGACCATAATGTAGGCGCCTTTTCTTGACCTGTCTCTGGTAATACAGATACAGATTTAGGCTCAGCCTTGTCTATATGTGGTTTAACTAAATAATCAACAGGTGTTGTTGGCATTGTAGATTGAAGTTGTAAACCGTTCACATGGCCCATACTTCCTTTTTCATGATGGACTAACTTTAATGTTGCTAAATGCTGGCTGTAAGGAACCATGTCTTCCATACCTTGTGTATACTCAGGCGCTGTAGATACCGATGCATCTGCCGCTTGTTTGTGCTCACCTTGACCTTGTACGGACACAGGTGTCACGTTTTCAGGCATTGTTGTTTTTGTAACTGAAGTCGCTTGCGTCATTTTAGGTGTTTCAGCGCTTGCTTGGTGTTGTTCAGAGGCATCACGCTTTTGTTCCGCTTTAACAGCTGGGCTTGCGTCACTTTTATCAGTTTCTTTTGTCGTTTCATGTTGTACTGCAGCTTGCGTATCTTGTTTCACTTCTTCTTGTTGTGCTTCTTCGTGCTGCTTTGTTGCTTCTTCTACTTTAGGTGCCACGACTTCGTTAGCCGGTTTAAAACTGCGAATTTCAAAAATATCGTCGTCTTCATCTGAATAGTCATCAAATACTTCATCATCCATGATTTCATCAATATCAACAGGTTCAATATATTTTTGAATTTCAGCTAACGCTTTTTGTGTCGTTGGGTCTACTACAGTTAATGTCAATGTTTCACCATTGTACATACGATAGCCCGCTTCTTTAATATTGAAAGTAAACTTACCTTCTTGATCTGCTTGAAGCGTCGGGAAGTGTCTGTATTCGCCTAAGTTTGAATCAATTCGAATAAGCGCATTTGCATATTTCGTACGACCTGTCATCTCTTTTGTGCCTTCTAAGATTAACTTGTCTTCACCACGAATCGCTGTTTCAATAACATCTCCAAAAATGTCATTAATTTCAATCGCTTCATCTACATCTTTTAATTCTTTTACAGGTTCAATCGCATTATGATCAAATAATGTATGAGCTTTTTCAACCGCTTCAAATGGCTCTGTTAAAACATTAAACACAAATGAAGGCATTGTGTCTTGTTCATTATCTGATTTAAAAGAAAGTGACACGAGGTCCCCTTTTTTCAATGAATAAGATTTATCGAAAAGACGATTGAATTTGAATTCGAATTCAAAAAAGCCTTTAGGATCAATAAATTTCCAAACGCCGTCGTAACGTGTTTCATACGCTTCTTTACTCAATTGTTCAAGCGTTGAAGTTGAATCCCCTAAATTAATAAACTTGCCGTTAATCGCAAGTGCAACTTTGCCCTTAACTGACGTATGCCCTTTAACCACACCTGTACCTTCTAAAATAGGTTCAATCCAGACTTGGTGTCGACCGTTAATTTGAGGAATACGTGTTTCTGGAATTTCGTATGCTTTTTCATATCTAGGTGTTGTATACGAAGCTTTAGGACCTTCGCCTTCAGCATCTAATAGTAATCCTTCCAGTGATAAATCACTTTCTTCGTGATTTCCTGCTGTTACCTCTTCTTTTTCTTCTGAATCTACCGCGTGTGTTGTAGTATCTTGCTCTGCTTCCTGAGGCACCGCTGTTGTTTCTTCATCAGAAGCTTCCAATGCTTCTTCATCATCTTCTAAAGCATCTAAGTCTAGAGGTTCTGTTGCTTCAACATCTACTTTTTGGTTATAAACGATTTTTCGCCCATTTAAATCATACGTAAATTTCCCGTTCTCATCAGACACCACTTCTTTAAATTCATCTTCAAGATTAACAACATCTTTATTATCAATTTTAAGTGAAATTGCTTTGTTAGGTTGTGTGTAGCCTGAAACTTGTGTGTCGCCCGGGCGCACTTCATCTAAATGGATAAAACTTTCATTTTCCGCTTGTTCTGATTCAGTATTTTCTTCCACTTGTTGATTGTCATTCACTTGTTTCTCATCAACAGAGACGGCTGATGCTTCTTGAGCCGTTGTATCTTCTGAAGCTTCCGCTGTACCATTTGAAATCACAAAAATTGCTGCCGCTGCTGTAGAAACTAAACCGATCTTCATTTTTCTTAATTTATAATTTTCCTTTAACATCTTTAACCTCTCTACTAGAAAAAATCATTACTGCTTAACTTTAATATACTAAAGAAATAAATCATATTAACTGAATATTAACTAGAACTTAAAAATGTATAATAGCAATGGAAAACAATTTTATTCTTTAAATCAACTATTTAAAATAATGCATTATTTATTGTAGTTTTATATTGCACGAAATAGTCATCTCACAAATCCATTCACATTTTGTTGTATAATTACAATGAGGTGATAAAACAATGAAAGTCAATAAATGGATTTACGCTATACTCGCGATTGTTCTAGGAGGTTTAGGCGTTCACAAATTCTATTCGCATAAAATCGGACTCGGGATCTTATATGCTCTATTTTCTTGGACAGGCATACCCGGCCTAATTGGTATTATCGAAGGTGTCCTTGTATTACTCAAAACACCATATGAAACAAACGAAATTATTGTATAACACTCGCAAATATTCTAATGTACTCAAGAAGTGATTCGGGTAGAATGTATCTTGCTTTCTGCCCATGGCCTTTCAACATTTCAAAAGGAGGATTCTCGTGACTGTTAAGATTGAACGTATCTATACAAAAGCGCAAGAAAATAACGCTGTCCGTGTGTTAGTCGACCGTGTATGGCCAAGAGGGATTTCTAAAGCAGATGCAAATTTAGATTATTGGTTAAAAGAGATTGGTCCGACCTCTCAATTAAGAAAATGGTTTCATCATGATCCTGAACGTTTTGCCACATTTAAAGATCAATATTTAAAAGAACTCCAAACACTGGATGAACAACGCGCCGCATTTGCAGAATTACAGGAAATCGTATGTCAAAATGAGCATGTGGTATTACTTTATGCAGCCAAAGATACCGAGCACAATCACGCTATTCTTCTACAAAACTGGATCAATCATCCACCCCGATCTCTTAAAAATAAAAACCAATCTTAGAGATTGTCCTCTACAAGATTGGTTTTTGTATTTATGACACAACTTTGAAGCGATACCATATTAATCCGATTAAAGCAGAAGTTGCACATGAGACAAACAATAAGAGAATAAGATGATGGGCTATTAATCCTCCACCAATCCATGCCCCTAAAGTAATTCCTACATACATCGCAGTCTGATTCCACGCCATAATACTTCCCGAAAAAGTAGCATTCCGTTTCGAGATAAACGATTGATACGCTGAGAAAAACAAGTAACCACTGAAAGCCCATAACGTGAGAGACGGAAATAATATTAAGGGATGTGTAACGGTCAATCCTACAACAACAAGTAGTATAGCTAAACCGGTCATGCCTATCTTGATAACGCGATTATTACCCAGACGATCTGAAAACCATCCCCCAGAAACACTTCCGATTAAGGCGCCTATTCCGTAAAATGTAAAGGCAACACTCGTCATGAGGCTAGACAAACCTGTCTCGCTTTTAAAAATTTCACCGAGAAATGTATAGACACCATAGACAGCTAAAGCCCAAAACGTAGTAACAAGTACATCACGAATCATACCTTTAAATTGCTCGAAATGCAGTGACCGATGTGATTGCGCACGCATATGCCCTGGTAAAGCAAAGCCATTTAGAGCACTTAATGCCAATGTCCCTATTGCTAAAATAATAAATACGGTTCGCCAGTTCGTAATGTTGCCAATTAAATTCCCTATAGGTGCACCCACCCATATCTCTGTTAGAAAACCAGAAGTCGCTATAGAAAGATATAAGCCGTTTTTATTTTTAGGCGCTAAATCACCTGTAAGTGCAAAAACAGAAGAAGTAATCATAGCTGCAGCCCCACCTGCCCAGACACGACTTAAAACGAGCACAAAATACGAACTTGCGATAAAAGTAAGCCCATTCGCAAAAGAGAATAAAATAAGCCCGATAACGATATTTTTCTTTTTGCCCCATCGATCGGCTAAAACACCAAATAGCGGTGCCATAACCGCATACATAACGGCGAACGAGGTAACAATCCAACTGGCTTGTTGTGCAGATATATTAAATTCACGAAGCATATTCGGGAGTAACGGTGATACCACGAATAAATCGGTACCCACTAAAAAGAGCGTCAACCATGCGAGACTTAAGCGTAATTGACTACGAACTTCATTGTACATATTCATACCTTCTTCAATTGTTTTTCATTCATTACTTTAAGTCTATGGCTAAAACCACACACCTTCAATATGAAAGCCGCTTTACACACCCTATAAACACGTATGAATCACCCTATTTTTTAATTGTATTCTTAAAATGTCACTCCGTTATTCTATGTACATCCTTACTTTTACACCCCCTACATGTTTCTTATCACTTTATTGGACAATCCTATCGAGGGCATGTATCTTTAAAATAAAATATGATCAATTTATAAGCCACTTTTATGTAAAAAATTCCTTTGAAATAAGACAAATCGCACGCACTCATTTCTTTCCTATATGACAATAACGGATAAAGGAGACATGTTTATGTATTTATTAGAATTACATCAATTTAATACTAAGCAAGTAGTCGGATTGTTTGAAACTGAAGCGGATGTTAAATCGTGGCTTCATTCAGTAGAGGGCATCAAAGTGGATAAAGAAGTTTTAGATGACGTCACTTTTGAAAATTACTATTTAGACTACAATGACCTTCCTAAATATCAAGAAGTGTATTGGCAGGAAAGTCAATATATTCTCAGTCGATATACTTTCACATCCGATGGGGGTGACATTATAGCCGTGTGGAACCCAATAGAAGTCATATCAGATGTCCACGGTCGTGTATCAGGTCAAACGAGAGTGGGGGCATATGTTATCGATAATGATGAGGTAGAGTCTTATATTAACGCATTTGAAGAAATGAAAGCTTATCTTATTGATTATTTTAAACAAGCCCATCATGATGTAGGTGTATATGGTCAAGAATCTGAAGATGGCGCATATTTAGAAGTGGACGGCCGATTTTACGGTCATTTAGAAGGTTATTTAGTCGATGAATGGCAAAACAAAACATCAAAAGCCGCCTTCATCGAGACCCACTTTGAAGAACAACAGGACTAAGTTTTTAAAAATAGCCGTCAAAAAAGAAAGTGGAGGCACCTTCTATTTCATATAGAAAGTCGCCTCCAAATCTTTAGCTAAATGCTTTGTAAAAAAAGCTTCGCGCCTCGTTGCTTTTTAAACACCAAATTGGATTAACATACTTTTTCATTGAGAAGTGAGACATCCTTCCCTCTTACAAGGGCCCTCCGTTTCACTTTACACCTAGTGCTTAAGAAAACAATTGATGCGCATCATCTAAATAAAATTTTCTTTATGATGATTTACCGTCTAATGCTTCGACACCTAACAGGTTATTTACGATTCCCATATAGAAGTTCGCTAACTCTGCACCTGTGCGTTTGAAGTCAAATACATCATTACCAATAAAGTCTGTATGATCCCAGCCTTGCATAACAGGTCTCACTTGCCAAATCCCTTTTCTTGTACCCGGATCGTCTGTTGAAATATCTACATACGCTTGGTTTGTTGGATGAAGTGAAGAAATAACTGGCACAACACCATCATTTTTACGCCATTCTACATTTGCATCATGACCTACAATTGTGCTTGTAATGTCCATCAACGGAAATACGCTTGTATTTGGATTTTCATTACCAAGAGGTCCCGGATGAGAAGCCACACCTGTATATGTAGTATAAGTGATATTTGGATTCAAATCTGTCATCGCATTAAGTTTAGCAGCCCCTTCAAGAGTTAAATCATACGCTGCATTGTCTGTTGTTGTCCAAATGCGACTGTTGCTCACACGTTTAATATAATCAATACGGCTTTCCCCTGGTTTTTGTTTAAGACCCCATTGTGTCAAACCTAAATCCAATGTTGAGTTTTTATTTCCTGTAAAACGGTTCAACGCAAACATGATATTTCTTACAATATCCGTATTAGCTATTTTATCTGCAGCTTGTGAACCATTATGTGGTGTGGCAAGCGTTGTAATTGATGCAATCATATTATCTTGTCCACCTAAGAACAATGGAGAAATTTCGCCGCCATGTTTTTTATAGTAATCAATCTCTTCTTGGTTACCATTTCTTAAAAATTGTTCCATTAAACGGATTGTTTGACCACCCATACTATGACCAATTAAATGAATTTTTTTACCGGGTGCCCAGTCAGGCATAATGCCTTTGTATGTTTTACCATAACGTTCATGTCCATATTTTGCTGCATGCGCTGCACCGTAGTCCACGCGTCCACCTTTAATATAGTAGTACAATTCTACTGCGCGATCATAGTTACTACCAAAAGCCCCAACGCTTGCTTGATAAATATCGTAGCCTTTATTTTTCAAATCACTGACCACATTATATTTATTGCCGCCCCAATAATTTGGAATTAAAAATGGAATCGTATTATCGCCGACTAGTCCTAAAAATCCATGAACTAAAACAATAGGATACTTATTCACATGTTGGGCTTGACCCACTTGAGGTGCATGCGGTTTTTGCGCATCAGCTACTGGCACCGGTGTTGAAGTGCGTGCTACTGGCCGACTTTGAGGAACAGCTTTAGCTTTATTTTCATTTTTATCAACTGGGGACGCCTGAGTCACATCTTTAAAGTCTGATTTTGCTTTTTTATTATCAACCTGTGTCGCTGGTTGTTTGTCTTTTCCATTATTATGAGCATCAACATCTGTTTTAGGTAGAACGTTTTGTGCAGTTTGCTGATCTTGATTTTGCGTTGTTATATCTGAATTAGATTTATCTTGATCTTGCACAAGTGCGCGTGGTGCTTGATTAGAGGCTGTTGCATGTTGGGTGTCGTTGTTCTTATTAGTGACCACATTTGTTGCGTTGTCATCATTTCCCGGGTGATTGTCATTAACTTCTGTATTTTTGTCTGTCGCTGTTGCATCTGGTTTAGTATTATGTGCTGGTTCAATTGGTGTCAGAGGGATTTCTTTGTTAGATTGTCGATCTGTTAAAGATGCTGCATGTGACGCGTCGGCAACCTTGTCGATATGACCTTGATGAGTGTTTGTATGATCTTGTTGTTCAGCCGGAGTTAGCTCAGGTGCCGGTTGAACTGTTGGCTTAGCTGCATTTGATTGCGTTAATTCTGCTGGTTTAACATTTGGCTGTTGATCTGGCTGTTGATTTGTTGCTGGTTGTAATTTTTCTGCAGGAATTTCTTTTTTTGTTACGCCGTTAACATCATTAGGGGTTGATTGCTCACCTTTTTGAACCACTGCCGCAGGTACATGATTTCCATTTGTGACTTGTTCAGCTGCTTGTGCATCATGCGTACTCACAAAAAACGTTGTAGCCGCTAAAACAGAGACAACACCAATAGAATACTTTCTAATAGAATAGCGTTTATTACCTTGATTATTTTCCACTTTACCACCTCAAATGTTTTTCATCCCACATTTAAGATTGAATAACTGATATTCATAATATAACATCATTTATCGCAACTTTTGTTTCATTATGATAAAATTGTTGTAAAGTTTGTTTGTTTATATTTTTGATAAAAATTTTCTAAAACACTCTCGTTAATGTTATTTTTTTGTGTTACTGTTTATTTGTTTATACAAAATATTTGTAATATGGTTCATGTTATAATGACAACAAACGGCTACCTTATTAATTGTGATCAAGCGTAACAAACAACCTAAAAATAAACTTTTAAATGCCTTAATATTCACGACTTATTTAAACCGTCATTCAATTTTTCGAGGAAGGAGAAAAACATATGCATCAAACATTATCCATTCACCACATCATCAATATAGTACTGATGATTGCCCTCATTGTTATAAATATCTCAAACATGCATATGTTACCACTTACTGTCGTCATCGCTGTTATATTTATCGTAAATACAATTTTATTGATTAGAAAAAGCAACAAAAACACAAAGAAAAAAGATCGAAAATGAGGTGCTGCCATGATTTTAATAAGCGCCTGTTTAGCTGGTGAAAACGTGCGATACGATGGAGGAAACAGAGGAAACACAACGCTTAAAAACTTAGTAGATAAAGGGATCGCACGAACGATTTGCCCCGAAATTTTAGCAGGACTATCTATACCAAGAGCAGCTGCGGAAATTGTCGGTGGAGATGGGCATGATGTATTGCATCAAAAAGCCAAAATTATTGATTTACATGGAAATGACGTCACTGAAGATTATGTAAGAGGTGCAAAAATAGCATTAAATATATGTAAAGCATTAAATTGTCGCACTTTAATTTTAAAGTCTGACAGTCCCACTTGTGGCTTAAACACCATTTATTCTGGCGCTTTTGATGGAACTAAAAAAAGCGGTGACGGTGTGTTTACAGCGCTTTTAAAAGTCAATGGAATAGAAGTTTATGACGAAACGTATTACGAACTCACTTAATTTGAAAGCAACTTTAAAACGCTGCGTTTCAAGATTTTGCCCTTTAAAATAGACCTAAAAATAAAAAATGACAAGAGATAACTGAATGATGCTTATCCTATAATAAGCTGTTTGTAATCCAAGTTATTCTTGCCAAATTGAGACTATGATATTAAACCGATTTCTATCCTACAACGCATGATTATTTTAATCATTAAAGCACTATTGGGATACTCTAAGAGATAGAGCAACTGCCGTCTGAACAGTGACCAGAATTGTCATCAGTAGACAAATCTTCAAATTTCTTTTGTGTATTGATTTCGCTCCACGCTGTATTAATTGCACCTTCAAATGTTTCTAATGGTTGCGCACCTTTTACGACATATTTATCGTTAATTACGAAATAAGGGACCGCTTGTATACCATACAGTGGTTTTAACTGTTTTAGCTGGTATATCAATAAATTTTGGAGGATTGTTAGTATTATTTTTGCCAATCCAAAATTTAGGAAACTGGCAACTCATTATTCCAGCTGTTTTTATGATTATTGGATTTATAATACTACCTAAAATTATTATTGGTAAAATCATTGGTTTCAAATCTTATATTTATCAATCAATTTTTATCGTTTCATAATATACATAGTTATTGTATTTACCGTCTTTCTGTTTTGGTCGATTAAGTTAGAAAATATTATACAACCTTTTATAGTAGCAACTTGTGAAGAGTATCTTTTTAGGGGTATATTTTTTGCTATTCTTATAAGTAAATTTAGTAAATTAAAATCTTTTATAATAGGTTCTTTGATATTTGGTGTATTATTACATCTTAACGGTAATTTTATAGAAAATATTATACTTAAATTTCCTTCTGGAATTTTATTGTATATTATAGCCGATAAATTAGGGTTACAAGAGTCCATATTATTCCACTGGTTACATAATATAATTGTGTCAGAATTCATATAAGGGATGTTTAAAATGACAAAAAACAATGTTTATACTCTTAGGTAATATTATTATTTTTTCTTTTGGAATGATTTACAATTTATAATTAGGATTATTAGGCTTTATCATTTTAGCTTATATTTCTCCACTTTTACTTAACGGTATTGTTAATATCTTGGGAAAAGAGAGAAACCGTTTGAAATATAATTTAATATATTCTGGTATAACAACGATTTGCTATTTTATTTTTAGTGTATATTTTATATCTAGACCAGAGTTTCCTGAATTTGTTTCAGAAAATAGTAGAGAAACCGGAAGTGTTTCTATACAAATAAATACTGAGTTAGCAAATATAGATCAATTAATATTTGTGTTTTTATTGAATTTTGTAATTCTATTCTTAATTGATTTATCAAAAAGAAAGAAGGGCGAAAATGATACAAGTAAAGAATGTAAGTAAAAAATTCAAAAAAATGAAATATACTCACTGAAAGATATAAATTTCTCCGTGGATGTTGGAGAAATAGTAGGCTTGATAGGGAAAAACGGAGCAGGAAAAACAACTTTGATGAAATTAATAGCTAAAGCTATAAAACCTACTGATGGGGATATTTTTATAAATGATAAAAGTATTTTAAAAAAGAATAATTCTCTAAAAGAAGTAGGTTTTATGATAGAGGGTTCAATTTTTAATCATTTATCAGCTATAGAGCATTTAAAATTTTTTATAAAGTTAAATGGAAAAAAGGAAGATTATAATAATATTGAAGAAGTACTAAAATTAGTAGATCTTTGGGAAAAAAAAGATAGGAATCCTAATAGTTTCTCTTTTGGAATGAAACAAAGATTATCTCTAGCTATTTGCTTAGTTACTCAACCTAAACTGCTAATATTAGATGAACCTTTTGTTGGTTTGGATCCTAATGGTGTTGATAAATTAATTCAAACATTAAAAAAATGGGTTGAAAAAAAAGATACAGCAATTATAATTTCTAGTCATCAATTAAGTGAGTTAGAAGAAATTTGTACGAGATACCTTTTTATAGACAATGGGTTATTAAAAGAAGATTTTGATAGCCAAAAGGAAAATACAACTTTAATAGAATTAGATGCTGAGTTCAATCATAAAGAAATATTTCGTGAAAAATATGGAAATGATATCGCTAGTACTAATAATAAACGAATTATCGAAGTTAATAACAAAAATGGAATATTATCCGACTTACTGGTTGATCTAACAAAAGAATATAAGATATTGAGCATTAAAGAAAAGAAAGATTTAATCCAACAAAAATTCAAAGGAGACAATAATTATGAATAAATTTCAGCCTATACTACAAAATTTATTAAAAATGAAAGTATCATGGTTATATTTATTTTTTGGTTTGTTCCCTTTGATATTATTCATAGTGGCTTTTTTTAATACTAATTTCATGCAAATAAGTGGTGAAAAAAATTCGCTGAGTTTTATAGAGTTTTTCTCATCAGTTTTTGTAATACAAAATAATGCAGTCATACCGTTAATTATATTGACCTATATCATTGGATTGAAGTTCTACTCAGAAAAAGAAAAAGGGCAACTATATTTTTATAAAGACTTGTCCAGAAGTGGTATTTTTAACAGTAAATTGCTTTCAATAATTACGTTGTATATTATATTTGTGATTGTATTATTCTTAAGTTCTCTATTTTTGTATTATTTTCATATTACTTCAATGGACTTAGCGTCAAATGAATTTTGGCCTAAAACTACAGAAGATTTACAATATGTGATAATAGAATTTTTTGGTGTATTATTTTTACAAATAATATGTATATTTTTGGCAGTTCTATTATCTATAAATCTTCCCAATGGATATACTATATTAGGCGTATTAGCTTTCTTTATTGTTAGCTCAATAGCCCCTTTTTTAAAGTCACTAAAGTATATCTTCCCTAATGGATATCAAGAAAATCTAACATCTCAAAATTTCAACAGTATTTTCCTTATTATTACAATTATTTTCGCGATATATATATGCGTATTTTATATAATTGGTATCTATCAATATAAAAAAATGGAATTTTAGGAGAGTCAAATGAAAGTCAAAGAATTTTTGGAAAGTTTTAAGAATAATTTATTAAATATGAAAATCAAATCGAAGTCATTTTTCTTAATGATTATAGCAATGATAATATTAAGTATGATTTTTACTCCTTTTATAGGTATTCCAGCTGGTTTAGTTATAGGTGTATATACATTTGAAAATGATTAATAATAAAAATGGCGGTCTATTAGTATTTACTTATAGATTCGTTTTTTAATTGTAGGAGGAAAAAACTTGAAGCAAGCTTTAAAAGTAATTATTAATTGTTTAAGTGCATTATTTATAATGACTTTAATAAATGGATTCGCCCCTTTAATTGGTATAATTCCATTTATCGGTATGGAAGATTTAGGATATACACTTTCTCATTTATTAATATTAATATTAACATTTTTGTTTGTTTATTGTTGTATAACAAAAGGAATTAGAACAAATTTATCAGATTATCGTATTACAAAACCTTATTTGAAAAGAGAATGGTTTTTTTTAGGGATTATAGCCTTAATTATTATGTATTCAGGCTTTTTTATTATAACTAATGGTGTGTGGAGAAGTTGTAATATCAGTAATATTCCTATTTTTATCACTGTCATTATAATTACTTCCCTGAGTACATCTATAGCTGAAGAGCTATTTTTTAGAGGACTTTTATTAGGTTATATCGAAAGACGTATTAATATTTATTGGGGTTTAATAATAAGTTCTGCTTTATTTAGTGTGGTTCATATTATGAATGGCAATTTTGATTTGCAAAATATAATACAAATTAGCATTGGTATTTTTATTGCTGGCTTATGTTATGGATTATTAACAATTTATTATAAAACGATATGGTCTTCTATTGTAATTCATTTTTTGTTTGATATCACACAATTGTTTGATATAACTACAAAGCAAAGTAATCAAAGTGTAATGGAGTATGTGTATAGTAATTCTAATCAATTAATAACAGGTGGGCAATATGGATCAACTGTATCTATAATCACTATATCATCATTTATAGTTATAGCACTTTATATAATTTATAAAATGAATAAACTATACAAAACAACTACCCATAATCGTTAATTATGTAAACCACTTTTTCGGGCAAAATGTTGTTATATCAACGTTTTAATGACTTAACGAAAAGGTGGTTTTATTCATGAAATATACATCGTTGATTTGACGGGCTTTTGACCCATAACCATAGGTTAGCACTTTGTATTTTTATTCAAATTTTAAAGAGAAACACTATATCATTTGACGTACGTAAAAGCGTACGTTATAATATAAGTATACTAATCAAGGAAGTGATTTTATGAATATCAAAACACCTACAAATGCCAGAAAAGAATTTTATGAATTATTAAAACATGTAAATGTTAATCATGAGCCAGTTATTATAAGTGGTTCTAAAAGTGAAAATAACGCAGTTATTGTAAGTCAAAAAGATTGGAATAGTATTCAAGAAACGTTGTTTCTTGAATCAACTGGCACTATGGATAAAGTGAGAAAACGTGAAAAGGATGATAGTGGTTATACAAATATTGAAGATTTAGATTGGGGTAACTTGTAATGAGTTATTACAGCGTCTTGATTAAAAATTCAGCTAAAAGTGATTTGAAAAAAATCAACAAATCGCACCTCAAAGAACAATTTTTAAATGTTGTTGAAACTTTAAAAATTGATCCTTATGAACCTAGTCAATCTTTTGAAAAGTTACAACCAAAGCATTTAGGACGTTATTCAAGACGTATTAATCATCAGCATAGAGTTGTTTATACGGTTGATGATGAAAAGAGAGAGGTTTATATATTTTCTACTTGGTCGCATTATGAGTAAAAAATATGCGACCAAAAACTATGAATTAGCTTTTTTTTGTGACCTTTATATTACTTGCAAATATATCGGCAGAAGAATATAATATAAATTGTTAAATTAAAAAAATAGAGACTTGATAAGCACAGCAAATATAAATGTTGGTAGCATTTATATTGCTTACGTATCAACGTTACCGAACCTAACGCTAAAACGATTACTTACTAAGCCTCATTAATAACTATAATTGTATAGGTATTAATAGGATATATCAAGTAATTAAATCGGTTTAGTAAACCGATTTTTATATAATTTGAGTTAAGGACTGGTAACGATTACGTTATCAGTCCTTTTTTGTCCGACAATTAAATAGATACCATAGGTGTTACGCGGGAGTCACCACCTAAGCATATGCTTAATTTATAGGTTCTTTGTCAACGTCGGTTGGCGAGACGATAACGCATCAAGCAACGTTATTTTGTTGTTTAATGCGTTTTTTATATTCACTTACAAATACCTTGGAAATGATTAAGATTCGATTCCTAAAATTCCAGATATTTCTATAACCATAAGAAACCCGTTTAATCAGTTTTATTTTATTATTAATGCCCTCAATTGGCCCATTCGTTAAATGTGGATAACGCATCGTATTTGAGATATAGGGCAAGTATTTGATGAATGTTTGAATGACACGCTTGAGTCCTTGTGAAATATCTTTTGTCTTTGAATCCTGTAAGATGAACCGTAATTGCTGGATATCGTTTGATTTCAGAGCACTTAAAAGACGATGCCCCGTTTCATATGTCTCTTTGAGCCTCTCATCAAGCCCCAATAAATACTGAACTAAACTGTATTGACTCTGCCAAGACTTAAAAAGTCTGTATGACTGATATATCATTCGATCTAAATCTAAGGGCGCTTTTAATAGTAACTTCCAATAACGCTTTAATTTATTATATTTAGGTCTATCTTTTGTCCTAAAACCATTCATAACTTGAACTCGGCATCGATTGATTTCACGATTGATAGCCTGCACGATATGAAAGCGATCCATAATTATCTCCGCATGAGGAAATAAGTCTTGAATGAGTGCGATATAAGGTGGAAACATATCTATAGAGATGGTTTTAACTTTTTCACGTTGCTTTCTAGAGAACTTTAAAGATAGGCTTCTCATTTATGTTTGCGACGATCAGGTAAAATATCGATGATATCATGGGTTACACTATCACAGTAAATAAAGCTCATCGCACCTTTGACATCTTCCGTTTATTTGAATTCGTCAAAAGCTAAGTGCTCAGCTAAAACATGATGTGCCTGCGTCTTCACCGAATCACTTACCTCTTTTAAATGGCGATGGACAGTTGAAGGTGATACACATAGACTTTCAGCGACATCCTTTTCAGAGATGACTTTAGATAGTTTCCGGATCATCATGCATTTGACCTCATTTGAGATGGTACATCGGGGTTGAATATAGGGTGTTTGAGCTGTAAAGGTTTGTTGACAAGCTTTACAGTAAAAGCGCTGTTTCTTCAATTTTAAATAGGCAGGTCTTTCAAAAATTAATCCCATATAAACTTTCGTTTTACGAAAGCCATGTTTAATAATTAAATGTGCATCATTTTTAATTCCACAACACGCACAAGCACTGGGATGATATGTCAATTGGCCTTCGTATAATAATGCCTTTACGTTTTTATGTACATGTAATCCTAAATTTTGAGTGATTTTTAAATTTTTGACTTTAATTCCAAGCATTTCTGATATATCATTATACATAGGCACAATATCTCCTTAATGGTTTGTTTAGTCACTTACAATTATAGAGATATTTGTGCTTTTTTAATATCAAAAATTAAAATAACGGTCAGTGAATATTTCGCCAACCGTTAAAAATATACAACCAAATATTTTCTTTAAAACTACCTAACAAATTCAGTTCCGAAAATTTCAAATTTGCTATAAATAACATCTCTGATTCTAAAAGAAAAACTATAGAAAGATATATCTATAAAAATGATCGATTAAGATCTTTACTTTCTGATTTACTAATTAGATATATAGTTATGAATAAATTTAATCTTAAAAATGATGACTTAGTATTTTGTAGTAACAAATATGGAAAACCGTTTTTAAAAAATAGTTCTGATTTTCACTATAATATATTTCATTCAGGTAAATGGATAATTTGTACTATTCACTCCCAGAAAATTGGTGTAGATATAGAAAAAGTCAGATATTTAGACTTTAATATTCTAATTCAATCATTTTCTAAATATGAAAAATCTTACTTTACTAATGCCGGAGAAGATGACATTAGTAAAACATTTTTCTATATATGGACATTAAAAGAGAGCTATGTAAAAGCTTTAGGTAAAGGCCTTTACATTCCATTAAACTCTTTTACAATAAAAAATCGCTTTTTAGAGAATGACATATCAGTTTACACTAATTATTATGATAACAATTTTTATTTTAAAAAGTATCATTATGATAATTACATATTTTCTGTGTGTTCAAAAGTAAATGAATTCCCTACTTCTATTAATGAAATTGAAATAGAAGATATTTTAAGACATAAGAATTTCAATAGAAAGGA
This sequence comes from Staphylococcus sp. HGB0015, assembly GCF_000411275.1. Lineage (NCBI taxonomy): Bacteria > Bacillati > Bacillota > Bacilli > Caryophanales > Staphylococcaceae > Staphylococcus > Staphylococcus sp. HGB0015. Next base: position 75,908 of record NZ_KE150418.1, read on the forward strand.
ATAAGTATTATGAATGACACTTATATCTCAAAGGAATTAGTAATCTCTGTTATAAATGTAATAAGTAACTTGTCTTTAACGAATATTAAAATTGATAACTTGAACTCTGATTACGAAGCGTTTACTTTTGAGTCAGATAAATTAACTTTTAAAAGTAGATTAGCCAAAAAAACACCAAAAAAAAAAGGATATTTTGTTGCTTTTTGGCGAAAAAATGAATGTAATGTGAATATCCCTTTTGATTATGATACAACAGAAGATATATTAATCATAAATATTATAGACAATGAAAAAATAGGTCAGTTCATATTTCCTAAAAATATTTTGAAAGAAAAAGGAGTTATAAAATCAAATAAAGCTAAAGGTAAAATGGCAATGCGTGTTTATCCGAGCTGGGTTTCAAATTTAAATCCTACTGCTAAAAGCACACAAAAATGGCAAACGAAATACTTTGTAGATCTCTCAAATGACTTTAACGAAGAAAAACTATACTCTTTGTATTTTAGATGATAAACAACAAAACATTATGTTTTTATTAAGAGAGTAACTATTGTAAATGGCGGTATAAAATATATAATCATGTCTTAACTCAATCTTTGAATGGAGGTTATTTGACTGAGACATGATATATACGAAGGAGTGTTATTTTACATTATGAAAGGCATAAAACCAAATTACGCTGAGCTGGCTAGACAATATCATTGCTATCCAAGGACAGTTAAAAAATATTATGAAGCTGGGAAAGGCAATGAGTTGAAAAAATTAAAAACAAGGAAAACGACAAAGAGAGTATCAAAATTAGAACCCTATAAAACGCTCATAGACGAAAAATTAGAGTTAGGTTGTACGGCTATGGCGATTTATAAATATATTTCTAAAAAAGGATATGAAGGCAAGTATACGATTCTAAGAGAATATTGTAAGAAAAAGAAAGAAAAGGAAATTAAAAAAGCAACTATACGGGTAGAAAAACGCCCTGGTATAGCTGCTCAAGTAGACTGGAAAGAAAGATATTGAATTGATAAATTTGGGAAACGTTATCAATTCAATATCTTTCTTTCATTTCTTTCAGCTTTGGTAAGTCTGAAAGGCTTTTAATTTTAATGTCTGTATCTATTTTGACTGTATAATTCATAATTTCACCTCAATCAAATTATGATAAAAACAGTCATTTTTGTACATACTTATTCAAGCGAGAGTGTACATTTTTAAATTAGCATTTATACGGTATTTTGCTTTATGCAATTGATAAAATGATGATTGATAATGGGCACACAATTAAATGGTCGTTCATTATCCATTAAGTTAGCTTCTTTCATCATATAATCTAAACGTTCAAGATTACCGTTTTTAATGTACATTTGACTATACGAATATGGCGGTTCCGATGTTTCAATCATTTCAAGGACCGCTGATTTTGATAATTTGCCAACACCTGAAAAGTATAATTCTAATTCATCAACATTCGAACACGCTTTACAATATGCAATCAGCACTTCTGTTAATCCTGGATTTACACCAACAAATTGTACTGCACTTAACCGTTTTGCCTTCAATTGTTCATCCAATTCCACTTCACTTTGAGCTAAATTTAACTCACCAGAAGTATCAACATAGTGCGCATGATATTCTGAACAACACTCTATAATATTTTTATTGTAATAACCTGTACAATTCACAACAATATCGCATCCGTTAATAAATTGTTTTAAATCGTCTGCACTATATAAACTTACTGTTACATATTCAATTTGATGATGTTCTAATTTGGTAAAGTTCTCAGTTCTTGTACTGACTTTAATTTGCATATTTTTATGTTCAGATAATAACTTCGTTAACCTAATACCTAGTGCACCATTTCCACCTAAAATGCCAATTTGTTTACTCATACTCTACAATCTCCAACCTTCTGATTGTGTCTTGATTTCGATGAAGTTCTGATAAGTTCCTGCTTGATTCACAAGTGTTTCGTGATCACCTTTTTGAATGATTTTTCCTTCGTTTAATACGATGATTTCATTGGCATTTTTAATTGTTCCAATTTTATGTGCGATTGTGATAACTGTTTTGCCTTTGCTTAATTCATCAATGGCACTTTGTATGAGATGTTCATTTTCTGGATCAATACTCGCAGTTGCTTCATCTAGAATGATGATAGGTGCATCTTTTAATATTGCCCTTGCGATAGAGATACGTTGTTTTTCTCCACCAGATAAATTATTCCCTTTCTCATTGACCATTGTTTGATAGCAATCCGGTAGTGACATGATAAAGTCATGACAGCATGCTTGTTTCGCAGCTGCGATAACTTCTTCTTTAGTTGCATCTGGCTTACAGTATAAAATGTTATTTTCGATTGTATCATTAAATAAGTAGACCTTTTGAAAAACCGCACTAATATGCGACATCAGCGTACTAAGTGTCATATCTCGGATATCGACGCCACCTAATCTAATCGTACCTTCGTCTACATCATAAAATCTTAACAATAAATGACATAGCGTAGACTTACCGCTTCCTGATGGTCCAATGATCGCTGTAGATGTTTGCGTTCCTACTTTAAAGTTCACATCATTAATCACGCGATGCTCACCATAAGAGAAGCTGACATGATCAAATTCAATATCAAAGTTATCGATTTCAATATCTCTTCCTGTTTCATCTAATATAGGTGCTTTCTTAATTTCTTCAATATCATTTAATGTCATATCAATCATCTCTAATACGTGTGCTGCACTGTTTACATTCTCCACACTTTCAAATATCACAAATGAAAATATTGAAATCATAATGAGCGTTGGTAAATCCATGCTTTGATTGATATATAATAAGCATGCCATTAAGACAATAACGATAGAGACTATCTTTAAGCTCAATAAATGTAATAAATTAAAAGGTATATATTGTAATTCAATTTTTGTATTCACGCGTTGACTTTCATCTACTGCTTTGTTAAAACTTTGAAGACTTGTATTTTCTTTTGAGAATGATTTAATTACTTGAATACCTCGAACAACTTCTAGCACTTTCTCAACAAGTTGATTTTGAACATGATGATAATGAGGCGCGTTTTGATGACTTTTCTTTTCTAATAAATGAATGCAAAGTAGAGATAGAACTACACCCACGAGTGCTAATAGTGACACTTCCCAAGACACAACTAAAAGCGACAAAATTAATACAATAATTAATATATAGCCGTTTACGACAATATCGATCATCTTCATTGCATAATTTTCTAAGAATGTTAAATCTGTTGTAACAACTGTTGCAAGTTCATTTGTTTGATGGTCTTCAAAATACCCTAGTCTTACGTTCTTAAGTTTATCACCAATATTTAAACGTTCTTTAGCACTCATTTCATAGGCAATACTTTCTTGAAGTCTATTCTTTAAATAAGCTGTCACAAATCTTGCTAATACTAATAAAATCATGATGCCTAACACACTCATAATTTCATACATTTCAATTTGTTTATGAGATAGCACACGGTTAAACACTTGGGCAGCTAAGAAGATTGGTAAGGCGATAAAAATAGAATTAATAAATGACATTACAAATCCTAAAATCATTCTTGATCTATAAGGTGTCGCCCACTTTAAAATCTTAAATGTAATCTGAAACATGTTAATCCTCCTTTATATTTGAATGTATTACAAATTAAGAAGAGACCCCCCAATCTTTCGCACCGATGTGCATATCCCACATGCATTTATAGTGACCATTCATATTCAATAATCTTGCATGGTCACCTTTTTCAAGAATTTGTTGATGACCTAACACAATAATTTGATCTGCTTGTTTAATGGTAGATAATCGATGGGCAATAACAATGAGCGTCTTATTTTGAGTTAAAGCATTTAATGCAGCTTGAATTTTTTGTTCATTATCTGGGTCGACATAAGCTGTCGCTTCATCTAATACAATAATCGGTGCATCTTTCAAGATCATTCTCGCTATTGTGACACGTTGTTTTTCACCGCCCGATAATTTATCACCAACTGAACCTACATTCGTATCATAGCCCTCTGGCATTTTCGTAATAAATTCATGACATTGCGCTAATTTAGCCGCTTCTTCAACCGCTTCATCTGATGCTTCCGGATTACCTAATTTAATATTTTCTTTAAACGTAAGATTTAATAAGAAGTTATCTTGCCCGACAAAACCAACTAATTCGTTCAGTTTCTTAGGTTCAATATCTTTAATATTTACGCCACCGATATCAATTTCACCGGACGTTACATCCCAGAATCTTGATAGTAATTTCGCAATCGTAGACTTACCACTACCAGATGCACCAACAATTGCTGTAAAAGTCTTCTCTGGAATAACAAACGACAAATGATTAAATACTAAGTTATCTTTGTCATTTGAATAAGAGAACCCAACATCATTAAATGTGATTTGATGATTTTTAGGGTCTTTAAATGATTTCGAGACTTCAAGTTCTTCTAAATTCAATACTTGGCGTACTTCTGTAATCGCATATTGGATTGATTTTAATTGATTAACATAATTCGTAAAGTTCTTGATTGGTGCGACAACACCTAAAGACAGTACTAAGCAAATAAAAAATTCTGCATAGTTCAACTGGTCAATTGAAATCAAATACATACCTAGTGGTAGCACACCTAGAAAAGTCGAAGGAAGAATACTTGCACCTAAGTTCATATAGCCCCATGTACTTTTAAACCAATTTAAAGTATGTATCTTATACGCACTAACAGCATCTTTATATTTTTTATAAGAATTTTGAGATTGATTAAATGTTTTAATAACTTCTATACCTTCAATGTATTCAACAATTGAGCTATTCATGTAATTATTCGATGCCATTTGTTCTTCGTATGTCTCATTAAATCCAGACATTAATTTTTTAAAAGCAAAAAATGCAATCGGCACCGTAATCAACATGGCACAAGCCATACGCCAATCGATAATAACGATATAAACAAATATAGAAATAGACAGTAATAAATTACCTACTACTTCTGGAATAATATGCGCTAACGGTAATTCAATCGTTTCTACTTTATCGACAAATATACTTTTAAGTTCACCAATTTTTTTAGATTCTACAACACCTAAAGGTAAACGCATTAATTTATGTGCCAATTGCTTTCTAATATTAGATAAAATATCATAAGCCGTCACATGCGATAACATCGTCGAACTTCCGAAACAAATAACCTGTATCACATAAGCACCAACTGCGATACTTATATAATAAATAACTTGATTCATCTCTGTATTTCCATCAATCATTAATAGTATGATTTTATATACCGTCCAATAAGGCACTAATCCTGAAAACACACTAATAATAGACAATACAATAGATAAAACAATCTTCCATTTAGCATCTTGTCCAAATACGAGTAATGATTTTATCCAATGTTCATCGGTGTTCATACTTTACTGACTCCTCTCATTGATGCGAATTATACATCGAAATAATGATTCAATTGATCGATGCCTTGATGATTCAATGCGAACTGATTAATAAGACGACCATCTCCAAAATGTAAGACATATGTACAAATCTCTAATATCAATGATTTATCATGTGTAATGATAAAGATTTGCTTTCCTTTGTCATGGATGTCGTTAATTATTTTCGCGACTTTTTTCATATTATATAAATCCAGCCCTGAAGTAGGTTCATCAAATATAATGATTTCCTTAGCACTCAATATTGCCGTAGCAATGGCCATTCTTTGTTTTTCTCCACCAGAAAGTGACAATGGATGTTCATGCTTTTTATCTAACAAATTCATACTTGCTAACATGTCATCAACTTGTGTATCTGTTACTTGCACATTTAAAAGCTGTAATTCTTGTTCTAAGCTTTCCGTAAATAATTGTGTGTTTACATCTTGGAAAACCATATAGCTCTGCTTTAATAATTGTTTCTGTTTGAGTCGCTTCTCGTCATATGTCACATGTCCTTGAAAATCCTTCAGCAAACCACATAAACATTTAGCAAAGGTCGATTTACCACTTCCGTTATCGCCGATAATCGCGACTACTTCACCTTTTGGTATGGCTATTTCATTCACATCTAATTGTTTCTCTTTATTAAATTTGTCATAAGTATAAGTAAAATTATGCATTTCCATGACACGATCACCAAACTGTGGCTCATGTTGTAATCGTTCCTCTTGCCCGTATCGAATACCCATGTTTTCAAGTTCATCACAATCTAGTGATTTAAATGAATCTATAGAAAAATGGGCATGTAACGAGCCATGTTCCATATAATAGACGCTATCTGTCTCATCCATAATATAATCCAAACGATGTTCTATCAGCACGACCGTTTTACCGCGTTCTTTTAAATAAGAAATCATTTCTTTTAATTTCTTAATGCTATACATATCTAAATTTGAAGATGGCTCATCTAATACGACAACATCTGGATTAGTAATAAGCACTGTCGCACATGCAATGATTTGTTTTTCGCCACCTGATAACTCAAATATGTTACGATCTAATAAATGCTCAATTTTGAACTGGTTCATAATTGTTTTTATCTTTTCAATGATGACCGTTTTATCAATACCTTGATTTTCTAAATTAAACGCAAGCTCACTTGTCGTATCAACGTTATAAAATTGCGTCTTCGGATTTTGAAATACACTACCAACCATTTGTGATAATTGATACATCTCAATTTCCGATATATTGCATCCATCCAAGTATACATGCCCACTCATATAACCAGGTTGAACTTTAGGAATTAAGCCGTTTATCAATTTAGCAACGGTAGACTTCCCGCTACCTGATTTACCACAGAACACGACTAATTCACCTTGTTTAATTTGAAGCGAGACATTTTGAATAGCTGGTTCTTCTGAAGAAGCATAGTTGAAAGTTACATTATCAAATTTAATCATTAAACAACTTCTCCTTAAAATAAATAATCCATAATATCACCATGATAATGATTAACAATATATCAAGTAGTTTAAACTTCACGACGAATACATTCGTCCGTTTAAATGGAGAATCAATTCCTCTTGTCATCGCTGTAAAAGAAAGATCATTTCCTATTTGAACAACGGATATAATAAGCGGAATCATTCTATACTCGATTATTTTAAAAAAATGATTCGAAAAGTTAATACCTCTCATTTTCATGGCATAATTAATATTCCGATATTCCTCAGCAATCGTCGGGAAAAATCTAAAAATCACGGATATTGGAATGATAATATTTCTAGGTAATTTCATTTTTTCCATAGTTGCTATAAATTCACTTACTTTTGTAGAGAATAAAGTGTAGTAACCAACGATAAAACCAGGAAACATATTCATAAATATTCCAACAAATGCAAGAAGAATAAATTTAATCATGCCTTCTGTATGAGGAATAACCCAATATTGAATGCCTATCAACACCAAAAAAGTAACCGCACATTTAATAAATAAACTGATCTTATGAATAGATAATAATAATGCGAGTGAAAACAACGTTAAACATACTCTTAAAATACTTTGCGAACTACCACTTGATATTAAAATCGTACTTATCGTGATCGTTAAAGCGATCTTAGTTCTAGGGTCTAATTTTGCGACAATGTTCCTATGATCTTTCAATGAACCAACAACCGTCTTCAAACAAGTCCCGCCTTTTTAAAATGTTTACTAAACATTTTCTTACCTAACCATGCACCAACAAGACCACCAAGCATTGTCAAAATAAACATCACAGGTAATGTCCATAAAGGTGTAATAGATTCCAAAACATTTACGTAATCTTGACCATAAGACTTCCCGACCTCTTTAAAGTATTGATCTCTTGCAATAAACATTCTTACGACAAATCCCATCATCCAAAACGAGAAAATAGCATAGCCCCACGCAATTGATTTCCACTCTTTATATCCACCAGATTTCATAATGAAGTCACCAATCAAACCGAAGATAATGCCAAACGGAATCATAATTAAGCCACTGCCCATCACTGTAAAAGCAACACCTAAAATCGTTCCAGTCAATGTCACCATACCAAATTTATCTATCTTCATAACATATAAAATAAACGGAATACCGCATACAATCGGACAAATGAACCCTAGAAACGGTATTAAAAATGGTATGTAACCAATCATAAAAGTAACAAAGGACACTACTAAATAAATCGCTGTAAAAATACCTACTGTAATTAAGTCTTTAACTGATAATTTATTCATAATCTAACTCCCCGTCTGTTAAAATTTTATATTAATAATTTTGCAACATATGACGCATACTCTTTATCGTCAACACAATTATAATGATTACCAGGTATAGGTATTTCAGTGAAATCACCTATACAACAATTTTGCCAAAATTCATTACTATCTTGTGCTGGTAACAAATCAGAACCATCTTCTTGTGCTTTCAAATAAGTTACATCACCTATATATGTAGTAGGTGTCATATGTGCCCCTTCCCAACTTGCCATTTGTGTTTTATATGAAGAAATTAAGAAATCTGTGTTGACTGTATTATCACCATCCTTTTTAGAATCAATAACTTCAGTATATTTTTCAAATCGTTCATTAAAAGATTTGTATTTAAAAAATTGTTCTAACTCTATTTTTAATTCATCTTCTTCACCGTACTGTTTGATAATGAAATTCAATAAATCGTATTCTGCATCAGTTTCAATATTAGAATACATGGCTCTAATACTATCGTTTAGTTTGTTTTAATCAATGGTTGGTAATACATCTTTAATCGTAATAAAGTGAGTTTGGATAAATGCCATTTCTGAAACCATATAATCGATTTCTGATAGCGGTGATGGTGAAGTATCAATTAAAGTAACATTGTCAACATCGACATCACTAAGCATGAGCATACTTGCTACTTCCATAGCGATTAAACCTCCCGAACAGTAACCCACTAAGTGAACAGATTTATATCCTGATTCTTCGATAAGATCTGCATACTCTTCACTAATTTTCTTAACGAGTTGATGTTTCTCTATATGACAATATTTTTCTTGGTCTTGAATTGTAATACCTGCAATAGCATCTCGATCGTTAGTTTTTAATTCATCAAGCATTTCTTCATAAATTTCACTAACTAATCTATATTAGTTATAGGTCGTTCTCCAAATCGACTTTATCTTCCTGGATAAAGAATACGCAACACATTAAAACCCTTAAAAGAAAGGGTCCAATTCTTATAAATATTGGACCCACCGCCTGCAAATGGAAATAAAATAATAGATTTATCAAATTCATTATGGTTGTCGATCAAATATTTATTCAATAAAACATCCACTCCTCATGTCATTTGTTATTATTTTTAGAATCTTACATGATTATGATACATTAACTGATAATCATTATCAATGGACATCTATGTAAAAAAATTCCAAACTATCAGAAATTAATAATTAAATATTTAATTATCATATAATATAAATATACTAATAGATTATATAGATATATCGTTAACCATTATATATATATATCATCTAAAATTACATTGGTCACCAGAACAAATCGTTGAACGTTTATTTCAAAATTAAATTTGTTTTAAAACTATTTATAGATTTCCACTTTATTTGATATATGTGAATGATTTCACCTAATAAATAGAAAAACATACTAAGATTAGCTATGTTGCTATGTCAAAGGGAATAGCTGGTGATAAAGAATTACTTTGGAGGACAAAAAGAGGAATTAATGTTTTAAAAGAGAAGTTTGGCTTAAATGTGAAAATAATGCCAAACGCTTTATTAGGAAGTGAATTTATGTATCATCATCCAGAAAAGTGAGCGACTGATCTGCATGAAGCTTTACTTGATGAAGAAATAAAAGGGATTATGAATTGGTAAATGACATACCAGCATATAGAAATTTACCAAAATAATAAATGGGAAGATTACATTGAATATCGGCAAAGATATGGATTTATGTCAAGAATATTAAATTGTATTAATTGAATAAATTTCATAAAGGCTAAATATAATTTATAAGCCTCAGCATAGTGTATTAAATTTATATAATTATGAATAAAACAATATATAGACTCATTAATAAGCTAAGTTGTTAAACATCTATACCAAAAATGTATAATAAAAACTAAAAAAGAAGGAAGCTTAATTTTAGAAGAGATAAAATTCTTATATTCATTCCGCTAAACACATTGGAGAAGAATATTAATTCATTAGTCTATATATTGGGTCACGGGTACATTAAACCACTATGGTTATTTATGCTCATATTACTGAAAAACAACGCGACCAAGTAGCTGTAAAGTTCCCAAATTATACCAATTTTCAAGCCTAACACATTAAAAGTACAAACAAAAAGGCTAGAAACCGTGTAACAACGGTGATTCTAGCCTTTCATTCACACTATTTAATTATTCCCACTCAATCGTACTTGGTGGTTTTGATGTGATGTCGTAAACAACGCGGTTAACGTGATCGACTTCATTTACGATACGTGTTGAGATTTTTTGTAAGACTTCCCAATCGATGCGTGCAAAGTCACTTGTCATCCCATCAATAGATGTGACTGCGCGGATACCGACTGTATAATCATACGTGCGGTAGTCTCCCATGACACCGACCGAGCGAATATCTGGTAATACTGTAAAGTATTGCCAGATTTCACGTTCTAGACCTTCTTGGCGAATCACTTCACGTAAAATCGCGTCTGATTCACGCACGATTTCTAATTTGTCTTCAGTAATTTCACCAAGTACACGGATACCTAATCCTGGGCCTGGGAATGGTTGTCTCCATACTAAATGTTCTGGAATACCTAACTCAATTCCTAGAGCACGCACTTCATCTTTAAATAATGTATTAATCGGTTCAATTAATTCGAATTCCATGTCTTCTGGTAAACCACCTACATTGTGGTGAGATTTAATTGTTTGTGCTGTTTTTGTACCAGACTCAATAACATCCGTATAAAGTGTCCCTTGTGCTAAGAAATCGACACCTTCTAATTTTGACGCCTCATCATCAAAAACATAAACAAATTCATTACCAATGATTTTACGTTTTTTCTCTGGATCAGAAACACCCGCGAGTTTCGACATGAATCGGTCTTTAGCATTCACACGAATGATGTTCATGTTAAAGCCTTCACCGAATTGTTCCATTACCATGTCTCCTTCACCTTTACGTAAAAGTCCATGGTCAACAAAGATACATGTTAGTTGATCACCAATCGCTTTGTGTAATAATACCGCAACAACAGATGAATCAACACCGCCACTCATCGCACATAAAACTTTGCGATCTCCTACTTTGTCACGGATTTTTTGGACTTCAATATCAATGAAGTTTTCCATTGTCCACTCACCTGTACATCCACATACACGGCGAATAAAGTTGCGTAGTAAGTCATTACCAAATTCTGTATGACGTACTTCTGGATGGAATTGTACACCATAAATACGACGTTTTTTATCTTCAATCGCTGCATATTGTGTACTTGGACTGTCCGCAATCACTTCAAAACCTTCTGGGATTTCAATCACTTTATCAGAGTGACTCATCCAAACAGTTTGCTCCTCAGGTAAGCCAAAGAACAACTCGTCAGATTTTGCATTGATAATTGCTTTACCATATTCACGTTCATTGGCACGTTCAACTTTACCACCGAGTAATTTCGTTGTCAGTTGCATTCCATAACAAATACCTAAAACAGGTACACCTAAGTTATAGATTTCAGGATCAATCGTAAAAGCATCTTCAGCATAAACTGAGTTAGGACCCCCTGATAAAATAATACCTTTAGGGTTCATTTTTTTGATTTCTTCAATTGGCATTTCGTGATCATGTAATTCACTATAAACGCCCATTTCACGAATACGACGTGTGATTAATTGGTTGTATTGACTTCCAAAATCGAGGACAAGAATGAGCTCTTGTTCTTTTGCCATTTCCATACTATTTGTACTCCTTTACCAATTAGAATGAGTAGTTTGGTGATTCTTTTGTAATTTGAACATCGTGTGGATGACTTTCTGCTAAGCCTGCCGCACTCATTTTCGTAAATTGTGCTTCTTCACGTAATGCTTTGAGGTCACGTGAACCTGTGTAACCCATACCGCTCTTAACACCACCAATTAATTGGTAGATTGTATCTTGTAATGGCCCTTTGTAGTCAATACGTCCTTCAACACCTTCTGGTACGTATTTTTTAGGTGTTTTGTCTTCTTGGAAGTAGCGATCGTTAGAACCACTTTCCATAGCGCCTAATGAACCCATACCGCGGTAAACTTTGTATTGACGACCTTGGAAGACTTCCACCATACCTGGACTTTCTTCTGTACCTGCAAGCAAGCTACCTAACATAACAGCATGGCCACCTGCAGCTAACGCTTTAACGATATCGCCAGAGAATTTAATACCACCGTCAGCGATAATCGTTTTACCGTGCTTACGTGCTTCTGTTGCACAGTCATAAACAGCTGTAATTTGAGGAACGCCGACACCCGCTACGACACGTGTCGTACAAATTGAACCTGGTCCGATACCCACTTTCACAACATCTGCACCCGCTTCAAACAATGCTTTTGTTGCTGCAGCAGTCGCAACGTTACCCGCAATCACTGTAATTTCTGGGTATTTTTCTTTAATCTCTTTAACTTGATTAATAACACCACGTGAATGACCGTGTGCTGTATCAATAACTAATGCATCTACACCGGCTTCAACTAATTTTTCAGCACGAATGCTTGTATCTTTTGCGATACCGATAGCAGCGGCAACAAGGAGGCGACCGTGACTATCTTTTGCTGAATAAGGATATTCATGTACTTTTTCAATATCTTTAATTGTAATTAAACCTTGTAAAACACCATCTTCAACAAGAGGAAGCTTTTCAATTTTATGGTTTTGAAGAATTTCTTCTGCTTCTTCAAGTGTTGTACCAACTGGAGCTGTAATTAAATTTTCTTGCGTCATGACATCAGAGATTTTAATTGAAAAATCTTCTATAAATCTTAAGTCACGGTTTGTTAGGATACCAACAAGTTGACGTGATTCTTTATTATCTACAATAGGAACACCAGAAATACGATATTTGCCCATTAATGCTTCCGCTTCATAGACGCTTTCTTCAGGCGTTAAGAAAAATGGATCTGTAATGACACCATTTTCTGAGCGTTTCACTTTTTGTACTTCATCTGCTTGATGCTCAATGCTCATATTTTTATGAATAACACCTAAGCCACCTTGTCTTGCCATAGCAATCGCCATTTTAGACTCTGTTACCGTATCCATACCGGCTGATACAATCGGAATATTTAACTTAATTTTTTCTGATAATTCTATACTTAAGTCTACTTCTTTTGGCAACACATTTGATTCTGCCGGAATTAAAAGTACATCATCAAAAGTGAGTGCTTCTTTTACGAACTTGTTTTCCCACATACTATTTACAGCCTCCATTCAAATTATTACTTATATTATTTCACATTTTCATCATTTTGTTGAGAGTTAATACCATTAAAAAATAAATTCAAGAGAATTGCTGATATTGTGCCTAAAACAATCCCATTTTGCGTAAACCATGCAAATTGGTCACCAAGTGCTTTAAACGCTTCAGGTACTGCTGTGATACCTGCACCTAGACCCACCGATATTGCAATAATCAACAAATTATTCTGATTTTTAAAGTCAATATCATTGAGAATACGTACACCGTATGCCATGACCATACCGAACATTGCCAACATCGCACCGCCCAGTACAGAGAGTGGAATAATATTAGCCAATGCGCCAAGTTTAGGGATACAGCCACAAATAACTAATAAAATAACCATGCCGTAAATGACATCATTTTTCTTAACACCTGAAAGAGATACAAGACCCACGTTTTGAGAATAAGCAGTGTACGGAAATGCATTGAAGATAGCGCCTAAAGTAATCGCCATACCTTCTGCCATATAACCTTTTCTAAAGTCTTTACGTTCAAGTTTCTTACCAGTAATTTTACTTAAAGCATGGTAAACACCTGTCGATTCAATCAAGCTCACTAATGCGACGATGAAAAAGACTAATGTTGCACCAAAGTCAAAAGAAAATCCTGTAAATCTGAACGGCTTAGGTAATTCAAACCAATGGGCTTGTCCTACTTGAGCTACATTAATTAATCCGAATACACTTGCCAAAATAGTACCTAAAATTAAGCCTAATAAAATGGCAATGGATTTTAAGAAACCACGCGCAAAACGTTGTAAAATCAAAATAATAATGAGCGTCGCAAAACCGAGTAAAATATGTTTTGGATCACCATAATCTTTTGCACCTTGACCCCCTGCAATATAATTCATTGCAACAGGCATCAAAGTAATCCCAATAATTGTCACAACACTTCCAGTTACAACAGGTGGAAATAGTTTTACGAGTGAAGCAAAAAAGGGTGCAATTAAAATAACTAATAAACCAGACAGAAAGAGTGACCCATATAAAACGTCAATACCTTTCGTTTGTCCGATTAAGATCATAGGTGCAACCGCAGTAAAGGTACATCCTAAAACAACAGGCAATCCGATACCGATACCTCGATAAACTTGTAAAAATGTCGCTACACCACACATAAAAATATCGACTGTGACAAGATACGCAATTTGTTCATTTGTAAAATGCAAGCTTGTCCCAACAATAATCGGAACAAGAATCGCCCCTGCATACATCGCTAATAAATGTTGTAAACTTAATAAAAATCGCTTCATCATTCTGTATCTCCTACTAGAGTTACTTTATTCCCCTTTAATGAAGCAACTTGGCATAACGATGATACAGTTAAGCCTGCCTCTTCTAATCGTGAACGTCCTTGTTGAAAACTCTTTTCTACTAGAATTCCCACACCCACTGTTGTCGCTCCTGCTTGCTCAACCAAACGATGTAAGCCTAATGCAGCTTCTCCATTGGCTAAAAAGTCATCAATAATCAATACTCTATCTTCTGGAGATAAAAACTCTTCAGAGATAATCACTGTATTCGTTTTGTTTTTAGTGAATGAATGTACATCTGTTTGATAGTACCCTGCATTTAATGTGCTTGGTTTCGCTTTTTTGGCAAACAAACAAGGAACGGTAAAACGATGCGCTGCCATAATGGCCGGTGCAATCCCTGATGCTTCAATCGTCAAAATTTTAGTCACACCTTGATCTGCGAACTGATCATGAAACGTTTGACCTATGTCATACATCAAGCCAGCATCGATTTGATGATTTAAGAATCCATCGACTTTGAGAATCTTTTCATCAATGACAACACCATCTTCAATGACCTTTTTTCTTAATGCGTCCACTCCTATTCCTCCTCGATAAAAATGATATCAAAAATACCCAAAACTAAAGAATGAGGTTTTAGGTATACGAGTAATAGTCATACAGTTGTAAAATGGCGCTATAACAGGTGTCTAACCCATGTATTGTTTGACAATTCAAAAATATGCAAATAGCAGAATTGAAAGGATACATTAAGCACGCTACATCGATGTACCATTACTCATAGTCATGTCGTTTAAGGCAACATGGTAGAAACTTCTAAAGCCGTATTCTTCAGATTATATGAGCTTGATAAATTATCTACTGATAATAGCAAATTTAACCCTCTTTCGCAATAGCATCATCTTAAATCCATTGTATTCAGAAATTTATGGAAATTCGTTGCGTAAAGTAATGTTTAGGCGCATAATAGCATTATAAAACCGTTTATAGAACGGAGTATGAGGGTAGTGTAATTACAAAACACGATCGGGAGGCGTCACACATATGGCACTATATAAAGTAGAAAAATATAAAGTTGCACGTACAGAAGATGATGCAATTCAATACGTTGATTTACTATTAAAAGAAGGTCTAAAAGAAAATGAAATTGTGGTATTAAGCAGAGAAAAATTGAAAACAGATCGATTCAATGATTCACAAATTCAACACAAATCGACTAATGGAACAGTCAGCGATAAATTTATGCGCTTTTTTATTGGTGAAGATGCGGAAGAGGCCGCTCTGTCTAAATATAATTTCTCTGAACATGAGCGAGAAGACCTTAAACAAGACATCGTAAACAATAAAATCATAGTGATTGCGCAAAGAGTTGATCACGAATGCAATGAGGTTCCAGAAAACAATGCTGCATATCAAACACCAGACGATGACAAACATGCTCCTTCTGAACATAAAGGGGACATTGAATAAATCAAACACTGCGTTCTATTAATACTGAATGACTTCATAATCATTTGATGGGGACGGGAATATGAGATAGATGTGGAAATCTATAGAAACATGAGATTTCCATACACACTCTCTCCTGTTCCCTTATTGTTTATCTTTTGTTTTGACACCACAGTCAGTCATGATGAGTCCAGCTTAGTCATCTGTTTTATCTAATGATACAGTCACAACTGACTCCCTCACCTAGCTATTGTATTGATACATCATTGCAATGACCCTATATACTTGCAAGAATAAACGAGAGTTAACTTAAAAGAGGTGACGTAACATGAACTTTGTACATATTAAATCTACGCATGATCGTTGGTATGAGCCAGCAATAGCATTCTATAAAAATAAATTAGACCATCTAGTAACAGAAGATGCGTCTGTTTTTGCGCGTTCACTCAAAACAGATAAAACCCAACACGACTTTGTATTTATTGTTGGTATTGAGGACGACGCCATTGTAAGCTTGGCGACAGCCCACTATGAAGCGACGACAAATGTCGGCTTTATTGTTTATCTTCTTGCACAACATAGTCAAGATTGTGAGGCCTGCTTGAAAACGACTTTAGAACAGATTGAGTATGAGTTGAATCGTATATCTAACCATCTTCACGGTCGAGATGTTAATTTCTTTATGTTTGAATCTACATTTGAATCTAACGATGTTGATGAAGAAACAGCAAAAAAAATTAACTTCCGTCGTCACTTTTTAGTAGATAACGGTTACGAAAAGCAAACTGAAATTACATACTTACAACCTTCATTAGATCGTAACGGTAAGCCCATCCCTTTAGATTTATATGTGAAAGGCAATATTCCTTTAACTAAGGATATTTTTGGTACAAGTGTTAAATCCTGCTACATTTTAAAATATGTTTATGCGAATCAAATACCACGAAGTATCATTTATCCATTACTTGTTAAAATGGGTTTACGCAAAGAACATCGCCCATAAGACCTTGAAATCAATGCTTAAAGCCGTTAAAATAATGAGAGAGGCAGACTGACGGGTCACTGAACGCACACTTCCGTACGTCTAAAAAGAAGAGAAAGGATCTAATGATATATGCTGACAAAAGAATTTGCCCAAAGATCAGGCTTAAGTGAAAAGCAAGTACGTAAAATCGTACAGCATCTTGAAGAACGTGGTTACCATTTAAATAAAACCGAATACCGTGGTCGAGAAGCGACTGATTTTAAAGAAGAAGATATTGAATTATTCCAAGAGATAACAGAACGTGTTGCACGTACAAATAGTTATGATCTTGCTTTTGAAGAATTAGAACAAGAAAAAGACTTTCTACAAGTTATCGTCAAAGAAGACAAACAGCACTTACCGAGCGATCAACAAGTGCCACAACTTATCAATGAATTACGCAATGAAATCAACAAAATGCGTGAAGAACGTCAAATGTTAGGTCAGATGGTCAGCCAAGTTCATCAACAACAAGAAGAATTAAAAGCGTTACATACCCAATTAAACCAACAACTTGAATCGAATAGTAAGTCTCTGGAATCACTGACAGCCGCACAAAAAGAACAAAGTGAACAATGGAGTCAAACGCAACAAAGCATCGAGACTCAAACTAAAGAGCAACAAGCACTTGCGCAATCGATTCAAAACAGTGAAAAGAAAGGCTTCTTCCAACGTTTATTCGGTGGTTAAAGCCATCCAACCTTTGCGTATCTTGCATATTTCAAATATGAAAGTTACAATAATAAATGAAATCAAATAAAAATTTATATGCTAGGGGTGCTCGAGGCGAGCTGAGAAAGAATTTATCTTAACTCTTTGAACCTGAGGTGGTTAGAACCAACGAAGGAAAGCGTATGATGACAATGAACTTAGTTCAACTCTTTTTAATGATGATTCAATCATCATTTTTCAATCATATACGTGTTCCTCCTGCATCCTTTCATGCAGGAGGCTTTTTTATGAAACAAACAATTATTATTGGTGCCGGCGTTATGGGTTTATCCATTGCAAGACAGCTGTCCTCTCAAAACCGGCATATTCGGATTATCGATCGTTATACCCCAAGAATGAATGCATCTTACGCTGCGGGAGGCATGCTTGGTGCACAGAACGAGTTTTTTGAAGCCAATCCACTGTATCACCTCGCTATGGAAAGTCGTGCAATGATGCCTGAAGTTGCAGCTGACCTCGAACAAGAGACTGGAATTAATATTGAATATCAAAAATACGGTTTAATTAAAGTGGCTTCTCAAAAACAAGATATCCAAGCAGTAGAAGCGCAATTCCAATTTTTACACAGCCAAGATCACACGATTAAACAACTCTCAAAATACGCTCTAAAACAACGTTTCCCCAAACTCGATTCTAATCAAAGTGCTGCTTTTAAAATCCAAGATGATGGTCAAATTAACGCAAACACCTATACGAAAGCATTAATTGCTTCCGTTATAAAGCGCGACTATATTGAACTCATGACACAGACCGAAGTCTTAAAAGTTGAACGTCATCACAATGGTTATACAGTCATTACCTCTAAAGGCAACTTTTCAGCAGATGAACTGATTATTGCTGCGGGCGCTTGGTCGGGGACTTTACTCCAACAACTCCATATCCAATTACCTACTCAACCAGTTAAAGGTGACGTTAAGCTGATTGCCTCTTGTTATAAAGGGTTGAAGGAAACCATTTTTAATATGAATGGTTGTTACATCGTACCCAAATTGCCTAATCGTTTCTTAATTGGTGCGACATCAGACTTCGATAGCTGGAGTATTGAAAATGATGCGAACAACTTGTCATGGTTAGATCAAGAGAGCTTGTCTATGATTCCGCAACTCAAAAATCATCATGTAATCAAAACATGGACGGGCATTCGACCTATCACACCTAACCAAGAGCCAATTATGGGAGAAGTTGAAGACCATCTTTATGTATCCACAGGGCATTATCGAAATGGTATTTTACTCTCACCTATAGCAGGTACGTTGATGGCAAAATTGATTGACGGCCATGCTAAAGCGAAAGAACAGCTCACCCCCTTTTCACCCAAAATTGCTCAGATAAAAAATAAAGCTTGATTTTATACTTTTTTCCTATTATCCTATTGTATAAGTCGGAATTAAGAAGGAAGCGTATTTTGATATGTCTGTTTTTTTAACTATTGTTAATTTAATTATTTTTATTTTCGCTCTTATTGGACTTTGGTTCATGACGAAAAAACATGTTAAATTCCCTAAACGTGTCTTTACTGCACTTGGTTTAGGGATCTTATTAGGCCTTCTACTCCACCTCATTTATGGTGTTGATAGCAAAGTCACATCAAAAACGACAGAGTGGGTTGGCTTAGTGGGTGATGGTTACATTGCCCTCTTGCAAATGATTGTTATCCCATTAATCTTTGTTTCAATTGTTGCTGCTTTTACGAAAATCGATATTGGTGAAAAGTTTGCTAAAATGGGCGGATTGATTTTTGCTTTCCTTATTGGAACAGTAGCAATCGCAGCAATTATCGGTATTATTTATGCAGTCGTCTTTAATTTAGATGCTTCTAGCATTGACCTCGGTCACGCTGAGAATGCACGTAGCTCTGAAATTGCAAGTCAGGCTAAAGAATTAACGGCAACGACATTACCTGCTCAAATTTTAGAGTTAATCCCATCTAACCCATTTTTAGACTTTACGGGTCAACGTGCGACATCTACAATTGCTGTCGTAATCTTTGCCGCTTTTGTCGGCTTTGCCTTTTTACGCGTGACACGTAAACAACCTGAAAATGGTCACACACTTAAACGCGGTATCGACGCAGTCTATTCACTTGTAATGGCTATCGTTACATTCGTCTTAAGACTTACACCGTACGGGATTCTAGCAATTATGATGAAAACCATTGCGACGAGTGACTTCGCTGCCATTTGGACGCTAGGAAAATTTGTTATCGCATCTTATGCTGCACTCATCACGATGTATATCATTCATATGATTATCCTTGCTATCATAGGCGTCAACCCAATTCAATATATGAAGAAAACAGCCGAAGTCATTTTATTCGCGTTTACTTCACGTTCAAGTGCCGGTACATTACCATTAAATGTTCAAGCACAAACGAACCGTTTAGGCGTGCCTCAAGCCATTGCAAACTTCTCTGGCTCATTTGGCCTTTCGATTGGACAAAACGGTTGTGCGGGTATCTACCCTGCCATGCTAGCCATTATGGTTGCACCTGTAGCTGGCGTAGAGGTTGATTTTAAATTCCTTGCAACTGTTGTTGTCGTCGTACTCAGCTCATTTGGTGTTGCTGGTGTCGGAGGCGGTGCAACATTTGCATCTATCCTTGTACTTTCAGCGTTAAATTTACCAGTTGGACTCGCTGGTGTACTCATCTCTGTTGAACCTTTAATTGATATGGGACGTACAGCGCTAAATGTTAATGATTCAATGTTAGCAGGTACTGGAACAGCTAAATTAACAAAACAATTAAATGAAGAAACATTTAATTCAAATCACTATGATGAATTAACACCGCAACATTAATAACATCATAACAAAACCCCTTTCAATCTTACGTGTGGAAAAGATTTGAAGGGGTTTTTGCTATTACAACTTTATGATTCAGATACTTTCAATTAAAAGTTTGCTGATTTATTTCCTATTAAAACCTGCCATTTGTAACCATTCTTTCATTTCTGTACGTTGCTTACTGCTCATAAATCTCGCTACTTGTTGTGACCATGTCTCATTGCGCTCACCGTTTGTACGCTGACTATAATATTGTGATACTTCTTGATCATATGCCTCTAGCTGTTTTGATAACTGTTCATCATTTTGGGAATACGTATCAATATGAAAAACATGTTCACGTGGCAATCTTGGTTTAGGAGCACCATTTTCATCATCAGCTGGAACGCCTAATGCCATTCCAAACAATGGAAAAACATGTTCAGGTAGTTTTAATATTTCTCTCACACGTTGTACGTCATTACGTAATGAACCTAAATAAACAATGCCGTAACCCATATCCTCTGCAGTCAGTGCAATATTTTGTGCTGCCAACGCTGCATCTACTGTACCTACGAGTAATCCCTCAGAAGACTCAAAGCTATCTTCCATATCAGCTTCAAGTTTCTCACTAATTAACTGATGACGGTGATAGTCAATCACGAAAACAAGTAAATAACCATTTTCTACGACGTAAGGCTGCCCAGAAACTTCTTTTAAAGCTTCTTTCTTTTCAGCATCTTCTATACCAATAATTGATGTTGTCTGTAAATAGCTAGAAGTTGAAGCCATTTGCCCTGCTTCAATTAATTTTTCGATTGTGTCTCTACTAATTTGATTTGATTTAAACTTTCTAACTGAGTGATGTCGTTTTGCCAAATCATACACATACTCTGACATTTATAAACACTCCTTATCCTTTTTCTATATCCTATCAAAACACTCAAGAAAACGCATGTCCCTTGCATATCATGCATACCCTTAAATCGTAGAAAAATAACAACAGAAGACATGCTGTATATTAAATTGGTCGTTGTTGATTGAGAGGCTATGTATTTCTGTACTATATAGTTGTAATTGAGAATCAGCGCCCGTAAATGATATTAGTAAGCATCTTATTCATCGTTCATTTGAATTGTTTAACACTTTTTAGAATAAAATTAATAACGCCTTTATTATCCAATTTCAAGCCTTTTTCATCATTAAGGTGATACATTTATTAGAATTTAAAGCGCAATTTTTATCGTTTTAATCGCGCTAACACAGGTCGAAACGCTGATTCCACTGTCTTTCGCAGCGTATGTCCCTTTCAACAATGATATTTATTTGACGGAAAGCATGTTCCATGTCATAATAGCTATTGAGATTAGAATTATTATTAATAAGGAATTATAATTAAGACGAGATGTCTTTAAATTCTAATCTAAAATAATAATGATTCATATAATAGGAGGATTTCGATTATGTCATTAATTGGTAAACAAATCGAGGAATTTTCAGCACAAGCTTACAACGCAAAAACAGATGAATTTGTTGAAGTTTCACACGAAGACTTAAAAGGTAGCTGGAGTGTTGTTGTATTCTATCCAGCTGATTTCTCTTTCGTATGTCCAACTGAATTACAAGATGTTCAAGAGCAATATGCGAAATTACAAGAACTTGGTACAAACGTATACTCTGTTTCTACAGATACACACTTCGTACACAAAGCTTGGCATGATCACTCAGATGCAATTAGCACATTAGAATACACAATGATTGGTGACCCATCTCAACAAATCACACGTTTATTTGATGTATTAGATGAAGAAAAAGGTCTTGCACAACGTGGTACTTTCATCGTTGACCCTGACGGTGTTGTACAAGCTGCAGAAATCAATGCAGACGGTATCGGCCGTGACGCAAGCACACTTGTTCACAAAATCAAAGCTGCACAATATGTGCGTGAAAATCCAGGTGAAGTTTGCCCAGCAAAATGGGAAGAAGGCGGCGAAACTTTAACTCCAGGATTAGACTTAGTCGGTAAAATTTAAGGAGGCTATGCTGCATGTTAAATCAAGAATTGAAGCAACAATTATCGCAACTTCTTGATTTGATGGAAGGTGACGTTGTACTTAAAGCAAGTACAGGTTCTGACGAAAATTCACAAAAAGTTGAAAACCTTGTGAATGAAGTTGCAGAAATGTCATCTCGAATTACAGTAGAAAAAGCTGATTTAAAGCGTACACCTAGCTTTAGTATCAATAGACCTGGAGAGGACACTGGCATTACATTTGCTGGTGTCCCTCTTGGTCATGAATTCAACTCTTTCGTTCTTGCACTTTTACAAGTCAGTGGACGTGCTCCGAAAGAAGAACAATCTGTAATTGATCAAATCAAATCTATTGAACAACCACTTCACTTTGAAACTTATATCAGCTTAACTTGTCATAAGTGTCCAGACGTTGTTCAAGCATTAAACTTAATGAGTGTATTGAACCCTAATATTACACACACGATGATTGATGGTGCTGTATTTAAAGAAGAAGCAGAAGACATCATGGCTGTACCTGCCATCTTCTTAAATGGTGAGCAATTCGGTAATGGCCGTATGACTGTAACAGATATTTTGAGTACACTCGGTCAAGGTCCGGACGCATCTGCATTTGAAAACAAAGAAGTCTTTGATGTACTTGTTATTGGTGGCGGTCCTGCAAGTGCAAGTTCAGCAATCTATGCTGCACGTAAGGGGCTCACTACAGGTATTGTCGCTGATAGAATTGGTGGCCAAGTCAACGATACAGCAGATATCGAAAACTTAATCGGTGTTAAGAAAACAACGGGTCCATCATTATCAACTAACTTGGAAGAGCATATTAAAGATTATAATATCGATGTTATGAAAGGTGTTCGTGCAGAACAACTTGAAAAAACAGATAAAACTGTATCAGTAACACTTGATAACGGCGCTGTTCTAGAAACACGTTCATTAATTATCGGTACAGGTGCACGCTGGAGAAAAATTGGGGTACCAGGTGAAGAAAAATACACGAACAAAGGCGTCGCATACTGCCCGCACTGTGACGGCCCTCTATTTGAAGGTAAAGATGTTGCAGTTATCGGTGGCGGAAACTCTGGTATTGAAGCTGCGATTGACTTAGCAGGAATTTGTCAAAATGTCACAGTATTAGAATTCTCTGACACATTAAAAGCAGATTCCGTCTTACAAGAACGTTTGAAATCATTACCAAACACACAAGTTATTACTAATGCAGCTACAAAAGAAATTACAGGTGATGATCGTGTCAACGGTCTGACTTATACAGATATGCAATCAAAAGAAGACAAACACATCGACTTAGATGGCGTTTTCGTTCAAATCGGTTTATCTCCTAATACAGAATGGTTAGGCGATTCTGTTCAACGTAACCGTATGGGCGAAATTGAAGTTGATCGTCTTGGTAATACTAATGTACCAGGTGTCTTCGCAGCTGGAGATTGTACAGACCAACGTTACAAACAAATTATTATTTCAATGGGATCAGGCGCAACAGCTGCATTATCAGCATTTGACTATCTCATCAGAAACTAAAGTTTTAAAACATGCAAAAAGCTGATTGACGCAATGTCAATCAGCTTTTTTGATATCATATTCTGAATGGCATCACTTAATAAACGTTATACACGTTCCATCTCACTTTGTTTAGTGCCGTAATCAATCTCATATCCCATATCGCGAATCATATCATAATCCAGTTGGTTCGGTTGACCTCCAGTAATTAAATAATCACCAACGAAGATAGAGTTCGCAACCATTAGGGCTGTTGATTGCAATGAACGAAGATTAACTTCCCTACCTCCTGCAATACGAATCTCTTTTGTTGGATTGATCAAACGGAATAACGCAAGTATTCTTAAACAACGCATTGGCGTCAATTGATCCATATCTCCAAACTTAGTCCCCTTAATTGGATGTAAAAAGTTGACCGGTATACTATCAGCATCAATATCTCTCAATGCAAAGGCCATGTCGACGATATCTTGGTTAGATTCTCCCATACCACAAATCACACCTGAGCAAGGTGAAATATGATTTTTTTTCATTATTTCAATCGTATCGACACGATCTTTATACGTGTGTGTTGTCACAACTTCATCATGATAATTTTCACTTGTATTCAAATTATGGTTATAACGATCCACGCCAGCAGCTTTTAAACGCCCCGCTTGCTCCTCATTCGTTAAACCTAAACAAGCACATATTTTTAATTGCGGATGCTCAGCCTTAATCTGTTCGACTGAGGATGTGATATGATCAATCTCTTTATCACTTGGACCTCTACCACTCATAACGATACAATAGGTGCCAATTTCATTTTCAGCCGCAACTTTCGCACCTTCTGTAATTTGATTTTCCGGAATTAATGCATAACGTTGTTTTTCCTTCATTTCACGCGATTGGCCACAATAACCACAATCTTCAGGACAAATGCCACTTTTAGCATTTAAAATCATATTTAATTTTACTTTGTGACCATAATAATGTTTACGTAATTGATAAGCTTCATGTACAAGGTCCATGGTGTCGTAGGTTGGATTCGTAAATAAGTCGAATGCTTCCTCTGGTGTTAAAGCTGAACCTTTTAATATTTGCTCTGCAATTTTCATAACCATTCCTCCTCATATAAAAGCCAGTATACCATAATTGTAAATTAATTTATATTTTAAGTTTACAATATGTCTTTCTTTTCAAAACAATGGCTTTAAATTTAGGCCGCTAGATGGTAATCAAATTTTGTCTTAATGCACAACATTTCTGTACATAAACATAAAAGTATAAATTAAGTTTCTTTTCTATACGACATGTTACAATACGAGTGTAAGTCATATACTCATCATCTTAAATATTTAATGGGGGAATGCAAATGGAAACTTTAGATGATTTTTTAGAAACCATCGACAAAGAGGCACACCGAGAGAAACTTAAAAAAGTGTTACAAACAATTTTAGAAAACTACCCTGAACTTACTATGGAGATAAAATGGAATCAACCCATGTTATTGTATAAGGACAATGGTTCTTTCATCTTGGGCTTTAGTAAAGCTAAACCTCATTTTGCAATTTCACCTGAGAAATATACTTTAGATACTTTTGCAGATGACATTAAAGCTGCTGGCTATCAAATGACAAAAATGTTTATGAAAATCAAATGGACGGACGAAGTCAACTATGATTTGATTTATCGTATCATTGATTTCAATATTAAAGACAAAAAAGATAGTACTTCTTTTTGGCGTCGCTAAAATGCGTCTCACTTTAAAGACTTAAATCAAACTTTGCGTAAGCGAGGTCAATTTAAGTCTTTTTTTATAGTTTTTCAGAAAATACTAAATATTGTGTTGACTATTTTTTGCACATCACATAAAATACAGACATTACTTATTATTTAAATCGGAATTAAGGAAGGTTGCCATGATCGAATTTAAAAATGTCAATAAAACATTTAAAAAGAAAAGTACGACTGTGCAAGCACTTAAAGATGTTAACTTTAAAATTAATAAAGGGGATATTTTTGGTGTTATTGGGTACAGTGGTGCCGGTAAGAGTACCCTCGTCCGTCTTGTTAATCAGTTAGAAAAACAAACGTCGGGAGATATTCTAGTTGACGGTCATCATTTAAATACATATTCAGCCGCCCAATTGCGCACGGTTAAAAAAGATATCGGAATGATATTCCAGCACTTCAATTTACTCAACTCAAAAACGGTTTTTAAAAATGTGGCGATGCCTTTAATTTTAAGTAAAGTGCCTATGGAAGAGATTAAAGTACGTGTGGAAGAGATGTTGCGATTTGTAGATTTAGCTGGTAAAGCGAATCAGTTTCCGACAGAACTTTCTGGTGGACAAAAGCAACGGGTTGCCATTGCCCGCGCTTTAATTACGCGTCCTAAAATTTTGCTTTGTGATGAAGCCACAAGTGCTTTAGACCCAGCCACAACTGACTCAATACTCGATTTATTGAAGAAAACGAACGAAACTTTTGGTGTAACGATTTTGGTCATTACACACGAAATGAGTGTTATCCAAAAAATATGTCATCGTGTTGCAGTTATGGAAAACGGGCAAGTCATTGAAATCGACACCGTTAAAAGTGTTTTCAGTCAGCCACAGACATCTACAGCACAACGTTTTGTATCGACGGTCATCAATACGTTACCTTCCCCTTCTGTGATTAAAGATATTCAACTCCATGAAGATGACACGGTATACAAACTGTTTATTGAACCTTCGCAAATTAAACATACGATTCTCAACGATCTCATTCAAGAAATCAATGTGAAAGTGAATGTCATTCATGCGATTACAGCTAACATACAAGATGAAACTGTAGGATATCTCTGGCTTCAAGTAACAGGAAATCCTGCTCAACAAAGCGATGTTCGTTCATACTTTGAAACACATCACATTCAATACGAGGAGGGATTACCATCATGTTAGGTTCATCAATCGAAACATCTCAGTTACTCGAAGCGCTGTATCAAACATTATATATGGTCACGTTTGCCCTTGTTCTCGGCGCCATTATTGGGATACCGCTAGGCATTCTACTCGTTGTGACGAGACAAAATGGAATATGGCCTAACGCCATCATTCATCATATTTTAAATCCAATTATTAATATATTGCGATCTATTCCGTTTATCATTTTGTTAATTGCGATTATTCCTTTTACAAAATTAATTGTTGGCACATCGATTGGGACAACGGCTGCTATTGTTCCTTTAACTGTCTATGTCGCACCTTATATTGCAAGATTGGTTGAGAATTCACTGCTAGAGGTAGATGCGGGTATCATTGAAGCTGCACACGCGATGGGGGCTTCGCCAATGCAAATCATTCGATACTTTCTTTTACCTGAAGCACTGGGATCACTTATCTTATCTATTACTACGGCCATTATTGGTCTGATAGGGGCAACTGCTATGGCCGGCGCGGTCGGTGGTGGCGGTATCGGGGATATGGCCCTTGTCTATGGTTACCAACGCTTTGACACACTTGTCATTGTGATTACAGTCGTGGTTTTAGTCATTATTGTTCAATTAATACAATCTGTCGGCAACGTACTTGCGAAAAAAGTACGTCGACATTAATCGGAGGTTTTATGAGATGAAAAAATTACTGACACTCTTAGTTCTTGCTGTACTGGTACTTAGCGCCTGTGGGAAAAGTGATACAAAAAAAGTGACAATTGGGGTTGCTTCAAATGATACAAAAGCATGGGAAAAAGTAAAAGAATTGGCGAAAAAAGACAATATTGATTTGGAAATCAAACAATTTTCAGATTACAACGTTCCAAACACTGCGCTCAACGATGGGGATATTGATATGAACGCATTCCAACATTTTGCATTTCTGAATGAATTTAAAAAAGCGAATAAAGGGACTCATATTACACCAATTCGTACTTCTGTTTTAGCACCTCTTGGGGTCTATTCAAAAAAAGTGAAAGACATTAAAGACGTGAAAGACGGTGCCAAAGTCGTGATTCCGAATGACGTTTCTAACCAAGCACGCGCACTCAAACTTCTTGAAAAAGCAGGCTTACTTAAACTGAAAAAAGATTTTGGCTTATCTAGTTCAATCAAAGATATTCAATCTAACCCTAAAAACTTAGATATTAAAGCCGTAGATGCGCAACAAACAGCACGTGCCCTTTCTGATGTCGATATTTCAGTCATTAATAATGGGGTTGCAACAAAAGCAGGATTAGATGCAAAGAAAGATCCGATTTACTTAGAAGATGCGAAATCAGATGCAGTTAAACCATATATCAATATCATTGCTGTTAACTCTAAAGATAAAGATAATAAAACGTATAAGAAAATTGCAGAACTTTATCATTCTAAAGAAGCAAAATCTGCTTTAAAAGAGGATACAAAAGATGGTGAAGTTGTTGTCGACCTTAAAGAAAAAGAAATGAAAGAGATCGAAGACAGCTTAAAATAAAAAATGATGTTTGAAGTCTTTTAAATACTCATTTTTAGAAAGCGATTGAGTTAAGTTCACTTATGATAAACAATTAAAGACGAGTCTGGGAATACTATCCCAATCTCGTCTTTTTTATAGGATTTACTTTTATTCAAAGTAGCATTTTAACTTATCTTTCGTTTCCTGACAAGCAAAGCTGTAATCAATTGCATCATAATTGATTTTTTGTATATCGGCCATATTAAGTAGACGATGTTTCAACAACAATTCATATTCATCCATTAACGTTGTCTGTGTCACCGTTCGATTATCCGTATTAATCAAGAAGGCCACCTCTTATTCCATCAGCTTCGGCAAATCTAAAGTCGCTAATGTATCTATGGCCTTTGTTTGTAAATTGCTATTTGGACAAAACTCTAATAGGACATCGTGTTCTTTTACCCAAGACAGAGCCTGTTCATCTTGAAAAATCGCCACACCATGACCGATTCGACGTGCACCATATTGAATCACATCATACACATTTTTTACACAACCACACTCCCCGGCGTGTAAGGTAATATTTAAATTTTTACTTTTCGCATATTGAATTAATGCTTCATGCGCTTCCGTTGGTGAACTTGCTTCATCTCCTGCTAAATCTACACCTACTATATACTTTGTAATCGATGCATTCGCACCTAAATGATCAAAAATCGCTTGGTTGGTTGCCATTGAATGATGCTTCATCCCACATACGAGCAAACGTACATCCAAATCAAATTGAGCTTCAGCTTGCTGTGCACCTTCACAAACCATATCTAAAATTTCAATCGTTTTCAAACCGAAATCTTGGTGGAAAGCTGGTGCGAAGCGAATCTCAATATATTTCACACCATCTTCATTTGCTTGTCGTGCAACATCGATAACCGCTTCAATAAGACTCTCTTGTGTTTGCATGACCTTCAATATCTCATCAAATGACTGTAAATATTCTGCTAAACTTTGGCAATCTTGCTCAACGGTAACTTTTTCAATATCTATCCCTACTTGTTGACTTTCACTCTGTGATTTTAAATATTCTATACTAACAGAACCATCTAAATGGCAATGTAATTCTAATTTGGGTATCTGCTTCAAAACAGCTTTCATACATACCTCACTTCGACATCTTTTTAATATTTTATTTTACGCACATTCTCTTTATTGTCAATACACATATATTTTGTACATGACAAAACGTCATATCTGACAATCTCATTCAAATTTTCATAAATTGAAATTCAGAATTCTTTAAAACATACCGTCTTTTCATAGCAAATTCTATTAATATATCTATTTGAATTTCGTATCTCCGAAGAACTTACTGTTTTAATAAGTATAACAAAATCAAATAAATTATTAATAAATAAATTACCCACGAATAATTATAAGTTAATATTTTTTAACAAGATTTAAAAATGAGTTCAACCTTTTTTACTTTTGATAACGCTATAATATGTGCAAAGGAGTGATAAAAATGAAGAAATTACCATTAGCAAAGAAATTCACATCAGTCATTTTAGCCAATTTATTTCTATTAGTCCTCTCTATTCAATCGACAGCACATGCAGCAAAACCAGTTGACAATAATGAATTAAAATTAGTCACACACAACGTATATATGCTTCCTAAATCTTTGTATCCTAACTGGGGGCAAAGTATTCGTGCGGATCTCATCTCTCAATCTTTTTACATAAAAGGAAATGACGTTGTTATCTTAAACGAAGCATTTGATAATAGCGCATCAAACCAACTATTAAATAATCTTAAAAATGAATACCCACATCAAACAGGTGTTTTAGGCCGCTCTAGATCGGGCTGGGATAGTACAGAAGGCAGTTACTCTAGCACTGTACTTGAAGACGGTGGTGTAGCAGTCGTAAGTAAATATCCAATTAAAGAAAGAATACAGCACGTTTTCCGTCGCGGTTGTGGTTTTGATAATGACAGCAATAAAGGATTTGTATATACAAAAATTGAAAAAGATGGCAAAAATTTCCACGTTATCGGAACACATACACAAGCAGAAGATAGTCGATGTGGCGCAGGATACGACAGAGAAATCCGCGCGGAACAAATGCGAGAAATCAGTACGTTTGTTAAAAATAAAAATATACCCAAAGATGAAGTCGTTTATATTGGTGGAGACCTCAATGTAAACAAAAATTCAACTTCTGGAGAATTTCAAGATATGCTTAAAAACTTAAATGTCAATGACGTGACTTATAAAGGACACACAAGTACATGGGATCCAGAAACAAATTACATCGCTCAATATAACTTCCCAAATGCCAAACCTGAATATTTAGATTATATCTTTGTAGATAAAGATCATAGACAACCAGGCCAACTTATTAATGAAGCAATCGATGCAAAAGCGCCAAGCTGGCATGTTTACGCTTTTCCTTATACTTACTACTATAATGACTTTTCAGATCATTATCCTGTGAGTGCTTACAGCCGTTAAATATTAAAATACATTTTTATTCAAAACAATTAAATATCTTTGATACTGAAAACTCCCAAAAAACATCCTCATTCTTTGTAATATCGCTAAATGAGGATGTTTTTACATTTTATTAGTATAAAATTAATAATTTACAAGCACCGTGTTATTAAGGCTCTATACGAAATGAACTGAATCCGCTATTTAGCATAGCGTCAAAATAAAAAACCCCGTACCTTTTAATAAGGCTTACGGGGTTTTTGTGATTGGCTTACGCTTCGTCTTTAACGAATGGTAGTAATGCCATATGACGTGCACGTTTGATCGCTGTAGTCAACATACGTTGATATTTAGCTGAAGTACCTGTAACACGACGTGGTAAAATTTTACCGCGTTCTGAGATAAAACGTTTTAATAACTCAGTATCTTTATAGTCGATATGTGTAATACCGTTTGCTGTGAAATAACAAACTTTTTTACGACGACGACCGCCTCTTCTTGGTCCACCTGCCATGATTTGTGCCTCCCTTACTATAAAATGATTCTATACGTTCGCTAATTCATTAAAATGGTAAATCATCATCGCTAATATCGATAGGACCATTCGCATTCGCAAATGGATTATCGTTATGTGCGGGTTGATTGTTATTTTGATATGACGAATTTTGACCTTGTTGTTGCCCACCGAAGCTCTGACCATAGCTTTGGAAATCATTGCCTTGATTAGAGTGACGTTGGTTTTGTGATTTTGGCTCAAGGAATTGAACACTGTCACATACCACTTCAGTGACGAACACACGTCGGCCTTCTTGGTTCTCATAACTGCGTGATTGTAAGCGACCATCAACGCCAGCTAAACTTCCTTTGAACAAAAAGTTGTTCACGTTTTCTGCTTGTTTACGAAAAACTACACAGTTAATGAAGTCCGCTTCACGTTCCCCTTGCGCATTCGTAAACGTACGATTAATCGCTAGAGTAAAAGTCGCTACACTTACGCCTGAGGGTGTCGTTCTGTATTCTGGATCTTTAGTTAATCGACCTACTAATACGACTCTGTTAAGCATTTTCACGCCCCCATTATTATTCTATTACTTATCTTCGTCTTCACGGACAACGATGTAACGAATGATATCGTCATTGATTTTAGCTAAACGTTGGAATTCGTCAGTTGCTACGTTGTTGTCAGACTTAATACGTACGATGTTGTAATAACCATCTTTAAAGTCTTCAATTTCGTAAGCTAAACGACGTTTACCCCAGTCCTTCGTTTCTAATACTTCAGAACCTTCAGAAGCTAAAATTCCGTTAAAACGTTCAACTACTGCTTTACGCGCATCTTCCTCGATGTTCGGACGCACGATGTACATAATTTCATATGTTCTCATTTTATATTTGCACCTCCTTGTGGTCTATACGGCCTATCAATGAAATGATAAGCAAGGAATAATTTTCATTACTCACATTCAAAGATTGTACCACATCACATTACTTATTACAACATTAATCAGAAGATGTTCTATATTTCTCTTTATAGAGCATAAATGCTTTCCAAGTCATAAAAATCAAAAGATAAGATTTCGCATTACTTTTTTCACTCATTAGTAAAACCAAAATATATTAATTTGTTTTTATGAACAATTAAGAAATAGTTAATTTAACTCAATATAAAAGCGTGCTATATTTTAAATGCTTACAACAAATAAAAAACTGAATATGAAAGGGATTAATTATGAAAAACAAATACATAGCTAAATTATTAATGGGTGTTGCTACAGTATCTATCGCAACAATCGTATCAAACGGACAAGCTGACGCGAGCGAGCAAGTCCAAGAAAGTGCAAAATCTGGATTAGCACCTGCTGCTACTCAAACTTTTGAATCAGCAAAAGTTTCTCCAGAACAAAAAGCATTTTACCAAGTATTACATATGGAAGGTATCACTGAAGAACAACGTAATCAATATTTAAAACAATTGCACGAAGATAAAGAAAGTGCACAAAATGTTTACTCTGAATCAATTAAAGACAGCCTACGTCCTGAGCGCCGTGTAGGTCAACAAAACGCTTTTTATGAAATTTTAAATAATGAAGACATCACTGACGAACAACGTGATCGTTACATTTCACAAATTAAAGAAAATCCAGATGCAAGCCAAAAAGTATTTGATGAATCAGTAAACCAAACTGAAACAAAACCAGCTGAGCCACAAATTGAACCTAAAGATTGGGAAAAACAATGGCAAGAACAACCTCAACAAGAAGAACAAAAACCTGAAGTTCCGAAAGTAGAAGAGAAAAAAGAACAAGATAAACCTGAAGCCAAAACGCCTGAAGTGAAAAAAGAAGAGCAAAAACCTGAAGCACAACAACCTCAAGTGCAAAAACCTGAAGTTCAACATCAAGGTCAATCTCAAAACCAAGCAACACCATCTCAACCTTCAGCTCCTGCTGTTCCAAAAGTTGAAGCACCTTCTAAACCTTCAACTTGGACAGATTACTGGAACTCATTTAAACGTCCGTTTGAAAATGGTTACACTTACATCAAAGATAGCTTTAATAACGCTAAAAAATACGTAACTGATTCATATAAAAGCATTACAGAAAAATACAATAATGCAAAATACTACTCAAAATTATACTTTAAATATAAAGATGCAATGGATATTGCTGTTTTAGCTTTATTGAATGATAAAGGTGCTAATGCATATATCACACCAATTAAAATAGATAAAAACAATGGTACTTTATATAATGCATATGCAAAAACAAGTAACTTTGTAACAAGTGGTATCAACACAGGAAAAGTATTATATACTTTATACCAAAAACCTCAAGCAGTTAAAGCAGCAATTACTACAGTTGAAACTGCACAAAAAGTTAAAAATGCTTTCAGTAGTATTTTATCAATCTTCAAATAATCAATACAAAAAGACTCGCACCCCCTAGCGAGTCTTTTTATTTAATATCAATTCATGTAGCATATTATTAAGCTCTAAATGACTTTAATTAAAGGTGGTGGCATTTTGTCATGAGAAAAACAATGTATAGCTTTCATATATTAAGTAACACCCTTCTCGTATTATTCTTATTCATCCCTATTCCATTTTTAAATTATGAGGGTGGCGATATTCTTTCTATTTATTTTCAAGTTTCATTAATACTATTCGTTCTTTCAGTCACTTTATATTTTTTAAACCAGAAAAATAGAAAAACGTGGATGATTAGTACGATTCTATCAATCTTAAGTATTCTTATCGTTTTCCCAGTCGTATTTTTTTATTTATTTTTCGGAATACCGCCCGCTTAATCATAAACTTCTTTAGTCACAAAATTTGTTATCATTAATTTAAAAGGCAATCTTAAAATAATAAATGATGCATCTGATTGCACGATGTTTCAACCTAAAAAATAAACTGCGAAGTAGAGCCGGTGCACTCTACTTACACAGTTTAAATTGGACGATGAATATCCTTTTTTCAGTTTATGTTTTGATCGATAACGACATTCTCTTTATATCGTCGTTATTATTTTATATTTATATACTTTTATGGGTTAAGGGGTAAATGTTTTTTATACGAGATGGAAGGTTCTCTTATTTTATAAGTATCTCTTACGATTGAGTCTAATTCGTAAATTCTAGGGTAAGTATTTAAAGCGATGAATCTTCTTTATATTTGCTTACTTTTGTATATTATCTTGGATGAATTTTTTTATTTGAGGTGTAAAGTAAACACCAAATGATTTTCTGTGAGGTGAATCTTGAATCTCTCTAGCATAAGAAACACCTATTGCTTCACCTTTTCCATTAACAATTGGTGAACCAGAATTACCTGGCTCTGTAAAAGCGTCAAGTACAATCTCATTTCCTTTTACAGATACAACTTTACCAAATGATTCCAATAAATTATAGGCATGTTTATCCGGTTTTGGATAACCTATCATTGACATTGTCATGGTCAGCTAGCTTCAATACGCCTGCTTTTTCATTAAACTTCCAATTTTCTTCTGCTTTTTCTTTAACATGAACAATCGCTAAATCTTCTTGACCAGGATACGGAATAACTTCTAATACGTTATAATTTCCAGCGTTGCTATTAAATCCTGTAGGGTGTAAGGCAGCTTTCGTTCCCACACCTTTACCAGGACCATTTACTACATGCTTATTTGTCACAATCGCATTCTTACCTACTACAAATCCTGTTCCATGTTTAAGTGCAACAACTGCATTGTAAGGGCTTTTCGAGGCATCATGTATTTCCACAACATTTTTCTCTGCCTTTGCGAATGACTGATAAGCTTCTGTAAATGTACTACCTAGACCTAAAGAAATTATCATCGTAAATGTTGCTCAACCTTTGATCAAGATATTCTTATTCAATTTAAGCCTCCTTTAAATTTAATGTTGTTTTGTATCTAGATACATCTTTATTATATGTTTTTATTATAGATTTATTAATTAACTACCAATTAACTATATATTAAATTTTTATTAAATAATATATAAAAAAGATGTGAATAGATTTTTTTAAAAAGGATAATATTAAAATAAAAAAACATGTAATGTTCTGTTTTAAAGTAAGGCATATTAAATCGCAATGTGTTAAGACTTATGAAAGCTTTCTAGGTACAAATAGCATCTTATCACTTATAAAAAATGACACAACGCTTCAAATTCCGTAAGGCTTGAAAGGTTGTGTCATTGATTTTTATTTTATATACGTTCAATCTACTGCTTCGTAATGAAATTTATACGTTAAATCTGAAGTGCACGACATCGCCGTCCTGCATAATATAGTCCTTACCTTCTAAACGCATTTTACCAGCTTCTTTAGCACCTTGTTCACCGTTGTTGGCAACATAGTCCTCATAACTTGTTACTTCGGCACGAATAAAGCCACGCTCAAAGTCAGTGTGAATAATACCCGCACATTGTGGTGCAGTCATGCCTTCTTTAAATGTCCATGCACGCACTTCTTGTACGCCAGCTGTAAAATAAGTCGCAAGTCCTAATAAATCATATGTTTTACGAATTAAACGATTTAAACCAGGTTCTTCGATACCTAATTCTTCCAAGAACATCGCTTTATCTTCATCATCTAAAGTCGCAATTTCTTCTTCGATTTTAGCACTGATGACAATGACTTCTGAATCTTCACTCGCTGCATACTCACGAATGGCTTTTACTTTATCATTTTCAGCGTCATTGACCTCATCTTCACCTACGTTAGCAATATATAACATCGATTTAGACGTTAAAAGTTGTGCTTGGTTGACGTATTTTTGATCTTCTTCATTGAAATCAATACTACGCACGGGTTTACCGTTTTCAAGCGTTTCTTTAATTTGAGTTAAAATACGGACTTCATTCACGGCTGTTTTATCTTTTTGTTTCGCCATTTTTTCTAAACGTGGCAATCTTTTTTCTACAGATTCTAAGTCAGCTAATACTAATTCCATATTGATAACTTCAATGTCTTCAATAGGATTCACACGTCCTGCTACGTGTGTCACGTTTTCATCATCAAAAGCGCGGACAACTTGGCAAATCGCATCGACTTCTCGAATATGAGATAAA
Organism: Staphylococcus sp. HGB0015; assembly: GCF_000411275.1. Taxonomy (NCBI): domain Bacteria; kingdom Bacillati; phylum Bacillota; class Bacilli; order Caryophanales; family Staphylococcaceae; genus Staphylococcus; species Staphylococcus sp. HGB0015. Next base: position 112,591 of record NZ_KE150418.1, read on the forward strand.
AATTTATTACCTAAACCTTCCCCTTTTGACGCGCCTTTTACAATCCCGGCAATATCTGTAAATTCGAAAGTCGTCGGTACTGTTTTCTTAGGATTAACTATTTTTTCTAATTCACTTAATCGTGTATCCGGTACTTCTACGATACCCACGTTAGGATCAATCGTAGCGAAAGGATAGTTTGCAGCAAGTGCACCTGCTTTAGTTATTGCATTAAAAAGTGTTGACTTCCCGACGTTAGGCAAGCCCACAATACCAGCTGTTAAGGCCATTATTCATTCTCCTTCTCATTTGAACTCGCTTTGACGAGTATTTTTTTTAGTTTTTTATTAAAAGTTTGACGGGGGAGCATAATGCTTCGATGACATTGCTCACATTTGATACGAATATCTGCGCCCATACGAATAATCTTAAACCGATTTGCACCACAAGCATGTTGCTTCTTCATCTCTACTATATCATTTAATTCGTAATTTGATGACACACATTTTCACCTCTATGATTCCGCGTTTTGTTGATCTTTATAGAGTTGGACAAGGGTCGGCATTGGTGCTTCAATCCCTTCAGCTTGTAAAAATTCTTTGAGTTCTCGTCGAAGAATACGTGAACCTGAAAAACTTTCACCTGGAAGCGTCTCTCCAGCGACACGAATTCTTACTTCATAGCTATTAAAAGTATCCACCCCTAAGACTTCTGGTGGCTCAATAAAGATGTCATACTTTTTCGGAATAGATTTTAAGAATATGTTCATTTTCTTTTCAACATCATCAATTTTTTCATTAATCGATACTGGAATATCAATCACTGAGACTCCATTTGTGACTGAAAAGTTGGTAACTTCACTCATCGTACCATTTGGAATAATTGATAGCTCTCCTGTATATGACAGTATCCGTGTAGAACGTAAGCCAATCGCTTTCACTGTCCCCTCTGCAATAGGAGAACTATTATTTTTAATGCTGACATAATCACCCACATCGAATTGATTTTCAAAAATAATAAAGAAGCCTGTAATCACATCTTTAACAAGTGTTTGTGCACCGAAACCAATAGCGAGACCGACAACACCCGCTCCGGCTAAAATACTTTCAACGCTAATACCAAATTTACTGAGTACCGTCGTTAAAGTAATAAACCAAACCAGATAACCGACAACATTTTGAACTAAAGTAATCAATGTTTTTGATCTTTTAGCACGATTTGATTTCGTCATCGCTCGGTTATTGACTTTAAAGAATTGTTCAATGACTTTATTTAAAATACGCACGACAACAAAAGCAACAATGACATAAATGGCAATAATAATTAATTTTGTAAGTAAATTCGAGTATGTTTCAGGCTCTAATAACGGCTGAACCATACTTTCTATAACTGCTTTAAATTGATTCATAACGACTCCCTTTCTCCATAATCACTTTCCCCTATTGGCGACACAATTGATTTCAAAGGCGCGGTTTTTACATTTTCTTCAATTGTTGAATCAATCTCCGATAATCACTTTCTGAATGAAATGTAAATGTAATCTCACCAACATTTTTCTTCATGGCAATCTCAACTGAAGTCCCATATTGTTCCTGCAATTGCTGCTCGTGTTGACGTATCATGGCAGGTTTTTTAATGGCTCTCTGTTGCGGTTCTTCACGCTTTTTACTTGTTCCTAACAATTCGGCGACCACTTGTTCCAAATAGCGTACACTCCAAGACTCCCGGACGGCTAAATTTGCATATTTTTCCATCTTTTTAACATCTTTAAGTGCTAATAGTGTCCGACCATGTCCAGATGAAATTGTACCTTCACGTATCAAAGTTCTAATCTTAACAGGTAATTTAAGTAGCCTCAACATATTCGCGATATATGGTCGTGATTTTCCTAGTCTTTGCGCCACTTCCTGTTGTGTTAAATGCAATTCTGCCATTAATTGCTGATAACTCTCAGCCTCTTCTAATGGATTTAAATCTTCACGTTGTAAATTTTCAATAATTGCGAGCTCACGCATTTCTGCATCTGAAAACTTTTTAATAACGACAGGTATTTCCGTTAAACCCGCTTCAAGACTTGCACGATATCGTCTCTCCCCGGCCACAATGTAATAACCTTGAACCGCATGGGTTACAATAATTGGTTGTAGAATACCGTGCTGTGTAATGGATTGCGCAAGTTCAGTGAGCTTTTCAGCATCAAAAGTCTTACGGGGTTGATAAGGGTTCGGTCTCAAATCATGTATCGCTATCATTTCGACATGTTGCGAAGTACGCTGTGATGTTTCATTTTGATGGGTCACGTGCATCACCTGCTCCCACAAATTTTTTTACCATTCTATTTTACTGGTTGCATAGTTGAGACACAAGCCTTTACGTTATTTTCAGGAGTTGCCAAAATTTTATCTAATCATAATTTTCTGAAAAATATGTTGACATCCTTTTTTGATTGATGTAAAGTGTTTTTTACAAAGAAACAGTACAATATTCGAGACACTGTAAAAAGGAAAGTAAAATTTACACTGCAATCACAGAGAGCCTTGTTTCGCTGAGAAAAGGCATTGAAAGCAAATTTGAAAATGGCCTTGGAGTGTTGATGCCAATATGAGGTATCACCGGGTTCGCCCGTTATAGCGATACAGTATTAACATTTTGTTATTATGCGTACTGGAAAATATTAACTATACTCTTCCTTCACTGTATAGATCTAAATCGCGCATAATGCAATTTAGCGTACTGTGAGAGGTTACTTTAGCGATAAATTAACAAATTAAGGTGGTACCACGAACTTAGCTTTCGTCCTTTTTATTCGATTAAAAATTCGGATATTAGGATGAAAGCTTTTTTATTTTGTTTGAGGAGGTTATCAACGATGAAAGAGACCACATTGGCACAAATTGCACTTACTACAGATCACACCGGCGCGATTGCTAACCCGATTTACCTTTCGACTGCTTATCAACACGCTGGTCTAGGTCACTCAACAGGCTATGATTACACACGCACGAAAAACCCAACACGACAAGCTTTTGAAGACGCCTTTGCCAAAATTGAAGGTGGCATTGCCTCATTTGCGACTTCAAGTGGGATGGCAAGTATTCAACTCGTCTGTAATCTTTTTAAACCTCACGACGAAATACTCGTGTCATTTGATTTGTATGGAGGCACATTTCGCTTATTTGAATTTTACGAAACACAATATGACATTCGCTTTAAATATGTAAATTTTGAAAATGTTGAAGAAGTTAAAGCAGCAATCACACCGCATACGAAAGCATTGTTTATCGAACCTATTTCCAATCCATTGATGATTGAGATTGACTTGTCACCTTATTACCAGTTGGCACAACAACATCGTTTATTGACGATTATCGACAATACTTTTCTTACCCCTTATTTGTCCACACCACTAGCGGATGGGGCTGACATCGTCTTACATTCTGCGACGAAGTATATCGGAGGTCATAACGATGTACTCGCAGGTGTCGTTACTGTTAAAGACCCTGTTCTAGCTGAACAATTTACGCAACTACATAATATGATTGGCGCTACCCTAGCACCTATTGATAGTTATTTGTTGCAACGTGGACTGAAGACATTACATTTACGTGTGGAACGTGCACAGCAAAATGCGCAACGTCTCGCAGAGCGATGTCAACAGCTGGAAGGGATTGCCGAAGTATTGTACAGCGGTCGAACAGGGATGTTAAGTTTACGCCTTGCGCCTAATTATCAAGTGGCTGCGTTGTTACAACATATCCAAGTTTGCCGTTTTGCAGAAAGTTTAGGTGGAACTGAAACATTTATCACTTTTCCTTATACACAAACCCATGTCGATATGCCAGATGATGAAAAAGATAAACGCGGCATTGATCAACATTTAATACGTTTATCCATTGGTATTGAAGCTTACGAAGATATTGAGAATGATTTAATCCAAGCACTTGAGAAATCTAAGGAGGGTGTTCTTTATGAAGCGCACGAAACAAACTGAATTGATCCATGATATGAACAGAGGCCACAAATATAAAAGCGCCAATATCCCACTTTATTACTCTTCTACTTATCATCAACAAGAGTTAGGTGGCCCTTACGAATATGATTACGCCAGAAGTGGCAATCCTAATCGTGAGCTGCTTGAAACAAAATTAGCTCAGTTAGAAAATGGTCAGTTTGGATATGCTTTTAACTCTGGTATCGCAGCGATTACAGCTGTTTTCCTAACATTGCAAGCAGGTGATCATGTGATTTTACCTGATGACGTGTATGGTGGAACATTTCGATTAACCGAAAGCATCTTGTCTCGTTTTAATATTTCATTTACTACGGTCAATGCCGAAGATATTAATGAAATTCGTAAAGCGATTCGTCCTTCAACACGATTGATTTATGTTGAAACGCCTTCTAACCCTTTATTTAAAATTACTGATATTAGACAAGTGGCGCAACTTGCTAAAGAATATGGCATTACAGTTGCTGTAGACAATACATTTATGACGCCTCTCGGACAGAATCCTTTAGATCTCGGTGCTGACATTGTCATTCATAGCGCTACGAAGTTTTTAGGTGGACATAGTGATGTTATCGCTGGTGCCGTCATCACCAATGATAAAACAATTGCCGACGCACTTTATTTAATTCAAAACGGCACAGGTAGTGGTTTATCTGTATACGACAGTTGGACGCTGACCCAGCATATTAAAACGTTGGATGTTCGTTTTCAACAATCCGTTAAAAATGCTAAAGAAGTCTGTCGCTTTTTAGAACAACATCCAGCCATTGCGTACGTTTATTACCCAGGAAATAGCACCGTTCATCTGCAACAAGCCCATAATGGCGGTGCCGTTCTTGGCTTTCGCTTAAAAGATGAAGCCTATGCACAACAATTTGCTGACAAACTCACGATTCCACTTGTGTCATTAAGTTTAGGTGGCGTTGAAACGATTCTTTCTCACCCGAACACCATGTCACATGCGAGCATTCCAGAGGATATTCGTGAAGCACGAGGCATTACATTCGGTTTATTCCGATTAAGTGTCGGTATAGAAAATGTAGAAGAATTAATCGCGGATTTAGATTACGCATTAAAGGAGGGATATGATGAGTCGGTTGTTAAAAGCGCTACAAAACAACGTTCTAGTGGCTGATGGAGCAATGGGAACGATTCTATACTCCGAAGGCTTAGATACCTGTCCAGAAGCATATAATCTGACGCACCCTGAAAAGGTCGAGCATATTCATCGCTCTTACATCGAAGCTGGTGCAGATGTCATTCAAACGAATACGTATGGTGCCAATTTCGAAAAGTTGCAACCTTTTGGACTTGAACATAAGGTAAAGGCCATTCATCAAGCAGCAGTAGCCATTGCGAAACGGGCTGCCCGTCCAGAAACTTTTATTTTAGGTACTGTAGGTGGTTTTAGAGGTGTAAAGCAAGGTGAATTATCCTTGTCAGCCATTCAATACCATACGGAAATTCAAGTCGATACACTTATCGAATCGGGTGTAGATGGGCTGTTGTTTGAAACCTATTATGATTTAACTGAATTAATTAGAGTCATTACTCAAACCCGTCAAAATTATGATATTCCAATCATTGCCCAACTCACAGCTTCCAATACGAATTACTTAAGAGATGGTACTGAAATTAATGACGCGTTACAGCAAATCGTTGCTGCCGGCGCAGATGTTGTCGGATTGAACTGCCATCATGGGCCACACCATATGAAACACTCGTTTAGTCATATTGCACTACCGGACAAAGCGTATCTCTCCTGTTACCCGAATGCGAGTTTACTCGATTTGGATCAGCATACGTTTCAATATAGTGATAACGCCCAATATTTTGGTGACACGGCGCAACAACTGATCCAAGAAGGTGTCCGCCTAATTGGAGGCTGTTGTGGTACGACACCAGAACATATACGGCACATCAAATCTGCCGTAAAAGGACTTAAACCGATACAAAATAAAAAGGTTATCCCTATTGATAAAAAAAGAGAGACATTAGCCCAAAATCAGCATCAACTTAATTTAGCTGATCGGGTTCGTCAAAAACCAACAATCATTGTTGAGCTCGATACGCCTAAACATTTAGATACAACGAAATTTTTCAACAATGTCAAAGCTTTAGATGAAGCGAATATTGATGCGGTCACTTTAGCAGACAACTCCCTTGCGACAGTGCGTATTTCAAATATTGCGGCTGCAAGTTTGATTAAGCAACGATTTGGTATTGAACCCCTCGTTCATATTACATGTCGTGATCGTAATCTCATTGGTTTACAATCTCATCTACTCGGATTGTCGCTTTTAGGCATTCATGAGATTCTTGCAATTACGGGTGACCCTTCTAAAATTGGACATTTGCCTGGTGCGACCAATGTTTACGATGTGAACTCAAAAGGTTTGACCGAACTCGCACTCAAATTTAATAAAGGCATCAATACGGATGGTGATGCGCTGAAAACAACAACACAATTCAACATCGCTGGTGGTTTCGACCCACACGTAAGAAACATTAATGCCGCTGTACGCAAAATGGAAACGAAAATCGAAAGCGGAATGAGTTACTTTATTACGCAACCTGTATTTTCAAAAGAAAAAATTATTGAAATTTATGAAGCAACAAAGCACCTCAATGTCCCTATTTTTATAGGTGTCATGCCGATTACAAGTTACAATAATGCTTTATTTCTACATAATGAGGTGCCAGGTATCAAAATGTCAGAAGAGATACTCGAGCAATTTAAAGCAGTAGCAGGTGACAAAGAAGCAACCTACCAACTCAGTATTTCACTTTGCAAGTCACTCATTGACACCGTTCACACATATTTTAATGGTCTCTATTTAATCACACCTTTTGAACGTGTGGACTATTCACTAGAACTTGCAGCTTATTCAAAATCAATTACACAAACCCATCAGGAGGCGATATTATGACAATTAAAACAACAAACTTAGGATTCCCAAGACTTGGACGTAAACGTGAATGGAAAAAGGCGATTGAAAGCTACTGGAATAAAAAAATTACTAAAGAAGAATTAGATAGCCAATTACAAAATTTACATCGTGAAAACTTATTACTACAAAAGCATTATGGTCTAGATAGTGTGCCTGTCGGTGACTTTTCACTTTATGATCATATCTTAGATACATCATTACTCTTTAATATCATTCCTGAACGTTTTCAAAGCCGTGAAGTGAATGACGATCTCCTTTTTGACATTGCTCGTGGAAACAAAGAGAATGTCGCAAGTGCTTTAATTAAATGGTTTAACACGAACTATCACTATATCGTACCCGAATGGGACAATGTCACTCCTAATGTAGGTAAAAATACATTACTTGAACGCTTTAATTACGCAAAATCACTACACATTAATGCACATCCTGTTATTGTCGGACCGATTACTTTCGTCGCACTTTCGAAAGGTGGCAATCAATCGTTCGAAGATAAAGTTCGTACTTTATTACCTCTTTATATCGAAGTTTTTGAATCACTCGTTCAGGCTGGCGCTGAATTGATTCAAGTGGATGAACCTATATTAGTCACTGATAAAAGCACTGAACTTGAAGCGATTACTCAAGAAGCCTATCAAGCATTTGCAGATGCTGAAGTGGCACAAAAGCTCATTATCCAAACTTATTTCGAACGTGCCAATGTTAAGTTTTTAAGCGATTTACCTGTAAAAGGGATTGGTCTTGATTTCGTACATGATCACGGGCATAACCTTCAACAAATTGAAAATGGCGATCTTGATTCCTCAAAAACATTATTTGCAGGTGTCATTGATGGACGAAATGTATGGGCGGCAGATGTGGAAGCTAAGAAAGCACTCATCGAAAAATTATCTCAATATTCCGTCGACTTATACATTAACCCATCTTCTTCCCTATTACTCGTTCCTGTATCACTAGATGACGAGACATTAGATGAAACAGTACGCGATGGATTAAGCTTTGCGACTGAAAAATTAGAAGAATTAGCAGCTTTAAAAAATGCAATTAACAATAACCAAACAGAACAATTTGATAAATTACATGCCCAATATACACGTTTCCAAAGCCAAGACTTCAAAAACCTTGACTATGATTTTGAAAGCGTCCGTTCTCAACGTGCTTCTGCTTTTTCTGAGCGAAAAGTATTACAACAACGTCGCTTAAACTTACCTGATTTACCAACAACAACAATCGGATCATTTCCACAATCACCTGAAGTTCGAAAACAGCGTGCAGACTGGAAAAATAAACGTATTACAGATGAAGCTTACGATACATTTTTAAAGAATGAGATTAAACGTTGGATTGAAATTCAAGAAGAAATTGGTTTAGACGTTTTTGTACATGGTGAATTTGAACGAAATGACATGGTTGAATTCTTTGGTGAAAAATTACAAGGCTTCCTTGTTACACGTTTCGGATGGGTTCAATCTTATGGCTCTCGTGCCGTTAAACCACCTATCATTTACGGTGATGTAAAATGGACTGCACCATTAACTGTTAAAGAAACGGTTTATGCGCAAAGTTTAACAGACAAACCTGTAAAAGGCATGCTTACGGGTCCAGTAACCATCTTAAACTGGTCATTTGAACGTGTAGATATCCCGCGTGCAACGGTTCAAGATCAAATTGCACTCGCAATTAATGAAGAAGTTTTAGCTTTAGAAAAAGCCGGTATTCAGGTCATTCAAGTGGATGAACCTGCATTGCGCGAAGGCTTACCTTTACGTCAAGAATTCCATGCTGCTTATTTAGAGAAAGCGGTCCATAGTTTCAAACTCGCGACATCTTCCGTTGCAGATGAGACACAAATTCATACGCATATGTGTTATTCGCAATTCGGACAGATTATCCATGCGATTCATGATTTAGATGCAGATGTGATTTCAATTGAAACATCAAGAAGTCACGGTGATTTGATTAAAGACTTTGAAGATATTAACTATGATTTAGGTATTGGTTTAGGTGTATACGACATTCATAGCCCTCGTATCCCTACTGAAGAAGAAATTACAACAGCGATTCACCGCGCATTAAAAGAAATCGATCGTTCATTATTCTGGGTAAATCCAGACTGCGGTCTCAAAACACGTAAAGAAGATGAAGTAAAAGCAGCATTAAGCGTACTCGTTAATAGCGCTAAAAAATTACGTCAAGATCATATTGAATCCCCACAAACGTCAGCATAAGGAGTTAATAAAGGAGGTCTGGTAGCATGGCATATCCACTTTGGGAACAACTCAACGCACTCAAAGAAGCAAAATGGGTCGATTTAACACATACTTTCAATGCAAAGTCCCCACATTTTAGCGCATTTGAGGGTGCACAAGTTGAAACACCCTTTACAGTAGAACAAGATGGCTTTTTCGTTCAACAATGGTCATTTGTCACACAATATGGCACACACATCGACGCACCTATTCATTTTGTTGAAGATCAGCGTTATTTACATGAATTAAAATTACAAGAATTGGTTTTACCACTCATTGTACTCGATTTCTCAGAAGCTGTCGCAAAAGATGCAGATTTCCGTTTAACACGGGCACACATTGCGTCATGGGAAGAAACACACGGCAAGATTGAACCGAATACATTTGTCGCTTTTCGAAGTGATTGGTCCAAACGTTGGCCGGATCACACCTCTTTTGAAAATAAAGATGCAAATGGACAGCAACATTTACCGGGTTGGTCATTAGATGCGCTAACCTTCCTAATAGAAGAACGTCAAGTCGCTGCCATTGGTCATGAAACATTTGATACCGATGCATCCATTGATATCGCAAAAAATGGAGATATTGTCGGTGAAAGATATGTCCTTGGGCAAGACCGTTACCAAATCGAATTGTTGGCTCACTTAGATCAAGTTCCTAGTCGTGGTGCTGTTATTTATAATATTTGTCCTAAGCCAGATAAGGCCCCTGGCTTTCCTGTGAGAAGTTTTGCTATCGTTCCGAATGAATAAAGCGACCTTACGTTATCATCTCTATTAAAAAGAAGCTGATATGTGTATCAGTAATTGAAAAACTTCGAGGTTTTCGTAAAAAACGAAAAATCTCGGATTTTTTCCTTTTATCATCAGTTTAGCCGCACTAGATGCGACTAATTTCCTTAGGCACCTCGTTAATTTAGTTTTTGTTGTGATGAATTAAATTATACGAAAGTGCCTTATTTTTTTAAGTATAATGGTGAATGATTACATATATAAGCGTAGTATTTATAGCGAGACTCCTGAGGGAACAGGACGAGCCGAAGACTACAGGCTGAGGCTGTCCCCTCGGAAAGCGAGCCTATATAATACGAAGCATGATAATAAAAAGGAAGCTCGAAGACGATTTTTATCAAAATCATCTTCGAGCTATTTATTTTGGTATTTATGTCCCAAGCTCCGATAAAGGTAATTTTTCAGATGGAAAGCCTGAATATGTATATGTAGGTTTTGCAAATTATCTTTTAGAAGGTAACCGTTTAACAAAAGATGATAAGACAACAAAAATTGAAAATACGAGTGGTGAAGATCGTTTAGAAGCATTTAAAAAGACACTCGATAGTGAGCATTATGTATCACTATAAAAACTAAAATATGGTCCAGAAATGATATCGTTTCTGGACCATGTTTTAATATTTTCTTAAAAATTGCGCATCTTCTTCATGATAAGTTGTCATGACAAATTGGTGCACAGCATTGATCACTTCTTGTATCGCCCCTGTTGAATGCGCTAAAATACGAAATGTTAGGCCACTTGTAGGCAATAAAGTGACGCCAACACGACAATCTTCAAGCATAAAAGGTTGCACGACTTCTTGAACCGCTTCAACCACTTTTTGATTTACACCCGGACTCATATAAAAGCAGGCCTCCATGTGTGTAAATCCCTCCATATAACCAATATCCGTCACTTTATTTTTTTGTGTGTCTAATTTCAAATGGTCATAAACGACTAACTGATCATCTACATAGATCTCATTTAATAATTGTAAATAATGGTAATTAAATGGTTTTCCCTCTTGATCGTAGCCCGGTGTCAAAATATCAGTATAAAACATTGATGCAGTGGAACTCAGATGAAATCGATTATGTTGATAAAATCTTGCATGCGTATACCCAATAATCGGATCACTGATATATTCCATAAATGCTTCATCTTCTAAGTGAAACGTTTGATATTGTTCCACCTTATCTTCTAAAGTCTTGAACACAATCGTAGCACCTTGTGTTGTAAGCACGGCATGTGCACGAGGCTCAAAGTGTATCGCAGTACGATACCGATCTCCGTCTACAAAACCGCCCCCTAAGTTAATTAAAAACATTGTCGGGTGTGGGCTTCCATTTAAATACGTCGGACGTAATACTTTCAAACCACCCTGATAATACGTCTTCCCATTAACAGTACGGGTCCCATCATGTTTAAAGGTAAGATCGAGTTCACCCGTCCATTTTGAAATGGCCATTACTCTAGCCCTTCAAAGAAGATATCTTTTTTAATCCAATCCATCACTTGGTCTAAACCTTCATCCGTTTTTAAATTCGTAAATGGGAATGGACGATTTTTACGGAATTTTTGAGTATCTTCAGCCATACGTTCTAAAGAAGCTCCTACATAGGGTGCTAAATCGGTTTTATTAATGACAAAGTAGTCTGATTTAATCATACCTTGTCCACCCTTACGTGGGATTTTTTCACCTTGTGCCACATCAATAATATAAATTGAAAAATCAACCAGTTCCGGACTAAAAGTCGCTGCTAAATTGTCGCCACCTGATTCAATAAATATAAGTTCAATATCAGAATGTCTTTCCATCAATTCATCGATTGCTGCGAAATTCATAGAAGCATCTTCTCGAATAGCTGTATGCGGACAACCCCCAGTTTCTACACCAATAATACGGTCTTCAGGAAGTACACCTGTATTGACTAGGATTTTTTGGTCCTCTTTTGTATAAATATCATTTGTAATAACGCCAATGCTTTTCTCTGATGCGAGACGTTTAACAATTTTTTCAATAAGTTGGGTTTTACCGGCCCCTACAGGACCCCCTACACCAATTTTTATCGGTTTCATTTCTATTCCTCCTATGAAATAAATATACGTACATCCACATGTTCATGCTCAAGCTGATTCATTTCAATACCCGGTGCTGTAATACCAAAATCTTTTTCATCTAGTCGCATTACAGCTTCCCGTGTCTGTGCAATAAAAGGAATCATTTGCGCTATAATTTTCTGCCCTTCTGTTTGTCCAAGTGGAATGGCACGAACAGCATTTTGCGTTAAACTGGAAACATTTTGATAGTAATAATAATCAATAACCTCCTCAATCGGTATCTTTAAATGATGACCCAATAATGTGAAAACAACAGCTGGATGTGTATGAAGCGCATATTCATTCGCACGTTCATAGTACCAATCCAACCATTCATCATCGTAAAGTGTATGCGCAAGCTGAATCATGCGTTTCCCCATTTGTTTCGTTCCATTTCTCGTTTCTCGGGGAATATTTTGCACAAACAACAGTTGATCGAACCGTTCAATGACCTCTGGGGCATTCGATTCAATCGCTTCATAAACCAAACGCATCGCCAAGCCATCTGTATACGTGAGTTGTTCTGTTAAAAATACTTCCAACCATTTCCGAAAAGTCACGCCATCATAAATAGCCCGACGTTGAATATAAGTCTCTAGCCCAAAAGAATGACTAAACGCGCCTGTTGGAAATTGTGAATCACAAAATTGGAACAACTTCAATTTTGCTAAGTTAGTCATGTGAATGTCCTATATGTTTAAAGGCCTGATTGACTTTACGGTCTTCTCGTTGATACGGAATACCTTGTTCTTTCAATAAATCTTCTACGAGGTAATCATATTGCACAAGCATCTCATTCTCATCCGTAAACTGAGCCGGTAAATGGCGATTTCCTAATTGATGCGCAATTTCTCCCATTTCTTTAATCGTACGTGGACGGATTGCTATAATATCTTCTGAATTGACATCGATAATAATCATATTTTGATCATCACGATATAAAATATCACCATACTGAAGATCAATGGGCTGACTTAAACGAATGCCAATTTCAGTGCCGTGATCTGAAGTTACCCTTTGAATTCGTTTCACAAGGTCTGAGTTTTCTAAATAAACCTTCTCAATATGTATATTTTTTTCATCTTGAGAAAGTTGTGCAATGTTCCCTTGAATTTCTTCTACTATCATCAATTTCATCTCCTAACATTATCTTCACATTCATTGTTTTCGTACAAAAACAAAACTTTAATTAAGAATTAATAATAAAACACTAATAATTGCGCGCAATAGCTATTAAAACTCATGATTATGCTCGCCAAAAATGAGTAAGATTGCACAAGGTGTGAGACATCCCCCACCCAGTCTCGTTGTCTTTTATTTATTCTTTTATCCGCGCTTTCATGATGTAAAATATGAAAAAAATTCACTCTCATAAGTCTACATCCCTTTTAATCATAGAAACTCTTCATTCTTCTCCCATCCTTACTTTACCATATTTCAAATGTCTGACGTTACTCATCCATCATGAAATCATCACTTTAAACTAAAGTTATTATAGGATAACAATATACACACGCGTAGCTAAACAATTATTGCTAGATTTCACATTAAAAAATACGATTCAAACTTTCCTCCTTGCTATTACTTTTTATTAATGGTATATTTTTTATACTTAGAAAAAGAAAATAACTACAACGAAAATTAGGGGAGGTCATTTGTAATGACAAAATTTAATCTTGATACTGTACACAGTACTTTTGGTTTTTCAATTAAACATTTAATGGTTTCTAAAATTAGAGGTACTTTTAAAGACTATGATATTCAATTAATTGGCGATGTAGGAGATGCGTCTTCATTATCAGCAGTAGCAACAATTAAAGTAGACTCTGTTGATACAGGTAATGCGGATCGTGACCAACACTAAAACCAAAAGATTTCTTTGATAGCGAAACATATCCAGAAATCAAATTTGAATCTACTCAAATCACTGAAAACCAAATTACAGGTCAACTTACAATTGCAGGTCAAACACATGAAGAAACGTTTGATTTTACACACAACGGTGTGAGCGCAAATCCAATGACTGGTGGCCAAGTTACTGGTTTTGTTGTAAAAGGTACAATCAACCGTGAAAAAGACGGCATTAGCTTTAACCAAACACTAGAAACTGGTGGGGTTATGTTAGGTAAAGATATCCAATTTGAACTAGATAGTGAATTTTCTATCGAAGCTTAATGCATCTCAACAAATCATCGCGCGCTCACATACTGAAATGTCATATAGACGTTTTTAAGGGCAGTATGTCACGCCGATGATTTGTTTTTTATCGATTAGTTTCATCAATGGTTTCGATTAAAAAGTTTTATAATGTGAAAACCGGCAATATATATAGCGTACTCTCCTTTTAAAAGGAATCACTCTTTATAACTTGTAAAGATATAAACCGCATCAAATCAACATTGAGTCGTTGTATGTTGGATGTGGGTATAAAAATTAAACTTAATTCTTTACTTTGCCAAATTTACAAGTTATAATTATCTCGAATTCGAAATAAAAGGAGGGGTTGTCAATTGCAACGAACGGATATTGCACTCAAAACACTGATTGGACTCAAACGTACAAATGACATGATGGATAAAATTATACGCAATGATGTGAAATCTTATGGATTAAATATTACCGAATTTGCTGTACTTGAGCTTTTATATAACAAGGGTGAACACAGCATTCAACGGATTCAAGAACGCATTTTAATTGCAAGTAGTAGTACTACTTATGTTGTGCAAAAACTAGAGGAAAAAGGACTATTGCAACGAAGACAATGTGAAAAAGACAGACGTGTAAGCTATGCAGCCTTAACGGATAAAGGGCAAGCGCTTATGGCTCAGATTTTCCCACAACATGCAAAAGCAATTGAAGCAGCCTTTTCAGAATTGACAACGGAAGAATTAAATACTTTACAGCAAACTTTAAAAACATTAAGTACACAAACCGACAGCTAAGGGTTCTCGTGTACTTTTCTTTCACACAAATTTAGTTCGAATTAGAGATAATTATAAATCAAACAAGGAGTTTTTCTTATGACACAATATCTACTTAAAGGGATTCACCATGTAACTGCAATGACAAATGATGTAGAACGCAATTATCACTTTTTTACAGACGTACTCGGTATGAGACTTGTTAAAAAAACAGTTAACCAAGATGACATTTACACTTACCACACATTCTTTGCAGATGATGAAGGTCACGCAGGAACAGATATGACTTTCTTTGATTTTCCAAACAATCCAAAAGGTGCACCAGGCACAAACGCTATCAGTCGTACTGCTTTCCGTGTACCAAATGATGCAGCACTTGAATACTATCAACAACGCTTCGATGAGTTCGGAGTAAAACACGACGACATCGACACACTATTTGATAAAAAAATCTTACGTTTTGAAGAAGAAGACGGTCAAAAATATCAATTGATTTCTGATGAAAACAATACAGGTGTTCCTTGGAAAAATGGCCCTGTCCCACAAGATAAAGCAATCTACGGTTTAGGCCCAATTGAAATTACAGTAAGCTACTACGATGAATTCAAACAAACATTGATGGAACTCTATGATATGAAACCTATGATTGAAGAAGAAAACGTCACACTGTTAGAAGTAGGTAAAGGCGGTAATGGCGGTCAAGTTATCCTACGTAAAGATGAAGGTGTTCAAAGTCGACCCGGTTACGGTCAAGTTCACCACGTTTCTTTCCGTGTTGAAGACGATGATGCACTCAATTCTTGGTTTGAAAAATATAACCAATTAGGTGTAAGTAGCTCTGGTATCGTTGACCGTTTCTATTTTAAAGCACTTTACACACGTATCGGTCATGTTTTAATTGAACTTTCAACAGACGGACCAGGATTCGCTGGAGATGAACCTTATGAAACACTTGGTGAATCACTTTCACTTCCACCATTCTTAGAAAATCAAAGAGATTATATTGAATCAGAAATTCGTGAATTTGATACAACACGCTCATAAAACTAACTGCATGTAGACTGGAGGGTCAATAATGTACACGTTTCGCGCTTCTGAACTATCCAAAAAGCAAATGTATAAATTTTTAATAGGCTCTGTCGTACCACGCCCTATCGCATTGGTCACAAGTCAGTCTGAGGAAGGGCTTGTTAATGTTGCGCCTTTTAGTTTCTTTAATATTGTATCTTCGGAACCTGCGATCCTCTCAATTTCTGTATCACGCAAAGAAGGAGTCATGAAAGATACAGCGAGAAACATTATAAATTCACAAGAAGCAGTCGTTCATGTGGTAACTGAAAATAATGTTTCAGATGCGAATCAAACCGCTGCGCCATTACCCGCTAATGAAAGCGAGTTAGATATCACACAATTTACAACGACTCATTCTGAATACGTTTCAGTTCCGAGTTTAAATGAAAGTGCCATACGTTTTGAAGTAAAACTTTATCAGCATATTGAAATTCAGTCAGAAACTGAAACCGCAAATGACTTATTACTGTTAGAAATTCAAAAAGTATCAATAGATGAACAACTATTCGACGTTGATAAGGGCTATGTTGACGTTGAGAACCTTAAACCTGTAAGTCGACTTGCTGGCGATGATTATGCACGACTAGGAGAGACTTTTACAATTAAAAGACCCCGATAATGATAAAGAGGTGAATGGATATGGAACATATTTTTAAACAAGGTGATTTATCAAAACCAACTTTTGTCCTACTGCATGGGACAGGTGGCGATGAACATGATTTACTCCCAATTGCCGAATTACTTGATCCAACATACAATGCTTTGGGCGTACGTGGTAACATTTCAGAAAATGGGATGAACCGTTTCTTCAAACGTCACGGTGAAGGTCAATATGACGTAGAAGACTTAAAATTTAGAACGACAGAATTACACGAGTTCTTACAAGATGCTGCTCAGCGTTATCAATTTGATCTCAATGAAGTGATTCTCGTTGGTTTTTCTAACGGTTCTAACATTGCGATTAGTTTAATGTTGAATGAAGCGATGCCATATAAAAAAGGCCTATTATTTGCACCACTTTATCCTTTAGAAGTACCAAAAGATATCGATTTAAGTGGTAAGTCAGTCTACCTTTCAATGGGTAAAAATGACCCTATCGTCCCTATCTCAGAAAGTGAACACGTTCGCTCAATCTTTAAAGATCGTGGTGCAGAGGTAACTGAATTTTGGGTGAACAGTCATGAATTAACACGCGAAACAGTTGAAGCAGCAAAAGCAACACTCTAAAGAAAGTAAAGTAAACTATATATCTATAACGGGGCTGGGACATAGGGTTTCAGCTTTCAAGTAAAACACCACAAAAACCTTTTTAAATGATTTTTGTGGTGTTTTTCATTTGAATTCTAGTTAAAATTAACACTTACCGTGCTAATTTTCGGTTCTGTTGCAAAGTTAGAAAAAAATACCTAATGTATGTCCATCTGCATCAATTGCGCGATACAGATGATACCACTGTCCTTTAATTTTGATATATGTCTCATCAATACGCCACTTATAATACGCTTTTTTATGTTTTCTCTTCCAAATTTGATATAAAATAGGTGCATATTCTTGAACCTAACGATATACGGTTGAATGATGAATGTTCACACCTCGTTCTCTTAATATTTCAGATATATCACGATAACTCAAAGAGTATCTTAGGTAGTAGTCAACGGCTACAGTAATAACATCCTTATCGAATTGTTTATACCTGAAATAGTTCATACAGAAGAGCCCTTTTTATTTAAATTATACTATAAACTTAACTTTGCAACAGAACCTAAAAAAGCATCGCGCTTTTGTTTTTTTCAATTACTTCTTCAATCACACGCTGTGCTTGATAACTATTCTTCATGGCACGCCTCCAATTACAAACCGGACATAATTTTGATTTACAAAACCATGTTTTATATAATTTCAAATACCCGTCTTCTGTCGGTTTAAATTCTAAGACATTACCCCATTGTTTAACGTTGTGCGCTTTTTTAATTTTTAAGATTTCAAGTATATCTGCGTAACTTACATTATCTATTTTCTTTTCTCTCCTTGGGCGTTCTTACCCATTTTTACTAATATCTTTTAAGGTTTCATTATTTTGATTTTCAAAAACATATTTTGTATGATTAGTATGCATAACAAAACACCAACATTCTTACAGTTTGGTGATATAAAAGCATAAAAAAACTCCAGTATTTGATTTAGTCTAGTCAACTTATATCTTACTACTGGGGTTTTTTATGTCAAAAATTTCTTTCACGCTTAAATCAGCCCGCAAACCCTTTGTTATCAAGGGTATAGCGACGAAAAGTAAAATCGAGTTATTTCAATATAGTATCAAGACAAGAAGAAACTCGTTTTCAACTCGTTTCTAAAAACCTTAAAACGTCTTGACCTTTCTTAATTTATAACTTTTTGAAGAAATATTTGGCAATGCATACGGCGCTATAATATGTGAACCTGGATCATATATTGATTTTTTACTAGCCCCATATTTATAAGCTTGATAAACAATTTTAGAACAATAAGTTGGATTTTTAGAAGATAGTTTTGTATTGATTCCATAATTATATTTTTTTCCAACATAATTCTTCTTAGCCCAAGCAGCTGCTTTCGGTCCAGCCTTAGAATTTTTAGAACGATAAATTTTCAACCATTGTCCTTTACCAGAATATCTTTTTTTAAACCAAGAAAAACTATGTACAGCTGGATGATGTCCCGCACTATGTATATGCAAAACTTGATTACTACTTATAGCAATAGCTGCATGTCCAGTCAATCCTTTAGAACTTGTTGCATTAGAAATTAATACATCTCCCGCTTTTAAACGAAAGCCTGATGAATAAGAAACTATCTCTGAATCATTCTCTAAAGATTGTTTACCTGATTCGCTTTCTTGTAAAAATTGATTCCATTGATCTTCACTAACAGTATTATCTAAAATACCATCTTGTTGTAAACTTTGATAATTATCACCTTCAATCTCATTGGCATATGTAGACTCAGAAAAATACAATAAAACAAAAGAAGTTGTAAATATTAAAGTTAAAAAAAGAATAATTACTTTTTTCATAGCAAACTCCTTTCTTTTATATTAATATTACGTTAATAGTCATAAAAATAAAATGATAAAATATTAATGAAAGGCGTTATGAAAATGAAATTTAAACTCTTGTATTTATTAACCCCATTCATACCAATAGAATTTATAGCAATCTATATTGACTATGCATATAATTCCCTACTCGGATATATTCCTTACTTGGTTGTTTCTGCAATTATCAGCTTGTACATATTCAAAAAAAAATTTAAAAAAAGTGTGTCTATACTGGTAAATAGAGTAATTGGAATTATTATTTCTTTTGGAAGTGTCCACACCTTTATGAACGTTTATCATTCCTCAGATTATTTCACTCCTTTTTCAACCAGCGGATTCTCAATATTTTTAGGACTTATAAGTTTTATAACAATCGCCATTATTTATCTCGTCATATACGGAATTTCTTCAAAAAACAATTAGTCCCTATATATAAATACTTTATTTCAATTGCTTTATTGACGTTGAGCCTCTGAACCCTTAACAAACCCAAAACTTGTCGAATGGTCGGCTTAATAGCTCACGCTATGCCGACATTCGTCTACAAGTTTAGTTAAGGGTTCTTCTCATTGATCAATAAATTTTCTCGGCATAAATACGCGCTTAAATTATGTAAGTAACTATACCTTGAATAAAAACCTAATCATGCACTGAATAAGTAATTATTATCCTTTACTTTCATTCACACCATATTCAATACCTTAATTCCAAACATCTGAAATAATACGGATTTTTAAACACACTAAAATTCGTGACTATCTTAGTTAAACTCTGTTTAATTAAGATTTTTTATTTCTCATTGTCCAAGGGCGCACTTGCATACCCAAAATGGTATCGTGCTAAAACCAAAATTTGCGTGTGATAATCCAATAACCTTATTTTGCATTTTAAGGGGGTATATAGAGCAAACTTTAAAAATATATAGTATTTATATCTGTATAAGCATATTTATTTCTTAAAACGCAAATGTGAGCCAAATAAGAGATGTTTTTATGACGATAAACTTTGTATTCACTTTTTCTATACTTGATAAAACATCAAAAGAAATTTCTGAGTTATGTAATATCCCTAATGACCAACGAATTCAAGAAGTTATTAAACTTATGAAAGACCATAATATCCCAGATACTGACTATGAATTTCTTAAACTTTATGATTTTTATTTTGCAGATAATCCAGACATAAAAAAACGCTAGCTTTTAAGCGGTTTTGTTGTAAAATTAGAAAAAAATATCTAATTTCCTTTTTTATCATGTCAGCATTTGCTTAACTTGCTAACATATAACTAATTTTGTGGCATGCGAAAATCCGTAAATCTGAAGAGACCTACAGTTCTTTTTATATAGTCCATAAATACATTCAATACCCTTGATTGTTTATATCTGAAATAGTTCATACAGAAGAGCCCTTTTTATTTAAATTATACTATAAACTTAACCTTGCAACAGAACCTAAAAACCATTGCGCTTTTGTTTTTTTTAATTACTTCTTCAATCACACGCTGTGCTTGATAACTATTCTTCATGGCACGCCTCCAATTACAAACCGGACATAATTTTGATTTTCAAAATTATATTTTGTATGATTAGTATGCACAGAAAAACACCAACATTCTTACAGTTTGGTTATATAAAAGCATAAAAAACTCCAGTATTTGATTTAGTCTAGTCAACTTATATCTTACTACTGGGGGTTTTTATGTCAAAAATTTCTTTCACGCTTAAATCAGCCCGCAAACCCTTTGTTATCAAGGGTATAGCGACGAAAAGTAAAATCGAGTTATTTCTATATAGTATCAAGACAAGAAGAAACTCGTTTTCAACTCGTTTTAAATACAAACAAATACACGTGCTTATGACATACATAAACACGTGCAAACACTAGCTATCTATTTTTTATAAACAGTATTATATAAACGCAAGTCATTAAAAGAAAAGGAATAGTCAATAAAAAGACTTTTAAATGACTTATATTAGAAACCCACAAAAACAAAGATAGCATAAATATATAACTCAAAATCACAATAAAAAATATTGGCCAGTTGAAGATCTTTCTATCATACATAGTTATCCCACCTTTTAACAGCCAGCTACATATCCGCCAGAAGCACCGCCAATACCGCCACCGATGGCTCCTACAACACCACCACTAACAGTTCCAACAATAGGAAGTGTAACAGTACCAACAGCAGCTCCTCCTAAGCCACCAGTTGTCGCACCACCAATAGCTCCTCCCACAGTTCCGATTACACATTTAGCAGCTCCTCTTTCTTGCTGCTGCTTAACAACTTGAACGCCCAACTTACCATCCTCTTCAAAATAAACTAAAGTCGCGTTTTCACCATTTTTGTCTTTTGCTGTTACAGGTAATTGCTCAGTTTTTCCAGAACGAGTATCTTTTATCGTAGCTATACCATTTTCATCAACATTGTATGTAATCCCTTTATTCAAATCAATTCTAGCCACGTTATCATTAATTTTCGAAATTGTTCCAGCACATTTTTTAGAAACCATAGATGAATTTGCTTCAGAAGCTTCAGAAGCTTCAGAATCATTATCAATGCCAATAGGGCTAAATACAATACCAGAAGCAATGACAAATGCAAGAGAAGCTTTTATAATTTTTGAAGTATTAATATTATACATTGTAAAAATTCTTTATTTCAGAATTTAAACAATCCCTTAATAAACATCCCAATATATAACATATCATATTTTTGCTTTATTCCAATTGCTTTATTGACAACGAGCCTCTGTGCTACAAGAAATTAATAAAGGTAATAATAATTAAGTAGTAGCCAACGCTTATAGTAATAATATCCTTATTGAATTGTTTATATCTGAAATAGTTCATACAGAAGAGCCCTTTTCATTTAAATTATACTATAAACTTAACTTTGCAACAGAACCTAAAAATTCAATTTAATTATTGTCACTTTTTATGGACTATTTTTAAAAGTGTAAAAGTCATTGTAATAAAGAACTAATACTTGATTTCAAATCACTTAAAGAAAAGCAACATAACCTTTTCATTAATGCTTAATAAATTGTGAACTTCACTGACTCTGTAATAATCAAAAACTAAGAGGTTACTATATTTTGTTATTTTAGAATGCTCTTTCGCCGTAAAACTTTGAGAGAACAAGACATCAAGATCTTCTTCTCTCAAAGTTTAGTTTTGATACGTGATTCTTAATTATTATGTAAAAAACACCCTTCCCTTTTTCTTACTGACTTCTCTCTATTTTTCGTAATACACTTTTTGGAATTTGTGTTTTATCTATAGCTTTTACATCCACAATGACGCCTTTTTGATCAGTCAATGTAACCTTAACCCAATTGCCTTCTTGGAGTTTATCTCGTTTTTTATTCAGCTTCATTTGATATTGATTGTCATGTGAATAAAGGTTGGTAGTTTGATTGTTTTGAACGAACTTTCCATAATAAACTTCTGTTCTGTTAAGCATGTCAAAGCTCGTCATCAAATAAATTGAAATACCTACTAATAAAAAAGCAAATATGCCTATGATGCGTTTCTTGTTTTTCATATCATTTCTCCTTTAATTACTTTGAGGATATGTATAAATATATAAAGTATTAAAAGAAAAATCATAGCGCTATAGACCGAAATTTTTATACAACCTTAAGCGTAAAAAAACTGCATAAGTGACGATTTATCACTTACACAGTCTATAAAGGTTTTGCTATTTAAAATAAAATGGTTTCATACATTAAAAATGGTTATTTTCGATAAAGACGAATTTGAATTTCAACGTAATCATCATGTTCTTTTTCACGTTGTTCGTATTTGATACCATTCGCACTGACTTCCAACAAGCTATCCGCAATAATATCACGTGCGGCTGAAACATCTTGGATAAATTCAGGAGGGGTCGCAACGACTTTCTCTCCTTCAATATCTTTTTCAACAGGCATTTTCAACCGATCTTCTGTTTGTTTGACGTTTAATTGCTCTGTTAAAATGATATGCAACATTTCTTCTTGTCGTTCAGGTGTTTGTCCTACTAGCGCTCGCGCATGACGCTCAGTAATTCGATGTTCCCGTACTGCTTCTAACACGACAGGCGTTAATTTCAATAGGCGCAATTTATTCGCAATGAAACTTTGACTTTTTCCGACACTTTTAGCGAGTTCAGCTTGAGTAATACCTTCAAACGCCAACAGTTTTTTATAAGCCTCTGCTTCTTCAATCGCTGATAAATTTTCACGTTGAATATTTTCTATCAATGCTACGACAGCTGTTTCTTCATCATCTAAATGACGGATTAAAACCTCTGCCTCAGTCATTTGATTCATTTGTAACGCACGAAAACGACGTTCACCTGCAATGATTTCGTACATATTTTCTTCAATCGGTCTTACTACAATAGGTTGTAACAAACCATGAGCGCTTATAGATTCAGCTAATTCTTCAATCCGTGCAGTATCAAACTTTTGGCGTGGTTGATAACGGTTCGGAACAATTCGCTCAATTTTAATCGATTCGACACCTTGATTTTCCGCTTCACTGGCATCTAGTAAGTCGTCTTTATTTTTTAATCCAAACAACTTAGAAAAGGGTTTCTTCATTTTTATTCGCTCCCCTTAATATTCCAAAATACATTTTTGTTATTCTACAAGTGGTGTTTTATTGGGTGTTCCGGGTTTTCTTGGGTATTTCTTAGGTGTTTGACTCCGCTTTTCAATTGTAATAATTTGACGCTCACCTGCATCTTCTGGAAGCGTAAATGTATCGATTTGGCGAATTTTGCCACCTAAGACACCTATAGCAAAGCGTGCTTCATCAAGTTCTTCTTGTCCTTTTGATGATTTTAAAGCTAAAAAGAGACCTTGCTTTTTCACGAGTGGTATACACAATTCACTTAATACCGACATTCTCGCAACAGCACGTGCTGTTACGATGTCAAAAGACGCCCGGTAGTCTTCCTGCTTCCCAAACGTTTCAGCGCGATCATGTACAAATCGGACACCTTCAAGCTCTAACGCATCTGCCAATTGATTTAAAAATTGAATCCGCTTATTTAACGAGTCAACAATTGTAACGTGAATTTCTGGAAACATAATTTTTAAAGGAATACTTGGAAATCCTGCACCCGCACCCACATCACACAAACTTAACGGTTGGTTAAAATCATGGTAAAAACTAGGTGTTACAGAATCATAAAAATGCTTAAGATACACTTCATGTTCCTCTGTAATACTCGTTAAGTTAATTTTCTCATTCCATTCTACAAGCATTTCATAATATTTTTCAAATTGTTGCTTCTGTTTATCAGATACTGTCAATCCGTGTGCACCTAATTGTGTTGCTAACCATTCTACACTCATTTATTTCACCCTTTGAATTTTACCTTGTTCTAAGTAGACTAACAATATTGAAATATCTGCTGGGTTAACACCTGAAATACGTGAGGCTTGCGCGATGTTAAGTGGTTTAACCTGAGCCAATTTTTCACGTGCTTCAGTCGCTAAGCTATCGATTTTACTGTAATCGAGATCTTCTGGAATTTTCTTTTGTTCCATTCTTTTCACTTTATCTACTTGTTGTAATGATTTATTGATATAACCTTCATATTTTGTTTGAATTTCGACTTGTTCTTCAACATCTGATGGTAATTGATGTGTCTCTTCTAAAATTTCAATTATTGTTGCATAAGTCATTTCAGGTCGACGTAACAATTCATTGGCTAGAATTCCATCTTTAAGGCGTGAGCCCCCTTCTCGCTCAATGATTTGTTGTACGCGTTCACTTGGCTTAATGCGGATTTGAGACAATCGTGTCATTTCATCACTAATTTGCTGACGCTTTTCATTGAAACGTGCATAACGCTCTTCTGAGATTAAACCAATTTGATGGCCAATATCTGTAAGACGTAAATCTGCATTATCATGACGTAGTAATAAACGATACTCTGCACGAGAAGTGAGTAATCGATACGGCTCATTTGTACCTTTTGTCACTAAGTCGTCAATTAAAACACCGATATAAGCATCTGAACGTTGTAAAATGGTTTCTTCTTGACCTAATACGCGGGCTGCTGCATTAATACCTGCCATTAAACCTTGACCAGCCGCTTCTTCATAACCTGACGTCCCATTAATCTGACCTGCTGTGTAGAGGTTTTTAATCATTTTAGTTTCCAAAGTTGGCCAAAGTTGTGTCGGTACTAATGCATCATATTCAATCGCATAACCTGCGCGCATCATATCTGCCTTTTCTAAACCAGGAATAGTCGCAAGCATTTGACGTTGGACGGCTTCAGGCATACTTGTTGATAAACCTTGAACGTATACTTCATTTGTATGACGGCCTTCAGGTTCAAGGAACAATTGATGTCTCGGTTTATCATTAAAACGAACAAATTTATCTTCAATTGATGGACAATAACGTGGACCTGTACCTTTAATCATTCCGGAATACATTGCAGATAAATGAAGATTGTCATCGATGACTTTGTGCGTTTCACCATTTGTATAAGTAAGCCAACAAGGAAGTTGGTCTAAAATATATTCCGTTGTTTCATAACTGAAAGCACGACCGACGTCATCACCTGGTTGAATTTCAGTTTTACTATAATCTATCGTTTTCGCATTCACACGTGGTGGTGTACCCGTTTTAAAACGAACAACATCAAAGCCAAGTTCTCTTAAGTGATCTGCAAGCGTAATCGAAGGTAATTGATGGTTTGGACCACTAGAATATTTCAAATTACCAAGAATAATCTCACCACGTAAGAAAGTACCTGTTGTTAAAATAACGGCTTTAGCACGGTATTCAGTACCAATATTAGTACGCACACCTTTAACAACGCCCTCTTCGATGATAAGTTCATCCACCATGCCTTGCATCACTTCTAGATTGTCTTCATCTTCAAGTACACGTTTCATTTCTTGTTGATACATGACTTTATCGGCTTGCGCGCGTAACGCACGTACTGCAGGCCCTTTTCCTGTATTAAGCATACGCATTTGAATATGCGTTTTATCAATTGTTTTCGCCATTTGGCCACCTAAAGCGTCAATTTCACGTACAACAATTCCTTTTGCCGGTCCACCCACTGACGGATTACATGGCATAAAGGCAATATTGTCTAAATTAATTGTCAACATGAGTGTATGCGCACCACGTCTCGCAGATGCAAGACCGGCTTCAATACCAGAATGTCCAGCCCCTACGACAATAACATCAAATGATTTCACCATTTTATTAACCTCCATTTATTATTTTCCGAGACAGAATTGACTAAATAATTGATCAATCAATTCTTCACTTGCAGATTCACCAATGATTTCACCTAAAAGTTCCCATGTCCGTGTTAAATCGATTTGAATCATATCCATAGGAATCCCCATTTCAGCTGCATCTATCGCATCTTGAATCGTCTTCTTCGCCTGTTTGAGTAATGAAATATGGCGTGAGTTTGAAACATAAGTCATATCTTGACTTTGAACCTCTCCACCAAAAAACAGATCGCGTATTTGAATTTCAAGCTCATCAATCCCTTGTTGTTCGAGCATTGACGTTTCAATAACAGGCATTGAACCCACCATCGCTTTCACTTCGTCACGGTCTAATCGTGGCGTCAAGTCTGTCTTATTAATAATCACAATTGCATCGCTCGTTTTTACAACTTCATAGAGCTTTCGATCTTCTTCTGTTAAAGGCTCATTATTATTTAATACAAATAAAATAAGATCTGCTTCACTCAATGCTTTACGAGAACGCTCTACCCCTATTCGTTCAACGATATCTTCTGTTTCGCGAATACCTGCTGTATCTACAAGTCTGAGCGGTACGCCTCTTACATTGACGTATTCTTCCAATACGTCGCGCGTTGTTCCAGCAACTTCTGTCACAATCGCTTTATTATCTTGAATCAAGTTATTTAACATGGATGATTTACCCACATTAGGCTTACCTACAATGACAGTTGATAAACCTTCACGCATAATTTTACCTTGAACACCTGTATCTAATAATTTTTGAATCTCATTTTTGATTTCTTGCGCGCGTTCTAACAGTAACTCTGAAGTAGCTTCTTCTACGTCATCATATTCTGGATAATCAATGTTAACCTCTACTTGAGCTAGAACTTCCAAAATGGATTGACGTTGTTTTTTAATCAAATCACTTAATCGCCCTTCAATTTGGTTCATTGCGACTTTCGAAGCACGGTCAGTTTTAGAACGTATAAAATCCATTACTGCTTCAGCTTGTGATAAGTCAATTCTTCCATTTAAGAAGGCACGCTTTGTATATTCACCAGGCTCTGCCATTCTCGCACCATAAGTCATTGTTAATTCTAACACACGATTAATTGTCAAAATGCCACCATGACAGTTAATCTCTACAATGTCTTCACGTGTAAATGTACGTGGTGCTCGTAATACCGAAACCATCACTTCTTCAACTACTTCTTGCGTTTCAGGATCAATGATATGCCCATAGTTAATTGTATGCGTAGGTACATCTTTTAATTGTTTTCTTCCTTTATAAAGCTTATCTGCAATTTCAACCGCATCTAAACCAGATAAACGTACAATTCCTATCGCGCCCTCGCCCATTGGTGTTGATATACTTGTAATCGTGTCTAATTGTTCCACAATTGACGTACCTCCTTTTGTCAAAATATACCATTATAATATTGTAAAATGTTTCATTCAAAATTGCGAATCTCATGTTCTCAATTCTTTATTGTATCCTACGTGTAAAACCTATTGCGCATCCTTTACACAAATAGAAAAGCATGATGCCTCAACTTATGACGTCAAGACTTAGCCTACTAGAAAAGCCTTTATACCAAGGGTTCTCACATTATAAGTTAGACTTCGGTTTGTCTGAAGTCATACAAACCGAAGTCTAAAAATTACTTTATTCGCTTGTTAAAGACCTTTGCAATTTTGAGTACATGCTCTAAACTTTTCTGAATTTCTTGTGTAGACATCTCTTTGGCAGGAAATCGTGCAATCACAATCATATCGACTGGTAACAAATCTGTTTTATGCACTTTGAAGCATTCTCGAATACTTCTTTTAATACGGTTGCGTGTCACAGCATTACCCAATTTTTTAGATACGCTAATACCGAGCCTAAAGTGTGTGGCTTGTTGTTGTTCATACGTATAAACAACAAACTGGCGATTCGCTACAGATTTACCTTTACGATAGATGGACTGAAAATCAGCATTTTTTTTAATACGGTATGCTTTTTCCATTAAATATCACTCGTCTTTCTTCTGAATACCTAAGGCAAACAGGCTTGTTCGCAAAAAAAAGATCACTGAATGAGTCAGTGATCTTATGCTGATAAAACTTTACGACCTTTACGACGACGACGTGCCAATACTTTACGGCCGTTTTTAGTGCTCATGCGTTTTCTGAAACCATGAACTTTACTATGTTTACGTTTATTTGGTTGATAAGTACGTTTTACCATGCAAAACACCTCCATCTCAATCATTCAATTATCTAATATTCATCATTATAGATAAGTTAATTTCATTTTTATGTGTTCAAATTGATGTTCTTAAATAAAATGAAATGTCTACATTTCAAGCAACTACTAAAATATAACAAAATCACAACAGTAAATCAAGTGTGTTTTTTCATAATTAGATACAACAGACCTAAAAAAGTTGTCCACTTATACACAGGGCAAAATAAATAAACTGTGGATAACAATTTATTATTCACAAGTTACACAAAAAGATAACAACATATTCACAGCCGTTTGACAGTAATGGTTGTGAAAAAGTATAATTATGTGGATAAGTGGTTTAAACCCTTATAGTACATAGGTTTTATATTATGTATATAGCTTAAAAGAGTTGTGAATAATGTAACGTTTTATGTTGTTCATCCACAGTTTGTGATTAACTTGTGGATAATTATTAACACCCTGTGATTATCTTTATTAAATTATGGGGATATTGTGTATAACAAAATTTTTACTTAGGAAGATGGAGTTAAAAAATGTCAGAACAAGAAATTTGGGATAATGTTCTCAACTTATGCAAAGAAAATGTTACTAATGTTTCATATGACACTTGGCTCAAAGACACAACATTACATGCTCTATCTAATAAAGAAGCTGTCGTTATTGCTGCACAGCCATTTATTGCAAATTGGCTAACGACCAATTATACAGATCTCGTCAAACAATTTTTAGAAGCTGTAACGGGACACGATATTGAGAACATCAACTTCATTACTGAAGAAGATTTAGCAGAGCTCAATGTCGCGTCATCCTCTAAAAATTCAGAGCATCATTCGCATGTTGAACCTGTCGTGTCAGGTGAGCAATTTAACACGAACAATACATTTGAAACATTTGTCATCGGTCCCGGCAACCGCTTCCCGCATGCTGCGAGCCTTGCTGTTGCGGAATCACCGGCAAATGCCTATAATCCGCTTTTCATTTATGGTGGTGTAGGTTTAGGAAAAACGCATCTGATGCATGCGATTGGTCATTATGTCCTGGAAAATAATCCTGATGCGAAGGTACTTTACACATCAAGCGAAAAATTTACAAATGAGTTTATTCAATCCATTCGTAACAACGATACAGAGTCATTTCGTGAAAAGTACCGCAATATCGATGTTTTATTAATTGATGATATTCAATTTATTCAAAAGAAAGAACAGACACAGGAAGAATTTTTCCATACTTTTAATGACTTGCATCAAAACAAAAAGCAAATTGTCATCTCCAGTGATCGTCCACCGAAAGAAATTTCTACTTTAGAGGAACGTCTAAAATCCCGCTTCCAATGGGGGTTAATCGTTGATATCACACCACCAGATTTTGAGACACGGATGGCCATTTTACAAAAGAAAACAGAAGAAGAAAATCTAGATATTCCTATCGAATCTTTAACTTATATCGCAAATCAAATTCAAACGAATATTCGTGAACTTGAAGGTGCTTTAACGCGTGTACTCGCATATTCAAAATTACAAGGTAAACCGATTACGACCGAATTAACCTCTGATGCTTTAAAGGATATTATTCAAGTTACAAAATCTAAAAAAATTACGATTCAAGATATTCAAAAAGTTGTTGGTGAGTATTACGGCGTACGTATTGAAGACTTTGCAGCAAAGAAACGTACAAAATCGATTGCCTATCCAAGACAAATCGCGATGTACTTATCGCGAGAGCTAACTGTTTTTTCTCTACCAAAAATTGGAGAGGAATTTGGAGGACGCGATCATACGACAGTCATTCATGCGCATGATAAAATAAAAAAAGATATCGAAAATGACCCTACATTACGACAAGAAATAGAAGGTATTGAAAAAGAGATCAGAAGTTGATTTGTGGATAGTGGGCAAAAGTTGTACACATCATACACAACTTATCCACATGTGAATAACCTTTGATATCAATCAATTTTATGAGTTATCCACTAATCCACAGCCCCTATGACTATGATTACGACTTTAAATAATAACTATAACTATTATAAACGACTGAAAGGAGTTTATAGAATGATGGAGTTTTCTATCCAAAGAGATTATTTTATCACTCAATTAAACGATACATTAAAAGCCATTTCACCAAGAACGACATTACCAATATTGACAGGTATTAAAATTGATGCCAAAAACGAAGGCATTGTCTTAACTGGATCAGATTCAGAGATATCAATTGAAATTACAATCCCGAATCAAGTTGATGGAGAAGAAATTGTTAATGTGACAGAGCCAGGTTCTGTCGTATTGCCAGGGCGTTTCTTCGTTGACATTATTAAGAAATTACCAGGTCGAGAAGTTAAGCTTTCTACAAACGAACAATTTCAAACATTGATTACATCAGGTCATTCTGAGTTCAATTTAAGTGGTTTAGACCCTGATCAATATCCATTGTTACCACAAGTATCTAGTGAAGATGCATTGCAATTACCAGTCAAAGTATTGAAAAACGTGATTGCACAAACTAATTTCGCAGTGTCCACCTCAGAAACACGTCCAGTTCTTACAGGTGTAAACTGGCTTATACAAGAAAATGAATTAATATGCACAGCGACTGATTCACACCGCTTGGCTGTAAGAAAGTTGAAACTTGAAGACGAAGAAATTGGTGATAAAAATGTCATTATTCCAGGTAAAGCTTTAGCAGAATTAAATAAAATTATGACAGAAAGCGAAGAGCATATTGATATTTTCTTTGCATCAAACCAAGTATTATTCCGTGTTGGTAATGTAAACTTTATTTCACGCTTACTAGAGGGACACTATCCTGATACATCACGCTTATTCCCAGAAAACTATGAGATCAAATTAGCATTAGATAATTCTGATTTTTATCATGCCATTGATCGTGCTTCTCTTTTAGCAAGAGAAGGTGGTAACAATGTCATTAAATTAAGTGCAGGCGATGAGCAAGTGGAACTTTCATCTACATCACCTGAAATTGGGACAGTGAAGGAAGAAGTTACTGCAAACGAGGTTGAAGGTGGCAACTTAAAAATATCTTTTAACTCTAAATACATGATGGATGCTTTAAAAGCGATCGATAATGACGAAGTTGAAGTCGAATTTTTCGGTACGATGAAACCATTTATTTTAAAACCAAAAGATGATGACACCGTTACACAATTAATTTTACCGATACGTACTTACTAAATAATTTAAAAAGCCTATGATACAAAACGCAGTTGGACTTAACCAACTGCGTTTTTTGTGTGACTTAATAGCTCAGTTTCCATACGTAAAGTTAGTAAAAAAATAAAGTCATTTGAATCGTTCGCGCGTGTAATATTCAAAGCAGCCTGATTTTAGTATAATTAAAAGATAATGTGATGGAGGATTGGAATATGAAAAGTAAATGGCCTTTAATTTTAACAATTATAGTGGTACTCGCAATTGTAATAGCAATCATTATTAGAATGAGTACACATAATTCAGACCCTAATGCAGCGCGTCAAAATGAAAAAGAAATGGTGACAGATACCCAATCAAAACCACATCAAGGCGCAAAAGAGAATAAAATTGTAATTGTGGAATATGGTGATTTTAAATGCCCTTATTGTGGTGCATTTGAACGTAACATTAAGCCACAACTACAAAAAGAATTTATTGATACGCAAAAAGTACAATTTCGCTACGTTAACGTTTTAATACATGGAGAAGAGTCTGAATTAAGTGCAAAAGCTGCATTAGCAGTAAATCAGATTGCGCCGAACCAATATTGGGCGTTTCACAAACTTTTATATCAAGGTCAACCATCGAATAAAGATGACGTGACTACAAAACATTGGTTAACAGATAATTTTATTCAACAACAGCTAAAAAAATTAGACTTGTCACCTAAACAATTAGAAAAGATTACTTCGGCTTATCGAGACAAAAATGGAGAAATCGCTAAAAAAGCGCGAAACGATAATAACTTAGCTAAAAAGTATAAAGTGCCACAAGTGCCATCGTTATATATCAACGGTGAACCGATAGAAGATACTACGGATTTTGACACGATTAAATCTAAAATTGATCAAGTGATTAAGGATCAAAAGTCCTAACACATGATGGGTCATTCATCATTTGTTCCACATGAAACTTTTACTCGAAAATTGCCTTCTGTACATGAAATTTTTGCGATAAAACGGTATAATATATAGGTGAGCAAATATGAATGGAGTGATTAAATTGGCTGAGGAAGTAATTGTTGATGGTGAACTCACTTTAGGACAATTTTTAAACTATGAAGGCATCATTGAATCAGGAGGACAAGCGAAGTGGTTTTTAAGTGAATATGATGTTTTCTTGAATGGCGAGCATGAATCGCGTCGTGGCAAAAAGTTACATGACGGGGACCGTATAGAAATTCCTGAAGTAGGTTCATATATCATCAAATTCGGCGAGCAATGAAACTTAAAACACTCCAATTAGAAAACTATCGAAATTACGAAGAGATATTGCTTCAATGTCATCCTGAAGTCAATATTTTAATTGGTGAAAATGCACAAGGAAAAACCAATCTATTGGAATCTATTTACACCTTAGCCTTAGCGAAGAGTCATCGTACGACGAATGATAGGGAATTAATTCGTTTTAATACTGAGTATGCTAAAATAGAGGGTGAGCTCAGTTTTCGCCATGGTACGATGCCGCTCACAATGTTTATCACGAAAAAAGGTAAAAAGGTAAAAGTAAATCATTTAGAGCAAAGTCGTTTGACGCAGTATATAGGCCATTTGAATGTGGTCCTTTTTGCGCCTGAAGACTTAAATATTGTCAAAGGCGCACCACAAGTGAGAAGACGTTTTATCGATATGGAACTTGGGCAAATTTCAAATTTATATTTAAATGATTTATCGCAATATCAACGTATTTTGAAACAACGCAATCACTATTTAAAGCAGCTGCAATTGAAACAGACAAAAGATACAACGATGTTAGAAGTACTGAATCAGCAATTTGCTGAATATGCAGTGAAAGTGACACAACGCAGAGCACAATTTATTGCAGAACTAGAAACTTTAGCAGAGCCCATTCATTCAGGTATTACGAATGGTCGCGAAGCTTTGACATTAAAATATTTACCTAGTATCAAAATTGAAGACACCTCGCAAGCAGAGGCAGTCTTAATTCAAAAAGTACTCGAAGACCTTCAAAGTCACCAGAATCGTGAAATCGAGCGCGGTGTGAGTTTAAATGGACCACACCGTGACGATTTAGCTTTTCAAGTGAATGGCATGGACGCACAAGTTTATGGCTCTCAAGGTCAGCAACGGACAACAGCGCTTTCGATTAAGTTAGCAGAAATTGAATTAATGAATCAAGAAGTGGGGGAATACCCCATTTTATTACTTGATGACGTTTTAAGTGAACTAGATGATGCACGTCAAACGCATCTTTTAAGTACAATTCAGCATAAAGTTCAAACATTTGTGACAACCACTTCGGTAGATGGTATTGATCATGAAATAATGAAAAACGCGAAGATATATCAAATTGCACAAGGAAATATTAAGCAGTAGGAAGAAAGTGAAGGTGGGAAGCATTGGCTGATGTGAACAACTCGGAAAATTATGGTGCGAGTCAGATTCAAGTTTTAGAAGGACTTGAAGCGGTACGTAAGCGACCAGGTATGTATATTGGTTCTACTTCAGAACGTGGTCTACATCATCTTGTTTGGGAAATTGTCGATAACAGTATTGATGAAGCACTTGCAGGATATGCAGATGATATTGAAGTGATCATCGAAAAAGACAATTGGATTAAAGTTACAGATAATGGACGCGGTATTCCTGTCGATATTCAAGAAAAAATGGGACGTCCTGCTGTAGAAGTTATTTTAACTGTATTACACGCTGGTGGGAAATTTGGCGGCGGTGGCTATAAAGTTTCAGGTGGTTTACACGGTGTAGGTTCATCTGTTGTAAATGCATTGAGTGAGACGTTAGAAGTTTACGTTCATAGAAATGGACGTATTCATCATCAAGCCTACCACATGGGTGTACCTGCATTTGATTTGAAACAAATTGGTGATACAGACCAAACAGGGACAGTGATTCGTTTTAAGGCAGATGGCACGATATTCCAAGAAACGACAGTGTATAACTATGAAACTTTGCAAAAACGTATTCGTGAATTAGCCTTTTTAAATAAAGGTATCCGTATTACGCTCAGAGACGAGCGTGACGAAGAAGAAATTCGTGAGGATAGTTACCACTATGAAGGTGGAATAAAGTCGTATGTCGAGCTTATAAACGAGAATAAAGAGCCATTACATGAAGAACCTATTTATGTTCATGAGACACGCGATGACATTGAAGTCGAAATCGCTATTCAATATAACAGTGGTTTTGCGACAAATTTACTGACTTACGCGAATAATATCCACACATATGAAGGTGGGACGCATGAAGATGGCTTTAAACGTGCGTTAACGAGAGTATTAAATAATTATGGATCTCAAAATAAGTTAATCAAAGATGAGAAAGAACGCTTGTCAGGTGAAGATACGAGAGAAGGTTTAACTGCTATCGTTTCCATCAAGCATGGAGATCCTCAGTTTGAAGGACAAACAAAAACAAAATTAGGCAACTCTGAGGTTCGTCAAATTGTTGACCGCGTATTCTCGGAGCTTTTTGAACGTTTCTTATATGAGCATCCACAAATTGGACGAATTATTATCGAAAAAGGTATTATGGCTTCTCGCGCACGTATCGCTGCGAAAAAAGCGCGTGAAGTCACACGTCGTAAGTCTGCACTTGATATTTCAAGCTTACCAGGTAAGTTAGCAGACTGCTCAAGTAAAGATCCATCTGAAAGTGAGATTTTCTTAGTAGAGGGTGACTCTGCCGGGGGGTCTACAAAATCAGGTCGAGACTCACGTACGCAAGCAATATTGCCTTTAAGAGGGAAAATTTTAAACGTTGAAAAAGCACGTTTAGATAAGATTTTGAATAACAACGAAATTCGTCAAATGGTCACTGCATTTGGAACAGGTATCGGCGGAGAGTTCGATATCTCAAAAGCCCGTTACCACAAGATTGTCATTATGACTGATGCGGATGTCGATGGTGCGCATATTCGGACGCTTTTATTGACGTTCTTTTATCGTTTTATGCGCCCACTTATTGAAGCTGGTTATGTTTATATCGCACAACCGCCATTGTACAAGTTAACACAAGGGAAACAAAAATATTATGTCTTTAATGACCGCGAATTGGATAAATTAAAAGAAAGACTTAATCCAACGCCAAAATGGTCAATTGCACGTTATAAAGGTTTAGGGGAAATGAACGCAGACCAATTATGGGAAACAACAATGAATCCTGAAAACCGTGCAATGCTTCAAGTGACTTTAGATGATGCAATCGAAGCGGATCAGACATTTGAAATGTTGATGGGCGATGTCGTCGAAAATCGTCGTCAGTTCATTGAAGATAATGCCGTATATGCCAACCTAGATTTCTAGAATGAGAATTGGAAAATGAGAAGGAGGATATCTTGATGGCTGAAACACCTGAATCAAGAATTAATGAACGTAATATCAGCAAAGAGATGCGAGAATCGTTTTTGGATTATGCCATGAGTGTTATTGTGTCTCGTGCTTTGCCAGATGTCAGAGATGGTTTAAAACCTGTACATCGTCGTATTTTATACGGCCTCAATGAGCAAGGTATGACGCCAGACAAACCGTATAAAAAATCTGCCCGTATCGTAGGGGATGTAATGGGTAAATATCATCCACATGGGGACTCTTCTATTTATGAAGCAATGGTCCGTATGGCACAGGATTTCAGCTATCGTTATCCACTTGTAGATGGACAAGGTAACTTTGGTTCTATGGATGGTGACGGCGCAGCAGCAATGCGTTACACTGAAGCGCGTATGACAAAACTTGCCTTAGAACTGTTGCGTGATATTAATAAAGATACGATTGATTTTATTGATAACTATGATGGAAATGAACGGGAACCAAGTGTATTACCTTCACGTTTCCCAAATTTATTGGTTAACGGAGCTTCAGGGATTGCGGTAGGTATGGCAACGAATATCCCACCACATAATATGCGCGAAGTCATTGATGGTGTCCTAAGTTTAAGTCATAATCCAGAAATTACCATTAATGAATTAATGGAAAATATTCAAGGCCCAGACTTTCCAACGGCAGGCTTAATTCTAGGTAAAAGTGGTATTCGACGTGCATATGAAACAGGCCGTGGCTCTATTATTATGAGAGCAAAAGCTGAAATTGAATCACGTGGTGGAGGCCGTGAACGTATTGTTGTGACGGAAATTCCATTCCAAGTCAATAAAGCACGCATGATTGAAAAAATTGCTGAATTAGTACGCGATAAAAAAATTGAAGGCATCACAGATTTACGTGATGAAACGAGTTTACGTACAGGGGTTCGTATCGTTATTGATATTCGTAAAGATGCGAATGCAAGTGTAATATTGAACAACTTGTATAAACAAACGCCCCTTCAAACTTCATTTGGTGTTAATATGATTGCGCTCGTTAACGGTAGACCGAAATTAATTAACTTGAAACAAGCGTTATATCACTATTTAGAGCACCAAAAAGAAGTAGTTCGTCGTCGCACAGCTTATAACTTACGTAAAGCAAAAGACCGTGCTCATATACTAGAAGGTTTAAGAATTGCACTAGACCATATCGATGAGATTATTACAATTATTCGAGAATCTGAAACAGATAAAGTGGCAATGGAAAGCTTACAATCACGTTTTGAACTTTCTGAACGTCAGGCACAAGCAATTCTTGATATGCGTTTAAGACGTCTGACAGGCTTAGAACGAGATAAAATTGAAAACGAATATAACGAACTTCTTGCCTATATTGAAGAATTAGAAGCAATCTTAGCAGATGAAGAGAAGTTATTAGCACTTGTTCGTGAAGAGCTTACAGAAATCAAAGAAAAATATGGCGATGATAGACGTACTGAAATTCAACTTGGCGGTATAGATCAACTTGAAGATGAAGATCTTATTCCAGAAGAACAAATCGTTATTACACTGAGTCATAATAACTATATTAAACGTTTACCAGCATCAACATATCGCTCACAAAATCGTGGCGGTCGTGGTGTACAAGGTATGAATACGTTAGAAGATGATTTTGTGAGTCAGTTGGTTACAACGAGTACACACGACCATATCTTGTTCTTTACGAATAAAGGTCGGGTCTACAAACTCAAAGGTTATGAAGTGCCAGAACTCTCACGTCAGTCTAAAGGTATTCCTATTGTTAACGCGATAGAACTTGAAAGTGACGAAAATATCAGCACAATGATTGCTGTTAAAGATTTAGAGTCTGAAGAAGACTTCCTTGTATTTGTAACGAAAAAAGGTTTAATTAAACGTTCTGCATTGAGTAACTTTAACCGTATCAATCGTAATGGTAAGATTGCGATTAAATTTAGAGATGAAGATGAGTTAGTAGCTGTACGTTTAACTGATGGCGAAAAACATATTCTGATTGGTACAGCAGATGCCTCTCTTATCCGTTTTAAAGAGACAGATGTTCGTTCCATGAGTCGTATCGCAGCGGGTGTCAAAGGGATTAAGCTTCGCGATGGTGACGAGGTTATTGGCTTAGGCGTTACGAATGAAGAAAGTAATGATGAGATTTTAGTAGTCACTGAAAAAGGTTACGGTAAGCGTACCTCTATTGAAGAGTACCGTTTGTCTAACCGTGGTGGTATGGGTGTTAAAACTGCCAAATTGACAGAGCGAAACGGTCAACTCGTATGTATTGCAACTGTTGAAGGTGATGAAGATTTAATGGTTGTTACAAACCAAGGTGTGATTATTCGTATGGAAGTGAGCGATATTTCAGTGAATGGACGTATGGCTCAAGGTGTACGTTTAATTCGCCTAGATGATGAACAGTTTGTATCTACAGTGGCTAAAGTGAAAAAAGAACCAGAAAATCTTGAAGCGGAAAATGATGAACTAGAATCAGAGACAGAGACTGTTATTGAAGACGATGTACCTGGTGCTACAATTCATACAGAAGCGCCTGAAGTGAGCGACAACGACACAGAAGAACGAGAAACGTTAAGACAAGATTTTATGGATCGCGTTAATGAAGATATTGAAAATGAAGATGAATAAAATCAGATAAATTAAGAAGCGACGATGATTCTATTGGGAATCACCGCCGCTTCTTTTTTAATTGAACAGAGTCATGAAAACAGCATCAAAGGATTTCGACCACTTCATGCATTAACGAAGAATGATATTTTAATCTTCCAATTGTTTCATTGCGTATGGAATTTCGTCAATCATTCTTGAAGGGGGTACAACATACATCTCCTGAGAAAGTTTTTCTCCTATATAACTATGTGTGTATGTGGCACTGGTAATTGCATCAACAAGATTGTCAAATTGACCTACAAAGCTTGTTATCATTCCAGCAAGGGTATCCCCCATTCCGCCTGTCGCCATCGCAGGGTTGCCAATTTGTAATTGATATTCTTCGTCTTTAAAGAAAATTTCTGTTCCATGTTTCTTTAGGACAACTGTGCCCCCAAGACGATCGACGGCTTCTCGGTTTCGTTCATAAGTTTGTTCTTCTATTGGAATGCCACTCAAACGCTCCCACTCTTTCTGATGTGGTGTGTAGATGACATTGCAAGCTGGAATTTCAGGTTTTAATTTACTTACAATTGATATCGCATCGCCATCCACAATGAGCGTATGGTGGGGTTGAATATTTTGTAAAAGAAATGTCATAGCATTATTGCCTTTAAAATCAAGACCCAAACCTGGACCAATTAAAATACAATCTGAAACTTCAATCATCTTTGTCAGTTTTTTCGTATCATTAATATCAATGACCATAGCCTCTGGACAGCGAGAATGAAGTGCAACATGATTTGTTGGATGTGTTGCGACTGTAATTAATCCACCACCACTGTAAACACACGCACGTGCTGCAATCATAATCGCACCACCAAGATTGGCATTGCCACCAATTAAAAGTATACGACCGTAATCTCCTTTATGCGTATCACGCTTACGTTTAGGTATGCTGACAGCTGACAATGTTTTCACGTTTGTGACCCTCCTATCTGGAATTTCCATTATTACAACAAGATATATTATACCTGGTTTGTACTTTCGTCAATACCAATTCAAAGCTTCTAGAATGCGGTCATGCTTACCGATAATAGGAAAGGCTGATGTCATGCGGTTAGCCTTTAGATATTTTTATCATTTTGAGCTCAAAATGCGGAATAGAATTGATATATCGCTATCCTCAAATGAATCTCGTCTCCAGTTCATCCTTGTACTAAAATGGATGATTAAGCTTCTTCTCATTTGTTTAACACGTTAAAAGATTAATTTAATACCATGTTACGAATATTATGAAAACTATTGTTTAAGCGATTTAAGAATCCTATACTGATTATTAAGTGTGATGGGGATGGGACAGCATCAAAATTGAGTAGACGAGCTAAAAGATGTCCGATGCGCATCAAAAGCTAATATATGATAGGGGTGGATAATGATGACTTTACGTCTAAATGGGGATCAACTCACAATTGAAGCGATTCGCCAATTTCTAGCTACTGGAGATCAAATTGAAATTAGTGAAGAGGCACATGCGCGTGTCAAAAGAAGTCGTGCGATTGTGGAGCGCATTATTGCAAATAAGGAAACAGTATATGGGATTACGACAGGCTTTGGGTTATTCAGTGACGTATTAATTGATCAACAAAAGTATAATGAATTACAAGTCAACCTGATTCGTTCACATGCTTGTGGGGTCGGTCAACCTTTTGCACAACGCGTCGCTTTAGTAATGATGGTCTTGCGTCTTAATACTTTATTGAAAGGTCATTCTGGTGTCACAACCGACCTTGTTGATCAGCTTGTCTTTTTTATTAATAATCGGATTATTCCAGTGATTCCGCAACAAGGTTCTTTAGGTGCATCGGGTGATTTAGCACCATTGTCTCATCTCGCTTTATCTTTAATCGGGGAAGGCAAAGTTGAATATCAAGGTGAGATTTTAGACAGCTCGGATGTCTTAAAACGCCTTGACCGTGCTCCTTTGGCACTTCAAGCTAAAGAAGGCTTAGCATTGATAAATGGAACACAAGCCATGACTGCACAAGGTGTGATTACATTTATTGAGACAGAGAGTCTTGCATATCAAGCAGAATGGGTAGCTGCTTTAACACATCAAGCTTTGAATGGTATAACAGATGCATATCATGAAGCGGTGCATAGAGTGCGTAATTTCGAGGAACAAGTCGCGGTAGCAGGACGGATGTTAGACTGGCTGGAAGGTTCCCAATTGACTACACGCCAAGGGGAAATTCGTGTCCAAGATCCTTACACATTACGTTGTATTCCTCAAATTCATGGGGCCAGCTTTCAAGTCTTCAATTATGTACGTGAAAAATTAGAATTTGAAATGAATGCGGCAAATGATAATCCGCTTATCTTTGATGAAAATGATGAAACCCTCGTAATTTCTGGTGGTAACTTTCACGGTCAACCTGTCGCATTTGCACTCGACTTTTTAAAAATTGGAACAAGTGAACTCGGTAATGTGTCTGAAAGACGTCTTGAACGATTAGTTAATCCACAATTGAATGGTGGGCTACCTCCTTTCTTAAGTCCTGAACCAGGTCTACAAAGTGGTGCAATGATTATGCAATATGCTGCAGCCAGCCTAGTATCAGAGAATAAAACATTAGCGCATCCAGCGAGTGTCGATTCTATCCCATCGTCAGCTAACCAAGAAGACCATGTATCAATGGGAACGATAGCCTCACGCCTTGGTTATCAAATTCTAGAAAATGTACGTCGTGTTATCGCAATTGAGGCAATTATTGCGCTTCAAGCCGTAGAGTTGAAAAATGTATCTCAATTATCGCCTAAAACCTATGAAAAGTTTACGGATTTACGTAAAATCGTCCCTTCAATCAAAGAAGATCGTCAATTCCATCGAGATATTGAAAATGTAGCAAATTATTTACAAAATGTGGCATATCAGAAATAAGCTTGCTATTCAAATTTTTCTTTGATATATTAAATGTAAATTAATAGAGTACATTGTTTGTGGAATAAGTAATATAGGAATGGAATTAGAGAGTTTGTGGTTGGTGAAAACAAATGTACGGCACTATATGAAATCTATCCACGTATAGAAACAATTCGGGTCAAACCGTTAAATTTTGTAAGAGTGCAGACATATGAAGATGTCTGTTAAATAGGGTGGCAACGCGTCAAAACCACGTCCCTTGTGTTGAGGGATGTGGTTTTTTATTTTCGTGATGTTTCCTCATCTTAAATTTTAAAAAACTTGTGAAAGGAAGTTGGCATATGTTAGACATTAAATTATTTAGAAGTGAGAAGGAAAAAGTTAAAGAGAAAATTGCTTTAAGAGGTATGGATCCTGCTGTTGTGGAAGAAGTTTTGACTTTAGATCAACAACGTCGTGACTTGATTCAACAAACAGAA
Organism: Staphylococcus sp. HGB0015; assembly: GCF_000411275.1. NCBI lineage: Bacteria > Bacillati > Bacillota > Bacilli > Caryophanales > Staphylococcaceae > Staphylococcus > Staphylococcus sp. HGB0015. The sequence goes on from NZ_KE150418.1 coordinate 154,694, forward strand.
GATTTAAAAGCAGAGCGTAATAAAGCATCACAACAAATCGCAGAAAAAAAACGAAACAAAGAAAATGCAGATGATGCGATCAAAGCACAACGTGAAGTAGGGGAGAAAATTAAAGCGATCGATGCACAACTTAAAGAAGTTGACGATACATTAAAAGACAAACTTTCTCGTATCCCTAACCTTATTCACGATGATGTCCCTGAAGGTAAAGATGACAGTGAAAATGTTGAGTTGAAAAAATGGGGCACACCACGCGAATTTAATTTTGAAGCGAAACCCCATTGGGATCTTGTAGAAACTTTAAAAATGGCTGACTTTGACCGTGCAGCACGCGTATCAGGAGCACGCTTTGTATACTTAACAAATGATGGCGCGAAATTAGAACGTGCTTTAATGAACTTTATGATTACGATGCATACGACACAACATGGTTATTCAGAAATGATGGTACCTCAACTTGTAAATGCTAAAGCAATGTATGGCACAGGACAATTACCAAAATTTGAAGAAGATTTATTTAAAGTAGAAAAAGAAGCTCTCTATACAATTCCAACAGCAGAAGTGCCATTGACAAATTATTATAGAGATGAAATTATCCAGCCAGGTGTCTTACCTGAAAAATTCACAGGTCAATCTGCATGTTTTAGAAGTGAAGCGGGTTCTGCCGGCCGTGATACACGTGGACTCATTCGTTTACATCAATTTAATAAAGTAGAGATGGTTAGAATTGAGAAGCCAGAAGACTCATGGAATGCTTTAGAAGAAATGACGACTAATGCTGAAGCGATTCTAGAAGCACTTCAATTACCTTATCGCCGTGTCATCTTGTGTACGGGAGATATCGGATTTGGTGCAAGTAAAACATATGATTTAGAAGTTTGGTTACCAAGTTACAATGACTATAAAGAAATTAGCTCTTGTTCAAACTGTACAGACTTCCAAGCGCGTCGTGCTAACATCCGTTTTAAACGTGATAAAGATGCGAAACCTGAATATGTTCATACATTGAATGGTTCTGGTTTAGCGGTAGGTCGTACATTTGCGGCTATTGTTGAAAACTATCAAAATGAAGACGGTACGATTACTGTACCAGAAGCGTTAGTGCCATTTATGGGCGGTCAAACTGTGATTGAACCAAAATAATTGTGAGATGATTGAATACGCATCTTTAGGGTAAATACTCTAGAGATGCGTATTTTTTAAGGAGGTATTTTAATGGCACATTTTAAAGTTGATACAGCACATAGTCATGTCGGTTTTGCGATTCAACATATGATGGTGAATACATTGAAAGGTCAATTTCATGACTACCAATTTGAGATTGAAGGCGATTTAGATCAGCCGACATCTTTACAAGCTAAAGGTACAATTCAAGTGAACTCTATCGATACGTATGTGAGAGATCGAGATGACCATTTACAAAGTGAAGACTTTTTTGATGCAAAACAATACCCAGAAATTAAATTTACAACGAAAGCGATTGAGCCAGCGGGAGATCACTACAAAGCACAAGTTGAAGTGACATTTAAAGGACATACTCAAGATGAGGAATTCGAGCTTTATGTCAATGGTTCAGGTAAAAACCCTCTAAGTGGCGATACAAATGCAGGGTTCACCTTAAAAGGTGAACTTAACCGCGAAGACTACGGTCTTACTTATAATGCACCTTTAGAAACAGGCGGTGTCTTTATAGGTAAAAAAGTTAAAATCGAACTTAACCTTGAAACAGTTGTAGAAGGATAATTAAGATTATCGTTTTATTAATGATATAAAATTTGAATTGGCGTTTAAGAAATATACGTCTTGATATTTGTTAGAGCGAGACAACGAAATCAAAATGGTTTCTGTCTCGCTCTATTTTTGAGCATGTAAATAGATAAAATGATATTATAACAGCTTTTACAACAGTTAAAAAATCTGAAAATTTTATTTTTTTAAACCCCTTTGTTAAGCCTTTTTAATACAATCGTTAGACTTCGGACACTATGACGTTAGACTAACCTGATAGAGAATTTGATAATCTTGTATTATAATAAGATTAATTTTTTTAGAAGGGATGTGTCATGGTGTCGCATACAACTTTTAAGCAAGGCGTACAAGAATGTATTCCAACTTTGTTAGGCTATGCAGGGATAGGATTTTCCTTTGGCGTTGTCGGTGTTGCTTCTGGTTTTGGCTTACTTGAAATCGTGATGTTATCGATGCTTGTTTATGCCGGAGCTGCTCAGTTTATTATTGTCGCTTTAATGGTTGTTCATACACCAGTTTGGATTATTGTACTGACAACGTTAATCGTAAATAGTCGCATGTTCCTATTGAGTATGACACTAGCAAATAATTTTAAGCAGGAAAGTTTACTTCATAGAGTTGGGGTAGGCGCGTTACTCACTGATGAGACTTTTGCTGTGGCCATAACGCCTCATTCAAAAGGTCTCCCCATAACACGTAATTGGATGTATGGACTAAATTTAACAGCCTACTTATTTTGGATTTTTGTCTCTATTTTGGGGGCGTTACTTGGCAACTTTTTTAAAAATCCATATGCATTTGGTTTAGATTATGCCATTATAGCGATGTTTGTATTTTTAACGATTGCACAATTTGAAGGAATCACCAAGTCAAAGATGCGTACTTATTTGTTATTGATGCTGATTGTCATTGTTATGATGTTATCGCTAAGTATGGTCATGTCTTCCTATTTAGCAATTTTATTCGCGTCTACTATCACTGCAGCAATAGGGATGGTGATTGATCGATGACACTTTATATCTTATTGGCAATTATAGGTTCGGGAATTGTCACTTTACTTTTACGTATTACACCGCTTGTGATGATTTCTCGTGTACAGCTTTCTGATAAAGTTTTAAAATGGCTCACTTTTATTCCAATCAACCTTTTCACAGCTTTAGTCGTGGATGGTTTAATCCAGCAACAAAAAGGTGTGATGGGTTATACATTAAACTGGAACTTTGCCTTAGCGCTAATACCCACTGTTATTAGTGCTTTTTGGCTTAGAAGTTTAACAATAACAGTTATTGTAGGTATGATTAGTGTCGCATTATTGAGAATAGCCGGATTATTCTAATAATCGTTTGCATGTCGATAATGAATGAGGTATGATAAAAAACAAAAATATACTTATTAAGAGAAGTTGAGGGATTTGGCCCTGTGACGCTTCAGCAACCACTTATTGATAAGTACGGTGCTACAACCAACCATTGCGGATGATAAGTTAACATAGATGTGCTTACAAAGGTTGTATTACCGTTATTTCGGAAATACAACCTTTTTTGAATTTTAGAGGGAGGGCATACTAAAATGATGAATTATCGAGTTGACACATTAGAGTTAGGCGCTTTTACAACTGAATCTGGAGAGAAAATTGAAAATTTAAAGCTTCAATATGAACATGTAGGTTACCCAGGTCAACCTTTAGTGCTTGTTTGTCATGCGTTGACAGGCAACCATTTAACATATGGAACAGAGGAAAATCCAGGGTGGTGGCGTGAGATTATTGATGGGGGTTACATGCCGCTTCATGATTATCAGTTTCTTACTTTTAATGTTATCGGTAGTCCATTCGGTTCTAGCTCACGTGTAACAGATCAAAATTTTCCTCAGCACCTTACAATGCGCGATATTGCCCATGCGCTTGAAAAAGGAATTGAAGCTTTAGGCTTCCGTAAAATTGATGTACTCATAGGCGGTTCTTTAGGCGGTATGCAAGCACTTGAGCTCCTTTATCGGCATAAATTTGAAGTAGAAAAAGCAGTGATTCTTGCAGCGACCGCAAAGACATCTTCGTATAGCCGTGCATTTAATGAAATTGCGAGACAAGCCATTCACATAGCAGGTAAAGAAGGTTTAAGTATTGCGCGTCAACTCGGTTTCCTGACGTATCGATCATCTAAAAGCTATGAAGCCCGTTTTACACCTGATGAAGTCGTCACATATCAAAAATATCAAGGTGATAAATTTAAAGAACAATTTGACTTACAGTGCTATTTAACATTGCTAGACGTCTTGGATAGCCATGATATTTATAGAGGAAGAGAAAATGTGGACAAGGTGTATCAATCATTGAATACAAAAGTGCTGACACTTGGTTTTACCGATGATTTGTTGTACCCCGATGATCAAGTTGCTGCACTTGGTAAGCACTTCAAATACCATCGTCATTTTTTTGTGCCTGATAATGTTGGGCATGATGGCTTTTTGCTTAATTTTAATGACTGGGCGCCCTATTTATATCATTTCTTAAAAGTTTCGCGATTTCGACGCTAATTTTAGACGATAATGTTATCTATTTGTTATAATTGTGTAAACTAGAAATACTAGACAATAAGCTGTATTTTAGGGATAATAGCTAAAATATAGCTTTTCTTTGTGTTTGAGGAGATGTAAAGATATGTCATCTAATCAACACAAATTGTATTCATATTACAAAGCTTGTAAAATAGAAGTTATAGAATAAATTAGTTTGGAAGTGGCGTCTTTGTTTTCTAAAATCAAGCCTAAAGAAACCCTAGTAGGTACAATTGTTCTATTAGCGGTAGCTTTAGTACTGCATTTTATGCCTTGGTCAGTAATGATTATCGCATGTTTTGCAACCTTACCAGGAATCATATTATGGTACCGTTCCATTCATTCTTTTGGATTGGCTACTTTAATTACGATATTACTCTCAACATTAACGGGCGACTTGTTTGTAATGACCTTTATGATCATTTTATTAGCATTGAGTGCAGTGATTGCACAATTGCTTAAGCAACGTGCCTCAAAAGAACATATTTTGTATGTCGCAACACTTGTGACGAGCATCATTACAATCGGTGCTATCATGATTTTGCAAGGTTTAAAACAATTACCATATGCACAAGTGTTATTAGAGCCTTATCAAAAAATCGTTAATCAAATGATTGAGATGCAAAATTTAGATCAACAGGCAAGAGAGGTTTTAAATAACTCTGTGCATCAGTTGGCAGTTCAATTGCCAGCTATGATTGTTGTGACGATTGCAATTTATTTAATCATCACGTTGATGATTATCTTTCCAATCTTACGTAAATTCAAAATTGCAACGCCTGTTTTTCGTCCATTATATTTATGGCAAATGAAACGTTCTCTATTTATTATTTACGCCATTGCGTTGTTGGTCAGTGTGACAACAGAACCTGCCACAACAATCAATAGTATCGGTATTAATTTTCAAATTGTATTAGGTTTCTTATTAGTCATTCAAGGTTTAAGTTTTATACATTACTTTACTACAATAAAACGAATGCCAGTTGCTGTGTCTGTCATCTTTATTGTGTTAGGTATTATTTTTTATCCAATGACACGTTTGATTGGTTTATTAGATCTTGGGTTAAATTTAAAAAGTATGATTAAAAACGATAAGAGGTGACAAACAAGATGAACCGTCATTCAATGAAGAAAGCACTGATCGTTCCATTCCTTGTAATTACGATGACAGCATTGATTATTGTAGGTGTGTCCTTTTTCTTTAATCGCTTTTTGGCTTTTATAGCTGCTATCATTGTTTTTGTGATGCTCATCGTCAGTTTGTTCATTTTTAGACGGCTGTATCGCCGCTTTGATCGTTATTTAGATGATTTGAGCGGAAAGGTGTCGCTCGCAAGTGATAGAGCTGCCAAAACGATGCCTATGGGCTTAATCGTATTGGATGAAAATGATCGGATAGAATGGGTCAACCCTTTTATGACCGAACGTTTTGATCGCAATGTGATTTCGGATCCTATTAATGAAATCTATCCTAATATTTTAAAGCAGCTTGAAAAAGCAAGAGAGATAGAGATGCAAGATGGTGCATACCATTATCGCGTGAAGTATTCAGAAGATGAAGGAATTTTGTATTTCTTAGATTCAACTGAAGAAGCTGAAATACAACAAGCTTACGATGATCAACAGCCAATTATTGCAACGTTGTTCTTGGATAACTATGATGAGTTAACGCAAAATATGAATGATACACAACGTTCAGAAATCAACTCTATGGTCACTCGTGTGATTAGTCGATGGGCACAGGAACACGATGTCTTTTTCAAAAGGTACAGTTCCGATCAATTTATTGCCTATATGAATCGTCGTATTTTACGAGACATTGAAGATACGAAATTTGATATTTTGAGCCAGCTTCGTGAAAAAAGTGTGGGTTATCGCGCACAATTGACACTCAGTATTGGTATTGGGGAAGGCTCTGAAAATTTAATTGACCTTGGAGAACTGTCACAATCTGGTCTAGACTTGGCATTAGGTCGTGGTGGAGACCAAGTTGCGATTAAAAATATGAACGGGAATGTTCGTTTCTATGGCGGTAAGACTGACCCGATGGAAAAACGGACACGTGTAAGAGCACGCGTCATTTCTCACGCATTAAAAGATATATTATTAGAAGGCGACAAAGTGATTGTAATGGGTCATAAGCGCCCAGACTTAGATGCTATCGGTGCAGCAATCGGTGTGACACGCTTTGCAATGATGAATAATCTTGATGCCTATATTGTGTTAAATGATTCCGATATCGATCCAACACTTCGCCGTGTGATGGATGAAATTGATGAAAAACCAGAATTAAAAGAACGTTTCATCACATCGGATGATGCATGGAATATGATGACGTCTAGAACGACTTTAGTCATCGTAGATACGCATAAACCAGAGATGGTGATTGATGAAAATATTTTAAATAAAGCCAATCGTAAAGTCGTAATTGACCACCATCGTCGTGGTGAAAGCTTTATTTCCAATCCTTTACTTATTTATATGGAACCTTATGCAAGTTCGACGGCAGAACTTGTTACAGAGTTACTCGAGTATCAACCGACAGAACAGCGTTTGACGCGACTCGAATCAACAGTGATGTATGCAGGTATTATTGTCGATACACGTAACTTTACATTGCGTACAGGGTCACGTACTTTCGATGCTGCGAGCTATTTACGTGCACACGGTGCAGATACGATATTAACGCAACATTTCTTAAAAGATGACATAGAAACGTATATCAATCGTTCAGAGTTGATTCGTACTGTGAAACTACAAGAAAATGGCATTGCGATTGCACATGGCTCGGATCAAAAAATTTATCATCCAGTTACAGTTGCACAGGCAGCGGATGAACTGTTAAGTTTAGATGGAGTAGAAGCATCCTATGTTGTAGCAAGACGCGAGGAAAACTTAATTGGTATGTCAGCGCGCTCACTTGGTGAATTCAATGTTCAATTGACGATGGAAGCACTCGGTGGCGGTGGTCATTTAACCAATGCAGCAACACAACTTGAAGGTGTGACTGTGGAGGAAGCCATTGAAAAATTACAACATGTGATCAACGAACAAATGGATAGGAGTGACGAATCATGAAAGTAATTTTCACACAAGATGTTAAAGGTAAAGGTAAGCAAGGAGAAGTTAAAGAGGTACCAGTTGGTTACGCGAACAACTTCTTAATTAAAAATGGCTATGCAGTTGAAGCAACACCTGGAAACCTTAAACAATTAGATCAAAAGAACAAACGTATCGAAAAAGACAAGCAACAAGAACTTGAAGATGCGAAAGCGTTAAAAGAAAAATTAAGTGAACTTGAAGTCGAAGTTAAAGCGAAATCAGGTGAAGGCGGCAAATTATTCGGTTCTATTAGTACGAAACAAATTGCTGAAGCACTTAAAGCGCAACATAACATTAAATTAGATAAACGAAAAATGGACTTACCTCAAGGTATTCACGCGCTAGGTTATACAAATGTGCCAGTTAAACTTCATAAAGAAGTGGAAGGTACAATTCGTGTACACACTGTAGAGCAATAAGCATAGAAAAAGCTGGGACGACAGAGTCACCAGCTTTTTTATATCATATCCCTTTATCACGGCATCTAACGGACAACCATTGCCGGAATGTATGGTTTATAATAGAATATGTTAAGATATGTAACAAATATGAGGAGGTCCTCGGCATGGATGAAATGTTTGAACACAATCGAATGCCACACAGTCATGAGGCAGAGCAGTCTGTCTTAGGTGCAATCTTTTTAGATCCAGAATTGATGTCATCGACACAAGAAGTGTTGTTGCCAGAGTCTTTTTACCGTGGCGCACATCAACACATTTTCCGTGCCATGATGGATTTAAACGAAGATGGACAAGATATAGATATTGTGACTGTCCTTGATCGACTAACACAAGAAGGTGTTGTGAATGAAGCAGGTGGACCACAATATCTCGCTGAAATTACAACGAATGTACCGACAACGCGTAATATTCAATATTATACGGATGTCGTTTTTAAAAATGCGATTAAACGTAAGTTGATTCATACAGCAGATAGCATTGCGAATGATGGCTATAACGATGAATTAGATTTGGATACAGTCTTAAACGATGCTGAACGTCGTATTCTAGAACTCTCTTCTACACGTGAAAGTGATGGTTTCAAAGACATTCGTGACGTATTAGGACAAGTTTATGACAATGCGGAACAGCTCGACCAGAATAGTGGGCAAACACCAGGGATTCCTACAGGGTATCGCGATTTAGACCAAATGACGGCAGGATTCAACCGAAATGACTTAATTATTCTCGCAGCCCGACCTTCTGTAGGTAAGACTGCCTTCGCTTTAAATATTGCGCAAAAAGTTGCGACACATGAAGACCAATATACAGTGGGCATTTTCTCGCTTGAAATGGGTGCAGACCAACTTGCGACACGTATGATTTGTAGTTCTGGTAATGTCGATTCCAATCGTTTGCGTACAGGGACCATGACTGAAGAAGACTGGAATCGATTTACTGTGGCAGTGGGGAAATTGTCACGAACTAAGATTTTTATTGATGATACGCCAGGGATTCGTATTACGGATATTCGTTCGAAATGCCGCCGTCTTAAACAAGAGCACGGTTTGGACATGATTGTAATCGACTATTTACAATTAATACAAGGCAGCGGTTCTCGTTCATCAGATAACCGTCAACAAGAAGTTTCTGAGATTTCTCGAATGCTTAAAGCGATTGCGCGTGAGTTAGAATGTCCTGTGATTGCGTTGAGTCAGCTTTCACGGGGCGTAGAACAACGTCAAGATAAGCGACCAATGATGAGTGATATACGTGAATCAGGGTCAATCGAGCAAGATGCGGACATTGTGGCATTCTTATATCGTGATGATTATTATAATCGTGGCGACGGAGATGATGATGACGACGATGGTGGTTTTGAACCGCAAACGAATGATGAGAATGGAGAAATCGAAATTATCATTGCAAAGCAACGTAACGGTCCAACTGGAACGGTCAAATTGCATTTCATGAAACAATACAATAAATTTACGGATATTGATTACGCTCACGCAGAGATGGGATAAAAAAATAATTAGCTTAAAAACCGTACGAAAAACAATTTTTTGTTTTTAAAGTACGGTTTTCAGTTTGGTTTCTTTGCTTATATTTATCGTAAGTTAGGATTTTAGAAATTGTATGAAATGGCATTCAATGCTTCTATTACGCATGGTTCTAGGTTTCGCATTACTTTATATCATATGCTAGATGTCATCATCTAGGTGATACAATAATGTTCGTTTTTTGATTTGCAATCATACTGTGATACTGGTAGAATACTCTTTGGTTAATTGAGAAAACTTGGAGGTGCTCTTATGTCATCAATCGTAGTTGTTGGGACACAGTGGGGAGACGAAGGAAAAGGTAAAATTACAGACTTTTTAGCGGAACAAGCAGATGTTATTACACGTTTTTCAGGTGGTAACAATGCAGGACATACCATTAAATTTGATGGTGAAACATACAAATTACATTTAGTACCATCTGGTATTTTTTATAAAGATAAACTTGCAGTGATTGGTAACGGTGTAGTTGTTGATCCTGTTGCGTTATTAAAAGAATTAGACGGTTTAAATGAAAGAGGTATTTCAACAGATAATTTACGCATCTCAAACCGCGCACACGTCATCCTACCTTATCACATTAAGCAAGATGAGCTTGAAGAAGCGCGTCGTGGTGATAATAAAATCGGTACGACTAAGAAAGGTATTGGCCCAGCATACGTAGATAAAGCACAAAGAATTGGAATTCGTGTTGCAGATTTATTAGATAGAGAAGTTTTCGAACAACGTTTAAAAGAAAATTTAGAATATAAAAATGATTATTTCCAAGGCATGTTTCATCAATCTGCACCATCATTTGATGAAATCTTTGAGACATACTATCAAGCAGGGCAACGTCTTGCACCTTATGTGACAGACACTGCAAAAGTGTTAGACGATGCATTTGTAGCTGATGAGCGCGTTCTTTTTGAAGGTGCGCAAGGGGTGATGTTAGACATCGATCACGGAACATATCCTTTTGTAACATCAAGTAACCCTGTAGCGGGTAACGTGACAGTTGGTGCTGGTGTAGGGCCAACAAATGTATCAAAAGTAGTTGGCGTATGTAAAGCATACACTTCACGTGTAGGTGATGGGCCATTCCCAACAGAATTATTTGATGAACAAGGGCACCATATTCGTGAAATCGGACGTGAATATGGCACAACAACAGGTCGTCCACGCCGTGTAGGTTGGTTTGACTCCGTTGTATTACGTCACTCTCGTCGTGTAAGTGGGATTACAGATTTATCAATCAACTCTATCGACGTCTTAACTGGCTTAGAAGAGGTTAAAATCTGTACAGCTTATGAATTAGATGGAAAAGAGATTACGGAATACCCAGCAAACTTAAACGACTTAAAACGTTGTAAACCTATCTTTGAAACATTACCAGGTTGGACTGAAGATATTACAGGTGTACGTAGTTTAGACGAACTACCACAAAATGCACGCCGTTACTTAGAGCGTATTTCAGAATTATGTAACGTCCATATTTCTATCTTCTCTGTAGGTCCTGACCGCAATCAAACGAATATCGTTGAAAAATTATGGTAAGTATTTAGACTTCGGTAAGTCTATCGGCAACACTTCGGTAAGACTACCCCCCCCTTATAAATTAGTCTATAAAAATCAATTATAAAAGCGACAAGCGAGGGTCTTTTGAGGGGCCACTGCTTGTCGCATTTTTGTTTATTCATCTTTATAGTGATCTTTAATATAAACTTTCGTCATCGCAATCCCGATCCAACTGATGAGAAGGACAGGTAGGATAACGATATTCAATAATGCGATATTCAGAGAATGTGTGTTGATTTTTAAGGTACTAATAAAAGCCATCGTCCCTTTTGATGTAACAATAAATTGATAAAGTGTAAAGAGTATGGTGGTCCATTGAATAAAATACTCTAAAATTTCAATTAACGTTTCGTTATAGGCATTCAATCGCATCATATAACGAACAAAGAAAAACTGTAAAAATCCACCAGCCAAAATAGAAATAACTAATATATTAAATATACTCCCTTTTTCATGTAATAGAAAAGCGAATAAGATATAAACAAGACCGCCCGCTATCGCAAGTGATAATAAAGCTGTAACCATAAGGACAAGACTGACACCACATGCCTTCACAAAGAGCCAGTCATCTTTGTATGTCCCAGACATATAACCAATTAATAGAAATAAACCTAAAATAATGATGACATTGATGATAATCATTGCGATTCGACTAATCTCCTTCTCGTTTCTCGATGATCGCCATATGTAAATCGTGAACCATCGCAATCAAAGGACGGATAATCATTTGAATACTCCCAATTACAAATAAAACGGTACCGTCAAAGACAGTTGAATCAGAAAAGAAGAGAAAACTTCCTATTAAAAAGATAACGCCTAGTACGACATCATTGAGTTGGTACAATGCTTTATAAATGAGCGAACGGCTATTTTGATGTGCTTGTAATCCAAAAGGGATTTGTGATTTCTTTTTCTTCATCGTTAACCTCCTTTATCATTAACATTAATGAATATCACGTTTACGATGATTACCGCCACGAACTTCAGAAACATTACCTATAGATAAGAATGCGGTTTCATCAATGGCCATGACAATCTCTTTTAATTTTGCTTCTTCTAATCGTGTAATGACACAGAAGATGACACGCTTATCTTCTCCTGTATAAGCGCCTTCTCCTTTTAAATATGTGACGCCACGACCGAGACGTGAGTTAATAGCTTCTCCTATTTCTTTATAAGCATCACTAATAATCCATATTGATTTCGATTCATCAAAACCAAGTAAGACGGTGTCAATCATTTTAGAAGCGATAAAATAAGCTACAACACTGAATAAAGCACTCTCCCACGTAAAAACAAATCCGGCAATACCAAATATGAAGAAATTAATAAACATCACGATTTCTCCAACTGAAAATGGTATTTTCGAATGAACTAAAATCGATAAGATTTCTGTACCGTCGAGGGATCCCCCATACCTTAAGACAATACCGACACCTAAGACAGCCCCACCAAAAATTGTTACTAAAAATTTATCATGTATGACAGGATCAATTGGATGCAAAACGATAGTGACAATAGATAAAACAGAAATCGCATATAAAGTTGAAATCGCAAAAGTTTTCCCTATTTGTTTATAACCTAAAAAGAAGAAAGGTAAATTCAGTATAAAAATGAATATCCCTAACTTGAGCCCTAATAAATGAGAAAGGATAATTGAAATCCCTACAATGCCCCCATCAAGCAAATGATTTGGAACGAGAAAAAGTTCAAGTGCGACACCCATCAATACTGCACCCAATGTCATAAAGAAAAACTTTTTAAAAAATTGAAGTTGCTTTTTTGGCTTTTCTTTCGTGTATGGAACGGCTGATTCTACTTGTTTTTCCATATGTTGCCCCCTTTTAAACATTATATGAAAAATTATACAAAAAAAATTCAAAAAAATCTTGTCAACTTGATTTCCTGATGCTATAATCAATCTTGTGTTTAAGAAAGGCTCCTTGGTCAAGCGGTTAAGACACCGCCCTTTCACGGCGGTAACACGGGTTCGAGTCCCGTAGGAGTCACCATGAAAAATGGTCCCGTAGTGGAGCGGTTTAACACGCCTGCCTGTCACGCAGGAGATCGCGGGTTCGAGTCCCGTCGGGACCGCTAAATCAGGCTAAAACAGTGGTTTTAGCGCAAACGAAAGTCATTGAAGTTCATGTAAGTGAACCGCAATGGCTTTTTTTCATAAATATAAATGTGTATCAAAATTGAGATACTTTGTGGCTGTACACTTTATATGGTGGTTATGTGTCTATAATAATTAAGTCGCAAACTTCCGATTGCTTCTTCGAGTCTCGCTTTCCCAGGCGCCTTACCTCAACTAATTTTGGCTTTTATTGTAGCTCATAAGAAGCCAAAATGGATTTTCGGTTTCGGCTCTATGCCTCGGGAGTCTCGACTCGGTACGCAATCTATTTAAGCAATTTCACTATTGAAAAGTGGCATTGCTTTTTTCTTTGGTCTTTTATACAGTCTAAAAATGAAGAACCTACTTTGTTAAGGTGAGTGACGTGTTTTTTTCAATAAAAGTGTATAGAAATGAGGATGATCGCTGTGTTTAAAAAAGAAGTTCAACCCACTGAGAAGATATTATTTATTAGTGGTTTAGCTATTGTGCTTATCATTGGTATATTAGCATTATTGGATGTCGTGCAATACAAAAATCATGTGATATTCTTATTGAATATCGTTGGCTTATTATTGATGACACTCTCTGTCGTGCGTATACAGAAAAAACTCGGTATCTTTTGTGGCATCGTCATTGTTTTATTAATCTTAATTCATTTTATTTAAATAGAAGTTATCCTACTCAGGCAGTGAAGCAGTCTTAAAAGAGGCTGAGGCACTGCTTTTTTGTGCATTTAAATGCAGGTCATTGTCATCCGCATTCGTTTTATAGAAGCAAATAGTTAAATAGATAGAATTCACAAGACTTTAGTGATACATTATAAGGTATAGGATTATGCCAGTTTGTAACGAATAATCATTGCAATTTTAAGAAATGGGGTCATGTTTTATGGCAAGAAAAGTGGTCGTAGTCGATGATGAGAAGCCAATTGCAGATATATTAGAATTCAACCTCAAAAAAGAGGGATATGACGTTTTTGTTGCTTATGATGGTAACGATGCGGTGGATTTGATTTATGAAAAAGAGCCGGACATTGTTTTATTGGATATTATGTTACCAGGACAAGACGGTATGGAAGTGTGCCGTGAAGTTCGCAAAAAATTTGATATGCCCATCATCATGTTGACTGCGAAAGATTCAGAAATCGACAAAGTGCTTGGCCTTGAATTGGGTGCAGACGATTATGTGACTAAACCATTTAGTACACGCGAATTGATTGCACGTGTAAAAGCCAATTTACGTCGCCATTATGCCCAACCGAGCCAAGAAAATCATATGCAAACAAATGAAATTACAATTAAAGATATTGTGATTTATCCAGATGCATATTCTATTAAAAAACGCGGTGAGGACATTGATTTAACACACCGTGAATTTGAGCTTTTCCATTATTTATCTAAACATATGGGACAAGTCATGACACGTGAACATTTACTTCAAACGGTTTGGGGTTATGACTATTTTGGTGATGTGCGCACGGTTGACGTTACCATTCGTCGATTACGTGAAAAAATTGAAGATGATCCTTCTCATCCAGACTATATCGTGACACGTCGTGGAGTAGGATATTTCTTGCAACAACATGATTAGAGGACGCGCAATATGAAGTGGTTAAAACAATTTCAATCCCTTCACACGAAACTTGTTATTGTCTATGTCCTATTGATTATTATTGGTATGCAAATTATTGGGCTATATTTTACAAATAGTCTCGAAAAAGAAATGACAGAGTCATTTAAAACGAATATATCTCAAAATGCAAAACAAATTGAGCTCGGTATTGAAAAAATATATGCGGATGATAATGAATCCGGAAATATTCAAAAAGATATTCAAAATTTATTAAACGAATATGCAAATCGCAATGAAATGATAGAAATTCGTTTCATTGATAAAGACCAAATTATTATTGCGACATCGAAACAGTCAAATCGTACAATTATTAACCAAAAAGCAAATGAGAGTTCGATTCAAAAGGCCTTATCATTAGGTCAAGAGAACTCCGATACCGTTTTAAAAGATTATGGTGAAGGTAAGCAACGGGTATGGATTAAAAATATGCCTGTAAGTACGAATGACGGTTTAATTGGTGATATTTATATTGAATCTAACATTAACCAAGTTTATGACCAATTAAATGATATCAACCAAATTTTCATTGTAGGTACAGGGATTTCTTTAATTATTACAGTCATTTTAGGTTTCTTTATTGCGCGTACGATTACTAAACCTATTACAGATATGCGTAATCAAACGGTCGAAATGTCAAAAGGGAACTATACGCAGCGTGTGAAAATCTATGGTAATGACGAAATTGGTGAACTTGCACTTGCTTTTAACAACTTATCGAAACGTGTGCAAGAGGCACAAGCGAATACAGAGAGTGAGAAACGACGCTTAGATTCTGTTATCACACACATGAGTGATGGTGTCATCGCCACAGATAGACGTGGGCGTGTGCGTATCATTAATGACATGGCACTTAAAATGTTAGGTAAGTCTAAAGAGGAAGTCTCAGGACACTTTATTTTTGATGTCATTGATTTAAGTGAAGAATTTACGCTCGAAGAATTAAATGAAAACAATGATAGTTTCTTATTAGATATTAATGAAGAAGAAGGTATCATTGTTCGCGTTAATTTTAGTACTATTGTTCAAGCAACTGGCTTTGTGACAGGTTATATCGCTGTGTTACATGACGTTACAGAACAACAACAAATTGAGCGTGAACGACGCGAATTTGTGGCCAATGTATCGCACGAGTTACGTACACCGTTGACTTCAATGAATAGTTACATCGAGGCCCTAGAAGAAGGCGCATGGCGAGATGAATCGATTGCACCTCAATTTTTATCAGTCACACGTGAAGAAACGGAGCGGATGATTCGATTAGTCAACGATTTACTCCATCTTTCTAAAATGGATAACGAAACAGAACCTATTACGAAAGAGATTGTCGATTTTAATATGTTTATCAATAAAATTATTAATCGACATGAAATGGCTGCGAAAGATACGACTTTTGTCCGTGATATTCCTAGAGAAACCATTTTTACGGAAATTGATCCAGATAAGATGACACAAGTGTTTGATAACGTGATTACGAATGCGATGAAGTATTCTCGCGGTGAAAAACGCGTAGAGTTCCACGTGAAACAAAACACAGTGCATAACCGTTTAACAATTCGGATCAAAGACAATGGTATCGGGATTCCAATTAATAAAGTCGATAAAATCTTTGATCGTTTCTTCCGCGTAGATAAAGCAAGGACACGAAAAATGGGGGGTACAGGTCTCGGATTAGCGATTTCTAAAGAGATTGTCGAAGCGCATCAAGGTCGTATATGGGCCAATAGTGTTGAAGGACAAGGTACATCGATTTTTATCACACTTCCATGTGAAACAATAGAAGATGGTGATTGGGATGCGAACTAGAGAACTGATTAAATCTATCATATTAGTGTCACTCGTTCTTTCCAGTGTAGTGCTTACAGTTATGATTTGGAATTTTTCGCCAGATTTAACGAACATTGACAACCCGCAAACAAAAGATACACCGAAAGCGATCGGTACGCGATATGACAAGCAGTTTAATCAGGTCATCACGCCTTTACAGCTCGTACATGTGGATCATGATCATTTGAAAGGAATGCCTGCAAATAAAGAAGTTAATGAGATGATGTCTCTATTTCAAAAACATCGCATTATTGAAGTTGAAGATATCCAAAATGATCAAGTCGTGTTATTGAAAGATTTGAGCCATCATTTTGTCGTGTTAGACTTCCCGACAGACATACCGCTATCCATGTATCTCAACGAAGTCATTGAGATGCCAGCAAAAGTACCGGCGAATTTTAAATTTAATCGTTTGATATTGGATATTGATGATCATCAGCATGTCGTTTTATATGCGATGCAACCGAACCATCAGCGTGCTATTAAATTAGAAACGAATCTCGATACGAAATTGATTCAACAGAGAATAGATCATATGCATGATGAATTAGAACCTTATTCGGATATCGTAACAAATCGAAGTACAGTCAATAAAGCAACGTATTTATACGCTTTAAAAGCACCGAAAGATTTGAAATCTTATCGCACGATTTTTAATCATATTAATGTAGAAGATTTGAACTCGATTCTCTTTGATGACACGCCGATTGTACGTACTACGAATAGTGGTAACACAACGTACAATAACAATACAGGGGTTGTGAATTACAATGCGGAGAAAGAAACGTATGACTATACGAACCTGTCCGAAGATGAGCATAGTACACGCGATATGAATATTAGCTTACCACGTGCATTTGACTTTATTAATAAGCATGGGGGCTTTACAGATGATTTCCGCTTGTTTAGTGCGAATAGCAAGCAAGGGGAAATTATTTATCAAATGTTTCTCAACGGACGACCGATATTTTATCCAAACCAATTGAATGAAATTCGTGTACTTTGGGGTGAGCGTGGATTATACGAATATAGTCGAGGTCTCTTAAAAACAAATGTGACTATTGATAATGGTGATGAACCGAAATCGATGCCAGATGCGGAAGATGTACGTTCTACATTAGCAAGTAAAGGCAACATTGATTTGACGAAAGTGGAACAAATGGTGGTTGGCTATAAAATGAGTGCCATTCGTGGACCTCAAGATCGAATTGAAATTCAAGAAGGCAGCCAGTTTACGCCAACGTGGTATATTAAATACAATCATAAATGGTACGAATACAAAGATGGGGAGTTGGTGGAAACATGAACTGGAAACGCACTAAAACGTTGTTCATACTTGTCTTTCTCCTCGTCAATGTGTGTTTAATTTTTGTTTATCAAGATAAAGTGAATAAATCTAAAATTAGCGATGCCGAACATGATAATGCGGTCAACTTTGAACGCGAAAATATTAAACTGCCAAAAAGTATGCCTGATGTGAGTCATGTCAAAATGCAGTTGGTTACAGCACGTTCTAAAGACTTCAAAGAAGAAGCAGAAGATAACAGCAAAGCTAAGGTCAGTAATCACGGCCATACCTTATCTAAAGAAATGGACGAACGTGTAGACGTCAAAGTTGATCCGATTTCTCATTTAAAACCTTATATAGATGATAAAATCTATAAAGGAAATGAGTACCAGTACCATGAAACCAGTGACGGTCAAATTAAATACGAACAAACGTATAGAGGCTTTCCGATTATGAATAATAATCGCGCAGAGTTGACTTTTGAGGTGAAAGGTGACAGTACAAAATCATATGAACAGTCCACTATGGAAGACATCCTTCCGTCTAAGGGGACCAATAATGAGCCTAAAAAAGTCATACGTGCAAGAGAAGCATTGGAAGCACTTTACTATAATCAGTATTTAAAACATGGTGAAGAAGTCGAAAGTATCCGTCTCGGCTATTACACTGTTGTAAAAGAAACGAATATTCAAGTTTTACAGGCCAACTGGGAAATTAAAGTTAAAGATAAAAACGGGGTGCATACATATTATGTAGAAGCTGTATCCTCGAATCCACAAATTATAGAACAATAGAAAGGGTGGTCACTTGATACGAATGAGTGTACTCGCAAGCGGTAGTACCGGAAATGCGACATATGTAGAAAGTGAACAAGGCAGCTTGTTGGTCGATGTCGGACTAACAGGGAAAAAGATGGAAGCACTTTTCGATCAAATCGACCGAAAAATTTCAGATTTAAGCGGCATTCTCGTGACACACGAGCATAGCGACCATATTAAGGGGCTCGGTGTCATTGCACGTAAGTTTGGTGTTCCAATTTATGCGAATGAAAAAACATGGACACGTATTGATAAAAAAGATTCTAAAATTCCGCTAGACCAAAAGTTTGTATTTAATCCATATGAAACGAAGTCTATTGCAGGTTTTGATATAGAATCATTCAACGTTTCACACGATGCGATTGATCCACAGTTTTATATCTTCCATAATAATTATAAGAAGTTAACGATGATTACGGATACAGGTTATGTCTCTGATCGCATGAAAGGTATGATTCGTGGTAGTGATGCCTTTATATTTGAAAGTAATCACGACGTCGATATGTTAAGAATGTGTCGTTATCCGTGGAAGACGAAACAACGAATCTTAAGCGATATGGGCCATGTGTCAAATGAAGACGCAGCTCACGCAATGAAAGATGTCATCACAGGTCAAACGAAGCGGATTTATTTATCGCATTTATCACAGGATAACAATATGAAAGATTTGGCACGAATGAGTGTCGGACAAATCTTGCAAGAACATGATATTGATACTCACAATGAAGTGAAGTTATGTGATACGGATAAAGCGATACCCACACCGATATATACATTATAATGAAATAATTGATAGATAGAAGCACATGAATTTCAAGTAAAAGTCTTGAGGTTCATGTGTTTTTTTATGTTGTTTACAGATTGAAAATTTTAAGCTTCAATATTTGAAAAAATTTTCCTTCCTAAAATGATAGGGAAGCATCTATTTGAGGCTAGTAAATTTTGATGAAAATTTAAAATGTTATCTTTATACAAAGTGTTTTAAAGGGTAAAGATCATATAAAGCTATGAAATGAGGGATGAAATAATAGGAACACGAAAGAGTGTCTGCGGAAGTGAATAAAAGTTCAAAATGTGGCGCACTTATCCCCAAATGTGTGCACAAAGTATATGACTTACACACAATTCACATGTTAATAACGTAGTTACTAACAAAGTTATCCACATATCAACAGGTTTATACACAATGGAAGGATGCAATTTCTAAAATACTGTGTACAAACTTTATGCAAAAAACGTTATAATGGGTATAAACATGTGAATAACTGAATAACTTGTGGATAACTTTACGTTTATACACAATGGAGGTCAAAATGAAAATTACTGTTGTCGCAGTTGGAAAACTGAAAGAGAAATATTGGAAGCAAGCCCTTGCAGAGTACAGCAAAAGACTAGGGGCATACACAAAATTAGAAATAATTGAAGTTCCAGATGAAAAAGCACCTGAAACGATGAGTGATAAAGAAGTGGAACAAGTGAAACAAAAAGAAGGCCAACGTATTTTAAGCAAAATCAAACCACAATCTACAGTCATCACATTGGAAATCGAAGGTAAGATGGTTAGCTCTGAAGCCTTATCCACAACATTAAATCAACGTATGACGCAAGGCGCGAGTGACTTTACCTTTGTGATAGGGGGATCTAATGGCTTACATCAAGACGTTTTAAACCGAAGCAACTACGCATTGTCATTCAGTAAAATGACATTTCCTCATCAAATGATGCGCGTCATCTTGTTAGAGCAAGTATATCGAGCATTTAAAATAATGAGGGGAGAAGCATATCATAAGTGATTAAGAATTTATCAAAATGAAATAATTCAAGTTTAATTTGTTATATGGGGGGAGAAATATGACAGAATATAAAACAAAACAGCAGGTTCATAATAGAGCTAGAGAAGCAGTTGGTAAAACATTAATGGAACTAAATGGAGGTGTATCGGTTACAAAGACTAAAAGTTCAGCTGGGGATGCTTTTGAAAAGTGGTTTGGTAAACAGAAAGACAGTGATAGTAAACCTGATATGGAAGAAGCAGGTGTAGAATTAAAAGCAACACCTATTAAAAGATTAAAAAGTGGGCAGTATAGTTCTAAAGAAAGATTGGTCTTAAACATAATAAATTATGAGAAAGTAGCAGAAGAAACCTTTGAAAAAAGTAGTTTCTTGAATAAAAAT
This sequence comes from Staphylococcus sp. HGB0015, assembly GCF_000411275.1. Taxonomy (NCBI): domain Bacteria; kingdom Bacillati; phylum Bacillota; class Bacilli; order Caryophanales; family Staphylococcaceae; genus Staphylococcus; species Staphylococcus sp. HGB0015. The sequence continues at coordinate 175,516 of NZ_KE150418.1, forward strand.
GGTACGATTGAATTAGCATTTTACGAATATAATAAACAGGTCGATCGTAACGAGTGGCTAATTAAAGAGGCAGTCTTATATGAGATGAAGCATAATCCTATTGATTATGAAATTATTAAAAAAGATTGGGAAATCATTCATCAATATATTCGAAATGGAAAAGCACATGAACTTAGTGAAGGTTTAACAAATTATTTATCTCCATGTACTAAAGGTGCAAGTTCCAAATCTGTTAGAAACCAACCCTATTCAGATATTAAAGCAAAACAGAGAGCTTTCTCATTTAAATCAGGTTATATGACATCACTGTTAAGAAAATATGTATTAGGTGACGAAGTTATTGACTCTATCATAAAAGATAAATTTGAAATTGAAGAAAAATCAATAGAAGATATTGTTAGAGAGAGATTTAATCCATACATAAGTTGGACAATCGACGAATTATGCGAGCACTTTAACATTAAGAAAAGTGCTTATAATTTAAATTATAGAATTGCTTCTACAATTTTAAATTTAAAAGGTAAAAGCACAAGAAGTAATCCATTCCCTCAAGTTGAAGAGTTTGAAAAATCATCAATTGTAGTAAAAACAGTTAAATTTAATGAAAAAAATCAAAATAAAGAAAGCATGTCTTTTGGTGCATTTAAATTTGAAGAGCTATCAAAAGAACAGTGGATTGATGAAGATGGTTTTCCAAGTGCTCAATGGCATAATTTCTTACTAGAAACAAGATTCTTATTTTTTGTTATAAAAAATGAAAAAGGAAAAGATGTATTTAAAGGCATAAAATTCTTTAGCATGCCAGAAGAAGATATCGAAGGTCCTGTTCAAAAAGTATGGAAAGATACAGTTAAGAAAATTAATGAAGGTGTTGTTTTAGAAGCAGTACCAGATAAAAGTACAAAAGATGGATGGAAGATTACAAATAATTTTATTAAAAAATCTGATAACTTAATATGTCATGTTCGACCTCATGAACAAAAAAGAGATTATAGTGAAAATGGTTCATATGCAGATAAATTACCTCATCCAGCTCATTGGATTAATAAACCTGATAGGAAAGAATATTCAAACGAATGGATGACTAAACAATGTTTTTGGATTAATAATGATTACATAAAAAAGCAAGTTGAGGAATTACTTTAGCAAGTTTATGTTATAATTTTATATGTTTTATTATTCTAATAGGTAGAACGATCGTTCGCTTTTGTGTTATAATAATTAGCAAGTAATTTTAGGAGGTCGCCTAATGAATAATATAAATGTAGTAGAACTATTTGCTGGAGTTGGCGGTTTTCGTTTAGGTTTAGAACAAACAAAAAATCAAATTTTTGATGTCAACTGGGCAAATCAGTGGGAGCCTTCTCGTAAAGTACAACATGCTTTTGATTGTTATAACAAGAGATTTAGTACTGGAGAACATGTAAATAAAGATATTGCAGAAGTTTCGGACATGGAAATGGCCCAAACAAATGCTGATATGATAGTTGGTGGTTTTCCTTGTCAAGACTATTCGGTTGCTCGTACCTTGAATGGTGAGCTAGGTATTGAAGGAAAAAAAGGAGTATTATTTTGGCAAATAATTCGATTTATTCAAAATACCTATCCTAAATATTTATTACTAGAAAATGTGGATCGCTTGCTTAAGTCCCCGTCGACTCAAAGAGGTAGAGATTTTGCAGTTATGTTATCTACTTTAAATGAGCTAGGTTACGATGTAGAGTGGAGAGTAATCAACGCTGCAGATTACGGTAATGCGCAAAGAAGAAGAAGGGTATTTATTTTTGGATATAGACAAGATTTGAACTATAGTAACCAAATAAGTGAAGAATTACTTGAAGATATAGTATATAAAAAAGGAATGTTCGCTCAAGCTTTTCCAATAGAAAGTGAGCCGAATAAAAATAGAATAGCTCAAACTAGAATTTGGAACAATATAGTAGACGTATCAGACAATTTCAAGTTTCAATTTTATAATAGTGGTATTATGAGGAATGGTAAAATACTAACTATTGATACAATACCTAAATATGAGAAAGCAAGGACGCTACAAGAAATTATAGAAGAGAATGTAGATGCAAGTTATTCACTAAGCAAAGAGCAAATCGAAAAGTTTCGTTATCTAAGAGGCCCCAAAAAAATCAAACGAACTACAAAGGAGGGTCACGAATACTACTTCTCGGAAGGTGGTATGTCAGAAACAGATTCTCTCGACTTACCAGCTAGAACGATGTTGACTAGTGAAGGCTCTGTGAACAGAAGTACACATTTTTTGAACATTGATGATACTTACCGTACCTTAACTCCAGTTGAAGCTGAAAGATTAAATGGTTTTCCTGATGACTGGACTGATACAATGCCTGATAGAATGAGATTTTTCTGTATGGGAAATGCGTTAGTAGTACCTATTATAACGAGAATAGGTAACCAAATAGAAAGAATAGAAAACATGAATGGCGAATCTTTTAGCCAGTTAAAACTATTTTAATCAGCGTGTTTTTATTAGGTACATAAATTCACTATATTTTAGGGGAACAACTTATTAAATAGAATTGGTGATAAACGAAAATAGTTTTCGCCAATTCTATTTTTTTGGATTAATTTTAAAAGTAACTGTAAATAATTAAGTGCTAAAAGAAAATCGCACAGAGTGTGTTCCAACAGAGTATTAGTCTTGTATAAAAAGCCAATTTAACATATGAAGCTAAAAACAGAATTTTTCCAGATATTTTATATTGTAATATAGTTAAAGATAATGAATGTTGTGATATTATAAATTATAAGAAAAATGTTTTAAAGGGTGGGATAAATTGGTGACAAAACAAGAACTTGTACAAAATTTACAAAAATACTTGAAGTCTTTTGGATTGGGGCTAACGTTTAATAATATGGATGATATAGATACTAAATTATTAAATAAAGAAATTTACAAATTAAAACTCAAAAAAAGTATAACTAATACTTAATTTTAAATTCTTTCAAAATTAAAATTTAAATTAGAGCAAATTCAAAAATATCATCATGATAGTGATTACAAAAAATTCGAGAATTATTTAAATGAAATCAATGCTTACAGCAATAAAATTACAGGAAATAACTCGAATAATTTTCAAAATATTATAAAATTTTTAAGTAGCTCCTCAAAAGAATCAATAGTGAATTCAGAAGTTTTTAGTGATTTTAATAATTATATGCATGTAAAAAGGCCTATTCAAAATAAGTTAGAAAAAGCACTAATGAACCTTAAGTACAAGGAAAAAGGAATTATATTATTAGTAGGATCTGTAGGAGATGGTAAATCACATTTACTGTCATATTTTAATAAAAAAGAGCCTAATCTATTACAGGATGTAAAAATATACAATGATGCTACTGAAAGTAATAATCCATATAAGACTGCGGTTGAAACATTAGCTAGTGAACTTGAAAATTACCATAAAGAAATTACAAAAAAACTAGTAATAGCTATTAATATAGGGATGTTGCATAACTTAAAGGAATTTCTTATTAGGGAACAAGTTGAAATGGATGTAATAAATACTATAAAAAATAGTGATATTTTTAGTACGGACGGAATGAAAGAAGATTTATATGAAGATAATGAAATTACAATAGTATCATTTATTAATGAAAAAACAAATGAAATATCCGAGGGAGAAATTAAGAACCGATTTATAAGTGATATATTTAGAAAAATATTCGGAGAAACTAATCAAAATCCTTTTTATAGAGCATTTATAGAGGATGAGGGTTTTTCCCGAAAAGAAGCTATTTATATAAATTATAAATTAATGTTAGACAAAAATGTGCAAAAAACTGTGATACATTTATTGAATAAAATACAAATTGAAAATAAAAGAATATTATCTACAAGGTCATTATTAAATTTTATTTACGATATAATTGTTCCAGAAGGTATAGAAAGAGAAAATGACTCTATGCTAGTGAATTTACTTTTTAATAATTTGGATAAATCACAAATTTTAAACTCAATTTCACAACATGATCCAGTATTATTTCAAGATAGTAAAATAGATGTTCTAAATATTGAACTTTATAATGCATTAGATTTACAAAGTAAGTGTAAAGAAATCTTTGGAGAAGAAACTTACTTAAAAGTTAGTGATTATTTATATCTTATAGAAGGATTGGCCCATAATCGTAAGTTTGAAATTATATTAAGGTTAGATTATCTTTTTAATCATGAAAAGTATGAGCCGAGTATTTTTAGAGAATATGTTTACCTTTTAGAAAATTTGCCGAAAAATATTAAGTTAAAAAAAGATTTTGTTAATAAAATTTTGATTACTATCAATAACTGGAAAGGTTCCGCAAAAAGTGGTTTTATATATACCGAATCTTTAAAACCAGAGACAAATCTAAGGATAGGGTTAAAGTTTAACCCAAAGTTAAAAAATATTAAAATAACAAATAAATTAACATTAGAAGTTGAATTTAATATACAAGAAAATATTTATTTTTTAGAAGTAGATTATAACCTATATAAATTAATGGACAAAGTAGAAAAAGGTTATCTTTTAAAAGCACAAGATATACAGGAAACAGTTATTTTTTCTGAATTTATCGATAATGTAGTGAATGATTTAGAGTCTACTGATGAAACGTTAATTAATATTCCTAATGCGAATGATACATTTGTAATTAGAGAGGGCTTTATTGGATATGAAATTGAGAGGGTGTAATAATGGAAAGTGCAAGTACATTTATAATTAATAAATTAGCTTTGAATAAAGAAAAAACAAGATATACTCGTAATTTCAAGTATAAAATATATCCATTTTTTACTAGGGAACCAGAACGTGCGCAATTTAAAGGTGGCTTTACTCCTATTATAGGGGCGATTTCAAGAAGTGTTTGAATTTAAAAATTGATTATAACGAGAAAGACTATAATATAGAGGATATATATAATAGTGTAGAGGCAGTTTCGAATTTGAGCGATGAAGATAAAATTAAATTCTTAAATAAAGTATTTGGTTATAACAATATTCATTTTATTAATCATCCCTATTTAGTTAATTACTATCCTCTTACTAATGGCCCTGAGAAAACAGGGGAAATACAAATAGCTCAATATATTACTGAAATCTTTAATTTAGAAAAAAATAATAGATGGTGTCAATTTATAGGAGATAAACAAACCAAAAATCTAGTAGAAAAAATTCTTTTAGAATCAATTGAACAGCTACCAACTACTAAAAACAAAAACCCTTTTAAATCTATTTTAAGAGATGAATTTAAAGAGAAAAATGATGATTTAAATTATTTATTAAAACATAAAGAGTTTGCATTAAAAAATATCGATAAATTTTTTGCATTTTATTATTTTCAACATATTATTCAGACGATTTTGAACTTAAATAACACTGGTAATTTAATAAATGGCACACGGATATATCCTCTATATTTCACTTTAGAAACTGAAAAGTTAACTTCTAGTAGAAAAACTAATATAAATGGTTATAATCAGATAGCTGCGTTGAAGAATTACACATTAGTAAATGATAATCTATTGGGCTATTTAAATGATATGATAAACATAATTAATAATGATACAAAATTTTACACTTTGACAGAATTATTAAATTTACCCTTTAATCAAAGACTAGAACTCAATAAAGAACTCAAAATAGTTTTAAATAAATACAAATGCATTAATATGAAGGATGAGGAATTGAGTGAGGATTTATTAACTAACATAGAAATATTTAAAAAGTGGTTAAGTGAGGATTTAGCAAAAGAAACGGTTTATAGGTATCACCTTTCAGTTGAAGATATTGGTAACTATATGTTTTTAAAAAATAGAGGTTCCTTGGGTAAAACTTTAACTTTAAAAAAGGAAATGCTAATACTTCTTACAGCTATAATTGTAAAAGAAGAAAAAATGCTGATTAAGGATGTATTTATAGAGTTCGAAAAAAGAGGCGTATTTTTCGATAGATATACTCGAGAAGAAGTAGCATCATTTTACGAAAAAATGAACATATTAGATAAAAAGAGCGATAGTGGGGATGTAAAATATGTTAAATCAGTTCTATAGTTATTTGAATAAAGAGTTATTTAAATATATCGAAAAATCTGAAGCTCATCCAGGTGATCGATTTTATTTAATTATGGATAGTGATGATGAGTTGCGAAAATTGAAAAATGTGATACATCATTCAGAAGAAGCAAAGGTACATAATTTTTATAGTAAAGAATTTAATTATGAAACCCTGTACTGTATGATAAATGAGAAAAAAGTAGTGTTTGTTTTTGCTGATGACGGTATTACTCATGATTTTCTAGTAACAGTAAGAAATAAGGTTTCTTTACAAGAAGATGAATGGGCTAACTCTATAGCCATTTTCTTTATTAAAGATGATTTAGATAGTATAACAGGTGGTGCTTTTAATCTCTCTAAAAGGGGCGCCCCATTTCATAACAAGTCATTACGAACTAACTTAGCCAATATATTAAAAAAAGAAAGCGATAAGTTAGGCGATGAAGAAGTTGAAATATTAAAGTTCGTTGTTGATAAGAATTTTGATGATGAACTAGTTAGGTATGCATTGATTGACTTCGAAGCGGTTTATAGCATAATTGAACAAGGTTTTATTAGTAAAGATGATTATTTTAGATTGGGTTTGTTCAAAGATAAACAAATTAATACCTATAAAGATAAAGAGATTTTTAAAAGATTAGAAGAAAATAGACAGCTATTTGACGTTGTTCAGTCTATTCATGAAAGAGGAACTACTAAAGAAGAAATAAAGGAAAAATTTGAGGGTAATGCAATAAAGTCTTTAGAAAAAGATCAATGGTATGAAACTGAATTTGAAGTAGTAAAGAGAAGTAAAGACGCTAATGATGAGAGGAAAAAAGTTCAAATAGAATTTCTTGAAGAAGAATTTAGAAAGCAGTTTAAAAATATCGAAATTTGGGATAAGTCAGCAGGACATACAAAGACCAAAAAAAGGGAAAGAAATATAATTATATTTAAGAATAAAGAGTCAATAAACAGACTTATTTTGCCTTTTAGTAGGATAATTGACATAAATACAAACAATATTGTTACTTGTGGTATTAAACTACTAGATTTAAGTAATAATAAAAAAGTCGACATTAAATTCTCTACCCGTAATAAAAGCGACTTAGTTTTGGATTTAAGCCAGTTAGACTCTGAAAATGAGTATTATTTCGAATTCACTTATAGACATAATAATAGTAGCTCACTATCTTTTAAATTTAAAATACTATTAATAAATTTTGAAGAAAAATTGATTGGACACATTAAAACTAAATATAATTTGAAATATGATAATAAGGATAAAAAGGTTGAATTTAGTATAGCTGGAGTAAATAGCTTGCTGAAATTAAATGAATGTAATGAGCATAAAGTAGTAGTAAATGAAGTTGGTGAAAATTATTCGCCACAAGATTATTCCAGTTATGATTTTTCACCCCTAGTAAAAAAGGATAATGATAACATTTATATGGTTTTAAAAATTAATAACGTATCCTATAAATTCAAGTTGAAAGAAGTTCTCAATAAGCCTGTTCCTTTGAGTAGCATAAGTCTATTAAGGTTAATATATAATCAACAAGTATCTGGAAGTCTTGATGAGAATTTAGTTAAAGTAGGTACAGAAGAGTTTTACCTATACAATGATTTTAAAGAAACTATAAAAATCGAAGATAAAATGATTAAAGAAAATTATATGACCATTAGATTTGAAAGCGATATAATGACTGGGAAACAGCTTGAACTAGATAATCAAATTTTAGAAGCCTATACAAATTTTTGTGAATTAATTTTATCCAAAAATACATTACCAAGTTTATTATATTATGATCAAGAAGTAATAGAATGTGCAGAAAAATATTGTAAAGCTGTTGAAGAAGTTTTAATCGGTTTAAAAGATAATGAAAAAATCATTGATAAAAAGGTATTAAACCTCCATGAATTAGGAGTTGTTTATAAAAACGAAAATATCTATTTATCAGCGCTACACCCTTTAATTGTTAGATATGAAATTGAAAAAACTAAATCTTTTATGCAAGGTGTTACAAACGAAAAAGTCTTTGTTAAGTATAATCCTTCAAGTTTACTGCCTTATTATGTAGATAATCAAAGTAATTTTTATTTTTCAGAAGTATCTGATTCCAACTTTAGATGGCTAATATATAAGCCATATGAATCTTCTAATAAAATGACTTCAGAAAAAATGAGATATATTATAAAAACAAGAATGTTTGATTTTAAGGTGCATTTTAATTATTTATTCAGTGTTAATCCAAATTTTTCGTTTAAGGTTAAATTTTCTGGAATAAAAGATAAAAAGGTGGCTATACAAGGGATAATAGATTATATATTTGAAGAGCTTAAAGGTGCTTCTAATTTATATAAAGTTAACTCGATAGATGCTTATTTTGACAAAAGCGAAAACATTGATGAGATATTTAATTTTTACAATATTTTATCTTATAATGAATTGAATGATTTATTTGATATTTCTGTACCAAGTAAAGTCAAAAGAAAGTTTGAAGAAGAAGATGTTATTGAATTATTAAAAAGAAAAATTAATATTTTTACTACTAATAACAAGATATTAACGCATATAACATTTTTTAATTTTAATCAGCCACCTAAATTTAGTTTTAACAATTTGAATGAAATAGAATCATCTGTTACTAACAAAGGCTTACTTTCTAGTGTAAGTTATACTCAATTGGGCGATACTTATCTCTCTGGGTTTGGTATTAAGGGAATTTCAGATGATTACTTATTAATTAATAGTGCAAAACTTTGGAATAGCTTTGTTTCGAATAATCAAAATCATCATTTAAATCCTTATAAAGTTAATGAGGGTATTGTTAATAATATTAGTAGTATTGAAAATCAAAATTTAGAAGAAGTATTCAATAACACCAACTGGGTTACCTTTATAGACCCATCTGTAGATTTATCCTATTTTAATAATGAAGATTATAATCTATATATTATTCACTATAATGATCAAACTTCTTCCTTTAATTATGAGTCTATAACTGTAACAAATAATACTATGCAATACAGTAATATTTTAAAAGAATTTTTATACAAAGTTAATGTTAATTATGAGCCTAAAAATATAGAAAACATTATACGTTCCTTTAACATCCTAAACGGCGAATGGTTATTAAAAGTTATTGGAAGTAAATCATCACGTGGACATGCTACTAATAATTCTGTAAAAGAGAAACTAAGTATTGTTTCTGCATACAAACAAGTTTTAACAATTTTAGATAATGATTATATTAAATGGATACCTATTTCTTTAGAAGAAATAATAAGGGTGAGTAGACAACAAGGTCTTGAATCCAGTTCAGACATTTTTTCGGCAAAAGAATTAAACTATCAAGGATCTATATCGGATGATTTATTATTTATTGGATTGGAATACGACAAGTCTGAAGTAACTGTTCACTTTATGCCAGTAGAAGTAAAAGTTGGAATAAACAATAGTAATGTCGTTTCTAAAGCTAAGTCTCAAGTCTCACATTTATATAATTTATTAAATGAAGAGATAATAATTGATTCAGAAGAAAAGTTAAATCAAAATTTTTATAGACAGTTTTTCTTAAATCTTTATTTTGGTAACTTAAAAAAATTCCTGGAAAATGGAGTTATTGATAGCGAAGACTATCTAAAGATTTTTAACGACAAATCAACGATAATGAATAATCAAATTAAGTATTCAAGTGCAATTAATGAAAATTATGGTAAAGGTATGATTGTACTATTTACAGAAGAAAATCCATACAGAAAAGTATTGATAGATCAAAAAGATAAAGTCATCGAAGTTCATTATAATCAATTAGATGCCTACGAAGATGCAGAAAAATCATTAAGCAAAGTTAAGAAAGAAGTGGCTAGTGGTACTAAAGGTATAGATTTAAAGCTGTTGCTTTCGCAGTATGTTGATGAAGTTAAAAACTCTAATAATATATATCCAATAGTTGAAGATGAACACAAACCATTGAAAGAAATCAATGACAAACTAAAAGAAATAAATGTCGAAAGTAGCGAATTAAATTTTGAGAAAGAAATATTAGGCAATGAGAAAGATAAAAACAAAGAAGAGTATTTATTAGATATAGAAAATGAAAATAGAGATTTGAAAAATATACGTATCCCATTGGGTAGTATAGTGGGGAGTAACCAAACTTTATACTGGGAATATGGCAATCCTAAATTATCAAATAGACATCTATTAATAAGTGGTAAATCTGGCCAAGGAAAAACGTATTTCATGCAATGCTTATTATATGAGATGGCAAAAGCTAAGATTGATAGCTTAGTTATTGATTATACCGATGGATTTTTATTACATCAATTAGAGAGTGATTTTGTGGAAACTTTAGGTGATGACTTAGTAAATAAATATATTTTTAAAGATAAGTTACCAATTAATCCTTTTAAAAAGAAAGAAATTGATTTAGGTGGTTTTAAAGTTCCTGAAGAAAATGATGATGTAGCAGATAGAGTTGTTCAAAATATAGACTTTGTATTTAATTTGGGTATACAACAAAGTAGTTTATTGAAGGAAGCTATTATAGAAGGGCTAAATATATACGGAGAAAGTTTTACGTTTACTAAACTTAAGAATCGACTTATTGAAAGTGAAGATAACTCGTCATTAAAACTTGTGGGTAGAATAAGTAAATTGCTCGATAAGGATCCATTTTTATATGACAAAAATAACTTTTCTTGGAATCAAATATTTAGCAACCAAGGAAAAGTGCATATTTTTCAATTAAAAGGTTATGTAGCAGATATTCAAAAAATTATTACAGAATTCATTTTATGGGATTTATATAATTATACTGAAAGTAATGGCGATAAGGACACGCCAATACCAGTATTGTTGGATGAGATGCAAAATCTTAACCATAAAGAAAGTTCTCCTACCACAAAGATATTAAAAGAAGGAAGAAAGTTTGGTTGGTCTTCATGGTTAGCTACACAATCAATAAGCAGTATAAAAAATAGTGGGGATATTTCTTCTTTATTTAATGCTGCTCTTCAAATACACTTTGCACCTCCTGAAGATCAAATTAATTTTATAAGTAAAATGATTACCTCAGATAATAATATAAGAAAGCAACTAGAAAATGATCTTTCAAAATTAGGTAAAGGCGAATGTCTAGTTAACGGATATGCAAATATCAACGGTGAGCTAAGAAAAATAGTGGAAAAAATTAAAGTTAGCCCTTTTAGCAAAAGATAATTTATCATAAGATTATAATTTTATTTTAATTATAAAACGAGCTGAATTTTTTTGAGTTGTAGAAAATGTCTTCAAATATGAAGGTTTTGAAGGCTGTTTACTACATAAAACCATAATTTATAGTATAAGTAGACATGCTATACTGATTTAATAGATTGGACTGATGGACTTAGTGATTCAATTTCATCAGTCCGATTTTTTTCTATGAGTAAAAAAATCAATCAGAAAAGCTTTTTAAAGACAAAATATTCAATTCTCTAAAAGTACCAAAAGAAAGTCGTAAATGGGATTGCCTGAATCGCATTTCTCAATCGCATCAAAAAAGCTAATTTAATACTGCACTTATAAACTCTTTTAAGAGTTTATTTTGGTTGTGTAAATGGCGGTTAAAAAATGTAGGAAAATGACGGAATAAAAATGCTGTTTTTCCCGCATTTTTTAATTATTTTTCTCTTATAGCTTATAGATTTCCTTGCTAATGAATAGAAAAGAAATTACATTCTATTTCAAGTATTAAATATATGAAAAGTGATTTACCATTTTCAAACTGCTAGAAAGTGATAATCTCAATTCACCATAATTATTGATGTATTATACTTTGCGATATCGTTTAAGGCCAATGATATTTAAAGCAATAAATAAAATGATGAAAACAAAAAGTATAAGGATGTCGAACCAAATGTTAGACCATCCTTGGCCCTTAATCATAATGTTAGTTAAAGCATCACCAGCATAGCGCAGTGGAAATAGATATCCAATATTACTTAACCAAGATGGCATATTTTCTAGTGGGAAGATACCCGAAAAGAATACTTGTGGAATAGCAACAATAGGGATAAATTGAACCATTTGGAATTCTGAGTTAGCAAATGTGGAAATAAATATTCCCATTACTAAAGCGGTGATTGCTAATAAAATATTGACGAGTAAGACATACACTAGACTACCTGCTAAATTGATACTTAATAAATAGATTGAGAAAAATACAATGATTAAAGTCTGAATGATAGCGAAGATGCCATAGCCTAGCAAATAACCAAAAAAAATTTCACTTCTTCTAATTGGTGTAGCAAGTACTCGTTCTAAAGTTCCAGTTGTGCGTTCTCTCAATAAGGCGATACCTGAAATAAGAAAAACGAATAAAAAGACAAAGAATCCCATAAGAATTGGAAACATTTTATCAAAATAGTTGCTATTCTTATCCCCGTACAAATAACGATTGTCTAATTGAATGTCTTCAGAACCTTTATTTTGACTGGATTGTGGTAAGGAATTCAAAACTTTTTTTACATTATCCATTTTATCTTTTTGAATAGACTGATGGAGTAATTGCTTAATTGAACTGGATTTACTTGGATCTTCATTGGTATATATGACATGTAAAGTCTGATGCTCTTGATAAATAAATGCATCGAGATGATGTTGTTCAATTTTAGACTTAATTTTAGAATTAGACTTAAAATCTTTCAATTTAATGTCATCATTTGTGATGTGATCAGTGATTTTGTTCGATACAGAGTCGGCCACTCCAATTTTTAAAGATGTGTCTTCATCAGAATTAAAGATAAAATACATTAATGTAAGCACTAATAATGGTGCTAAGAACATAAGTGCTAATGTACGTTTATCTTTAAGTAATTCAATTGTGACACGTTGAATCATTGCTAAAAGCTTCATTAGTGTTTAACCTCCTCTGCTTTTATAAAGACTTCTTCAATCGTTTTAACTTTAAATTTCTGTTTTAATTCTTCTGGTGTGCCTAGTGCGAAAAGCCGACCTTCTACGATGAGTCCTATTTTGTCACAACGCTCTGCTTCGTCCATAACATGCGTTGTTATTATGACGCTTTTGCCTTGTTGAGTTAAATTCTTCAATTGACTCCATATTTGTTGTCTAAGTTTAGGATCAATGCCAACAGTAGGTTCATCTAATATAATAAGGCTCGGATTAGATAATAACGTAATTGCCAACGATAAACGACGCTTCATACCTCCTGAAAAGGTGTTTACTGTTTTATTTAATACATCTTCTAAGTTGACCAAACTTAAGTTTTTAGAAATACTTTCTGTTAATTGATTACCTTTAAGTCCTGCGAGATGACCAAAAAAGTTTAGATTCTCTTTTGCAGATAATGATTCATAGAGTGAGTTAGATTGTCCCATATAGCCAATATGGCTTAATACACGACGGTGTGGCATGCTATGATTAAATACTTCTGTGCGCCCTGAATTTAATTTTTCCATCCCCAGTAAGCACTTAATTGTGGTAGTTTTACCAGATCCGCTTGGTCCGATTAGTCCTAATAACTCTCCTTCTTGAATATTCAAACTAATATCATCTAAAACTTTATGTTTATCATAAAACTTAACGGCATTGGTTATTTTCGCGATAGTCCGAGCCATGTTATGACCTCCTTATTTGACACTGTGTTTAATTACTGTATATTCAATATAAATTATTTTTCTTAGATTGAACGCGTAAATTTGAAATAATCAGACATATCATTCATAAATGTTCAATAATGTTTAGGAGAGGTTAACTCATGTATGAAGAAATCATTGATAAACGTGTGTATAAAACGTTAATGAAAATTGAAAAAGGTATGATTCTATTATTAAAAACTAAATCTTATAAGGAGATAACTGTCAAAGATATTTGTCGTGAAAGTAATATTAGTAGGGGGACTTTTTATCAACATTATCAAGATAAAGAGGACTTCCTGTATCAATATCAAACATCAGTGATGAAAAAGGCTAAAAGAAAGTTGAAAGACGCTCAATTTGATCAGCGACTGCAATTTTTTGAATATGTATTAAATTTTTGGATTCATGATGGAGAATTATTACTGTTACTCCTGAAGGATCATAGTGCTTATATGATTCACCAAGATATGAAGAAGAATCTACAACAAAATATTGAAGTTCGTTTAGTACCGATAGTGGATACGTCTTCACTAACAAATAAAGAAAAATATTTTCTTATCATATTTATGAGTAATGCAATCTTTGGTATTTTACAAGATTGGGTCCAAAGAGGAGGAATATAATCTCCTAAAGAATTGACAGTTATTATAGATAAGATTTTCAAAACAGTATTTGTTTAATGAAGATGGTTGTTTGTCACAAATACAAGCCTATTACGGTGGTTATGTAAATTAATAGATTCACGTAATATTAAAAAATACAGATTGCTTCAAGGGAAAGAAAAAAATTGGAGATATAATCATTAAATAAGCATAAATTTCCTGGGAAATAAGAGCTATAAGTACATACATAGTTCTTTTTTACTATATTATAAAGACATTAGATGGTGTGAAACGCTTTAACAGGTTATGTTGATTATAAAGGAGCTGTTATATGTGGATGTAGGCAATCAGATTAGATATTACAGAAAAGAAAATAAACTATCTCAAGTAGAATTAGCAGAAAAGATCTATGTATCAAGCCAAACCATTTCTAATTGGGAGAATGAGAGAAGTTATCCTGACCTCCATAATTTGATTGCGCTTACTTCCTTGTTTAACGTTTCTTTAGATGAACTTGTTAAAGGAGATGTTTTAAAAATGAAGAATGCAATAGATCTTAGTAATATGGATAAGTATGCAAAATTAATGATATTGTTTACAGTATTGAGTGCTATTGCACTAGGGGCAGCCTTAAAATTTAGTGATGGATGGTTTGGGTTGCTAGTTCCAGCTATTTTATGGATAATTTCGTTTTATTTCTCTTTAAAGATTGAGCGACTGAAGAAAAAATATGATGTTCAAACGTATAAAGAAATCTTGGATTATATGGAAAATGGGGAGAAGAGAACTATAGTGTACAGAAACAACACAAAATACTTTATTGAAAATACAGTAACAGTTATAAGTTTTGTAGCAATCTTTTTAATTCTAGTATTAATCAGTATATTTTTATTTGATTTATTATAAAGGAACACCTGATAAATCTTCATTTAATATTTTACCAATCACAAAAAACACTTCCACTCAATTTTTCACTTTATGTGTCCTGTGTAATGGGGGATATCAAAATATGACTGGTGAGTAAAATCTAGAGGTTAATAAATGAAGTATTTTAATCTAAAACATTATACCGCTATACCCAAAAGCAACAGATGACATCATCTGCTGCTTTTATTTTCTTTCCATATGTTCTTCTATCTCTTCTAGTGTTACGACCGTTACTATAAGAATGATGTTAACTATCGTTGTTCCATAAGGGATATCTGGAACATTAAACCATAACAAGTCATAATCAAAGAAAAAATGTCCTATCCAATAGATAAATCTGGCTATTAGGAGAAAGTATAGGACAGCGATAAAGAATTTTACAATCTTTAACAAAATAGTTTAACGCACTGCTATCATCTTCAAAGTTCAAGTTTATTGGCTTAGTAGGTAAATTTTGTAGCTTCTGTCTTAACGAATGCTGAGAATTTCACGCGCTGACCTTTATAGTCCTGAGAAGAGATACTTTGCATCAATGTCCCGAATGTATTCTCATTATACGAAGACGCTTCATGAATTGATGCAGATTGTTTGCCACTATGGTATTCTCTTGAATCAAGCTTTACTTCATACATTTGAGGTGCGGTTCCAGAAATAATCCATCCTTTAATATCTTCTGTTGTCATATCTACTTCCTTCTCACTAATTTATGAAATACCCCTCATTAACTTGCGATGGTAAACCGTAAACTGCTTTAAAGCTTCTAGAGAACGCCTCTTGAGACTGAAAATTAAGCATAAAGGCGATATCGATGATACTCATATCTGTATAGAGTAGATAATGTGATGCATGAGCAATGCGTCTACTTGAAATATAATTGTAGAATGTGTAGCCTGTCTTTTTCTTGAAAATTCGCATCAAATGAAACTTAGAATAACCCGTCATCTGTACATAGTCATCTAGACCATAGTTCTCAAGTAGATTCTCTTCAACAAGCTGAATAATTTTATGAATACTTTCCTCATCTATACCTTACCACCTCATCCATATTGTAATAGAAATGAAAATATTGTTTTTGATAAATGTTGCTATTCATTACAATAAGCACGTTTTCAATATTTGTTATACTGTTATCCGGTATATTATCGGAGCAATAATAAAACAATTTATCTTTTCAAAGCAATTAGAAAACTTCTTATGAGCATTTTTCAATATATTCATAAGACCTATTTTTACTATTCTAATGATCATAAAATGACGCTGTTAAAAGATAGATTACAATTACGAACAAATTGATATATATTAAATAATATATATGCAAATGGTTATTATAGACATATAATTAAAAACCACATTATTTTACAAAACCTTAATATTGAATTTTAATTTTATTAAAAAAGAGATGATACACTATATATAGATTGATTAAAGGGGGGAATTAAAAGTGGAAAATATTTCAAAATTAGGTGAAGCAATTGCTAACACAGTATCAGCTGCTCAATCAGGTGATCACTTTGAATTAGCTAAAAGCATCGTGAATATCGTTGCTAGTGCTGGTGGCATTCTTCAAGATGTTGCACATGCATTCGGTTATTAAGTTGTAGCTTACATAGTTATTCTTATGTAAGATTTACAAAAGAAGGATAGGTACTTTTAAAATGCCTAGCCTTCTTTTTACAACTAAAAAAGGTTGTATAATTTTTGAACTGAACCCCTCGTGTTGGGCACATAAAAGAAAAATTAATTCATTATTTTAAGTTAGTGTACGATTTTCCATTTGTGCTTCGAATGCATCGAGTAGTTCGCGTGCTTCAGCGATAGATTCAGTATTCATCAATTGATGGCGAAGTTGGCTCGCCCCTTTAATATCACGCACATATATTTTGAAGAATCTACGTAAACTTTTAAATTGACGGTCTTCATCTTTGTTATATTTTTGAAATAATGATAAATGTAATCTCAATAAATCTAATAGCTCTTTACTAGTGTGTTCACGGGGCTCTTTTTCAAAAGCAAACGGATTATGGAATATGCCTCTACCAATCATAATGCCATCGACACCATATTTTTCGACAAGTTCAAGCCCTGTTTGTCGATCTGGAATATCGCCGTTAATCGTTAATAATGTATCTGGCGCAATCTCATCACGTAAGTTCTTAATGGCTTCAATTAACTCCCAATGTGCATCAACCTTACTCATCTCTTTACGTGTACGAAGGTGGATGGATAAATTTGCGATATCTTGTTCCAAAACATGTTTTAACCAATCTTTCCACTCATCTATTTCGTAATAGCCTAGACGTGTTTTAACACTTACCGGTAGCCCACCTGCTTTAGTAGCTTGAATAATTTCAGCAGCAACTTCAGGTCTTAGAATAAGTCCAGAGCCCTTACCTTTTTGGGCGACGTTTGCTACAGGACAGCCCATATTTAAATCAATACCTTTAAAACCCATTTCAGCTAAGCCGATACTCATTTCACGGAATTGTTCAGGTTGATCGCCCCAAATATGTGCCACCATTGGCTGTTCGTCTTCGCTAAAAGTTAAGCGACCACGAACGCTGTGGATGCCCTCTGGGTGACAAAAACTTGCAGTATTCGTAAATTCAGTAAAAAACACATCAGGTCTTGCTGCTTCACTCACAACGTGACGAAAGACGATATCCGTCACATCCTCCATAGGTGCCAAAATAAAAAATGGCCGCGGCAATTCACGCCAAAAATTTTCCTTCATAATATATTTAAACCTTCTTCTTTATTAGTATCTCGCATTTTTACGCATAATGATATTACCACAGAGAGTAAATATATACAAAATGAATGTGTCAAATAACTAGGTGCAAGTCTAATTATTTTGATTTACTACTTATTTTTCAATCTATATTAAATTTGTAGATTTTTAAATGGCCATGTTCAAATAGTTTTATGTTATAATGAGATTAATAAAATAGTTCTCTTATTAAGAGTGAGTGGAGGGATTTGGCCCTTAGAAACTCCAGCAACAGCTAAAATGCGATGTGCTAATTCCAACAGTATTTAATACTGAAAGATGAGAAGATGTGTAAAGCTCTTCTTAATTTGAAGAGCTATTTTATTGTATATCATTTTAAAGGTGGTTATATGATGAAAACGTGTCGTGAACTATATGCAGAATTAGAATATTGGGACCAGTATCAACCTAATAACGCTTCGAGCAGTATCTTAAAACAAGCCATGCGTAATCAAATTAAGTCTCAAATTCGTGACCAGATTGATGTCTCTAAAAATAAAGATACCATTCTGAAAATCACAAATTAGTCTCCATAGTCATTGTTAAAGATGGAAAAATAATAGCTCTATGATGATTTTAACAATCATCTTAGGGCTTTCTTTATAGTCAAAACAGAATCCATTTAAAAAAATACAAATTTCTAATATAGTGTTTTCTTTTAATGAAAAAGATACATTCTAGATATTTTTGAATGTTGAAGGGTATAATTTGATACATAATGATTTTAAGCCTTTTCCTTCATGTACTTAAAATACATAGGCTGTTATGAATCCAAAGGGGGCACTTATGTTTCTTGCATGGAATGAAATTAAACGAAATAAGCTGAAATTCAGCTTGATTATTGGTGTGTTAATGATGATTAGTTATTTGCTTTTTTTACTGTCAGGTTTAGCGAGTGGCTTAATGAATATGAATAGAGAAGGTATCGATAAGTGGCATGCAGATGCGATTATTTTAAATAAAGATGCTAACCAAACTGTGGAACAATCTGTGTTTAATAAAAAGGATGTTCCAGAATCGTACAAACAACAAGCAACCTTAAAACAGTCAGGTGTCATTATTTCAAATGGTAGTCATAAAGAAAACGCGTTGTTGTTTGGTGTGGCTGAAAATTCTTTTCTAATACCCAAAATCATTGAAGGCAAGATGTTTAAATCTAATGATGAAGTCGTTGCGGATCAAACTTTAAAAGAAAAGGGATTTAAAGTAGGCGATCAATTATCACTTTCAAAATCTGACGAGAAGTTAAAAATAGTGGGATTTAGTGAAAGTGCGAAATATAATGCTTCTCCAGTGCTTTTTTCTAACCAAAAAACGATACAGAAGATTAATCCGACTTTAGATGAATCTAAGGTTAATGCAATTGTAGTACGTGATCAAAATTGGCATCAAAAAGATTTAAATGCGCATTTAGAAGCGATTGGGATTGATAAGTTTATTAAAAACTTACCCGGCTATACAGCTCAGAATTTAACTTTAAACTTTATGATTTCATTTTTATTTATTATTTCAGCAACTGTGATAGGTATATTTTTATATGTCATCACTTTACAAAAGACGAATTTGTTTGGTGTTTTAAAAGCACAAGGATTTACAAATGGTTACTTAGCCAAAGTGGTTTTATCACAAACCTTGATTATTGCAGTGATTGGAACAGTGATAGGGCTTATTTTAACTTTAATCACAAGTGCATTTCTACCAAGTGTTGTGCCTATTAAATTTAATATCGTCACATTACTGATATACGGTGTTGTGCTTATCGTTGTATCACTATTAGGAAGTTTATTCTCAATCTTAACGATTAGAAAAGTGGATCCACTAAAAGCTATTGGCTAAAGGAGTGTGTAAGAAATGTTAGAATTCAAAAATGTGACGAAATACTTTCGAGATGGTAATAAAAAAATAGAAGCTGTCAAACCGACTTCCCTTAAGTTTGAATCAAACGAACTTATTGCGATTATTGGACCCTCAGGCTCTGGGAAAAGCACATTTTTAACGATGGCAGGCGCACTCCAAACGCCATCTTCTGGTGAAATTCTCATTAATGGTAAGGAAGTCTCAGGGATGTCTCAAAAAGCCTTGGCGCATACACGGATGCAGGAGATTGGCTTCATTTTGCAAGCGACAAATCTTGTGCCATTTTTAACGGTAAAGCAACAATTTCAATTATTAAAAAAACAGAAAAAAGACGTGTTAAGCACACAAGAATATCAACAATTGATGGCACAATTAAATCTTGAAGACATTGAAAATCAATTGCCTAGTGAAATATCTGGAGGTCAAAAACAGCGTGTCGCAATAGCCAAAGCATTGTACACCAAACCCTCAATTATATTAGCTGATGAACCGACAGCCTCTCTAGATACACAAAACGCTATGGAAGTGATGAAAATATTAAAAGAACAGACACAAGAAAAAAATAAAACATGCATTGTCGTGACACATGACGAACGGCTTACGACATATTGCGATAAAGTTTACTATATGGAAGATGGCGTCTTATCAGCAACTTAAATCTATGAAGGGTCAGAGTAGATTATAATGGTAACGATGGATTCAAAAATCAACAAAAAAGCTATGAAAAATCTTGCGTTTGAAGGTTTGAATCTAATGATAAGAAATTTAGCGAGATATAATAAGATAAATATGTGATAGCGATGAGACAATCACTAACCAATGAATTACGCGTATCTAATGGTTTAGAGGGTTTAAAACTACATAGGTTCTAAGTTGTGAATGGTACGCTGAGATGTCTATATTTATGCTATGATAGACCTTGAGGTGAACGTGATGAATATTAGTGATATCGCAAGACTTGCGCAGGTGTCGAAGAGTACGGTGTCTCGATATTTAAATGGCGGTTCAATTAGTGAAAAGACGCGTCAAAAAATTGAGCGTGTTGTGAAGGAGACGGGTTACAGTCCGAATCAATTTGCACAAAGTTTAAAGGCAAAGCGTACACAGATGATGGGCGTGATTGTACCTCGTTTGAGTTCTTATGCTTCGAACCAAACGTTGTACGGGATTGAGACGTATTTGAGAACTAAAAAATATCAAACCATGATCGTCAATACCGATTTGGATCAACAGCTTGAGATTAATGCGATATACACACTTGCGAAGAATAAAGTGGATGGCATTATTTTATTTGCGACGACACTTACAGATGCACATGTGAAGGCGATTCATACGGTTAATGTGCCGGTGATATTAGTGGGGCAGTCTTATGAGGGGATTCCTTCGATTGTCCAAAATGATTATGAAGCAGGCCGGTTGATAGGGCGTTACTTTGGATCGGGTCATTTTAAACGCATTGCCTACTTTGGTGTGGATGCGTCCGATAAAGCGGTTGGGATCCATAGACGTCGGGGTGTCTTAGATGGGCTAGCGGAGTCGGATCAACAGGCTGATATTTATACGACATCGTTTAAATTGAGCGATGCACAGGCGTTAGCAAAATCAGTGATTCATGAATACGAAGCGGTGATTTGTGCGACAGACAATATCGCATTAGGTGTGTTAAAAGTAGCACTGGATTTAAAAATGGATGTGCCTAAGTCATTGTCAATTTCTGGATTCGGTGGTTATGAGACAACATCTATTGTCACACCTATGATTACAACAATTGTTTTTCCTTACGAAGAGACAGGTCGTATTGCAGCATTGTCTATGATGAAATTGTTAGAAGGTGAAAAAGTACCATTAGTTCAGCGCATGGATTTCTATATCGACGAAAAAGAAAGCGTTGACATTTATCGTTATAAAAAGTAAAATTCGCAGTGTAAAGCATTTTACTTTTTTTGAAATATTCTGGTACCGGTTCCAAAAAAGGAGGTGCGAGATGGAGTGGACGAGAGCATTAAAGTATAGAACATTGGAAGATGTGCCAGCTGAAGAGATGGAACGACTGACAGAGAAGGTCAAACATGCGAAGTGGCGCCAAGCTTTTCATATTCAACCTATTTCAGGGTTATTAAATGATCCGAATGGGCTTGTCTATCATGATGGGCTATACCATATATTCTACCAGTGGCATCCTTTTGGTGCGGTTCATGGAATGAAGTACTGGTATCATGTGACATCCCCTGATTTAGTGCATTTTACACAAATTGGTCCTGCAGTGAAACCTGATACCGTGTATGATTCACATGGCGCATACAGCGGATCGGCCATAATTGTTGATAATGAAGTGAAACTGGTTTATACAGGCAATCATAGAACGCAATCATGGACAAGAGTTCCGTATCAAGTGGTGTCCACGTTAAAGGGACAAGAAGCCGTTGATAAGCAAGCAATGATAGAAGGACCGCCAACAGGGTATACAGAACACTTTAGAGACCCCAAAGTGTGGTATGACGAAAAGCATAAAAGTTATTACTTTGTTATAGGCGCACAACGTGAAAATATGACGGGTGCGATTGTCGTTTATGCCTCTCAGGATTTCAACAATTGGCATCAAAAAGGTGAACTAAAGACAAAATATCCATCGTTCGGTTATATGTGGGAATGTCCAGATTATTTCAATTTAGACGGGCACGACATCGTTCTATTTTGTCCACAAGGTGTAGCACAACAAGGCGATTCTTTTCGAAATATTTATCAATCCGGTTATTTAATGGGGGCTTTAAATTTTGACACACTTGAATTGATGCATGATGACTTTAATGAATTAGATCATGGATTTGATTTTTATGCGCCTCAAACGATGATGGGTGCGAATGATGAAAGAATTTTAATCGGTTGGATGGGGTTACCCGATACGACATATCCGACAGACCAAGATGACTGGGCGCATTGCTTAACAATTCCAAGAGTCTTGTCTGTGCAAAATCATCATCTCGTTCAGCAGCCGATTAAAGCACTTCAACAATTAAGACAATCGAAAGTACAAGCTGCTTTTGATATATCAGATTCATCTTTAACGTTACAACAATTCACTGGAACGCACTATGAGCTAAGTATCGATGTTTTAGAAAATAAATCAAGAGGGTTCCATATGGATATTAGACAATCAGAAGAGGAATATACGCGGCTGACGTATGAATCCGATATGCAACGTTTTACGCTTGATCGAACATGGAGTGGGCAATTACCAGGTCAGGTTGAGGGTACAACCCGTTCAGTTACGTTGTCGGATGCACTTTATCGTTTACAAATTTATGTCGATACATCGAGTGTAGAAATTTTTCTTAATGATGGCTATGCGGTAATGACATCTAGAATTTTCCCGAAAGTCTCATCAGATGGGATACGTATTCATTCTGAAGGTGGCCATGTGATGCTTGATATTACAAAATATGATTTGAAAGAAGGGCAATAATGGCAAAATTATATGCAATTGGAGAAGCACTCATTGATTTTATTCCACAGACACGAGACGTTGAACTGAAAGATGTGAAAGGATTTGAGCCTCAAGTGGGCGGGGCACCTGCAAATGTAGCCAGTTGTGTTTCACGACTTGGCAGGGAATCAGCACTGATTACGCAATTAGGTCAAGATGCATTCGGAGATTTAATTGAGGAAACGCTACAAAAGCAAGGTGTAGATACCACTTCTATTAGTCGGACAGATGAAGCGAATACAGGGCTCGCATTTGTAAGCTTAACCGCGTCAGGAGAGCGTGATTTTGCATTTTATCGTAAACCATCAGCTGATATGTTGCTTGAGGCATCAACACTTAATTTGAATTTTCAAGCAGATGATATTCTTCATTTTTGTTCTGTTGATCTTATCCCTTCGCCAATGAAAAAAGCGCATATCGAAGCGATTGAACAAATGGAAAAAGCCAATGGCACGATTATTTTTGACCCGAATTTAAGATTTCCGCTATGGCCTTCTGTCGATGAATTGAAAAAGACAGTTTTAGCCTTTATGCCAAAAGCCCATATCGTTAAAATCGCAGACGAAGAACTGGTTTATTTAACAGGAAGTGAGGATGAAGCGTCAATTCAACAATTGTTCAAAGGGAATACGCAAGTCATCATTTATACAGAAGGGGCAAAGGGCGCATCCATTTATACACAACAAGGCAAGATTGCCCAACATAAAGGATATAAATCAAAAGTGCAAGATACGACGGGTGCAGGAGATGCATTTATTGGCGCAATCATTTATCAGTTATTAACCGGACAAGCCCGTAATCAATCATTTGACTATATTCAACAAAACGCACAGTCTATGTTGTCATTTAGTAATGCTGTCGCTTCATTATCAACGACAAAGGAAGGTGCTATCGGAAGTCTACCTACGCTCGCAGAAGTTAACGAATTCATGAAATCATAAATAGAAATCTAGGAGGCGTTGTATCATGGCCATGTCAGATAAACAAATCGCAAGACAAGTCATAGAGGCTGTTGGAGGGCAAGAAAATATCAAGTCGATTGCACATTGTGCGACACGACTACGCATCGTACTTCATGACAAAGAAAAAATCAATCAAGATAAAATTGAGCAAACCGATAAAGTGAAAGGGGCTTTCTATAACTCAGGACAATACCAAGTGATCTTTGGTACAGGGACGGTAAATAAAATTTATCATGCGGTTGAAAGTTTGGGGATAGAAGGTCATTCAGCTA
Organism: Staphylococcus sp. HGB0015; assembly: GCF_000411275.1. NCBI lineage: Bacteria > Bacillati > Bacillota > Bacilli > Caryophanales > Staphylococcaceae > Staphylococcus > Staphylococcus sp. HGB0015. Next base: position 200,082 of record NZ_KE150418.1, read on the forward strand.
GTGAAGTGAAGCAAGAGGGCGGTCAACAAGGCAATATGTTCCAACGCGCGATTAGAACTTTTGGAGATGTATTTGTTCCAATCATCCCTGTACTAGTTGCGACAGGTTTATTTATGGGATTGCGTGGTGTGCTCGTCAAAGAGCAAATTTTGTCTTGGATGGGGATGACACCTAAGGATATCTCGCCGAATTTTATTCTGTTTACCCAAGTCTTAACAGATACAGCTTTTGCATTTTTACCAGCACTGGTGGCGTGGAGTGCTTTTAAAGTGTTTGGCGGAAGCCCCGTACTTGGTATTGTATTAGGACTTATGCTTGTAAACCCAGCGTTACCGAATGCTTATGCAGTTGGAGAAGGTTCCGCGGCCCCGCTTAAATTTTTGGGTCTCATTCCTGTCGTAGGGTATCAAGGCTCTGTACTACCGGCCTTTTTTGTCGGTCTTATCGGCGCAAAATTTGAGAAGTTTTTACGTAAACGCATCCCAGACGCTATCGACTTAATCGTGACGCCTTTCTTAACATTGCTCGTTATGATTACATTAGGTCTTTTTGCTATCGGGCCTATATTCCATGGATTAGAAACAGTTATTTTAGCAGGTACGAAATGGGTTCTAGACTTACCGTTTGGAATTGCCGAATTGCTTATAGGCTTCTTCCAACAAATTATCGTTGTAACGGGTGTGCATCATATCTTTAACTTTATGGAAATTCAATTGTTAGAAGAATTCAAATATAATGAATTTAATCCGATTATTTCAGCAGCGATGACTGCACAAGGTGCTGCAACGGTTGCAGTGGGGCTTAAAACACGTCAAAAGAAATTGAAAGCTTTAGCTTTACCTTCAGCATTTTCAGCTTTCTTAGGTATTACAGAACCGGCGATATTCGGTGTAAATTTAAGATATTTTAAACCGTTTGTTTGTGGATTAGTTGGAGGTGCTGCTGGCGGATTCTTGGCATCATTATTCCATCTCAAAGCTTCTGGAATGGCAATTAAAGTACTACCGGGTATGTTGTTGTTCATTAAAGACATTGGACAATTGCCTTTATATATTTTAGTACTCATCGTCTCATTTGCGGTTGGCTTCATACTGACTTGGTTCTTCGGATACAGTGATAAAATGGCAGAAGAAATTAAAGAAGCCAAAACGCTATCATAAATATAGACCTTCCACAGATTAGGGTATATATTTATTTAACAATATGCGTTTTTAGCTCATTTAAAAAGACGGAAGTGGGATAAGCATCAATGAGATGTCGTTATCTCACTTTTTTAATTTTTAACTGCACAGGCACCTCGTTTATCTAAAAAATGGTGAACACACCTCAAATTTTTTGGAAAAATTTTAAAAAACGAGGTGCTTAAACGATTATTATTTCAAAAAATTAATTAAAGATAATTAAAATTTATAAAATAATGTTGTTAATTTTCGCCTGTTTATATGACTTTCTAACTCTCTCCACTTAAAAAATTATAGTCAAAGCGCTATAAATAAGCTTTAGTTAAAAAAAACCTCTAATGAACCCAATGAAGGCGTATAGAGCTAGCTCAACTCATATATTCTCTTTCTTTTTTTACCCTGAATAATTACATTATTATATAAAAATAGTAATTGAGAAAATGTTTTTTAGGCTCACTTAAATCAAGCTTAATTGAATGAGAAGATTATTAAATTTTTGACCATTTTTTAGAGCTGATTTCTTTTAAAAATTTATGTTAGGTGCTAAATTTAAAACAGCTTTACACAAAATATATTTTTGGGGTGATTTAATGAGTATTAAAAACGTAACAGTTATGGGTGCTGGCGTATTAGGGAGTCAAATTGCGTTTCAAGCAGCCTTTCATGGTTATGATGTAGTCATATATGATATTAATGAGGAAGCGGTTTCTGCAGGGAAAGCTAAGCTCGATAAATTAGTAGGCATTTATGGAGATTACTTCAATAATGTTGAACAAGCTGAGCAATCTATCAATCGCTTAACATTAACATCAGATCTTAAAAAAGCAGTTGCTGATGCCGATCTAATGATTGAATCAGTTCCTGAAGTTAAAGAAATCAAAATTGATTTTTATCAAAAAGTAGCAGAAGTTGCACCTGAAAAAACAATTTTTGCGACAAACTCTTCTACAATGTTACCAAGTGACTTTAGAGAGTATACAGGCCGTCCAGAAAAATTCTTAGCACTGCATTTTGCTAATGAAGTATGGAAAAACAATACAGCTGAAGTGATGGGGCATTCTGAAACGGATAGAAAATATGAAGAAGAATTACTTGATTTTTCTGGAAAAATTGGAATGTTACCGATTCACGTTAAAAAAGAGCAACCGGGTTACATCGTAAACTCTTTATTAGTACCATTACTTCATGCGGCTGAACTTTTATACGCAAATGGTATCGGAGAAATTGAAGATATCGATCGCTCTTGGATGGCAGCAACAGGCGCACCAGCAGGTCCATTTGCGATGTTAGACATCGTCGGACTTACAACAGCTTACAATATTGCTAAAATGGCTTCAGTAGACAACCCACAGATGGAAAGTGCCGCTGCAATGTTGAAAAAATATGTGGATGCTGGTAAATTAGGAACTTCAACAGGTGAAGGTTTCTATAAATATCCAAACCCAACATATCGAGAGTTCTTTAAAAACGCAAACGACTAATAAGTCGAATTGTCATATCAAAATATTGGAAAACTTGCACTAATTAAATTGTGGCACAAAGCATGTGTCCAATCATTAGGGAGTGAAACAATAGAAATGGATTTCATTTCGTTGTTACACTCTCTTTTTTTTGTGGATGTTTTAAACGCTGTACGATTGCGTATAATGATTTACAATGAAATTGAATGATACTTAATCAATCGATAGCAACGAACTATGTATAAAAATAGATTAAAGGGTGAAGTGGATGCGCAATGACTTTACATTACGTTTATTAGAACAAGCAGGTATTTCTGAAGGTATGCACGTCTTAGATGCTGGATGTGGACCAGGTGAAGTAGAGCCTGGGACATAAATACCAAAATAAATAGCTCGAAGATGATTTTGATAAAAATCGTCTTCGAGCTTCCTTTTTATTGTCATGCTTCGTATTATATAGGCTCGCTTTCCGAGGGGACAGCCTCAGCCTGTAGTCTTCGGCTCGTCCTGTTCCCTCAGGAGTCTCGCTATAAATACTTCGCTTATATATGTAATCATTCACCATTATACTTAAAAAATTAAGGCACTTTCGTATAATTTAATTCATCACAACAAAAACTAAATTAACGAGGTGCCTAAGGAAATGAGTCGCATCTAGTGCGGCTAAACTGATGATAAAAGGAAAAAATCCGAGATTTTTCGTTTTTTACGAAAATCTCGGATTTCATCGATTATTAAGACAATTTTGTCTCAGGCTCGAAGTAACGGTATTCATTCTAGAGAGGGTTGGCGATACGGGGAGTGTTACAGGTATAGATGTGAATCAGCAATTGTTGGATATAGCCCGTTCTCAAAACCAATTTGATAATGTGTCATTTTTAAATAGGGATATTTATCATTTAGAAGAACTTGGCACTTACGATGCGATTGTAGGACGTCGTGTGTTGATGTATTTACCCGATGCGGTGAAAGCGATAAAAGCACTGGCTCAACATCTGACAACAGGGGGTGTGATAGCTTTTCAAGAAAGTGACGCATTAAATTCAGGCTATGGTGGAGACGCCCTCCCTTTACATCAATTAGCTTTAAAACGTGTTTTACAGACGATAGAACAAGAAGTAATATTCATATCGGGCAACAACTTTATGGAAAGTTTGTAGAAGCGGGTTTTGAAGCACCCCATGTGATGTCAGAAGTTGTAGTACAATCCACGACCTCGGGCAGTGATTTGTATTGGCTTACTGAAATGATGTATCAAAGAATGATTCAGCATCAAGTCATCGATGAATCATTAGATTTAGCCCTATTGAAAGAGCAAATGGAACAAGAATTAAACGTAACGAACGCCGCCTTTATTAGAGATGTCGCATTTGGTGTCTGGAGTGTTAAAGCCTAATTTCATTAGATTTAACTTTAAAACAATGTCTAAGTTGGATTTTTCCCGGGAAATGATTTCATAAGAAGGTTATCAATTTATTGGATGCGTCAGTGAAGGAATTTGCAATAAAGAAATAAAGGGGGCTTTGTATGCGACTAGGTGTGATACTTAATAGAGTTTTTAGAATGCAACATAATCCATTATTTGAATATGTGATTCAGCATCAACATGAGATAGATCAGCTTTATTTTATTTTACCGATAGAAAATTTATCTGATGCAGCAAGTGTGAAGCGTGATGATTATGAAAAAGTGGTTAAAGGTTTTGTACATGCTTTAAATCAACATGAGATATACCCCCATATTCTTAATTATGACCAATTAGGTGTGCTCGTCGATAATTTAGCGTTATCTCACGTATTAATGCCTCAAGATATCATGAGTTATCATCAATCGGTTTATGACTATCCTCATATGAAACGTACTTTTGAAAAGCATCAAGTTAAAGTTATCGGGCAACGCGTTAATCACTATTTTCAACCCTCACAAACATTGAATCAGCAACAACAACCGTATAAAGTGTTGACTAGTTTTTATAAAGCGAATCGTAAAAATTTAGTACATAGCCGTTATAAAGCGGATGCACACAAGCAGGTCGCCAAAATTGCAGAAAAAGGCACAAATCAGGTGCATTTGCAGATCAATGATAGTGAAAATATGGAAAAAAGCGCCCGTCAAGATTGGGCGGCATTTTTAAATACAGATATATCTGATTATAAAAGGCGTACAGATGATATTTCACAAGATTTTGTAAGTGGTTTAAGTCAATTTTTAGCGTATGGCTTACTCGATATTCGTGAGGTTATTAATGATTTGTTAGCAGGTTACGATAGTGATGAAATCAATTACGAAGCGTTTATAAGAGAAGTGATGTTTCGTGAATTTTATTATGTATTAATGACAAAATATCCACAAACGGCAACTCAATCTTTTTCTGAAAAATATCGAGGAATGCAGTGGTCGAACGATCAATCTCGCTTTGATGCGTGGAAAAGTGGACAGACGGGCTATCCGATTGTGGACGCCGCAATGAAGAAGCTCAACCGTACAGGACTGATGCACAATCGTTTGAGAATGGTTGTTTCTCAGTTTTTAACGAAGCATTTATTTATTGATTGGACTTGGGGTGAAGCATATTTTAGACAGTATCTATTAGACTATGATAATGCCTCGAATGTACACGGTTGGCAATGGTCAGCGTCAACGGGTACAGATGCCGTACCTTATTTCAGAATGTTTAATCCTATACGTCAAAGTGAACGTTTTGACCCGAATGGTTATTTTATCAAAACCGAATTAGGCGTATTAGACGATGTGCATCACAAATGGATTCATAATCCAACACAATACAAAGCGCAAATAAAAGAAAATCATAACATTGAAATTGGTAAAGACTATCCCGAAGCGATTGTAGATCATAAAAAAAGCAGGGATTATGTCATGCAGCAATTTAAAAAAATAGGGCCAAGTAACGGAACTTAATTTTGATATTTAACAACATAAAAAAGGGGACAGCCATCTATACGATCACTGTCCTGCTTTTTATCTATATCTTATGTTTTGCTTTCTAATTTCCTTTAATCTTATTACAAATTACGTTCAATTAAAGCCGAGACACAAGTGAAATATGCTGAAGAGTACGGGAGAAAGTCAGATTGAGTGAAAAATCGAGACGTTTGATTATCCAGTGCGACGCCATTAATTGTCTCAATTTGACCTTTCGAAAATTTGCTAAAGTCATCTTTATTAATTCGGTATAATGATTGTCAATCTAAACGAGAAGGCAGTGAGATTAGCCGAAGCCAAAAATACACCAACACTTCAACTGTGTAATCGTACAATCAAGCGTTGGTAAGTTAAAACGGGGCCTCTAGGCAAGCGCGTTTAAGCATGCATGAATATGATGATGTACCGTTCCCATAATTTTTTACAGTGAAGGTAAAGTTTCTGTTCTAAAAAAATTCTAAGCACTTTTAAGTTCACGCATAAGGTCATCTTTAATAACTGGACCGAGCGTTCTAGAAAATGTATTCGTCATATGACTGGAGTCAAAGAAAACAAATACATTTCCTCTTACAGGCTTGAAAGTGTGGTTAGGCACAATAAAATTGTTATAATCATAGATTTTTGCACCTGTATCTTCCATTGGTTGAAAGTTTTTATCCGGAAGTTGTTTGGAAACATCAATGGTCACATTTTTATTTTTTTCATAAGCTTCGATTGCATTGACATCTAATCTTGGTGTATCACGTACTGCAAAGATAGGTAAATCAAGTGATTCTAAATAACGAAATGCATCAATGAAGCCTTGTGGGACGTCGGTTTCTTCGTCATTTCCGACATCAGCTGTAGTAAATACTAAATCATAGTCATCCTTATGTTTTTTAATATAATCTTTTGTGTTTTCCATCCATTTTTGGGACAATGCATCTTGTTCACCCATTGTAAAACGAGCATTCGCTTTGCAAAGGTGCGTGATTTTGATTTTTTCTTTTTCAGCAATTTGTTGAAGTGCTCCCAGCCAATGACTCGAATGGGAACCGCCGACTAGCAATATATGATACTCATAAGCGTCTTTTTGCCCATATGTTAATGGTTTGACTTTTGCACCTTGGTAAATCATTCCTCCATCATCATAAGCATCAGATTTATCATTAGTAATATATTTAATATGAGGCAAGATTTTCTTTTTATTTTGGTAATCTGCTTTGGCTGTTGCACCTGGAAAAGCATGATTTGGCGGAAGGTCTTTTACATACGTAGGATTATTCAATTTGTAGTTAAATCCAAGGGTTCCAATCAAGCATAATACAACAGTAAAAAAAGCACCTAACCTCATAAACACGGGCTTACCGAAACTATGTCGTATAGGCTTTTCAACTAAATTTGTTGTGATAGCACTCAGCGCTATACTTAATAAAATGATACCAATACCGATAAGGGTAGAAATATGTGTATCAACGGTATATTTATAAAACGATAATAGCACCCAATGCCATAAATAAATTCCGAAAGAAATGCCACCTAGCTTCATGAGGATTGGGCGACTTAATAAAGCTTCAACCCCAAAATGTGATGGATCATTGCCAGATAATAAGATGAGTATTGCACATGTCATCGGCCACAATGCAACATAACCAGGAAACATTGTTGATACATCAAAAATAATACCGGTGAGTATTAATCCCACTAATCCTATCCATCCCAGTATATTCGAAAGCATGACAGGAATTTTTATTTTGAAAAGGTTAAGGTAAACTAAACCCCCTAATGCAAATTGCCAAACACGTGCGACTGGATTAAAATAAGCAAACTGTTGATTTGTACTCGTTTGAAATATAGAAAACGTGAGTGAACTTAAAAAAAGGACAATAAGTATGATGTTGATCGTTGTGTGAATATGTATCGTTTTAAGCTTCTTCCATAATAAAACGATAAATGAAAATAATATAAACCATATAACATAAAATTGACCTTGAATAGACATTGCCCAAAAATGTTCTAAAGGCGTTTTCGCTTGTTCGGAATTTAAGTAGTCCGTATGTGAAAAGGCAAGCTGTAGATTTTGATAATAAAACAATGATGCGATTAATTCTTTTATCGTTTTACCGTAGATTGAACTTGGAATAATCCAAAAGGTAGCGATAGCAACAACAGTTAAGATAACAAGTACGTTAGGAAGCAATCTCTTCAGTAATCCACCGAAATACTTGGAAAAAGAAAGATAACCTTGTTTGTTGATTTTAGAAATGATCGACGCAGTGATTAAGTAACCTGAAATAATGAAAAATACATCGACACCGCCTGACACTCTACCTAACCAGATATGATAAATTGCCACTAATAACGCAGCAATAAAACGTAATCCTTCAATTTCTGTTCGAAATCTCTTCTCAATTTGTAAAAATTGTCCGTCCATTCTTGCACTTCCCTTACAATATCCTATGTATAAACATCTTATCAAAAATTAGATTTAGTTTTTATAACAATAGAAACTTTTAATTAACTTTACTTTTTATTAACATAAATTTAACACAATTAAAAAACAAGGTTTTTGTTCGATTAGTAATGCTGGGTCCAACGTGTCTCTATTTATGAAAAGACACATAGTTCTAGTGATGGACGTTAATATGAAAAAAGGCAATTATATTTGTCAAGATAACGAAAAATGTAATTGTCAGTTAACGGATTTAAAATATTTCAATGACCTTTTAGAAAAACTTGATCAATAAATACTTTTCGAATAAGGCAGTTAAATAGTTTCATATGGAGTGGGTCAGAATCTATTTTTGTTTACCGCTTATTAATAAAAGGGTTTGTTTCCGTCAATTTAGCGGAAACAAGCCCTTTTGTCATGCCATAAAATATATAATTATCTTAATCATGTTATATTTTTTAAAAAGTTTTGAAATTTGTCAATAAATGGCAGTGATATTTATTATTAAAGTGAGATAATATACTTGTGACTCAATATAAAACGCTTTCATATAATTATTTATGCTATTTTGAAAGCAAATTAATGATGAGAATTATTTTTTTGCCTGTATAAATATACCTTCAAACGCAGTGTTTATCGTTTTTTTCACAGAAGTTGAGTTTTTGTTTTGAACTGTTTATGTTAAGAAGTGTTTAAATAATAAGTACTAATATTTTGAAAATAGTTAACAAAATGTTAACAATTTAAATAAAAAACTTAATGTATTATAAGGTTAAACCGGGTATATATAATAGGGCGGAAAAAAGGGTAGGACCCCATTCGTAATCATTCTATCTGTTGTTTAATGATAATTTGGTTTCAAATCAGATTATTAATTATAACTATTTTGGAGGGATTCGTATGTCAAAATTAATTTTTCAATCACCAGGAAGATATGTACAAGGAAAGGGCGTTATTAATTCAATTGCTGAAGAAACAGAACGTTTAGGTACACACGCACTCATTATTTCAGATCATATTGTTTGGGATATTGCCAAAGATCAAATTGAGAAAAGTTTTTCTAACAACAAAAATGTGAAATATGATTATGAAGTATTTAAAGGTGAATCTTCAGAAGATGAAATTAATCGTATTGCCGAATCTTACAAAAATTCTGGAGTCGATGTTGTCATTGGTTTAGGTGGCGGTAAAGCACTAGATACAGGTAAAGCTGTAGGTTATGCATTAAAAGCAAGTGTCATTGACTTTGCTTCTACAGCTTCAATGGATGCACCTACTGCTGCGGTTTCAGTTATCTACAGAGAAGATGGTGTGTTCAGTGGTTACCAGTTTTATCCAAAAAACCCTGACACAGTTATGGTAGATTCTGAAATTGTTGCACAAGCACCCGTAAGACTATTTGCTTCAGGTATGAGTGATGGTTTAGCGACATTGTTAGAAGTTGAATCTACATTGCGTCGTCAAGGTAAAAATATGTTCCATGGCCGTCCTTCATTAGCAAGCTTGGCAATCGCTCAAAAATGTGAAAAAACTATTTTTGAATATGGTCACAGTGCTTATGCTGCTATTGAAAAACATGTTGTATCACCTCAAGTTGATGCCGTAATTGAAGCGAACACTTTACTTTCAGGTTTAGGTTTTGAAAATGGTGGTCTTGCAGCGGCACATGCAATTCATAACGGTTTTACAGCACTTCAAGGAAACATTCATCACTTAACACATGGTGAAAAAGTCGCATATGGTATTTTAGTCCAATTAGTATTAGAAAATGCACCAACAGAAAAATTCTTAAAATACCAAAGATTCTTAAGTAGCATTAACATGCCAACAACTTTAGAAGAACTTCACATCGACGATAAAAGCTATGAAGATTTAGTAAGTGTAGGTGAACGTGCATTATCGCCAGATGATACATTTGCTAACCTTAGCGATAAAATTACAGCAGATGAAATTGCAGATGCTATTTTAACAGTCGATGAACTGTCTAAAAGTCATTTCTATTCAAAGGAGTAATTTGAGTATGAAAAAATTAATCAAAGACAAAAACCAAATCCTAGCTGATATGCTAGATGGACTCATCACAACGAATCCGGATGTGGAATTAATTTCAGATACGGTTGTTGTGAGAAAAGATAAAAAGCAATCAGGTGTTGCCCTCGTATCTGGCGGTGGTAGCGGTCACGAACCTGCACATGCAGGCTTTGTTGCACGAGGCATGCTAGACGCTGCAGTTTGCGGTGAAATCTTTACTTCTCCAACACCAGATAAAATTCTTGATGCCATTAAAGCCGTAGACACAGGAGATGGTGTTTTACTCATCATCAAAAACTATGCTGGCGACGTAATGAACTTTGAAATGGCTCAAGAAATGGCACAAATGGAAGACATTCAAGTTGAAAGTGTCATTATTCGTGATGATGTTGCGGTCTCTGATCCAGAAAAACGCCGTGGTGTCGCTGGTACAGTTTGGGTTCATAAATATGCAGGTTATTTAGCTGAAAATGGTTTTTCATTAGCAGACATTAAAGCAAAAGTTGAAACAGTCATTCCGAAAATTAAAAGTATTGGTATGGCTTTAACTTCACCTATGGTACCAACAACTGGTAAATACAGCTTTGATATCGACGATCAAGAAATGGAAATCGGTATTGGTATTCATGGTGAAAAAGGATTACATCGAGAAGCGGTTCAACCGATAGATGTTATTATTGAACGATTATTAGATGCATTATTAAAAGAAGTCAAAGAGAAAGATATCATTGTAATGCTCAATGGTATGGGTGGTACACCGTTATCAGAATTAAATATTGTGGCTAAATATTTAGATGCACAATTGAAAGACCACAACTTTGACGTTAAACAATGGTTCGTAGGCGATTACATGACTTCTTTAGATATGCAAGGCTTCTCAATTACTGTTGTTCCATATAGTAAAGATTTAGGTGAAGCTTTGGCTGCACCTACAGCAAGTCGATACTTTTAAACGAATAATCAATGTTTTAAATTTTTGAGGTGACTTAAATGAATGTGCAAGAAATGAAAACAAGATTACTCAATTTAGCAGATCAGTTTAAAGAAAAAGAAGAAGAATTGACTGATTTAGATAGAGCGATCGGTGATGGTGATCACGGCGTGAATATGCTAAGAGGTTTTGAACATTTAAAAGATAAAATCGATGATAAAGACATGAAATCATTATTTAAATCTACAGGAATGACATTAATGTCTAACATCGGTGGTGCGTCTGGACCTTTATACGGATTTGGTTTTATTAAAATGGCGAATGAAGTGCAAGATGAAATTGACAATGAAAATTTAAAACAAGTCATTACTGCATTCGCTGAGGGCATCCAACAACGTGGTAAAGTTAAATTAAATGAAAAAACAATGTATGATGTCATTGAACGCACAAGACAAGCATTAGAAAATAACGAAAACGTCGATTTTGAAAAGTTACAATCTTATGCAAATGAAACAAAAGACATGATAGCAACCAAAGGACGCGCTTCTTATTTCAATGAAGCATCAAAAGGCTACATTGATCCCGGCGCTCAAAGCAGCGTTTATATCTTAAACGCAATTATAGGGGGCGAATCATTATGACATCTATCGTTATTGTCAGTCATAGTTACAAAATTGCAGAAGGTGTAAAAGAATTAAATGGCCAAATGACAGACAACAGCGTCAACATCGTGGCAGTAGGTGGCTTAGAAAATCAAGAAATAGGAACAGATTTTAATCGTATTTTTTCAGCAATTAACAATTTAAAAGATGATGCGTTATGTTTCTATGATATTGGTTCAGCAGGTATGAACCTTGATACAGTTTTAGAAATGTATGAAGGTCCACATCGCATTGAAAAAATTGAAGCACCTATTGTAGAAGGTAGTTTTATCGCAAGTGTCGCAATTAAATCAAACATGAGTATGGATGATGCGATTGCAGAAGTTAAGACACAGTATAAATAATGCGAATATTTAACGGTTTTATATAAAATATTAAGTCATATTTACACACTTTGTATACAGAGCAGTGAGACGGAAATGAGAGAAATTGAATTTCTGCCTCACGCTTTTTTTATTTAAAAATTGAACCACAGCGGTCATCGCAGCAACTGAAACAAGCGTTAGCGTGTATCAATCAGTACGAAACCGATACAATGGGATAAAAGAGATAAGGCAAATGAGGAGGGGATTGTCATTTCACGTCGACATGAAATTGAAGTACTGTGGAAAACGTATAAGTATGAGGTTATGTGGCATCATCAAAATAGTTACAACCTTATTAGAACAACGTTAAAAGGCGACTGCAATTATGATGAAGTAAAAGCGTTGATTGATCAAGCTTTGGCAATTGAGCCGACGAAAGGGTCAGTTATCAATGCATTGAGTCATATGTGGGGCTACTTCAAAAAAGTGTGTAGACCTTCAGAAAGATATTTATATGAATCGTTAAAATCACATTATTTATTGGGTCAAGTTGAAGAAAGAACGCTCATTCTTTTTCTTTATTGTATGGCAATGACTTATGATGTGCAGTATATTAAAGCGTCTAGTATCATCAAAAATTTTCCCAAAATGGATGATGAATCAGCATCATAACACGATGGATGCGATACAAATGAGGCGTGACAAGACGACATAAAAAATCCCCTCTCCAAAACTTTTTTAATGGAGAGGGAATATTCGTGCGTTGATAATCTTTCATCATCAGTAAGTTGAAACATAAAATTTAGTTATTTTCGAAAACATCTTTTAAAATTTTGCGTTGGTATTTTTTCTTAATGATTAAATATAAAATACCTTCAATTGCTAAATACAGAATGCTACATGTTAATCCAATGCCATAATACGAAGTGATTGTATATTGATCAATGTACAAGACGATAATCCATGTCACAAATAAAGCGACTAAGAATGGAAGTACAAAAACCCATCTTATCGTACTTGCGAGAACTTTTTTTATAGATTTTTTGGTCATACCTATCTTCACCATAGCCTTATATTTTTTTATTTCTTCTTCTGCTAAGTTGTAGAGTCTTGAGTAAGTGATACTTGCGATACCTATTAAAAAGGAAAAACATAAAATACCCCCGACATAAGCAATAATATGTCTTTGTATTTTTTCAAATTGATAGTATGAAAATGCAGAGGTTAAAGTTTCTCTATCCCCATTAATTTTAAAATCGTTTTTGAGCGTAGCATCAGACTCTGTTTTCCAGTTTTTGATATTGAAAGCAAAGAATCTATCATTTACAAATTTATGCTTTAAACTTTGGTATTTTTCATCAGCTACAATTGTTACACTTGAGAAATAGCCAGATAATGCAATGAGACGTTTATCCGATCCTATTTTTTTAGAAATCCCTAAATGTTTGTAATCTTTACCTTGCATCTCACCGAGCGTTGGCACGTTCTTTCCATCAACACCCACGATAAAATATTCATTATCTTTTAATGACAGATGCTTTCGATTCAATAGCGTGGCAATTTTGTTATAAGTTGAATTAGATAAAATCACATCTCGATGTTTTTCATCGAAATTAAGAAAATCGACACGTACTTTTTGAAAGCCTTCTTTATCTTTTAACTTGTCTGTGATCAGTTGGGACTGGCTCAAATCATCAATTTTTTTATCCCAAGCGGTGTACATATACGAATAGGGCATGATTTTTTTAGTGGTGCTGTCAATAGTTTTAGGTGCGCCAATAATGTAAATTAAGGAAGATAACGTGATCGTAAACAGCAACATTGTCATGGTCATCGTTTTTAAATTTGTGTTAATGCGATATTTAAAATTACTCATTTTCACTAACCCCTCACCTTGATATTGTCGTTGTGTTACTTTCATCAGAAATGCATACACCATAAACATGAGATTGAATAGTAAATATGTGAAAATGATAAAAGTTATTAATAAGAAAGGATACTCTAAAATATCAAGTTTATAGTTGTAATAAATCGTTAAAGGCAAAAAGACCGAGAATAAAAATGCTACAAAAAGAATGTGATTCCTTTCAGCTGTCTCTTCTTTTTTCAATAAGCTAATAATCTTTTGCTTTCTTAAAATGAGAGGGGCAAAGATAGAAATTAATAAAAACAAGCCGCCCATTAAACAAAGTGTGTATAAAATGGCAGTTAATGGAAAATAAAAATCTAAGTTTAAGCCCCCGATGATTTTTTCAGCAATCATCAGAAATAGTTTTGAGAAGATTAAACCGAGTGTCATCCCAAAAAGTAATGAAAAACCGGAAATAATCCCATTTTCATAGAATATAAGTTTGAAAAATTGCTTTCTATTTGCGCCGATAATATTTAATACAGCAAACTGCTTACTCCGCTGTTTTAAGAAATTGCCAATTGAGAAAAGTATAAATACGAATGAAAAGAGCATCGTCGTTATGAGCCCGAGATGTAAAATTAATCCAATCGTACTATCTTTGTCGACAATTTTTAGAGAAGGGTGAAAGGTCAAATTCGAAAATGTAAAAAATACAAAGACCGAAAGGACACAACTCATAAAATGGTAGATATAAGTTTTAAAATCACGACTAATATTTTTAAATGCGAAATTAAGTAAAGTCAACTTCGTCACCGCCTAAAAATGTCATCGTATCTAAAATCTGCTTTTTATAAGCAAGCGCATTATTTTTATTAATCATCTCTTGGTATATTCTTCCGTCTTTAATGATGCATGCTCTGTCAGAGTAAGAAGCGATGAGCGGGTCATGCGTGACCATGATAATAGTGACATTCACAGTGTCATTCAATTTTTGAAAGAGCTTCATCACATCTTTTGCTGATTTTGAATCTAAGTTACCTGTAGGCTCATCAGCCAGTAGAATCGCGGGAGAATTAATGACTGCCCTTGCAATCGCAGCTCTTTGTGCTTGTCCACCAGACACTTCATAGGTCCTTTTATCTAAAATATGATTAATATCTAAAAGACTTGCGATTTCTTGTAACTTTAGATGCATTGTTTTCGCGTCACAACCGTCTAACGTGAGCGGTAAAATAATGTTTTCTCCGATCGTTAGCGTATGGATTAATTTAAATTGTTGGAAAACAAAGCCGAGCTCGCGTCTTCTAAAGTTAGCTAAATCGTTATCGCTCATTTTATGTGGGTTAATGCCATTGATTTCGACCGTACCATTCGTTGGACGATCAATGGTAGAAATTGTATTGAGAAAGGTACTTTTCCCGCTGCCACTTGGTCCCATAATTGCGATAAATTCACCTTTTTCAACATTCATACTGATTTGATCTATTGCGGTAAAGGGGACGGTACCCCTATATGTTTTTTCTAAGTTTGAAACTTTTAATACCATATCGGTGTCTCCTTATCAAGTTGATTTTTTATCTCTATTTTTAGGTTAAGCTGATCATTAAACAGAATTGTCATTTTTCACTTATTATTGATAAATCAATCTTAACAAGCGATGATTATAAAAAAATCAAATAACATTACCTTATCTTACAATTTGGTAATGTTATTGGCGTTTTAAGTGAAAATACGTCTGTTATGCGGTTGTACGGTAAACAGTTTAAAATTTAATAAAAACGGTTGTGCCTTGATTTAACTTAGATTCAATCGTCACGTCGTGGTCTAAATATTCAATAATTCTCTTAACAATATACAGACCAATACCACTAGAATCTGCATTATTTCTTCCATTCTCGCCGACATAAAAAAGGTTGAAAATTTTAGCTAATTCATTGTCTTGTATCCCCATACCATAGTCTGTAATCGAAAGTGTCACAGTATCATTATTTTTCTCAGTTACAAGACGGATAGGTTGGTCCGCATCACTGTATTTGATGGCGTTTGTCAGTATTTGAGTGATAATCAACTTAAGCCACTTAGCATCAGAGTACACGTAAGTTTCCTCAGGTATATCAAGTTTAGGGTAAATTTGAGAGACGATAAAATAATCTTTTAAGCTATTGATACAATCTTTGCAAACCGCATTCAAATAAACTTTTTCAGCGACAAAATCATTTTTGAAATCATCTAGCCGATAAATATCAAGCATTTGATCGAGATGATACTGCACTGTATTAAGATTTTGATTAATAATTTTAAATGTTTCATCGTTATGATGATTTTCAGAAATTAATTTCATGACAGAAATCGGCGTTTTCATTTGATGGACAAATCGATACATCAAGACCTTTTGTAACTTTTTATCCGCTTCATATTTGTTAGATTGTTCACGTTGAAGTTTAATGAGATGCTGAATCTGCTGATTGTATGTTCTTTCAAATGAACCTCTTGGATTGTATATTAAATATTCATTGATGTTGTCAGTTTCTAAAAACAATTTTTTATACACTCTGCCTCTGCTATAAAAGCGTAAGAGAATATAGAGCACGAGTACAAAAAGAGTTAAAAAACTAAAGTAAAAAGTTTCTTTGAGACTCATCCCTTTTATAAAAAATAAAAAGCTAAAGAAAGCCGTTTGAACTAAAAGTGTGATGACTAAGAGAGGCAAATAATCCTGGACGAAACGCTTTAAAGCAGGGCTATTTCTTTTCATATTCTGCCTTATACCCCATGCCACGGACAGTCACAACTTTAACGTCTGAGCCAACTTCCTGCAATTTTTTTCTCACTCTATTAACGGTAACATTTAACGTGTTTTCTTCCACAAAGATTTCATTATCCCATATTTGTGATAAGATTTTTTCACGACTGACGATATTAGGAAAATTTTCAAATAACACTTTGATAAGAATCGATTCATTTTTAGATAAATTCACTTGATTGTCGTTACAATGTAAGCTAAAACGGTCAGGATTAAAAGTACAATCACCACAAGTGATATTCGATTGATTACTCGCATAGTCACCATAGACTCTTCTAATTTGAGAATTGATTTTGGCTAATAGCAAGTCATATGAGAATGGCTTGGTTACATAGTCATCGCCACCACTCATAATGGCTCTAACTTGATCAGTGTCGTCAGATCGAGCAGATAAAAATAAAATCGGTACAGTCGTATATTTTCTTATTTCTTGTGCCCAGTAAAAGCCATCGTAAAAAGGAATGTTGACATCCATTAATATCAAATCAGGTTGATGGGCTTTAACGGCTAGGTCTATCGTTTTAAAATCTTCACAAAGGATAGCTTCATAATTATATTTTACTAAATGTGTCTGAACTAATTTTGATAGGACGGGGTCATCTTCTATAATAAAAATTTTATAATTCATTCAAATCCTCCAATGAAATACTACGTTATTCATTTAATTATAAAATTAAAAAGGGAAATTTTACAAATATGATGAGTAGAAAGTATATAATATAAATGTATCTTTATCCAGTCAATAATTGCCATTTTATCATTGAAAATTTGTTCTTAGATTAGTTATAACGATATTTTATACACGTCCCTTTAGGATGATGAGGGAAGACTGACCGCACGATTGTTAACCGTATTTTCAACTTTTGTCACAACATCAATATGAATTTAAACGCTATTTTGCCCTGTGTTTGACGTAGATAAAGATATAATCACTTTCACAAGTGAATTGTGAATCGGACACATCATAAAAAGAAAGAAGTGTGTATAATGAAAAAAATTGATTTACATGCGCATTATTTTTCACCGGGTTTTATAAAGTTTTTAGATGATTATTTTGATGGCAAAGGTGCTGGTGTTGCGACACCTTATTTTTCCATCGAAAACTATTTGGCATTGATGAAGAAGATGACTATTGATTATGGTATTTTATCTATTTCAGGGCCACATCAAAGTGTGGCGCCAGATCATGAGATGTTGGATTTAACAGAAGAAATGAATGCATATGGGGCCCAACTCGTATCTCAATATCCTGATAAAATAGGCTTTTTTGCTTCGCTTCCTTTACCTTTAGAAGAAAGTATTCAAATGATTGATCGCGCGCTAGATGAGCAACATGCGAAAGATTTTCTCTTACCGACAAATGCACGTGGCATTTATCTGGGTGATCGACGTTTAGATCGGATATTTGAAAAGTTAAACGAACGTCATGCGGTTGTTGCCATCCATCCGAATGAACCACAACCGATGAATGATGCTATTAAAGCGAAAGTGCTCACACCTTTAATGGAGTTTTTCTTTGATACTACGAGAGCGGTTGTGTTTATGAATCAAAATCGGACCTTTAGTCGTTATCCGAATATTAAATGGATTGTGCCGCATAGTGGTGCATTATTGCCAATCATTGTGCAACGCATACAAATGGGTAATGCTATCTTTCATTATGACGAGCAACCAGATGATTTTGCACAAGTCATGCAACATTTATATTTTGATTTAGCGGGGAAAGTATTACCTTATCAATTAATGACATTACTAGAAATGACAGATGAAAATAAAATTGTCTATGGCTCAGATACACCGTATACCATAGAAAAAGTAGTGACGTCGCTTGCAGATGAAATAACGACAACCTCACTATTATCTGACGAACAGAAAGAAAAAATGCTGTATCAAAACGCAGCTACATTATTGAACATGACAGATCACCGTTAAAATTATAAAAAATGGAAATAACCAAGCAATGATTTTAAATCAGCCGACATGGACTCAATACAAACAGTAATGCAATTCTCATATTGTCTTAATAAACTTTACTTTAAATTAAAATGCGATTGCTAAGATGGCATTGTATATAACCAAAAGACAATGGGAGGTTCTTTATGAGAGGATTTAAAAGAAAGTCGCTCGTATTGAGTGCTGTGATGAGTGCAAGTATGATTGTAACAACGGTGGTACCGAGTTCTGTTGAGGCAAGCGCAAATAGCGGGGAAGCGCAACCTCAAGGGAAGAAGATTCAATTACAACATCAGAAACCTAAAGTCGCTGACGTCCCGACGAATAATCATCCGAATCGGATTATTACCAATATTAATGGAAAAACAAAATCTGAAATGGGATTTAGTTGGTATACGACGAATCAGTTCAAAGATGCTAAAGTATGGGTTTCTCAATCGAAAGATTTTAAACATGCGAAGTCTTTTAAAGCGAAGTCTAAAAAGGTGAATTCGAAATATCTTGAAAGAGATAAAGCGGGGAATATCATTTTTAAAGA
This sequence comes from Staphylococcus sp. HGB0015, assembly GCF_000411275.1. Taxonomy (NCBI): domain Bacteria; kingdom Bacillati; phylum Bacillota; class Bacilli; order Caryophanales; family Staphylococcaceae; genus Staphylococcus; species Staphylococcus sp. HGB0015. The sequence goes on from NZ_KE150418.1 coordinate 219,172, forward strand.
TATTGAAAAAGATGATGAAGGTAAGCCAGTTAAGAAAAATGGAAAACCTAAAGTGAACGGTTATTATACAGACAAAAATGTAGGGGGTCCAGCGTGGACGAGTGGGGATCAACATGGGGAAACCGATTTGATCAACACGCCTGAATATACGTATAAAGCTAAAGCGAAAAATTTAAAACCGAACACACAATATTATTATAAAGTAGGTAGCGAAAAAGGAAGTAAGAGCCCAGTGGGTACATTTAAAACAGCTGGTAACAAAGGTGATGCATTCCGTTTCGTTCAATACACGGATACCCAAAATGCATTTTGGAATGAACACGTTAGAAATGAAGCGGCATTTGGTGCGGATACATTGAAAAATGCGATAAAAACAGCTGGAAATCCTAATTTTGTTTTACATACAGGTGATTTTGTAGAAACAGCTCAAGTGGAAGATGAATGGAAAGATTTATATGAAAAATCTCGTCCATCATTTATGTCGCGACCTGTCGTTGCGGCAGCAGGGAATCACGATGAGTATGCATTGAATGAAGATGACGATAAATTGTTAGGTGCTTTTAATGACCATGTGAATGTTCCTGAAGAGAATCATGCTGTGAATGGGGGCTCATACTACTCATTTGATTATAATGGGGCACATATGGTAGTTGCGAATACAAATGACAATAAAAAGTCAAAAGATAATCCAGATGAAAAAGCAATGGGTAAAGCACAAATGAAATGGATTAAAAAGGATATTAAAAAAGCCCGACAAAATGGCGCGAAATGGATTATTTTGAATTTACACAAGGCAATGTATTCTAAATCATATCATGCACTTTCAGATAAAGATGTGAAGAAAGTGAGAGACGAATTAACAAAAACAATTGATGACTTAGATGTGGATCTTGTGTTACAAGGTCACGACCACGTGTTGTCACGGACGTACCCTTTGGAACATACGTCTACTAAAAATAGTTTTGTGAATGCGAAAAAAGAAGACGCAAAACAATTTGTAGGTCAAGACCATGTGACTTATTATGATCATCCTAAAGGTGCGGTCTATGTGTTGCCAAATACGGGCGGAACAAAAGAATATGATAGTATTTATGATCGCTCATTGGCACATATTAAAAAAGTTAGACCTGAGCTTTCATGGTTAGATCAGAAGAAATTAGATCATTACAATAGTTTATTTAAAATAGGAAAACAACCACAAAAAACAGATGCTTTTAATAATAAGCATGAAAACAATAGAGATTCTTCTAACCAAAACTTCTCTGTTTATGAAGTGAAAGGAAACCAACTCAAAGTGAAAATTTATCAATTAAGCGGTGATATAAGTAAAGGCGAACAACGTCATATTCAATTGGTAGATGAATTTGGGATTAGTAAAGACTAAGTAGAAATCTATCAGTGTTTAAATGTAGCTTGTTGCTACGTTGAGACACAGTAGATTGCCTTGGAAAAGGAGCCGAAGTCTGTATGAAAGCACGTATGAAAGTGATGTGGATTCCGTTGTGTTGTATGGTCTTGCTCATGGGTTGTAGTCATAGCCCAGTGGAATCAAAAAGTGGCGCAAAGGATAAAGCCACAACAGCAGTTCAACAAAATCAACCACAAGCGTCCAAATTTTCAGATGAAAAGAAAAAGAAAATCAAAGCGGAAGTCATTCAAAAGTTATCTAAAATGGCAAAAGAAGACGGAAGGGCAGTCTCAAATCGTTATTTCAGTACAAGTAGTATTTCAACTGGTGACTGGTATGCGATGACAGATCAAGGTGCAATTCAAATTAATGATAATGGAAAGCCGGGACGTCAGCATTTTGATTTTCATGCGGTAACCGGTGCGGTGGTTTATACTTCTAAAGATAAAACGACTGGATTTGATTCGTCCGCGTCTGACTTGTCGAATATTGAAGGTTATGGCAAGGTGGCAGATTTAAATCAACCCATCACTAAATATATTTTCACTGAAGAAGGTCAAGTTTATGAATATACCTTTAAAAATGGGAAGGACGTGACGCTTTCTTCAGGTTTTGCCCCAAAAGATCATAATGATAAAGATCCAAACTTGGCACCGAATGAACAGTTTAAGCGTACGCAAAATAAAGCATTAAGTGCGTTTTATCAACGCTGTCTTCAGAAATAATTCAATATGTTCGATTGATGAAACGGCTGGGACATCAATTCCGAAATAAATAGCGCTCAGATGATTTTAATAGAAAATCGTCTGAGTGTTATTTCGTTTATGATTAAACTTCGTCTTGTATGACTTCGCTTTGCGAGGGGACAGCCCAGCCTTCTTTATTGTTATAGAACAACAAAACTGTGCAGTCGGTGCGTGATGCGCCGACATACACAGTTTAAAAGTGCTTTATTTTAGTTTATCTGTCCCAGTATCTTGCTCTAGCGAAAGCTTCAACAATGACTTCTGGTTCATTAGAGATAAAGACACCTGAAGCATGAATATTTACTTTTGAATGACCTAGTTTTTCTGATGCTGAGCGGTCGACAATGACCGGTTTATGATGTTTGTATGTGAGTTCAACAAATTCTTCAACTTCAGGTAATAAATCTGAGTCATCTGACAACACAAAGACACTATCAAAAAGTGTTAGATGCGCAGTATCAAAGGTTTCAGTGATACCGAAGTCTTCGCTAATGTTTTTAGGTTGTTTTCCTACAAAAGCATAATTGAGTTTATTTTCAGTGAATGTTTTCGCAAAGGCTTTCAACGTTTCTTCGCTAATATCACCATTAATTAGAACAGCAACGGAATGGCCAGGTAATGGAATATCGAATTTTTCCATTGTGAGTTTACTATCTTTCGCGTCTGATTGTACTTCTTCATTTTCTTCAGGAACTTCGACACCAACATTCGCAGCGACACGTTCTGCTAATGTACGGTCAACTTTATTCAATTGATTAACCGCATTTTGTTTTACCATCACTGATTTACATTTACCAATTTCAAATGAAAAACCATCTACTGTATGGTCATATTCAGGTTGCGTCAAACTATTTAAGTAAAGTTTAGCTTGGCTGTAGTAGTCTTTGAAACTTTCACTCCGTTTTTGAATTTTACGACCTTCAACTTTTTCTTGATAATGTTCATAGCCACCTTCTTCTCTAGGTGTCGTATGGGGGTCGTTATTATTCAAAGCATTTTTGTGATAAGCCGTTTGGCCAACATGAACATTCATTTGATGCATTGCATCTCTTTGATTGTTTGTGACTTCATTGACAGGGCGGTTGATAGGAATTTGGTTGAAGTTAGGACCCCCTAGTCTTGAAATTTGTGTATCGGTATATGAGAATAAACGGCCTTGTAAAAGAGGGTCGTTTGAAAAATCTATACCCGGTACAATATGTCCTGGATGGAAAGCAGCTTGTTCTGTTTCATCAAATACATTCGATACGTTTCGGTTGAGGGTCATTTTTCCGACGATTTCAACAGGAACTTGATCTTCTGGCCATATTTTAGTTGGATCAAGAATATCAAAATCAAAGTCAAATTCTTGTTCCGGTTTAATAATTTGAAGACCTAATTCCCATTCAGGGTAGTCGCCCTTTTCGATGGATTCATATAAATCTTTACGGTGAAAGTCGATATCTTTCCCTGATAAAATTTGAGCTTCGTCCCATACTAATGACTCTAAACCGTGTGTAGGTTTCCAGTGGAATTTTACAAAATAAGATTGGCCTTCACGATTGACTAAACGGAAAGTGTGCACACCGAATCCTTCAATTTGTCTAAAGTTTTTAGGGATACCACGGTCACTCATTGCCCAAACTGCTGTATGTGTTGATTCAGGATTTTGAGCGAAGAAGTCCCAAAATGTATCATGTGCGGAACCACCTTGAGGAACTTCGTTGTGGGGTTCAGGTTTTACCGCATGGATTAAGTCTGGGAATTTAATTGCATCTTGAATGAAGAAGACAGGGATGTCGTTCCCTACGAGGTCGAAAATACCTTCGTCCGTATAAAATTTTGTTGCGAAACCACGAACGTCTCTGACAGTGTCAGGTGAACCTTTCGAACCTTGAACAGTTGAAAATCTGACAAACACCGGTGTTGTTTTTTCAGGATGAGTTAAAAAGTCTGCAGAAGTGTACTCAGATAAGTCTTTATAGACTTTGAATTCACCGTGAGCACCAAAACCACGGGCGTGGACAATTCTTTCTGGAATACGCTCATGATCAAAATGCATTATTTTTTCTCTAAAATGGAAGTCTTCAAGTAAGCTTGGACCACGTTCCCCCACGGTTAACGTGTTTTCATCCTCGCTTATTTTGACACCATTATTGGTCGTCATGGCTTTTCCTTCATTGTGCTTTTCTACATGTTTTAGTTGATCTGTCTTTTTGTTTTCCATTTCAACTCTCCTCACATATTAAAAATACGTACACTAACCCTCTTTTCCATTTTTAGTGAAATTTGAAACATTTTATCCGAATAAAAACGGCTCACATAAAAGATTGTATGCGAACGATTTTAAGCGAGTAGAAAAGATTGAACATAAAAAAGGAATGAAACGAAGAAATCAATTCGATTTCTCGTCTCACTCCCATTCAATGAAGTAATGAACACGAGGTGGTCAGTTAGGGCGATTAAAATTTTTTCACGGTTAGTAATAGATAAATGAAAAACGGTGCGCCGAAGCTTGCGATGAAGACACCTGCTGGTATTTCTTTCGGTAAAAAGAGTGTTCGACCGACAAAATCTGCGACCAATATTGAGATAGCACCAATCAGTGCAGACATCAGTACTTGTTTAAACGTACTTTGTTTAATGAGTGTTTTAGCAATGTGTGGCGCAATCAAACCCACAAAGCCAATGTTACCAACAAAACTGATTGCAACAGAAACAAGGACGGTAGAGATGATAATTTGGATAAGGCGTGTTTGGGTTAAGTTAAGGCCTAAGCCAATGCCAATAGCGTCGTCTAATGCTGCAACTTTCATTCTTGGAATAATGAGCGCTAGCAATGGCACCATACATAATAGAACAATCAATAATATCGTAGCGTCTTGGAAAGTCCCACCGTAGAGACTCCCAACTAACCACGTATAGGCTTTAGATGCTGACAATTGTTTGGCTGTGAGCATTAAACCTTGTACGAGCGCAATAAAGAGTGTTTGAAGCGCAATCCCAATAATAATCAATGTGGAAGGGCGAATCGTACGCTTAATCTGAAAAGACAATAATATGAACATCGCAATGGCACCGCCACTGACCGCAAATACGGGTAACCAGTGAATGCTTAAACTACTGAAAAAGGTAATAAAAAACACAGCGCTTAAGCTGGCGCCCCCTGTGACACCTATAATGTCAGGAGAGGCGATGGGGTTTTTCAAGACATTTTGTAGTAATAAACCACTGATACCAAATGCAGTTCCGGCTAAAATCGCTAATGTAATACGAGGTAACCGAAGCACTTCTAGTGTAAATTGGTTAGCACTTTCTGATGGATGAATCAAATATGCGATGACCTCTGATAACGGAATATATGTCGGTCCAATCATCATACTTAAAAGTACAAGAACGATCAGCGCAACGGTAATGCCAATCAGACGAAAGGTTTCTTTCAGTTTTAATGTTGGATTCATAGGCGATAGATTCCTTTCCGCATAAGATAAATCAATACACTTGCGCCAATGACGGCTGTGACAACACCGACCGGCAGTTCTAATGGGCGAATAATCATTCTCGCAACAATATCAGAAATGATCATTAAACAAGCCCCGACAATAGCCGAGTGAGGGATCAAATATTTATAGTTTGGTGGTAATAGCGCTTTACTAATATTTGGGACAATCAATCCGATAAATGCGATAGAACCCGCTAAGGCGACAGATAGGCCAGCAAGGGAACTGATTAAAAGTATCAATAGCCACTTTGTCGCTTTTATATTTTGACCTAATCCAGTCGCAATCTCATCACTTGTCATCAAGATATTAATGCGTGAAGACATACAATAAGCAATACATATGAGAACGATAAGGAAGGGGATGATCCATTTAATCTCCCAAATATTACGCAGTGAAACGGAACCTGCAAGCCAAAATAGAAAGCCTTGTAAATTGGTTTCACTCATAATTAATATGCCTTGTGTAAAGGCGGTAAAAAGCATTGCGATAGAGGCACCTGCTAAAATCACACGTTGTGGTGAAAATTGTGTTTGTCGAAACATTCCTAGAGCAACGACTAGAAACGTGACGAGCATTGCGCCAATAAATGCAATGACAATTAATGCTTCAAATGAGCTCACTTGAATAAAAGTAATACTAAATACGATAAAAAAAACGGCACCTGCATTGACACCAAAAAGTCCTGGAGATGCAACCGGATTTCGTGTGAGGACTTGCATTAAAAGTCCTGAGACGGATAAAGCTGCGCCTGTCAGTAGTGCAATGAGTGTGCGAGAGGCACGAGCGCCTGTAATCAGTGTATGTATATCGTTGTTTCTGTCAAAGTGGAAGAACGCCTGTATCAACTGTGATAGTGATACAAGCGTATTCCCAAGCATTAAACTCAGCACGGTTACAACGATAAGACATAAACCTGCAATCAAAAGATGTTGCGGAGGTTTAAGTGACATAGTGTAACTCCTTATTTCATGACATTATTTTTTAATGTCTAATTTTTCGTATAAGTCATCGATTAATTTTAATGATGATTGATAACCACCTGCTAAATTCCAAGTGATTTCATCGACGTTTTTAGCAACGTGTCCTTTTTTAACAGCGTCTAGGTTTTTCCATTCATTGCTTGAAGTCCACTCGTCTTCTGTTTGTTTAACGAGTTTAGCATCTTTTGCAGTAAGATCAGATTTGAAAACGAAAATTTGATCTGCATCCATCAAAGGAATACTCTCTTTAGATGTTAATTGAATAATGTCTTTTCCTTTATCCACTTCTTTTTGTTGTGCTTCTGGGCGTTTGAAACCTAAGTCGTGTAAAATGTCACCTGCATAACCACTTGCATAAATACGCGTATGGTCAGCACGGAAGTTCACAACTGAAGCAGAAAGTGGCCATTTGTCACCATATTTCGCTTCTGCATCTTTCTTAAACTTCGCTACTTTATCATCATATTTTTTCAATAATGCATCTGCTTCTTTTTCTTTACCTAAAGCTTTACCCATCATTTCTGTCGTGTCTTTAAATTTATAAACAGTGTCTTGAGAAATTGTAGGGGCAATTTTTGAAAGTTGGTCGTAAACTTTTTCATTACGCACTTTTGAAGCAACAATCAAATCAGGTTTTAACTTTGCAATTTCTTCTAAATTCGGTGCAGGCTCTTGACCTACAATCTTTGTATTTTTTAAATCATCTTTCAAATAATCATATTTAGGTTGTTGTGCCCATGATTCTACAGCACCAACGGGTTTAACACCTAAAGCAACGGCAACATCAGTTGCACCTTGGTATAACGTAACGACTCTCTTAGGCTCACCTTTTATTTCAGTTGTACCTAAAGCGTGTTTAATTGTAACCGCATCGTTCTCTTTTTTCTCTGTCTCTTTTTGAGAATCATTGCCACATGCGGCTAATACAAGAATGAAAGCAAGCGCCATCATCAAGATCTTAAATGTATTCTTCATGAGTTGTCGGAATCCTCCTCCTATATTATGACAATGATAATCATTATCAATTGTATTATGGATGAAAGTTACCTTTAAGTCAATACAATTTTTTAAAAAAAAGAAAATATATAAATGTTTGACATGAATATTTTGAGAAAATATAATACAGCCTATCGATAATGATAATCATTATCAATTGAATTACACAATATAATTTTAGGAGGAATGTTTTTGTTTAATAAAGCTGAACCGCACCAAGATACATTGCTGTCTTGTATCGGCAATACACCGATGGTACAACTTCAAAAAATGTTTCCAGAACATGATGTGTTTGCCAAATTGGAGTATATGAATCCTGGTGGAAGTATGAAAGATAGACCGGCCAAATACATTATTGAACATGGATTAGAAACAGGACGCATTGATTCGTCCACACACTTAATCGAAAGCACTTCTGGAAATCTCGGCATTGCTTTAGCCATGATTGCCAAGATTAAAGGCTTAAAGTTAACGTGTGTCGTTGATCCTAAAATTTCACCCATTAATTTAAAAATTATCCAGAGTTATGGTGCAAATATAGATATGGTTGATGAACCAGATGAACACGGCGGTTATTTAATCACGCGTATTAAGAGAGTGAAGGCGCTGTTGCAACAAGATGACAATGCCTACTGGATCAATCAATATGCGAATGAATTGAATTGGAAAGCACACTATCATGGGGCAGGCAGTGAAATCGTTGCCGCTATGGATAGACCCATAGATTACTTTGTGGCGCCTGTCAGTACGACGGGAAGCATTATGGGGATGAGTCGAAAAATTAAAGCGCATCATCCGAATGCGCAAATTATCGCTGTCGATGCGAAAGGTTCTGTTATTTTTGGTGACACCCCATGTCATCGAGAGCTACCGGGTATCGGTGCTAGTCGTGTGCCTGAAATTCTTAATCACGCAGAGATTGATGATGTCATTCATGTGGATGATTATGATTCAGCGCTCGGATGCCAGCAGTTAGTCAATGAAGAAGGTATTTTTGCAGGAGGCTCGACAGGTTCAGTCGTTTCTGCGATTGCACAGCTGACGCAACGTATAGAACCGCGCAAAACAATTGTGACGATTTTTCCAGATAGAGGCGATCGTTATTTAGATTTAGTTTATTCAGAACAATGGTTAGAACAATTAAAACATAAAAAGGAGCACATCACGCATGAATAACGAATTATTATATTTAAATCGTACAGATATCCAAAACTTAGGAGGCGATCACTCACAAATCTATGTTGATGCATTGACAGAAGCACTCACTGCGCATGCTCATGAAGATTTTGTCCAGCCTTTAAAGCCTTACTTAAGACAAAATACAGAGAACGGTCATATCGCTGACCGTATTATCGCGATGCCAAGTCATATTGGCGGCGACCTTTCAATTTCTGGAATTAAATGGATTGGTAGTAAGCATGACAATCCGTCAAAACGTCAAAAAGAACGTGCAAGTGCGGTTATTATTCTTAATGACCCTGAAACGAACTATCCTATCGCAGTGATGGAAGCAAGTTTGATTAGTAGTATGCGTACGGCTGCTGTTTCCGCTATTGCTGCAAAATATTTAGCTAAACCTGGTTTCAAAGATTTAACAATTATTGGATGTGGCTTAATTGGAGATAAGCAGCTTCAAACAATGCTTGAACAATTTGACAGTATTCGCAATGTATACATATATGATCATTTTGATAAAGCAGCGATTCAATTTATTGAAAAATGGGAAGCATTGCGTCCGGATATTACATTTATTAAAGCTGAAACAGCAAAAGAAGCAGTCGTGCAAGGTGAAGTGATTATTCCATGTACAGTGACGGATCAACCTTACATTGAATATGAATGGCTTCAAAAAGGTGCATTTATTAGTAATATTTCGATCATGGATGTTCAAAAAGACGTATTTGTTAAAGCTGATAAAGTCGTTGTCGATGACTGGTCACAATGTAATCGCGAGAAGAAAACAATCAATCAACTCGTGTTAGAAGGTAAATTTAGCAAAGAGAAACTTCATGCTGAATTAGGACAGCTTGTGACAGGTGAAGTTGTAGGAAGAGAGAATGATGAAGAAATCATTTTATTAAATCCAATGGGTATGGCGATTGAAGATATTGCAAGTGCGTATTTCATTTATCGAGAAGCGAAAGCACAAAATGTTGGAACATCATTGAGTTTATATTAAGGGGTGTTCACTCATGAATGTGCAAAAAATACGAAATAATGAAGCGCTAGCGCAACAAACGATTTTAAAGGATTTGGTAGATGCGCTTTTATTCGAAGATATCGGTGGATTAGCGTCTAAGAGTGAGGTTGTGACGCATGGCAACCAATTGTTTATACATTATGGCACAACAGAAAGATACTTAAGCATTCCTGTTTATATGAGTGGGTTAAATCTGTTTCGTTATGCGCCGGGTGCTGTCCTTCTCTGTCAGCATGGCCAAGAAAAAACATTGCATGCTGTTGAATTATGGGATCAAATCGTCGAAATGAATCCATCAGAAGCAAAAGCGTGGGAATGGCGACGTTTTAGACAAGGATTACAAGATGCCGTACAGCAATTAACAGGACAACTGAAGGGCATGAACTTGTCTGACCATCCGTTTATTAGAGCCGAGCAATTAGCGAGTTTTAAAGATCGCCCATTTCATCCTGTGGCGAAAGAAAAACGTGGATTTCGCGTAAGTGACTATGAAAAGTATCAGTCAGAATTTCATCAACCGATTGCACTGAATACGGTAGCAGTTCATAAGGACTTCGTATTAAATGGTCAAAAAGCAGATGCCCAACGTTATCAGGATTATTTTGGTGCAACGCTAGACCCATGCAAAGCAGAACTTCAAGAGAGCGGTCTATTAGAGACAGCGTATATAATCTTTCCAGTTCATCCATGGCAGTATGAACATGTGCTTCCTGTTGAATTCGAAGCTGAAATAGAAGCACAACAAGTGGTGCGCTTAAAGCATACGTTTGGACGTTATTTATCCTCTTCTTCTATGAGAACGCTCATTAATCTGGAACAACCGTTTGAACATTTGAAAGTGCCACTATCCATTCAATCTTTAGGTGCACTTCGATTAACACCGACACGTTATATGAAAAATGGCGAAGTGGCTGAACAATTATTACACACGTTGATTCAACAAGATGACCGACTTAAAGGTCATGTATGGCCATGTGATGAGACGGCATGGTGGTCTTATTTATCGTCAGACGGTGATATTTTCAAAGATCAGTTAGGACATTTGACGATGCAATTCAGACAATATCCTGAAGCGATTAAAAATGATGTCGGGCAACAGTTGATTTCAATGGCAGCGCTTGCTGCACACGATGATTCACTGTACCGCATGATTTTAAGGCAGCCGCATGGGTCACTCACACAGGCACAAATCATGGATCTATTTGAAGCGATTACATCGTCATTTTTAGAGATGACATGTTCATTTATGAAGTCGGGTGCCTTACCTGAACTTCATGGACAAAATGTACTCATTGCATTTAAAGATGGCAAAGTTTCAAGTTTCGTTTTACGTGATCACGATACGGTACGAATCTATCCGGAATGGTTAAAACAGCAGCACATTGAGGTTCCTCAGTATACCGTACGTAAAGATACACCGAATACACTCATCAATGAAACGTTAGAAGATTTCTTTGCTTATTTCCAAACGTTAGCGGTAAGTGTTAATTTGTACGCCATTATTGATGCATTAGTCCAAGTCTTTGATATTGCAGAACATGACTTAATGACTATTTTACGCAATCAATTAACATATTGGGTTTCAACAATTGAATGGTTGCCTGAAGATAAAGAGAAAGTCGAAGCTATTTTACTTGAGCAACAGACATGGCCATTTAAACGCATTATATTGCCATTGTTATTGCAAAAAGAATCGGGTGGAGGGAGTATGCCTTCCAGTTTAGGTCGTGTGCCCAATCCTATGATGAAACATGAATAGTGAAAAAATTTGGAACACCAATTTTAGAATGCTGTGGGTAAGCCAGTTTATTTCCATAGCAGGGTTAACGGTATTAGTGCCTTTATTACCTATTTATATGGCGTCACTGCAAGATTTGAGTGTCGTAGAGATTCAGTTTTGGAGCGGTATTGCCATTGCTGCACCGGCCATTACAACAATGATTTCCTCCCCTTTATGGGGCAAGCTCGGTGACAAAATCAGTCGAAAATGGATGGTTTTACGTGCGCTTTTCGGTTTAGGCATTTGCTTATTATTAATGGGGTTCTGTCAAACGCCCTTACAATTTGTCATTGTGAGATTGTTACAAGGTATTTTTGGTGGTGTCGTTGATGCATCTAGCGCCTTCGCAAGTAGTGAAGCACCACCGGAGAAGCGGGGTGCCGTGTTAGGCAAACTGCAAAGCTCTGTCAGTGCGGGATCACTGATAGGGCCCCTCATCGGGGGTGTGCTTGCGACGCTACTCGGATTCCAAGTGTTATTAATAGGTATTGCCATATTCACTTTTGTTATTTGTGTATTAGGTGTCTTCTTACTCAAAGAAACAGCACACATCGCTATTACTTCATCGCAAAAGGTTCAGACGAGTGTACGCCGTTCTATTCAATGTTTATTGTCATCCAAAGTAACGAGTCGTTTCATCGTTGTAGGCATTTTGGCAAACTTTGCCATGTACGGCATGTTGACGGCATTAGCACCTTTAACATCAGAAGTGAATCAAACAGCTGTCGATCATCGCGCCGTTGTCGGTTTCTTGCAATCTGCTTTTTGGACGGCTTCAATGATGAGTGCACCGTTATGGGGTTATTTTAATGATCGTTCCTATGTCAAAAGTGTTTATATCACTGCGAGTGTTTTATGTGGTTTGAGTGTTGTCTTACAAGGCATTTCACCAAACGTATGGATACTCGGAATTACGCGTATTTTGCAGGGACTCACATATAGCGCACTCATTCAAAGTGTGATGTTTGTCGTCGTTAATGCGAGTGATCAACGTTTGAAAGGGACTTTTGTAGGTTCGACGAATAGTTTGCTCGTGTTAGGGCAGGTGTTAGGTAGTTTAGGTGGCGCCGCGATTACAAGTTATACGCAACCAAGTATGACCTTTATTGTCATGGGCTGTGTCTTTATCATGAGCAGTTTAGTTTTATGTTCATCACATATTAAAAATCAGAAAGTCGATTTGACTTTAATGAAACTATGGGAGGCAAAGGAAAAACGTGCAAAAGCATAATACAAAGAACATCGCAACGCATGCTGCATTAGAAAGAATATTGAATGTCTATTTTCGAGAAAATGGACAGTATCGGGAGTCTGACCCTTCTCATCAATGGACAATTCAACTGAATGAGGCAGGTAAATTGATGGGCCAATTCAGTTACTGGTCACCGATGGGCCATCATATGTATGAAAATCACATCACGTTACACGATGGTGACACAGTATCGCAACTGACGCCAGTCGAAGGAATCCAGCTTATTTTAGAAAAAATGGTGGATGAGACGGATGAAGACCAAAGTGAAATCAAACAGCGTTTGGAAGCAGTGCAGACTGATATTGATAATAGTATTGAACGCACAGCTTGCTATTTAGCCTTTCGTGAGTCTCAACATCATGAAACGCGTTACATTCAATCAGAACAGTCGCTCTATTTAGGTCATCCTTTTCATCCTACGCCTAAGAGCGCAACAGGATTTTCACAAGGAGACATTCAATCCTATGCGCCAGAGTGTCATGTGTCATTCCAATTGTTTTATATTGCAGTCCATCAATCATTGCTCCTTGAACGTTATGTGACAGGACATCAGTCAGGGGTGGATACGAAATTACATAAGTTGTCTAAAATCCCTAAATCAGACATTGGCAAAGACTTCAAATTACTTGCTGTGCACCCTTTCCAAATTGATATTTTGAAACAAAATGGACTGTTCAAAGTATGGTGTGCAAAAGGGTTAGTCCGTGTTTATGGACCATGTGGTGATGAAGTTTACCCGACTTCCTCTGTGCGCACAGTTTTTGCGAAACATTTGAACTTTTATTTGAAGCTACCGATTCAAGTGAAAATTACTAATTTTGTAAGAACCAATGACTTCGAACAAATTGAACGGACATTAGATGCCGCAGAAATCATCGCAACAGTTAAACGCTCTTACGAAACTGCAGCCTTTAAGCTGATGTTTGAAGAAGGTTATCGCGCTTTTAAAGCAGATTCGCAAGCCGACAGTCATCTTTTAGAAAATAGCGCCATGATTGTAAGAGAAGGTATTGAAAGTTATCAAACTGAACAAGATATTCACGTACTTGCGAGTTTAGTCGAAACGTTACCAGATAATGCGACATCGCTATTAAGTCAGCGTATTGAACAGAGTGGACTTACGAGTGAAGCATGGCTTGCTGATTACTTAAATATGACGTTACGACCCATGTTGAAACTGTTTTCAGAGACAGGGATTAGTTTAGAAGCGCATGTTCAAAATACACTGATTGCATTAAAACAGGGTCGTCCACATACGTGTTATGTCAGAGACTTAGAAGGTATTTGTGTATCACGTGAACTTGCACAACAAGCGAATATTATTCCTAATATCGTTCGCGAAGAGAGTCCAGTAGTCTTGTCGCATCAAGAAGCGTGGCATCGCTTTAAATATTATATTATTGTCAATCAGCTTGGACATCTCATTTCAACGATTGGAAAAGCATACCATAATGAATCACAACTTTGGTCTGTAGTACGCGAACAGTTCATCCAGTGGCAAGCGAGTGGCAATGAAGTGATGCAAGCGTCTATTCAAGATTTATGTGACACACCATTTTTTGAAGCGAAAGCGAACTTAACAAGTAAATTGAAAGATTGTGGCGAAAATCCAATTTACATCGAAATACCGAATCCGATTTTTATAGAAAAGGAGGATCACCTCGTTGGATAGTATCGTACAAAAAGTAAGAACACGCATTATGAATCAACTGATAACGTCATTAATTTATGAAGATGTCGTACAGTATGACGTTGTATCGTTTAAAGACTACAATCGTTACACACTTAAAGGAACGGATGTCAGCTATCAAGTTGATATTCAAGCTTCATTGAGCTTTGGACGCTTAACGGTTGTTTCTCCTGTATGGTTGCGTGATGCAGACGGTCAAACGGAAACACTAGATTATGTAACGCTGTTAAGAACAGTTGATTTTACATTCGAAAAAGATGAAGCAAAATTAGAACACTTTATCATTGAATTGCTACAAACCGAGCTTAAAGACATCCAAGCTTGGCGCTATCGCATGGCACATCCCGTTGAAAAGCTTGTCACTTATGATGATTATGAAGCTTATGCGATGGACGGACATATGTATCATCCGAGCTATAAATCACGTTTAGGTTTTAGCTTAGAAGATAACGAGACCTATGGCCCAGATTTTCGACCTACATTCCAACTGCATTGGGTGGCTGTAGATAAACATAATATAGAAGAAACTGTTTCACAGTCGATAGAAGTGAGTCAGCTGTTACAAACACAACTGGGGTCCGACACTTATGCGAAATTTGTGGAAACAATTCAATCACATGGCAAAGACGTTGACGATGTTGCCATCCTACCCGTGCATCCGTGGCAGTTTGAACGTGTAATAGAAGTTGAATTTGCGGAGGCGAAATGGCAAGGCGAATTGTTGTACTTAGGAATGTCAGAAGAAAAGTACACGCCACAACAATCTATTCGCACGTTAACGCCACAACAACCGGAGCGTTACTACTTAAAAGTACCGATGAGTTTGACGAATACGTCGACAAAACGTGTTTTGGCACCGCATACGATTGAAAATGCAGCACAGATTACAGATTGGATTAAAAAAATTCAAGCGCATGATGTCTATTTAACAGAAACTTTAAAAACAGTCTTTTTAGGCGAAGTATTGGGTCAAGCCTATCTGAATAAACAGGCCACAGAGACAAAGCAAGCTCACGTATACGGCGCGCTTGGGGTGATATGGAGAGAAAATATTCACAACTACCTTGGATCAAAGGAGTCTGCGATACCATTTAATGCACTTTACGTTTTAGATGCGCAACAGCAACCGCTCATTCAAGCATGGATTGCGCAATATGGCTTAGAAGCATGGTTAGAGCAATTTTTCAAAGTTGCGATTGAGCCAATGATTCATATGCTTTATTATCACGGCATCGCTTTTGAATCACATGCGCAAAATATGATGCTCATTCATGAAGATGGATGGCCAACGCGCATTGCATTAAAAGATTTTCATGATGGCGTCCGCTTTAAACGTGCGTTACTGAGTGATATTGCACAAGATCCAAAGTTAAAAGAGATGCCAGAGTCGCATAAAAAGATTAATAGTAATTCATTTATTGAAACAGAAGATGAAGCATTAGTCAGAGACTTTTTGCATGATGCCTTTTTCTTTATCAATATCGCTGAAATCGCCCGGTTTATCAATGCCCAATATCAGCTAGAAGAACGCAAACAATGGGAGATGATTGCACAAGTCATCAAAACGTATCAAAATCGTTTTCCAAATCTTCAAAATTATGCGCATTTTGATTTGTTTGAACCAACAATTCAAGTTGAAAAATTGACGACACGGCGTTTGAGAGATGATTCGGAAATGCGTGTCCACCACGTGAATAATCCGTTAGGAGGCGTATAAAGTGCAACGATTATCAGTGAAGACAAGATTAGCCCAAACTGAAGCATTGTATGGCTTGTTTAATTCCATTCCTGACCCGTTAATGATTGAGATTATGGCGGCGAGTGGCTTTGACTTTGTCATTATTGATACGGAACATGTCGCGATTAATGATGAGACATTAGCGCATTTGATACGGACAGCAGAAGCAGCGCATATCATTCCAATTGTGCGTGTCACACAAGCGATTGAGCGTGACATTATTAAAGTATTAGATATGGGCGCAAGAGGTATCATTGTGCCTCATGTTAAAGATAAGCAAACCGCTGAACAAGTGGTGAAGTTGAGTCGTTATTACCCGCAAGGTATGAGAAGTTTGAATGGCGGGCGCATGGCACAATTCGGCGAGATTCCACTTGATGAGGCAATGAAGCAAGCGAATGCCCATATTATGGTCATAGTTATGATTGAAGATATCGAAGGTGTAGAAGCGATTGAAGAGATCGTACAAGTCGACGGTATCGATATGATTATCGAAGGGGCTGCCGATTTATCTCAATCTTTAGGATTGCCTTGGCAAACAACGCATCCAACAGTACGGGATTATATTACGCGTGTATTTGAAGCGACACAAGCCCACGATAAGCTGTTTTGTGCATTGCCGAGAACGCAAGCCCATATTAAAGAATGGCAACAAAAAGGCGTGAAAATGTTTGTTTTAGGTGACGACCGCGGTAAAATTTATCGTCATTTTAAACAGACTGTTGGAGAAATCAAAGAGGTGAACATAGATGGAGAAAATTAACGAGACGATTGCGACAATACAGGCGAATGCTCCGGTTTGTCATTATATTTATGATGTGGACGCTTTAGCAGCACATGTCCAAGCTTGCGTGCAGTCTTTACCTGAAAATTGTGAGATGTATTATGCAATGAAAGCGAATAGTGAAGCACCGATTTTAAGCGCGATGTCTCAATATGTCGCTGGTTTTGAAGTGGCTTCTCAAGGCGAGATTGAAAAGGCACAAGCTCACGTAGCATCCAACCATATCATTTTTGGTGGCCCTGGAAAAACAGATGCTGAATTACGTTATGCCATCCAATCTGGTGTGCGTCGGATTCATGTTGAGAGTCTCTATGAACTCCAACGACTTAATGCCATATTAGAAGAAGAAAATCGTCAACAATCTATTCTATTAAGAGCGAACTTGTCAGGACCTTTCCCAGAAGCGACATTACACATGGCTGGGCGCCCGACACAGTTTGGTATTTCAGAAGAGGAGATGGATACGGTTATCCAAAAGGCACTCGCTTTACCATATATTCATTTAGAGGGCTTTCATTTTCATTCCATCTCGAATAATTTAGATGCTGAATTACACTTGCGCGTGATGGCACTCTATTTTCAAAAAGCGAAATCTTGGGCAGAGAAACATCAGTTTGAACTCCAACACATCAACTTAGGTGGTGGCATTGGTGTCAACTATCAGGATTTAAACGCCCAATTCGATTGGTCTCATTTTGTCGCAGGGTTTAAAGCGGTTATAGAAGCTTATGAGATGCAAGATGTCACATTGAATTTTGAATGTGGCCGCTATCTGGTCGCACATATCGGTTATTATGCGACAGAAGTTTTAGATATTAAGAAGGTCCATCAAGAATGGTTTGTCATTTTAAAAGGTGGCACACAGCAGTTTCGACTTCCCGTTTCATGGCAACATAACCATCCATTTGAGGTCTATGCCTCTCCATTGGAACGTTACGCTTTTGAAAAGATGAATCTATTGAATGATGCTGCGACATTAGTCGGTCAACTGTGCACACCTAAAGATGTTTTTGCGAAACAAGTGGACATCACAGAAATCGCAACTGGAGATGTCGTCGTTTTCCAATATGCCGGCGCATATGGTTGGTCCATCTCACATCATGATTTTCTGAGTCATCCACATCCTGAATTTATATATTTATCTCAACATTAAAGGGGGGATCATATTGAAAGACTTACATGAATCACTCAAATTAATAGATGTCGATCAAATTGACATTCATGAGACGTATGAACCTTCGCGTTTAGAGAAAACAAAAGAGAGTATTGAAGCGGATCAGTTTATCCGTCATCCCATTTTAGTCGTTCCAATGAATCAAGGACGTTATATGGTGATTGATGGCGTTCATCGCTTTACAAGTTTGAAAGCATTAGGCTGTAAAGTGATTCCCGTTCAAGTGATTCATCAAGCTCAATATTCTATAGAAGCATGGTGTCACAAAGTGCCATGTGATCAACTCACGTCCATTCTAAGTGCGGAGTCTGATTTACCTTGGACTACTGAAATTCGTTATACGACACCATTTATTACCATGTGTTATGAAGATATTGAGCAATACTTATATCCTGAAGATTTGAGCACGAATAAAATGAATATTTGGGAAAAGGTCGTAGAGAGTTATAGTTCGACATGCCAAGTAGAGCGTGTTTTACAGGATGCATGTACATGTATTACACCTCAGGAAATCTTGATGAAATATCAGCCGTTACAGTTTAGTGAAATTGAAGCGATTGTCCGTAAAGGTAAAACAGTCCCTGCAGGTGTTACACGTTTTAACATTGCGGGCCGATGCTTGAATCTACAAGTCCCTTTGAAGTTGCTCAAAGAAAAATATAGTGCGTCACAACTCAAAGCGTGGCAACAGTTTTTACATGATAAAGTCACTCATATGCGTTGCTATAACGAAAAAGTTTATTTGATAGAGTCTTAATCTATATAGGTAAAGTTGACTACAGCGAGCTACAGGTCAAAAATCGAGTAAGCTGTAGGGCACTTTACATATAGAAAATAATAAAATCTGCCTTTTTTAGTTCACTCATCGTATATTTGACAAGCGAATGGATTATGATACTATCAAAAGATAGACACAATAAAACAAAACTGTCAAATGAATCGTGCGGTATCTTTTACGCTAAGTAGATACAACAGGTCATATGTCAACAAATTAGGAAAGGCAGATTGAATGATGAAAATCAAATACATACTGTTATTAGGTTTAACTACAGTCTTATTAGCAGGTTGTGACTACTCAAAAAGTGAAAACAGAACGGGCTTTTTCTATAACACTTTTGCGCAACCGATGGATCATTTATTACATTGGTTAGGTAATCATCTTAACCATAACTATGGACTTGCGATTATAATTATCGTCCTTGTTATACGTTTTGTAATGTTGCCATTTATGTTAAGCCAGACTAAAAATGGTCAGATGATGCGTAGAGTAATGGAAATTGCTAAACCAGAAATGAATGCCGTACAAGAAAAGGTTAAACGAGCACGTACACAAGAAGAAAAAATGGCCGCTAACCAAGAAATGATGGAAGTTTATAAAAAATATGAATTTAATCCGTTTAAAAGCATGTTAGGTTGTTTGCCAATTGTAATTCAAATGCCGATTTTATTTGGCTTATATGTTTCTTTAAAATGGCCATCACACGGTGGTATTACGGAGCACCCGAATTTCTTATGGTTTAATTTAACGCACCCCGATATTCTGATTACAGTTATTGCCGGTGTCCTTTACTTTTTACAATCACTTGTTAGCTTAGAGACTATGCCAAAAGAACAACGACAAATGGGTTATATGATGATGATCATCTCGCCTATTTTTATCGTTTATATCTCATTGACTTCTGCCTCAGCACTAGGTTTATATTGGTCTGTGTCAGCCTTGTTTATGATTGTTCAAATGTTTTTGGCAAACCGATATTATGGGGCCTATGCCGAACAAGAAGTTAAAAGAATTAAAGCGAAATTAGATAAAACATCAGGTAACAGTAAAAAAGGTAAAAATACACAAGTCGTTTCTAAAAAGAAAAAATAACAAATTGATGAAAGCAAAGCTTGGTAGCAGATTCAAATGTTACTAAGCTTTTTTAAATGGATTGATGTGGCGTGCTGGGCAATAAAAAATGAGGGGATGGGTACGTAAATAGAAGACGTGCTCTACAAAAAAATGAAATCCACGCAGATGTGTGACAAGTTTGTTTCATTTTTTTAAATTTTAAAATAATAGTTTTCAATTTCTACAAAAGAAAGTTTATGTATTTATATATAAGTGTTATATTTTAATACATAGACTTGTTAAAGAAAAAATAAATTGTTTAATAGAGATAGAGGAGTGTAATAAATGAACATGGTCGCACTTTTAATTGGTTTAGGACCGCTGATTGGTTGGGGTCTTTTTCCTACGATTGCATCAAAATTTGGAGGCAAACCGGTCAATCAAATCATCGGAACGACGGTTGGGACATTGATTTTTGCGAGTGCTTTTTACATATTTTCAGGACGTAGTTTTCCAACAGGAATGGATCTATTTTTTGCATTACTTTCAGGTGCAGGTTGGTGTTTTGGTCAAATTATGACATTCAAAGCTTTTGAATATGTTGGTTCTTCTCGAGCAATGCCTGTCACTACAGCTTTCCAATTGTTAGGTGCATCACTTTGGGGTGTATTTGCATTAGGGAACTGGCCCGGTTTAACAAACAAACTGATTGGGTTTGCCGCTTTAGTCGTTATTTTAATTGGTGCCCGCATGACTGTTTGGAGTGAAGATTCTAAAGAAGCAAGAAATAATGACTTGAAAAAAGCTGTCGTTATCTTATTAATTGGTGAAATTGGATACTGGCTTTATTCAGCAGCACCGCAAGCGACAGATATCGGAGGTAAAGCCGCATTTTTACCACAAGCAATGGGAATGGTGCTTGCTGCCGTCATTTATGGCTTAATGACAATGAAAAAAGATAATCCTTTCAACAAAAAGGTCACTTGGCTACAAATCATTTCAGGTTTCTTCTTCGCTTTTGCCGCGTTGACATATTTAATCTCTGCACAACCGGACATGAATGGTTTAGCAACAGGTTTCGTATTGTCTCAAACATCTGTAGTTTTAGCGACATTAACAGGTATTTATTTCTTAAATCAACGCAAAACTTCAAAAGAAATGTTGGTCACTATTATTGGTTTAGTATTAATCTTAGTAGCCGCAACGGTAACAGTGTTTATTAAATAATAGCCAGAGGTGAGGATAATGAAAAAATCAACTATGCTCAATAGCCATGTTTCTCAAGCCATCGCAACGATGGGGCATTTTGACTTATTAACAGTCAATGATGCAGGGATGCCGATTCCAAATGATGAGAGAAGAATCGATTTAGCCGTAACAAAAGGATTGCCCGCTTTCATCGATGTATTGGCAGCTGTGTTAGACGAATTGAAGATTCAAAAAATCTATTTGGCGGAAGAAATTAAAACGCATAATGCTGCACAATTGAAACAGATTAAAGCATTGATCGATCAAGATGTAGATATTGCGTTTATCCCGCACTCAGAAATGAAAGCGTATTTGAGTCATCCGTTGAATAAAGGCAATATCCGCACAGGTGAGATTACCCCGTTTTCAAATATTATTTTGGAATCTAATGTCACATTTTAATTAAAACTTTTAGAAGTCCTTCCAAGTCATTCGTTTTGAATGTTATTGGAGGGACTTTTTTAGGTTCGCTTGAAATGTCCAATTGTTGGCTGTTTAGGCATTGCGTCAATCTCCATAGCTTTAAGATATTAAAATTCAAAAATCAAATTACTATAATAAGTAAAATAATTGTGTAAAATGTATTGACGAACCAGAAAGAAAACGGTTACAATTAGTGTGAAATCAATCACAAAGGAGTTGTAGGAGTAATGCAAAATTTAAGAAATAGAAGCTTTCTCACTTTACTTGATTTTTCAAAGGAAGAAGTTGAGTTTTTATTGAACCTTTCTGAAGATTTAAAAAGAGCGAAATACGCAGGTATTGAGCAACAAACATTGAAGGGAAAAAATATTGCATTAATTTTTGAAAAAGACTCAACACGCACACGCTGTGCTTTTGAAACAGCAGCCTATGACCAAGGGGCACGTGTCACATACCTTGGCCCTACAGGCAGTCAAATGGGCAAAAAAGAAACAGTTGCGGATACAGCACGCGTATTAGGTGGCATGTACGATGGTATTGAATACCGAGGCTTCTCGCAACGTACGGTTGAAACGTTAGCAGATAAATCAGGTGTCCCTGTGTGGAATGGTCTTACAGATGAAGATCACCCAACGCAAGTGTTAGCCGACTTTTTAACCGCGAAAGAAGTTTTGAAAAAGCCTTATCATGACATGCATTTTACTTATGTAGGAGACGGACGTAACAATGTGGCGAATGCCTTAATGGCAGGTGCAGCGATTATGGGCATGCGCTTCCATTTAGTATGTCCGAAAGCATTAAATCCAACAGATGTATTATTAAATCGTTGTAAAGCACTTGCTAAAGAAAATGGTGGCGAAATTGTAGTGACAGATGATATCGATGAAGGCGTAAAAGGTTCAGACGTAATTTATACAGACGTTTGGGTGTCTATGGGTGAGCCTGACGAAGTTTGGAAAGAACGTATTGAATTATTACAACCTTATCAAGTCAACCAACAACTCATTGAAAAAACACGTAATAAACATGTCATTTTTGAACATTGCTTGCCATCATTCCATAATACGGACACAAAAATCGGTAAAGAAATCTATGAAAAATATGGTTTGAAAGAAATGGAAGTTACAGATGAAGTGTTTGAAAGTAAACATTCAGTTGTGTTCCAACAAGCTGAAAACCGTATGCATACGATTAAAGCAGTGATGGTCGCAACTTTAGGAAATATTGGATAAGGGAGGTCTCACGGTATGGCTAAAATCGTCGTCGCACTTGGGGGCAATGCTTTAGGCGACTCCCCAGAAGCGCAATTGGAATTGGTCAAAAGTACTGCAAAATCATTGGTTGCATTGATTGAAAAGGGTCATGAAGTTGTAATTAGCCATGGTAACGGGCCACAAGTAGGCAGTATAAATCTCGGATTAAATTATGCAGCCGAACATGAACAAGGTCCCCCTTTCCCATTTCCGGAATGTGGTGCCATGAGCCAAGCTTATATTGGCTATCAACTTCAACAAAGTCTTCAAAATGAATTACATCAACTGGGTATTCAAAAACCTGTCGTTACGCTCGTTACACAAACATTAGTCAATAAAGATGACGAAGCATTTAACCATCCAACAAAACCGATTGGCATGTTTTATGATAAAGCACTCGCAGACACGATTGCTCAAGAACGACATTATACTTTTGTAGAAGACTCTGGACGAGGCTATCGTCGTGTTGTGCCGTCACCTGAACCGATTGAAATTGTAGAGCTTGAAAGTATTGCCGCTTTAATTGATCAAGGCAATCTCGTTATATCAAGCGGTGGCGGGGGCATCCCTGTCGTAAAAAATCAAGATGGCACACTGCATGGAGTGGATGCTGTCATTGATAAAGATAAATCAAGTGCCTTATTAGGAGCCAAGTTACAATCTGATCAGCTGATTATTTTAACAACTGTTGATTATATCTATTTGAATTATGGTAAAGCGGACCAAGAGGCATTGAAAAATGTAACTGCTTCTGAAATGGAACATCATATTAACGAAGGCCACTTTGCGCAAGGAAGTATGCTTCCAAAAGTAGAAGCTTCCTTAGCTTTTATTAAAAATAACCCTAAAGGTGAAGTAATTGTCACGTCATTAGAGCGATTAGATGACGCATTAAACGGGCAAGTGGGCACAGTCATAAAAAAATAAATTTGTGACCACAAGATGCGCGATGGAATGCACAACCGCACAAGTCTGAACCGTTTGTACAATACCGTCATTGTCACAACGTGTTCAGGCTTTTTTAAGTGTCAAAACAGAGGAATTGTTTAAAAGCCTAACGTGAGGATAATCTAATTTATTGAAAATTGACATGTTAGGGTATAAGTAGATAGGACTTTAAATGTATGCAGTCAAATGATTCAAGCGCTATATGTAAATGAAGGCGTAGAATGGGTGAATACACCTGCACGTCTATCGTTCAAAGATGACTCGAATCAACGCATCGTCTACTTCCCATTTCTGAACGGCGCCATAATGTAAATATAAAGAAATGGCCTGTATATGCGTTTTGCTGAATCTATTTTTTCATATTGAGATAAGCAAAAGCGTCGATTCATTACGAATTGTCTTATTTTATCATCTTCCTACAACATAGAATCTTCATCATTTGATAGTGTTTGAATTCTATTTTTATCGCCGCATTGCGGCATCTTGTCAAAAGGAGATGACCATCATGGAGGATACGAATCCACCTGTGAACATGAAAGACAAAAATCAATCACATGATTATGACGCAACGCCACATAAAAAGAAATTTAAACTCAAAATGCCGGGTGCATTTTTGATTTTATTTATCTTAACCGTTGTGGCTGTACTTGCGACGTGGATGATTCCAGCGGGGGCTTATTCAAAATTATCGTATGAACCTTCTTCACAAGAACTTAAAATTGTAAACCCTCATCAAGAAGTTAAGAAAGTGCCAGCCACGCAACAACAATTAGATAAAATGGGCGTAAAAATTAAAATCGAACAGTTCAAATCTGGCGCGATTAACAAGCCTGTTTCAATCCCAAATACTTATGAACGTCTTAAACAAAAACCAGCAGGACCGAGTGAAATCACGAATGCAATGGTCAACGGGACAATTGAGGCTGTAGATATAATGGTCTTTATCTTTGTGCTCGGAGGCTTAATAGGCGTTGTCAGTGCCAGCGGTTCTTTTGAATCCGGATTGCTCGCTTTAACGAAAAAAACTAAGGGACATGAGTTTTTACTGATTTTCATGGTTTCTATTTTAATGGTCCTTGGTGGGACACTTTGCGGTATTGAAGAAGAGGCTGTTGCTTTCTATCCAATACTGGTGCCAATATTTATTGCGATGGGTTATGACTCTATCGTCTGTGTTGGGGCTATCTTTTTAGCCAGTTCGATAGGGACGACCTTTTCTACGATTAATCCATTCTCAGTCGTCATTGCTTCTAATGCTGCAGGGATTACCTTTACTGAAGGGCTCTATTGGCGCGTTGCTGGCTGTATCATCGGGGCTATCTTTGTAGTCGGTTATTTATATTGGTATGCTAAAAAAATCAAAAAAGATCCCAAAGCTTCTTATGCATACGAAGATCGAGAAGCGTTTAATGAACAATGGTCTGTTATGGGGAAAGATGAACACGCCGATCATTTTACTTGGCGTAAAAAAATCATCTTAATCTTATTTGTGATTCCATTTCCATTAATGGTTTGGGGTGTCATGACACAAGGTTGGTGGTTCCCTGTTATGGCTTCCATGTTTCTTGCAGTGACGATTATTATTATGTTTATTGCAGGTACAGGTAAGCACGGATTAGGCGAAAAAGGAACCGTTGATGCTTTTGTGAAAGGGGCATCAAGCTTAGTAGGTGTTTCACTCATTATCGGACTCGCACGTGGAATTAACTTAGTGATGAATGAAGGACTTATTTCAGATACGATACTCCATTTTTCATCTACACTTGTTCAACATGTGAACGGTCCGTTATTTATTATCATTATGTTAATCATCTTCTTTTTCTTAGGTTTTATTGTGCCATCATCATCAGGTCTTGCTGTCCTTTCAATGCCTATTTTTGCACCACTTGCTGATACAGTCGGTATACCACGATTTGTCATGGTGACAGCATATCAGTTTGGTCAATACGCGATGCTATTTTTAGCACCAACCGGACTGGTCATGGCGACATTACAGATGCTCGATATGAAATATTCACATTGGTTACGTTTTGTGTGGCCTGTCGTCGTATTTGTTCTCGTATTTGGTGGTGCGATGTTAATTACACAAGTTCTCGTTTATTCATAAAAAATAAACCGGTGGAGGCGGAAATCGAGTGCCTTCATCGGTTTAATGTTTTATTTAGGCTTACCCGTCATCATCATTTTAATCATCACAGCGCAGTCATATATATGTGCTTATTAGTCCAACTGTTGTAGCGCTTCAACGACACCTACCATATCATCGTGAATGACTAAATTAGCGTGACTGTCATAAGGGGTAGGATCTCTGTTAATAATCACAAGGTTTTCTCCTTCAAATTCGGAAATCAAACCTGCTGCAGGTTGGACAACAAGTGATGACCCTAACACGACGAGTGTATCCGCTGCTTTGATTTTAAAAACTGCATTCAATAAAGTGGACTGATTTAATGCCTCGCCATAAAGCACGATGTCAGGACGAATTGGACTGCCATTACGCTCACTTTGGTATAAATTTTTGGCGATAACCTCTTCTTTCGTATAAGTTTCATTGCCTTCTACTGCATAAAAACGATTTAACGTCCCGTGCAGTTCGTCTACATTGTGACTACCAGCGTCTGTATGCAATCCATCGATATTTTGAGTGATCACACCGAGTGAACATTGATCTTTTTCTAATTGTGCAATCCATTGATGGACAGGATTAGGCGCTTTATCCGCAAATAATAAATATTGATGACAGAAATCCATAAATCCAATTGGATCACTGTGTAAATAATCCGCACTCAACAAATATTCAGGAGAATACCCTTTTTTAGAAATTTCATCATATAAACCTCCGATAGAACGGAAATCAGGAATACCACTTGCTACAGAAACACCAGCGCCAGTGAAAAAAACGATTTTATGAGACTGATTCATGATCGTTTTTAATTTTTCAATGCTTTCATTCATACCTTTTCACTCCATATCAATAAAATCTCTTTGCTTAGCGTTAACATTTTAATACGTTACGGTAATAATATAGTCATTTTAACAAATATGTTATTTTTAAGCGAAAAGCGTCCAGTAAGAGGATATTAAAAGGGGAATAAAAAGGTGTAGAGCCAATCTGAGGTTTTTTTGAGCCGGTTCCTTTATACTATTAAAAAAGAGAGAATAGAGGTCATGACATGAAAAAGAAATGGATTTGGGGTACCACTGTTTTAATCGTTGTCTTAATCGTTGGATTGTTTGTTACGGTTTCGTTTAATCGCCATCAGGCTAATTCTAAAAATCACTATAATACGAAACTTGTGAAAAGTCAGACACCCACATTATTTTTACATGGCTATGGCGGTAGCATTAATTCTGAAAAATTTATGGTTAAAGAGGCAAAAGATCAAGGTGTCACAGATGATGTGATTAGAGCACAGGTCTCATCCAAAGGCGATGTCACGCTAAAAGGAAAATGGTCAAAAAATGCAGTAAATCCAATTGTGCAAGTTGAATTTGCTGATAATAAAAACGAAGATCCTGAAGAAAATGCAAAATGGTTTAAAAATGTGCTCGAAAAACTGCAAGATGAATACCATATTAATAAATTCAACTTTGTAGGTCACTCAATGGCGAATATGTCGTTTGCGCATTATATGTTGTTATATGGTGAAGATCATTCATTGCCGCAATTAAATAAACAAGTCAATATAGCGGGAACATTTAATGGCGTTATTAACGTCAATGAGAAAGTTAATGAAATTAGTGTAGATAAAGAGGGTAAACCAAGTCGGATGAATCCACCTTATCAAAAGTTACTTAAATTGAAATCGATTTATAAAGGTAAAGATATTGGCGTATTGAACATTTATGGTGACTTGGAAGACAGCACGCACTCTGACGGCAGTGTGTCCGTAAGTTCTGCAAAATCTTTAAAATATCTATTAGGCGATAGTCCGAAATCATACAAAGAATTAGAATTCAAAGGAAAAGAAGCAGAGCACAGTGAATTACATGAAAATAGCGATGTTGCCGATCAAATCATCCAATTTTTATGGGGAGAAATGTAAAAAATAAGTAGGGTGAGAAAATAAAATAGGCAGCGTTTTTAAAGGGGGGATCTTGATGAAAGAACAAGACTATAAAATTCTTTCTTTACTTCATCAAGAAAAAAATTTAACTAGAGTAGCAGAAAAATTATTTATTTCTCAACCTGCTTTAACCTATAGAGTGAAGAAAATCGAACAAGAATTTGGCATCTCACTAACAAAGAAATTTGGTAAAAATATTGAATTTACTCCTGAAGGTGAGTATCTTATTCAGTTTTCAAATAAAATTTTACATGATATACAAAATTTGAAAAATAGTATAAGTGAGATTAAATCGTCGATACCTAATAGTTTTAAACTAGGTGCAAATCATAACTTTATTAAGTATCATTTACCTTTTATTCTTAAAGGATTCCTATCAATAGAGCCTAATTTAAAAATGAATATAGATAGTGGTTGGAGCTCAGAAGTTATGCAAAAATTGGAAAACAATGAGTTAGATGTCGCTATTATTACTGGTGATTATCAATGGTGTGGAAAGAAAATATTTTTAAAAAAGGGCCCGATTACTTTAATAAGTAGTAGACCAATTAATTTGGATAGTTTACCAGAAATACCTAGAATTAATTATAAGCCACAAAAGAACTACAAAGCATATGTTGAGTTGGAGTATTCAATTACTAAGTTAATTAATGATTGGTGGCAAAGTAGATACAATGTTGAAGGAAATATAGTGATAGAATCAGATAAAGTTGAACTTTGTAAAAAACTGGTCCAAGAGCAGATGGGATATTCTATTATTCCATATACTTGTATTGATAAAAATGAAGAATTTTATCAATATAATTTAGTGGATAGAAAAGGTAGAGAATTATATAGAAAAACATGGTTATTTTATAGAGAATCTGCAAAAGAAAATAACCATGTTCATAATTTTATAGAATATTGTGAAAACTACTTTTGCTAAAGGCCATAGTTTATCAATACAGCAATGATTAGAAATATTGCACCTACAAGTGTCCACCATAAAACTAATGGAAATGCAAATTTTAGCCACCTAGTCCAAGGAATACCACCAATCGCAAGTACAGACATTAGAACACCGGAAAAAGGGGTAATTATATTCGTTATACCGTCTCCAAGTTTAAAAGCTAATACAGTTGTTTGTCTTGTTAAACCTATAATATCACCTATTGGTGCCATTATGGGCATAACGATAGAAGCTTGCCCGCTACCTGAACTCACAAGAATATTAAATAACCAATTGAACGCAAACATCGCTAGAGCTCCAACCATTGTAGGTAGTTCTTGCATGTGTGCTGTTGCGATATGAGTTATGGTATCTAAGATATTTGCTTCTTTAAAAATAACTATGATTGATCTAGCAATTCCAATAATAATTGCGCCATATGTTAATTTTCTGACACCTGTCATGAATGTATTAACAAAATCATTCGGTTTAATTTTATTAATTACTGCTATTATTATTGAGTTTAATATGAATATGCCAGCCAACTCATTTACTGACCATTCATATTTAAATACACCGAACAAAAAGACCGCTATACCAGCTATAAAAATAAAAATGGTAAGCATATGCTTTTTATTAAATTTTTCAAATTCATAATTGGTGTCAACAACCTCTACAGGAAATGGATTGTCTTTTAATATGCTTTTTGAAGGATCCATGCTAATTTTTTTAGTGTATCTGCAAATATATATGATTGTAACGGTAATGAGTGCGAAGAAAATGATGATTCTAAACCAAGCACCTGAAAATAAAGGAACTCCAGCTATTTTTTGTGCTACACCCATAATTGCTGGGTCAAACGTTCCTACAGCGCCGCCTGCAAAATTTCCAAGATATACCATTGAAACACCTACAACGGCATCTAAATTCATAGCTCTAGCAAGCATTATACCAATAGGAATAAATGCTATAACTGTATTTCCAGATACGCCTACTTGATGCATGATACCAAATAGAGAAGCGATACTTATAATTAATAAATATTTTCTACCTTTAGTTTTATCTACTAATGCATTTATCCCACTATATGTGGCACCAGTAGAATCTATGATGGCTATAGCACCTCCGATGATTAATACTAAAAATATAATATTTGCACTTTCAATTAACCCTTGAGGAATCGCAGTGATAAAATCAATAATACTTGTTGGATTTTTAGTGGTTGAGTGAAATGAATTAGGAATTATTTCATGGATTCCCTCTATTGTTTTTCGTTTGTATTTTCCTGATGGCAGAATATAAGTAAGTATAGCAGCAACTATAGACATTATAAATATGATTATAATGGCATCTGGAAAGGTTTTTCCACCCTTTTGTTTCATTGGCAAACACCCCAATCTTGTTAAACCTCTTTTTTTGCTTTAGCAAACTCATTTTTAATTTTTAATCGTAAATTGTTATCTGTTAAAAAGTCTACAATTGTATAACTTAAAGCTTTACTAGCTATGCGAATCGCATTATAAGCTTCTAGAGTTTTCCCAGCTTTTACCCAGGCATCAGTATGGTTTGGTGTATTGAAAGGAACAAAAGCTGTTCTTAAACAAGCCCCGGGGACATCATGGGTCACTAAACTGAAATCTGTCGATCCAGTTTTTTCTCTAGGAGCTGTTATTTGTACAGCGCCGACTTCCTGGGCATTTTTCAAAAGTACATCATTTAATGACTGAACATTAACTTTACTTTCCAGTTGTTTTAATATTTTTATTTGAACTTGTGTTTCTGTTGCTAAAGCTGCACCTTCAGCAACTTTATATACTCTCTTTAGTAATTCGTTTAAATTTTTACGTTTCTCTGCTCTAATTGAAAACTGTGCGGATGCTTCATCAGGAACAATATTGACAGCTTGACCTCCATTTGTAATAATACCGTGCATCCGAACATCGCTAGTAACATGCTCGCGCAAGTATTCGATGCCGTTAAATAACATCATCACCCCATCTAAAGCACTTCTCCCAAGTTCAGGTGAAACTGCTGCATGTGAAGGTGTTCCTTTGAATTCAAAATTTATTTTATTTATAGCTAAAGATTTAACATCTACAGTGGTTCTATCGCCACCATGCATCATTAGAGCCAAGTCTAGCTCTTTAAATATCCCTTCTTTTTGCATTGGAATTTTTCCACTAGTCGTTTCTTCCGCTGGGGTTCCAATGACCTTTAGTATAAAATTTAAATCTTTGCATGTTTTTGCTATAGCAACAGCTGCTCCTACAATTGAAGGGGACTGTAAATTGTGACCACAACCATGCCCTAAACCAGCTAATGCATCATATTCACAAATTAAGCCGATAGTTAAAGCTTTATTTGTTGCATTATGATTTTTAAATGAAGCGATGAAAGCAGTTGATAAATCAGATATATTTTTTTGTATAGAAAAACCATATTTTTCAAGCAATGATGTGATTTTATTAACAGCTTCAAATTCTTGATTTCCTAACTCAGGGTGATCGTGAATATAGTCGTTTAGTTCAAATAATTCCTGTTCAATACTTTTTAATAAATTATCAATTCTATATTTATGGTTCATAGCTCCACTCCTTAAGAAAGCGCTTTCTTAATATAAAGTTATCATTTAAATAATATAGAGTGAAATTCAAATTTTTTAAGTAACTATAAAATTATTCTATAGTTAGTAATGTTTATCTGAGAGTAATTAGTAATTGATTTGACTCAAAAAAATCCCTTGCTATTTATTAAGCAAGGGAAATTCATAGAGATTTGTTATTATATTAAATCATAGACTTGTAATACTTTCGTAAGGATCGTTTCGATGTACGATTCGTTAAGTACATCTGGTTTAATTAGAATGTTAAAGTAAATGGGTGAGAAAATAAGATCGATTAACATATCCTCATCTTCACTATGAATATGTGGTTCAATAATTGATTTTAAGATGGCACGCTTTTTCAAGAAATATTCTTCCATAAAGCGCGCTTTCGCATCTGTATCGTGATGACTGACTAAAATTTCAATTACAGCCGTGCCAATAGGTGTCTTATATATGTTCATCATTGTCACGAGAAAGCGATACAAATCATCATATAAATTTAAATACGCTGGATGAAATGTTTCCGCACGTTCTAAAAATAAATCCATAATAATAAATGATTTGTCAGGCCAACGACGATAAATCGTTGCCTTGGAGACGCCTGTATTTTCTGCAATTTGATCGATTGTAATTTGATTTAAATTATAGTCGACGAGTAACCGTTCAATTTCTGCATAAATTTTTTGATTAACCGTGGGATCTTTGGGTCTTCCGGCCATAATGACCTCCTTTGCTTCTATGTCCTACCCATTCTACAATTTCTAATATTATCACTGCACTTATAAACCACGCAACAAATCCTACTGCGATACTCACCAGCCAAAGATGTGTTACTTTTAACATTTCCCAAGTTACAACAATATCAACGAGCACACCTATCATACCAAAAATTGCCCCCCGACTGACATGCGCTGCAACAATATCACCAAATTCCATTCCAGCCAAATACATAGATACGAGGAAAACAGCAGGGAAAGTAGCGAAAATACCGCCAAACTCTTTCCAAGGTAAAACTTGAGAAACGATGTAACTTAATACGACTGTAAAGCCGCCTACGATAAATTTGATTAAAGCCGATTTCACTATTTTTCGCGCTCCTTATATGAGATGTTGTATACCGAATAATGCACAAGAGAGGACGAACCAACACACAACTGAAAAAGCAGCCCCTTTTTGAAAACCATGCTTATGAATATAAAGGGCAGTGAGGCCGACTGTCACAATGCAAGACAAAATACCTAAAATTGCGCCAGAACTTAGATGAATCGACATTTGCACTAATGTATCACCCTGATGGTCAATCGCTAGTGCAAAGATCGCAGCTAAGAAAACAGCCGGCATTGTCGCAATGACGCCGCCCATTTTTCCACCTGCTTTTCCAGCAATAATAGAGGCTAATGCTACAGCAAAGCCACCAATTAAAAAGCGTAGTAGAATACTGGTCAAAGAAATCCCAAACATGAACGTGCGCCTCCTTAAGACACAATTATTAAACGAAACGTTTCGTTTAATAATATAGTAACGCGCATCATTTCTAATGTAAAGGGATTAAGAGAAGTGACACGGAATAGGCATAATTAAGAGATGTTGCTGTTCGATAATAATAAACAGTAGAACAAAATTTATAGATTTACTATTTACATATTTGGTTTACTTTGATATTTTTGTAGTATACACTACATTAATTTATTTGATGTAGTTTTTATTTCAAATAAAAGGGAAGCGCTTTCATAAAAAGGGGGAGAAGGTTATTAAGCAGAAATTAAAGATGCCAAATACATTTGTCATTTTATTTGGTCTATTACTTATTGTGTGGTTGCTAAGCTTTTTAATTCCATCAGGTGAGTTTGCTAGAAAAGGGGCAAAGAAAGAGGTCGTTGCTAATAGTTTTGAGTATATCAATCAAGTGAGACTTAATATTTTAGATTTATTCATGGCCATTCCTAAAGGGATGGTTGTCACAGCAGATTTGATATTTTTAGTTTTGATAATGGGCGGTGCTGTTGCAGTTATTGAAAAACAGGGGACTTTCAATGCTGCAGTTTCAAAACTGGTTGATAAAACGGGTGGTAATAAGTATGTGCTCATTATAACAATCAGCATATTATTTGGAATCATACACGGTTTTGGGGTAAGCGCTAATGCAGTTATCGCTTTTATTCCGCTAGGTATTATACTTGCACAAAAGTTAAAGCTTGACGCTATTGCAGGCGTTGCCATTGTTTATTTAGGTTACTATGTGGGGGCAGTAGCGCCAATATTTGATCCGATTGCTCTAGGGGTAGCACAGACAATCGCAAAGCTTCCTATTTTTTCTGGTGTGATGATGAGGGTCTATATTTTTATCACAATAATGATTGTAACATTGATCTATCTTTGTAGATATGTAAACAAAATTTCAAAGAATCCAGATGATAGTTTTATGGGAGAAGAAAAATTCTCAAGTGAAATTATGGCAAATGATGCTGAGAAAGAGATTCCTTTTAATTTAAAGCATCAATTAATTGTATTATGTTTCTTTCTCACTATCGGTCTTTTTGTATATGGTTCATTACAACGAGGATGGGGCATACAACAATTATCAGCACTTTTCCTTATTGACGGTATTTTGACTGCAATAATCGGAAGAATAAAGCCGAATGAATTTGTAAGTACGTTTATGGAGGGAGCCAAAAACATTTTATTTGGTGCTTTAGTGATTGGGTTTGCGCGTGGCGTAACTGTCATTATGGAAGACGGTAAATTCATTGATACGATTGTACATGCAGTCTTTGTTCCACTTAGTCATCTCTCGCCTATATTAGGTGCTGTTGCAATGTTTTTATTCAATTTGATTTTTAATTTAATTTTACCTTCTGGTAGCGGTCAAGCATCCGTCGTTATGCCACTGATGACACCTCTTTCAGATGTCATTGATGTGACAAGGCAAACGGCAGTTATTGCATTTAAAATGGGAGATGGTATTACCAATATGATTACACCCGTCTCTGGAACACTCATGGCAGTACTCGCTGTTGGTGGTGTGCCATTTGGTAAGTGGTTTAAATTCGCGTTTCCACTAGTCATATATTGGTCAATTATTGCTATTATATTTGTAGTGATTGCTGTAATGACAAATTATGGACCATTTTAATATTGAATTTGTAGAGGTGATGTTGGAGTGAAGGAAGTTACGTTTCAAGACCCTAGTTTATCTACTTATGATATATATACATTTGGCAATGATAATGAAGGGCCTCAAGTATTCATAACGGCTGGCATACATGGCGTTGAACAGACGGCGATTTATGTTGCCTATCGATTAATAGAACTACTGCCAAAATATCAAGTAAAGGGCTCTATTAAAGTGATTCCTATTGTGAATAAACCAGCATATTTCAACAGAACAAGAAATTCTCCGTACGACAATTTAGACTTAAATCGTGTTTTTCCAGGTGATGAAAAAGGGACGCAAACGATGCAACTTGCACATTCTATTTGGCGGGAAACTAGAAGTGCAGACTATATTATAGATTTACATTGCTGTGGACAGCACGGTTCGAATTACGTAATGAGTTTATATCAAAATTACGATGCGCAATATGAATTAGCACACCAATTAGGTATTCGACATGTCGTACGTTCTGGAGGGGCATCTGGCCAACTTTTTTTAGAAGCTTGTAAATACGGTCAGCAAGCAGCGCTATTAGAGTTAAAAGGTGGTCAACCTGATGGAATGATTGATCTTGAGACATCGGAATTTGCAATCAACCGTTTACTTCGTTTTTTATCTTTAGTAGATGCCATTGAAATAGAAAATATTAACAACGATATAGAAAATTGTGTCTTTCATGACAAAATAGAGACCATATGTGCAGATGAGCATGGCTTTTTCAATCCTAAATGTCAATCAGGTCATCATTATTTAAAAGGTGAGGTTTTAGGAGAGCTCAATCAAAAGCCAATTGTTGCCCAATATGATGGTTTAGTCACAGCGGTTAATTATCCAAGATATACATTCACAGGTGAGCGTATGATAAGATATGCGAAATTAAATAAAGAGAAATAAAGGTGACGATACATGACACAGTCAATTACGACAAGAATTGAGGAAAAATATAACACACTTTCAATAGGTAAACAGAAAGTTGCTAATTTCATATTGGATCATTTGAATGAGAGTTCGTATTTAACATTAATCCAAATGCAAGAAAAAATAGGAGTTAGTGAAGCAACGATTATTCGATTTGCATACACAATTGGTTATAGTGGCTATTCAGAAATGCAGTCTGCTATACGTGATAGTATATTTCATTCAAAAGAAAATGATGATGTGGGCGTCAATTCATTTGAAAGCATTGAAAAAGATATTGAATTAATTAGAGAAAGCGCCCAAAAAATAAGTGTAGAAGTTTTAGATCAAATTGTAAGGTATCTCCATGATGCCCGAAATGTATATATTGTTGGACGAAATACATCTAAAGCTACTGCCGAATGGTTTAGTTATGTCCTTGGTATTTTTAAACCGAATGTCATGAGGGTGCAATCGGAAAACTTGAGTCGTTATCAGTTAGACATGTCTGAGAAAGATGTGCTTGTGACGATATCTTTTCCAAGGTATCATCGCGAAACTTTTAAATTTTTTGAATATGCAAAAAAGCAAGGACTGACAACTATCAGTGTTACAAATAATAGTTTGTCACCTTATTTTCGATCTTCAGATATCACAATACTTGCGAAAACTAATAGAGATATAAGTGGTTATAACGAAATTGCGCCAGTCATTAGTATTTTAAATTTAGTTTTTAATCATTACAGAGATCAATATAGTGAAGAAGTTCGAAATCGCATTCAAAGATTAGAAGCACTCAATGACGAATCCGACAATTTAATTGAATAGGAGGAAAAATGATGGATGTGATTGAAACATATTTAACTAACCATGAACCAGACATCATCAATGATATAAAAACATTTGTGAAGTTAGAGTCACCAACACTGGATAAAACTGCAGTAGATGAAGCAGGTGCTTGGTTATGTCAAAAGATAGTTTCTTATTTAAATATAACTCCGGAAATAATTAAGCAAAAGAAAACGGGGAATCATATTCGCTTTTCATATGGAAAAGGTGAAGAACAAATTTTAATGAGTGGCCACTTTGACACGGTATGGGGAAAAGGAGAATTACCCTTGGTTGAAAAAGGTGACGTCTTATATGGCCCCGGTGTGATTGATATGAAGACCGGCGTGCTTCAAATATTATGGGCACTCAGAGCGTTGAAAGAAACTTCGACAAGTGTGAATAAAAAGATAGTGGTATTTTTTAACGGAGACCATGAGGGTATAGCTTCTCCTACATCGAGAAGTTATATTGAAGAAGAAGCACGCAAAAGTGCCTATGGCCTTGTCGCAGAAGCGGCGACAGGAGAGTCAGGCGCATTGAAAACATTTCGAAAAGGAATCTATCGATATCAGATACATTTTAAAGGCAAAAGTTCACATGCAGGGAATGATCATGAAAGTGGAGAAAGTGCTATCCAAGAAGCTGCTTATCAAATTATTGATTTAGAGAAGATGACACAATACGAGGAAGGAACAACAGTGAATGTAGGGAAGATTATAGGCGGAAGCGGTATTAATGTTCGCCCGGAAAGTGCAACCATCGAAGTTGACGTACGTGTCGTTAATCAACAAATGGGTGAAAAAGTTGATGAACGTATCAAGCAAATTCGACCATACAATCCAAAAATAGATATAAAAATTGAGGGTGGCGAAGTCCGTCCTGTAATGATTAAAACAGAAAAAACGGAGGCTTTATTTCAAAAGACGAATGAATATGCGAGTTTATTAGGGTTTGAATTGAGTCAAGTTGCAGTTGGTGGTGGTAGTGACGGAAGTTTTATTGCTGCACAAGGGACACCGACCATAGATGGCCTTGGCGGTGTAGGTGGCGGTCCACATGCTAGAGATGAACATATTAACAAGTCATTTATTGTGCCAAGAACTTGCTTATTAGCACTGTTAATGCAGAACTTGTGATAGTACCATCATCTTGATATGTAGTATTTGTGATATCGGCTTTCTGGTACACAATCAAAAATCTGCTGTTTGGTGAATAAATGTACATGAATAAAGCAGTCTGATGAGGTTTCTCATTAGACTGCTTTATAATGTTACCCAAATTATTCCTGTGCTTGTGTCTGATGGGCTTCGTTCATTTTCATGGCTTCCATTTGAAGTTGGGTCACTTGGCTTAGACCGGCTTTCATTAAGATAAAAGTCAGTAACCAACCTAATGTTATGAGTAAGATTGATTTAATGATACCGTCTTCTGCAATGGGCATGTCCCATACTGCATGTAAGGTTACAGCTGAACCAAAGAAAAAGAGGAAGCGTTTATCTGCGAGATGTGCCCAATTGAATTTTTGACTCCCTTTAGTAATGACAACGGCAGCGCCAACAATAGCGGTCCAAACGTTGTGGGAACCAATGCCTGTCCAAGCACGTAACCAGATCACTTGCGTCATGACGTCAAATCCTTCAGGAATGAATCTAAAAATGTAACCTGCTGATTCAAATACTTCAAATCCTGTTCCAACAGCAGCACCAATTAATAACCCGTTTAAGATTTTGTATGTATTCATGCGTTGAATGAAATATATCGTCACGATTGCTTTCCCCATCTCTTCGACAATCCCGATAAGGATGGCACTAAAAATAGTGATATCATCAGAAACTGGCACAAATTCGTATAACGTTAAAGTGCTGATAAGTGACAATACGCCACCAATGAAAAAGATTTTAAAGACAATGGCGATACTGATATTTTTAAATGCGTTAGATTCAAAAAAGAAAATTAATACAGGAAGAGGGACAGTAAGTGCACCGATAAAAATTAAACCACCTATGCCGTTAGGATTTCCAAAAAAAGCGACCATTATCCATAACAATGCAAAAACAGTGGCAAGGCCAAGAAATATTCTAGAGAATAGGAAAGGTTTCGCCCATTCTTTTGATACTTCATCGAGTTGTGGCGTTGTATATTCAGTACCCGCAATAAAGACTTCGTCCATTTCTTGCTTTATGTGGGGTTTGAATACTTCTGAGAACATATCAGCGAGGTTGATTTTTAAAACTTCATCATTTCCCGCAAGTTTACCGATAGAACGCGTTGTGTTATTAAATAAATTTTTGAATTCTTGTGTTAAGCTAATATTATCAATCGTTTTTTGTTCAATGGTTTCTGTATCTTGATGGTGTTGTTCTTTGGTATGCGATTGAGGTGCATCAAGTGGTTGTTCACTTTGTTGACTTGCATCTTTTTGTTCGTGAACCTCTTGATTTTCAGGATGATCTTTCAAAAGTATCGACTCCTTTCAAATAAATTTATTATATCACAAGCATTATATGTGAAATTTAAAAGGGAGTCTATTAATAGATTATTAAATATGACAGTATTCAAAAAGAGATTTACTTTAATATCAAAATTTTAGAAATTATTAAAATCTAGGCAATCACGAGATGAGTGGTGCGTGTTATAGAATATATAGTGAGGATTGGGAGGGGTACAATGGAAACGATATACTTAGCAGGAGGCTGTTTATGGGGCGTCCAAGCTTTTATTAAGACATTACCTGGCGTTGTAGCAACGGAAGCTGGGCGTGCAAATGGGACGACGCAAACACTTGATGGTCCGTACGATGGTTATGCGGAGTGCGTTAAGACGACATTTGATCCGGATCATGTCGATGTTCCGGAACTGATGGCCTATTTGTTTGAGGTGATTGATCCATATAGTGTCAATCATCAAGGTGAAGATAGGGGTCCCAAATATCGGACGGGTGTATACAGTGAAGAGGCCAAGCATTTAGAGTGTGCACGTCAATTTATTGCACGCCGACCAGACCAAGCACGTATTGCGGTAGAGGTCAAACCGCTATCCAACTATATTGCCAGTGCTGAGATTCATCAAGATCATTTAGATAAATTTCCACATGATTATTGTCATATTCCACAACATTTAATGAAAAAATATCAAAATTGAAGTGTTGAAACGAGATGAAGGGATGGATGTCATGTTGACTTTGTAAAGAGACGAAATGCATGTCTTAAAATCGATGTTAAAGTCATCATTATACCCATCCTTTATCATGTGCTTTTTTCCAAGCATCGAAGCGGTTATCAGCTTCCAATTTATCAATAATTGTCGATGTGTAATTCCGAATGGTACCATCAGATAAATATAAAGTTTCGGCAATTTCACGGCTTGAAAGCCCTTTACCAATTTCTTTGAGCACAGATTGTTCTTTTTCTGTCAGTGGATTGCGTTCCGAAAAGATGGTTGTCATCAATGCTTCACTATATTCTTTTTGACCTGACATAACGTTATCAATCGTATGGATGAGTTCATCGATTGACCGTTCTTTTAATACATAAGCATCAACGTCATAAGCGACGGCTTTTTCGAAATAACCCGGCCGTTTAAATGTCGTCACGATAATGACTTTAATAGGGATGTTTTTTTTCCGAACTTGTTGTAAGACTTCTAAGCCTGTTAATTCTGGCATCTCAACATCTAAAATAAGAACATCAGCCTCTGTTTCTTGCGCTGCTTTGAGTGCGCTTTTACCATCTCCAACATCTGCAATGACATGAATGTGTTCATGCATTTCGATGAGTTGAACCATGGCTTGTCTTAACATTGTTTGATCTTCAGCGATGATCACATGAATCATGATAGAAATCCTCCCCCATGAGGTATTGAAATTGTCATATGCAAACCAGCATGATTTTCTACTTCTAAAGTTCCTCTTAATAAAGCAACACGGGCTTCGATACTTTCTAAGTGCACGCTAGTATCAGTGAGACCTTTTCCATTATCATGAATCGTTAGCACAATCTCTTTATCACGACGAGATAATGAGGCACTGACTTTTGTCGCTTCAGCATGCTTAATGACATTGTTGATGGCTTCTCGGAGAATCATCGTTAATAAGGCTTGTTTCGTCGGAGACAATGATTGAGATAAGCTTGCATTGTCAAAATGAAATGCCAAATTCGCATTTTTTAAGAGTGTTTCTAATGCGGTCACTTCTTCAACGAACGAGCGTGTCTTTAAGTTATGAATAATTTCTCTAATTTGAGTTAAGGCCTCTTTTGAAATTTGATTGACTCCTATCATTTCAGCTTTGGCTTGTTCAAGGTCTCGGTCGACGAGTTTGATCGCAAGCTCCGATTTTAAGCTTAGACTCGCAAAGACATGACCTAATGTATCATGCAAATCTTGACCAATACGATGGCGTTCTTGATCAGCGATTAATACGTTAATGTGCTCATTTTGTGCGTTAATCTTTGATTGATACGCCTCCTCTGTCACACGTTTAAAATTCGAGAACATAATCAAATTCATGACGAAATAATAAATGATTAACATCACAATATAAAATGGCTCCGAATAATAAAGAAATGTCACGATAAGACAGAGGAGCATGGTTGCTAAAAAGGTGAAATATTCTTTAGACCATAGCTTAACGCGAAAAGTTAAAGGAAGCGCAAAAACACTATAAAATAAAAATAAGGACGACGTGGGATTAATTGCATAAACAAAATAAATAATCCCTAAATAATGTAGGACAAGTAAAAAATAAGACGTCCAAGGTTTTAAAGCGCGATGACCGATAATCAACGTCGTATAAACAATACTAAAGATGATAAAAACAACAATCAGGAGCAGGGTGTTACCTTGATTACGATTTAAGAATAAGGCAAGAAATGGAAATA
The DNA here is from genome assembly GCF_000411275.1 of Staphylococcus sp. HGB0015. Classification (NCBI taxonomy): domain Bacteria; kingdom Bacillati; phylum Bacillota; class Bacilli; order Caryophanales; family Staphylococcaceae; genus Staphylococcus; species Staphylococcus sp. HGB0015. Next base: position 260,464 of record NZ_KE150418.1, read on the forward strand.
ACAAATAGATTAAGCTGGATAAATGACCCGCGTCTAGATCTAGTTTCTTCATTGAGACACATCTCTTCTTTTTTGAATATATAAAGCGATACTTAAGAAAATCATACTATATAGAAGTAATATCATGAAAGCGCTAATTGCAAAAGAATCATTTTGTCCTAAATCGGTTGCCAATTTTTTTAAATGATACGTAGGTGTCAGATGGGCAATCGGTTTCATAAATGATGGAAAGGTGTCAATCGGAAACCAGAGGCCACCTAAGACGGCTAAACCTAAATATAGAATGTTACCGATACCACTCGCTTTCTGGGTATCGTTGATTTGTGCTAATAGCACGCCAAGTGATAGAAACAAACTTGCGCCAATCCATAGAACGAGGCCTGATAAAATCCATTGACTGAAGGATAAATGAACGCCTTTATAAAAGGCAGCAGTCCCAAATATAATAAAAATGGCTAAAATGAACTGAAACATCGTTTTAACAATTTTTACGCTGAAATAGTCAAAGGGTTTGAGTGGCGTAGTCATCAGGTTTTTATACCAACCTTTTTTGCGTTCATCGATGAGTTCAAGTGGAAATGAGAATAAGCAGAAACTCGTTAAACTGAAGGTCGTCATGCTATACATAGCATTTTTATTAATTTCAGCCATCTCAGCTTCAGGTGCTTGGATGATTGATGTAAATAATAAGTAAAATGCTAAAGGTATAAAAATCGATAGTATCAATCTTGTTTTAAAACGGAATAGTAGACGTAATTCTGATAATAAATATGCAAAACGCATCATTGATCCTCTCCTTGTTTGTCCTCACTAAAAATAATCTCAAGCAATGAATTTTTGCGAATTTCGATATCATCAAGGTTCACATTTAAAGCAAGTAATTTTTCAAGAACTTGTTGGACATGATTCGTCTTAATGTGTAGACGTTGTTGCACATGCGTTATTGTTTCATGTGGAAATTGCTGTTCAAGTGCTATATGTGGTGCAGGAATATCAATTATCGATAAATTTTGTTGCTGTTTAATATTTCCCGGGGAATCATTGAATACAATTTGACCTTTGTTGAGTACAATCACTTGATCAGCCATTCTTTCTACCTCTTCGATATAGTGAGACGTGTAAAAGAGCGTCAGTCCCTCTGCTTTTAATTGCGAAACGATTTTCCAAAAATGTTGTCTCATTTGGACATCCATTGCACTTGTAGGCTCATCAAGAATAAGGCATTGGGGTTTGCTTATCATAGTTAAAGCGAAATCTAGAATACGTTGTTGCCCACCTGACAGTTCAGTCGCAAATTTTTGTAACTCTACATCGTTAAAGCGCGTGATATTTTGGAATTGTGCTAAAGAAAGCGACTGAGGATATAATTTTGAAAACAATTGATAAAGCTCTATGACTTTCATACGTTCAGGGAAGGTTGTACGTTGGAAAAGCACGCCTAACCGTTCAGGATGTAATAAGTGTGAAGGATCTTTAATCATGCCACTATCGGCGTGTCGATCACCAATCAATAAATCAATCAGTGTGGATTTACCTGAACCATTCGGACCAATTAATGCAGTACAAATGCCTTCTGTTATCGTAAAAGAAACATCATTGACTGCTTTTTGTTGCTGATATTGTTTCGTGATATGTTCGATTTGAATCATAACCCTGCACATCCTTTGAATAAGTTAACTTAATTGTAAAAAAGTATGGGATTTCTTGTTAGTGAGGATTGTCATCACTGCAGCATGACATTTGTCATTATTTATATTGGGGAAGGATAATGTGAGGATGAATATTTGTATAAAAGAAAACCCAAGGTATGGAAACACCTCGGGTTGATTTAGTTTGTTCTTGCTTTGAATGTTAATACATTTATAGGCGGCTATAAAGAAATAGGCAATTAAAAGTCTAAGGGAGATATGAAATTTATTTGTAGTGAGCTGCTTAATTAGACAATAAAATTCCATGTAAAATTCTGATAATTATTGTTAAAATGACTATAAATATATAGATTCTTGGGGGATGCGCTAATGGATAGATTAGTTAATAATACATTGTCTGCTTGGATACTAATAGAGATGCTACATCCTGGCGAGTTAGAGGATATAAAATCATATTTAAATAAAGATCTTTTTTTGTTAAATGAACAGCAAAAGGCAGTACATGATTTTGAATCTTTTTATCCTATATGGGAAGACGAACGTTTTCAGCTTAACCAATTAAGTAGCAGTAAAGGTGAAATACAATTTCAACTTTATAGACATTGCTTTAAGTTTGGGGAAATAGAACAATATATTCGAAGTATTTTTAATGATGAAGAGATTTATAATCCAGATAATAGAAACTGCTATGGATATACCTTCATGATTGATAATGAAGGATACGTGTTAATGGATACGCTCCATGTTCCAATGTTAATGAGTGCATTAAAGTATCTTAAAAATGACAAAAATATCCTAATTGAAGAGACCTACCAAGATCATTTTGAAAAATTTAAGCACAAGTGCGAAGAAATTATAGGAAATAATAAGTTAACTAAAGAAAAACTACACAAACTTGATCAATTATATTCCAAATATTTTGCTTTGTTTGAAACCAATTATCAAGGTTTTTTTAAGCAAGCGATAGGTATAAAATATGTCACTCCAAATGAACAGAGCAATGAACTAAATAGCTTTTATATTAGTGATATGGAATTTGCAAAAAAGGACCCTAATAAAACATTGACCCGATACATTCATGGCGTTAATGATAAAGATAAGAAAGTCATTGATGAGAATAAAGAATATATAGAGCGTTATCTAAAACCAGATTTTTATCCTGATGGGCGTTGGCCTTCTCTAGTAGAACACCGTTTATCATTGATGCAACAAGTTGCTGTAAATCAAATAACACATGATCAAATGAAAATAAGTTCTGTAAACGGTCCTCCAGGTACGGGTAAGACAACGTTATTGAAAGATATATTTGCGCATAACATAGTTGAAAGGGCCAAGACTTTTGCTGAACTTAATAAACCGAGCCAAGCTTTTAAATTCCAGAAGATTCACGAAACAGATCAATTCCCAACTGCTTTTCTAAACGATGTCCATACACACTATAAAATGGTAGTTGCGTCAAGTAATAATGGTGTAGTTGAAAATATATCCAAAGATTTGCCTAAAATATCTGAAGTGATAAGAAGGGATATCTCCTCAAACTTTCCAGAGTATGAAGAAGCTTATCAAAATGTTGCGAAAGAACTTAATATATTTAGTGAAATTGCTGAAAAGTTAATCGGTGAAAAAGCATGGGGGTTATTCTCAGGCGTTTTTGGTAGGAAAGCAAATATTGATAGTGTAATGACACAAGTCCTTACTAGCTGTGAATCAAAAACATTAAATAAAATTTTAATTGATGCGTATAATTCTGTAGATATTAACAAAGAGTGGAAGGATGCTAAACAATCGTTTCAAAAAACTTTAAGTAAAGTTAAAGTGTTAAAAAAAGAAATTAACCAAGGTATAAAACACTTTGCTGATTTTAGAAAAAGTGAAGAACAGTTTATAAAATACCAACAAGAATTAGTAGAACTGAATGATGAAAACAAAAATAATAATATAGATTCCTTAAAACAACGAAAAAAGAATTTAGAAAACCAAATAACAAATGTAGATACACAAATTAATGATTTAAAAGAATATATTCAATTGACAAAAAATAAAAATTCATTCAAAGATAAGTTAAAGCAATTTTTAGGAAGCAATTCTAGTGGTGCTAAAGACATAGATTATGAGCAAAGACATGCAGATTTACTGAGAAAAAAGATTCAATTTAATGACGATAAAATAAGAATAGATACTGAGATAACTATGGCAGTGAATGAAATAAATGAAAGAGAAAGGCGCATCAATCGGATAGAACAAAATTTAATGCAGCTTCGCAAAAATCAGCAGGGCTATTTAAACTTTATAAAAGAACATCCAGATGTCGTGGTGCCGGATATTGAATTTTGGAGAAGCGGAAATGAAGCATATAATATGCGTCAAGAGAAAGTATTGTGGACTTCAGATGAATTACAATTTGAAAGAGGATTATTATTTTTAAAGGCGATTGTACTTCACAAATTGATTTTAATAGGGAATGCTAAATCTATTCAATCAGGGTTATATGATTTTCAGCGACGTTATGAATATTTAGATGCAGCACCTGAGAAAGTAGAAAATGCATGGAACGTAATTCACCTTGTTTTTCCGGTCATTAGCACTACTTTTGCAAGTTTTAGATCAATGTATCAAACGATGCCTAAAGATTTTATAGACTACTTATATATTGATGAAGCAGGGCAAGCTATTCCTCAAGCTGCAGTAGGAGCGATACAACGTGCGCAACACTTGGTGGCAGTTGGAGATCCCGTCCAAATTGAACCAGTGGTAACTATAGATCGTAATTTGATTGACTCTGTAAGGAAAGCATTTAATGTACCTGAGCGATTGGTGAGTATTGAATCTTCAGTTCAAACATTAAGTGATGGAGCAAATATCTACGGTTATTGGAAAGGTGAAGAGGGTGAAAAGCAGTGGATTGGTGTACCTCTGTGGGTGCATAGAAGATGTCTAAACCCAATGTTTACTATTAGTAATAAAATTGCATACGAACAAAAGATGGTGTTACCAGAATATATTAAAAGTAACGAGTTAGAAGGAAAGGTTGGCAGGGTTTCATGGATAGATGTTAAAGGAAAAGCTAATCCAAAACAATTTGTGAAAGAACAAGGTATAGTCGTAGTAGAAGAACTAAAAAAAGACTGGGTTAAAGCTATGAAAAGTGGCAAACAGGAGCCCAATGTGTTTATTATTACACCGTTTTCTAGAGTCAAAAGTGAAATTATTACTTTTGCCAAAAAAGAGTTGAAACCATTAGTTAACCAAAACATAAATGTTAAAAAGTGGTTATATGAATCTATAGGTACAGTTCATACATTCCAAGGGAAATAAGCAGATAAAGTTTATTTTGTCACTGGTACGGATGATACGCAAAATACTGCTATTCAATGGTCATGTCAGAAGCCTAATCTAATTAATGTTGCTGTAACAAGAGCTAAAAAAGAATTTATTGTTGTTGGTGATAAGAAACGTATTAGTCAATTTAGATATTATCAAGCGATAGATAAAGAAATAAATATATAATTTGTGTAATGATTCTAAAAAAACAACTGGAGAATATAGAGTTGAAATGAAGCGGAAAAGTAATCGTTATTTATTTCTAGATGTTTATAAGAATCTATTGTATTTAAAATAATAGTCATGATTAAAGGAGGAGTTTATGGGCGTTCTTTCTCACATGAAAAGCATGCAGGCAGAAATGTCTGCTGCTGAAAGAAAAATTTTTCAGTTTATTTATAATAATAGTGAAAAAATAGCTAGTATGACAGCAAATGATATTGCTAAAGCATCTGGCGCAAGTAGTCCTACAGTTGTACGTTTTTCTAAAAAAATGGGTTATAACAGTCTTACGGAACTTAAAATTGAACTTTCTGCCGAAACAAAAAAAGCGCCTAGTATGAATTCTTATAGTGATGTCGACAGAGACGACTCTTTTCATAGTTTGAAGAATAAACTCGCTAATAATGCACACTATACAATTGATGAAACCACAGCTTTATTTAATGAAGAAGAATTTATAGATGCTTGTAAGTTCATTGAAGAAAAAGAGTACTGCTACGTTTTGGGTATTGGGGCTTCTAGCTTAACTGCAATGGACATTGTTCAAAAATGGGGAAGATTAGGAAAAAATGTAGTCAGTGAACCAGACTATAATACTATATTACCGCAGCTCATTTTACATCAGAAAGAATGTGTTATTTGGCTAGTTTCAAACTCTGGTATGACTTCTGAGTTAATTTCACTTGCTGAAACCGCTAAGGATTTAGAAATTCCTATTATTACATTGACACAATTTGGACAGAATCCATTGTCTAAACTCGCTGATGTTAGTTTAAAAACTTCGCGGCCAATGGAATCAATTTATCGAAGTGCTGCAACAGATTCTATTTTGGCACAGTTTATTACTGTGGATCTATTATTTTATGTTTATATAAGCCGAAATCAGGAGAATGCTGAGAAAATATATACAACCCGTTCTATAGTAGAAGCGTATAGGAAAAAGTATTTTTAAAAGAGATTTGGCGCGAACTTAATAAACTGTAAAAACGTATAAGTAAGAAAAAATGAATTTAAATTGAAAACAAATAAGGGGCTATTGTTCAGCCCCTTATTTGTTTTATTTAGTTGTAACACTAAAAACAGTATCTTTCGAAGTAACTGCTCCATGTTTTTCTAGTTTATAAGAGTCTACTTTTGTCATATTAGTAATAACAACCAAGATTGATGTATCTTTTTTCGCTTCTTTAATGGCGTTTAAATCGATTTTCGCTATTTTAGAATCTGTCGTAACCTTTTGACCTTCAGTTACTAATATTTCAAAAGGTAAACCATTTAATTCAACAGTATTAATTCCCATATGTAGCAACACTTCTAATCCATTGTCAGTAGTGATACCAATTGCATGTTTAGTGGGGAAAATAGTTGATATTGTACCACTTACTGGCGAAAAAATTTCTTCATTTGTTGGTATAATGAAATAGCCGTCGCCCATCATTTTCTTCCTAAAAGCTGGATCTGTTGATTCTTCTATGGGATGAATAGAACCTGTTGTTACAGCATTGAAAATTTTAGTTTTGTGATTATTAATTTTATTATTATTAACTTGATTAATTGAATCAGTACTTATTTTACTATGCATTAATGATTGTTCCTGTAGTTTATCTTTTGGTATGCCTAAAAAGTAAGTTACTACAAAACCTCCGATATAAGCGGAAAGTAGACCTAATATATAGCCTATCCAATGATTATTAGAAATCAATGGAATAAGCGCAATACCAGAAGGCCCTATTGCAATTGAGCCAATACCACCAATGGCACCTATAACTGCGCCTCCGATGCCCCCTCCAATACAAGCTGTAATAAATGGGTGGCCTAATGGTAATGTTACACCATATATCAATGGCTCCCCGATTCCTAATATGCCAACGGGTAATGCGCCTTTTATCATTTCAGTTAATTCTTCATCTTCACGTAGTTTAACCCATAAAGCAAGTGCAGCTCCCACTTGGCCTGCACCAGCCATTGCCAGAATAGGAAGTAATAATGTCATACCTGTTTCATTAATCATTTGAATATGAATAGGTGTTAAAATTTGATGTAAGCCAAACATAACCATCGGTAGAAATAGAGAACCTAATACAAATCCTGAAAATGGTCCTCCTACTGATAGTACCCAGTTGATCCCTCCCACTAAAATGTTTGAAAGTAATCCAGCTAATGGCATAATCAAGAAAATTTCAAGTAAACCTATTATTAATAAGGAAAGAGTAGGTGTAAAGATAATATCAACAGAATCGGGTATAGTTTTATGCAATTTCTTTTCAATTATTGATAACAACCAGACAGCAAATATAACACCTATAATTCCGCCTTGGCCAGCTGTTAATGCATCGCCTGTAATAAGGTTTTTAATGGCTTTGTCGGCATTCATACCTGTAAGTGTTACTACTGCTCCAATAACACCACCGAGAGTTTGGTTAGCTCCAAAAACTTTTGCTGCATTTATCCCTGTATAAATGACTAAATATGCAAACATACCATTTTTAAGAATATTCATAATATCTACAAACTGTTGCCAAGTTGCGGCATTTATTGTTCCAGCAGTAATCAAATTATTCATTACTGCGGCAATCCCAGCTATTAAACCTGAACCGACAAACGCAGGAATCATCGGTACAAAGATGTTTGATATATCTTTTAAAATAGCTTTTAATGGAGAATTTTTTTGCTTAGCTTTTTGCGCTGCTTTTATTTTTGCTGCTTTAGCATTAACTTTTTCTTTTCCAGAACTTTTTTTGATATTTTCTCCCAGCTCTACACCAGCTAAACTAACCATTTCGTTAGCTACTTTAGTGACCTTTCCAGGCCCTATAATAACTTGTAATTGTTCGTCAAATATAACACCCAACACGCCTGGTATACTTTTCAGCCTTTTTTGATCCACCTGATTGCTGTCACGTATATTCATTCGAATACGAGTCATACAATGATTAACAGTTTGAACATTTTCTAAACCCCCGGCACCCTCATATATTCTTTTGGCAAGTTCATTCAATGTCAATTCTTTTCTTCCCATGTAATTCCCCCTTATTTAAATCGTATTTTTGATAAACCCGTTTGCTTTGGCTAATTTTTGCGTCGCTTCCTCTTTATTACAGTTTGTTAAAATCATAACAATAGCTAATTTTACATTTTGATTGGCTTCTTCAAAGTAATGTGTTGCTGTGTCGTAATCCACTTCCGTTGCTTGCATAATAATTCTTTTAGAACGTTCTATTAATTTTTTATTCGTTGGCTTAACATCAACCATTAAATTTTTATACACTTTTCCTATTCCAATCATACTGACAGTAGAAATCATGTTAAGAACCATTTTTTGCGCGGTTCCTGACTTCAAACGTGTTGAACCTGTTAAAATTTCTGGTCCGCAGTCAATTTCAATTGGCAAATCTGCAAATTCACTTATTTCTGAATTTTTATTGCATGATAAAGAGCCAGTATGTGCACCTATAGATTGGGCATAATTTATTCCACCAATGACGTAGGGGGTCCGACCACTCGCTGTAATGCCTATAACCATATCTTTTGCTGTCAGATTAAGGTGCATTAAATCTCTTTTACCTTGGTCAATATCATCTTCTATGCCTTCTATAGCAGAAACCATGGCTTTATTTCCACCAGCAATTAATCCTATAACCATATCAGAATTCACTCCAAAAGTTGGTACGCATTCTACGGCATCTAATACGCCCAATCTACCGCTAGTACCGGCACCCATGTATATTAAGCGACCATTATTTTTTAAAGTTTTAATTGCGGCATCTGTCAAATTTTCAATTTGAGTTAATTGTTCAGTAATGGCTAGTGCAACTTTTTGATCTTCCTGATTCATCTTTTTCAGTGCTTGACGGATAGTCATTTCATCTAGATTGTAGCTATTTTCATTTCTTAGTTCCGTTGTTAAGTTATCTAAGTTAATCATTTTAATCCTCACTTTCAATATCGTTTTTTAGCAATGTGAATTTCTGACCACCTTTGATATGTGGGATTAAACACCAATCATTTTGACTGATTTGACCCACTACATTAATTTTTTCATCTGCTGGTAAAGAACGTTTAGTAATTTGAATCTCTCCCATATACCGTAAATACTGTGAATTATCAATGGTTACTGAACCAGTGTCACGTTTGATATTAAGTAAAGGTTTAATATTCGGAATTTTTTTCTTGCGAGAATATGCGCTACGAATCACATCTCTTGATTCATCAAGGCGATTTATATGTTCTCCTAGAGTAAAATCGATTTGATTATTAAATGGATCTACATGCAATAAAATATTTTTTTCCATTATATAGTTAGCAAATTGCTTTATTACAGTGTCAGAAAGACCAGGATCACCTATAAAAATTTTATTTGTATCAGATAATAAGTCGAGGGAGGCGGCAAGCGGATGATAGTCACGATGTTTTTCTAGCGTTGGTAAACCTTGATATAGAGGGCCGCGTAAGTTATTATCACCTGAAACGAATGCTTGTGACTTAAGGCCAAAACTTTTTAACCATTTTGCTTTTTTACGATACCACTCTTCATCTAGTCCTGTTTCAGGTCGAGGATAATAATTGTGCCAGGCTTCTAATTGATCAAAGTTAGCATTAGCTAATTTCAGTTCTTGAATGTCATTTTCAGTTATGGTTGAAGCATTTAAAGCAATCGTTATTTTATTTGATAGCTGAGCTATACATTTATTACTAATATGATCATCAGCACGTAAACCTGTTACACCAATAGAGCGTATTTCATTAATATTACTCATAGAAAAACCAGCTTTTTGTAAAGATGAGCTAGATATATCAACCATCAAATCTAAATTTAATGATTTGGTAATATTACCTAATTCAATTAAGAGTTTGCGATACTGAGTGTTATTATCTTCTGGTATATGCAGGGATGTGAAAACACCTGTGAACCCAGAATGAGCCATCTTTTCGATGTATTGTTTTGTTTCAGAAGATAGCGGTTTGTTTAAAAATACTGAGAACCCGAACATAATCTTTTCCTCCAACACAATATATTTTGAGAAATGCGCAATCTTTATTGAAAGCCCTTACATAATTATAAGTCGATTATAATACTTAGGTTCACCTTATACAATGAAATTTCTTTATTTTTAATTTATAATGAAATATTGTTTCTAAAATAGACCTCTACGCTGTTTATCAAAAATATTAAGTCTAGTTTTTGTTGATAAGCTATTCTGAAAAGGATGGATCGTCCTTGATTTAAACCTCTAATAGCTGAGTTGAATGTTATCGTTATGTGTATAATTTTAATTTTATTTTTCATTTACTTTAAAGTTATATAAAATTATTTATTTTGAATTGTAAATGTGACATAAAGTTTTTATGATACCAATGTAATCCATTTTATGGCTTCATATCACTGAGGAAGAAGGGATTTTATGGTGCTTTATGAAAATGCATCGATCACACAACATTATGGGCCAGATTTATTCAATCGAGACCCCTCTATACCACCACATACATATGTGGTGCATTTACCTAAAAGTATGGAAGTGCAACGATTGCTATATGCGTTGACACAGTTAGTACAAACCCAATCATTACTGAGGGCCTCTTTTAAGTATGTAGAAGGTGAGTTGAAATATCAGATTCGTCAATTTGCGCCATTTATTGAAGTGGTTCATGAAGATTGTGTATCATCAGATTTAGACTTTGAAAGTGATTTGGAACAAAATCCATTTGATCTAACACTTCCTACAACTGCTCCGCTTTTCACTTTCAAAATCATTTGTTTTACCGATTGTACACTCCTCCAATTCAATGTGAGCCCGCTTATTTTTGATGCGGCGTCAATGCCTATTTTTTTAAGTCAACTAAGTCACTATTATGAAAAACCTTTTCAATTGATTACTTTGACCCAAAGTTTTACTGAATTGATTCAACAAATGCATCAATTACGTCGACTGCCTTCGTTTCAGATGCAACTGCAGCAATGGCAAAGTCATCAAGGTGTAAGAGATACCTATCATGCCTATATGCCTGTTCAAAGTTTAACGGATCAACACCATACACAATGGCAAATGGTTAAGATTCAACATGATGAATTGAGTCTTGATGATATTTATAGCGGTATTATACTTGCGAATCATTTTATTGGGCGTAGCGAAGATGTCCATGTCGGTTTAACGACAACACGAACGCCATCATTCGATGAAGGGAAGGCGATTGGGCCACGTATACGGATTTTACCGGGTTGTTTTCATGTTGACCGCACACTTTCTTATCAACAGTTCAAGACACAGCTTTCCAGTCGAATGAACACGATTGTTGATGAAGAGGTGTTACATTTAATAGATTTAATCGAGGCACGTACCGGCTTTCCGTTTGAAACGTTAATTCATTCAGAACCTATTCATTATACATTTGAAATAGCAGGCGAAGTTTGTGAAGCTGAACGCTTAAAACCGATTGAGACCGAAGCAGCGCTCGATGTATATGTTCAAGAAGTCGAGAATGGTTATGTCGTAAAGATGTTATATAACCGCAATCAATATGATGATTTAACAATTGAAACGTATGCAAATTTGATTCGTCATTTATGTCTTCAAGGTGTGACGCGTCCAGAAGTGCCAATGAACACCTTTTCGTTAATGACGACAGACCAAGACGAGTCGCTATTACAACAACTGTTGCGAACAGAATCTGCGACTTTTGCGACGGTACCTGAGTTGTTTGCCGAACAAGTCCAACGTCATCACGACAAAATAGCAGTTAGATTTGAAAACGACAGCTTAACGTATGCGCAACTTGATCGGCTGACGAACCAAGTTGCACGTCAAATACGTGCACGTGGGGTGAAACCTAATGACTATATCGCGGTGATGGCAGAACGCAGTATGGAGATGATTGTAGCAGTTTTGGGTATTGTGAAGTCTGGCGCTGCGTATGTACCGATTGATCCGGATTATCCTGAAGCGCGGATTCAATATATATTAGAAGATGTGCAACCGGCTTTATTAGTGTTACATCAAGTCGAATTGGATACGACGGTGCCAACTGTGTCATTGAAAGATTTGCAGGTTGGTAGTGAAGCTGCAGTACCTGTCGTTAATCATAGTGATGATGATGTGTATGTGATTTATACGTCTGGAACGACAGGTCAACCGAAAGGCACACGTATTATGCATCAGAGTGTCGATCGCCTTGTTAAAGCAGTCGATTATGTCACGTTAGATGAAACGACAAAAATTCTGTTATCTGGAACCATTGCGTTTGATGCGGTGACATTTGAAATCTATGGTGCTTTATTAAATGGGGGCGAACTGGTCGTCTTGTCTAAAGACCAATTATTAAATCCGAAAGCGCTCGGACAAGCGATTCGAAAATATGAGATTAATACAATGTGGCTAACAGCATCGCTCTTTAATGCGACTGTGAGTACACACGTTGAAGCACTTGAACCGCTCTCCTATTTATTAGTTGGGGGTGAAGCGCTGACGCGGAAGTGGGTTGAGCTCCTACATCAGCGACCAAAGCATCCTCAAATCATTAATGGTTATGGCCCTACCGAAAGTACAACCTTTACAACGACCTATGCAATGCCTGAAACCATTCCTGCACGCATACCGATTGGAAAGCCTATACGTGAAACGGATCTGTATATTTTACAAGGAACACAGCGCTGTGGTGTCGGTGTCCCGGGCGAGTTATGTATCGGTGGCGCAGGTTTAGCGAAAGAGTATCTTAATCGTCCCGAATTAACAGCATCACGCTTTATCGATTATCCGTTTGGCACTGGAAAAGTGTATCGAACTGGCGATTTGGTTCGCTTACAACCTGATGGTGAAATCGATTATTTAGGGCGTCTAGATAAACAAGTTAAAATAAGAGGATTTCGTATCGAGTTAACAGAAATTGAACGTGCCATTGAGCGTATCCATGGCGTTAATAAAGCGGTTGTCGTGATACGAGAGATAGAAGGGGATAAACAGCTCTATGCATTTTATGAAGGAGAACAAGAAATTTCGAATCATACGATGACAACCACGCTCTCTGCGCAAATGCCGAGTTATATGGTGCCGTTGTCTTTCCAACGCATTGATCAAATACCGATGACTGTCAACGGAAAATTGAATACGCAGGCCTTACCTGATCCCGAACTGCGACTTCAAAGTGATTATGCAGCGCCACGCAATGAAATAGAACAAGTTTTGTGCCATATCTTTGAAGAAGTGTTGCATATTGAACGTGTGAGCATTCATGATCACTTTTTTGAATTAGGAGGACATTCGTTAAAGGCAACCTTAGTCGTGAACCGTATCGAACGTGAATTACATAAGTCCATGACAGTAAGCGATTTGATGAAATATCCTACAGTGGCCTTATTATCAGCACGTTTAGAAGACGTGTCCGAAACACATTCAGAAATGATACCTATCATTACATCGAATCAGCAGGCGTATCCTGCGAGTGCGGCGCAAAGTGGTATGTATTTCTTATGGCAGCTGAACCCGGATGATACAGTTTATAACGTTCCATTTATATGGCAATTAAGTGCCCCGCTAGATATTGCGAAATTACGCCATGCGGTGAGCCAATTGATTGAACGGCATGAAATTTTAAGAACGCAATTCGGAATGGAAAATCAACAAGTCTATCAATATATTCAAGACTGTTATACACCTGACTTTGAAGTCGTCACATTAGATGAGCAAGACCCTCAAGTATTGGTAGAACGTATGGTACAGCCATTTGATTTAGAACATGACCGGCTTTTACGTATACGTTATATTCAAACACCAGAAGATGACTTTTTATTTATGGATACGCACCATAGTGTTAACGACGGCATGAGTCAGACTCTCATTTTAGATGAGCTGAGTCAACTATATCAAGATAAATCATTGCCTACGATGACGCATCAGTATAAAGATTACAGTGAATGGATCAAACAACGTGACATGACAGACCATCATGCGTATTGGCATCAATTATTAGCAGAAACGCCCCCAACGTTAGAGCTCCCACTGGATTATCCAAGACCTCATGTCAAATCAACAGAGGGGGATATGTATCAATGGCAGTTAGATGAAGTGCTAAGCCATAAAATTAGACAGTATGTTCAACAACATGATGTGACTGACTTTATGTTTTTTATGAGTGTCATTATGGTTTTATTAAGTCAATACAGTCGTCAAGAGGAGATTGTGTTAGGAAGTGTGATGAGTGCGCGGACACATCCAGATACGGAACGCATGTTAGGGATGTTCGCGAACAGTGTCGTGTTCAAAGGTCAACCGACACGCAATAAACCGTGGCTGACATTTTTAGAAGAAATGAAAACGATGAGTTTAGCGGCTTATGCGCACCAAGACTATCCATTTTCTGTCTTAGTGGATGAATTAATCGCGCAACGTGATGCATCACGACACCCATTTTTTGATGTCATCGTTGTGCGTCAAAACAATGAAGTGCATCATGCGCATTTTGGCCATAGTCGACTCACACATCAACCACCGAAAAGTACCACAGCGAAGTTTGATTTGTCTTTCATTATTGAAGAAGTGCATCATCAATTTGTTTGGAATATTGAATATCGGACAGACCTGTTTCAAAAAGAAACAATCCATCATATGTGTGATCAATTTGAAGTGATGATCCAGACAATATTGGAGCAAGACTTATTACGCATTGGTCAATTGCCTATTGCGCGACCCGACATGCGTCAGTGGCTTGAAACACATGTGACACCAAAACCGATGGCGTATCCTGAACAGGAGACTGTCGGCAGTCGAATTGAACAGTTGGCGCTACAAACACCAGAGGCTACAGCGTTGATTTTTGACAACCAACATCATTCGATACATAGGTTATATCGACGTGCATTAGCTATTGCGCGTCATTTGTACGAACAAGGTTGTCGTAAAGGAGATCGTGTGGCGCTTCTCATGACAAGGGGCCCAGAAATGATTGAAAGTATGATTGCTGCGGCATGGCTGGGTTGTCCTTATGTGCCGATTGATCCAGATTATCCGGCATCACGGATTGACTTTATTTTGAAAGATGCGGAAGTGAAACATATTTTGACGAATGCGCCAGCACACTCTACAAC
The DNA here is from genome assembly GCF_000411275.1 of Staphylococcus sp. HGB0015. Taxonomy (NCBI): domain Bacteria; kingdom Bacillati; phylum Bacillota; class Bacilli; order Caryophanales; family Staphylococcaceae; genus Staphylococcus; species Staphylococcus sp. HGB0015. The sequence goes on from NZ_KE150418.1 coordinate 275,728, forward strand.
TGTGACCAATTCGGATGTGAGAAGTTGTGTTATACGAGAAGATGATGCACAAGTGATTCAATCAAGTGAACACGTGGAAGCGAACGATGTATTGTATATGATTTATACATCTGGAACGACAGGTCAACCAAAAGGCGTACAAATCACACATCGTAATGTAATGAACTTAGTCACAGGTTGGTCTCAATATATACAACTGACGTCTCAAGATGTGTTATTACAATACGCCAATATTGTGTTTGATGCGTCTGTGATGGAGATTTATTGTGCGTTATTCAATGCATGTCCTTTAGTGATTGCTTCTGAACGAGAAAGAAAGGACATTTTCGCTTTAGAACACTGTCTCCGTACACAACACGTCACTGTTGCTTCGATCCCCGCACAACTATGCATGATGATGACCGACTATCATTTACGTTGCTTAGTGACAGGAGGTTCTGTGAGCACGCCAGAACTTGTTGATAGGGTTCGACCGCATTGTGAAATGTATGTCAATGCCTATGGACCAACCGAATCCACAGTGATTACAACGGCATGGATGGATGACGGCAAGTCCACATTACAACGCGTTCCGATTGGACGACCAATCCCGAATGTACAAGTGTATATTATGTCTGAAGGACGACTATGTGGTGTGGGTGTACCTGGAGAGCTTTGTATTGCGGGTGACAGTTTAGCAAAAGGTTATTTAAACCGTCCTGAAGTTAATGCACAAGCTTTTATTCCGCATCCTTGGGGTGATGGACAATTATATCGCACGGGCGACTTAGCGCGTTATTTAAATAATGGTGAGATTGAATTTTTAGGTCGCATCGATCAACAACAAAAACTGAATGGCTATCGTATTGAATTAGAAGAAATTACAAATCAAATGAACCAAATCGCAGGTGTTTTGGATAGTGCAGTCACAGTGGATCGTACACGTGCACATCCATTTTTAGTGGGCTATTATGTAGCTGAAACAGAGCAATCTGATGTGATACGACGTGCACTCACAGATCAGTTGCCACAGTATATGGTGCCACAGGTGTTCATTAAATTGGATCAATTGCCTTTAACGCCTAATGGAAAATTAGATACGAAAGCTTTACCTGCTGCGGATTCACAACAAGTCCGTACGTTGACCCCACCACGAAATAAACAAGAACAACAATATGTCGATGTATTCGAACAAGTATTAAATGTGAGCCCGATTGGCATTGACGATGATTTCTTTGAACTCGGTGGTAACTCACTTGCGACGATGAAAGTCGTGATGTTGCTGAAACACAAAGGAATTGAAACGTCGATGCAAGCTATTTATGAATACAAAACCATCCGTGCGTTAATAAACCAAAGCGAATCGACACAGTTAAATGTCCCGGGAAATATTGACGCCTTGCAAACGATGATTGCGACTAATCAAACGCCTTTGTCAAAAGTGTCACAACAATCTTTAGGAACAGTATTACTGACAGGTGCCACCGGATTTTTAGGTGCTTATTTACTTTATGAACTAACTGAGCGCCACCAACGTGTGCATTGTCTTGTTCGGGCAGAAAGCGCATCACAAGCCCGTGACCGTTTAATCGACAATTTGAATCATTATTTTGAGCCATCGACGTGTGAAAAAATGATGCACAACGTTGACATCATATATGGTGACACAAACCAAGATTTCACACAGTTAGCTACGTCTATCGACACGATTATTCATGCGGCGGCGCGAACAGACCATTTTGGCGAAGATGAAGACTTTTATGAAGCCAATGTCAAAAGTACAGCACAGCTTATCTCCTTGGCCAAACAAGCTCAAGCTCAGCTGATTTACATTTCTACATTGAGTGTGGCAGGCACCTTTTCTGAAGAACAAGAAGACACGCAATTCTCAGAAACAGCCATTTTTAAAAACCAACAGATTACGTCACCTTACGCACGAAGTAAATTTTATGCCGAGCTTGAAGTATTACAAGCCATGCGAGAAGGATTAAAGGCGAAAATGATGCGTGTAGGAAACTTAACAAGCAGTAGACACGGCAACATCACCATGAAAAATATGCGGACAAATCGCTTTTCTATTGTTATGCATGACTTACTTCAACTCGATAAGATAGGGGTATCTGCGGCACAAACACCAATTTCATTTTCGTTTGTTGATGAAGCGGCACAAATGGTTGTACAATTCGCGGAAATCCAACAAAGCACGTACAACATCTTTCATATTACGAATAACCATGAATATACAATGCAATCGATGCTTGAAAAGCTAACAAATCGCACAATTAAGGTGGTGGATGACGCAACATTTGATCAATATGTACATGATGCCGGTTATTATGCATGGGTGGGATTAATGCATCACGATGATAAGCTGAAACCTGCCATTATCACGCAAGATTTTACACAGTCTGTCATGAACGCACTGGATTTAAGCTGGTCAGAACTATCAGAAACATGGTTAGCCCGTTGGCAACAAAGACTTAACGACACATTCAAGTAGGTGAAATGTAATGATATTAATTGTTAATTTAGAAAAGATGACCACAGCCATAACGAAACAACTTGCGCATAAACAATATCTGTTTAAAAGAAATCATACGAAACACCACTATAAAAGTAATGAAAATCAGCACTGTATTGGTGAACTACTCGTGCATTACGGGTTAAAAACGATGTATCAGCTCGACCCTTTAGATTGGCAGTTTAAATTTGGTGCCTATGGTAAACCTTACATTGACACACCGCAGCCGGTATTTATCAGTTTGTCGTATAGTGGTAAGTATGTCGCTTGTGCATTTGACCAAAGTGAGATTGGCTTAGATATTGAAAACCTCAGTACAATTGAATGGCAACGATTGAAAATGCAATTTACAAATGAAGAAGCACAATGGATTGATAATGAAACACAATTTTATATGATTTGGACGCAAAAAGAAGCTTATGCCAAGTTGACAGGGAAAGGCCTATCAGAAGGTGTTGCAACAAATAATGTATTAGAACCCCTTTATTTTCACGGACAACCTGTCGCATTTCAAACACAGATTAAAGATACTTTGATGATCCAACTTTGCCAAGCAGCGCCCTGTACACAAACGCCAATGATTGAAGTCGATGTTGCGACATTACTGAAATAACCATCTTTATGTAGCTCAACGCGCTATGACCATTGACACAACTTCAATCATTTCAAATGTTGAAGCGGTCACATTTTGCACTTTTAATGACAGTGTGAAGTGTGACTGCTTATTGTCAAAATAAAGTGGATTATTATATGATTTGATTAATAGTGAATTGTAGAAAGATAGCAGATGAGAAAGGGTGTTTCATATGAAACAACATGAAGTGGTGGAAGTAAAGAATGCAGTGGAAGACGCATTGGTAGAGGTACAAAAAGTAAAAAAGTTAATCAAGGACGTCCGTATTTGGAGTGGGTTTGATATGTTAGGAAATAGTTCAATCCATAGCTATTTCAAAAGAAGAAAGATTAAAAAAATGAATACGCATCTATCGCAATTACAAACGCAATTGCAAAATACAGTGCCCATGCTTAAAAATATGGATGAGGATTTAGTATTAGCGATTTCAAATAGTGAAAAAGATCAACTGTATGATGTTTGGTGGGATAATATCTTCACAGATGCTAAAGTACATGGCGAAATCAAAAAAGTGAAAAAGAGTGTCGAACAATTAGAAATCGCTTTAAATCGCATTTTAGCATCTTTGAATTAAACAATTACGCATAGTTCGGCATACATAAAAATTACACTTTTATAATCATAAAACACTTGACTTTATATTGTTTTAACGTAATATAATTAATATAAATATGTTATATGATTTATTAATTATTAAAAAATAATATGAAGGAGTGGAATTTATGCTGAAAATGCTCTCTGCGTTATCGACGTCTCTCACATTGTTGCTCATGCCAATGGTTTTTGCCCCTACGACTTATGCCAGAAGTTTGTTTTCCAGACCGTTACCTTCTTCTACCGTTGCTCAAACTGCACCTAAAATGATGTTAATGAATCACGATGAGAATGACAGTCCGCATCAAGATGCAACTGAAAACAAAACACCCGCAACTGAAAGTGCTCATCAAGATCAACAGAATCGCACCTTGCCTCCTTTTTATTACCCCAATGTTAATGAATATATAATAGAACATCATCTGCCTCACTCAAAAATTGTAAAAGATCCAAGAATGAATACTTTACCACATCTCAATTACAAATATGGAACTTATATCGGTGTTGTGATTCACGAAGTGGGTGAAGATAACCGGACACTTCAACAATGGGTCGATCGAATGTACGCTACATATGAAAGAGCGTTTGTACATGCCTTTGTAGACAATAAAGAAATTCATCTCACTGCACCATCAGAATATTACGTTTGGGGTGCAGGCAAACAAGCTAACCCGTATTTTTACCAAATCGAAGTTGTCAGAATGTATACTTTTGATGATTTTGCAAGATCGGTCAATAACCAAGCGTGGCTCGCAGCGTATATGTTAAAACAAAATCATTTAACACCAACACTCGCTGACGATCAAGAAGGCGTGGGCTCCGTCATTAGTCACAATGCAGTTCGAAAATATTGGGGCGGTACAACACACGTTGACCCAATAGCATATTATGCAATATGGGGATATGATATGCATCAATTCTTTGATTTGGTGAAGTATCATTATAATCATATGTAAAAAATAAAATATAGCTATCTTATCGTATTAGAAAAAACTTTTGTAAGCCATTAATTTAAAGGTTTGTTGCCTGATTTTTTAGGTAGCAAGCCTTTTTAATGTCTATTTTTTTTATGCGATGGTCTTTATTAAAACTACAACTTTTTTCTTGATTTAAAATGCTATAAACTTATCGTTAAATAAAATTAATAAAGGTGTGGTAAAAAATGAAAAAAATATACAATATTATCACAACAGTTCTTATTTTGATCTCTTTAACGATTATTATGACCTCCATCTTTGTGCATAATGAACAATATCAAACGATGATTAATACCGTCTTGTTCATCCTTGTTATATTTATAGGTATATTCGCCGTTACAGTTAGAATCATACACGACAAAACTAAAAAATAAAGAAATCGCATGTTGTTTTACAAATCATTAACTTCATATTGCGATGATGCCTGGCTTTATTCTCTTTTTTGTCAACAAGGAATCGGATTGCTCTTAAAAAGGTAAAATGAAAGGAAATGACACAAATAATGTGTTTTGCGCTATAATTTAAAATAAAGCGTCAATTTATTATACAAGCACCATACGAGGTTAGAAAATAAATCGTTTTGGAGATGTAAGATGGAAGCATTATTTGAGTTAATTAAAAGTCTTTTGTATATTATTGTGTTCATTCCTTACTATTTCATTGCTTTTGGGGTAGTAATGTACGCATTAATACTATGCTTATTGATAGTGAGAGAACCGATCAAGAGATTTTTCGATCGCCATTACTATGGTGAAGATAGTGATCAAATTTCATATGCAGCGGGGCCGTGGTTCATTCTTGCATGGGCTGTGTTAATTAGTTTCATAATTATTGTAGTATTACTTTATATTTTTGCACTTCTCTTAGGAGAAGTTCTGATATTTATTTTATTTGTTATTGGTGTGTGTTTGTTGTATAAAAAATTTAAGTCAGGGTTTAAATAGAGAGGGTTTGAGTCTGGATGGCATATCAAAGTGAATTTGCGTTAGAGAACGATGTATTAAAACAGTTAACTCAGATGGGGTATGAACAATTAAATATTCATACACACGATGAAATGTTACAAAATTTTAGAGCAATTATTAATGAGCGTCATATAGAAGCACTCAATCATCAACCATTAACAGATACTGAGTTTGATCGTTTAATTACAGATATTAATGGTAAATCTGTGTTTGATAGTGCAGTTATTTTAAGGGATAAGTATGTACTCAAACGAGACGATGAAACGGTTGTTTATTTAAGCTTCCTTGATCAAAATAAATGGTGTCAAAATAAATTTCAAGTTACAAATCAAGTGAGTGTGAAAGATACTTATAAAAGTCGATATGATGTGACAATTTTGATAAATGGTTTACCATTAGTTCAAATTGAACTTAAGCGCAGTGGTGTCGCTATTTCAGAAGCATTTAATCAGGTAGAACGTTACCGCAAACAAAACTTTACTGGCTTATTTAGATATATCCAACTGTTTGTGATTAGCAACAAGATGGAAACACGCTACTATGCGAATAGTGATTTAACGATATTGAAGAGTCATATGTTCTACTGGAGTAATGAAAAAAATGAAAGAATCAATCATTTGAAGCGTTTTATTGAGGACTTTTTAGAGACGTGTCATCTCGCTAAAATAATCAGTCGCTATATGATTGTTAATGAGACTGATAAGATTCTTATGGCTTTACGTCCATATCAAGTGTATGCAGTTGAAAAATTGATAGAGCGTGCACTTGAAACTAATAACAATGGTTTTATTTGGCATACGACAGGAAGCGGAAAAACTTTAACCTCTTTTAAAGCGAGTCAAATCTTGTCGCAACAAGAAGGTATTAAGAAAGTCATCTTTTTAGTAGACCGAAAAGATTTAGACAGTCAAACGTTGGCTGAATTTAATAAATTCCAAGAAGATTCTGTTGACTTAACAGACAGCACGCGTAAATTGTTAAAGCAACTAGGGGATGCAACATTACCATTAATTGTGACAACCATCCAAAAGATGGCACATGCGATTAAATCGAATGACCCGGTTATGAATCAGTACGAGCACGACAAAGTCGTATTTATTATAGATGAATGTCACCGAAGTCAATTCGGTGAAATGCACCGCTCAGTTAAACAACATTTTAAAAATGCGCAATACTTTGGTTTTACTGGTACACCGCGTTTTGAGGAGAACAAGAGTCAAGATGGCCGTGCCACTGCAGACATCTTTGATAAATGTTTGCATCATTATTTAATTAAAGATGCGATAAGAGATGGTAATGTTCTTGGTTTCTCTGTAGATTATGCACGTACATTTGACCCTAAAAAAGACTTAGAAGAAGAATATGTTAGTAAAATCAATGAAAAAGAAGTTTGGATGGCGGAAGAAAGAATCAGTAAAATTACTAATCATATCATTGAAAACTATGCTAAAAAAACAAGAAATGGTCATTATACCTCTATGCTCACAGTACAAAGTATTCCGATGGCTATTGCCTATTATGAAGCTTTTAAAAAAGCAAAAGAAGCAGGTAAACATAATTTAAATGTCACAACCATTTTTACATTTCAACCTAATGAAGATTCAAATGAACAAGAAGATTTTGTACATTCAAGAGAAATGTTAGATCGCGTCATGGTAGACTATAATGCAATGTTTGGGACAAACTTTAACACGGATTATTTTGATGGCTTTTTCTCTGATGTCTCTAAAAAGATGAAGAAAGTGATACCTGGAGAAAAAATAGACATTCTTATCGTTGTTGACATGTTTTTAACAGGATTTGATAGTAAAAAATTGAATACGCTTTATGTTGATAAAAATCTAAAATATCACAATTTGATTCAAGCTTATTCAAGAACGAATCGTGTTGAAAAAGAAACAAAGCCTTATGGTAATATTGTTTGTTATCGTGACTTGAAAGTGGAAACAGATCAAGCGATAGAAATCTTTTCACAAACTGATAATACAGATACTGTACTCAGTGGCTCATATGAAGAATATCTAGCTGACTTTAAGGAAATATTGAAGCAATTATTTGCGCTGGTTATCACACCCGCTGATGTAGATCAGTTAGAGCGAGAAGATGACCAAAAAGAATTTGTATTGATATTTAGAGCTTTAGCAAGCTTATTGTTAAAATTAAAAACGTTTGAAGAGTTTGAATTTACACCAGAACAGTTGGGAATTAGCGAGCAAACCTTTGAAGATTATAAGAGTAAGTATTTAAACTTATATGAAAAAGTAGTGAAAAGTAATAAAGAAGAGTCTGAGGGTGTTTCTATCCTTGAGGATATTGATTTTAAAGTAGAAATTCTTAGAAATGATTTAATCAATGTACAATATATTATGAACTTAATTGGTCAGATTGAACTTAAGGATAAAGTTGAACAAGAACGTAATCGGAAACAAATTCACCAATTATTGGATCGTGCAGATGATGAACAATTACGTCTAAAAGCAGATTTAATCCGTCAATTTTTAGATAAAGTTGTGCCAACATTAAAAGAAGGTACAGATGTGAATGAAGCTTACTATCAATATGAAGAAGCTGAAAAGCATAAAGAAATTGAAGCATTTGCGGAAGATAAAGCATATCCGTATCAATTGTTAGGTCATATTATCGAAGAGTATGAATATAGTGGCAGTATTAATAAAAATACTATTGATGAAGGATTGAAGAACCAAGGTGGATTTTTAGCAAGAACGAAAACAGCGAATAAAATCAAAAGCTTTGTTATGGAAACAGCACAAAAATATAGCAGCATAGAATAAATTTTAAAAATAACTGCAGTTTTACTTTACTGCAGTTATTTTTAGGTGTATACTTCATGTAGTAGAATAAAACTTCAAGGAGATGAGTGCAATCAAACCGTTAATCCGATATCACAGTGGGACGATTATCAATCGCTTAACCCCCGTTGCAGATGCACTTGGCACGCCGATAATGATTTATGACCAAAACATGATGGACGAGGATTTAGGTAAATATACCCGGCATCCAACTCAGCCCAAAATGATAACTTTGGAAGAAGGGCACAATGCGAAATGTATTGAAGCAGGACAGATCGTTTTCAATATGATTACTGGAGAATGTGTCATTGTAAGTTCTAAGTATTCAGGGGCAATCTTACCGTATAACTATACACATATTGAAGTAGATAGAGATAGAGTTTATCCACGCTATCTTGTGTATTGGTTAAACTACTCACCGAAAGCATTAAAACAAATCAAGCTTTATCAACAAGGTGGAAGCATGATTAAAAAAATTACGCATAAGCAGTTACAAGCATTAGAAATACCGTTGCCTTGTATGCACCAGCAAGAATTAATAGGAAACTTAGCACATAGCAGAGTGAGATTAAAATACTTAAAAGCTAAAAGAGAACATCTGATGGATACTTATTTAAGAGCGATTTTATTTAGGGAGGAACATTAATATGTCAATTACGGAGAAACAACGTCAACAACAAGCGGAATTACAGAAAAAATTATGGAGTATTGCGAACGATTTGCGTGGGAATATGGATGCAAGTGAGTTTAGAAACTATATTTTAGGGTTAATCTTTTATCGCTTTTTGTCTGAAAAAACAGAAGTTCAAGTTGATGTTTTACTTGAGGGAGAAAACATGACTTATGAACAAGCATGGCAAAATGAAGATTATAAAGCAGCATTAGAAGCAGAATTATTAGAACGTATCGGTTATGTGATTGAACCACAAGACTTATTTAGCACTTTAATAAAAAAAATTGAGAATCAAACATTTGAAATAGAGGACTTGCATAAAGCCATCAGTAAAATTGAAACTTCTACAAGAGGCCAAGAGAGTGAAGACGATTTTGATCATCTTTTTGATGACATGGATTTAAATTCTTCGCGTCTAGGGAATACAAATGCTGCACGTACAAAATTAATTTCTAAAGTCATGATGAATTTATCTACTTTACCATTTGTGCATAGTGATATCGAAATTGATATGTTAGGTGACGCATATGAATACTTAATTGGCCAATTTGCAGCAACAGCAGGTAAAAAAGCAGGAGAGTTCTATACGCCTCAACAAGTTTCTAAAATATTAGCTAAAATCGTAACTGCAAATAAACAAGACTTAAAAAATGTTTATGACCCTACATGTGGCTCAGGTTCTTTATTATTGAGAGTGGGACGAGAAGCGAATGTAAGACATTATTATGGTCAAGAATACAACAGCACAACATTCAACCTCGCTCGAATGAACATGTTGCTACATGACGTGAACTACAATCATTTCTCTATTGAAAATGGTGACACATTAGAACATCCAGCAGTATTGGAAGAAAAATTTGAAGCGGTGGTTGCTAACCCACCATACAGCGCAAAATGGAGCGCAGACCCATCATTTTTAGATGATGAGCGTTTTAGTAACTATGGTAAATTAGCACCAAAGTCAAAAGCGGACTTTGCCTTCATTCAACATATGATTTATCACTTAGATGACAATGGTACAATGGCTGTTATCTTACCACACGGTGTGCTTTTCCGTGGCGCTGCAGAAGGTGTAATTAGAAAGTATCTCATTGAAGAAAAAAACTATTTAGACGCTATCATTGGGTTACCAGCAAACCTCTTTTTCGGTACGAGTATCCCTACAGCGATATTAGTTTTTAAAAAATGTCGTGAAAAAGATGAAAATGTCTTATTTATTGATGCATCACAATCATTCGAAAAAGGGAAAAATCAAAACCATCTTTCAGATGAAGATGTGAATAAAATTGTCGAAACGTACTTAAAGCGTGAAGACATCGAGAAATACAGTCACGTTGTTACTTTAGATGAAATTAAAGAGAATGACTATAACCTAAATATTCCAAGATACGTGGATACTTTTGAAGAGGAAGAGCCTGTTGACTTAGAGGCAGTTCAGCAAGAAATCAAAGCAGTGGATGAAGAAATTGCATCATTAGAAAAAGAAATTGCAGGTTACCTCAAAGAATTGGGAGTTGAGATGCATGACTAATGAAACAAAAAATGTGCCTGAACTAAGATTTCCTGAGTTTGATGGTGAATGGGAGAAAAAAGTTCTTGGTGAAATAAGCAATAGAGTTAAACGTAAAAATACCAATTCTGTCTCTAAAATGCCCTTAACTATTTCAGGGGCATTAGGTTTAGTAGATCAGGTTACATACTTTAGTAAGTCAGTATCTGCTAAAAACTTGGATAATTATACGCTGATTAAAAATGGTGAGTTTGCATATAATAAAAGTTATTCGAATGGTTATCCATTGGGTGCAATTAAAAGATTAGAGAGATATGATCAAGGTGCATTATCAACGCTATATATTTGCTTTAAATTTAATGATAATCAAAGTTCAGAATTTATGAAACATTACTTCGAATCAGATAAATGGTATAAAGAAGTTTCTCAAATAGCTGTAGAAGGAGCCAGAAATCATGGTTTACTAAATATTCCAGTAAACGACTTCTTTTCTATAAATTTGTTTACACCAATGTTGCTTGAACAACAAAAGATCGGTGAATTTTTTAGCAAACTCGATCATCAAATCGAGTTAGAGGAGAAAAAATTAGCTTTGTTAGAAGAACAGAAAAAGGGCTATGTGCAAAAGATTTTCTCACAAGAATTAAGATTTAAAGATGAGAATGGAAATAATTATCCAGAGTGGAATGAGCAAAAACTTGAAGAATTAGGAACATTCAATTCTGGAGTTGGATTTCCAGAAAAATATCAAGGCGGAAATTTAGGAATACCATTTTTTAAAGTTTCTGATATGAACCTTCCCACTAATAAAACTCTTATGAATATGGCCAATAATTATGTTACTGATCAACAAATAAATGAAAAGAAGTGGAAAGTTATAAATGATGTGCCAGCTGTAATATTTGCTAAAGTAGGCGCAGCTATAATGTTGAACAGAAAAAGAATGGTGATAGAACCATTTTTAATGGATAACAATACAATGAGTTATTCATTTTCGACTCATTGGGATACAAACTTTGGAAATATATTTTTTCAAACTTTAAATTTACCAAAATATGCTCAAGTAGGTGCTTTACCATCCTATAATTCTAAAGATATAGGCATTATTGCCGTAAATCTTCCTTCATTAAGTGAACAGAAAAAAATAGGTAGCTTTTTTATTAAACTAGATAGTTTTATCGAAAAACAATCAGCTAAAGTTAAAAGATTGAAAGTGAGAAAAAAAGGATTTTTACAGAAGATGTTCGTTTAATTCTGATAAGGGCCTATTATGTTAATTTGTTTTAATTAAACTGAGAATGAACAGCATCTTAAAGTAGGGTTTAATGTAAAAGCTTTATTTTGGAAATAATGAACAGGAATAAAAAAGGGTGCCATTGATGACACCCTTTTTATTATGTGTTCTTTTCCATTGCTTTGATTTTGATGCTGTTTTTAATGATGAGGTACCCAATATAGATCAAGACTAAAAGAGGAAGGAGTCTAAGTAGCGCAAATGGCAACTCAAATAGTATTGCTTTCCACATCAGGTCAAAAGGCATTTCAAACAAACCAGGTGTTAAAAATAAATGGAATATGCCACTTTTTAAGTAGAAAAATATGATAAAGAAAAAAGGAAGCATTATAGACAAGTAAAAGGTCTGTAGTCGTTTGAAATATTGGATTTGTGATGTGGTGTCAGAAAATAAAACATCTTGACCTTCTTTTTCTTTTTGCCAGTATTGATTGTCAGTGCCATATTTATGGCCATAAACATGTTGCCAACCACAGTCTTAGTGTAGCGCAATGTATTCGTCATACTGCTTTTTGTTGAGTGAACGATAATCAATTCTAGTCACATATTTTTTCTCTGTCTTTCTAAAAGTGCAGATGCCCCATGAGCTATGCGCTATTAATTGATAGCCTTTCTCTAGTTGTGCATTAATCCATGCTTCTTCTTTAATAGGATTTATAAAGATTTTAAACTTCCTCATTCTTCTCACTTCCTTTTTTGTAGATTTCGGCCATTCTTAATAATCTTTTGTTTTCTATTGCTAAAATATGTTCGCCTAATTCAGTAATTTGATAAACTTTTTTTCGCTCTTTGGGCGGGCTGATTAATTCAATGTATTGGTGCTTTTTTAAGTTTTCAAGTGCGCCATACAATGTCCCTGCTGCGATATTGACTTCTTCCTCACTTTTTTCTTTGACAATTTGCATGATTTTATAGCCATGAATGGGTGTTCTGACGGCTAAAAGAATATAATGCATCGTTTCAGATAGAGGCACTAGCGGATAGCGTTTCATGTTGTCACTCCTTTTAACTATATCGTCGAACTGTATAGTTAAATTATATAGTAAAACTTTATAAAGTTCAACTGTATAAATAGTCTTTATTAATAGCAATGGGGGAGGAAGTCATTGAACACTGTCAGTTAGAAGTGAAGTAACGCTAATTTCTGGTTTTGTTAATGATGAATAATACTTGATTGTTTAAAAGGATAGAAATAATATTTTGCTAGCTGTTTGAATAGATAGCATTATATGATTAGACAATTATATTTATAGATTGAATCGCGACAAGTGCCATTAACTCACTTTTTATTATAAGAGTGTTGACGGGTTTCTAAAAATCAACTATCTTATATTATAAGATAGTTAGAATAGGTGATGGACATGTCTGTATCTAATCAAATGATGAAAGGGCTTTTGGATGGCGCGATATTAGGTTTAATCGCGCAAGGAGAAACTTATGGGTATGAAATTCTAGAAAAATTAAAAGATAACCAGTTTCCAGAAATTAGTGATGGGAGTATATACCCTGTATTATTACGATTAAGTCAGAAAGGATATGTGCATACAACAACAAGAAAATCAGATAATGGTGGACCGAAGCGAAAGTATTATACGATTTCGGAAAGTGGAGAAAAAGAGCTTGAACAATTCAAAGTAAAATGGCGTGATTTGAATACAGGTATGAATCATCTTTTTGGGAGGGTGTAAGAAATGTTAAGTAAACAGTCAGAAGATTTTTTAGTTAAACTTAGAGTTGAACTTTTGTTTAGAGGTAAAAAGGAAGAAGATATTGAAGAAATTGAAGCAGAATTAAGAGATCATTTAGAAACTGCAGAAAAACAAGGTGAAGATGTCCATGCAATTATTGATACGCCAATTAAAGCCTATGCTGACCAGTTTTCAAAGCATTTGCCTTTTATCAATCTTTTGACTAAATATGTTACCTTTTATGTCTTATTTCTGTTCGCACTGTTTACAGTACCTGATTTATTCGCACAGTCTTATACTTTAACAGTAAGTACCATTTTAAATGCGATTTTTACTTTTTTAATCACTGTCATACTTGGCCTATATACGATTCGGAAGTTGATATTGACATTTGGTGACAGTAAAAAAACATACATTTTTGGAGCGATGGGAGGCATTCTGATATTTGGTTTAATCGTATTGAGCACATTTTTAGCACATCATTTTCCATTGTATGAGATTGTTACATTGAATCAACAAGAAAGTAATATTGTAGGTATTATCTTGCTTATACTAGTTACGATTATTTGTTTCATATTAAAACAAAAAATTTACGCGTTCATTTTACTCTTAGTTTGTCTACCTAATATGATTGCTTTAGTAACGACACAAAATGGCTCACAAATAGAGTATCTCATTATTTCGTTTTCTTTAATTATTGCCCTCAATTTTGCTTTTATTGTCTATACCTTTTATCAATTTCGTAAAGATTCAAAGAATAAAAATTAAATATTGTTAAAAATAACTAATATCAAAAAAACCGCTCATGTGATGTGAACTTATCACAATTGAGCGGTTTTTAATTTTAATCTAATTGATAGCGATGGACGAATAGTTGTCGCACAAGATCGATTGTCATCATCCAAACGATATGACCGAATAATTCAGAGAGATGCTCTTGGAAAGGTTGATTCCAAGGCGCAGGAACGGTATGCATAATCGGCATAATGATCAAGTGGAATAACACCCAAATCACAATACCAAAGACAGCCCCTTGTCCCATTGCCATATACGCATACTTTTTAACTAAGAAACAATAGATAATGGCAATGACAATGGAAAAACTAAAGTGAACGATAAAGCTCACCCAAGGTAATGACATGCCGGAGAATGTATACGTTTGATGTGTGAAATCGTGACTGAATCCTAATTGTTGCAATAATTGTTGAGGCGGATTCGTCGCGTTTCTTTCAGGTGTTCGTGGTGGAAACATGACTTCCCAACCTAATTTTACAATACCAGACAGTAAACCACCGATAATACCTGTATAGATGAACATACCTATGTGTCTTTTATTCAACTGAAAGACCTCCTGTTTATTTATCTATATTTAGTATAGTACTACGTGAAAATGTTCTCAATTCATTTTGAATAAAAATATTTGTCTATTTAATAACAGAATATGTATATTGTGGGACGATTTATACAATAGTAGGATTCATTTTTCATTCACTTGTAAAATACTTCCTAAGTCTCATGATGGCTTGAACTTAAACCTATATTATTAAACAGGACATATGAAAAAGGAGCATTTTATGGAACCTACAAAAAAGAGAATTGAAGTTTTAGATTATTTAAGAGGATTTGCTTTACTTGGTATTATTTTTGCGAACATTGTTTCGATTATACATGTGACAGAACATACAGGAAATGTCGACATTGTGTATATGAAATATTTAAATATTTTGGTTGAAGCGAAATTCTTTTCTATCTTTTCATTATTATTTGGTATCGGCTTTTATATCTTTTTTCACAATGCGAAACAAAAAGACGTCAATCCGTACTTTCTTTATTTAAGAAGAATCCTAATCCTATTGCTATTGGGTTTGATACATCAAATCTTCCAACCCGGAGAAGCATTGTTTTTCTACGCGATTGTGGGTTTACCTCTTTTACTTTTTACATTTGTAAATAAGCGTATCAATCTCGTCCTTGGACTGATTTTATTGGCGTTAGGCGTCCTAAGCGGTAACAAAATCACTTTTATACCGGGACTATTTATACTCGGTTATACAATTGGGCAATATGACCTTCATAAGACGATCTACCATCATGCGAAAGCACTGCGTATTTCATTATTGTTATCAACAATAGGTTTTATCATTTCTATGGTTATTTTACAACTCTATTATGTCGCACCAGCTTATGATCTAGTGGAATCTACAATGTCAAATGAGACTTTTGTTAAGAAGTATGAGACTTTTTCAAATCTCATCGTCTATACTGCACCGTTTATTTCACTATTCTATGTGCTAGTGTTTGTCTACTTATTAAAATTTGAAGGTGCGAAAAAAATATTGCGACCACTCAAATATTACGGTCAAATGGCTTTAACGAATTATTTATTGAATACATTTTTAATTATTATTGTCGGCAAATTTGTTACATTAACCTTTGCACAAACAGGGTTAGTCTGTGTCGCGATTTTAGCTGTACAAATGGCCTTTTCAATGATTTGGCTACGCGCATTTAGATACGGACCGATTGAATACATTTGGAGAATGGGGACTTATTTACAAGTCTTTAAAATCAAAAGAAGTTAATATCGATGTAATTGAACATGAGTATTAAAGAAATGGGTACAGAAGTCGCCGTGATTTTGGTACGATACGCAATGAGTCTGGAATATAAATCTCAAAATAAATAGAGCTAAGATGATGTTTAATTGAAAATCATCTTAGCACTTCTTTTTTATGATAGAACTTCGTAGATTATGACTTCATTTTTCGAGATGACAATTTCAGCCTGTAATCTTTGGCTCGTCTTATTTTTTGATGCTCTAGCTTGGACATATCGGTACTTTAAGAGTAACAATTCAAAATCGAAATAGTTACACTTATGATAAAGACAAAAAGAAAACCGTTAAAAAGCCTCTAAAATTAGAGGTTTTTTTCAATAAATTTTTATTCGTTATTTAAAATATACTTAACAACATCAACATGTAAGTTACTGTTTCTATAACCTTCCAAAACATCGTTAACCTGTCCCTTTGGAATATTAGGAAGATTTCTAATCTCGCATAACTTCGACTCAAATTCACGCTTTGTCACTTTTTTATTTTCTGTTGTTAACATAAATAGATAATTATTCAACTTTTTAATCTCATCAACATTATAACCATAACGTAATAAAACTAAATCTTTAGTTTTCAAATTAGGAGCTAGTTCCTCTTGAAGTACATCTATAGACTGCTTAATCAACAAAAGTCTAGATTCTAACTCTTCGTTATTCATTAAAATCACACTCTCTTATATTAAAGTTTGACCCACTTGAGATACCCCAAATCCAATACTACGTGCAGAAGAATCTTTAATGCCAGTATTCATAAGGGCTTGAGCAACTTGTCCTCCTACATTACCCCAAGTCGCCTCTTCTTGTTTTAAAATATTATTTAAAGTTGGTACTATATATTTATCCCGACGCTTTTCTAATACAGAATCCTAAATATTTTCTAAGCTAATGCTATCTTGATTATTCGTACCCTTTTCTTGGTTTGACAGAGAATTGAAAAAGCAACTTGTTTATAATCGTTTCAAAACCTCAAACCGCTCCTTACTTTTTCCGTTTTTTTGAACTACGAGCTGAAACAATTGTGACTCCTAAAAATCCAATGAATCCATTAAATAAAGCCGGTAAGAAGGTCATATGTCCTATAAAAAGACCGATTAAAAAATTAATACCCCAGTTATTAAAGAAATTATCCATTGTTCTAATTTCATAAATTTAAAAACTCCTATCTACTCAAAACAGGTTAGTAAACAACATTGCTTGATTTCCATTACTTTATTGACATTAAGTCTCTGAACCTTTTAATAAATTTTATCACAATAGTTATGACTTTACAGGTCTATTTTTCGTCATAATAATTGATTTAAGTTTATAAGGATACACACTTCCATACCACAAAAATAAACTGTGCAGTCGCGTTTTTAAACACGACTACACAGTTTTTTAATCCCGTTTATTATTTTCTAGGTTGTCTCTCTCTTTATGTGTAATATTGGAAAATGTTGAAACTTAGTTTGATTTTCTGCTACGGCCTAATAATAATGAACCGAATGCTAAGCTTAATCCACCTGCAAGTGTTGTACCGAATAATGCAGCATCGCTTTCGCCACCAGTTTCAGGTAAAGCTTTCATTTCGCTGTTTGCTTTCGCATCTTTGTTTTCGTTCATCATTGCTGGTTTGTTGATCACAAGTTCTTGACCAGGCATGATGACATTTTTGTCTGCTAAGTGATTGTCTTTAGCAATTTGGTCAGCAGTTGTGTTGTTTGCTTTAGCGATTTCGTTTAAAGTTTCACCAGGTTTAACAACGTGAGTTGAAGCTTTTGGCATTGCTTTGTTACCAGAATTGTTCATACCGTTGTTACCAGATTGTTCTTTAGCTACGCCCATGTCTTTGTTGTCTTTTTTACCAGCTTGGTCAGCTTTGTTACCTTTGTCGACTTTACCGTCTTTGTCTTCAGCTTTATGACCTTTGTCGGCTTTGTTGTCTTTGTCGCCTTTGTCTTCAGCTTT
>NZ_KE150418.1:293942-294362 GCF_000411275.1 Staphylococcus sp. HGB0015
TTCAGCTTTATGACCTTTGTCGGCTTTGTTGTCTTTGTCGCCTTTGTCTTCAGCTTTGTTACCTTTGTCGGCTTTGTTGTCTTTGTCGCCTTTGTTGTCTTTGTCGCCTTTATCTTCGGCTTTATTACCTTGATCGTCTTTGTTGTCGTTTTGTCCAGCTTGGTTATCATTGTTGTTGTTATCAGATGGGTTTGTTGTACCATCATCTTTTTTAGGTGCTTGGCTGTCGTTTAATTTTTTAGCTTCAGCAAGGATTTCTTTACTTACGCTTGGGTCATCTTTAAGGCTTTGGATGAAACCATTACGTTGTTCTTCAGTAAGGTTAGGTAAGTGTAAGATTTCATAGAATGCGTTTTGTTGAGCTTCGCTATAATCAGGAGCAGCTTGGCTGTCGTTTAATTTTTTAGCTTCAGCAAGAAT
>NZ_KE150418.1:294807-366189 GCF_000411275.1 Staphylococcus sp. HGB0015
TGTTGTGCTTCTGTGTAATCAGGAGCAGCTTGGCTGTCGTTTAATTTTTTAGCTTCAGCAAGAATATCTTTGCTTACACTTGGATCATCTTTAAGACTTTGGATAAAACCGTTACGTTGATCTTCGTTTAAGTTAGGTAAGTTTAAAATTTCGTAGAACGCATTTTGTTGATCTTCATTAACATTAGGTGCAGGTTTTGTTGGTGCTTGCGCAACGTTTACGTTTCTAGCTTGGATTAAGATGTCTGCACTTACGCTTGGATCGTCTTTAAGACTTTGGATAAAACCGTTACGTTGTTCTTCAGTAAGGTTAGGTAAGTGTAAGATTTCATAGAATGCATTTTGTTGGTCTGCACTGTGATCAGGTGCAGGTTGTGAACCAGCTTGGCTGTCGTTTAATTTTTTAGCTTCAGCAAGAATGTCTTTACTTACACTTGGATCGTCTTTAAGACTTTGGATGAAACCATTACGTTGGTTTTCATTAAGATTAGGTAAGTCTAAAATTTCAGCGAAAGCATTTTGTTGAGCCTCAGCAGTATTTGTAGCATTCGCATTGTTTTCTTCTGCAAATGTAGGAGAGCTTACTAATAAAGAGCTCGCGATTAAGCAAGATCCGACACCGATAGAAAGTTTACGAATACTAAAAAAGTTTTTATTTTCCATTGATTACAATCCCTTATAAAAATAAAATGTATAATGTAACGCTTACTATAAGACTACAATATAACTATAAAAATGTATAGTGCAAATTTAAAAATATATGACAAATTAACCTAGCAACATCAGATTGGGGTTAATCGATTTTTATAAAAAATCTATATTTATTAGAAATATACTGTTGCATAACACTGTATTTTAAAAGTCTAAAAATTGTACAATATAATGAAGGAACATGTTCAAATTTTTCCCATTAGTTCATGTTATGTAAATTTTTTGTGAATAAAATGAATGCTTATTGCATAAATTTTGAATTTAAAAAAAGTGCAAAAAAGAGCACCGAATAGACTTTGGTAGGGGTCTATGCGGTGCTTTAAATCTTTACCAAGACATTTGAAAAAAGATCGTAAATGGTTAGTTTTAAGGTATAAACTATGAATCATACTGCATTTATATGCTTTTTATTCGAATTAGACTGCTATCCATAACCTCACATAACATATACTTTTTGAAAAATAGTAACAAATTTCCTCTTTTTATAAAAAATATGCACTCCTTTAAAAAATTTATGTCCCCTTTTCTAATCACTTCTTCCATCTTTATTTTTCACACGTGATTTTAACTAAGTGAATGATGTCAAAAAGGTTGTGACAAACTCACTATTTCTTTATATTGAGCCCCCGTTATAAAAGCCCTTACAATTTATATAAATTGAATTAAAGAAGGGGTGTATTTATGTCAAAGACTGAAGAAAAGAAAGGAATGGGGCGCAAAGTACAAGCTTTCGGTTCGTTCCTCAGTAGTATGATCATGCCAAACATTGGTGCTTTTATTGCCTGGGGATTTATCGCAGCCATTTTCATCGATCATGGTTGGCTCCCTAATAAAGAGTTAGCACAGCTTGCTGATCCTATGATTAAATATCTCATTCCATTATTAATTGCATTCAGTGGAGGTCGTTTGATTCATGGGATACGCGGAGGAATTATAGCAGCGACTTCTACTATAGGGGTCATTGTTGCATTGCCTCAAACGCCCATGCTGTTAGGTGCCATGATTATGGGACCGTTAGTCGGTTGGCTCATGAAAAAGGTAGATGAATGGATCCAACCACGCACGCCTCAAGGTTTTGAAATGTTATTCAATAACTTTTCTGCTGGTATTTTGGGCTTTATTATGACGATTTTAGGTTTCGAAATTTTAGCACCAATCATGAAATTTGTGATGCACATTTTATCCGTTGCTGTTGAAGGATTAGTGCATGCGCACTTACTTCCAATCGTGAGCATTATTGTAGAGCCTGCGAAAATTGTGTTCTTAAATAACGCAATCAACCACGGTGTTTTCACACCATTAGGCGCCGACCAAGCTGCATCTTTAGGACAATCCATTTTATATACGATTGAGTCTAATCCGGGTCCCGTTTTAGGCGTGCTTGTGGCCTATATGATTTTTGGAAAAGGCACAGCGAAAGCAACGTCTTATGGTGCAGGTATCATTCACTTTTTAGGAGGGATTCATGAGATTTACTTCCCTTACGTTTTAATGAGACCGATGTTGTTTTTATCCGTTATTTTGGGCGGAGTGACAGGTGTGGCAACTTATCAAGCAACAGGCTTTGGTTTTAAAAGTCCAGCTTCTCCAGGGTCATTTATCGTCTATTGTATCAACGCTCCAAGAGGCGAGTTTTTACACATGTTGCTCGGTGTATTTCTAGCTGCGGCAGTTTCATTTATTGTATCTGCATTCATTTTAAAATTTACGAAAGATACGCAACAAGATATTGAAGAAGCTACAGCACAAATGGAAGCAACGAAAGGAAAAAAATCACAAGTTGCTTCGAAATTAACTGGCGCTGAAAGTAAAAAAACTGAAGAAGCTGACAAAAAGGTAGATGAAGCCAACGCTGAAGAGGGATTACTTCATCAATACAATACAGAACAAGTATCGGCCCATGACTATCATGATATCCATCATATTATTTTTGCTTGTGATGCTGGAATGGGATCAAGTGCAATGGGCGCAAGCATGTTGAGAAATAAGTTCAAAAAACAGGGACTTACAGATATTCATGTCACAAATACCGCTATTAACCAGTTGCCCAAAGATGCCCAACTGATCATTACTCAAAAAACATTAACTGACCGAGCAATTAAGCAAGTACCGACAGCCATTCATATTTCAGTGGATAACTTTTTAAACTCACCAAGATATGAGGAGTTACTGAACAATTTGAAGAAAGATGAATAACGACCAAGAGGGGGACACGACAATGTTTTTGAGCTCTCGAGAAAAACGTATCATTGAAATTCTAATTAAATATCGTGAAACCTACATTCGAATTTATGATATTGCACAGCAACTCGGAGTATCCTCTCGTACGATTCATAGAGAATTAAAACACGTTGAATCTTATTTAGAAACATTTGCTATTGTATTAGAACGTGTGTCTAAACAAGGGATTCGTATCGTGGGCCATGAATATGACATGAAACGTCTTTTTAAAGATGTGTCTGAGAACACAGCGATGGATTTATCTCTAGAAGAGCAAAAAGTGATTATCTTATATGCACTTATTCAGACGAAAGAACCGATTAAACAATTCAGTTTAGCAGAAGAAATTGGTGTATCGATTCAAACGTTATCCAAGCTCCTGGATGAATTATCACAGGATATCCATTTATATCAATTATCGATATCACGAAAACGTGGTGAAGGTATCCAATTACTGGGTCCAGAGTCAAAGAAACGTGAATTTCTAAGTCAGTTAATGGTCAACAAACTGAATAGTACGAGTGTTTACTCTGTAATTGAAAATCATTTTGTATATCAATCTTTGCATCAATCTCAACAATCATTAGTTAATTTAGAACAGATTTTTCAAGTAGAACGAATCCTTATGGATGATTTAGGTCGACTTCCGTATTCGTTGACTGAATCCAGTTACTTGTCATTAACCATCCACATCGTTTTAGGGATTAATCGTATGAAAAATGATGAGTACGTCGCAATTAATGATGAGATTTATGACAGCGTGAAGACGACTTTAGAACAAGAAATCGCCCGGGATATAGCGAGTCGATTAGAGGAGATTTATGATGTGAAATTTAATGAAGCAGAAATCACCTTTATTACGATTCATCTACGAGGGGCTAAAAGGAAAGATTTTAGAGCTGACAAGTCAGAGCAGAGTGATTTAAAAACCATCATCCAATTTGTAGATGCTGTTGAACAAATCTCTGGTCAGCATTTTGAAGATAGAGCGAATTTGATTGAAGGTCTTAAACTGCATATTCATCCAGCGATTAATCGCTTAAGTTCCAACATTGAGACGTATAATCCGCTCACCCAAATGATCCAATACAAGTATCCATTATTATTTAAACAAATTAAGCAGGCGCAAACAATCGTATGGCCTGAACTGGTGTTTCCAGATAGCGAAATTGCATTTATTGTTTTGCACTTTGGCGGCTCCATTAAGAGACACAAAAAAGCGCCTTTAAATCTATTGGTGGTGTGTAGCAGTGGTGTAGGGACAAGTCGATTACTAGCAGCACGTCTTAAAAACACATTCAGAGATATTGAACGCATCACTCAAGCGTCGGTAAGTGATTTGAATCATCTCAATTTAGAAAGTTTTGACGGTATTATTTCAACAGTCAACTTGGATATCAAACAGCCTTTTATTACTGTGAATCCATTATTGCCTGAATCTGATATCACGTATGTTTCACACTTTCTAAAGTTAAATGCAACGCATCATTCGAATCATGAGACGCATACAAAAATATTGATGAAAGATAACGAAAATTTAATCAATACGATGCGTGATGCCGTGCATTTGATTGATTCGATGAAAATAGAGCATCGACAAGTCGATAACTGGTCGATGTACATTGCCAACCATTTATTGAATGAACAAGCGATTCCAGATGTGAATCAATTTAGTCAATACTTACAAGAAAAAATAGCTAATCATCCGGGATGGTTATTAGCCCCATATCCTGTCGCAATTCCGCATTTAAGGGATTCTATCATCTTGAAACCGGTCATTTTAGTCACCATTTTAGATACACCGATTAAGATGTCAAACATGCAAGCGGATGATTTCAAAGTGAAGTATATGATTAGCATGTTCATACCGGATAACGAGGAGATGGCGCAGTTAGTCAGTCAATTTATTGAAGAAGTGGGTAAACATCTCGAGGATATTGAGACATTTATGAAAGAACCAGAAAAATTAAGGACGATTTTAAAATCTAAAATTTCAGAAAAGATAAAAAATTTTATGTAGGAGTGTTCATAAAATGAGTGAACTATTTAGTAATGAGAATATTTTTATTAATGTCGCGGTATCGAGTCAATCTGAAGCGATTGAATTGGCAGGACAAGCGCTAGTGAACAGCGGATCAGTGACGCAAGATTATATTCAAGCAATGAAAGAACGTGAAAATGTAGTATCTACATTTATGGGAAATACTTTAGCCATTCCACATGGTACAGATGAAGCAAAAGAAAGTGTCCTACATTCAGGTTTATCTTTACTTCAAATTCCAGACGGTGTCGATTGGGGTGGCGAGGAAGTTAAAGTTGTCGTTGGGATTGCAGGTAAAGATGGTGAACATTTGGATTTATTATCTAAAATTGCGATTACGTTTAGTGAAGAAGCTAATGTTGAACGTATTGTGAATGCCAAATCAGCCGATGAAATTAAAGCGGTTTTTGAGGAGGCAGATGTATAATGAGAGCAGTACATTTTGGTGCAGGAAATATTGGACGTGGTTTTATTGGTAAAATTCTTGCAGATAACGATGTGAAAGTCACGTTTGCAGATGTGAATACAGAAATTATTGACGCTTTAGAGAAAGAACAACAATATCATGTCATCATTGCCGATGAAAATAAAACGACGGAAAAGGTTCAAAATATAGATGCGGTCAATTCTTCAGAGCCATCTGAAAAATTGAAAAAAGCGTTGCTAGATGCGGATATCATTACTACAGCAGTAGGGGTTAATATTCTGCCAATAATCGCAAAAACAATCGCGCCGTACTTAAAAGAGAAGACGAATCACGTTAACATTGTTGCATGTGAAAACGCGATTATGGCTACTGATACACTTAAGGAAGCGATTTTAGCACATACGGGGCCTTTAGGTGAGCATATTCATTTTGCTAATTCAGCAGTCGATCGAATAGTCCCTTTACAAAAGAATGATAATATTTTAGACGTTATGGTAGAACCTTTCTATGAATGGGTGATTGAAAATCAAGCATGGTATGGTGAAAAGTTAAATCATATCAATTATGTAGATGACTTATCTCCATTTATTGAAAGAAAACTAATGACTGTGAATACGGGTCACGCTTATATTGCTTATGCAGGGCAACATGCGCATTTTTATACTATTTTAGATGCCATCAATGATCCGACGATTGAAGCGGAACTTAGAACGGTACTATCTGAAACAAGTTTGTATATTACTGAAAAGTTTTCGCTTAAAGCGTCAGAACAACAAAATTACGTTGAGAAGATTATTCGGCGCTTTAAAAATGCTTATCTTTCTGATGAAGTCACACGCGTAGGCCGTGGTACGATTCGTAAAATTGGACCTGAGGACCGAATTATAAAGCCATTAACCTATTTGCACGACAACCAATTAGCATATAAAGGGCTTGTTCGCGCTGCAGCATTGTTATTGGCTTATGAAGATGATAACGATAAAGAAACATTAGAAAAAAATCAATATATCAAAAACCATGGACCGGAGGCATTTTTAAAAGAATATGCACAGGTGAATGAAGCGATTGCGAAAGAAATCGCGCAACAATATAGGGAGTTAGTTGTCGATTAGAATGAATTCAGTTAAGCAGTCCAATTAACGATGAAGGCCTAGACAGATGCAATCCCATTTTGGAAGATTGTACAAGTCTAGGCTTTTTTGCAATAAACAAGCCCCTATGAAGCGGGTTGCGTAGGTTATTGCAATCCACGTACTGCTTCAAGAGGCACGTTTATCAAAGTCGACATCATTAATATATTCAGTTAGTTGGTATCTCTTTCGTCAAACTATTCCAAGTATGGCTTTGCTAATCATCCAATTCTTTTGATCTTTTAAAAGGAGGTTTTGTGTTTTTAGTTCGTTTACAATGTGTCCTGTCGTTTCTCGGGAAACACTAGCTAAATCGCTGACCATTTGAATTGTTAAAAATTGCTTAATTTCATAAAACTCTTCATGGTCTTCCCCAATTGTATGGCATAAATAAATAAGTACTTTCTTTACACGTGCTTTAGCGCTTTTTGCACTGAGTGCCATGTTATATTCTGTTAATTGTTTTTCATTTTCGCAAAGGTATTTATACATTTGAATAAACACTTTATCGTGATTTCGACATATATATTCAATCAATTCAATCGGCACAGCCATTACGATACTATCGGTGAGTGCAGTACACATTTCATTTGTCGTTTTATCTTGAAACAGGTTGTGAATAGGATATAAATGTTCGCCTTTATTTAATACACGATTGACGTCTCCATTCACGCTATAGTTTTCTCTTAATATATAACCATCGATTAAATAATAGATATGTGTCAGTTCATCAGATGAATAGTAAATCACCTGACCTTTATTGTATTGTCTGACGATAAACTCATTTTTATACGGCTGTAATGCAACCGTTGGGATATTGATAAAGGCAGCAAACTGCTCGAGATAGGTATTCACATTGTTTTTAATGAGTGAGTTATCAATTGTTGAGTGATCATACGGGTTTTGCCCCATAAATTCACCACCTCATAGCTACTTATAAATTTGTGTGCCGACTTCTCCTTTGAAGGCTTCATAGGCTTTATCTAGGTTCGTGATGACCGCACGACGTCCTTCTCCGTTTTCAACAAAATCTATAGCCGCTTCAATTTTAGGTAACATAGAGCCTTCTGCAAATTTACCTTCTTGTGCGTAGCGTTTTAAACTTTCGACATCGATGTCAGTGAGTTTTTCTTGATTAGGTTCATTGAAGTTAATATAAACATTTTCAACACTTGTTAAAATCATGAGGGTATTGGCATCGATGAGTTGCGCTAAACGTTCACTTGCAAAGTCTTTATCAATAACAGCTTCTACACCTTCATAAGTGTCGCCTCTTTTAACAACAGGCACACCGCCACCACCACAAGCGACAATGATATTGTTATTTTCAACTAAAGTACTAATTAATTCATGCTCTAAAATGGATATAGGTAGGGGAGACGGAACGACTTTACGGTATCCTCTACCGGCATCTTCTTTATAGACGGAATTAGGGTATTGTGCTTTTTGTTGTTCAACTTGAGCTTCTGTGTAAAAAGGCCCAATAGGTTTTGTCGGGTTTGACATTCTTGGATCATTTTCGTCAATTTCCACACGTGTTATCACTGTACCCGCTTTCCGATCACTATTAACCTCTGCTAAAACTCGGTTGACTTCTGTTTCTATCCAGAAACCAATCATCCCTTGTGTCATGGCACCACAGACATCTAGTGGCATCGCAGGTGTTTGTGGACTGTCAGCAGTCGCTTGTTGAATTAAAAGACTGCCAATTTGTGGTCCATTGCCATGGGAAATGACAATATCGTAGTCTGTATTAAATAACGGCTTTAGTGTTTGCATTGTTTTACGTATAGCTTGTTTTTGTGTTTCTGCAGATCCATCTGTCGTTTGGATGGCATTACCACCTAAAGCAATGACGATTTTTTTATGCATGAAAATCACTCCTCATTAAAATACGTTGACGGCACCGCTTAATAATCTCAAGATGCCGATAATGGCTAAAATGATAATAATGATAAAGAACAAATAATCGATTCGTTTTAAAGGTTTTTGGTTATTTCTTTGTACAATTGTGTAAACGATAAGGCCAGGGATATATAACAGCATCGTTAATAAAAAGTAATCTAATCCCGCTGCGTATACGAGCCAAACGGTATAAATAGAAGCGATGATACCGATGACCCATTGTTTCGTTGTTGCACGTTGCTTCGTTTGAATCGTATATTTCACTTGATAAAAAGCACTCAACATGTAAGGAATGAGAATGGCACTTGATGCAAGTGAAAAGGCAAATTGATAAGCGCTTTGTGTGAAAAGCATACTGATTAAAAAGATTTGAACTAATATATTAGTAATGAGTAATGAATGGACAGGTGCTTTGTTTTCATTTTCTTTAGCAAACCATTTAGGAAATAGGCCATCTTTCGCAACGATAAAAGGTAATTCGCCCGCTAAAAGTGTCCAACCTAGCCATGCCCCTAATACTGAAATGATGAGGCCAATATTCACTAGAACAGATCCCCAATGACCGACAATGTGTTCTAACACTGCTGCCATAGAAGGGTTGGAAAGTTCAGAAATATGGTTTTGTTGAATAACCCCTTGTGCTAATACGGTCATTAAGAAATAAATAATCAACACAGAAACTAAACCAATAACGGTTGCAGAACCGACATCTTTTTTATGTTTAGCACGTCCAGAGAAGACGACAGCGCCTTCAATCCCAGTAAATACCCATACAGTGACGAGCATTGTACTTTTAACTTGAGAAAGCGTGTCCCCCCAACTGAACATATGTGCTGGGCCACTTGTCATGCCAAAAATACCTGCTTTGAAAGTCTCAAAGTTAAAAGCGACAATCATACAAACAAGTACAAGTAAAATCGGAATTAATTTTGCGATGGTCACAATGCTATTAATCAATGCTGCGGTTTCGACACCTTTTAAAATAAGATAATGCACGCCCCACAATAAGATTGAGGCAATAATAATAGAAGGTAAGGTATTGCCTCCTTTAAACATTGGGAAAAAGTTACCCACTGCGGACATGAGCAACGTCGCATAAGCCACATTGCCTAAAAAGGCAGCAAACCAATAGCCCCAAGCACTTGAAAAGCCAATAAAATCACCAAATCCTGCCTGGGCATAACTGTAAATCCCACCATCTAAGTCGTGGCGCTCATTAGTTAAGTTCTGAAAGACAAAGGCAAGCGAAATCATGCCGACTGCTGTAATTAACCATCCAATAATGATGGCCAATCCGCCAGCTTCTTTACCCATATCTGAAATGATGTTAAATGCACCGCCACCAATCATCGAGCCAATGACTAAACCAATTAAGGAGGTTTTATTTAATTTGTTTTCATCTGTTCCACCCATATGTCATGTCTCCTTTAGATAGATTAAAAAGCCCAGTACAAAACTTATTTTAAAATATAATAATAGTATTTTATTATGATAAGAATCACTGGGCTTTTTATCATATCATATCTATTGAATTAACCTAGCGTTGCAGCCATTACAGCTTTAATGGTATGCATGCGGTTTTCAGCTTGATCAAACACTTTCGCATGTTTGCTTCTAAAGATTTCATCTGTCACTTCCATTTCAGACAAACCATATTCATCTTTAATTTTTTGACCATATTCTGTATTTGTGTCGTGGAAAGCAGGTAAACAGTGTAAGAAAATTGTGCTGTCTTTACCTGTTTTGCCAAATAAAGCTTTGTTCACTTGATAATCTTTTAGTAATTTAATACGAGATTCAAATTCACTTTCTTCACCCATTGAAACCCAGACGTCAGTATAAATAACGTCAGCACCTTTTACGCCTTCATCAATATTATCGGTAATTGTGACTGAACCGCCATCTTGTTTTGCACGACGTTCAGCAATATCAATATAATCTTGAGAAGGGAATAAAGATTTAGGAGAGCAGATGGTAACATCGACACCTAACATTGGCCCTGCGACAAGTAGTGAATTTGCGACATTATTGCGTCCATCGCCGACGTATGTGAGTTTTATACCGTCTAAATGTCCAAAGTTTTCTTTGATTGTCATATAGTCTGCTAACATTTGTGTTGGGTGCCAAGCATCAGTGAGTCCGTTCCATACAGGGACACCTGAAAATTCTGCTAATGCTTCCACTGTATCTTGAGAAAAGCCGCGGAACGCAATACCGTCAAACATACGGCCCAATACTTTTGCTGTATCTTCGACAGATTCTTTTTTACCTAATTGAATGTCGTTTTTACCTAAAAATTCTGGATGTGCACCTAAATCGATTGAAGCAACAGTAAATGCAGCACGTGTCCGTGTTGATGTTTTTTCAAATAATAAAGCAATATTTTTACCTTCTAAATAGCGGTGTGGGATGCCTTGTTGTTTATAAGATTTTAAAGTCATCGCAAAATCAATTAAGTCTGAAAATTCTTTTTTAGTAAAATCGTCTTCTTTAAGTAAATGTCTACCTTTTAAATCTAATGGTTTTTGAATATCTGTCATTTTAAAAATCCTTTCTTAATTTGATAATGAATGCTTAAATGTCTTCTCTAAATAAAGGTTGGCTCATACATCTAGGGCCGCCACGACCACGTACAAGTTCACTACCTGTGATTTCAATGACTTTGACCCCTTTATCTCTTAACAATTGGTTTGAAACGTAGTTACGATCATAAGTGACCACTACGCCAGGACGAATTGTCAACGTATTTGAACCGTCATTCCACTGTTCGCGTGCGCCGTCGATTACGTCACCGTTACCCGTAGGAATAAATTCAATGTTATCGACATGTAAAGCGTCTTCTAATGTTGCTTTAAGTTGGCTTGAATGAGAGATTTTAATATCATGTGTCGCTTCATCTTTTTCGATTGTAAAGATATTCATATGATTTTCTTCTTTGAAAATCGCCGCATGCATTGTAAATTTGTCGTAGTCTATCATTGTAAAGACAGTATCTAAATGCATGAAACTACGGCTGTTTGGTATTTCAATTGCCAATACTTTTGTAAAAGTCGATTGATCATCGAATAAAATTTGGCGTGCCAAACGTTCGATAGCTTGTGCCGAAGTCCGTTCTGAAATACCGATCGCTAACACTTCTTTTGAAAGGATTAATTCGTCGCCACCTTCGATATTGAATGGTGAATTTCGATCCAACCAAACAGGAACGTCCGCATCTTTGAAACGTGGATGATGTTTAAGAATATAGGTCATAAAAATAGATTCTCTACGACGTGCTCTCCAATACATTCGATTGATTGTCATACCGCGTCCAATAGAAGCTTGAGGGTCTCTTGTGAAATAAAGGTTTGGCATAGGGTCTAAATAGAATGGGTATCTATCATCCATGTATTCAACAAGGTGATTGGTTTCGAGTTGAATTTCTTCTTTACGCACACCCGCCATAATTTTATCTACAAGGTCTTGGTCGCTTAATGTTTCAAAGAGTGTTTTAATTTCTTTTTCATGGCCGAGAACTGTTTTTTGAGATTCAGCCAAAATATCATCAATAAACTGTTCGCGTACGGCTTTATCCGCAATGGCTTCGGCGGCTAATTTTTCGAGGTAAACAACTTCAACCCCTTCATCTCTTAAAACTTGCGCAAATTTATCGTGCTCTTCTTGCGCGACTTTCAAATAAGGAATATCGTCAAATAATAAGCCGCTGAGATGATCAGGTACAAGATTTTCTAATTCTTTGCCTGGTCGTTTGAGTAAAACGGTTTTTAATCTGCCAATTTCACTATTCACTTGGATTGGTCCTTTTTCCATTGTTATTCCTCCTTTGCTTGATTACATCCAAAGTATAAAACGCTTTCAGTTATCCAGTTGTGAATTTTTTCTCAATATAAATGTCTAAAACCTCATACAAATGATTTATTCAATACACAATAATGATAACTTATGCATACTTTACCCTTTTAACATGCGTATTTATGAATAATAAGTTAATATTAAATTAAGAGATATGTATAATATTATTCTTTATTCAAAAATGTGTATGTATAATCATCAATCTTTTGAAAAGAGATGTTTATTGATTTTTTGTAAGAAGATGAAGCCACTTAAATGTTTGACAGCGATTGAGGGTTCATGTGAGATGTCAGAAACTTCACATTTACTAATGAGATGTTTTGTTATGGTAGAGATACACAGTTATTTGTCAGCGGGATTATGAGGCAAAGGAGTTTAAATGCATGAAAAAAAGAAAAAGATTAGACTTAGTATCTATGATTGTAAAAGAGCATAACATTCATTCAAAAGCAGAAATTGTGGATTATATAGAACAACATTTTGGGATAAGGTATAGTGTAGCGACAATTAGTAGAGATTTAAATGAATTGAAGATTTATAAAATGCCATCCGCGCATCAAGAGCGATGTTATCAAAAGTATAATGAAAATGCGCAAAAAGATGCCAAAGCGAAATTGATTAACTTTTATAAAGATGAGATTGCCTCTGTCGTGATTAAAGACACGTACTTAATTATTAAAACAGCACCGGGTTTTGCGCAGAGCATTAATTACTATATTGATCAAATGGAGTTAAATGAGGTGCTTGGAACAGTTGGGGGTAATGATACGATTTTAGTTCTTACGGCGTCAGCTGAGCTTTCAAAATTTGTCCATTATAAGCTTTTTAATCAAACTTACCAAGATGCGAATTTAACGCCTTAATCCGTCGATATGACGAGAAACGAATCGCGCCACGGCAGTCACGTGCCCCATGATTATTCAATGAAATGGGGCACACATAGCGATGTAGAGGCTGTTTGGATTTTTTAATTCAGACGTTTCATGTGCGTTGCTCTCATGCCACATATCAAGTTGACGATATCATTTTTAACAGTCGTGAGTGTCTGTTCAGCATGCGCGTCTCTAGACCAATTGAAGACGACACTTAAAACGCCGCCGGTGAGAAAATGATTGTAAATCGTTGGGCTCACATCGAAACGCCCACCTGTTTGTATGTCGTATTGAGTCTGCTTGTTAATGGCTTGATAAATTTGTTCATAAATAATACGTGACGTCTCATCATACAAATGATGCGTCACTACACTGTTGACGATCGCTTTATTATCATTAATAAAGGTTAATAAGTCATGGATATAACGCTCAAGGAAAGGCTTCGGGTCTTCAAAACGAATATCGGATAAATGAATTTGTCTAAAACGATTCAAGACGTTTTCAATCGCATGATTCAATAGATGATACTTATCCTTGTAATGTCGATAAAATGTTGAACGACGGATAAGTGCGTAGTCACACAAGTCTTGTATTGTAATGTGTTCAAATTCTTTTACTTTTAACAGTTCCGTAAATGCATTCATAAGTGCGTTTTGCGTTTTAATTACGCGTAAATCCTGTTTATTCATCTTTTAACACCTCAGATATCGAACAATTTCTTGATTTTGTCATTTAAGTTACAAATAGTGAATATTGGCGCCTAATTGGATGTGGTCTGTTGATATAATAATATTGAAGGAAATTTTAAAATGAAGGAAGTCATTTATTTTCCTGTTTGTCTTTTATTATACTGATTTTTAATCCAAAAAAGGAAGTGTTTACTATGTATTATAGTAAAGGTAATTATGAAGCATTTGCACGCCCAAGAAAACCTGAAAATGTAGAAAACAAATCTGCATATTTAGTTGGATCTGGCTTAGCCGCTCTAGCAGCAGCTTGTTTTCTCATTAGAGATGGACAGATGAAAGGCTCACAAGTTCATATTTTAGAAGAGTTACCTAAGCCTGGCGGCAGTCTTGATGGTGACGAACTTCCTAATAAAGGCTACGTCGTACGCGGTGGTAGAGAGATGGAAAATCACTTCGAGTGTTTGTGGGATTTATTCCGTTCAGTTCCTTCCTTAGAAGTTGAAAATGCTTCAGTTTTAGATGAATTTTATTGGTTGAATAAAGAAGATCCAAACTATTCACGCTGCCGCATGATTGAAAATAGAGGACACCGTGTTGATACAGACGGCGATTTTACACTCACACAAAAAGCAATTAAAGAAATTGTCGATTTATGCTTAATGAATGAAGAAGATTTAAATGATATCAAAATTACAGATGTTTTTTCTGAAGATTTCTTAAAATCTAATTTCTGGGTTTATTGGAAAACAATGTTCGCATTTGAACCTTGGCATTCTGCTATGGAAATGCGTCGCTATTTAATGCGCTTTGTTCATCACATTGGCGGACTTGCAGACTTTAGCGCGCTTAAATTTACAAAATACAATCAATACGAATCACTCGTATTACCAATGGTTGAATATTTGAAATCACATGATGTTCAATTTGAATATAATATCAAAGTAGAAGATATTAAAGTAGACGTTACGACTTCTCAAAAATTAGCACGAGAAATTCTTATTAAACGAGATGGCAAAGATGATGTCATTCCATTAACGCCTAATGACTTAGTGTTTGTAACGAACGGTAGTATTACAGAAAGCTCAACTTATGGTGATAATGACACACCTGCACCTATTACAGATGATATTGGTGGTAGCTGGTTATTATGGAATAACTTGGCAAAACAAAGTCCAGAATTTGGTAATCCAGAAAAATTCTATAAAGATTTACCAAAAAGAAGTTGGTTCATTTCTGCGACTGCGACAACAAACAATAAAAAAATCATCGGTGCCATTGAAAGACTCTGTAAACGTGACCCGCTTTCTCATAAAACAGTAACGGGTGGGATTATTACGGTTAATGACTCATCATGGCAAATGAGCTTTACGGTCAACCGTCAACAACAATTTAAAAGCCAACCTGATGATCAAGTAAGTACTTGGATTTATGCTTTATACTCTGATGTTGATGGCGATTATATTAAAAAACCAATTACAGAATGTAGTGGTAGTGAAATTTGTCAAGAATGGCTCTACCACATGGGTGTTCCTACTGAAGAAATTGAATACTTGGCAACTGAAGAAGCCAATACCATACCTGCGTATCTGCCTTATATTACATCTTACTTTATGCCAAGAGCAGTAGGTGACAGACCATTAGTTGTGCCACATCAATCACGTAACCTTGCTTTTATCGGTAACTTTGCAGAAACTGAAAGAGATACTGTGTTTACAACAGAATATTCAGTTAGAACTGCAATGGAAGCTGTATACCAATTATTAGATATTGATAGAGGGGTACCAGAAGTTATTGCTTCTGAATTTGATTTACGTGTGTTAATGGATGCAGCATACGAATTAAATGATCGTAAAAGCCTACAAGAAATCACAGAAAATAGTAAAATTCAAAAAGTTGCTTTGAGTGGTTTCTTAAGAAAAATTAAAGGCACTTATGTTGAAACATTGCTTAAAGATCATCACTTACTATAAAAGTGTGGCAGTGATTTCAAAAGTAAATCATATTTAAGAATACAAGAGCTTATTCATTGATTACATCATGAGTAAGCTCTTTTTATGCTTTTAAAAGTATTTGATTAGAAAAGGGATGGATGATAAGCACAAGTCTTAATTGTTAATGTTGTTAATCAAATAATTTAATAATATATTTGAAAATATAATTATTAACAGTTATATTTATTAAAGTAATACACAGGATAGTGTAAAAGGAGAGAGTCAGTAATGAAGAAAATTTTTTATTTTTTAATGATGGCTTTAGTGCTTGTCGTATTCACCGCTTGTCAGAAAGGAGAGCATCACGAAAAGCAAGTCAAAATCGTTGAGTACTTTGATTATAAATGTCCTTATTGCAAAGTGTTCGATCAGAAAATAATGAAAGAAATAGAGAAAAAGTATGGAACAGATCGAATTCAATATCAACTGATAGATGTGGCATTTTTAGGTGACGATGCGATTGAGGGATCAAGAGCGGCACAAGCTGTAAAAATCGTAGCGCCACAACAATTTATGACATTTCATCATCATTTAATTGAGCAACAACCGAATCACGAAGGGAAATGGTTAACGCACGATAAAATCGATGAGCAAATCGATCGTTTATCCATTAGTAAAGAACAAAAAGATAAAATTAAAAAGGAATATAAAACTGAAAATAGTGAGGCATGGAAACGTGCAGAAAAAGATATTATTAGAGCAAATAACGATAAAGTCAAATTGGTACCTACTTTAAAAATTAATGGTGAAGAAGTGAGTGATCCGTTAAATAAAGTTGAGGTATTTCAAAAAATTGATGATGCATTAAAAGCATAATACCATTTTAAATATTCGTGAGCGCTAGGATAATATATACATGTCCTAGCGTCATTTTCATTTTTAATATAAGCAGGAGGCGAGGATGATTCCTAACCTTCTGCTTTATTCTTTTTATAATGACCGCACAAGCTTGATTGAAGTGTGTCTTTCAACCAGTTATATGAAGTTGAGTCTTCCCGTTTAAAATACGTCTATTTTACAATTTTGTTTATTAAATTTTCTGAAATAAAGTGTACTTATCATTTTAATTTACTATTTATATATAACTATCCATATAGAAATTTATAATATTCATACGCTATTAATACTATTAATTAAAACTGAAAAAAATTTTAAGATTTTGTTGATAAAAAGATAAAAATATTATATTCTTTAAATAGCAGTAAAATAATTGAGAAGGAAGTTGAGTACAATGAATAAATTTCTTTTAAGGACGGCAACAGTTGTTTCTTTGTCTTTTATGGCATTCACGCAAGCTTCTTATGCATCAAGTCACACTGATTACAAAATCATAGGTGAGGACAGTCGTGTAAAAGTAAATAATACAACATTGAATCCTTATCAATCGATTACTTTTATTGAATCTAAATTTAATAACGTTTATGAAGACTGTAGCGGTACAGTCATTGCGCCTAATAAAGTGATTACGGCTGCGCACTGTGTTTATAACCCTCAATATGGTGGATTAACAGAGCAGTCAAAAATTACGCCTGGTTTAAACGGCAAAATTGCACCGTTTGGTCAATTTGAATCTAATGATATTAAAGTGCCACAACAATATAAGGATCATCAAGAAGATCAATACGACATTGCTATTATTGATGTCAAACCTAGAAATGGTGTTTCAATCGGAAATGTCGTTAAGCCAATTCAAATGGAAGCCTCCGATAATAGTAAGAATAAAGAAGTAGAAATTACAGGATATCCGTCAGATAAGTTTGAGCAATTACGTGTTCAAACGCAATGGTCATCTTCATCATTAGTTGATTTTCAAGATGGAAATAAAGCTTATTACACAGCAGACACCATTTCTGGAGAATCTGGGGCACCTGTCTTTAATAAACAGACAAAGAACATCATTGGTGTACATACAGGTGCTGTAGAAACAAGTGCAGGTTTATATAACAGAGGCACAACATTTACAAAAAACATTTTAAAATGGGTGCAACAAAACTTGTAGTAGAAGCGGGATTCGATTAGATTCGGTTACGCAAACGTAGAATAACTCAGTTAGCTAAGCCCTTTTATTTAAAGGCTTTTCCTAGGCAAAATCTATATAGGGCAGTCTCTATAATCAAAAGTGGCCTCATATTGTTGACCATAATCAACAAATAACCGAAGCGGGGCAAACATATCAAATCATGGTTTGCCCCAACGCATTGGCCGATGCAAATTGTACTTTGTAATATAATTCAATTTAAAAGAAAGAGGAATGTCAAATGAAAAAAATGATAGCTCAAACTTTATCAGTCGCATCTTTATTATTTATGACACTTACACAAGCATCATACGCAGCAGATTTTACGAATTATAATGTGATTGACAAGGACACACGTGTCAGAGTAGAGAATACAACAGTCAAACCATATCAAGCGATTACATTCTTAACAATGGCATGGGATAATGACGGTGCCGCTTGTACAGGTTCTGTCATCGGGCCGAATAAAGTCCTTACTGCAGCACACTGTGTATATGATCCGAAAAAAGGAGGACTTGCTAAAAGTACAACGCTAGAACCTGGTTTAAATGCAAAATACCAACCGTATTCTAAATTTATCTCAACGCATGTGAGAGTGCCACAACAATATATAGAAAAACAACAAAGTGACTACGATATTGCAATTATTGATGTCCAACCCAGTGCAGGTGCTTCTATCGGTAAAGTTGTGAAACCTTTCGAATTAGAGACTGCGAATGACTTTACTGGAAAAGACTTTGAAGTTGCAGGCTATCCATCAGACAAGTTTAAAGTTTTCCCAGGACCAACAATGTGGAAAGATATAGGCGTCGTTGATAGACAAGAAGGCAATAAAGCATACTATACTGCAGATGCATCACATGGACAATCAGGCGCACCGCTTTTTGATAAAACGACACATAAACTCTTTGGCGTACATACAAGTTATGTAAAAGGTAAAAATACTGAATCAAACAGAGGCACAACACTTACTGATGAAATTTATAACTGGGTTAAACAAAATCTGTAAGTGATACAGTAGTCTTGAAGCATAAATTGATCTGATGAATGTTTCTTAGTTAAGATTACTCGGGTAAGAAAAAACAAGGTAAGCGGCAACCCGAGTACCCACATTCATTTAAGAGCGTATTCAGCACAGCGTTTTGGTGCTGAATGCGCTTTTTAATTTCTAAAATGAAAAAACGATTCGTGATGGCTCACCAACCGTTAAAATACGTTAATATTTAGTTTTGGGAAGCAGAAGATGTGTGGGATGCGGCATCATAAGGGTTTTCAAAGAATGCGGCCATAGTTTCAGCGCCATTTTCTGAAAAGAAGCGTTCTAAATTTTCTTGGGATTCTTGAGCATGTCCTTTTGTGATATCATTCATTTGTTGTTCATAATGTTGGAGTATATCCATGACATTGTCGTGTGTTTTAAATGCTTCAGCTAAAAGGTAAGCATCATAGAGTGCCATGTTGACGCCTTCACCAGCAAATGGACTCATCAAATGCGCGGCATCACCGATTAACGTAACGTGAGATTGCGTATCCCAAGTGAGTCCAACCGGTAATTTATAAATACGACGGAATTTAATGTCATCATAACTGTAACGAATATAATTTTTTAATTCGTCGGCCCAATCCTCAAAATCAGCGAGCAATTTTGTTTTTAAGTCTTCTAATGGGAGATGTCTGTATTGATCTAGTGTGTCATAATGCGTTTTGAAACTGATATATGCCATGATGCGACCATCACCATTACGTTGGCCTAAAATCGCACGGTCACCACCGAGCCCCATCACTTTACCGTTTTTATTAAATGCAAGTAAGTCTGGATGTTCCTGTTCATCACTGTTCATTTCAACCATAGAAATACCAGTATATTCAGGTTCAGCATCAGTTAAATACGGGCGTACTTTAGAAAATGCACCGTCAGCACCAATAACTAAATCAGTCACCGCTGTCTCACCATTTTCAAAATGGATAATCGTTCTGCCGTCATCTTGCTGCGCCATACTTTTAAGTTGATAGCCATATTGAATATGAGACGGGTCAATTTGTTCCAAAATAATATCACATAATTGGCCACGATCGATTTCAGGTCTGCCCCCTTCACCTTCAGCGTCCTCATCATATAAGATTGTGCCGTCTTTTTTGACGATGCGTGTATCTTCGCCATCATAACGTGCATAAGTTCGAAAAGCTTCAAAAATCTGTGCTTCTTTTAAAGGAAGTTGGCCACTATCTTCATGAATATCTAAAGAACCTCCTCTATCACTATGCAAATTTCGATGACCACGTTCATAAATTGTAAAATTGTAGCCTTGTTGTTGTAGGAGGCGCCCAAGCATTAATCCACCTGGACCACCACCGACAATCGCAATATGTTGAAGATCTTGTTTTAACATTTTTAAACCTCCTATTTTTCGTCGTCTTTTTTCTCTTTAAATGACTCAAGTTGCTTTGCTGTATCTTGAATAAATTGTTCAAAATCGGCAAGTTGTTTCTCATCTTTCATTGCATGTTGACCTGCCAACATAAAGGATCTAAATAGTGACTGTAATGATGAGCGAAGTTCTGTTAACTTTTCTGTGTCCATCTCTTTAAATTGCCCCATACGTTTAGCATATTCGTCGTAATGAGGTTGTTCCTTTAAAAATTCGATGCCTTCGTCTGTAATGGTATAGACTTTTTTCTTACCTTCTTTTGAAGTAGATACAAATTCACGGTCTTCTAACATTTGAAGTATAGGGTAGACACTTCCTGGACTTGGGGAATAAAAACCTTTAAATTGCGCTTCAAGATCTTTAATAATTTGATAGCCATGTTTAGGCGAATCCATTAATAATCTCAAAATCAAAAATTGTAAATTCCCTTTCTTAAAAAATCGATCTCTTCTTTGATGTGCATCAAACATTCTGTCAAAACCATCTTGTTGATGTGGCATAAACATTTTAATTTCCACCTTTCCTTTTTCGATATATCTAAATAATAAACGATATATCGTTATTAGTCAAGAATGAACACTTATATTTTTTTGAGCGGGATTATTTTTAGTGGAAACACTATGAGCGTGAGCGGTTTGACCACGTTTAACAATACATGTATACGAAAATGGATGTGAAACAGCGCGTTATGCTCAAAATTTGAGACATCATGCATAAAATCATAAGCATAAAGGCGTAGGTCTGTTTGATAAAATAAAAAAGGGTGGTGAATACAATGCGATTTGCAGATCAAATTAAAAAACTAAGGATTGAACATGAACTTACACAAGAAATGCTAGCAACAGAAATGCATACGACGAGACAGACTGTTTCCAAGTGGGAACAAGGGACAATCGAACCCATTATCCAAATGTTAAATAAGCTTGCCTCTTTTTTCAATGTCAGTTTTGATGAATGAGTGAATGGAAATGAATTGGAAAACAAGGGAAACAACGGGACGTCTAATACGGTTGAAAAACCAATCAACGGCTGGACTTTTCTTGCACAAAAATGGTGGTTTGTACTACTGATTGTCATTATTATTTGTGATAGTGTTTTTCCGCAAAATTTAGCTATATAGTGGCATTTGTTAGATTTAAAAGGCGTCGAGTATCTATTACACGGCGTAACTTACGGTGTGATATTTATCCTTTTAATAAAACGATTGATACATAAAGGTTTAAAAAAGATTGGCTATATTTTAGAGTAAAGCGATTCAGTGGATTACGATTTTGTATAATATTAGGTCTTTTACTGCCATTTATTGTTATCGCCACTTAGATTATATTTGTGCCTGGTTTTTTCTACTGGACACAGATTGATAAAATAACGGATTACAGTGCTATGTTGATTGAAGCTGTTTTTATTGGAGGAATAGTGGCACCTATTGTTGAGGAAATGATGTTCAGGGGCGTGCTGTTACAATATATTGAAGTTAAGACAAACCGTGTATGGGCAATAGGGATAACATCTGCTTTATTTGGCTTTATTTATTTATTTATTCAATGGCAAGTTAGTCGGCTTGGATTTTGTATTATTAATAGTTGGGGGTACGATGGTGGGTGTCATGTTTGGCATTACTGTGTATACATTCAATTCAATTTGGGCAAGCGTGATCTTGCACGCGCTATGGAATCTCACGGGTGGCCTCTTTCAGATAGTGACAGCTAAAAGCGACAGTGGGCTAGGTCAATATGTAATACAAGTCCAAAACCCATTAATCACTGGAGGTCAATACGGTATAGATGCTTCAGTCATTTCAATACTTGGATATGCTGGGGTCATTTTAATGATGTTATATCGACAGAGAACAGCCAAAGTGAATATGTAAATTAACTTTTAACAGAGCCGGGGCGGGACAACGAAATCAAATAGATTTCTGTCCCGCTCCCTTTTTCATTAAATAAATGGTTGGTTTTGTTGTGTAAGATAGAGCATTTTAATTGTAACTACAATATCTTTTTTAGTTTACAATTAAACTATTATATATAAGATTTGTAATAGTTTCTTTTTAAAGTAGTAAAAATATTTAAGTCAATTTTAAGATAATATTTAATTTTTGGAAACAGCGCTTTCAATTGTTGACGTTATTCTATGATAGTTTTAAAGTTTCTTAATGTCAGGGAACGAAAGGTTGTCTGATAATTTATAGATAGGAAGAAGGCTTGTACATACCTAAAAAAGGTCTATATGAAGTAAGTGTCGTGCCGCTTTGCATTTAAGACATTGATTTTAAAATTTTCTTAGTTTAAAGGGGAATTTTGTAATGAAAAAAACGTTAAAAGTCGCATTATCAAGTGCAGTAATCTTATCGTCATTTTCATCAATCGCACATGTCGCACATGCAGATCAACAACTCGGTCAAGCTTCAGCGCAACAAATAGCGCAAAAAGAAAGTGACAGCAATGCAAGCCATTATATGGATGCAAATCATGATTTAAGAAAAAGAATCATGGCATTAGTCGGAGCAGCAGAAAATACTGATACGAACTATTCACATAATTATAGCTACATTGATGATATTGGTGATCATAGAGGCTATACTGCGGGTGTCATTGGCTTTACTACTGGTTCTGATGATATGGTGCATCTTGTTAAACATTATAATCAAATCAATCCGAATAATAACTTAAAAAAATATTTGCCAGCACTTGAAAAGCTAGCTCAAGCACAATCAGAATCTCATGAAGGATTAGATGGGTTCGAGCAAGCATGGAAAGATGCAGCAAAAAATGATAGAGCAAATTTGGTGAAAGCACAAAATTATGTATTAAAAAAAGATTATATGGATGAAGCCGTTCAAGCTGCTAAAGAAGATGGCTTATCTCAACTAGGTCAATATGTATACTTTGATGCAATTGTAAA
The DNA here is from genome assembly GCF_000411275.1 of Staphylococcus sp. HGB0015. NCBI lineage: Bacteria > Bacillati > Bacillota > Bacilli > Caryophanales > Staphylococcaceae > Staphylococcus > Staphylococcus sp. HGB0015. Next base: position 317,995 of record NZ_KE150418.1, read on the forward strand.
ACATGGTCCAGGTGAATTTAAAAAAGGTGGCTACAAAGGAAAAGATCCTGCAGATTGGAGTTTCGATGAATTACGCGAACGTGCGATGGATAAGAGCGGCGGAAAAACACCTAAAACAGGTGCTAAAGAAGCAGATTATTTATATGCGTTTTTAGACGGCCGCTTTAAAGCGACTCAAAAAGAAAATGAAAATAATGGTAGTAAGGATAACGATGTCTTTGATCGATTGAAAGTACAACAACAATTTATAAAAAACCAAAACTTTGATTTAAAACTTCCTTTAGACTTCAAAATGAATGGGGAACAATTTCATTTAGACCAAGATGCCATTCAACATTATAGTAATGAAGATATAGATTTTGATCATGCTTAATAAAAAAGGAAAAGGTGACTATCAATGAAAAAAACGATGTTGACTTCAATTTTAGCGGCAACAACTCTATTAACATTATCACTACCAGCACATTCTGCACATGCAGATGAAATGGGGCGTTTACAAACGCAAGGTAAAGAAATTCAAAAAGATGGACAAAACTTCCAACTTAAAGGTGTCAATGCGGGTAATGTATTTACAACTGAAAAATGGATGGGCGGCTATCCGAGTGCTGCAAATATCAATGGCGGCTACAAAGCGGTATTTGATGATATTCAAAGTAAAGTAAATTCGTCTGAAAAGGCACACCAAATCTTAGATCGATATGCGCATAACAGATGGGACGACCAAGATTTTCAAAACGTTAAAGATATGGGCTGTAATACAATACGATTGCCAATTAACTATATTAACTTAACTAATTATCAAAAAGGCATGAATCCGAAAGATGTTAAAATGAGAGACCATGCGTTTGATGAAATTGACCAATTTGTAGCTAAAGCGCAACAACATGGTTTATACGTCATTTTAGATATGCATGGTGCGCCAAATTCACAAAATGCACAAGAACACTCTGGCGAAGCACAAGGTGATAAATCAGTGGGAAATTTCTGGAATGACCCAGATGCACAAGGTAAAACAAAAGAAATTTGGTACTATATTTCACAACATTATAAAAACAACAATGCTATCGCTGGATATGATATTTTAAATGAACCTAAAGGGCCTGCAGGTCACAGTGATGGCCAAGTGCAACAATTTTATAAAGATACTTTAAAAACAATTAGAGGAAACGGCGATAACCATATCGCATTTTTAGAAGCAGTATGGGATCCGCAAAATATGAAAGACCCTCAATATTTTGGTAAAAATAATAATAATATTGTATATGAATATCATAACTATCCATATGGTGACGGTGCACAATCACATAAAGGTATTCGAGAAAACTTCGACAATAAAATTAATAGTATTAATAAAGCAAATTATAATGTGCCAAGTTATATGGGTGAGTTTAATGGTAACGCGGCAACAAATGATCTGCATATTGCGCCAAATGGCAATGACTTCAAATATATTTTGAAGAAAATGAATGAGAGTCATATGTCTTGGTCGATTTGGAATTATGATAAAGAAGGTATTAATCAGCAAGATTCTTCTTGGGGCGTAGAAAATTTCAAAGGCATTCAAACAGATATCAACTCAAACGATTTCGGTAAAAAAGAACAACCAAAAAAAAATGAAACTGTTTTTAATGCAGTCAAAGAAGCTGCACAACAATCATAGCGCTACACAATGAATAATCAGATAATCAGACTTTATAGCAACTAGAAGCGTGGGCAAGAGTCTGGGACAAAATTGTCTCAGTAATCGATGAAATCCGAGGTTTTCGTAAAAAGCGAAAAATCTCGGATTTTTTCCTTTTACCATCAGTTTAGCCGCACTAGATGCGACTAATTTCCTTAGGTACCTCGTTAGTTTAGTTTTTGTTGTGATGAATTAAATTATACGAAAGTGCCTTATTTTTTTAAAGGATAATGGTGAATGATTACATATATAAGCGAAGTATTTATAGCGAGACTCCTGAGGGAACAGGACGAGCCGAAGACTACAGGCTGAGGCTGTCCCCTCGGAAAGCGAGCCTATATAATACGAAGCATGATAATAAAAAGGAAGCTCGAAGACGTTTTTTATCAAAATCATCTTCGAGCTATTTATTTTGGTATTTATGTCCCAGACTCTTGTCCGTTTTTTATATTTAAATGGATATTTCTCCCTACTGTTGAATCCGCGATAGTATCAATTCTGCATTTTCTTGTGGGATATACCATTTGTTAATCATAATTGGAGCTTGGTTTTGAGCATAGATGGTTTCAATGATTAACCAACAGTTTTTGCCCCCTTCAAAGGTATGATTTTGATATTGAAAACTTGGTGAAGAGGTGATACTGATTTTTAAATCGGATTGTGTTGAATTTTGATAAATCGTATTTTCCACAAAATCACGCATTGCTTGTTCACTTTGCGTATTGATTTTAAATGTATCAATCACATGTAGTGGAATAAAACTAAAACAAAAGGCAGCTGAAGCTTCATATGAACTTTGTGCATGTTCATAATAACGTTCCATCGCAATAACAGCTGTAGGATGGTTTGGGAATAAGTGGTTGGTATATTCGCTTTCGAGGTCGACACGATAATGCATAGAAGCCAGTGATACAGGTTGTATTGAAACCTGTTGAAGCGGATGTTTTAACAGACCCATACTTGAAGTTTGGTGTGCCACTTTTTGACGGAGAACAAAATGACCTTTTCCACGTGTACTTTCCACGATACCATCTTCTACTAAAAGTTTGATCGCTTGTCGCAATGTCATTCGGCTCACTTGGAATCTTTGACATAGCGTCATCTCTGTAGGCAACGCCTGCCCACTCGGATATTTGCCGATTTGAATTTCTTCATACAATGTATTATAAATCGTTAAAAATTTAGGCTGTGATTGCGACGCCATGAAACAAACCTCCAGTTCAATCATTCTCTTCTATCATCATACAACACTTTAAAGTTGAAGTGGACCAATAAATTTGATTGAACTATGAAGATAATGGCATGAATCATAGGCAATAGGAAAGAGCCAAAGCGGGAAATGACACCTTGATCTCTATCCTGGAGACTAAAAATGAATCTTAATCGTGATGTTCTTAATTTTGTCATAAGCTAAGTATTGAAAGCGTTTTAAAATAGGTTTATTATATAAATGGGTATACAAATAGACAAATTAGTATACAAGTTTGTTGAAGGCGTTTTAAAGCTAAGTATAGTGTTAAATGTTATTCGCGAAGTGGTGGGTCACGTGACATGACTTGGTGAATAAAAGTGTTGTTAAGTGTAACGTACAATATGTTTGAATCATGGAAGCAAGCCTGAAAATAAGGTTAGAAAATCGCTTAGCTTTAAGATGTCTTCCACAGATGTGTCATTCAGTCAGTTATTGCCATTTTAAAATAGAGAGACTTTTTTGTAGGTGAAAGTGTGTATTGGTCTCAGACTCAAGGAGCGAAATGACTATGGACTATTCTAAAGTTAAAAAAGCAGTTCCCATTTTATTATTTCTATTTGTGTTTAGTTTAGTGATTGATAATTCTTTTAAATTGATTTCAGTCGCGATTGCAAATGATTTAAACATTTCTGTAACGACTGTAAGTTGGCAAGCCACGTTAGCAGGTCTTGTTATTGGTATTGGTGCAGTGGTCTATGCATCGTTATCTGACGCGGTCAGCATTCGTACGCTGTTTATTTACGGTGTTTTTCTTATCATTACAGGTTCAATCATTGGTTATATTTTCCAACATTATTTTCCAATGGTTTTGATTGGACGCATTATTCAAACGGCCGGACTAGCAGCAGCTGAAACACTTTATGTCATCTACGTGGCAAAATATTTATCAACAGAAGATCAAAAAACGTACTTGGGTCTAAGCACAAGTAGTTATTCGCTATCTCTTGTGATTGGGACTCTATCAGGTGGCTTTATCGCGACTTATTTACATTGGACCAATATGTTTTTAATTGCGCTAATCGTTGTGTTTACATTACCATTTCTTTTTAAATATTTACCTAAAGAAAAAAATACAAATAAAGCGCACTTAGATTTTATAGGTTTAATATTAATTGCAGCTATTGCGACAACAGTCATGCTGTTTATTACACATTTCAATTGGCTATACATGATTGCTGCTTTAGCAATTATTATTATCTTTGCATTTTACATTAAAAATGCACGCCATCCATTAGTGGATAAAGCATTTTTTCAAAATAAACGCTATACGTCATTCTTATTTATTGTTTTCATTATGTATGCAATTCAATTAGGTTATATTTTTACATTTCCTTTTATCATGGAAAAAATTTACGAGGTAAAATTAGATACAACGTCATTGTTACTTTTACCGGGTTATGTAGTCGCAGTGGTTGTCGGAGCATTGAGCGGTCAAATTGCGAAATTTCTTAGCTCAAAACAAGCAATTATGACTGCGATTAGTTTAATTGCTTTGAGTTTGATTTTACCTGCATTTGCGGTGGGTCATCACATTATCATTTTTGTTTGTTCCATGATATTCTTTGCAGGTAGCTTTGCATTAATGTACGCACCACTTTTAAATGAAGCGATCAAAACAATTGATGTTAAAGTGACAGGGGTAGCGATAGGTTTTTACAATTTAATTATTAATGTAGCTGTCTCTGTAGGGATCGCGTTAGCTGCGGCATTAATTGACTATCAACCTTTAAATTTCCCGGGAAAAGATGCGATGAATACGCACTTCGGAATGATTTTAATTATTTTAGGGCTACTCAGTGTGGTTGGACTTATTCTATTTACCATCCTTAATCGCTGGACACAGTCAAAAGTGACATCCCACCACGAACAATAAAAAGAATGAAAAAGAGAAGGAGATCAAATTATGAAATTTGAAAAATATATCGATCATACATTGTTAAAACCAGAATCTACACGTCAACAAATTGATCAAATCATTGAAGAGGCCAAAACGTATCACTTTAAATCGGTTTGTGTCAATCCGACGCATGTTCAATACGCTGCCGAACGTCTTGCAGATAGTGACGTGCTTGTGTGTACGGTGATTGGTTTTCCATTAGGTGCATCAACGACAGAAACGAAAGCTTTCGAAACCGAAGATGCTTTACGTAAAGGTGCAGATGAAATCGATATGGTCATCAACATTGGCGCTTTAAAAGATGGACGTTACGCTGATGTACAGCAAGATATTGAAGCTGTGGTCAAAGCGGCTCAAGGTCATACGGTTAAAGTCATTATTGAAACGGTTTTACTGACAGATGAAGAAAAAGTGAAAGCCTCTGAATTAGCACAAGCAGCAGGTGCACATTTTGTGAAAACATCCACTGGCTTTGCGGGTGGTGGTGCCACACCTGAAGATGTGAAATTAATGAAAGAGACTGTCGGGGATGCATTAGAAGTGAAAGCCTCCGGCGGTGTGCGTAGCTTAGAAGATTTTAACGCAATGGTTGAGGCAGGTGCCACACGTGTGGGCGCAAGTGCAGGTGTTCAAATCATGCAAGGATTAGAATCCGACGCAGACTATTAAACGATAACAATGTTAAATTAATCAATGTAGGAGTGATTTATATGACAGCACCATTTCAACGTGTACATTTGATTGTCATGGATTCTGTTGGGATAGGAGAGGCCCCAGATGCGAAAGATTTTAACGATGAAGGGTCCCACACACTGAAACATACGTTAGAAGGATTTGACCAAAAATTACCGTATCTCGAACAATTAGGTTTGGGTAATATTGATGCCTTACCTGTCGTAGGGGCAGTTGCACATCCCAAAGCGTATTATACGAAATTAAGCGAAGCTTCAGTCGGTAAAGATACGATGACAGGTCATTGGGAAATGATGGGCTTGAATATCATGCAGCCGTTCAAAGTGTATCCAAACGGTTTTCCACAAGAATTAATTGATGAAATCGAACGAATCACGGGACGTAAAGTCGTTGTGAATCGACCGGCTTCAGGTACACAAGTGATTGATGAGTGGGGCGAACATCAAATGAAAACAGGCGATCTGATTGTATACACATCCGCAGACCCTGTGCTTCAAATTGCCGCACATGAAGAGATTATTCCACTTGAAGAACTCTATGACATTTGTGAAAAAGTACGTGAATTAACAAAAGACCCGAAATATTTAGTCGGTCGCGTGATTGCACGTCCATATGTTGGTGAACCGGGACACTTCACAAGAACAAGTAATCGTCATGACTATGCCTTAAAACCTTTTGGCCCAACAGTGATGAACACACTTAAAGATCATGATTACGATGTCATTGCCATCGGTAAAATTAATGATATTTTCGATGGCGAAGGTGTTACAGAAGCCGTACGTACGAAAAGTAACATGGACGGGATGGACCAACTGATGCAAATCGTACAAAAAGACTTTAAAGGTTTAAGTTTCTTAAACTTAGTCGATTTTGATGCATTGTATGGGCATCGTCGTGATAAACCCGGTTACGCGCAAGCCTTGAAAGACTTTGACAATCGTTTACCGGAATTAATGGCTGCGATGCGTGAAGATGATTTACTCATCATTACAGCTGACCACGGCAATGATCCAACGGCAGAAGGCACAGATCACACACGTGAATACATTCCAGTGTTGATGTACAGTCCGAAATTTAAAGAAGGTCAAGCGCTCGATACGGATACAACATTTAGTTCAATTGGGGCAACCATTGCAGATAACTTTGGCGTACCGCTTCCAGAATTCGGTCGCAGTTATCTTCAAAAATTACAATAACAGTGATGCGTGTCAAACAATGAAATTAAGGTTTGACACGCATTTTAATGTTGTTAAATGGACATACAAACCAGTTGGATGACAATTGTTATTAAAAAGGTAGAAAATTTTATATAATGAAAGTAAGTGGCACGGCCTGAATAACAATTTACGGAGGCGATAAAGTGTTAAAACTTGCAGATTGGAAAGAAGAAAAAGAAACATTGCATCGATTGGCTCAAATATTAGGTAAACATAAGCTCGCGAGCGCCTTCCAAGAACCGCAGTGGGCACATGTAGTTTTAGATATTACTCCAAGTGGGTTTTCAACAGGTATTTTATTCTACGCTGAACATACGTATAATATTCAAGTCGATTTAGTACAACATCGCATTATAGTTGAAACAGATCAAGGACGAGATAGCATCCCATTAGAAAATGGAACGAGCATCCAACAATACTATGAAGGCATTCATCAGTTGCTTCAAAAATTTGAAATTGATGTAAAAATCAATCAAACCCCACAAGAAGTCGAAGATCAAACGCCTTTTAATCAAGATGCGCATCACTGTCACTATGACCCTGAGAAGAGTAAACAAGCATTAAATCTAATGAAATTCGCAACACGCACGTTATCCTTCTTTGTGGCGCCTTTCCGTGCACGCAAAGTTAAACCTGGTCTTTTCTGGGGTACATTTGATATTTCATCAATTATTAACTATAACGCGATACATGAAACATTCAAACCATCTCAAGTCATTGAATATGCCGCTTTTGATGAACATTTTATAGAATTTGGTTTTTGGTTTGGTGACGATCGCTTTGAAGGTCCGACATTCTTCGTCTTGCCTTACCCATTTGTAGACGCTAACTTCAAGTTCGATCAACCTTTAATTGAAGATGCTTACTTTGACAAAACGCTCACTGAGCTGATTTATGAATTGCCTGAAACATCACAAGAAACATTAAAATTATTGAATCAATTCTTTAATCAAGGTTTCCACATTTTCAAAGATTATTTATCATGGGAAAACTGCCAATACTATGAAATCCCATTAAAAATGCAAAATAACCAAATCCAACAACAACCTTATTAAACCATAATAATCAACAAATTAAGCACAGAGTCACAAAAAAGCCCGTCTCATGCATTTTATACAATGCAGGGACGGGTTTATTTTTTGGCAGTATTGTTCGCATATCTTCAATATTTTGCTTTAAACCATAGCAAAAGTCCTTAACAATAAATTATAAATTTTTACTACTTGTTTTATCCCTAAATATTTGTATAATTTAATTATAAAGATTAGTTTTCATATAGTTTTACTGAAATTTCACTTAAAAGGAGGATGAAAATACACGGTTGTAAGTGAAGTTAAATTGTAAGTTCATAAATGTTATTAGCAGATTAAAACGTAGTGATCATGCAGACGCACTATTCAAAATTGATTTGTATTTTATTGTTATGCAAAAGATAAGTAATAAACCTATGTTTTAAAAATTTAAAGATGTTGAATTAAAGAGGTCTACTTATAAAAGACATGAAGATCCAATAAATGGGCTAGAGTGTCACTATTAAATCAAAGGTTAGTTAACTGGTTCAAAGCAAATAAGTAAATATTTTAAGTAACTATCAAAATAATATATTTAAGGAGAACATCAGTATGAAAAATAAATTACTTATAGTTATCAGCGCTATCTTTTTAACTTACTTTTTTATTATTCCAAATGCAATCGCTTCAGAAGATAATAGAGAATTAATTACAGATGTATTTAAAGAAAAAGGAAGTATAAATACAGCCAAATATGAAGGCGTAGATGGGCATCACTGTACAGCGGTTATGTTGACACCAACTGTAGGGTTAACTGCTAAACATTGTAAAGACGGTGAATTTGAAGAAGGAAATATAGGAAAAGTTTATCCAGGAGAATCAGGATTAGCTACAGAAGCAGGGAATATAACAGTGAGTACATTTAATCCTTATAGCACAGAAGACATTGCTTTAATTAAAGGATCAAACCCTACTCCTGCTTATAGTTATTATATGAAAGACGTAAAACTTTCAGTAAGAGGTGTAAAACCTTCAGATTTAAATGGAAAAAGTGTGTATTCAATAGGTTATCCTGCTGAAAAAAGTGGTTACAAGCAATATAAAACTAGAGGGAAAATAACATCTGTTAACGGTGAAAAATCTATACAAACAACTTTACAATCTAGTGCTGGTCAATCAGGTTCGGGAGTATTTTTAGAAGAAAATGATCAATTGATAGGCATACTTGTGCAAGGTAATCTTGATGGTTCAAATGTAGTTTTGATTAATTCTCAAATTTCAAATTGGATTCAAACAAAGAGTGATTATTTGCCTTTTTAGGCTGTAATGATAGATACAAACAAAAATAGCGAAATTAGACTTTCGATTCAAAAAAGCCCGTCTCATGCATTTTATATAATGCAGGGACGGGTTTATTGCGTTCCAAAAATTTTTAGATGACACTTTAACAATGCCAACTGTGACTGTGTTTTATTTTTCAAAAACGTCATGGTATTCAGTTGTTTTCTCTAAAACACTTTTAGCGAATGGGCAAGTGGCATGAATTTTAATATTGTTTTCACGCGCGTAATCAACGGCTGTTTGAACTAATTGTTTACCTACACCTTGACCTTTTAATTCGTCACCGACTTCAGTATGATCGATGATGATCCGACTGTTTCCAACAGGGACATAGGTCATTAAAGCTTGTAAATGATTTTCGTCTTCACCTACATAAAACTTATTATCTCCATGTTTAATTTCTGCCATACAATCATCACCTTTTCTTTTGTTATATACTTTATATACCACAAATCACATGAACTATGCACTAAAATACACTTACCCGTGTTGTACGGAGACAGAAACAAATTTTTAGGAAAAGCGTGATGCTTTCGCTTTTCACTTATTGCCTTAAAAGGTGTGTAATTCAACAGAAACTATGCCAAATGTAAGAATTATGATAAAATGAATTTATCTTTAATAGGTCAATATAATTGACTTACATAGTAATACAGTACAATCAACAGAGGAGTGAACAGTCATGTATAAAATTGCAATTGCAGGCGCAGGTGCCATGGGTGGTAGAATAGGGACTTCTTTAAAAAAAGCAGGTTACGATGTGACTTTGATTGATGATTGGGCTGAACATGTGCAGCGCATTAACAGCCGAGGTATGGAAATCAAAACTGAAAATGAAACGTATACCGTTGAAATTCCAGCCGTCTTGTCAAAAGATGTGTCAGAAACTTATGATTTAATTATTATTTTAACGAAAGCGATGCAATCTGAGGCAATGTTGACACGTTTGAAAGAAGCGGGTGCCATTCATGAACAAACAGCTATCTTGAGTATGATGAATGGTTTAGGTCACGATGAGCGTTTGTCAAAATTTGTACCGATGTCACAAATCTATTTGGCAGTGACAATGTGGACAGCCGGATTACGTGGGCCGGGTCAATTATTATTAGAAGGTGAAGGTGCTATTGAGTTTTATCGAGCAAGTGGTGATTCAGATGAACAAACAGAAATCATTTTCAAAGCATTGGATGAGGCGGGCTTACACCCTCACATCAACGACAATGTTTTTGAAGCGATATGGTCAAAAGCTACTTTAAATAGTGTCTTGAACCCTTTATGTACAATTTTAGATAAAACCATTTATGATTTCGGAAGCTATGATCATTCACGGAACATGATTGTACCGATTATCGATGAAATTGTGGCTGTCGCTAAAGCACGAGGTGTCGAATTAGATAAAACAGCATTAATTCAAAAAATTGAAGGGGCTTATCCAAAAGAAAAACAAGGTTTACATTATCCATCTATGCATCAAGACTATAAAAATGGTCGTCTGACAGAAATAGATTATTTAAATGGTCAAATTGCAAAATACGGAGAGGCGCTTCAAATTCCTATACCCGTCAATACAATGTTGACACATCAAATTCATCAATTGGAAATGAAACATAACCAAGCATAAGTGTTTTATCATAAAAAGAGGGATTGAGCAGTTGTATTGCTGCTCAATCCTTTTTTTAATGCATATTAAAGTGATGTTATCGTAATCTCGTTTGGTTTTGATGGGCTAATAAAGTATATGTTGTTTCAATATAAGGGATATGGAGGCCATATTTTTGACCTTCACGATAGATAAAGCCTTGAATCGTTTCTACTTCAATGGGTTGTTCGCTCATTGTGTCGTAATACATACTTGTAGCTGTGTCATCATTAAAGATTTGATAAGCTGCCATCACGTCATCGATAAATGAATCTTCATATATAACGCCAGCTGCATTTGCGACTTGTAAGCCTTCATTTAAAAGATTGCGACACAATTGTTCCATACGTGAGTCTTTTAATAAGCGTGCCGTATCACGACCTAAAGCGGTTAACGTGTTCATTCCAAGATTGAAGATGAGTTTAAACCAGATGGCTTTATCGATATCATCTTCTAAGATAAGAGATAACTGTGAATCTTGAATCTTTTCTGCGAATTGCTCTGTAAAAGCGTCACGGCGCAAATGAATTTTATAATCTTTGAAGTGTTTAACGACGTTGTCTTGTTTGGCACCACTAATATAAACGACGGCTTGATAAGCATGGTACGCTTCTAATTTTGGAAGTAAACCACTGCCGTTTTGTGCAAGAATAACGCGTGATTCGGAATGCGTGATGTTTTTAAGATCATCTAAAATGTTATCTATTTGATGTGTTTTCACTGCGATAAAAACAATATCATATACATCAGTGGCTTCTTTAAGGGCATGAACGTTGACTTGCTTCGTTTCAGATACTGCTTCGTCGACGTAAGTGACAGTTTTATTTTGTCTACCGAATAAAGTGACATCTTGTGTGTCGAGGGCGGATGCAATGGCTGTACCCACTGCACCTGGGCCGATAATCGCTATTTTTGTCATAATCACTCAACCTTTTCTGTTTAATACATACGTTGATTTTTATTACTATTAGGGTTATTACAAATTTAATGTATTATCTTTATATTTATTTGTAAAGTTGAAAGCTTTCGAATCTGTGGACATTTAAAATAAGAAAGACGTAAGATAAAAAGCGTAATGAGTCATAAAGGAGTGAGTATTTTGGCACGATTAGAAATCAACTATCTTTCTGAAACGATTGGGATGCATCAATCTTTAACGGTCATTTTACCTGATGACAAAAGCTACGTTCAACCCAATGTACAACCTAAACTATTACCGTCATTATTACTATTGCATGGCTTATCAAGTGATCACAGTGCTTACACGCGCTTTACAAGTATTGAACGCTATGCCAATGCGCATCAACTTGCAGTGATTATGCCCAATGCAGACCATAGTTTTTACACTAACATGGTCTACGGACATAGTTATTATGATTATATTCTAGAAGTTTGGGATTACGTGCACCAAATTTTACCTTTGTCTAAAGCACGAGAAGATAATTTTGTAGCAGGTCATTCAATGGGTGGCTATGGTACGATTAAATTCGCTTTGACAGCAGGTGAAAGATTTGCGAAAGCCGCGCCGCTCTCTGCTGCTGTCGATGTGAAAACACTTGCCCATTATACTTTCCCTGATTTCAAGCCTAAAGCGATTGCGGGTGAAGTCACAAAAGTTGAGGGGACACCTTTTGACCCTTACTATTTGGTAGACGAAGCGGTTAAAAAGCAAAAACAAATCCCTGAGTTTTTAATGATGTGTGGTACAGAAGATTTTCTTTATCAGAGTAACGTTGATTTTGTGCATTATTTACAACAAAAAGGTATCAGTTGTGACTTTAAAGACGGTACAGGTCGCCATGATTATGCTTACTGGGATAAGGCCATTCAAACTGTGATAGAGACTTTTATGAAAGACCATCATACGCGTGAAACGAAATAACAAAAAGAAGCACCTCAAAAGATCATTTACAGAAGATTTTTTGAGGCGCTTTATTTTTATATGAAGAGATGCATCACATTAACGCTTGTTCATGATGCATATGAGCTTATAAGATTATTGCAGTGATTTTGTATGGTTCTGATGACTTTCAGGATAATAGTTAAAGAATCTGAAAAACTTCACGCTTAAAATTGATTTAATAAAGTAGTCTAAACCAATTTTACCGCTATTATAGCCACCCATGAAAATAAAAATACTAATCAAAATGTAAAGTGGGTTAACTGATACAGTGCCTGCGAATAAGAACATGAAATTGAGTATTAAACCAACAAATGCACCCACTGAAGTGAATAAACCTAAGATTAATAATAAGCCTACAATGACTTCTAAGAGTGGGATGAGTACGTTAACTAAAGGTGTCATAGGTAAGACGACTGTTTTAAGAAACCATGTATAAATCGGGTATTGAACACCTGCTTCAGACATGACTGGATGTTGTACGGCATTTTGTAGAAAGCCGCCTGCATTAAAACCACCACTCAACAATTTTCCGAGCCCCGCTTTGAACCAGCTAATTCCTAAATATAAACGAAGTAATAACAAAATTACACTCGCAATTTTACTTTGTTGTAGCCATTTAATCATAATAAAGACCTCCCAATAGATTTAGAGATACAAAATGATTCTAGTATAATATTTATATCTCCTTTTTAATTTAATTATACTCAGTTGTGAATCAAATCACAACATTAAAATAGATTTGTTCACAAATCAGTCAAAAACTAAATTTAAATATTTATCATTTTTGGTTTTTATTGAAAATATCTGTGGTACGACAAGAAGATAGAGTAGGAAGGCACATCAATTTAAATATAGGAAGAAAGACTAACAAAGGCGTGAAGCGGAAATCTTTTCTCTTTTCCGTTCCACGCCTTTCTAAATCTAAAATTAAGGGCATTTCTATACGATTCTTTTAAAATGATGAGTTTCTGCACTGTAGGCGCAAATACATAGAGGTTTAAAAGTATGGTGATTTATCAGTGCGCAACAGGGCTTTGTACCCTCAATATGAGGAAAGGTTTGTCCCATTAGATTGAATCACCTCATGATACCAGTAAAAAGAATCTTTTTTCAAACGTGCTAATGAGCCATGCCCTTCGTCATCTTGATCAACATAGATTAAACCATAACGCTTTTTCATTTCTCCAGTTGTAAAAGACACAATATCGATAATGCCCCAAGGTGTATAACCGAGCAAGTCGACGCCATCTTCACCAACGGCTTGAATCGCAGCTTCAATGTGTTGTTTTAAATAATCGATACGATAGCTGTCATGGATTTCATTATTTTCGACTTGATCAACAGCACCGAATCCATTTTCTACAATAAATAAGGGGAGCTGATAACGTTCGTATAATACATTGAGCGTATAACGCAAGCCTATCGGATCAATCGCCCAGTCCCAATCACTTGATTCAATATAAGGGTTATTTACAGCGTTAGGTAAAGTGTAATTCATAATGTTATTTTCAGGTGAATCTTCGGCTTGATGTTTCACTGCAGTAGACATGTAGTAACTAAAACCGATGTAATCAACAGTCCCTTCTCTTAATAGAACATCATCTCCTTCTTGCCAACCGATGTCATAACCTTGTTTTTCAAACATTTTAACAGCGTAATGAGGATAATAGCCTCTAACTTGAACGTCTGGAAAGAAAAAGCGTAAACGATTTGCGATTCCATCATATCTTTAGGATGACAAGAATAAGGATAAATAGGGATATGCGATATCATTGCGCCTATTTGAAAGTTTGGATTAATTTGCTTCCCAATTTTGACCGCGCGTGCACTTGCAATGAGTTGATGATGTGCAGTTTGATATAACACTTCTTCAGGATTGTCTTCAGGGTTGAGCTGAACCCCTGAGTTGGTCCATAAAAACAGAGGATTTTGTACATCCATTTGGTTATTAATTTCATTAAAAGTCATCCAATATGTGACTTTATCTTGATAGCGTTCGAAGACAACTTCTGCAAAACGGGCAAAGCAATCCACGACTTTTCGATTTCGAAATCCGCCATAGGTGTGCGCAAGGTGGAGGGGCATTTCGAAATGAGATAAAGTAATGACGGGTTCAATCCCGTTCTCGATAAGTGTGTCTATGACTTTGTCGTAAAATTGTAAACCAGCTTCATTAGGAATCGTTTCATCGCCTTTTGGAAATATCCGCGTCCACGCAATGGAAGTGCGTAAGCATTTTAAGCCTAATTCTTTAAATAACGCGATGTCTTCTTGATATTGATGATAGAAGTCGATACCGAAATGATTAGGATAATAAGCATCAGGTTCCACATGTGTTGTAATTCTTCTTTCCTTACCATGAGCACCTGCAGTGATGACATCCATGACACTGAGTCCTTTGCCATCTTGATCATAGCCGCCTTCAAATTGATTGGCTGCGAGTGCACCGCCCCACATGAAATTTTGAGGTAATTGACCCATTTTCATACCACCTTTTCATATAATAGACTAAAGCATATTGTTCAAAGTTATTATAATTGTACCGGTACAATATGTAAAGGTCGTTCTTATTTTTAGAAGCATGCTATAATAAATCGATGTCTATTGAAAAGAGGGATTCAGATTGTTGAAGTATGAACAAATTGCACAACAAATCAATACATTAATTGAAAGTTCGAATTATCAGCCAGGTGATAAATTGCCGAGTGTGACGGCATTTAAAGACATGTACGACGTAAGTAAAAGTACGGTTGTTAAAGCGTTGACCTTGCTCGAACAAGATGGACGTATTTATCAAGCGCAAGGCAGCGGTATTTTTGTAAGAAATTCTAAAAGTAGCGATTATATCAATGTGTTTAAAACGAATGGATTTTCAAGTCATTTAGCGGAACACCATATGACAAGTGACGTTATCAAATTAGAATTAGTGACAGAGGTACCTAAGTCCGTGATGCAAGCACTTAAGTTAGGACCTGGGGAGCAGGTTTACTATTTGGAACGCGTGCGCTATATGAATGGCTTGATATTGTGCATCGAATATTCTTACTTTAATAAGCGCATTGTAAAGTATTTAAATCAAGAGCTTGCAGAAGGTTCTATTTTCAATTATTTACAAAACGATTTACAAATACGCCTTGGCTTTTCGGATATCTATTTCAATGTGGATCAACTCGATGAGAGGGAAGCGGATTTATTACAATTAAAAGCTGGCGCACCTTGTTTACGTTATCATCAGACATTTTACACATCTACAGGCCAACCTTTTGATGTTTCTGATATTACCTTTCATTATCAACATGCCCATTTTTATATTCCAAGTAAAAAGTAAATATGCGGGTTTAAAGTGAGTGGGTATTACGAAAATATGAACAACTGATAAAAGGATACGTCCAGGTTTTTCAATCAACGGAGAACAGTCTGAGTCATCATTGATATTGATAATTATTATCAATTGTAGCATACTTAGTTTATATAAGAAGTTCATGTATTAAACAGGAGGATGTCTATGATGAAAGATGTGACTATTATTGGCGGGGGTCCTGCGGGGTTATATGCGAGTTTTTACGCGGGGTTAAGAGGATTATCCGTAAGGCTCATTGATGTTCAAGATAAATTAGGTGGCAAAATGAACATTTATCCTGAAAAAATTATTTGGGATATTGGTGGTCTGGCACCGAAGCCTTGCTTTCAAATTATTCAAGATGTTGTTCAACAAGGACTTCATTTTAATCCAGAAGTCTGTTTGGAAGAACGTGTAATAGATATTACTAAAAAAGAGGAGCAGCATTTTGAAGTGACTACAGAACAAGGTCACGTTTATTCTTCAAAAGCGGTTATTGTTGCGATAGGTGGCGGCATCATAAAACCGAAGCAATTAGAAATTAAAGATGCTTCCAGATATGAACTGACAAACTTGCATTATACGGTTCAAGCTTTGAAACATTTTAAAAATAAAAATGTGTTGATTTCAGGTTCAGGTAATTCTGCATTAGATTGGGCCTGTGATTTGTCAGGTTATGCGAAAAGTGTCACTTTAGTTTATAGAAAAGATGAAATCCGTGGTTATGAAGCGATGAATCAAATCTTAGAAAAATTAGATGTTGAAAAAATGCCGAATACACACATTAAACAATTAATCGGGGATCAAGTACAGAACCGAATCAAAGAAGTGATACTTGAAAATTTAGAGACAGGTGACACGACGATAAAAAGTGTTGATGATGTGATTATTAGTCATGGCTTTGATCGAGAAAGTACATTGTTAGAGGCATCGACAGCACAATTAGATATGTTTGATTCCTATCGCATCAAAGGATTTGGGAATACGTCAACAAGTATTCCTGGTATTTATGCTTGTGGGGATATTGTCCATCACGATGCTAAAGTCCATTTGATCGCAAGTGCATTTAGTGACGCTGGGAATGCTGCAAATTTAGCAAAGCAATATATTGACCCTGAAGCTAGAAAAGAAGGTTACGTATCAAGCCATAACGAAGCTTTTACCGAATCGAATAAAGTGATTATGAAAAAATATTTATAAAGGATAGAGATTACGCGTGTGAAGTGTTACCTTAATGACAAGCTATTTTAAAGCTCTAATCCCCAAAAACAATTCTTGTGTGATGATGTTTTTCTCACAAGAGTTGTTTTTTTATTTATTAAAACATAAGATGTAATATTTTTATTTATCTCGTAAAAAGGCGCTATGACAAGGCTCTGCCAAGAAACAATAAAAAATTATAATAAGCGAAGTTCTTTTATTTGATTTATCTTTGGGGATGGTTTAAGCTTTAATCAATCGTGCACGATTGGAATAGGGGGAGATCAATTGTCTAGTGAGGAGATGAAGCTAGCAAATCAACTGTGTTTTTCTGCTTATAACGTAAATCGATTATTTGGAAAATTTTATGAGCATCAGCTCAAACCGTTTAAATTAACGTTTTCTCAATACCTCGTTTTATTAACGTTGTGGGAAGATAACCCCCAAAATCTGCAATCTATAGGGAGAAGGTTAGATTTAGGGAGTAATACGTTAACACCCTTGTTGAAGCGTTTAGAAGCTACTGGATGGATAAAGAGAGAAAAGTCAGAAACAGATAAGCGACATTTGTTGGTGAGTTTGACTGAAAAAGGGCACAGAGAGCAAGAAGCAATACATGAAGCAATTTCCGAGTGTATAGCCTCAAAATTTGATTTAGATGAATACTTAAAAGCAAAAGAAACAATGGATAAACTAGAGGAAACTCTAAAAAATATTACAAAGGATGAATAAGAATGAAAAAATATGACGTAGTATACTTAGGTAGTGGTCACGCAGCATGGCACGGTGCAATTGCATTAAAACACGCAGGTAAATCTGTCGCAATTATTGAAAAAGATCGTATTGCGGGAACATGTACAAACTATGGTTGTAACGCAAAAATCTTGTTAGAAAATCCATTTGAAGTATTAGAACAAGCGTCTCACTATCCAAACATTATTAATACAGAAAACTTAGAAGTAAACTGGGAAAATCTTATGAATTATAAACATTCAGTGATTGACCCAATGGCAGGTACAATGAAAGCAATCCTTGAACAACAAGGTATTGATATTATCGAAGGTGCTGGTAAAATCGTTGATGCACACACAGTTTCTGTTAATGGTGAAAACTACGAAGCTGAAAATATCGTTATTGCTACAGGTCAACATAGCAACGAATTAAACATTGAAGGTAAAGAATTCACAAAAAATAGTAGAGACTTCTTATCACTTGAAAGCATGCCAAACAGCATTACTTTCATTGGTTTAGGTATTATTAGTATTGAGTTCGCTTCAATCGCAGTTAAAGCAGGTGTGGAAACACACATGATTCATGTGGATGATCAACCATTAAGAGGCTTCTACTCTGCACACGTTGAAAAATTAATGGACAAATTAAAAGAAGAAGGCGTTCATTTCCACATGAGCGAAAATGTAGTTGCTGTTAAAGAAAACGGTACAAACTACGATGTTGTGACACAATCAGGTTTAACAATCCAATCTGACTACGTTTTAGATGCAACTGGACGTATGCCAAACGTTGAAGGTATTGGTTTAGAAGAAGTAGGTATTGAATACTCTAAATTCGGTGTAAAAGTTGACGAATATCTACGTACAAATGTACCTAACATTTACGCAAGTGGTGACGTTATTGAAAAAATGATTCCAAAATTGACACCAACTGCGACATTCGAATCTAATTACATCGCAGCACACATTTTAAAAATGAATGAAATGCCAATCCAATACCCTGCAATTCCATCTGTATTATATTCACTTCCAAGATTATCTAACATCGGTGTAGGTATCGAAGAAGCGAAAAATAACGACGAATACAAAGTGATCGACATTCCATTTGGTAAAAGAATGGTATTTGAATACAAAAATGAAACAGAAGCAGAAATGACAATCGTATTAGATAGCGAAAAACGCCTCGTTGGTGCGGCTATTTATGGTGACGACGCACCTGATTTGATCAACTTGCTTACATTCATTGTTAACCAAAAACTGACTGCAAGAGACTTAAATCAAATGATTTTTGCATTCCCAGGTTCTTCAAGTGGTGTGTTAGATCAATTGAAATTAGCGATGATGCTTTAATTAAATGCATATAAAAATGACTGAAATTGCACGGATGAGACAACCGAAGAGAGAGAAAATGTTTCACGTGTGACATCTATCATTTGTTTATTAATTAAAGATTATGAGTTATGAAAGACAGTGCGTGCACTCGCACTATCGCCCTAGATAAGGTAACGCCTTATCTAGGGTTTTTTATATTCTTCAAAAGTGGCTGGGCATTCGTTATGAGAACATGAGTCAGCAAGATTTGTTTGCTTTTGCTTTTCTTGTGCGTTGGATTGAGGCGTAATAATCAGTATGAGATTACATCAACCATCATTGGACACTATATTTTGGAATGAGAACAAGATTCATATTATACGAAAAGTGTATTTAGATGCAATTTGGGTATAGGTGTTGTGTTATCAAATTTAACAGCGAGAACATGTTGCTTTACTTTCGTTATAATCCGATTTAGTATAATTATTATACTAGGTATTGAATGATATGACTGTCATTTATGAATTAATACAGGTATGTTGTTTTAAAACCCATGAATGGAGTGTTTGCATTGGCGAAAAAGTATACCGGATCAGATATCAATGTCTATTTTGAGCCTAAACGATGTGTACATGCGACGGAGTGTGTTCGTGGATTAAGTCATGTGTTCGATGTCAATCAAAGACCGTGGATTAATCCGGATAACGATACTGCAGAACATATCGCTGAAGTGGTTGAGCGTTGTCCAAGCGGTGCGTTAACTTATGAGCTGGCTTCAAATGAGGTAGAATCACACGACGAAACGAGAGTCACTTATGGTGACAATGGAGAGATTTTCTTATATGGAGATTTTTCTCTTGTTAAAGACGGGGAAGTCATGCATTTAAATAGAGCCATTTTAACAACAGATGAGACTAAAACGGATGATCCGCCTTTTTATACGAAGAGCTTTCAAGGACAATCGGATAAGTCTCGTTACTACAAATCAATTCAAGATGACAATGAGAAGTAATGACAAAATACTGTGAACAGAAAAAGGAGGATAACAAAATGGAAGCAATTAAAAATATCCATCATATCTCAGCAATTGTAGGACATCCAAAAGAAAATAAACAATTTTATCAAGAAGTTTTAAATTTACGTTTGATTAAAAAAACAGTGAACTTTGACGATCCAGGCACATATCATTTATATTTTTCAAATGATAATGTAGACCCAGGTACAGTGATTACGTTCTTCCCATGGGCGAATGCCAGAGAAGGTCGTGTCGGAAGCGGTCAAGTAGGTCGTATTGCATTTAGAATCCCTAAAAATTCTAAAGACTATTGGATTCAACGTCTTAAAGACCATCATGTAGAAGTGACAGAAACATCTTTATTCCAAAGACCAACAATTGAATTTGAAGATATTCATGGTCTTGATTTAGCATTAGTGGAAAGCGATGAAGAAAGTGAGACGAATAGTATTTTAGGTTTTCATGGTTCCGTGTTGCTATCACTTCGTCCTATTGAAACATTAAAAGAATTAGTAGACGATTTAGGCTTAGTAGAGCTTGAACATACTGAAGATGCGTTCCACTTTGAAACAGTGGGCGAACTAAAACACCATATCATTATTCCGAAAACACCAATGAGAGAAGGCCGTTGGGGTGTAGGTACAGTACATCACATCGCGTGGTCTGTGGATGATGAAAATGTACAAAAAGATTGGCAAAACTATCTAGTGGGCGAAGGTTACCACGTGACTGAAGTAAAAGATAGAAATTATTTTAAAGCGGTATACACTAAAGAACGCGGTCATATCATTTTTGAATTTGCGACTGTTGGACCAGGTTTTGACCGTGATGAACCTAAAGATCAATTAGGTCAAAAATTAATGTTACCACCACAATTTGAAGCAAACCGTGAAGCGTTAGTTTCAAAATTACCAGAATTAGATTAACGATTGTAATATTTAAAAGCCGAGACTTTTTTCTAAAGGGAAAAGTCTCGGCTTTTTTATTTTAATTTATTAGGAATTTATACAAACGAAGTATTTATGACGAGACTCCTGAGGGAACAGGATGAGCCGAAGATTACAGGCTGAGGTTGTCCCCTCGGAAAGCGAAGTCATATAATACGAAGTTTCATCATAAGAAGAAAGCGCTAAGACAATTTTCTATTAAAAATCATCTTAGCGCTATTTATTATGGGATCGATGTCCCATCTTTTTTAACGTTCTTCAGCATTTTATGACTAAAAGTGATACATCGACAATAATGGGGCGTCCGAGACAATGCAGTTTTGGTATAGTTGAATTGGGCTGCGTCCCTCATCGGTTTTATGAGGGTTAAGAGTCGTTTACGGATAAAGGTGTAGCGATGTCCCAGGCGCCCCGAATTTTAAATTTGAATAGGTGATGCTGAAAAATCGTTATGCTTCACAATCATAAGCGGCTTGAATAATACCTTTCAGTTCGCTGATTAAAGGTTCTTTTGGATTGGCAGTTGTACATTGGTCTTCATAAGATAATTCAGCCATACGATCAATTGTTGCATTGAGTACTTCTTCTGTCACACCTTGTGATTTTAAGTTCATTTTTATTCCGACTGAATGACCTAACTCATATACAGCTGTAGCAAGTGCTTCCACAAGTTCTTCTGTTGTATTCCCTTTGAGTCCTAAGAATTTAGCGATGTCTGCATAGTCTGTATCCGCTCTGAAAAATTCGTATTTAGGGAAAAGTGTGTGTTTTTGCGGATCTCTAGCATTATAGCGAATAACATGTGGCAATAAGATTGCATTTGTACGTCCGTGTGGAATGTGATATTCTCCACCGATTTTATGTGCAATTGAGTGAGAGATACCTAAAAATGCATTGGCAAATGCCATACCTGCCATTGTTGAAGCGTTATGCATTTTTTCTCTTGAAATTTTATCCCCTTTTTCGACAGATGATTTTAAATATTCAAAAGTCAGTTTAATCGCTTGTAAACTTAAGCCTCTTGTATAATCAGATGCCATAACAGATACATAAGATTCAATGGCATGTGTTAAAACGTCCATCCCTGTATCTGCAGTTACACTTTTTGGCACACTCATCACAAATTGCGGGTCAACAATTGCAATGTCTGGTGTTAGCGCATAGTCAGCGAGAGGGTATTTCACATGTGTTTCACTATCTGTGATAACAGCAAATGGTGTCACTTCTGAACCTGTACCTGAAGTTGTAGGGATACAAATGAATTTTGTGTTTTCAGGTTTTCCAATTTTATACGTACGTTTACGGATGTCTAAGAATTTTTGTTTAGCGCCAAAGAAAGATGTTTCTGGGTGCTCAAAGAACATCCACATTGCTTTCGCAGCATCCATTGCAGAACCCCCACCAAGCGCGATGATTGTATCTGGTTTGAAAGTTGTAATCATATCGAGACCTCTATACACAGTATCTGTAGAAGGGTTCGGTTCAACTTCACTAAATACTTTAATTTGTGGTTCGATTTTTCTACGTCTGAGGACGCCTTCCACTAAAGAGGCATAGCCGAATTCCACCATACCTGGGTCACAGATGAGTACCACGCGTTCTACTTTATCCATTTCAGCTAAATAAAGAAGTGCATTTTGTTCAAAATAAACTTTTGGTGGTAATTTCACCCATTGCATATTGTTGCGGCGTTTTGATATCGTTTTAATATTAATTAAGTCTGTTGCAGAAACGTTATGAGAAACTGAGTTTTTACCATATGAACCACAGCCTAAAGTTAAAGAAGGAATTAATTCATTATACATATCACCAATACCTCCAGCAGATGATGGTGTATTTACAAGAATACGACAAGCTTTCATTCTAAGACCAAATTTTTCTTGGAGTTGTTCATCTTCAGTATGAATTACAGCTGTATGACCTAAGCCACCTAAATGTAGCATCGCTTCACATAAATCAAAAGCGTGCTCTGTTGAAGTTGCTTTGACCATCGCAAGGACAGGTGAGAGTTTTTCTTTTGATAAAGGATAGTCTTCACCGACACCTTTTAGTTCAGCGATTAACATTTTTGTGCCTTCTGGTACTTTAATTCCGGCCATTTCAGCAATTTTTACAGCTGGACGTCCTACGATGTCAGGGCGTACTGCAGAGCGGTCTTCCTTCATCACAGCTGCTTCTAATTTTTTGAGCTCATTATTTTTCACAAAATAACATTGATGTGCTTCGAATTCTTTTTTAACTTCTTGATAGATGTCTTTATCTACTATTGCAGCTTGTTCTGATGCACAAATCATCCCATTATCAAAAGTTTTAGAACCGATGATATCGTTGACAACACGTTTAATTTTAGCAGATTTTTCAACATAAGCAGGGACGTTACCCGGTCCAACACCTAAAGCAGGTTTACCTGTTGAGTAAGCAGATTTAACCATTCCTGAACCACCTGTTGCTAATACTAATGCGATGCTTTCATGGTTCATTAATTGTTTTGTCGCTTCAACTGATGGATGTTCAATCCATTGAATACAATGTTCTGGTGCGCCGGCACGGATGGCTGCTTCTAAAACAACTTGAGCTGCTGCTTTTGAAGATTGTTGTGCACTTGGGTGGAAAGCGAAGATGATTGGGTTACCTGTTTTAATCGCTATGATTGCTTTGAAGATAGTTGTTGATGTTGGGTTTGTTGTTGGTGTTACCCCACAAATGATGCCGACAGGTTCAGCGACATATGTTAAACCTCTTTGGTCATCTTGATCAATGATACCGACAGTTTGATCATCTTTAATGGAGTTCCAAATATACTCAGATGCATAGAGGTTTTTAATGGCTTTGTCTTCGTATACACCACGTCCTGTTTCTTCACAAGCATGGCGAGCAAGTGCCATATGTTGATCCACCGCAGCCATACTCATTTCATGAACGATGTGATCAATTTCAGCTTGTGATTTTTTTGAGAGTCCTTCAAGGGCAGCTTGGCCGTTTTGAGCGAGCAAATGAATCATTTCAAAAACTTCTGTTTCTTGTTTCTGTTCTTTTACTACTGTAGTCATATTGAATACCTCCCACTATATTGTGAATAATTTCACAATCATTATAGTATACTCTTATAAAAAGGTAAAGGTTTTTCATGTGAAGAAAATAAATTTTTAATAGAAAATAAGTGAATTATTATTATAATATGCATAGAAAAACGTTAGCATATAAGCATTTTTATTCTTAATTTTAAATTTGTTAAAAAACTGTGAATATTTTAAGAGTTTCGATTTATTTATGAGAACGGGCTATGTTACTATTGGTTTATAGTAATCATTTAAAAAAATAAAAGGAAGATGGTTATGGAAAGCAATGTGAAGTATCATAAATTTATTATTCCGATTGTGGTAGGTTTGTTAATTTGGGCATTGACGCCTTTCAAGCCTGACGCAGTGGATCCTCAAGCATGGTATATGTTTGCGATTTTCGTAGCAACGATTATTGCTTGTATTACGCAGCCGATGCCGATTGGCGCTGTTTCAATTATCGGTTTTACACTGATGGTCGCTTGTGGCATTGTTGATATGAAAACGGCTGTGCAAGGGTTTGGTAACAATAGCATTTGGTTGATTGCGATCGCGTTTTTTATTTCAAGAGGTTTTGTGAAAACAGGGCTAGGACAACGGATCGCATTACATTTTGTTAAAATATTTGGTAAGAAAACCCTCGGCTTAGCTTATTCGTTAGTCGGTGTGGATTTGATTTTGGCACCTGCAACACCTAGTAATACTGCACGTGCAGGGGGAATTATGTACCCTATCATTAAATCCTTATCGGAATCATTTGGTTCGTCACCAAAAGATCATACGGAACATAAAATGGGGGCTTTTCTTATTTTTACAGAGTTCCAAGGTAATTTGATTACAGCAGCAATGTTTTTAACAGCTATGGCGGGTAACCCATTAGCACAAAATCTTGCAGAGAGTACAGCTAAAGTACAAATTACATGGATGAATTGGTTTTTAGCCGCTTTAGTACCGGGTTTGATTTCTTTAATTGTTGTGCCGTTTATTATTTATAAAATCTATCCTCCAACGATTAAAGAAACACCAAATGCCAAAAGTTGGGCAGAAAAAGAATTAGAAAAAATGGGGAACATCGCATTACAAGAAAAGTTTATGATCGGAATTTTCTTAATTGCGCTTGTTCTGTGGATTATTGGAAGTTTTGTACATATTGATACAACGCTCACTGCTTTTATTGCATTATCTTTATTACTTTTAACCGGTGTTTTGAATTGGAAAGATATTCTTAATGAAACAGGGGCTTGGAATACTTTAATATGGTTCTCAGTACTGGTACTTATGGCTGGTCAATTGAATGAATTGGGCTTCATTCCTTGGTTGAGTCATGCGATTGCGCACAGCCTAGGTGGACTCAGCTGGCCTATTGTATTGGTTATTTTAGTCATCTTCTATTTTTATTCACATTATCTATTTGCAAGTGCGACTGCACATGTCAGTGCGATGTACGCAGCGTTATTGGGTGTCGCAATAGCAGCGGGTGCGCCACCATTGTTCAGTGCTTTGATGCTCGGCTTTTTTGGTAACTTACTTGCATCCACAACGCATTATAGTAGTGGACCTGCACCTATTCTTTTTGCGTCAGGCTATGTCAGTCAACAGCGTTGGTGGACGATGAACTTTATATTAAGTATCGTTTATTTTATTATTTGGTTAGGTATTGGCTCGCTTTGGATGAAACTGATTGGCATTATGTAAGTTGAGGCTTGCGATACCAATTACACAGCTATACAGCGTTTGAAGATGCGTCTTCAGCTGATACTTCGATCTTGAAAATGAAAATATGCTCTTTTCAAAGTGAACATTGAAAGCATGGGAACTTTGAAAGGAGCATATTTTTTATAGATAAGTGAGCCACAACGCGTGTTTGAAGTTGTGGCAACTAATGATGGCTTTGTTTTGAGCGCAAATCGTTGATGCGTCATCTTTTATTATGATTGAACGTCAACGATAAAGCCTTGTTGTTGTAGGTCACGAACGGCATTATCAAGTATTTTTTCGGAATCTGCTGAAATGGTATGCAAATGAATCAAGTCTGTTAGTTCTGCTAACATTGTGCCTTGATATTTTGCCATATCCTCAACAAAGGATTGAATATTTTCAATGGATTCAATCATCAATTCAGCTTGAATCGTACCGTAAATAGGGTGTTCGACAGAGACATTATCAATCATGGCACCATTTTCAACAATGGTTGTTAACTCTTTTTCGATTTGCGTGTGGTCATGCTCACACATGATGACACGTTTAAACGGTCTACCTTGAGGTTTATCATTGAAGAAATAACCTTTACTAGTAGAGTGAATAGGATAATTTTGTGTTTTTAAGTGAGAAATATCTTTAACAATTATTTGTCGAGAAATGCCAAACATTTCACTAAGATATGCGCCTTTAATGGGTCTATCCGAATGTTTGAGAAGCTCGACTATTTTTTTGCGTCTTTTTTCAGCTGGACTCATGGATGGGCACCCCTTTGAAAATATGATCAATTTGACTAAAGCACTGATCAATTTCATCGATTGTCGTCTCTTTTGAAAATGAAATTCTAATATATTGATCAGGTTCTAGTTGATCATTTTGAATTTTATGAATCAGGCCTTGACTCAATAATACCCCATGACCACAGGCTGTTCCAGTGGAAATGCATATATTCCGACTAGACAGTGACTGCATTAACCATTGACCTTCAAAGTGAGGTGTCATTAAACCTAAAATATGGGGTGCTTGCTGTTTAAACGTTAAGACTGTGAAACCAATCATTTCAGCGCGCTGTTTTGCATAGTGGTGGAGACGTTGTAAATGGTCGAAATGCGACGTTAAGGTCAAAGCCTTTGTCAGCGCAAGGATACTAGGCAAGTCTAATGTGCCATTACGTGTTCCCTGTTCATGAAAATAATGTGGATTTAAAGGACGGACATAAGCGTGAGATATGGCGAGTACACCGCTCCCTTTTGTCCCATGAAATTTATGCCCAGAAAACGAATAGGAAGTACAGATCTGATCGAGTGATGGGCGTTCAATCTTTTGTACGGCTTGAACACCGTCCACATGGAAAGGAATATGGTACTGATGTGCCAGTTTCGCTATCGCTTCAATAGGTAAGATGTAGCCTGTTTCAGAATTAACGTGCTGTGCGATGACTAATAAAGTGTCTTGATTGAGCAACTGTTCGAGCGCAACGATATCAATCTCAGCCTGGTCGTTTAATGGCATTTGAACGACTGTAATTTGAGGTTCGTATGGTGCCAGTGCAGCCCATATAGAAGGGTGTTCATAAGGGGAGACTACGACAGTCCCTTGTTCGTGAGACGCTAAATAATTTTGTATCGCGATTAAGTTGGCGTGTGAACCACTTGTCGTAAAAAGGATCTCTTTCGTCGTATTAAAGTAGCGTTGAATATAAGTCCGACATGAATGGAGTGTTTCTTTTATCATTTCTCCGCCAATGTGTAGACTTTCGCTATTAAAGTACATTGAGGCTTGTGCTTCTTGATAGAGCGATAGCACTTCAGAATCAGGTTTAGTTGTCGACGCATTGTCTAAATAAATCATTATTTTTTCCTCCACTTGCATTTATCGTTTTTTTGTGACAAAATCAGTGCGTATATAAATGTTAACATATATGTATATATTAGTGTAAATAGAGGTGTAAACAAATTGCGTGTTATTATTGTTGGTAGT
Organism: Staphylococcus sp. HGB0015; assembly: GCF_000411275.1. Classification (NCBI taxonomy): domain Bacteria; kingdom Bacillati; phylum Bacillota; class Bacilli; order Caryophanales; family Staphylococcaceae; genus Staphylococcus; species Staphylococcus sp. HGB0015. The sequence goes on from NZ_KE150418.1 coordinate 345,909, forward strand.
GGTATTGCGGCTTTATCATTCATACGCGCTTTGAAATCAGACATTGAAGTGGTTTGTGTGACTAAAGATCACCTGAGTCAGAATAATAGTTACTTTGCACAAGGAGGCATTTGTTTTTCAAAATATGAAGAAGATCAAGGTGAACAGCATGCGCGTGATACGTTCGAAGCGGGTGCACAAATGGGAGATCTTCACATGCTTAAAACGGTGATCCAACAAAGTTATCCGCTCATCGAACAGTTGATAGATGAGGGTTTACCGTTTGATAGAGATGAAATGCAACACTTGCTTTATGGTATGGAAGGTGCACACCAGCTGCCTAGAATTTTACATGCAGGTGGTGATCAGACGGGTTATTTCATCGCACAACATATGGTTCATCATTTGAGTCATCCACGTCTCACAATTTACGAAGCGATGGAAGTCATCGACCTTGTCAAAAATAGTCATAATGAAGTGTGTGGTGTTTTAGCTATCGATGAAAATCAAATTCAGCGCATGATTGAAGCTGATGCTGTGGTATTTGCATCTGGAGGTGTGAGTAATGTTTTTACGACGCATTCGAATGTGTCTGAGAGTGTGGCGACCGGTGCTGTGATTGCTTTACGTCATCAATTGACACTAGAAAGTATGGAGATGATACAATTTCACCCAACCTTGTTGGGGACGCCTGATCAAGCTTATGGTCTCGTCTCGGAAGCTGTACGTGGCGCGGGAGGCGTGTTAATCAATGATGAGAATGTTGCATTCATGGATGATATTCATCCTATGAAAAGTTTGGCACCTCGAGATGTGACGAGTCGTGCTATCTTTCAACAACAACAGCAAGGTCACCAATGTTACATCGACATCAGTGAAGTGGCACATTTTGAACAACGCTTTCCTACCATTTTTAAAGCAATCCAACGGGACATGCCTCAAACATTAGCAGAAAAAAGAATCCCTATTACGCCCGGTGCGCATTATACGGTAGGAGGGATTCAAGCAAATATTCATGGTCAAACGCAAATCGAGAATGTATTTGCGATTGGGGAAGCCGCGTGTACTAATTTCCATGGTGCGAATCGTTTAGCGAGTAATTCATTGTTAGAAGGCTTAGTCATGGGAGCGAACTGCGCGGAAGTGATTAATCAACAGTTGGTATCTGTAGATTGGGAACCACAAGAACAAGTGTGTCATATTCCAATCATTGAGCGACAGCATGTGCAAAAAGTACAACAATATAGCTTTGAAGTTTTAGGTGTCGAGCGTGAACAAAAAGCGATGGCACACTATTTGCAAATGATTGAAACGTTATTAAATGATGCACCCCAAACAAGCACAGTAACGCATGAAATATGGCAAAATTACAGTATTCTCAAGTTGTTACAGACGATATGTCATTCCGCATTAAGGCGAGAAGAGTCAAGAGGTGTACATTATCGAAAAGATTATCCAACACGTGAAACAGCATGGCAAGACAAAGTGATAGAAATGAATAGGGGAGGTCAAGAACATGTTGAATCGGTTGTCCGTCAGAGAAAAAATCAATCAATATTACATTGAAGATAACCAACAGGGAGATTTAGCGACGCGCATTTTTGATCGTTATTCAGAAGGCACACTCATGATTAAAGCGAAAGAAGCGGGCATATTTTGTGGGGAAGTCATCATTGCAGAAGCTTTTGCATTACTCGATCCAACGACTGAAGTGGATCAAAAGATTAAAGATGGTGCATCAGTGCAGGCTGGAGATGTTATCGCAGAAATTACAGGCACGATCCCGACACTTTTAACGATGGAACGTATCGTATTAAATTTAATACAGCGCATGTCTGGGATTGCGACGATGACACAACGCATCTCACAACAAATTGCCCATACCGATGCACGCATTGTCGATACACGTAAAACAACGCCTGGACTAGCAATCTTTGAAAAGTATGCGGTAACCGTTGGAGGCGGATTGAATCATCGACGTTCGTTGAATGATGGTTTGATGTTAAAAGATAATCATATTGATTTTAGTGGCTCCATGAAAGAAGCGATTGAAAAAGCTAAAGGCTTTTTAGGACCAATGGATAAGCTAGAAGTTGAAATCGAAAATGAAACGATGTTGAAAACAGCGATAGCAGCAGGTGTAGATGTCATTATGTTTGATAATCAACAACCCGAATGGATACAGCAACATATTCATCTCGTTCCAGACTTTATTCAAACAGAGGCTTCGGGCAATATCAACGAAGAGAATGTTGTCGCGTATGCCAAAGCGGGTGTTGATTTTATTTCTATGGGTGCTTTATTTTATGCTTCAAAAGCGCTTGATATTTCTGCAAAGGTTGTGATGTAAATGTTTAATCCGATGTTAACAGCGACAAAATCTATTCCTGAACACTATTTGCAAATGACGCAGGAAGAGTTGAAAAATCATATTCAATCGATTAAAGACACGTTGGGAGACCGTTTGTTTATGCCGACACATCATTATCAAAAAGATGAAGTGGTTCAATTTGCTGATATTACGGGTGATTCATTAGAGTTAGCACGTATTTGTAAAGCAAACACGCAAGCGGAATATTTTGTATTTAACGGTGTGCATTTTATGGCAGAAACGGCAGACATACTCACAGACGACCATCAAGATATTTATTTGCCCGATTTATCTGCAGGGTGTTCCATGGCGGATATGGCGAATATTCAACAAGCGCTTCATAGCTATGATGTCCTCACACAACACTATCATCTAGATATTTTGCCACTCACTTATGTTAATTCGACAGCAGCCATTAAGAAATTTGTTGGTGAACATGGAGGCTCTTGCGTCACAAGTGGCAATGCAAAATCAGTTGTCAAATGGGCGTTGCAACAAGGTAAAACGATTTTGTTTTTGCCTGATCAACATTTAGGTCGCAATACGGCCTATGATTTAGGTGTACCTTTAGAACACATGGCAGTCTGGGATCCAATAAAAAAACAATTAGATTATGATGGACGTCATGATCAATTGCGTATTGTATTGTGGAAAGGACATTGTTCTGTTCATGAGAAATTTCATAAAGCGCATATTGAAATAGGGCGTGAAAAAAATCCAGAAGTGAACGTGCTCGTGCATCCAGAATGTCCGTTTGATGTGGTTCAAGCAGCTGATTATGCAGGTTCGACACGTTATATTATCGATAAGATTAAAAATGCACCAAAGGGGTCGCATTGGCTTATTGGAACAGAGATGAATCTTGTAGAGCGATTGAAAAAGACGTATACCGATCTGCATATTGAATCGTTAAACCCACTGATGTGTGCGTGTCTGACAATGAATCGCATTGATTTACCTCATCTTGCGTGGTGTTTAGATAAGATTATGGATGGAGACCGAGATCAAATTATTAAGGTAGACCAAGAAACTGCAAAGTATGCGAAACAAAGTTTAGATCGTATGCTCAGTATCACATAAAATAAGAGATAAAACATAAGCGTCTGAATCATTGGCATATCACTTGAAAAGTGCAGTTACAATCCGGATTCAGACGCTTAGCACGTTTTAGTCATAAAATGCCCGTTTCAACGCATTGACACGATCATGATAGATTTGGCGTGCCACACGTGCTTCAGGAATGAGTTCGCCAAGATGAAATAAGCCAGGATATACATGCAGTTCAGTCGATACACCTGCTTGTATTAAACGCTGTGCATACTGAATTGCTTCATCGACAAATAAATCTAAGCTGCCTACCGTAATCAGTGTCGCAGGTAATTGTGACACATCTTGTCTTTGCGCAGGGACTGCATAAGGTGGAAGCGTTGTTTTTTCGAATGCTTCGCCGAGATACTGTTGCCAAGCAAATGCATTCATTTCATATGTCCAACCGTAATGACCTACATAAGGGTTAGCGGGACGTTGATAGGTTGTCGCAATGTCCAGCATTGGAATATGCAAATTTTGGAATACGATATGGATTTCATGACGGTCTTGTGCGAGTTGTGCCAAGCTAGCAGAGAGTAATCCGCCTGCGCTACTACCGCCAATGGCAATGCGTGACACATCGATATATAGCGCATCCGCATGTTGAACGAGCCACTTTAACACACCATAACATTCATTTAATTGCCCGGGAAATACGGTTTCAGGGGCAAGGTGATAGTCAATAGACACAACGAGACAACCAAGGTCGTGTGCAAGACGTGCATTGTCTTGATTATCCAAATGGGCACCACCAGAAATTGTGCCACCGCCATGCATATAGAGATAAACAGGCCGTCGTTGTTGACTTTGATGGGGGTTGAATAGCAACACATCTACCTCTCCTGCTTCAGTCGATAAAGTTTGCTTATCAATCGTTACATCCAAGTTGGCGTCAACTGAGGTCTTGGCATGGCGAAGTACTTGATCACGATAAGCTTGCAAAGTTTCGTCTGAAAGTGTGGCGCCATACATTGTTGAGGCCAAGTCACGTAAGTCACGATCCAATTTATCTATATAAGGCAATTCCATGTTTAAGGCTTTCTTTCTCTCTATTCTGTTTCCTCAGGTTCAAAAAATAAAATCGGTGTATGCGTAATGTTAAAATAATCAGCTAAAAATTGACGATAGTTTTCTCGAGTCACGGGATGTTTTTCTTTTTTACCTTGGTCAGTCACTGTTAAATTTCTTCCTGTCATCGTTACATGACCTGTTTCCCAATTTTTAACAAGTAAAGGGTCCGTTACAAAATGTGAATCTAAACTTGTTTGGTTATAAACCATGGCATTTTCAAAGTCTCTAAATTTTAAATAATGATCAACCGCACGATATTGAATGACCCATTGATCTTTCACTTTTTTAAGTAAATCAAATGTTGTATCATCGATATATTTGATTTTATAAACCTGTCGTTTTGCTGTATCTTCTACAATATCGCCATTAAGTGGAACCGCCATTAAAGGGGATTCGCCAAAGCCGGTTTCAACTAAATAACGTGATCCATTGAGTGTTGCAATGGTTGTCATATGAACATTTTCAGCAGCCCATCCTTTTTCTTCACCTTGATTAACAGTAGCCGCAATGAAATGCATATCATAGCCGTGCTGACTCAAATATTCATATGTGAGTCGATTGTTTTCATAACAGATTCCCCCTTGATGACGTTCTGTTATTTTTTGAATCATGGATGCATTATTCACAGCAAGAGGTAAACGATTTTGAACATTGATATTTTCAAACGGCACATGTAACACATATTGACGAATATAATGGTTCAAATTCTCTAACGTCGGTTCGAAATGAGCGGGCTTATTCAAACCGATAAATGTTTCTAACTTCGTAAAATCATACATCTTCATTAACTCCCTTCAAAATGACGCGCCCATATTTAACAGATGACGCTAAAAAACGTCAATGTCATATGGATTATCTAAATACCCAACAAAGTAGATTAGAAAACGGAACTAATTCCGTTTGGTAAGTACAATAATACATTGTATATAAAAATGAAAATGTATTGCTCAAAGCGATGTTTTCGAGATTAATGATAATGACAACTTTATGATTAGATATAAAAAAGAATGCATTTTATGCACATGGATTACGTAAGCACAACGATAAATAGGCGACATAATCGCACTAAAAACCCCTCACTTTGCCAGTAGTGAGGGGTTTGATGCATCAAATGCAGATATCTTTGTTAACTGTACTATAACAATACTTAGTAGAGAGGTGCAAAGCATGTATTCAGACTAATGAGGCTAAATTGAATTTCTAATGGAGCTGGGACAAACCTAACTTGAGATAGCACTTTTGGCAATAAATATTAAAAAACTAAACAGGTAAGTGCAATTTTTGAAAGGAACTGGAGGCCCTCAGCCCATGTCTAAAAATGTTTAAGAATGCTGTTTTTGCTTTTTACGACGTGTATGGTGAAGTCCTAATACAGTAGTGAAAAAGCCAATCATTACCATGAGTAATGGTGGTGTTGATGTTTTAGATGATGCACCTGTATCTGGAAGTTGTGCGTTAAGTTGTTCAACACGCATTTGGTCAGCTGATGCTTTAATGATTGTATTTGTACCTTGCGTTGTATGTTTTACAACTTGCCCATGATTTTCAAATGAGATGGTTGTTGATGTACGGACATAAGACGGATCCGTTGAAATTGTTGCGACACCGTTTTGTTTCTGTTGTGCTGATGAAATTTCAGTGTCTGTTGAAGCTGATGATTGTGCGTTGTCTGTTGTCGATTCATGTTGATCCGTTGTTACCTTGTGGGATGGTGAGATTGATTGAGCTGTTTCTCCAATAGGTTCCTGTTTTATTTGCTGACCAGTTGGTTTATTAGGGAGCCTTGTGTTGTCAGTAGAACCATCGCCACTCGGATGTGAAGGGTTGTCTGTTGAAGGATTGTTATCGATAACTTCATCGATTGGTCGGATAATCAAATTATCGAGAATAAAATCCTTTGTTCCTTCAAAATTGACTTGCCCATTATCTTTGACACCTCTTGTATCAGGTTGAACGTCTGTCGAATATATGCCAATCCATGTTTGTCCATTTTCGTTTCCAGTCACTTGGAATGTCACACGTTGTGCATGGGGATGATCGATTGTATTTTTTAATGGTGTAACTTTGAAATTTCGATTCTTTGAAATATCATCGTGACCTACTGCAAAAGCGTAACTATTATCAGAACCAGATTCGTAATCAAATGAGACTTCATATGTTTTACCGGGTTCGAAATAGAAATTTTGAGGAATTGTCTGAATGACCATTTTATTTTTGCCTGCTTGCCCATTCACTTTAAGTGACCAATGTCCTTGAATGACATCGTCAACGCGTTTATGGTTCCATCCTCGTTGTGTATAAGGTGCATTTTTTTCGGATAAGTGTGTGCGGTTATCTTCTACCCCTTCAAATTCAGAAACAACAAATGGGAATAACCCTTGAGGGACAGTTTCGAAATCTTGTTGAAAAACGCCGTCACGCATAAGTATTGAAGGATTTTCAACGATACGAATATCATCCAGATAAGTAGCCCCTTTACCTGCTTCTCGACTGATAATGAAATCAACTTGTCCATCTTGAGGTGCGACAAAAAACAAATACATATTTTGGAAGTAGCTACCGCCGTCTTTATAAGTTTCTGACGCTTTACTTGTATTATGTGCATCCGCTTTGACGTAGTTTTGCGCAATCGATTGTTGCGTTTGGTTTGTCGCTAAAACTTGGCCTTGGTGTGAAACTGCAATTTGTGTTTGAGATTTACTACGGTTGTCGACTCCGATGTAAAGTGCATAACGTTGGCCTGGTTTTAAATCTGTAAGTTGCTGTGTTAACTGAGTCTTTTGTTTCGGGCTGTCAATCTTAAGTAGATGATTGTGCGCTACAGATTGATTGATACCCACTTGTTCGACATCACCACTGATATGCCATGCATCAAGTTTTTGTGAATTGAACCCAGCATCTTTAATATGCATGCCTTCACTCCAATTGACTTCTTGTTGTTTCGGCTGTGGAACTTGATAAATCACATAAGGCGTTTCTGCTTTGATATGATCCAGTTTAATATGATTATTTGTGACAGGGATGATTTTCATGTTTGTTCGTCCTGTTTCAGTCAATTCATATAAAATGACTTGATTCGTGTGCCACGAATCAGGAAGTTCCCAACTTGATGAACCACCTTTTTTATTCCAATGATAGAGCTTTTGTTCACTTCCTGTGAGTGGTTGTCCATTCGCATCCCAATTCCAAGGAATGAGATAGTTGTCGCCATCTAATACAGTGTGACCATTGAGTAAAATGGTGCGTGAACGATAGTTGTTAATATCATTTTCATAGTCATTTGACTTGCGTTGGACAGTGACTTTGTCGCCTGTATTGTTCTGTAAATCAACTGTCATTTCAGGCGTCCATTCAATCGTTCTTCCATTTGCTGTCATTTTGACAGGGTGGCCATTTTCAATACGCATGACTTTATAATGCTGTAAAAATTTAGTGGGGACGTCGACGTCAAAGATATTTTTAATATAAGTCTTAAAATCATTTCGTCCTTGCCAACCTTCAAAGTCTTTCATGTTATAGCCACCTAATAATGGGAAATCTGCTGCTCCTGAATGTTCAGCATGATTTGCTACCCATGAATCTTTTTGGTGGTTACGTATAAAACGTGCGACTTCAGAATTAATGCCCTTATTTTCGTAAGTTCCATATGCTATATCTGTTGCCCAGTGTTGGAAGGTTGAATCGTATTCCATACCATGTCCCCATTCGACACCGATGCGCCAGCCTAAGTCATTAATTTCTTTAGCTAATTGATGAGAAGGCCAAGCAGAGTTATCTCCAGATTGTTGGTTACCCCATACATCGACATAAATAAAATCAAGGCGTTCTCCAACAACATCTTTGAGTGCTTGGAATCGTGCTTGACGTTGGTGGGTTAAATCATAATCAGCATTAATATTAAAGCCTTGATCGAGCCAATTCCAACCGTAACTATAAGTGCCATCTTCATTTTTCTTTAATAAATCAGGATTGAATGCTTTAGATTCTGGATATGTTTCTGAAGCGTTGATATGCACACCAAAGCGTGCCCCATACTGTGCGCCTATGGATAGAAGGGTATTCAAATCTTCAGCGCCGCCCATTCGTTCACCGATATGGCTATAATCTAAATGGCCTGAGTCATGGCCCTCGCTGTTATAACCTTTTAATAAAATAGATTGCCCCAAACCGTCAGTGTTAAGGTAAAACTTTTTGACACCGTCCAATGTTTTTAGGAAAGGATTTTGGGCTTGTGACCCAAAATTCATTGCAATACGATAGCCGACTAAATCAGGAACTTCTTCATATTTGAATGGATTATTCATAATGTCACGGTATGCGATGGCGCCATCTTGCCAATCGATTTTCCCATCATGGTTTTCATCTTCAGCAATGGCGATTTTAATATGTGGTAGTAAACCTTGTGTTTTAGCATCTTGGTGCGCAAGAGAAGGTTGTAAAATCCATGGTGTGGCACCTAAGCCTACAGATACGCCCTCTTTTGTTTGAACGCCAGTGGCTGTCACACGAATAAAGTCTTGGTTACCACCGACACCAATTTGTGCGTTACTCCATAACCCAGCACTATATTGATTGTTTGAAACGAAACCATACATCATCATGTCACTAAAGTTGGGTTCGAATTTGTCATCAATTGTGTATAATCGGTCACCACTCACCATAGTGTTTGTTGACATTTTTGTAGTTTGCAGTTGAGCCTGTTTTTGTTGGCTATTGACGGAAACAAGTGATTGATTCATAAAGCCAAATGAACGTACGATAACGTCTGGATTGTTGCTATGATAATCTGTCATTTTTAAGTCAATTGTACGATCAATAACGGATAACTGAAATTTAAAATCGCTGTTAATAGCATGATTATCATCTTTTGCGTGTAGGATGTATTCAGCGGTATGGTCATTTAATTTCTTGTAAGACACAGTAGGCTTGATGATTTCTCCGTTGACAATAATTTGAGATGAATCTACTACTTGTCCGGGAATCGTTTTGCCATTCTTCAGTTTATATTGTTTAATGGCTGGGAAGTTTTGATCAACTTCAACTTTCATTTGTTGGGATTGTAATGTATCTAGAGAAGATACGATATGCGTAGTTTGTGGGTGTGTACTACTGTTTGTTTTGCGTGCAGTCGCTGTTTGGTTTTGCCGTGAAAGGGGTGCAGCTGTCGCTTGAGGACGGCGCATTTCTTTAGGACTGTGCGATAGAGGGGCTTCGCTAGGTGTTGTCGGTTGCGCTTGGACAACATCAGAATGGTGAACAGGTGCGTGTAAGGAAGAAGTATTTTGTGCATTTTTTGCTGAAAGCGATGTCGCCTGTGTATGAACTTGCTCATTTTGCGAAGACTTACTCTGTGTGATCTGTTTGGGTTGAGTTCGCGCTTTAGTTGCTGAGTCGCTATCATTTTGAGACACCATCTTGGCAGTTGAGTTCGCCGTTTTATCTATTTGCGGCTTTGCCTGTTCTGTGGGGCTGATGGCCTGAGCGCCTAAAGCTTGAGTGTCAGCTGTTTTTGTTTCTGTTTGTGAAGCATTTAATCTCTCTTTTGAAATATGACCGTCAATAGTTGCTTGTGGGCTAACGTCAGTATCTTGATTTGCTAGGTCATTTTTCAATTCAGAAGCTGACGCTGTTGCGGATGCGGAAATGAAAAATGTTAGTCCGAGTAAAATCGATGAAGTCCCAATGGCATACTTTCGAATACTGAAAATTTGTTGTCTATGAATCATTTTTTACCACGCCTCCTAATAAGTCATTGGCTTGAATATATAATTTATTTCACTTTTTGTAAACCCTTACAATACTGCCGTTTCAAGCTTTTAGAGAACAAAAGGAAAAATTTTAATACCAGTTTTTAGGGGGACTATGCTGTGTGAAAAAGGTGTAAATTGTACGCTGCTTCTTTAGTTTAGTGACTTTTGTGAAATGTGAAAAAAGTAGAAAATGATTAAGTGGTTATAACCACTAATACATCTCAAAAAAATTTAAAATTTTATTTTTTTTAGTGTGAAAAGATAATGAAAAGTATCTAAATGTTCAAAATATCAATATAAAACAAAAAAGATTTGTTGCGTGGAGATGACTAATAACCAGAATAGCTCTTGACAAAATGGCAAATTTACATTTATGCTTTAAGTGGTTATAACCAGTAGGTGGTGAAGGTCATGTCAGAGAAAATGCCCTTGTATTATCAAATTTATCAAGGGATACACGAGCGTATTAAATCAGGAGAATTTAAGGAGGGAGATAAGATACCTTCAGAGCGCAATCTGTGCGAGCAATTCGGTGTAAGTCGTATTACAGTGCGCGAAGCATTAGAACGTTTAGAAAAGGATCGGATTATTAAACGTGAACATGGTAAGGGATCATTTGTACTGGGAAGTCAATATAATCAATTTTTGAATGAGCTTTACAGCTTTAAAGATGAAATTGAGAAGAATGGTGATAAGGCAAGTACGAAAATGTTAAGCATTAAACTCATCCCATCTACGCCATTTTTACAAGAGAAAATGCAGTTAACCCCTTATCAATACGTTTATGAATTAAAGCGCATACGCCTTTCTAATGATGTGCCTTTAATATATGAAATTAGCTATTTACCGATGCGGTATTGTGAAGGATTAGAGCAGTTTGACTTCAATAAAGTTTCGCTATATGAAACACTCAATCAACATTATGGGATTCAAATTACGAATGCTTATGAAAATTTAACAGCGAGTAAATTGAGTCGTGAAGATGCCAAACTGTTGAATGGTGTCGTTGATGATAGTTGTATGTTTATCGAACGCTTTAGCTATATGGACGATGCGGTGATTGAATTTACGCAAAGTGTCGCAAGCGGCCATAAATATAAATATACGGTCAAGTTAATGTAAAAGAATGAGTCAAGGAGGGATTGTTGTGTTACATGATACACATACTTATCGTGAAATTAAGCAACAACCAGCAACTTTAAAGAAAACATATGATTTAGTGCAAGCGCAACAAGCACGATTTGAAAAATTTATTGCCAAAATAGAGCAAGAAAATCAAGATAAAAAATTAAAAGTACTCTTTACGGGTGCAGGTTCAAGCGCTTATGTGGGTGATGTAGCCCGCATGGCACGTCATACCGATGTCTTACCGAATTTTGAATTTGAGTCAGTTCCGACAACGCACTTTGTTACGGACCCACAACTTTATATTGATCAACAAACGGCATATCTGTTAGTGTCTTTTGCGCGTTCTGGTAACAGTCCAGAAACAAAAGCAACAGTTGAGATTGCCAACCAACTTTCGAGCCATGTTTATCATTTGTTTATTACAAATAATAAAGATGGATTTTTAGGGGCTTATCATGAAAACGCTAACAATGTCTTTAAAGTGATTTTACCTGATGAAACGAATGATAAATCTTTAGCGATGACTTCTAGCTTTTCATCCATGTTATTCGCGAGCTATTTATTATTCGGTGGTAAAGTGAGTCCAAAATTCTTTGACATTGCGTCATCTAATTTTGATTGGCTAGAATCTCAAGCCGAAACAGTGAGTCAGTTGGATTTTTCGAAAGTGTTCTATGTTGGAACAGGTTTAATTGGCGAACTTACAAAAGAAGTGAGTTTAAAACTCAATGAATTAACGGCAGGTCAAACTGAGATTGCACGTGAAACGACACTCGGCTTTAGACATGGTCCGAAAGCAGGATTAAGTGCAGATGCCATTTTTATTATGTTGCGCAGTAATCAGCCTTATCGTCGTCAATACGAAAAAGATTTAATCCAAGAAGTTGGACAAGTCAAAGATCGCTATCAAACTTATATTTTAGATGCGCAAGTAAATGATGATGACAATGCAGTCAAATTACCTCAGTCTGAAGAGCTCACAGATATGGAATTAGCATTGCAATATTTGATTTTTGGGCAATTGCTTGAAGCTAAACGCTCCGTAGCACTCGGTTTAAATCCTGATAACCCAAGTCCTGATGGCTTTATCAACCGTGTTGTTAAAGGTGTCACGATTTATCCGGTTGAGGGTTGAGCCTATGATTGCAACACATACTTTTAATCCCTCTGTTGATATCACGTATATGATTGATCCGATTGAAGTTGGAGGCGTCAATCGTGTCAAACAGAAAATCAAAAACCCTGGTGGGAAGGGGATAAATGTCACTAAGGTTTTACATCAATTAGGTGCAAATTACTGTGCATATGGTTATTTAGGGGGCGCCAATGGACAATGGATTGCTAAAACATTGCAAGATATGGGTGTCGTTTCAGCATTTACTTCTATTCATGGGGAAACGAGACAAAGTCTAGCAATCAATGATGGTAATGGTCAAACAGAAGTGTTGGAAGCGGGACCATTAATTACTGAATATGATCAGCAACGTTATTATGAAATTTTGAACGAGCGTGCACAAGAGGTCAAAGTGATGACGGTGAGTGGGAGCTCACCTCAATTTGAAGGCCGCTCAAAATTTGAACATGTCGCTCACATCCTAAGTGCCTTTCAACATAGTTATAATATTGTGGATACGCATGCAAGCGAACTCAAATTATTGTTGGAAGCCGATTTACCGGTACATTGTATTAAGCCGAACCAGGCAGAATTTGAGATGTTAATCGGTAAAGAACAGCTCACGATTGCAGAATGTGCACAAATGCTACAAACACATGCTTATTTTACAGAGATGGATGTTTTTCTCACATTAGGTGCAGCGGGGGCACTGGTCAAATGGGGAAATACAATTTATCGCGCAACGTTGCCACATAAAGAAGTCATCAATCCTGTCGGCTCTGGGGATTCAACTGTTGCTGGTATTGCATACGGTGTTTATGAAAATTTAGCGCCACAAGATTTAATCCGTCAAGCTTTAGCATGTGGAACGTCAAACGCATTACAACAAGCCACTGGACATATTGATATTGAACAAGTCAATCAAATTAAATCTGAAATAGAAGTGGAGAGATATGAATGGGAAGAAAAGATTTAAGTCGGTTAGTGGATGACAAGGGGATATATGCAGCCATTGCAGTGGATCAACGGGGCGCATTAAGAAAGTTACTTGGGGATCAAGCGAGTGATCACAATTTATCACTTTTTAAGAAACTGGTATCGGAAGTTTTAACACCGTATGGATCTAGTTTTCTAGTAGATCCCGAGTTTGGCCTAGAAGCAGCACAGGCGAATGCTGCGACGTCAGGTTTAATCTTATCTTATGAGCAAACCGGTTATGACAAGACAAGACCGGGCCGCTTACCACGTTTAATTGAAAATGCAAGTGTGAAACGCCTCAAAGATGCAGGAGCAGATGCGGTTAAATTTTTACTGTACTACGATGTAGATGAATCTGATGACATCAATACGAAAAAGCAAGCCGTGATTGAGCGAATTGGTGCAGAATGCCAAGCAGAAAACATACCATTTTTACTCGAAATTTTAACTTACGATGACACGATTGGTGATGAAAAAGGGGCTGAATATGCTAAAGTACGTCCGCATAAAGTCAATGAAGCAATGCGTGTGTTTAGTGAGCCTAGATTCCAAGTGGACACTTTGAAAGTTGAAATTCCAGTTAATATGAACTTTGTAGAAGGCTTTGGTTCAGAAAATTTAATCTCACAAAGTGAAGCGGCTGAAGCATTTAAAGCACAAGACGATGCGACTGACTTACCTTATATTTATTTGAGTGGTGGTGTGTCAGCACAACTGTTTATGGACTCATTACAGTTTGCAGCGGACCACGGTGCTCGCTTTAATGGTATACTTTGTGGTCGTGCTACTTGGAAAGGAGCAACACGTGTACTCGTTGAAGAAGGTGAAGCTGAAGCAAAGGCATGGTTGGAACATGAAGGACTTGAAAACTTAAAAGCACTCAATGAAATGAATCAGAAAACAGCAACATCTATTCAACTATAAATGAGGTGATGATGTGAGTCGTTTCGAAATCAATGAGACATTTGTGTTAGATAAAAAGCCGTTCAAAATATTATCAGGAGCCGTTCATTATTTTAGAATACCTAGAAAAGACTGGCAACACTCTTTGTATAATTTGAAAGCGCTCGGCTTCAATACAGTGGAAACCTATGTACCGTGGAATTTTCATGAAACCCAAAAAGGAAACTTTGAATTTGAAGGGAATAAAGATTTAAAATATTTTATCGAACTTGCACAACAAGAAGGATTATATGTGATTGTGCGTCCTTCACCATATATTTGTGCAGAATGGGAATTTGGAGGCTTACCTGCATGGTTACTGAATGACCGGACGATGCGTATTCGCTCTCGAGATCCACAATTTTTAGCGCATGTGCATCGTTATTATCAAGTTTTATTTAAAATATTGACGCCCCTTCAAATTGATCAAAATGGCCCTATCATTATGTTTCAAATCGAAAATGAATACGGTTCATATGGGGAAGATCATGAATATCTTCGAGCAATCGCTAATATGATGCGTGAGGAAGGTGTGACGGTTCCGTTCTTTACTTCAGATGGCGCATGGGACCAATGTTTGCGCGCAGGAAGTATGATAGATGACAATATTTTACCTACTGGAAACTTTGGATCACGAACTATGCAAAATTTCCAAAATCTAAAGACTTTTCACGAGGAACATGGAAAGACATGGCCATTAATGTGTATGGAATTTTGGGATGGCTGGTTTAATCGTTGGGGTGAAGCGGTCATTAAGCGAGATAGTGATGATCTTGCAAAAGAAGTAAAAGAGGCAATCAAACTCGGCTCAGTAAATTTATACATGTTTCACGGTGGAACGAATTTTGAATTTTGGAATGGGTGTTCAGCGAGAGGAACGAAAGATTTACCACAAGTGACATCCTATGATTATCATGCCCCATTAGATGAGGCGGGCAACCCAACACCTAAATATTTTACGTTACAAAAAATGTTAAAAGACGTCTTGCCTGATGTAAAACAACATGAACCGAAAGTCAAAACATTTATGGCCAAGAAAGATATCCCTTTAACAAATAAAGTTAATCTTTTTGAAGTTTTAGAAGAGATATCGACAAAGACGACGAGCTTTTATCCGCAATCTATGGAAGAGGCCGGTTCGGGTTATGGTTATATGATGTATCGTACGATCCTCACGCGAGCGACTGAGCAGGAAAAGTTAAGAATTGTCGATGCAAGAGATCGCGTTCATTGTTTTATCGATCAAAAATGTGTGTATCAAGCGTATCAAGAAGAAATAGGAGAAGCCTTTGAAGTCAATTTGACATCAAGTCAGCCACAAGTGGATATTCTCGTTGAAAATATGGGACGCGTCAACTATGGCTATAAATTATTGGCACCCACACAACGAAAAGGGATAGGTCAAGGACTCATGCAAGACCTCCATTTTGTGCAAAATTGGGAGCAATTTGACATCGATTTTTATAAATTGAAAAATGAACACTTTCAACGCCCATGGTCAGCACATCAACCAGCATTTTATCGCTATGAATTTGAGCTAGAAACACCTGATAATACGCATATTGATGTAAGCGGTTTCGGCAAAGGTGTTGTGCTTGTTAATGGATTTAATATAGGTCGTTATTGGGAGGTTGGCCCTTCACAATCGTTGTATATTTCAAAAGCATTTTTAAAGCAAGGTAAAAATGAAATTATTGTTTTTGACTCTGAAGGAAAATACTCAGAATCCATTGACCTGATTCAAAACCCTCAATTTTCTAATATATAAGGAGAGATTATTATGGCAATTATAGGAACTCGTATCGATGGTAGATTAATTCACGGACAAGTTGCAAATTTATGGGCAACTAAATTAAATATTAGCCGTTTTATGGTAATTGATGATGAGGTGGCACAAAGCGATATTGATAAGCAAGCTTTGAAACTTGCAACACCGGCAGGGATTAAATTAAGTGTTTTACCTATTGAAAAAGCAGCAAATAATATCAAAAACGGTAAATATGATTCACAGCGCGTCATGATTATTGCAAAGCGTCCTGATCGTTTTGTTGAATTGGTCAATCAAGGTGTCGCTATTGAAACATTAAACGTAGGAAATATGTCACAAACAGATGAAACACGTGCGATTACAAACTCAATTAATGTGACAGATGAAGATATCGAAAACTTTAAAAAGTTAGATGCACAAGGGGTAAAAATTGTTTCTCAAATGGTGCCAAATGATAAGGCAGTGAATTTCTTTACATTAGTTAAAGCGTAAAAATAGGAGGTGTTTCCCATGGAAATATTATGGTGGCAAATCGTTTTATTAACTTTGTATGCAGGTTATCAAATATTAGATGATTTACAATTTAATATTTTTGGTCATCCTGTTTTCGCGGGGATTATTTCAGGATTAATTATGGGCGATGTCACAACGGGTTTAATTATCGGTGGCGGGATGCAGTTAACGATTTTAGGTGTTGGGACATTCGGTGGTGCTTCAAGAATTGATGCAAACTCAGGCACGGTGCTTGCGGTTGCATTCTCTGTTGCACTCGGAATGAATCCACAACAAGCACTCGCAACACTTGCTGTGCCTGTAGCAAGTTTAATGATTCAAACGGATATTTTAGCACGTTTTACGAATACGTTTTTTGCACATCGGATTGATCGAAAAATTGAACAAATGGATTATAAAGGTGTGGAACGTAACTTCTTATATGGCGCAATCCCATGGGCATTGTCACGTGCGATTCCAGTGTGTTTAGCGCTCGTATTTGGTGGCGGTGTAGTTAAAAATATTGTGAATTACTTGAATGGTGATCTTAAATGGTTAGGTGACGGTTTGACTGTTGCGGGGGCAGTGTTACCTGCAGTAGGTTTTGCGATTTTATTACGTTATCTTCCATTGAAAAAACATTTTCCATATTTCATTTTAGGGTTTATTATCACTGCCTTAGCTGTGACAGTCTTTAATGGATTGAGCGGTTTAGGCACATCCGTTGCAACGTTAGATAAGAAATTTGATATGACATTCTCATCATTACCGATGCTTACAATTGCTGCCATTGGTTTTGCACTCGCAGCGATCGAATATAAACGCACATCACAACCTAAAGTCGCATCAGGTAGCCCAAAAGCGCATAGTGAGACAGATGCGGATGAGGAAGGAGAGATTGACGATGACGAATTATAATAAATCGCAAGAACACAATTCAGAAACAGCAGTGGCAACGCAAAGTAAATCAGGCAAACCGCTCACATGACGTCCACCACAAACACCGTATCGATTAACGGATAAGGACTTTAGACAAATCAACATGCGTAGTCTCTTCTTCTTTCAATGGGGTTGGAACTATGAGCGTATGCAAGGAAGCGGTTATTTATTTACCATTTTACCGCAGTTGCGTAAAATTTATGGAGACGATTCTCCTGAACTGCAAGAAATGATGAAAACGCATGCACAATTCTTTAATACAAGTAACTTTTTTAATACAATTATTACGGGTATCGATATTGCGATGGAAGAAAGAGAGCAATTCGCAGCTAAAGAATCTGTCAAAGGGCTTAAAGTTGGCTTAATGGGACCTTTCGCTGCAGTAGGTGATGCGATATTTGGTTCACTGGTGCCGACAATATTTGGTGCAATTGCTGCCAACATGGCACAAGATGGAAATCCATTTGGCGCATTACTCTGGTTTGTGGCAATGTTAGCGATTATCGTATTTCGTTGGAAACAATTGAAATTTGCTTATAAAGAAGGGATTTCGCTCGTTACAACAATGCAACATCGTTTGGAATCATTAACGAATGCAGCCACACTCCTCGGTGTGTTTATGGTCGGTGCTTTAGTCGCAACGATGATACGTGTCAAATTTGCATGGGAACCTAAAATCGGTGATCTCACTGTTAAAATTCAAGATAGTGCGGACATGATTTTACCAAGATTATTACCTCTAATCATTGTATTTGGTGTTTACTGGTTATTAGGACGTAAAAATATGAATTCTACACGTGCCATCTTTATTGTAATTATTGTATCGATTGTTTTATCTGCACTCGGTGTGATTACCAACATTTAAGGCGAGAGGAGCACTTGGAAATGGAAAAATTAATTCTAGTTAGCCATGGGACTTTTTGTGAAGGCATTAAAGACAGTATAGAAATGATTCTTGGACCTCAAGCACATCTTTATACCGTTGCTTTATCTCCGCAAGAAGGGCCGGAAGACTTTGAAAAAAACTTTATGGCGCATATCGAAGCAGGCGATAAAGTAACCGTTTTTGCGGATTTATTAGGCGGTACACCATCTAATACTGTGGCAAAAAAGATTATGAATGGTGCGGATTATGATTTGTATGTTGGGATGAATCTACCAATGATTATCAGTTATATCAATGGTCAAATGATTGGAGAACAACCGGATTACGTTAAAAAAGCGCAAGAAGGTATTGTTAATGTAAACACATTGTTAAATCAAGATGATGACGACGATGATGAATAAGCGCATCAAATTTAAGTAAAGAAGGTATACTATGGCATATGCAATTATTAATGGCGTCATTTATACAGAAGACGAAATCATTTCTAACGGGTATCTCGTAATAGAAGCAGGTAAAATTCGTGCAATTGAAAAAGGATCCTATGATGGGGATTTAGAAGTTTTAGATGCGAAAGGTCATCATATTTTACCGGGCTTTATAGATATTCATATTCATGGAGGTTATGGCGAAGATGCCATGGATGCTTCTTATGACGGTCTAAAACATTTAGCTGAACAGTTGTTATCTGAAGGAACGACATCCTTTTTGGCAACGACAATGACACAATCGCAAGAAGCCATCGACAAAGCTTTAAAAAATATTCGCACGTACTATGAACAACAAGATCGTGAAAATGCAGCTGAAATCGCAGGGGTTCATTTAGAAGGCCCATTTATTTCTGAAAACAAAATTGGTGCGCAAAACCCGGCATTTATTCAACGGCCAACTGTGGCATTGTTACAGCAATTCCAAGAGACAGCAAAAGGATTGATTAAAATTGTCACAATTGCACCAGAAGTAGCGGGTGCTACTGAGGTGATAGACACATTAAAAGATGACATCATTTTTTCAATGGGACATACAGAAGTGGATTTTGACGCGGCAAATCAAGCAGCAGATACCGGTGTTCAACACGTCACACACCTTTATAATGCGGGTGTCGGTTTTCATCATAGAAATCCAGGTATGTTTGGTGCGGCTTGGACGAATGGAAAACTAAGTACGGAATTGATTGTAGATGGTGTGCATTCTCATCCAATGTCTGTTGCGATTGCATATCAACATAAAGGCGCTGAAAAAATGTATTTAATTACCGATGCAATGCGTGCCAAAGGAATGCCGGATGGCGACTATGAATTAGGTGGTCAAAAAGTTATCGTTAAAGATAACGAAGCACATTTGGAGACAGGCTCACTTGCAGGTAGTATTTTAAAAATGAACAAAGGTTTACAAAATTTAATGCAATTTACAGGTGACACATTAGCTCATTTATGGCCAGTGACGAGTTTGAATCAAGCGAAAGCATTGAAAATAGATGACCGTAAAGGCAGTATTGCTGTAGGCAAAGACGCTGATTTGGTCATCGTTGACGATGAAATTACTGTTTATCAAACCATTAAGCAAGGTCGTGTGCATCAATTCAAGTCGTAGTTAGCAAGAATAAAATGGCTGTACACTTTATATGGTGGTTATGTGTCTATAATAATTAAGTCGCAAACTTCCGATTGCTTCTTTGAGTCTCGCTTTCCCAGGCGCCTTACCTCAACTAATTTTGGCTTTTATTGTAGCTCATAAGAAGCCAAAATGGATTTTCGGTTTCGGCTCTATGCCTCGG
>NZ_KE150418.1:366499-421790 GCF_000411275.1 Staphylococcus sp. HGB0015
CTTCAACTTTAGTGATTTTAATATTATTATCTTTAATTTTTAGTAACTTTAATATATCATTACACATAGGCGCAATATGTCTCCTTTATTTTTGGTTTAGTCACTTAAAATTATAGAGGCATTTGCGCTATTTTTGTACAAAAAAGCAGGATGACTTATGTCATCCCACCATAAAAAATGAAGAACCAATAAAATCCGAGATTTTTCGTAAATATAAACGAAATAATCTCGGATTTTGTTTTTTATGACAATGTGTCGCTATATTTATGCCTTAATATCGAATGTGATATTTTTCAAATCTTCTGTGTTGATGCTGACATTTTCACGATCAGATTGTAAGGCTTTATCAACTTCTAATGTATAACGGTTACCGTCTTTTGTATGAATGACAATCGTACCTGTTGGTAATTGATTGCCTTGATACAAGCCGTAAGAAACATTCGCAAATCGAACGATATGATCTAATTCTTTAAGTGTAATAGGCCCTTTATCTAAAGTAATTGTACGTTTTGGAGTAAAAATCTTATTATTTACTGTAAATTTGCCTTCTAATTCTAAGCGGATTTCATTTTCTTGTAATGTATGGTTTGAAAGAACCCAATTGTTATTAATGTTTGTTTTACCATTAATTGTATCTTTACTATATCTTTCAAATAACTGTTGAACTTGTGATTTTTGTGCAGCGTGTTCTGTTGCAGGCGTAGATGAGTTTTCAGCAGCAAAAGTCGTACTTGTATAACTTAGAACGCTCGCTGCGACAGCGCTTGAAAGAATAAGTTGCTTCAATTTCATAGATGTTTCCTCTTTTCATAGATAGATATATTCAAATTTTACCGGGCACCTTGCAAAAATACTATTAATTATTCGTTAAAAATCTCTTATTCCCTATTTAATAAACCTTAAAAGAAAATGTGACTTTTCTAAAAATCTATGAAAATTTACTTAAAATGTTGTTGTCAAGAGGAATCACTTCGTATATAATGAAAGCGGTTAAATGAATAGCGTGTTACTGTGAAAACAGGCATGAGCAAATTGACGGCCATAATGATATGGCTTTGTTTGCCCATGCCTTTTTGTTTGCCAATTTTTACATATAGGGGTGTTTTAAATGATATTCGAGCGTTTTTTTTGGTCAACTTCAACGTATTGGTAAAGCGTTGATGTTGCCTGTAGCGATTTTACCAGCTGCGGGGATTCTTCTTGCACTTGGGAATGCTATGCATAATGAACAGTTGGTCGCACTTGCACCATGGTTAAAGTATGATGTCTTTGTCATGATATCGTCAATCATGGAGTCAGCGGGGCAAGTCATTTTTGATAACTTACCACTGTTATTTGCGGTGGGGACTGCTTTAGGATTAGCTGGCGGTGACGGTGTAGCAGCGCTAGCGGCATTAGTCGGTTATCTCATTATGAATGCAACAATGGGAAAAGTGATGCATATTACGATCGATCAAATCTACTCATTTGCAGATGGTGCGTCGACTTTAAGCCAAGCGAATAAGTTACCACAACATGCACTGATTTTAGGGATTCCTACACTTCAAACGGGCGTTTTTGGTGGGATTATTATCGGGGCATTAGCAGCATGGTGTTATAACAAGTTTTATAATATTACCTTGCCTCAATTTTTAGGATTCTTTGCCGGCAAACGTTTTGTACCGATTGTGACATCTGTGGTAGCGATTATTACGGGTATACTGTTAAGCTTTATTTGGCCACCAATCCAAGAAGGTTTAAATGGTTTATCGAACTTCTTATTGAATAAAAACCTTGTATTAACGACATTTATTTTTGGAATTATTGAGCGTTCCTTAATTCCATTTGGTTTACATCATATTTTCTATGCACCATTCTGGTTTGAATTTGGTCATTATGTGAACCACGCAGGTGAAACAATTCGTGGGGACCAACGAATTTGGATGGAGCAATTGAAAGACGGTGTTGCATTTACAGCGGGTGCATTTACAACAGGGAAATATCCGTTCATGATGTTTGGTTTACCAGCGGCTGCCTATGCAATCTATCGTCAAGCCCGTCCAGAACGTAAAAAAATCGTTGCGGGTTTAATGTTATCAGCTGGTTTGACTGCTTTCTTAACAGGGATTACAGAACCACTTGAGTTTTCATTTTTATTCGTTGCACCTATTTTATACGTAGTGCATGTATTTTTAGCCGGTTCTTCATTCCTCATTATGCATTTATTAGATGTTAAAATCGGTATGACATTTTCGGGTGGTTTTATCGATTATGTTTTATACGGTTTACTGAATTGGGATCGAACACATGCCTTACGTGTGATTCCAGTGGGCATTGCTTATGCATTTATTTATTACTTTGTGTTCTCATTCCTTATTAAGCGAATGAATTTAAAAACACCAGGGCGCGAAGACAAAGTGGAAGAGCAAAGAAGTACAACGGTAGAGCGTTTACCTTTCGATGTGTTAGATGCAATGGGAGGTAAAGAAAATATTAAACATTTAGATGCATGTATTACGCGTTTACGTGTAGAAGTAAATGACAAAGCAAAAGTCGATGTCAACGCACTTAAAGGATTAGGTGCAGCAGGGGTGTTGGAAGTCGGCAATAACATGCAAGCGATCTTTGGACCAAAATCTGATCAAATTAAACATGATATGGCACTGATTATGAAAGGTGAAATTACAAGTCCGACTCAAACAACCGTGACAGATGATATCGATACGGATGTCGTTCAAATTGAAGGCACAAGAAATGTCTCAGTTGTTGCCCCTGGAGATGGTAAAATCGTCCCATTATCCGATGTACCGGACCAAGTATTTTCACAAAAATTAATGGGCGATGGTGTCGCATTGATTCCGCAGAATTCAGAAATTTGCGCGCCTTTCAATGGAACAGTGAAAACGATTTTTCCAACTCGACATGCGATTGGTTTACAGTCAACAGATGGTGTGGAACTGTTGATTCATATCGGTATCGACACTGTAAAATTAAATGGTGAAGGTTTTGAAGCATTAGTCCAAGTGGATGAAGAGGTTGTAGAAGGTCAGCCGCTTATGAAAGTCGACTTGTCGTATATTGAACAACATGCACCAAGCATTGTCACACCATTAATTGTAACGAACTTAGACGGTGGGACACTTGAATTTGAAGCGGATCAAGAAGTGAAAAAGGGACAAAAATTATTTACAGTTACGCATGACGATGTAGAATAATGACAAGTGGCTTCATTTGTGAGGCTATAAAATAACAGACACCAGACGAGGTTGGGCTATAGAATTTTTAATCGTCTTGCCTCGATGAACGCGCATGCTTAGGGGGTGAAGTCTCTACTAAATTTGGCTTAATTGTAACAGAAACTTGATGAAGCCAAATTGGATTACTGACTTTAGCGCTTCCCACAAGCGTCTTGTTCATTGTGGCAAGCATAGCATAATAATGACCTGCACTTTCAATGAATATCATTGAAACAATTGAAACAGTTGTAGAGAAGACGTCGTCTAATTAAAGAAGTAAGCACCTCAAAAATCGTTTAAATGATTTTTGAGGTGCTTTCTTTGGAATTTGAAGTCTAAATCTCGTTTCGTTTTTATCATTTAGGCTGTTTTTTATTGGGTGTGAGGTTGTGATGAAGGAGTTGTGACATATTTGTGATTAATTTCACAAAACTATTGTAAAAGACAAAATTTAGGATTATGATAAATTCGAATATAACGAAACGCGTTTCATTTTGAAAGGATGAAGGAAATGAATAAAGTCAGTATTGTTGGTGCAGGTGCAGTTGGGGCGACAACGGCCTATTTATTGTCTCATACAGAATGGATCGACGAAGTGGTTTTAGTCGACTTGGATAAAAATCGTGCTACGGGGCAAGCCCTCGATATGATGCATGGTGTTGGGGTGTCGACTTCAAGAAAAGTGACGGCAGGGGATTATGCAGATACAAAAGATTCAGACATTGTGGTTATTACGATTGGGGTACCAGAAAAAGTCGGTGAATCCAGACTTGTCCCCATGCAAAAGAACGCAGATATTTTGAAAGACATCGTACCGCAAATTGTGAACTATAGCCCTAAAACCAAAATTATAACTGTCAGCAATCCAGTCGATATATTAGCGTACATGACTTATCAAGTGGCGACTATTCCAGCTGCTAATGTGATAGGTTTAGGGACTTTATTAGATACTTCAAGATTAAAATATATTTTGAGTGACTACTTCAATATCAGTCCACAAAGTATTACAGTTTCTATTGTAGGGGAGCATGGGGATGCACAAGTCGTATTGTGGAGTCAAACACGCATTGGTGGCTTGTCCGTGCAAGATTTTGCTCAAACACAAGGTATGACCTTGCCACATGATTTTACCGAAGTCATTGAACAACGTGTTAAAGAGACGGCTTTTGATGTTTGGCAAATGAAAGGGCCAAATTGTTTTTGTGTTGCAGATGCGATTAAATGCCTAATTGATGCGTTATGTCATTCAGAACGACGTATTTTACCTGTATCTCACTTATATCAAACCAAAACAGGGAAAGAAGTTTATATCAGCCTACCCAGTATTGTCAGTCACCAAGGTGTAGAACAACGGTTACCGCAGTTGTTAAATGAAAAAGAGCATACCCAGTTATATGCTTCATGCGACGTAATGAGAAGCTACATTGATCAGTTAAAATGATCAGGTTTACGATACTAATAATAAGGAAGTTTTAAATATGAACAAAAAAGCTAATGCAACATTATCAGGGACTCGTGATATTAAAAATTTCATTAAATTTATTGTTGCAACGTTAATCGGGATTATAATTGTTTTAATTCCATTCTCATTTGCCAATGGTGTAGATACGATTTTGTTCCATTATATCAAGGCCTTTGTAGCCGCATTTCAATTTCCAATCACGTTACTCATCGCCCTTATCTTTTGCATCAGTACGTTAATGGCTGTCATTGATCAAATTTGGAAACCCGATTTTATTCGACAAAATCGCACATTAAAACCTTTGTTTTCAACAACACCTTTTTATACAGTCAACCGTATATTAGGAACATTGATTACACTCATGTGTTTATTCCATATTGGACCAGCATTCCTTATCTCTGAAGACACAGGGACAACGATGGTGAATTTAGCTGTTCAACTATCAGTAATTGTGCCCATTATGCTTCTATTTCAAACGTTTATTCTAGAATTTGGCGCTATGGAGTTTATTGGAGAGCTGATTGGTTTTCTTATCAAGCCTATTTTTAAAATCTCTGAAATCTGTGCAGTAAGTGCAATCAGTGCTTGGGTTGGACCGGGTAATGCGGCCATCTTAGCTTCGAAAGAGCTTTTTGAAAAAGGTTACTATACGGTTAAAGAAACAGCGATTTTAGGTAGCCAGTTTTCTACGTCGAGTATTGGTTGGGTTGTCCTCGTCTGCAGTGTGTTAGACGTCGTTGATTACTTTGGATATATCTTTCTTGGAATTACCATTATTGGAATGATTGTTGCATTCATATGTGTTCGTATTCCACCGATTTCACAGTATCCGGACACGTATGTAGACGGTACGGTTAAAACAGAAGAATCAACAGCGACACATCATCAAAAGTTTAAAACAGCCACTGAAATGGCTACAAAACGTGCCTCTGAAGTGACAGCGAGTAACTTTATCAATAAAAAAGACAATATGATGTTTTATGTTGTTTGGTTAATGCCGATTATCGTATGTTGGGGCACACTGGCATTAGCAATTTCGGTTTATACACCAGTCTTAGCATGGATTTCTTATCCGATTCAGTGGATTTTACAGGTTGCGGGTATTCCTGAAGCTGCAACAACAGCGAGTGCAATTATGTCAGGCTTTGCAGATAATTATTTGCCAGTTATTTTAGGTTCACATATTACAGAAACATCAAGTAAAGTTGTTATCGCAATGATGAGTATTTTACAATTAATCTTTTTATCTGAAATTGCGACGTTACTGACTTCAGCGAATGCGATCAAAAAGTTTTCACATATTGTTATTATTTTCTTGGAAAGAACGTTCATTGCACTGCCTTTTGTGATATTATTTGTTAAACTTTTATTTTAGTCATTGCGTGAAAAAAAGGAAGTGACTTAAGTTGGCAGATTATACTCCGATTAAAACGGTGGTCCAAGCATTCGAAATTTTAGATTTATTGTCAGATAAACAAAAGATGGGCATCAGTGAAATGGCAAGGGTGCTCAGCTTACCTAAAAGTACCATCTATAGAAACTTGCGAACGCTTTCCGATTTGGCCATTGTAGAACAAGATGCGAATGAAAATTACCATCTCGGTTACAAAATTTTAACTTATCAAAATCAAATTAAAAGTACAGATGCACTCGTGAATCAATTGAAGCCTTTTATGCAAAATTTAGTTCGAACAACTGGCGAATCTGTAAATCTTGGGATATTACTTGAGGATGAGGTACTAATTTTACACACCGAATATGGGGATCAATACACATTACAAACCCATCTATCACCGACAACGCCACTGCATTGTTCAGGGATTGGTAAATTGTTTTTGCATACATGGTCTGATGAAAAACTTAAAGCTTATTTTTCTAGGGCTGAACGACGAACGATTCATACGATAACAGAATTGGAATCATTTAAAGCTCATATGGCAGCACGTACAGATGTCCATTTAGCAGTAGATAATGAAGAATACGAATATGGTTTAATGTGTATCGCAACGCCAATTTTAGATGCACATCATCAAATCCGTGCAGCACTAAGTATCTCAGGTCCGGTCAGTCGTTTAGAACATAAAGGTTTATCCACGATTAAAACAGCACTATTAAATGAAGCTCAAGAAGCGATTGATTATCTTCAAAATATTGGTTATTGGAAGTAAAAGTTACCGATACAACCATTTGAAAAGTGTGACAAAAGTAACACACCCATCTAAGCAAGGGGGTAAGTTTTTTCTGCTTAGTATGGGTGTGCTTTTATTTTTTAATATTTTAGACGGTGCTATGTTTAATTTAATGAGTTAAGAGGTTCATTTAAGAATGTTGTGTCTTTTTCTGATAGTAATAAATCGGAATGCCTAACATTGTGACCCCGATACCTACGATTGCAAGAAGGGGCTGTGTAAATAGGGTATTAAGCAAGACAAAAGTACCTGCTAAAAGCGCAATCGCTGGTATAACGGGGTACAATGGCACTTTATACGGACGATGTAATTGAGGCTCTCGTTTTCTCAGAATAAATACTGCTAAGAAAGCCATACAATAAAATGTCCATATGACAAATATGAGCATATTTGTGATTGTGTCAAAAGCACCCAAGAGCATCATAATCGATGCAATGATGATTTGTATGATACCACCTAGCCATGGTGTGCGTGATGGTAATAAGTCTAAAAATAAACGCTTAAACGGAAGTTGATCGTGCTCTGCCATGGCATATGGAATACGCATCCCTGTCATCGTATAGCCATTCATCGTGCCATAGACAGAAATCAAAATACCGATTGTGACTAATTTTCCGCCACCTGCACCAAATAATATAGAAGACGCTTCGCTTGCGGCATTCAAATTGCCTTCAATTTGGTGAAGCGGGAGAGTCATTAAAAAAGTTGCGTTAATGAGTAAATAAACAATCATAACAAGACCGATACCGAGTGCAATGGCACCTGGTAAATCTTTTTTAGGGTTTTTCATTTCCCCGGCAATATTACCGACGTGGATCCAACCATCATAGGCAAACATGGTTGCAAGTAGGCCGGCACCAATCGCTTCAAACCAGTTAGAGTCTGTACCATTTACAACAGGAAAGAGTGAAAATGAGACATCACTACTATGAAAGAAACCAATGATGACAATAAGTGCAATTGGGATTAACTTGATGACGAGTGTGATAGATTGTAAAGTCCCGCCTGCCTTAGAGCCAAGAAAATTAATGAGTAGTATGGATACTGCACTGATGATAGCAATTGGTAATAACAATGATGTCGTTAAGTGCATTAAATTAATAATTTGAGTTGCAAATATAATCGCAAGTGCGGCGATATTCGCTGGAAAGTATATAAATGCTTGCGCCCATCCAGACAAAAATCCCCAAAAGTCTCCATATGTGTATTCAATATATTTCGTGAGGCCACCTGTCTCAGGAATTGCTGCTGCGAGTTCAGCGCCGGTCAAGCCTGCGCATATCGTCATAATACCGCCTAGCAACCATACAAACAGGGCCATACTTGTAGAGCCAGTGACTTCACTCACACTTGATACTTTGAAAAATACACCCGCGCCAATGACTGAGCCCATCACAAGTGAAAGAGATGCGAAAAAGCCGATGTTTTTCTTTAAAGCTGTATCTGTACTCATGCTGTTGCCTCCAATTCTCTTGTTAGGATGGACTAACCTACGACACCTTTACTTGTGTCAGCAGGTTTTAATAAGTCATCGATAATATGTGAAACGCGAGTGAGGTCAACGTTACCACCAGAGACTAAAGCAACAATGTTTTTACCTTTAATCCAACGTGGATCGATTTTACCACTTAATAAAGCGGCCGTTGGTAATGCACCTGCGCCTTCAGTAATGATTTTTGTTCGTTGCATTAAATGGCGCATTGCGTTTGCGATTTCATCTTCTGAAACTAACACAAACTCATCGACTAGTTTTTCAACCACAGCATAAGTTTTGTTACCAGGGATTGCAACTTCTGTCCCATCTGCAATCGTGTGTGCAGTGAATTGTGAAGTAATCTCTCCTGCTTTAATCGATTCCGCCATACCGTGTACATTTTCAGATTGTACACCAATGATATGAATGGACGGATTGAATGATTTTAAAGCAGTGGCGAGTCCAGAAATCAAACCACCGCCGCCAACAGGGACAATGACAGTATCGACGTCCCAAATTTGATCTAATATTTCTAGGCCAATTGTGCCTTGACCTGCCATGACTTCACAATCGTCATATGGATGCACAATTGTTTTACCTGTTTCTTGTGCCAACTGCTCCATATAAAGTCGTGAATCATTAAAAGTTTCGCCTTTGAGAATGACTTCAGCGCCGTAGCCTCGGGTGGCCTCTTGTTTTGAAATCGGTGCTTCTTCTGGCATCACAACAGTCGCTTCAATACCGAGGAGTTGCCCAGTGAGCGCAAGGCCTTGTGCGTGATTGCCGGCAGAAGCCGTAATAATACCTTTCGCTTTTTGTTCATCTGTTAAATGCAAGATTTTATTAAGGGCACCTCTAAATTTGAACGAGCCGGTGTATTGCATATTCTCAAGTTTTAAAAAAACGTTGCCACCTGTAATATTGTTACTTAGAAACATTGATTTGATGAGGGGTGTTTCACGAACGTAATCTTGGATTTTCATTTTTGCTTCTTTAACGTCTTGAATATTACAGTATTTCTCAGTTTGTATCATGACAGCATTTGTTGCCATAATCATCAACCTCTTTTCAAATTTATAATGGACGCGCTAGATGAGATCTTCTAATTTTTCATACGGCATATCATGTGATTCGGCCAAGCCTTGATTTGTAATGTGGCCTTGATAAATGTTGACGCCGGATGCTAAAACAGGATTTTCTTTAATTGCTTGTTCAATGCCTTTATTGCTAATTTCAGATAAGAAATCAATGTTACCAGCTGCTAACACCATTGTTGAGGTACGAGGGACAGCGCCAGGTTGGTTAGGTACAGCATAGTGAATGACACCATCTTCAACATATATTGGATCACCAATTGTTGTTGGACGAATGCCTTCCACGGTACCCCCTTGATCAATGGCAATATCAACAAGAACAGAGCCTTTTTTCATACGACGTACCATGTCTCTAGTGACAAGTTTAGGTGGTTTTGAGCCTGGGATTAAAATTGTTGAAATAAAGACATCAGCTGTTTGGATTTCACGAGCTAAGTTGGCTTCATTAGATTTCACGACAGTGACGTTATCGTTTTTGAAGTGTGATTCAAGCCAAGCGATACGTTCATCTTTTAATTCAATAATGACAACTTCAGCTTGTAGACCTAAAGCAATTGTCGCTGCATTTAATCCCGCAGAGCCTCCACCAAAGATAACGACTTTACCCGCAGGAATACCTGAAATGGCATCAATTCCAGAAATTAAAATACCTTCACCTTGGTGTTGTGCTTCTAAATAATAAGCCCCCATTAACATCGAACGACGACCTGCAATTGCGCTCATAGGTTCTAATAAAATGGCTTTTCCATCTTGTTCAATGGTTTCTCCACCAATCGCAGTAACACCTGCGTCTTGCATCATTTCAACTGTTTTTTTAGATGATGCAAGGTGTTGAAAACCCCAAATGACTTGTCCTTTTTTGAAATATTGGAATTCTTTTTCATGAGGCTCTTTAACTTTAATAATTAAATCAGCTTCCCAACATTTTTCATGTGAAGCAAGTATTGCACCTGCAGCTTCATAAGCTTCATTTGTAAAACCAGAACCTGCGCCTGCATCATACTCAACATAGACTTCATGTCCTTGTTCTTTAAGAATTTGAGCATTTTCAGGTGTACAGCCGACACGACCTTCGCCAGCTTTTAATTCTTTGACAATACCAATTTTCATGCAAACCACTCCTAGTGATGAAATTGAAACTGAATTTTGATTTAAATGATAAATAAATATCATGTTTATATTAAAAATTACGTTATAAAGTGTCTATAGCTATAGAACATGTGAATTAATTCACGTAAATAGTAATCGCAAAGTTGTGCAATGTCAATTAAAAATACAATAAATTTAAAATGAAAATATAATCAAAATCATCTGAATGTTCGAATATTTTATTGAAGCCTTGATAAGATTGCTTACAAAATGTTTCATAACAAAATATTTAAAAGAATAATATTGCTATATAACTGTATTTCTAAAAGATACTGCAAGATATTAAAAAAGTTTTGTGACTATTATATTTGTCATTTTGACAATGATAATGTATATTTAAAAGAGGAGCGAGGGACGATGAGAAATAGATTAAAAGAATTAAGAGCAAGAGATGGCTATAACCAAACACAATTAGCAAAACAGGCAGGTATCTCAAGACAAACCGTTTCTTTAATAGAGCGGAATGAATTTACACCCTCGATTTTGACAGCAGTTAAAATCTCCCGTGTATTTAAAGAACGTGTCGAAGATGTATTTATTATCGAGGAGGAAAAATGATGAAAGTGAAGCGATATATATTATTAATCCTTTTAGGAGCGGTTATAGGAGGGATAATGGGAATATCAAGTGACTGGATTGATTTTAAAAGATGGATGAATACCAATCAATTCGCAACGCCCTCATTTATCATGTGGATGACCCTCATTTTTTCAGCACTTATTTTGCTATTGACGCTTATTCTGGCCAAAGTACAACATGAAGCGATCCGCTATAAAAAACAATTTTCTAGTCATATGGGTGGGGAACAGACCGACCAGATAGAAAGAAAAGCAAATATTAAGTTTCTCACTGCATCAGTCATTGTGTATGGACAATATGTATTAAGTTTTATCAGTTTATTACTTTTAGTAATTGGAGGTGCTGATAGTGAGGGTTTACTTATAGGGATGATTCCCTTTTTGCTTGTATCAGTGCCAGCGGTGATGCTCGGGGTGTTTCAAAACCGTTTTGACGCTAGAATGCCGAAGTTAGGTGAAGCGAATTATGTTGAAAAAAGTATGCAGATAATGGATGAAGGTGAACGTCACATTACCATTGTATCGATGTTTAAAGTGTATCACTTTAATATTTCTTTACTATTCCTAGGCATATTAATTTTAGTGTGGATTTCAATTGTTGGAAATTATAATCAAGCACCGGGTATCATTGTTTTGATTATCCTTTTTGGATACAATGTATTTGGTTATTTATGGAAAGTGAGTCGCTTTTATCGTGAATAGGGGGAAGTGTGCCGGGGGACTGACCGGACACTGAAGTCACTCTAAAATAGCATAATAAATAGGGCTAGGACGCGTTGGCATCCTAGCCCTAAAAAATGCTTACTATATAAATGATTCAATAAAAGTTCAATTTATGATGCAATAGCTTAATGACTAGAAAGGATGACCTTTAATGTGCCTTCTTTGGCAGCATTGCTGAATACATCATAAGCTTTTAACATTTCATCAAGTTTGAAGCGATGTGTGATGAGCTTTTCAGGTTGGACTTTACCTGACTCTACAGTTTTTAATAATAAAGGTGTTGAATAGGCACTGACAAGACCTGTAGTAATAGAAATATTTTTGATCCACAGCTCTTCTAGGTGAAGGTCGACTTTTGTACCGTGTACACCAATGTTAGCGATGCGACCGCCTGGACTAATAATCTCTTGGCAAAGCTCAAAAGTGGCTGGAATACCTACTGCTTCCATTGCGACATCGACGCCACGGCCTTCAGTTACCGCTTTGATTTTTTCCATCACATTTTCTTTTGTGCTGTTGATTAATTGTGTTGCACCTAAATCTTTGGCAGCTTGCAGACGATTGTCATCTAAATCAATCATAATGATTTCTGCTGGAGAATAAAATTGCGCTGTAAGAACGGCTGATAAACCAATCGGACCTGCACCGACGATAGCAACCGTGTCACCTGGGTTGACATTAGCGCTTAAAGTGCCAATTTCAAAACTTGTTGGCAAAATGTCACTTAACATAACTAAAGCTTCCTCACTTACACCATCTGGTACACGATGTAAACTGTTATCAGCATGTGGAATACGAACATATTCCGCTTGTGTACCGTCAATCAAGTGGCCTAAAATCCAACCGCCATCTTCACAGTGTGCATAAAGTTGCTTTTTACAATAGTAACAAGAACCACATGCAGTCACAGCTGAAATAATAACTTTATCTCCTTTTTTAAATTGTGTCACAGAGGTACCTACTTCTTCCACAACACCGACACCTTCATGGCCTAAAATCCGACCATCAGTCACCGCTGGGACATCACCTTTTAAAATGTGTAAATCTGTTCCACAAATCGTTGTTTTTAAAATCTTAACAATAACATCCGTTGGCTTCTGCAGTGTTGGTTTTTCAACTTCAATCCATTCTTTTTGGCCGGGTCCACGATATACAAGGGCTTTCATTATGGAATCACCTCTTCATAGATTTGCCTTCATTCTGGCATATTTTCAGAAAATTTTCAACTTTTAATTGTATCAGCTTAAATATAATTTATTGTATATTTTAATAATAAAATTAATCAATCTCTATTAAATCAAATACCATTTATAGAGTGAACCTGCGCTACGATAAGGATGCTCGATTTCGATGATGATTTGTCAAATTGAAAACCAGATCAACCCAAATAAGATTAAAAATTTGTCTAATTTTTAAATTTTTTTCGGTGCACTAAATATTAGTGTAGAAAAGTAATACACAGAACACGGATGAGTGAAAAGAGAAGGAAGTTAACATTGAGAGGTAAGATGAAACGTCAGATAAAAACGGTCGTTCCAATGCGATATTCTAAATATAGTGTAGAGAAATAAGGTTGGACACAGTTAAAAATATTAGGAATGAGTGTAACAATCACAAAAAAGAGGGTGCAATGCGGATTGCTGACAAGTGATTTTTAAAAGATGTATTTGTGAAAAAATGAATTAAAAGTTTATTTAAAATAGTAAAAAAGTAAAATGAGTGAACAATACTTTTATTTAAGCTTAAAAATTTGTTTGCAATATAGTATAAAAACGCTTACAATTCTATCGATATAGTCATCTAGTCATTAGATGTCTATTTAAGGAGAAAGAGATATGAGGGGGATCCAAAAATGAATACCTTATTAATGATTGTGGCGTTAAGTGCTGTTATTGCGCCATTTATATGTTTGGTATTATTACGTATGTCTGCACTTGTGGGGATGACGATTAGTGCCATAGTTGTCACTGTATTAGGGTTCTTTGTATGGGGAATCGATGCAGGTGTCATTGGTGCTTCTCTATTACAAGGGACACATAAAACATTAACGATTATATTAATTTTATTCGGTGCATTAACTTTATTAAATACATTAAGAGAAACAAACGCTGTCGCACGTATTAATGCGAGTTTTCAAAGCATCTCAAGTGATATGCGTATTCAAGTGATTATCGTTGCCTTTTTATTTGGTTCACTCATTGAAGGGGCATCAGGATTTGGGACACCTGCAATGGTGACGGCGCCTTTAATGGTGGCTTTAGGCTTTAGACCTATTGTCAGTGTCACAACGGCATTGATTGCGGATAGTATTTCCGTTTCATTTGGTGCAGTAGGGACGCCAATATTAGTCGGTTTAAGTACACTTAAAAATGCGGTTGATACATTGTTTTCACAAACTGCGATTCACATTACACTGATCGATTTATTAAGTGGTGTCTTTATTCCATTGATGATTGTAGCGACAATGGTTATCTTTTTTGGTCAATCTCATAAGTTAAAGGCGATTTTAGAAATGGTACCTTGGACGTTAATTGTAGGGGTAGCTTACGCTGTTTCTGCATGGGGATATGCAACTTTAATCGGTCCAGAATTTGTATCGATTTTAGGTTCATTAACTGCTTTAGTTGTCGCAGTACTTATGACTAAAAAAGGTTGGTTCGTACCTAAAAATGAATGGAAAGACGCATTAGTGGAGGATCATATCGAAGCAGATTTATCTCAACCACATGAAATGAATTTGTTTTCAGCATGGTCACCGTACTTAATTGTGGTCGCTTTATTACTCTTAACACGTATTGTAGAACCCATTAAAGCTTTTACAACGAAGACGCTCGATTTATCATGGAACCATATTTTAGGTTACGATACAATCTCGTCTAGTTGGCAATTATTGTATTCACCAGGAACTATTTTATTTATAGCAGCAATCTTTGCGGTGATTATTCAACGTAAATCATTTAAAAACTTAGGGAAGGCGTGTAAAGATTCTGCCAAAACGATTCGCACAACAGGGATTACACTTGTCGCAACTTTGGCAATGGTCCATGTCTTTAGTAACTCAGGCTTAAATACGAAAGAATTGATTAGTATGCCGGAATACATAGCGAATGGTATGGCGCATACGTTTGGTGATATGTGGCTCTTTGTTGCTCCGTTTTTAGGCGCACTGGGATCATTCATCACAGGAAGTGCAACCGTTTCGACACTGACTTTTGCGCCAGTTCAAGCCAATATTGCGCATACGATTGGTGCAGATCTCTATACCGTTTTAGCCGCACAAGTCATTGGTGGTGCAGCAGGGAACATGATCTGTGTCCATAACGTTGTGGCGGTATGTGCGGTGGTCAATATGGCAGGTAAAGAAGGCGGCGTCATTCGTAAAACGTTAGGACCTGCACTCCTTTATTGTGCACTCGTTGGATTGAGTGCCTACATTTTCGTTACATTTTTCTTTTAACTCATGAGTGCAATAGATCGAAGGCACAGTGATTCCAATTGAGTCGTCTGTATAGACGTCATGAGGTAAAACATTAGAATAGTTGTCTTTAAGTGGCTGTGCAAACACTTGTTCAATTTGCACATTATCTAGGCGGGACAATGAAATCAAATCGATTTCTGTCCTGTCTTTTTTTATACCTTTATAAAAGGAAAAGTGCTTAATTGTAAACTAAAATATATAATAAGTTTACAATTAAAAGTGGAATGATTAAGATATGGTTTGTAAAGATTTTTTAAAGAGGTGAATGAATTTGAAACTTTTTGTGACTGGAACAGCCACAGATATTGGAAAAACATATGTGACAAAGCATTTATTTCATTTTTTACAGCGACAGGGGTGGCGTACGACAATCTTCAAGCCCTTTCAGACTGAGATGCTAGCTGATGGCACTTATCCCGACTTAGAAAGTTACAAAAGGGACTGTGGTTTGAGTTATGAAAGAACGTCACTTTATACATTTAAAGATCCGGTTTCTCCACATTTAGCTTTTAAGCGTGAGCCGCAACAGCATTTTGATCTTCAATCCGTTATTAATCGTATCCAAACGTTAGACGCACAGTTTGATATTGTCATTATTGAAGGCGCAGGTGGTATTGCTGTTCCGATATACGAAGGAGAAACTGAATTTTATATGACGACAGATTTGATTCGTGAAACAGCAGATTTAGTTCTGACGATTTTACCTGCGCAATTAGGTGCCATTAGTGATGCTGTCGTTCATCATCATTTTATCCAGTCGATGACCTTACCACCGACGTTATTTATGCTCAATCGCTATCAACATCGTCCATTAGAACAAGATAATTTAGAAACGATAGAAAAAATAACAGGTCAATCACTTGAAGTGTTCCCAGAAAATGGAACAGCATTAGACTTTTCAGAATCTTTCTTATCAAAAATTAAAGGAGCGGTTAATGATGAAACATAAGGCATTAGTTCAAAAAGATTTAGAGTATGTATGGCACCCTTTTACGCAGATGGGGGTGTATGCTGAAAAAGAACCCATTATTATCGAAAGCGGCAAGGGAAGTTATTTATATGATACAAAAGGACGTCGTTATTTAGATGGTTATGCTTCTCTATGGGTTAATGTACATGGCCATCAAAATCAGCAGTTAAATCGCGCAATTCAAAAGCAGTTAAAGTCCATTGCGCACTCAACCCTTTTAGGTTCATCCAATATTCCTTCCATCAAGCTTGCGGAAAAGTTAGTCCAAATCACACCTGAACGGTTGAAAAAAGTGTTCTATTCAGATACAGGGAGTGCAGCTGTTGAAATCGCTATTAAAATTGCATATCAATATTGGAAAAATAAAGACCCTGAAAAGTATGCGAAGAAAAATAAATTTCTGACCTTACATCAAGCTTATCATGGCGATACGATTGGATCGGTGAGTGTTGGTGGAATTGATACATTTCATCGCATTTTTAATGACTTAATCTTTGAAAATATCCAAGTACCATGTCCCTCTTTTTATCATAGTGATGCTGAATCAGAAGCGGCGATGACAGCGCGCATACTCGACCAAATCGAAAAGCTATTACAAACGCGCGGTGATGAAATTGTGGGGTTTGTTATTGAGCCATTAATTCAAGGTGCAACAGGCTTATTTGTGCATCCTAAAGGCTTTTTGAAAGCTGTGGAACAATTATGTAGAAAGTATGATGTGTTACTAATTGTTGACGAAGTGGCAGTTGGTTTTGGTCGTACTGGCAAGATGTTTGCATGTGAGCATGAAGATGTGCAACCTGATTTGATGTGCTTAGGCAAAGCCATCACAGGAGGCTATGTTCCGCTTGCTGCAACGTTAACGTCACAAGAAATATATGATGCCTTTTTAAGTCATACGCATGCTGAAAAGACATTTTTTCACGGTCATACGTATACAGGAAACCAAGTCGTATGTGCCGTAGCATTAGAAAATATTAAATTATTTAAAAAGCGTCATCTCATATCGCAAATTCAAAAAACGTCACAAACGCTTGCACAACAGTTACATACGTTATCGACGCATCCTTATGTAGGAGATATTCGAGGCAGAGGTTTGATGTATGGTGTAGAACTCGTCGCAAATAAAGAACAAAAGACGCCGTTAGCAATAGAAAGTGTAGAAGCCATCATTGATCAGTGTAAACAAGAAGGGCTGATGATTCGAAATTTAGAAAATGTCATTACATTTGTGCCCGTTTTAAGTATGTCGAACAAAGAGATTAAAAAAATGGTGCGCATTTTCAAAAAAGTGCTTTTAAATCAGTATCGTGTTGAATCGGAGGGAGGCGCCTCTCGATGAACTTAGAACAAAAGCTAGCCAAAATTAAGGCACAAGGTCATTTTAGAGCACTCAAACCCGTTGAACGGTTAGAAGGAAAATGGCTGACAATGAACGGACAAAAGTTACTCAATTTTACTTCCAATGATTATTTAGGCTTAGGTCAAGCGCCCTTCTCTCTCAATGTTACAGATGAAAAACATTTAGCTGCCATTGAAAATTTGGCGAGTTCAAGATGGGTCAGTGGCAACGCTGAAATATATGAAGTAATCGAAACGACAATGAGCCAATATTTTGGTTTTGAAGCAGCGCTTATAACGAATAGTGGTTATGATGCCAATTTAGCTGTATTTCAAGCTTTTCAAGATGAATCTGTTGTTGTGTTTTCTGATGCAGAGAACCATGCGAGTTTGATTGATGGTATTCGCTTAAGTCGTATGGATAAAGAAATCTATCGACATCGAGATGTGCAACATTTGGAAAATTTGTTGGCACAATATCCAAAATCAAAGACCAAAATCATTGTGACAGACAGTGTGTTTTCAACGAACGGTGGACTTGCGGATTTACAACAGCTTGTTCAACTAAAAAAGCACTATCCGAATACATGGCTTTTTGTAGATGACGCCCATGCATTTGGATTAAGGTTGCATTCATATTATGAAGATATTGATATTTTAACGACCAGTTTATCGAAAGCAGTAGGTGCACATGGAGGCGCGATATTATGTTCCGCATTGTTTAAAACAGTATTGATTAACACTGCACGGGCACTCATTTATTCAAGTGCACTGCCACTCTTTAATTTATATCGCATTCAAAACAATCTTAGCTTGATGTTGAAAGATACAGAGCGAAGTCAAAAGATACAACAGTTAAGTCAAAGTTTTAATGAATTACATGCTGAATATACGCAAAAACGCTATCCAGAGATGGCTTTGTCTCCAATTAAACAAATCCCATTTACTGATAATACAAAGGCTGCAAAGGCACAAGAACAATTGAACGCACAGGGCATATTATTAAGCCTCTTTCGATATCCAACAGTCCAACAGCCCATTTTACGCATTTCACTTTCTTGGTTACATGATAAACATGACATTGAGCGACTTTTTGAAGTCATGGAACAAATTCAGTGAAGGAGGCCGAACATGTACAGTGTAAAAATGAGAGCCAATCAAAATGAGCAACATACAAGCGGTGCAGAAACGATTTGTGAAAAAGAGCAGATTGTTGATGTGATTCAAACATTTTTTGAAAAGGGATTTCATCATGAAAATGGAGAAGCGGATTTTTTAAATTTAAAAATTGAAAAAGTGACTCAACCATTAATGCGTCTACCGGCATTATCAATCATCGATCGTCCAAATGATAAGATTGCGCAATTATGCAATGAAAATGGTATTACACAAGAGGCGTTAAATAAAGGGATGGCATACATTTTTAATTCGATTCAATATTCGGGGGCGTTGATTTTAAGTGCACAAACGGGAGAACGACTAGATCGAAGTGGTGACAGAGGTATACGTGTCACACAATTTTGCTTTGATGACCAAGGACCTCAAACCTACACGGCTCGAGTCAAAGATGCACTGGCTATTGCAAGTTGTACGACTGCTTCGCCCTATGTCAAAGGGGAACTCTGCGTATCCGATGATTTGAACTATACAACGGGATATTTTGCGACACGTCGAACAGGCTATCATCGGATTCATCAAATCAAGGCAGTAGGGACGCGTCAAGGTGGACGTATTATTTTTGTTGATGACCGTATTCATCTTGAACACTATGTCACTTTTTTAGAACAGCAGCCGAAACAAATTACGACATTGGATGGCTCAAAGGAAAAATAGGAAACGCAATAGATAGCCGCTGTTCTTGATTTTTTAAAGGTACTTTTCTGACTCAAAGTGACGCATACCATCTATAACACTATTGATACTGATACACCATATTATTCTAAAAATCGACGTCTTATCCTAATACCTAAAAAGAGGCCTAAAAAAAGAGTAATACTGTGGCAACTTGTATTTGCCAATGAGCAGTAATATGGAGTGCTGGCAAAAGAACAAAGAGCACGATATAAACAAAAATCATATAAGAAATAAAAAATAGGAAAGTGAGTATTCTTTTTTTCATTTTAATCTCTTTCATTAGATAATGATGTCCCATGATACTTGAATGATTTGAATCATACCATAAGGCAAAAATAAAAATACTTTAAGTATATTTTAAACAATTGAGAACGAAAATAAAAGATGCGCTTAAGTAGTAAGATTCATACTTATCGCGCATCTTTTTAGCGTATTTTATTATGCTTGACTTTTATTTAGTTGTACGACGTTTAAGAAGAAGTAAACCGCTACCTAAAGCGAATAAAACGCCACCAATGATTGCAGGTGTAGCAGAAGCCGTTTCACCTGTTGCTGGTAATACTTTTTGACCTTGAGATTTGTTCATGCCCATAGCCATGTCTGCTTTAGTTGGTTGAACGAAACCACGATCGTTTGCTGGAGAATAGTCTTGCTTCATTTCGTCTTTAGTTGGTTGGACAAAACCACGATCATTTTCAGCTAAATAACCTTTTTTCAACTCGTCATTTGTTGGTTGAACGAAACCATGATCATTTTCAGGTGTGTAGTCCTTGTTAGTGCTATAATTCGTCGGTTGAACAAAACCGTGATCATTTTCAGCTAAATAGCCCTTTTTCAACTCATCGTTTGTCGGTTGAACGAAACCATAATCGTTTTCAGGTGTATAGGCTTGATAGATTTCATCGTTTGTTGGTTGAACAAAGCCGTGATCATTTTCAGCTAAATAACCTTTTTTCAACTCGTCATTCGTCGGTTGAACGAAACCATGATCATTTTCAGGTGTGTAGGCTTGATAGATTTCATCGTTTGTTGGTTGAACAAAGCCATGATCATTTTCAGCTAAGTAACCTTCTTTCAATTCATCATTCGTCGGTTGAACAAAACCAGGGTCGATCACATGTGCTGCTTGATTGTTTTGTGATGAAGCCTCTGTAGTTGATGCCTCTGCTGAACCAGGTTGTCCCGCGAGGACTAACGTCGATAATAAAGCTGTTGAACCGAGTAAATATTTCATTTTCATTTTTCATAACTCCTTTATATTAACTTACAATGATATGGGAATAGTGATGCTATTAAATATTGAAGTGGTATAGGTTTAAGTATAAAAAGAATGGAATAACTATGGGAGTTTTTAAAATAACTAAATTAATAACATTCTATCCTCTTGTTTGCAATATAACACAAGTGTATATAAAAATTCATTTATTTGAGTTGTGTTTAATGAAAAGTTAAGAAATATGTTACTTTCAAAAAGGGATTCTGAATCAATTATTAAAAATTTTATGTTTTAAATCATAAAAAAATCCCTTTTAGCCGAAAGATTTCGAGCTAAAAGGGTGAGGTGAATCAGGTCGTTTCATATTAATTAGAATGTTTTAGCAACTTCTTGTGCTTTTTGGATTGCAGCGTTTTTGATTTCTTCGCTACGTTCTGGTTCAGCGTTGTGACCTTCGATGATTACTGTTTCATAAGAAGGCACGCCATAGAAGCCCATCATTGTTCTTACATATCGGTCACCAAGTTCTAATTCTGCACCAGGACCTTCAGAATAGTAGCCGCCACGTGCTTGAATGTGCAACGCTTTTTTGTCAGTTAATAAGCCTACTGGACCTTCTGAAGTGTATTTAAATGTTTTACCAGCAACAGAAACGGCATCTAAATATGCTTTAAGTACAGGAGGAATAGATAAATTCCACATTGGAGAAACAAAAACATATTTATCTGCGTTGATAAATGTTTCTACAATTTCATTTAAGCGATTTACTTTACGACTTTCGTCTTCAGTTAATTGTTCGCCATTTTGTAATTTACCCCAACCAGAGAAAACATCTGCATCAATTTGAGGAATATCTTCTTTAAACAAGTCGATGTGTACTACTTCATCTTCAGGGTGTGCTTGTTCGTAAGCTTCTTTGAATGCTTTCCCTGCTGCCATAGATGATGATACAAGTTCATTTAATGGATGTGCTGTAATGTAAAGTAATTGAGTCATATTTAATACTTCCCTTTCTTTATCGAATTCATAATCTCATTATAACAAGTATAAAAAATATATCAACAATAAAATCTCGAATTCGTAATATTTTTTGCCTATCCATCAAAAAAAGTGTCTTATCATAACTGATATGACGGTATTTTTCCTTAAATGTAAAGTTTTTGTTAAGGGTGAAAATTGAATAAATTACTTTGGATGTGGAATGGATATTGAATATTCCAAAGAGAGTTTCCTTTAGCTGAGAGCCAACAATGTTTGCATTTTTTTATAATCTGTACCTATAATGGACACGATTCAAAGTGTAATAAGAAATAAGGAGGTCTTCAAAATGAAGGTCGGAATTATCGGTGCAACAGGCAAGTCAGGTCGTTTGATTACAGATGAAGCGCTAAAAAGAGGATTAGATGTCACGGCAATCGTTAGAGATGCATCTAAATTAGAGCAATCTGAAGTAAAAGTATTGGAGAAAGATATTTTTGATTTGACGACTAAGGATTTATCCGTGTTTGATGTTGTGGTCAATGCGTTTGGCACGCCGATTGGACAAACACAGCCGCATATTGATGCAGGATGTGTACTCATTGAAGCTTTGAGTGGAACAGAAACACGTTTAGTCGTATTAGGGGGTGCAGGCAGTTTATATGTGGATACCTCACGTAAGCAAAATGGCTTTTCAGCAGGCACTGTTCCAGATTTTGCATATGAAATCGCGATAGGACAAGCTAAAAATTTAGAGGATTTACAAGCAACTTCGAATTTAAATTGGACATTTGTGAGCCCATCAGCATTTTATGATCCAGAAGGGCCACGTACAGGTCGATATCGTATCGGTGGAGATGTCATGTTATATAATTCAGATGGCGAAAGTTATTTAAGCTATCCTGATATGGCACTTGCAATTGTCGATGAAGTTGAAAGTGGCGATCACAATCGACAACAAATGACTGTCGTTAGCGAAAAGCATATTTAGCATAAATATGGAGACGAAAATGAATCCCAAAATAAATAGCGCTAAGATGATTGTGAATAGAAAATCGTCTTAGCGCTTCTTTTTTTATGATTGAGATGGTGTGTATTTTCTTTCCACAATAAAAAACTGATAAAGCTGAAAGATGACGATTAAGCTCATTGTAATTGTGATAACAATGATATAAGGGATAAAGCTATGTTCGCCTTGTAAGCCAACAAGCGGTGTGGCAATCGCGCCGATAAAATATTGCATGAGTCCAACCAAACTTGATGCACTCCCAATGCCTTTTTGTTGACCTTCCATCGCAATTGCAAAGCCTAAAGTTCCAATACCTGCCACAGGGGCAACTATAAGTAAGAATGCTGGCAACAAAATCCATAGGCTAAGATGATTAAGAAGTGCAACAATTGCAATACCAGTTCCAATTAATTGAATCATTGAATAAATGCGAAACAGTGTGTGCTGATTGATATGCTCGACTAATCGGCCTGTTAATTGTGCTGTCCCAATTAACCCAATACCTGTCAAAGCAAAAATATAGCTATATTGTTGGGCAGTGAGATGATAAATATTTTGCATAATAAATGGAGAAGCAGCTAAATAACCGAAAAACATGGCAAAAGTAAACCCTTGAATTAACATCGGAACAACAAATGAACGGCGCGTTAACAGCAATTTAAAGTCAGCTATGACACTTTTGAAGTTACCTTGACGACGTAGCTCGGGCGGTAGCGTTTCATCAATTTTGAAGTGGGCACCTAGCAGCATCAGTAATGCCAAAATAGCAAGTATCCAAAAAAGTATTCTAAAATCACCAAAGCTCAAGATTGCGCCACCAAACATAGGCGCTAAAACAGGTGCAGCACCATTGACAAGCATGAGCATAGCTAAAAATTGTGTGAGTGCTTTTCCTTTATATAAATCTGTCGCAATTGCCCTTGCTAAAACGATACCCGCACCTCCAGAGACACCTTGAATAAATCGGAAAATGATAAGCAGTGTAATGTTAGGTGTAAGTGCGATTGCTACTGAAGATAAAATATAAACGATTAAGCTAGTTGTTAAAGGTTTTTTACGTCCTGTATTATCCGAAAGTGTCCCCAGTACAACATTTCCTACTGCAAGGCCTACCATAAAAAATGTGAGTGTGAGTTGTACATGGGCCGTAGTGGTATTCAACATCGATTTGACTTCAGGTAATGCAGGTAAATACATATCAATTGAAAGCGGACCAAATGCAGATAGTCCGGCCATAATTAAGATGAATATACGTGATATACGTTTTTCTTTCATCATTGTTTCTCCTTTTTCTATTTAAGATTTGACGCCCTATACCATAAAAAGAACACGGAAATCAAAGGGGAGACTTCCGTGCTGAATGCTGTTTCATGTTGTTGTTTTGAATCCCTAAATTGAACTTATGGCGCATTACACCATTGCACCTCTATGATATTGATGATCCTTCAAAATGTTGCATAAATTAAGACTGAACACCACGAACAAAAATTTTCAAGACGCGGTCAACAAATTGTTCTGAAGGAATCTTTTTAACATAATGCTGATATTCAAAGACATCTGCAGAAAATGAATTCAATAATAAATCGGCATGAAAATCAGGATCCGATACAATGTTTAATTGTGTGATACAGGCCACTGCTTCATCTTTCAGCTTTAAATAAAAAGGTGTTTGCATCATGACACGATTTTGCTTATCTTTGCGTTCTATTTCTTTGAGTAAGTCGACGTGATCTTCCATCAGTTGAATTAACGTTAAAAAAATAAAACGAAGTACTTCTTGTTGGTCTGAAACACGTTGCTTTTGTTGCTCAATTTTTTCGAACATCGCTTCAATGTGATGTTCAAGTAAGGCATGACAAATCTCGGATTTATCGGA
Source organism: Staphylococcus sp. HGB0015 (assembly GCF_000411275.1). Classification (NCBI taxonomy): domain Bacteria; kingdom Bacillati; phylum Bacillota; class Bacilli; order Caryophanales; family Staphylococcaceae; genus Staphylococcus; species Staphylococcus sp. HGB0015. The sequence continues at coordinate 391,106 of NZ_KE150418.1, forward strand.
AAAATGACGATAAAGTGTGCCGGTACCAATTTGAGCTGTTTCTGCTATTTTTTTCATGCTGACCTTTTCGACTTCATTATTGTTAAAGAGTGTTTGTGCGGTTTTCATAATCAGTTGTTCATTTTTAATCGCGTCACTACGTTTGGCCATGCTCTCCCTCCGTACGTATCATTGTTTGTCTTAGACGAGATTAATTATAAATGAGATGGGTGTCCGCTTACGAATTTTCTGCTCCAACAAAGATTGTAGCCATTCTTTTTGATGTGAGGTATTTGAATCGTAAAGGCTTAAATCTTTTTTACTAAGTAGTCAAAGAAGGTTAGAATGCGTTTATTTTTAACTGAGAAAAGTGTATTTAATGCTTACAAAAGTCTGCAAATAAAGAAAAAGCTAAAAACGTGATAGACACGCTTCTAGCTTTTTCTTTCATCTAATATTTTTTTTGCTTATGATTGCGCAATATTGACTAAAATTTTAGCTTGAGATTTATCGCTGACTAATTGTTTAAATCCTCTTTCAACGATATCTTCAAGTTGGATATGGTCAGTGACCACACCTTTTACATTTAAGTTGCCTTCAGCCATTAAATCAATAGTTTGTTGGAAAGTCGTTGGTGTATATGCAATTGTTGATGTTAGTTTCACACCAGTATTTGTTAATTGCATTGGATGCCATTCAATCGGTCTACCAAAAATAGAAACGATAACGACAGTACCACGTGGTTTTGTAATATTGATTGAATCTTTCAATGTTTGTGCCACACCTGCAACTTCAAATGTAACATCTACACCATTTTCAGTATGTTCAGCAATGTAATCTTCTACATTTTCTTTACCGGAATTAACGGCATGCGTTGCGCCAACTTCTCTCGCTTTAGCTAAACGTTCTTCAGATAAATCGAAGACAAAGATTTGGCTTGCCCCAGCTGCTTTAGCCGCAATAACGTTTAGTAATCCGATAGGGCCCGCACCAATAATGGCAACCGTATCTCCGAAGAGAAGGCCACTTTCTTTAACGGCTTGTACTGCGACAGCTGTTGGTTCTACAAGAGCACCTTCTTCATCTGAGACATTGTCAGGCAAGCGGTAAATGTTTTCTGCAGGAACATTGGTATATCTTGCAAAACCACCGTCAGAACCTAAGCCAACAAAACTGTATCCATCATACAAATCAACGTTTTCTTCTTTTTCGTGTTTTGAAACGGTAGGGTTAACGACAACACGTTCGCCAACTTCAAAATCTTTCACGTCTGAACCCAATTCGTAAATAACGCCAGCAAATTCATGTCCCAATGTTACAGGGGCAGTTTGTCCTAGGAATGGATCGGGTTGATCAGTCGAAATAAAGATAGGCCCCTCTAAGTATTCGTGTAAATCTGTACCACAAATACCTGCCCAATTGACTTGAACTCGGACTTCGTTAGCACCTAATGGTCGAAGTTCGCGTTCCTCAACACGTACATCTTTTTGTCCGTACCAAACTGCTGCTTTCATCTTAAGCACCTTCTTCTATAATATTTACACCTTTATTATATTCCTATTTTTTGCGGAAAACAATGGTTGTAAATAATAAATTCAAAATTATATAAAAAATAATGAATTGTCGGAAATAAAAAATGAGATTTATTTAAGTTGCGCTTCAATAAAGGGGAGAAATGCTTATTTTCGATAATTATTAAAAATGGATAGTAGCATTGCGGGGCTAGATTAAGCATAATTTTTAAACAGCAAAAAAGGGGCAGGACGACGTATTTAAATGTACGACAATCCTGTCCCCTAAAGCGTTAGGTTATATATTATTATTTAAGTAAGTGATCGTATTTAGATGTGTCTAATCCTTGAGATTTTGCTTTTAGGATGATTTCTTGAACGCTGTGTAAACCTTGTTTGTCAAAGTAATCTTTTACACGTTGTTTTGTTTGAGGATTTGCGTTTTCATCTACTAAGACATCGATATATGTGAGTTCATGTTCTAATAATCTTGAATCGTCATGTAAAATAATACCGTTTTGAGCGATGACACTTGCGTGTGCATTTTGGCTTAAAGCAACTGCTCCTGTAGATAAAATACCAACTGCTAAAGTTGAAACTAATAATTTCTTCATATTATGCAACTCCTTTAAATTTATATACACAATATAACACAGTTATATGGTAAATATTACATTACTGAGTATATTTAATAATCGTTAATAATTATTTAATAATTGAGCAAAATACTTGCATTGTTTTATCTAAATAAGTTATGGAGTTGTTTTAATAAAAGTTTTTAAAATAAAAATATGTCACATAAACATGAATGATTCAAGGTTTACGGGGATATTTCAAGCGTTTTTGATAGAAAAGATCTGATAAAAAACTGATAATGTATGATCTTATTATTATTAGGTCAAAACAATATTAAAACCGAATTCTTAAATGTATTTTCGGTGGAAAAATAAAAATAGGCGGCTGGTCCTCTTCTACGATTATCTTTAGAGTAGAAAAAGTCAGTCGCCTATTTGGGATGGGAAGACAAAAAATTGATGGTCTAGCCCAACCCGAAGAACACTTTATTTAAAATAGCTTTAGTCTATAGGAATATTTTTATCAGTTTGATCATTACGCATATCTTTAGGAAGTCTTACATTAAGCATGCCATTTTGATAAGCTGCTTTAATTTGAGTAGCATCCACATGATCAAAACTAAATTGACGTTGAACATTGCGATAGCTTCGTTCTTTATGGATGATGCGTCCTTCCTCATCTTCGTTGTTATTTTCAACTGTATTTTGTGCAGCAATTGTTAAAATATTGTTTTCAAATTGCACGCGAATATTTTCTTTGTCCATACCAGGAAGTTCAGCTTCAACGATGTAGGCATCATCTAATTCTTTAATGTCAGTCGTAATGGCAGCTTGTGCAAAATTGTCGTCGAAAAAATGACGGCCAAAGTCTTTAAAAAAGTCACTTGGTTCCATATTGAAAAAAGAATTATTGAAAGGTTTCATTTCAAATGCCATAGTCCATCTCTCCTTGTATTGTTCATAATGATTTGAGAAAGGCACTTCATGAAGCTTTATCAAGCAAGCGCCTTTAACTTTATGGTTACAGTATACACCTAAAGTCAAAGATAGTCAAGGTCAAAGTTTGATTAAAAGTATTCCGTATATTTCTCAGTTTCAAAATTAAAACTACGCGTGATACTGAGTGTTTTGGGTTGAGCTGGTATTTAAATGATAAGTTCAAGATGAAATGATATGATGAAAGTAACTACAAATGGATGGAGGGGTCGTTTTGAACGTAAGATATCCAATTGGTCAGTTAAATCTACCTACATCAATCACATTGAAGGCGATTCATCAATGGTTAGATGAGATTGAAGGTTATGTACAAAATTTAAAGGAAGTTGTTGGGAACCTTAGCGAAAAAGAATATCACCAAACATATCGTGAGGGTAGCTATACAGTGAGACAACTTGTCCATCATATCGCAGATTCACAAATCAATATGTATTATCGTTTAAAAATGGCATTAACAGATAATCAGCTGAAAATTGCAGAGTTCCAGCAAGATGTGTGGGTCCAGTTACCAGATTATCAACTTCCTGTAGACATCTCTATACAACTTTTAGAAATGATTAACAAACGTATTATAGCGATTGGCCGACAGTTATCAGAAAGTGATTTAACACGTACTTTCTTATTAGAAGGTACAGGTGAAATTTCAGTAGGGGAAACAATCGCAAAGTTATCTTGGCACGAGCGCCATCACTTGGCTCATATTCAAATAGCCCTCGGCAAAAGTGAGGTATCTTTATAACATTGAAGTCACTTTTAATAAGGTTAAAGCCATTTTATGATGTAATTTTCTATAAAGATTAAGAGGGATAATTGAAAATATTTAGCCTATTTTATTAATTAGCATAGACTGAAAATTCATGTTTGAATCAATGCATTGTCACAAATAGTTTTTAATTTGGGGTATAATTACTTTGTAATTAATTTAAAGTAATGCTATACTAGATTAAAATAATTCTAAACTAGAGGTGTGAATAACATGAGCAATAACAACGAATCGAAATTGACGGGCTTATTCGGTCATCCTGTGGGTGATCGTGAGAATTCTATGACTGCTGGACCAAGAGGACCTTTATTGATGCAAGACTGGTACTTTTTAGAACAAATGGCACACTTTGACCGCGAAGTCATTCCAGAACGACGTATGCATGCGAAGGGTTCTGGTGCGTTTGGTACATTTACAGTTACGAACGACATCACACAATATACACGTGCCAAAATTTTCTCAGAAGTGGGGAAACAGACAGAAATGTTTGCACGTTTTTCAACAGTCGCCGGGGAACGTGGCGCAGCTGATGCTGAACGTGATATTCGCGGTTTTGCTTTAAAATTCTACACTGAGGAAGGAAACTGGGATTTAGTGGGGAATAATACACCTGTTTTCTTCTTCCGTGACCCTAAATTATTCGCAAGTTTAAACCATGCTGTTAAACGTGATCCTCGTACAAACATGAGAAGTGCTCAAAATAACTGGGATTTCTGGACATCATTACCTGAAGCATTACACCAAGTAACAATTTTAATGACTGACCGTGGTATTCCTAAAGGATTCAGACATATGCACGGGTTCGGTTCACATACTTATGCCATGATCAATGCGCAAAATGAACGTGTTTGGGTGAAATTCCACTTTAGAACACAACAAGGTATTGAAAACTTATTAGATGAAGAAGCGGCACAAATTATCGCTAAAGACCGTGAATCTTCACAACGTGATTTGTTCAATGCGATTGAAGAAGGCAACTTCCCGAAATGGAAAATGTATATCCAAGTGATGACTGAAGAACAAGCAAGAAATCATAAAGATAATCCATTTGACCTTACAAAAGTGTGGTACAAAGGCGAATATCCATTAATTGAGGTCGGTGAATTCGAATTAAACCGCAACCCTGAAAACTATTTCATGGATGTCGAACAAGCTGCTTTTGCACCAACAAACATTGTACCGGGTATTGATTTTTCACCTGACAAAATGTTACAAGGTCGTTTATTCTCATACGGCGATGCACAACGCTATCGTTTAGGTGTGAACCACTGGCAAATTCCAGTGAACCAACCTAAAGGTGTAGGTGTAGAAAACATCTGTCCATTCAGCCGTGATGGTGCAATGCGTTTCTTAGATGGTAACCAAGGTGGTCAAACACATTACTATCCAAACAGCTACGGTGCGCATGAAAGCCAACCTGAATACAAACGTGCACCTTTAGAATTGAATGGTACGGCTTATGAGCACGACTTTAGAGAAGATGATGACAATTACTTCGAACAACCAGGTAAATTGTTCCGTCTCCAATCACCAGAGCAACAAGAGCGTATGTTTAAAACAACAGCAAGTGAAATGGAAGGCACAACAGACGAAGTGAAACGTCGTCACATTAAACATTGCTATCAAGCAGACGTCAACTATGGTACAGGTGTAGCGAAAGCACTTGGCATGGAAGATCAATTAGCGAGTATCATTGCTGAAATAGAAGCTTAAGTTTGTCCAGTTAAGGACGGTGGGGCTAGACTTTAGCAAGAGTAGAACGGTTTGCGAAGGTCTTTGTATATAGGTTTTTGCAAGCCGAGTCTCTTTGACGATTATGCAAATTTTTGAATGATTTTAAGATGAGACAGCGGGCACTTCATTTCAAGGTGATGGCACGTTGGTAGATTTAGAGGTTTAAGTGATGGGCTTCTTAATGTCACTTCACTTTTGTAAGCTATTTTTTAATGAGAGGTTATGACATGATATTAGATAAGATTAATCCTGATGATTTGTTTCCTACCGAGCGTGTTGAAACTTCTGTATTAGGTAAAATGCCATACACTGTTAAAGATATGACAAAAATTTATGACGCAGCTTATGTGGCAACAAATGAAAGACTAATATTGAACGTGGACATGGATGGTCAATTTTATTACCGTAATATTCAGTTTAATGAAATTAAAGAGATTAAATCGGACGAACATGAATTAAAAATTACATTTGATTACGGTGTCTTTACTTTAAAAGAATGTAACGCCGATGAAGTCAAAGCAATGTCAGATTATTTACACGCGAAAATGTAACAGAATGACGAATGACAAAGTCATGAACTTTGTACGAAAGATGTTTAAACCTTATAACAAAGGTTATTTGAATAAGTAAGAGATTTTATAAAAAACTAAACTAAAACAAGAAAGGTGCTGTTTTTCAATGGCTCAAGACAAAAAACAAGTAGTTGAAGACTTAAACTTACAATTATCAAACTTCACTGTATTATGGACTAAAATTCACAACTATCACTGGTATGTTAAAGGACATAACTTCTTCGCATTACACGAAAAATTTGAAGAACTTTACAATAAAGTTGCAGTTTATGTCGATGAAATTGCAGAACGTGCATTAGCATTAGAAGGTAACCCAGTGGGTAAAATGAGCGAAGTTTTAGAAGTATCTAGTATTGAAGAAGCTGAGTACGGAATTAGCGCAGAAAAAATGGTAGCGCAATTAGCAACAGACTTCGAAACAGTTGTAAAAGAATTGAAAGTCGCACAAGGTAATGCAGAAGAAGCTGGCGACGATCGTTCAGCTGATATGTTTATTGAAATTGCGACTGAATTAGAACACAATATTTGGATGTTAAAAGCATATATCGGTTAATATCAGTTTGAATTGCACGAACGAGAAGTGCAGTAAAAGAGAGAGCCAAACTTTCCTGACAATAGGAGGTTTGGCTCTTATTGTATTTACGATGTATTTGAGAACATCTAAAAATTAGAATGAGTAATGAAAGGTACGGTATGAAATAAGTAGCATCATATAAATAAGCAATCAACACAGTTCAAAAAGCTTAATATGATTCCAATAAGGGAAAGGATAGATAACAGGGCAAAGACAGGAATTAAATGATGGGGTATCATTTAAGACTGATTGCCGTGTTTAAGGTAGCGCTAAATAAAAACGTTAATGACATTTAGGTAGTGTTTTAAAAGTGAAATTGAACCTATAAATATTCAGAATTTTCAAATTGGCATAATACTTTCACTTAGAAAAGCGGACAATTTTAGAGATTTATATATTCATTTTCAAAAGTTTTCTGCTATTTTGCTCGTTTAGGCTGCCGTACGTTGTCATTAAAAACAAAGAGAGTTGAAAAAGATGGGGACAATTGATTTTGTAGTGTTTATTGTATATTTTGCTGTATTAATTACGATTGGTGTTTTAGGGGTATTAAAAGCGAAATCCTCTGAAAAGTATATGGTCGCTGACCGTAACTTAGGATTGTTTATGTTATTTGGTTGTTTAACCGCAGTGTTTTTAGGAGGTTCATCGACGATTGGATCGTCACAACTCGGTTATGAAATTGGTTTCTCTGGATTTTGGTTTGTTTTTGCCTTAGGTGTAGGGATTACCATTTTTGGTCTGTTTTTATTGGATCGTATTATGGATTTGCGCGTGATTACCATCAGTGAACTGTTGTACAAGTTGTTTGGACATCGTGTACGAATTATTGGTGCGGTTGTTACAGCGATGTATACTTTAATGATTTGTGTGACACAAGTGATTGCGATGGGCTCTGTCGTTTCTCAAATTTTCCATTGGCCGATGCTGACGTCTATCCTTGTGGGTGGTGGCGTAGTGTTTATTTATACGATACTTGGAGGCATGTGGACGCTCTCCATCACAGATGTAATACAATTTTTGGTCATGACCATCGGGATGTTTTTAATTATGTTGCCGATTAGTTTATATAGTGTCGGAGGCTTGCCATCTTTACTACATCAAATGCCAGCTTCACATTTAAGCTTTTTTAATATCGGCTTTGGAGAGATTGTAAATTATTTTATAACGTATACGCTCGGTGTCATGGTGGGACAAGATATTTGGCAACGCTTTTTTACTGGGAAGACGAAACGTATCTCTAAAACATCAGGCATCCTTGTAGGTATCTATAGTGCGTTATACTCTATTGTCATGGTCATTATCGGAATGTGTGCCTATGTTTTATTTCCGCATATTCAAAATACGCAAAATGTTTTTGCGCATATGGCTTTTGAAACGTTACCATCGGGGTTACTAGGTATCGTTTTTGCGGCACTAATCGCAGCAATTATGTCAACGGCATCAGGAACTTTATTAGCATCAGCAACGATTATTTCTAATGACTTACTCAAGCCTTATTTGTTTAAAAACATGGAAGATCAACAATTTTTAGGTGTGACACGATTGACGACATTTTGTTTAGCTGTCGTGGCTATTATCATATCGATATGGGTCAAAGAAGTTCTCGTGGCGATTGATATCGCATACGCCATTTTAACGGGAGGCATGTTTATGCCGGTCGTATTAGGCTTGTTTATGAAGTGGTTAACACCAAAAGCTGCTATCTCTGCCATTATTGCGAGTGTAGTATTCATTTTACTTTCAATTTTCATTGTGGGTCCACAATCCAAATCGACGATATTTTATGCCATCATTATCAATGCTATAATATTGATAGTTGTATCATATTTTGATTCGAAAAAAGGTCAATATTATAGAGGAAAAAACGGACGTCAAGCAACATGATAGATTGATAACGTAAGGGGCGTGTGGCAATGCATTTATTAAATGATCATATTCAAGATATTGAAGTACCGGGAACGAGACAATTTGCGAATAGAGTAGATCAGTATCCAAATTGTTTAGATTTAACACTTGGACAATCTGATTTTCCTGTTGCTTCCTATGTGCAAGAAGCAATGGTGGAAGCGATACAGGCGGGTCAACTTAAATATACACATAACAAAGGATTAATCGAGCTGAGAAAGGCGATTTCTGAGTACAACGCGTCACGATTTGGTGTTAAATATGATCCTGAGACAGAAATCGTCGTTACAAACGGTGCATCAGAAGGGATTGACGATGTACTGAGAACAATATTGAATCCTGGAGATGAAGTGATTTTACCTGGACCGACCTATTTAGGGTACGAACCAATTGTTAAATTGCAAGGGGCAGAAGTCAAATGGATCGACACTTCTCACACAGGATTTGTACCGACGGCAGAGGCGATCAAAGCAGCTATTACACCGAAAACAAAGGCGGTTATGTTTAACTATCCGACAAATCCGACAGGGATGACGCTTTCACATGAAACGATTCGCGACATTGTAGCTGTATTAAAGGATACGTCTGTGTTTGTAATTACAGATGAAATCTATAGTGAGAATGTATTTGAAGGTCGACATCATTCATTTATGGAGTTTCCTGAGATTAGAGGGCAGCTTTTTGTTGTGAATGGTTTGTCTAAATCACATGCGATGACAGGTGCACGTGTCGGTTATGTGTTATCGACACCTGAGTTGATTGAAGAAGTAACTACAGTACATTTGTATAATTCTATTTGTGTCGCAACGCCGAGTCAATACGGTGCAATACGTGCTTTAAAAGAAGGGGACCAAGATATACAGAAAATGAACGCAGCTTACCGTGAGCGACGTGATTATATTTATGCGCGCTTAGTTGATATGGGATTGCCTGTGACGCTTCCACAAGGAACATTTTATATTTTCCCTGATGTTTCTGCTTATGATTCAGATTCCTTCCGTTTTTGCAATCAATTGTTAGAAACGGAACAACTGGCCATTGTGCCCGGGAAATCATTTTCGGATTATGCGGAAGGCTACGTCAGACTTTCTTTTGCGTGTGATATGGAGACCATTAAAGAAGCGTGTGATCGACTCGAACATTTTTTAAAACATTATGATGAATAACGAACTTAAACTAGGTTTTGTATACTTTTAGTGCGGAGATGTGAACGGCGCTCAAATGTATTTCAACACCTAGTTTTTTGTTGTACTTATTTTGATTTAGGTATTGTCGTAAAGGATGCTAAATGAACTTGAAAATGTGTGGTTTTAAGGAGGTTCAGTATGTCATAGGATGGACAAGTTTTTCGCATTGCAATCTCCTAGAAGAAAGGCTATAATATTAAATCGTAATTATTTCGATTTGGAAAGAGGGATTGTAATGCGCAAACAACATCGTCGCGTGATGATTATTGGTGCAGGTGCAGCAGGGATTGGGATGGCAATAACAATGAAAACATTTCAAATGGAAGATGTCTGTGTAATAGATAGTGGTTCGATTGGTCATTCCTTTAAAAATTGGCCGAAATCTACACGCACGATTACACCTTCGTTTACTTCAAATGGTTTTGGGATGCCTGATATGAATGCCGTTGCAAAAGATACGTCACCGGCTTTTACGTTTAATGAAGAACATTTATCAGGTGAAACGTATGCATCCTATTTAGAATTAATCGCCAAACATTATGAACTTGATATTCAAACAGAGACACATGTGCATGCAGTGAATCTGGTCGATGGTGTCTATGAACTCGAAACCTCTCAAGGTACGTTTACTGCAGATTATTTATTTATCGCAACGGGAGATTACGCATTTCCAAACCAACCATTTGAACATGGCATTCACTATAGTGAAGTTTCTGATTTTACTACATTGCCTGGTAAAGCTTTTACCATTATTGGTGGGAATGAAAGTGCATTTGATGCAGCGATTCATTTAGCTGAAAAAGGTGCAGAAGTTTCCATATATACAGATAGTACAGGATTTGATGCTGAGGAAGCGGATCCAAGCATTCGTTTATCTCCTTATACACAACAACGTCTTAGAAAAGTTGTGCAACAAGGTGGCTCGATTACGATGAACGTCCACTATCGTGTCGAAGCAATCCACTTTAAAGACGGTCAATATGTGATTCAATTTGCTAATGGTAAAACGGTCAATAGTACGACTGAACCCATTGTCGCAACAGGTTTTGATGTGACGCGTAATCCATTAGTTCAACAACTTTTCACTGTAAAAAATGGAGAGGTAAGTTTAACAAATTTAGATGAATCCACGCGTTATCCTAATGTCTTTTTAGTAGGTGCGACAGTCAGACATGCAGATGCGATTTTATGCTATATTTATAAATTTAGATCACGTTTTGCAGTATTAACACATACTGTGATGCAACGAGAAGGTTTACATGTGAACCCGGATGTAGTTGATGACTATAAAGCAAACCAAATGTATCTCGATGATTATAGTTGTTGTGGTGTGAATTGTTCATGTTAACCGTTGTTTATGATTTTAAGAAAAATCAAATGCCAGACATTCCTGAGGCGACACATGCGTTTGTCGTTAAAGGTTTTAATCATCTTGGTCGATTAGATCAACAACAATTGAGACAGTATATTGTAAAGCATAAATTAAATCTTTCTTTGAACGAAAGCGTCACGCATACGTCTGATGAGACGAGGCATGTGGTCACACATTTGCAAGAATTTATGCAAGCCCGTGAAAATCGACGTCCACAATGGTATCAAAGTCTGATAGGCTGGCTCGCTATCTTTTTCATGTTTGCATTTCCAGTTTATATCGCCTATCATTTTTCAGATTGGCTTCAAAATCAGTATATTGCGCCATGGATTGAGCGCATCTCTCAATATGACTTATTTCAACAAAGCGTTGTGCAAGCGTTGATGTTTGGGGACTATGGTGTTTTATCTTTAGGGACATATTCGCTCGTATGGTCATTGCCTGTCGTGATTTTGTTGAGTTTTTCTACAGCACTTATTGAACAGAGTCATGTTAAACAGTATATGATTTGGTCGATTTCACCAACGATGGAAAAAATGGGTTTAGATGGTACAGATATTATTCCTGTATTAGAAGGCTTCGGTTGTAATGCAGCAGCGATTGTTCAAGCCGGTCATCAATGTCGTGCATGTACGCGATCAAAATGTATGAGTCTGATTAGTTTCGGTTCTTCATGTAGTTATCAAATTGGTGCAACATTATCGATATTCAATGTTTCACACCACTCGTGGTTGTTTGCGCCGTACTTAATGCTCGTATTTATCGGCGGTGTCATCCACAACAAAATTTGGTATCGAGATGAAACACCGTTTATTCCTTATAGTGTAGCAGTAGGTCAAAAAATACAATGGCCAGATTTAAAAAATGTGGGATCACAAATGTGGGAAACGGTAAAAATGTTTATTTTCCAAGCGATGCCGATATTTATTGGGATTTGTTTAATCGCTAGTACATTAGCACTCACACCTATTTTGACAATGATCTCAAAAATATTTGTACCGATCTTAATGTTATTACATATTCCGCATGACTTATCAGTGGGTATATTATTCTCCATGATTCGTAAAGATGGCATGCTCCTCTTTAACATGGGTGGCGGTAGTGTGATACAAAGCCTTTCCGCATGGCAAGTGCTATTACTTGTCTTTTTCAGTTCAACATTTACGGCTTGTTCTGTAACAATGACTATGGTCATGCGCCAACTTGGTCTTCGAGAAGGCGGCAAGATGATTTTGAGACAAATGGCAACGTCGGTATGTTGTATTGCTTTATTAGGGGTTATCACTTTTGTAGTTTTACAATGGACATCTATTTTATAAGATAAGTATAGAGAACAAAAGTCGGCATCTGAAGTTTCACGGATGTCGCTTTTGTTCTTTTTTATTGCGGAGTCACTTTTGACTTGTAGTCAGTGAAGATTGACGGTGTGAGCGGCTGCATCATAAAATGAAAGCGTAATGCAAAGAACAAATGAGGTGATTTGATGGCGGGTACAGACATTCGTGAAGCGATAGAGAAAGGCGACATCACAGTAGGAATCGAACTCGGTTCAACACGTATCAAAGCAGTAGCGATTGATGCTTCGACACGTCCAATCGCAAAGGGAAGTTATGAATGGACGCAACAGTTGAAGGCGGGCTATTGGTCTTTATCGCTCGATGAAGTATGGCGTGGCTTGCAAGAAAGTTATCAACGTATGTCCCAGGAAATATATGATCGGTATCACATCCGTTTGAAAAAACTTGCGGCTCTTGGCATTAGTGGGATGATGCACGGTTACTTAGCTTTTGATCAAGAGGGGAAATTATTAGTTCCTTTTCGTACGTGGCAAAATAATTATGCACGTGAAGCGGGTGCAAAGTTAACACATCAATTTCAGTTCAATGTTCCAGAACGTTGGAGTATTGCGCAATACTATCAGTGTGTCTGCAATAGAGAAGCGCATGTGAAAGATGTGGCCTATCTGACAACGTTATCCGGTTATGTCCATTGGCAATTAACAGACGAAAAAGTATTAGGGATAGGCGATGCCTCTGGAATGTTTCCGATAGATGCGCAACAAAATACATATCGAAAAGATTTAATGGCACAATTTGATGCATTGATGAAGGAACAAGGTTTTTCTCAGTCTATTGAATCGATTTTGCCGAAAGTCTATCAAGCGGGTGAACGTGCGGGTCTATTAACCGCTACAGGTGCCAAACGATTGGATCCTGATGGTTTTTTAGAAGCGGGATGTGTGATGTGTCCGCCTGAAGGTGATGCAGGAACAGGAATGATTGCGACTAATAGCATCGCACCAAAGACTGGAAATGTATCGGCAGGAACGAGTATATTTTCGATGATTGTCCTCGAACAACCATTAAAACAAGTAGATCCAGATGTGGATATTGTAATGACGCCAGCTGGAGACGAGGTCGCGATGATTCATGCGAATAATTGTACGTCAGATATCAATCAATGGATGCATCTCTTTGAAGAAGTTTTCCAAGTAATGGGTGTCTCGTATGACAAAGAAACCCTATGGACGCGACTGTTTGAACAGGCGACACAAGGGGATGACGATTTAGGCCAGTTGTTATCGTACGGGTATGTTTCAGGTGAATTTATTACTGATATCAAACAAGGCTTTCCACTGTTTATGCGTTTAGAAGAACGTGAATTGACGCTTGCTAATTTTATGAAAACACATATTTACAGCGCGCTCAGTACGTTGAAAATCGGGGTGGATCGATTAAAAAAACATGAAAATATTGCGCTTGATCGTATGACCGGTCATGGGGGTATTTTTAAAACTAAAAATGTTGTTCAGCGTTATTTAGCTGCCGCTTTAGAAACACCAATCACTGTTATGGAGACAGCCAATGAGGGTGGTGCGTGGGGAATCGCAGTTTTAGCACGTTACATAATAGAAAATCACACGACCTTAGATGGTTATTTAAACACGATTTTTAAGGATAACTTGCATACGTCTACGTGGTCACCGCAACCTCAAGATATTGAAAGTTTTAAAGCGTATATTCAGCGCTTTGAAAAATATTTAACACTTGAACGAGAGCTCAACAAAAAGCATTCTAATAGAGAACGTCGCGATGAGTAGAAAATTCGAAACAATTTTAGCTCATATTTGAAGATGATTTCTTATTTGAATTAAAATTTCTATCAATATCATTATGGCTCACGAATTGTTTTTAAGAAGCATGAATCTTGATTATGAAATCAAACATAAAAAAGGATAACACAGTACGCACCATTCCTTGTATGACATGGATAAAAATGGTGCGTTTTCGTGTTATCCTTTAAAATTGCTTATTCTTGACGGTTGATTTCGAAAAATTCGATTGCGTTGCCACGAAGAATACCGTCAATTTTATCTGTATCGATATCACTATTTTTAATATAGTCTACCGCACGTGTATATTTTTCATCTTGGAAATAAGGGAAGTCGCTTCCCATCATCAAGTGTTCAGCACCAAATGTCTCAATCGTATTAACTAATGATGGACCATGGAAGTTGGCTGTATCAAAGTAAAATTGACGATTTAAGATTTCCCAAGGGCTTGTTTTAAAAGCATTCCAGTCTTCGTAGTTATCTTCAATACGTTGCATAAAGAAAGGTAATGCTCCACCTAAATGTGAGATGTGAAACTTAATGTTTGGATATTTTTGCGGTATATTGTTTTTCATTAAATGAAGTGCGACAAATGTGGATTCCAATGGTGCACCAATGACCCAGTGTAATTGATAGTCATTGACCATTGGAGATTGTGCACCACAACCGGTAGGATGCACGTATAGTGTCGCATGTAGTTCATTCATTGCTGCGAAAAAAGGTTCGAATTGCAAATCGGCAACAGACACTTTGTCTTTTACTAATGTTGGAATTGCAATACCGATAAATGCATCTTTCGCTAATAACGTTTTTGCTTCTTCAATGGCTTGGTTAATATAAGGAAGTGACACAGCACCATAAGCTAAAAAGCGATCAGGATATTTTTGTACGAGCGATTCGTACAATCCGTTAATCATTTCTGCTGAAGCTTTTGCTTCTTCTTGATTTCCCCATTGTGGCGATTGTGGAGTCGCTGAAATAATTTGTTTTTCAACGCCCGCATCGTCCATCATTTTAAAACGTTTTTTCAAATCTTCCTCTGAATCTGATTGGTTAATCCCTTTGGCCACTTCAGTACCTTGGCTACCAAGACGACCTAAACGTTCTAAATATTCTTCACTCCATAAGTGTGCATGCGTATCAATTGCTTTTATATTTGTCATGCTCACAATCATCTCCATTTCAAATTTGCAATGCATCGTTGAGCCTTATCTCATACACAACGATTGTCGAAGTGTTATAGGCTCATTTTGCTTTTCAAAGATGCAAACTAAGGTGAAACATATTGTAAATATACCCACATAACATACATTTACCCAATAAAGTAGAATAACAATCGCATATTTTATTTTTTGAAAGTATCGAGTAGCGTTAAGGTATTTAATAAGAAGTATTTACCCGCAGATTGTGTTGCTTTATAACCGTGACCGGCTTTAATGTGTTGGTACATTGCAACACCCATAATAAGATTAATCATTACAGCACCAAGACGTACAAATTTCACACCTGCTTTGCCAAAAGTAGAAGTTAACAATAAGATAGAACCTACAATTTCAAATACACCAGCTATTTGCATCAAGTTTTTGTTAATATTAAATGCTTCTTTAAATTGTGTTGCCATTGCTTCATCATTTCTCACTTTTGGCAAACCACTTTTAATAATATCTTTTGCAACGTAAGCGTTAATCGCATGATTTAATAACATCATACAACCTCCTAAATTTTTAATTTGATGATTCTTTTTTAGATACACGAAGGGCAATGAATGCCCCAATTAAGCTTAGAACTGCAACTACTTTATACGTCCATTGCAAGCCAAAGATATGACTGGCAACAGTGCTGCCGCCATGTCCCATAGCGAGTTGCGATAATAACGTAACCAGTAATCCTGTTCCAATCGCAGCAGAAATTTGACGTAACGTGTTATTCATTGCAGTCCCATGCGGGATGAGCTCTCTTGGTAGTGCATTAAGTGCTTCGGTTGTCATTGGCACCATAATGCCAGAGTTACCTAACATCATCACTAAAAATGACAAGATGATATAAGTGATAGATGATTCTGCATTTAAAAATGAGAGCAGTAATGTACCGATAAAAATAAGCGTCATCCCACTCACTGCGAGAATGCGTCCGCCAATGATGTCATACAATTTACCTGTCACAGGTGAAAGGAGCCCCATCACCAGACCACCCGGGAGTAAAATGAGACCGGATTGAAGCGGCGTTAAACCACGCATCGTCTGCATATAGATTGGAAGTATTGTCAATGTCCCGATAAATATCAAAAACATCAGAATGACTAAACTAATTGGTATCGTAAATGCCCGATATTGAAACACACGTATTTCAAGCATAGGTGTCTCTAATTTAAGCTGTCTCATAACAAAAGTGACCAGTGCCACGACAGCTACGAGAAGTGTTAAATAAATGATAGGGTTGCCCCATCCAAATTGACTGGCTGAACTAAAGCCGAATAATAAACCGCCAAAACCAATCGTTGATAATATCACAGATAAAATATCGAGTTTCGGTTTGGATAATTCAGTCAGATCCATCATTTTAAAATAACCGAATAATAAATCAATCACTGAAATGATGAGTATGATTAAAAATAAATAGCGCCAATCAAATGCAGTAACAAACCAACCTGCAGCAGTAGGCCCGATTGCTGGCGCAAAACCAATGACTAATCCGAAAAGTCCCATGGCCATACCACGTTTTTCTAATGGAAAGACAAGGAATAAAAACATTTGCGTCAGTGGCATCAAAATTCCTGCACCCATTGCTTGAATCGCCCGACCTACTAAAAGTAATGTAAAGTTAGGCGCAAGCATACATAATAAGGAACCCACGACGAATAACAGCATAGCTGTAAAGAATAACCGTCTTAATGAAAACCGCTGTGTAAGATAAGCGGTTATCGGAATCATGATGCCATTTACAAGCATGAAGATGGTCGTTAACCATTGTGCAGTGCCACTCGTAAGATGAAATTCCTCCATTATTTTAGGAATCACAGTCGTCATTAAAGTTTGATTGAGTACTGCGATAAAAGCCCCAATCATCATCATTACGATTGCAGGAATATGATGTTGCATCGAATTGTTCGAAGTTGCCTCATCCGACATATACGTCACCTCTTTCTAAACGGAATTGACTATCACTTATTTTAAGCGGAATGCATTCCATTTGTCAAACTTGCAAATTCCATTTAATATTAGAGGCATAAAAACGTAAGGAGGCCATTATGGATATACAAAATATAGAGAAGAAATTAGAAATCAATGAACAAAAACAGTTCAAAAATCGTGTTGAAGCGCTCAATTACTATACACGACAATTTATGTATCATGTCCCATTTGAAAATTTGGATGTCCAAAATGGTGTTCGTATTTCAACAGAATTGGACGATTTGTACGACAAGCTCATCAAGCGGAATCGCGGGGGCTATTGTTATGAAAACAATACCTTCTTTGGTGCTTATCTCGAAGAAAAAGGCTTTGATACGCATTTTGTAGGTGCAACAATTCATACACCGAATGGCGGTCGGAGTCGTTTTGGGACACATATGTCATTAATTGTAGAGATAGAAGGTGAAAGTTACGTCGCTGATGTAGGCTTTGGAGATTTACCTGCAGATGCCCTTCATGTCACACATGACGGTTCAGATATTGTGGAAGATGTTGGAGGTACTTATCGTGCGGTATATATTGATGACACCATTCATGTTCAAAAATGGGTTGATGATGAATGGCAAACGAAATATGAAGCAGAGCCACAAGCTCGTGACTTAGACCATTTTTCTGACAACATTGAATACAATCAAACCAATCCTAATTCTGTCTTCGTCAAACGACTTATTGTCACAATGCCTAAGCCATACGGTAGAGCGACAATGTCTCATGAAAATTTAACGATTTCAAAAGAAGGTAACAAAGAGAAACAGCCCGTCACTTCTGAAAACTATAAAGCCTTTTTGAAAAAGTACTTTGGATTAGACGTTACTGTATCACGTTTAGAAAAAGATACAGAAGAATAAGATAAAAGGTGTGTTTTGCATGACAAGCAAAGAGACGACAAAACGCTTAGACGCACGCAGAAATGAGAAGTTAATATTAGAAACGGCTTCAAAAATGATGAGTGGGAATACTGAAATCAGATCGATTAGTATGGCAGCAATTGCCGACGAAGCCAATGTAGGTGTCGGAACACTCTATCGTCATTTTGAAAGTAAATCGATGTTATGTCGCGCGGTTATTGATGACCAAATTGATGATATGTTCGCTGATATTGAGGCATTTTTAACTCAAAATGAAAAGGCTTCATTGCATGACAGATTATTCGGTGTACTGAATATCTTTTTGAATTTAAAAGAGCGTAATCTCAAGCTACTTAATTTTATAGAAAAAAGTGGCATTAAAGCCAACGCGACAAACACCGCACCGTTTTATGAGGATTTATATCAAATTATTCAACGTGAAATGGAAAAATCAGGCAATATCGATAACATGGAATTGAAAATTGATATGTTGTTAAATGCTTTTTCTTCAGACATTTACATGTATGAACGCTTTACAAGAGGTTATACGATAGATTCGTATCTTCAAAATTTACTTGAAATATATTTGAAATAAGATGGAGGTCTTCAAATGATAGATTTTAACAAAACAGCGCTAATTTTAGTTGATTTACAAAAAGGAATTGTCGCATTAGACGGTGCACCGCATTCAACTGAATCAGTAGTGAACCATGCAAATCAAGTGATTGAACAATTCCGTGCGCATAATGGCTTTATCGCATTTGTTCATGTGGCTTTTTACGATGGTAAAGACAAACTTCAACCGAATGCGATGGTACAACTTCCTGATGAATCAGACCCTAATTTTTCTGATTTTCCAGAGCGATTGGATTATCGTGAAGGGGATTACGTTGTAACGAAAAGACATTTCAGCGGCTTTTTCGGTACGGATTTAGACTTACAATTACGACGTCGTGGCATTGATACGGTAGTCATTGGGGGCATTTCTACGCATATGGGTGTTGATACAACAGCACGAGATGCTTACCAGTACGGTTATAATCAATACTTTTTAACAGATATGATGACGGCACCAGCTGAACATCTGCATGACTTTTCTGTTAACTATACTTTCCCAGTGATGGGTCAAACGATGACAACCCAAGCATTTTTGGATCAGTTATCTTAAACAAACATGCGGTTGTGTTTCAAATATTAGAGGACTGTAGATAGGTGAATACGTGTTGTTTCGTACCCTAATCCATGAGAGATAAAGAGAGGTTTTATCAATGAATTTTGAAGCATTGGAATCACACATTGGTTTAACACCTTCAGAAACGACAGGCAAAACTTTAACGGATTTAACGACGTATATTCGAAAATTTTTACAAACGATCCCTTTTGAAGCGATTGATATATTTAATGGAAGAACTATTTCAACGGATGTCCAAACGAATATCGATAAATTTACGCAATATCATCGTGGCGGTTTATGCTATGAAAATAATGTCGTCACAAATGCTTATTTAACCGCACGTGGCTATGAAACAATGATGGTTGCTGGTTACGTTAAACCGCCGAAAAGAGAGTGGAAAAAGCGTGCCACACATTTAACCAATCTTGTAACGATTGATAATCAGCACTATTTGGCGGATACCGGATTTGGTCATTTTCCGAGTCAACCTATTCCATTGACTGGTGAAGTGGTCGAAGATGAAGACGACTTTTATCGAATTATTTACGACGATGACGCACAAAGTTATTTCGTTCAGACAACAAAACAAGCTAAAGAAAATTGGAGCGACTTATTGAATTTTAAACGAGAGCCACGAAGTTTAATTGATTTTATGAAAGATTTTGACTACACAGTGTTTAATACAGAGTATAATTTTAAGCATCATTTACTCATTAATAAAAAAACAGATAACGGTCATATGACAATGACAGAAAATCATGTCAATATCATCAAAAATGGACAAAAACAACAAATTGATGTCACACCTATCAACTATCAAGCGTTATTAAAACAATACTTTAATATTGAGGCTACCATTCCAGCCTTAGAACAATAAATGATGTCGTCACTTCTATCTTAGATGAGAGGTGACGGCTTTTTTTAATGCGTGTAACTGGATGGGGGAGGCATTGCGCTTCATTGTACAAATGTACAGTACA
This sequence comes from Staphylococcus sp. HGB0015, assembly GCF_000411275.1. Lineage (NCBI taxonomy): Bacteria > Bacillati > Bacillota > Bacilli > Caryophanales > Staphylococcaceae > Staphylococcus > Staphylococcus sp. HGB0015. The sequence goes on from NZ_KE150418.1 coordinate 411,582, forward strand.
ATCTACGGGTGAATTTGAGTATACAATTCATCTCATTGTAAGTGCAATGGATTGTACTTCAAAAAACAAGCGCTAAATTCGTTATTACTTCCAGCTTTTACAGCTAGCTATGGATATTTCAAGAAGCGGTTTATTTAAGGTTGATACATATCATCTTATGCTTTTGAAGTATATGTTGTACTTATAAAGCATTAGGCAAATGCATATTTAAAGAGAAGTTTTCTCAGTTAAAAAGAGGAACAGAGAACCTTGAACGTTCAAGGATTTTCATATAAAATCACAATTTTTAATCATATAACAAATTGAAATACACTTTTAAACTGAAATATAAAAGATTGAAAAAGTTTTAGGACCATAATAAAATAATCCGCATACTCAAAGTGTTTAGTTTTTTAATTTGAAAATAATTATATTCTAAATGAGTAAAAAATAATTTTGTCGAAGTTTGCTCATCGTTGTCATGGCAGTATTGATAAGAGGTGAATCGATATAAAAAGATTGAAATGCTTTTCGATTTAAAGTTGTTTTCTGTATGACAATATGACGTTTGAAGTGACACTTTATTATTATACGAATGCAAATATAAAAATAATGAGAAATTGGGAGGTGTTTATTTTGGTGAATGAGAAATTTTTTGACAGGCCAAATAAACGCAATCAAAATCATATCGGTAGAAAAACTTTCGCAATAACAACATTATGCATGGGTTCAATACTATGTTTAGGGATGCATACACATGATGCTGAAGCTGCAGAAATGCCCAACGCGCCAGTTGAGTATGAAACACAAATAGAGTCTACTGGCGACCAAACGAAAGAAAATAGGGATTCAATACCTGAAAATCAGAGGCAAAAATTGCCAAATACGCAGACACGCGCACCTGAAGCAACGTCACTAAAACAAGGTGATGTGTCGAGTGAACAAGTAAGTAATCATCAAATGGCACAAACCTCACAGCCTCAAACTCAAGCGAGCCAAGCACCTATCCCAGCGCCAAAAATGCTCAGCGAGACGAACAATAGGCCAACAGAAACGCCCCAAGCTGATTCGACAGTGACACAAGTTCAGCCTCAAGGTGTTGAACTGAAACATACGAATCAAATCCCTTCAGGGCGCACTGCACCACAAAAGTCTAAAAACGATGTTAATGAGATTGGACAGGGGGCAAAAAGTGCTGTAAATAAAAGTGGAAGTCGAGATGACGCTGTACAAGGTCAACCGTACCGAATTGGTAATCAAGTATGGGAAGACCTCAATCGTAATGGCAAACAAGATGCCGATGAACCTGGCGTTAGAAATGTAAATGTGCGTTTAACAGACAATCGATATAAGCTGTTAAAAGAAACGCAAACTGATGCGAATGGCCGTTATCTGTTTACCGACTTAATTAACGGACGCTACTACATCTTCTTTGAAACACCTACAGGTTATACACCAACAAGAGCTTTTGCGAACGGGACCACCACGGATAACGACTCGAATACGCGCATCGATCTTGTTGATATTAACAATAAAGATGACTTAAGTGTTGATTTTGGTATCTATAAAGATTCGACTTTATCTGAATCCAATACCGATACCGAAACTGAAACACCAAATCAGCAAGTTCCACCAGTGCTAAACCCACAAATACCGGAGAGCCCGACACCACAGTCAGAGAATCCAACAACACAAGAGCCAGAAGCACCAAAACAACCGGAGAGCCCGTCACCGGAAGAACCAGAAGTGCCAAAACAATCAGAGAATCCGACATCTCAAGAACCAGAAGTATCACAACAATCAGAGGATTCAACACAGCAACAACCAGAAATGCCACAACAATCAGAAAGCTCAAAAACTAAAAATCCGGAATCTCACAAAGGTGTGACACCTGAAGAAATAGATACAGCACGAGTTTCATCTAGACTTATGAATATGTCTGCACAAGAACCATCATCAGAAAATTCGTACGTAATCCCTTCAGAAAAAGATGCACGTACATTCGTAAAAGAGTTAGAGTCTACATCAGAGAAACCTAAGAATAAACCTCAAAAGGATAGTCATCAAACAAAGGGTAGTCATCAGCATAAGGACAATCATAAGCACCCACACAAACGTGCTCTACCTGAAACCGGTATGAAACGGACACCGAAATCGTTTTGGGGATTACTATTATTAGCAATTGGTATTCTTTTTACAATTGGACAACGTGCTGGAAGAAAATAAATATAGAGGAGCCTGGGACATAAATATCAAAATAAATAGCTCGAAGATGATTTTGATAAAAATTGTCTTCGAGCTTCCTTTTATTATCATGCTTCGTATTATATAGGCTCGCTTTCCGAGGGGACAGCCTCAGCCTGTAGTCTTCGGCTCGTCCTGTTCCCTCAGGAGTCTCGCTATAAATACTTCGCTTATATATGTAATCATTCACCATTATACTTAAAAAATTAAGGCACTTTCGTATAATTTAATTCATCACAACAAAAACTAAATTAACGAGGTGCCTAAGGAAATTAGTCGCATCTAGTGCGGCTAAACTGATGATAAAAGGAAAAAATCCGAGATTTTTCGTTTTTTACGAAAACCTCGGATTTCATCGATTATTGAGACAATTTTATCTCAGGCTCTTTTGATGAAGAAATAATAGTAGTTTAGATTAATGTGAGTTTTTAAAGTGGATGTTTGACAGTAGATGACTGAATTGAGGGGAAACACTTACTTGTCCTCAATTCGAGTCATCCATGCCAAGCGAATGTATTGATTACATCCTTGTGTAAGTATAGGTATAGGGTATTAATAATGACCTTTTAATTGATAATAAATTAATGTGACTTTCTTTGGCGGCTAACCAAATAACCTCCAAGAGCAATGCTTAATCCTCCAAGTAAAGTTGTACCGAAAAGTGATTCATTTTCACCTGTTTGAGGTAAAGCTTTGATTGTTGAAGTTTCACTTGAGTGCTTTTCAGCAGGTAGGGCGATACGTTCACCTGGCAAAATCAAGTTAGGATTTGGCATGTGATTCTCTTGTTTTATTTTTTCTACAGTCGTACCTGCTTTTTTAGCAATTTCTTGAACCGTATCTCCCGGTTTCACAATATGTGTTGCGGGCTTTTTCGGTGTAGCATGACTTTCTTTCTCTTTTTGAGTCATTTGAGGTTTGTTTTTAGTATCTTGATGCTGAGGTTTTCCTGGTTTCTGTTCAGGTTGCTTAACCTCAGGGCTCTCTTTCATCTGAGGCTTTTCTTGAGGCGTAGGTTGTTCATCCTGCTTTGGTTTTTCTGGTTGCGGTGCATTCGGCTTTTCCTCTTTTTGAGGTGCGTCCTGTTTTGGTTTTTCTTGTTCTTGGGCATTCTTTTGGTTGAGAGCTTGTGCCTCAGATAAAATAGCCTCAGCTTGATCTGGATTTTCTTCTAATCGTGATAGAAACATATCACGTTGTGGTTTACTTAAATGAAGCAAGTTGCGAATTTGATCACCGAAGTGTATTTTCTTTAAAGATAAATTCACGCCTTGAGCTTGTGCGATAATTTGATCGATTTGTTCAGGGAATTGATTAATAACCGTAATGTACTGTTCGCGATCTTCATCATCTAAATACTTCAACTGATTAATTTGATTAATCGCGTTTTGTATTTTTGCTTGATTTGTATCATTTTGTGGCTGTGCATCTGCTTTCGGTTTTGCGTCACGTGCCGCATTAGCGAATTGGCTATTACGTTGCTGTGCTTCAGCAAGGATTTTCTCCTTATTACCCGGGTAAGCGATTAATAACTGCGTAAAATATTGACGATCTTCTGGTGTTAAATGAGACAATTGATTGATTTGATCAATAGCCTGTTGGATACTTGCTTCACTCACATCATTTGATTGTGGGGATGAAGGTGATGTTTCATCGGCTAAGGCATGTCCTGAAGTCAATAACGTGCTTGCTAAAATGAGAGAACCTACCCCAATGCTGAACTTTCGAATACTAAATGATTGAATCTTTTCCATATCTATTAAACTCCTTTCAATGATGGCGTTTACCTATTTCAAAATACAATATAGGTATTAAATATATGTATTTTATATGTAATATCATTTTAAAACAAAATGTTACTACTCTAATAAAATAAATCTATATTATAAAAATGTCCATTGTAATTTCACTCTTTTGTCACCTTATTCTACTTTCTAATTATTAACTTTAAGTTAATAATTTCGTTGATATGACAATAAAAACGAGCAAAAAAAAGCCTCTTCAATGGTGCTAAATTATAAGAATCTTAACTTTTTATTATTCTAATGAAATATCAAAAATAGAATGTATAATTAAATTATCGTAAATAAAATTATTCTTAAATTGACCAATCATATTTATTTAAATGAAATGAATTTCACCATTAATTATTAGGAGGCAGTGATACCAGTGGAAAACAAAATGCGTATCAAAAGTAAACATCTAGAAAGTAAACATAACCGTTATGGTATTCGCAAAAGTACAGTAGGCACAGCGTCACTCATTGTAGGTGCAATCTTAGTTTTTGGTGTACAAAATGATGCACAAGCAGCTGAAAGCGAAACGAAAGAAGCGGTACAGCATGTCGCTGTAGAAAATACGGATACATCAAAAGTAGAAGAAGCGCCTCAAGTAGTAGAGGCATCTCAACAATTAGAAAAGGTTACACCTTCACAAATCGTTTCAGAAATAAAGCCACAAGCACAGCAAGTTGATCAAAAACAAGCTGACGCGACTTCAAATGAAGTTCAACCACAAAATCAAGCTGAAAATCGTGGAATCGAGTCAACAAAAGAACATGCAGTTGTAGATAACAATGTAGTTTCTCAACCTAATAACAGCCAAGCTGTTGCACATCAACCATCTACAAATACACATGAAAAAGAAGCACATTCTTCAAAATCTGAAGTAGAAAAAGCTGAGAACTTCCGTATTGGTAATCGCGTTTGGGAAGACGTCAATAAAAACGGCAAGCAGGACGCAGGTGAGCCGGGTGTCGCAAATGTGAAAGTAGAGTTGAGAGACAAGAATCATCAATTATTACAAACTGTTCACACAAATGGCAACGGCGAATATATTTTTACTGGTGTCAAAAAAGGTGCGTATTTTATACAATTTCACACACCTGAAGGCTACAAACCTACAGTAACGCATGCTACTTCTTCGACTATGGAAAACGACTCTAATGGAAGACGAGCATTCGTGGAAAACGTCGATAAAGATGATTTGACTATTGATTTTGGGTTAATCAAAAATACGAACGAGGCTGAAAAAATATATAAAATAGGTGATTTTGTATGGGAAGATGTCAATAAAAATGGTAAACAAGATGTAGGCGAACCAGGTATTGCTGGTGTAACTGTTATCATTTTAAATGACAAAGAGGAAGAAGTCGGACGTACAGTTACTGATGCACAAGGCCACTACGTTTTTGATCATATTAAGAATGGAAGATATTCAGTTCTTTTTGAAACACCAAAAGAATATGAACCAACGATTGACCGTGCACCGAATGTTACACAAGATTTAGATTCTAATTACATAAGCTCAGTTGTTGATATTAAAGATGGTGACAATTTAACAATTGATAGTGGTTTCTTTAGAACGCATCCAGCACCACCTGCGCCAGAGGAACCTAAAAAACCGGAAGAACCTAAAGCACCTGAACAACCAAAACAACCAGAACAGCCAGAAAAACCAGCACCAAAAGTACCAGAAAAGCCAATAGAACCTAAAAAACCTATGCCTGAACAACCAGAAATGCCAAAACAACCAGAGAAACCAGAACAACCGGCACCGAAAGCACCAGAAAAGCCAATAGATCCAAAAGAGCAGGCACCAGAGCAACCAAAAATGCCAAAAGAATTAGTGCCATCTTTACCAAAAGCACCGGAAGACTCAGCAAAACCTAAAGAACTTGTCCCTGCGTTACCAGAAGTGCCAGGACATGAAAAACAACAACCAAGAACACCAGTAAATAAAGAAATCGTTATTCCTTCACAACCGCTTGTGCCGAGTGAACCAGCGGATAAAAAAGGTAATCCGCAACCAACATTACCAAATACAGGTAAGGAAGAAAGCGATACAACATTGTGGGGGTCACTTTTAATCAGTTTAGGCGCACTGTTTGCTGTTGTGAGACGCCCAAAAAGAGCGAATAAAGAATAATTAAACTAGCACAAAAAGTCACAAATGGGTTGAGACATTTAAACATCTCAACCCATTCATTTTTGTATATAATATCGTAATCTCAATCGTCCTTGCTCGGGCGAGACGATGAAATCTAATCACTCACGTGTGATTCATCGTTTACAAATTTTTTAAGTACTTTATTTAATGATGCCTCTGCTTCTTGATCAAAGACGTAATGACCATCCTCAACATAAGAAATATGCTGATCAAGAATAAAACGACCTTTATGAATTGTATCCGCACCTAACTCTTTAATAACAGGATCCAAACTATACTGCATCGCAAGTGTGTGTGCAAATGAGCCACCAACGGCTAGAGGTAAAACTGTTTTACCTGTAAAAGCACCACGTGGTAATAAATCTAAATACGTTTTCAAAATCCCTGAATAAGCTGCTTTAAATACTGGCGAGACGATGACGATACCGTCTGAGTTTTCGATTGATTGATGTGTTGCAGTAACCGATTCACTTGTAAAATCAGCTGTGATTAATGCTTTAGCATCTAATTGATGCACTTGAATGACCTCTGTCTCTATTCCTCTTTGATTAAGAAACTGCTCTGTATAGTCAATGACACCTGTCAATCGAGATGCCACCTTATGACCGCCTGCAATAATCGTTACTTTTGACATTTAAAATCCCCCTTTATTTAATTTCACAAAGACTTACTCGCGAAAATTTTGCATCAAATATGATTCATACCATAAGTATAACATCTTCAAAGTATGGCCTTAAGTCATACTCATTTGAAATATAAACTGTAGAATCTTTTGAAGCATACATGAAATTTGAAAGATTAAAATTAAGAGAAAATAGAAAATGAATACATAATTAGTAGAATAAAAATGTATCTGTTCTAAAGGAATGAAATAATACATTTTTATAAGAGGTTAAAATCTTAATTAAGAAAAAACTGAAAACAAAAATAAAATGAATTTTATAAACAGCTATTATAACATTAATATATTTGCCGTCTCAAACATTAATTTAAAATTTAATAAGTATTACAATATTAATGACATAATATGTCTACCTTGTTTATTACAATGTAGTTATGTCATGAGGAGGAGCGTATGAATCAACCTTATCGATTATTATCCATTTATACTGACTTGATATTAGGGAGAGAAGTTAACAAAGTCTATGTTGCCAACGAGTGGGGGGTGAGTTGTAGAACAATTCAAAGGGATATTGCACATATTCGGAATTATATGCATGAAAGTGAAGAGTGGCACATTCTTGATAACCCAGTAATATATGACCATGAAACAGATAGCTACTATTTAAATAATGATATAACAGAAAATAGAAATTACTATTTTGATCATGCTATAAAAATGATTATGAAAAACAAAAACGATTAACTGATTAAATATAATTATTAGAATTCAATATTTATATGATTATTATAAACAAAGTAGAATCTCAGCTACTATCAACTAAAAACTTTTAACTAATACTGTATATCTCTTATTAAATTCCGAAAAAAAGTAATATCCTAATAATCTGATTTTGTTTTGCATTGTCTTAAAAAATTAATTTCGATTGTTTATAGCCTTGTATAAAAGCGTATACACTATACTTGATGAATTAAAAAATCAAAATTAATAATGCTTAATTTTTTTTGCAGTTTTAACTATTTACATTAAATATTATAGCTTATATTTTACATTTTATTTTTGGAGGAAAGTTTATTTATGAAAAATAATCAATTAGGTGGAATATCGCCTAACAAACAAAATAAGTATTCAATTAGAAAATATACAGTGGGAACAGCATCTTTATTGATTGGATCAACGTTAATCTTCGGTGTTCATGCTAAAGATGCAAATGCAGCAGAAGAAGTTGCCAAACAAACATTATCTGCTGAAGAAAATAAAGAAGAATCGGTAAATCAATCAAAAGAATTAAACGATGAAGAAATTCCTCAAGTCAATGAGCAAAAGGGCGATGTAACTGAAGAGGAAAATGTTGTAGAAGATTTACCAGAGGAAGAGAACGTGACAGAAGAAGCTGATCAACCGAAGCAAGAAGAGAAGACTGTCGAAAAACAACAAAGTGAAGATAAAACCGCATCAGAAAAGCCAGATACTCCTACACAAAAATCCACAGAAAAAGCACCATCGGTTGACGAAAATAAAGAAACACAAGCAACAACATCTGAGCGTAAAGCTACAGAATCAGCAAGTGATGTAGCTCCTAAAGATGTAAATAACAGTACGGAAACTCAAGTCCCTGTAAATAACGAAAAAGCAGCTTCAGCACCTCAAGCAAATGGTTTAGCTGATACTGTAAAACAAGTAGCTTTATTAACAAGCAATCAAGAAAAAGAAGCAGAATTAGTAGATTACTACTCTAAAAATGCAGGCGTGAGTTCAGAAACTGCGAAACAAGTTGTACAAGGGATGAACCTTGATTATCAAAATCTTGATTCTGATCAACTCACAGCAGAAATGTTAATTGCACTTGCAAACAAACAAGAGAAAAATACACCAAAAGCAACACCTGTTTCATTAAGACCAAGAAGTGCAATGATGAGAAGTACTTCAATTTCGGGCGTTAATGAAGCTAGGTTAACTGGTAATGATGTGAACAACTTAATTAATTCGAAAACAACTCTAACTGTTAACGATTCTGATAATAGTAATACAATCGAGCCTGGAAAAGATTCTATATCATGGAAGTCAAATGTTTTAGTAGATGATAAAGTAAAATCTGGAGATTATTTTACAATTAAATATTCTGATACTATTCAAGCATATGGTTTAAACCCAGTAGATATTAAAAATATTGGTAATATATATGACCCAAATAATGGCGAAGTTATTGCATTAGCTGAACATGATACTGCTAATCATCAAATTAAGTATACATTCACAGATTATGTTAATAGATTTAACAACGTGAAAATGAATATGAATTATACATTATATATAGATCCGAAGACAATACCACAAAGTACAAAAGGTGTAGAATTTAGTGTGACTATTGGAGAACAAACTACTTCTATAGAGTCGGATATTATGTATAAAGGATATTCTGTTAAAGGTGATAACTCTATTGGATCTGCATTTTCAGACACAATATCTAATAAAGGAAATAAAGAGAATCCGGGAAGCTATAAACAAACAGTATATGTCAATCCATTAGATAAAAACTTAAAAAATGCTAATTCGACTGTAAGAGCTTATGCGCCTAATGAACCAACAAATATCGGTCAAATTAATAAAGAAGTTACAAATATTAAAATCTATCAAGCCCCTAAAGGTTACAAATTAAATGAAGGATACTATGTGAATACATCTGACCTTAAAGACGTAACTGAACAGTACAAGACAAAAACGATATTTAGTCCTAATGAGACGGTTGATATAGCATTAGGTAATATTAATTCTCCATATGTAGTAGTGATAGATACTAAATTTAAATATACAGAATCTGAGACACCAAAGCTAATTCAATTTGCAAAGTTGTCCTCTGATGGCAATATCTTTGTATCAACAGGTAATGGTCTTGGTTTCACAGGAAGTAGTAGTGGAGGTACAGGTGAACCCGTATATCGCGTAGGCAACTATGTATGGGAAGATAATAACCATAATGGAATACAAGAGTTAGGTGAGACCGGTGTAGGAAAAGTAAAAGTTGAAGTTTATAATACTGTCGATAATAAATTAGTTGGAGAAGCGATAACAAAAGAAGATGGATCGTATTTAATTCCAAACCTACCGAACGGTAAATATAGAGTAGAATTTTCAAATCTACCTAATGGATACTTAGTTTCACCAACATATGAAGGCGATAATGACAAACTAGATTCAAATGGGTTAGTGTCAGAAATTACTATAAACGGTGAGGATAATTTATCAGCGGATTTAGGGATTTACAAGCCAACATATAGTCTTGGAGATAAAGTATGGGAAGATACAAATAAAAACGGGATCCAAGATGATGGTGAAAAAGGCATCGGAGATGTCAAAGTAACATTGACAGATAAAGATGGAAAAGTAGTTGAGACAAAAACAGATGAATCTGGTAA
>NZ_KE150418.1:422565-431584 GCF_000411275.1 Staphylococcus sp. HGB0015
TACAAACCAACATATAGTCTTGGAGATAAAGTATGGGAAGACACAAACAAAAACGGAATTCAAGATGAAAATGAAAAAGGTATAAAAGGTGTTAAAGTAACGCTTAAAGATAGTACAGGCGAAGAATTAGACACTACTGTAACAAATGATAAAGGTGAATATGAATTCAAAGACCTTCCAAATGGTGAATATCAAGTAGACTTTGAAACACCAGAAGGCTATGAGCCAACATTAAAAGATGTCCAAGACGACAAACTTGATTCAGATGGACCAACAAACGCGAAAGGTATCATCAAAGATGGCGATAATTTAACAGTAGACCAAGGTTTCTACAAAAAAGAAGAGCCACCAGTCCAAAAACCAGCGACATACAAAGTTGGGGACAAAGTATGGAATGACACAAATAAAGATGGCATCCAAAACTTGAACGAGCCAGGCATCAGCGGTGTAACAGTGACGTTGAAACAACCGGATGGCACATTGATCACAACAAAAACAGACAAAGACGGTAACTACATCTTCAAAGATTTACCGAATGGTAAATACGAAATCAGCTTTGAGACACCAGAAGGTTATGAAGCAACAACAACGAAAGCAGGAGACGACAGAAGATTAGATTCAGATGGAAAAACTGTTACAGTTGAAGTGAACAATGCAGATGATCTTACAATCGATAGCGGCTTCTACAAACCAACACCAGAAGTACCGGAACAACCAGGTAACCCAGAAGTCCCAGCGCCAGAAGTACCGGAACAACCAGGTAACCCAGAAGTCCCAGCGCCGGAAGTACCGGAACAACCAGGCAACCCAGAAGTACCAGCACCAGAAGTGCCAGAACAACCGGGTAACCCAGAAAAACCAGCACCGAATATGCCAGAACAACCAGGTCAGCCTAAAGTAGAAAAAGCGATGCCTTCTACACCTCAAAAGGCTGAAAGTAAACATAAGAAAGAAACATTACCTGAAACTGGACAAGAAAATGCTGGTCAAACGACACTACTTGGTGGCTTATTTGCTGCATTAGGTGGCGCATTCTTACTAGGACGTCGTCGTAAAGATAAAAAAGAACAATAATCAGGATACTGAATGATTGATAATGTTTGAATAACGCACCCCTAAAGTGAGTAATCCCTTTGCTTTAGGGGTGTTTTTTAACATACAACATTCTATAATAAAGACTTATAAGCGATAGTATTTTGTTTGAAATAGGGGGATTATGGTGTATATTATCGAAATGGATCAACTAGAAGAATCACAATTGAAGTCTTTCTTTAACCACTATTGGCATGATGATTGTATGGTAGTGAGTTCAGGTGTGTATCATCTATCAAAACTCCCAGGTCTATTATGTGTTGTTGAAGAAGAGATTTATGGTGCACTCACTTATACGGTTAGAAATTCAGTGATTGAAATAATCTCAATTAATAATGTTAAAGGGATAAAAGGAGTAGGTTCAAAGTTATTGAAGGCATTAGAACTCAAAGCACAAGAATCATCTGTTAAGGAGATTCAGGTTATCACTACTAATGATAACCTGCGTGCACTTGGCTTTTTTCAGAAGTATGGCTATGAGCTTGAAAAAATAATGAAAAATGTTGTAAATGATGCACGACGTATCAAGCCTACGATTCCTTTAGTAGGAGATCATCTAATACCAATTAAGCATGAGATTTTGCTGATTAAAGCAATTAAATAAGGTATAAATAAAAAGCACTTTTAAGTAATGTATTTTTACTTAGAAGTGCTTTGTTGCTTATAAAGACATTAACTTTTCTTCTTGTTGTATACGAACGTATAAGAAGTAGGCATATGGAAGTAACAATAAAGGAGTGTATGATGCATGTGTAAGTAGGATGACCCCTATTAATTCTGGAATGATATTTAAAAAATAATTCGGATGTTTGGTAATACGATATAGACCTGATTTGATAATCGGATGTTCTGGTAAAATGTAGAGTTTTAAAGTCCAAATCGGGCCTAAAGTTTTAATAACATGGAATAAAACACCATATGCAATGATTAATATGATTAGCCCTAGTATATTAAAGAAACTCCACGTTTCATGACTGATAACAGTTTCTATCCCAGCTGCAACATAGATCAAGATATGTGTGAGTGCAAGCCATTTTGAGTTTTTTTGACCGTATTCTTTTGCGCCTTGTTGGACTAGTCGTTTCGCATGTTTTATGGAAATCACCAGACTGACTAAGCGAATGATAAAAAAGATAAGTAAAATAATTAAAGTCATGAGGTCCTCCAAAATAATATATTCAATTTTAATTCTATTGTTATAGACATCGTTTTAATAATAAACAGTTAATCCAAAAATTACTATTAACTAATTATTAAATTTATTGCTTTTGATTTTGCAGAATGCTGGCTATGTATTTTATTTAGTTTATTAAAGAAAAGATAATTTTTGATGTTGAAGTGTAAATAAAATTTGATTTTGATAACAGTTAAGCACTGAAGTGTATAAAGTAGGCAAAAATGAAATAATATACGTTACAAATTGATAAATTGATAATAGAGACTAGATTATTAAGGAGGGTTTTTATGTTTAATCATCAGCAAGATCGTACATATGCTTTAAGAACACGAATTGTTAGTATCTCTACCATACTGCTTGCTACAAGTTTATTTGTTTGGGTAGGACATGATGCATATGCAGATGAAGTACATCAAGGTCATTCACTTAATACATCTCAAACGTTGCACACAGAAAGTAAGAATGTGATGAGGGACCATCTTCGCCAAAACAATGAAACAAATGCCTTACAAGTGGAATCCCCAAAAGCCTCTGAAATGCCTCAGAAATCAACGGCTTTCAAAGAAATTGCCACGTCTCATCATAATCATTTAACTCAAGGTAACGAAACAACTAATGATACACAAACAACGATGCAGTCGTCAGAATCAAAAGCACACTCTAATTCGCTAGTAAAAAAGAATCTAAACGCACCGGAAATGAATCATTCTGTGCGTAATACAGAACTAAAGGCACAACATAGCACGTCTAATCCAAGTGATGTTACGCATGCGCCAAAGGTTGCCGCTCATCAAGACAATCAAAAAGACGGTTTAGATCCGGGGTTTTCTGTGATTGATCGTCGTAATTCTAAAACAACTCTTAATCAAGTCGACCCTGAATTTAATAACGTGAATACACATAAACTAAAAGTTAATGATGGAAAAGCGACTGCGCATAAGCCTCATCTAGAAACGGTCGATAATGATAAGAAGTCAACGACGACTCAAAATTTAAACGCAAAAGAAGAAACGCAACCTCGTGAACCACAAGTGGCATCAACAAAAGAAGCATCTAAGAAAAAAGCGGCACAAGCGCCTCAACAAGCACAGTATAAAAATAAAGAGCCCATCATTTTTGTGCATGGGTATGGAGGTTTTGTAGGCGATAATGCGCCTCCTGGAACTCATTATTGGGGTGGTAAAAAATACGACATGATGAATCAACTGCGCGCATCAGGTTATAACGTTTATGAAGCCAGTGTTAGTGCTTTTGGAAGTAACTGGGATCGTGCTGTAGAGTTCTATACTTATATCAAAGGCGGTGTCGTCGATTATGGACAAGCTCATGCAAACAAATATGGACATGCGCGATATGGTAAATCATATCCAGGCATTTTACCCGGCTGGCAACCGGGACAAAAAATTCATCTCATCGGTCATAGTATGGGAGGACAAACGATTCGGATGTTAGAGTCTTTGTTACGAAAAGGAGATCCTGAAGAGATTGCGTATCAAAAGCAACATGGCGGAACGATAAGTCCTCTTTTTCAAGGAAATCACGATCATTTAATTTCATCAATTACGACAATAGCTACACCGCACGATGGGACAGTTGCTTCGGATGATTTAGGTAATAAAGATATTATTAAACGACTCATTTACGACTATGGTTTGTTTGAAGGGCGTAAAAATTCAGCTGTAGATTATGGTCTTAAACAATGGGGCTTAGAACAACGTCAAGGTGAAACATTTGCTGAATATGCGAAACGTGCAAGTAAGAGTCCACTGTTTACTTCTGAAGATACAGCACTTTATGATTTGACGCGTGAAGGTGCTAAAAAAATCAATCAACGGACAGATATTAATCCAGATATTTACTATAAAACCTATACAGGATCTGCGACAAACAAAACACGGTTAGGTATTCAAATATCAGATGTCCATATGAATATTGAACATAAGGTGACAGGAGATTTAATAGGACGAACACGTGATAAAGCATGGAGAGAAAATGATGGCTTAGTTTCTGTGATATCAGGCCAACATCCAGAGAATGAACCTTTTGAAAATGTTGATGATAAAGTAGCACCTAAAAAAGGAATTTGGCAAGTGACACCAACGATGAAAGGCTGGGATCATACAGATTTCACGGGACAAGACACATTAGACTTGCGTCATACGGGTTCAGAATTAGCCCGTTTCTATTTAGGAATTATGAATGATCTCGTGCGTGAAGAGGCACTTGAAACGGCATAAAAAGCGATTAAAAAAAGACGTTCAAAATGAAAATTCATTTGAACGTCTTTTTCAACACTATCAATCTATATAGGTTGAATTAGTATTCAATATTTGGCATTTTATTAACATGCTCTTGATAGCGTTTTAAAGCGACGAATGCTGCAGTGAGTACAGTTGCAACGATAACTAATTTTTTCATATTGGCAACTCCTTTACTCGTAGTAGTTTAATTCTAAGTCTTTTGAAGTTTGTTTACGTGTTTTTCTCATTAAATCAACATCTTCAATTAATGATTTACCGTATGAAGGAATCATTTTTTGTAACTTAGGTTTCCATTCAGCTTCGTATTCAGCGAAGTTTCTTTCTAACACTTCAAGTGCAACAGAAACTGATGTTGAAGCCCCTGGTGATTCACCAAGTAAAGCGATAACAGTGTGGTCTTCTGAGTTAACCACTTCAGTACCGAATTGGATGAAACCTTTACCGTATTCTTTAGTATCTTTAATAACTTGAACACGTTTACCAGCTGTGTATAATTCCCAATCTTGGTCTTTAGCTTCTGGGTAGAAAGTACGTAAGTGGTTCATACAACCTTCTTTAGTCATTAAGATTTGATCGATTGAGTATTTGATTAATGGTAAGTTTTTCGCAGCTGCCGCAAGTAAAGTCGTGATGTTGTATGGTTTAACTGATTTGAATAAATCTAAGTTTGAACCATTTTTCAAGAATTTAGGGCCGATGCTTGCGAAAGGTCCGAATAATAATGCTTTTTGACCGTTAATGTAACGTGTATCTAAGTGAGGTACAGTCATTGGTGGTGTGCCAGGTGGCTCTTTACCATAAACTTTGACGCCGTGTTCTTCGATAACGTCTGGGTTTGTACACATTAAGAATTGACCTGTAATAGGGAAACCACCTAAGTGTTTACTTTCAGGGATACCTGTTTTTTGTAATAAAGGAATCGCACCGCCACCAGCACCAATGAAGATGTAATCAGCAAGTTGAACTTGTTTTTCTCCAGTGTTGCGGTTGATGATTGTAACTTCCCATTTGCCATCTAAACGACGGTTAAAGTCTTTTACTTCGTGATTGTAATGTACATCTGCATTTTCGTGTTTTTCGATACTTCTCGCCATTTTACGTGTTAATTCACCAAAGTTAACGTCAGTACCTTCATCGATTTTACTTGCAGCCATAATATCACTAGAATTGCGACCTTGCATCATTAATGGCATCCATTTTCTCATCACTTCAATATCTTCAGTGTATTCGATATTGTCGAACATTGGAAATGCTTTCATTTTGTTGTAACGATCTTTTAAGAATTGAACGTTATTTTTACCTCTTACAAAGCTAATGTGAGGAAGTGGATTGATGAAATCTCTTGGTGTATCAATGTTTTTACTTTTAACAAGATAGCTCCAGAATTGTTTAGAGATTTCAAATTCTTCGTTAATCTCTTTTGCTTTTTCGATGTCAATTGAACCATCTGGTTGTTTAACAGTGTAGTTCAATTCACAAAGTGCTGCGTGACCTGTACCGGCATTGTGGCGTTCGTTTGAACTTTCCACACCTGGACGATCTAAACGCTCATATAATTTAAGATTCCAATGCGGCTCTAAATCTTTAATCATTGAGGCGAATGTCGTACTAAGTACACCGGCACCGATAATGATGATGTCTTTTGAATCTGATTGTGTTGGCATACATAATCACCTTTCATTGTTTGTATAGTGAGGAATAAACAGAATATCCCTGAGTAAATATGATTGATGTCACAGACCTTAAAATTACTCCACAGTCTATTATAATACATTTTTATACATAACGAAAACGAATAACTCACGTATAAAAAAATAAAGTAATTGGAGGTTTGTCCATCTAATTTTGAAGCGTTACTTCAATAATAATAGTATTAAAGTCATGAATCAATGCTTTTTCTATTCATTTGTAGTAATTTCTAAAAATTATTGTATTAATACGCATGTTTGTCGTGTAGTTAAGGTAGAAACAAATAATAAAACGTCATTTATCTGAAAAATTGATGAAAAATACTTTGAAAATAGTGACTCAATTGAATGAAGAAATAATTTATTAATATTTTTCTACTTATTTGCTAGAGCAACTCAAATAAATATTAGATTTAATTTAATAAACTTTTTATAACGCACCTCTCAATGTTCTAACTTTCAGAAGCACCTCGTTTAACAAACCCTTTAAAAATAAAGAATTCAATAGAGTCACATCTCTATGTTTTTTAAATGCAAATTCCCATAAGAACAAATAAAAAGTAATTTTATATAATTAGGTATTCAAAATCTGAAATAGATTATATTACAAACTAGATTTCATTTAATATTTTATTGCGCAGTTAAATAAAAGGTATTATTATCTTATATAGGCTGCGATGACAAGTTCAAGTTTTATGGAAATTATTTAATGGGAGTTTTGCAATGACAAGAAAATTTAGGGAATTTAGAAAAAGTTTAGGACAAGAAAAAGCAAGAGTGAAACTATACAAATCTGGAAAGGAATGGGTAAAAGCCGGTATTAAAGAGATTCAACTCTTAAAAGCCATGGGTTTACCTTTTTTAAGTAAAGATATTGTAAAAAATGAAGATGGCGAAGTTACAACGCGTTTTGGTGAAAAAATTAAAAAACATGCAATGCAAACAACGGCAATCGCCGGAGGGATGTTTACTGTTAACATGTTGCATGATCAACAAGCATTTGCCGCATCAGATGCTCCGATGACTTCAGAGTTAGCAACAAAGAGTCAAACGATTGGGGATCAAACATCGATTGCAATTGAAAACTCAGTTTCTCATGTAGAGACGAGCACGAGTACTGTTGAAAGCGATAGTGCAGTGACTTCCGAAAGCGAAGCATCCAAACAAGATGCAGAAAGCACTTCTTTATCGGAATCAGACTCAGTATCATTATCAGAATCTGCTTCTACTTCAACGAGTACTTCAGTATCTCATGCATCAAAGCACGAGCAAAAGCAATCGGATGAAAAACAAGTTTCGAATTCTGAGAAGCAATCAGAATCAAATGTGGAAAAATCTACATCAGTTTCTAAAGCATCAGAAACTTCAGAAGCAATCACATCGAAAAGTGAAGGCAAAACTTCTACATAAATTAATCAGAATAGTCAAAATTCAACGCAACCTGCAAGTGTATCTGTAAGTGAGAAGCAGTCATCTTCTCAAGCGTCATCACAGTCATTAGCAAATACAGAAGCACCAGTGTTGAATTCAACAATTTCTCCAATTCATACAGTCGCTACAGAAGTTGGAGAAACAGCATTTAGAGCAGCGCTTGCAGGTCATGCTGAAAGAGAGAGAAGCAGTGGTCATGGTCAAGATCCACGTAATAAAGTACCGGTTTATTATGAGTTACAAGTTGACAGTAATGGTCACAAAGCAATCTTTAAATATACTGTATCTTATGATGATCCAAAAACATCGACTACTGAGACGCATAAAAAATTGGGTTTTCCTAAAACCGTCCTTAAAAATACACCTGAATCTTACACTGGAATGCTAAAGTTAGGAAAAGATTATGGTAAGCCGACTAAGATTACTCAAGGTATTACTGGAGCAGGTTATCAAAGCGAGTTTGTGACGAAGCATAACATCCACTTAGAAGGTAACGCGAAAAGTGGTTATTATTGGCAAACCGGTGTGATGGATGCGGATCATATCAAAGAGGGGTACGGTTTAACAACAATTATTGAAGTGCCAATCATAAATCCTTTTGGAGATGTAACTTATCAATTAACACCTTATGGCTCTTTTGATAAGGTTGGTGGCAAAAGAGGACAAAACTATTTTTCAGGGGTTGTTAGTAATATTGACCCATATAAAAAATATAATCCGAATGGCGCAAGAGCAATCACAGAAAGCCGTCATGCTTCTACTTCATTGGTTAAAGCAAAATCCGAAAGTGCAGTTAGAAGTCAATCAGCTGCGGAGTCACAACGCGTAAGTGCAGAAAAATCAACATCAATAAGAGATAGCGAAGCGAAGAGTAACTCGATTGTAGAGTCAGAGAGATTAAGCACTTCAAAATCAACATCGATTAAGAATAGCGAAGCGAAGAGTCAATCAGTTGCGGAATCACAACGCGTAAGTACATCAAAATCGACGTCTGTAAAAAATAGTGAAGCGAAAAGTCATTCAGTTGCAGAATCACAACGCTTAAGTGCATCAAAATCAACATCGATTAAGAATAGCGAAGCGAAGAGCCATTCGATTGTAGAGTCCAAACGCTTAAGTACGTCAAAATCAACGTCTGTGAAGAATAGCGAAGCGAAGAGTCATTCAATCGCAGAATCAAAACGCTTAAGTGCATCAAAATCGACGTCTGTGAAAAATAGTGAAGCGAAGAGTCATTCAATTGCGGAATCCAAACGCTTAAGTACATCAAAATCGACATCTGTGAAGAACAGCGAAGCGAAGAGTCAATCAGTTGCGGAATCACAAAGAGTAAGTACGTCAAAATCGACATCTGTGAAGAATAGCGAAGC
>NZ_KE150418.1:431631-434842 GCF_000411275.1 Staphylococcus sp. HGB0015
CATCAAAATCGACATCTGTGAAGAATAGCGAAGCAAAAAGTCAATCGATTGAGAAATCAGAAAGCTTAAGTACAGCAAAATCGACATCAGTTAGTGAGTCTGAATCAACTTCTGCTCGTCTAGCAAGCGAATCAACGAGCACATCAACGTCTAATAGAGTAGTGAGTGTAGCTAAATCAGTAAGTACATCAATATCTGAAAGCGATTCGGATTTAGAATCATTATCTACGAGTGCCTCTACTTCAACAAGTGATTCAGTGTCTACTTCAAAAAGATTAAAGAGCGAATTTGCATCGGTAAGTACATCTATATCGGCAAGTGAATCAGACTCGTTGTCAGTAGCTGAAAGTGAGTCGACTTCAACAAGCGAATCATTATCGACTTCAAGTCGATTAGCGAGCGAGTCGACATCAACATCAACAAGCACATCAGCGTCAGTAAGTGAGTCAGACTCCGCGTCATTAGCTAAAAGTGAATCAGCATCGACATCAACATCGGTGAGTGAATCAAACTCCGCATCGTTAGCTAAGAGCGCATCGGTTTCAACATCAAATAGATTGGCAAGTGAGTCGACATCGACAAGTGCATCAACATCGGTGAGTGAATCAGATTCAACATCCGTAGCTAAGAGCGAATCAGCATCGACAAGTGATTCCGTATCAACATCAAACCGAGTAGCAAGCGAGTCAACATCGACAAGTGCGTCAACATCGGTAAGTGAATCAAACTCGACATCTGTATCTAATAGTACTTCCGTATCTACGAGCGAATCGGTTTCAAATTCAAATCGAGTAGCAAGCGAGTCGACGTCAACAAGTGCATCAGCATCAGTAAGTGAGTCAGACTCTGCATCAGCAGCTAAGAGTGCATCAGTATCGACAAGTGAATCAAATTCTACATCAGTAGCTAATAGTGATTCAGTCTCAACAAGTGAGTCCGTTTCAACATCAAACCGAGTAGCAAGCGAGTCAACATCAACAAGTGCATCAACATCGGTGAGTGAATCAGATTCCACATCAGTAGCTAATAGTGACTCGGCATCGACAAGTGAGCCCGTTTCAACATCAAATCAAGTAGCAAGCGAATCCACATCGACAAGTGCATCAACATCAGTAAGTGAATCAGATTCAATATCAACAGTTAAGAGTGCGTCTGCATCAACAAGTGAATCAGATTCCACATCAGTGGCTAATAGTGGTTCAACGTCAGTAAGTGAATCGAACTCAGCGTCATTAGCTAAGAGTGAGTCAGTATCGACAAGTGAGTCTGTATCAACATCAAATAGAGTAGCGAGCGAGTCGACTTCAACAAGCACATCAACGTCAGTAAGTGAATCAGACTCATCATCAGTAGTTGAGAGTGCATCGGTTTCGACAAGTGAATCTGTATCAAATTCAAATCGAGTAGCAAGCGAATCCACATCGACAAGCACATCAACATCGGTAAGTGGATCAGATTCAACATCAGTGGCTAATAGCGAATCAGCTTCAACGAGCGAATCTGTTTCAAATTCGAACAGAGTAGCAAGTGAATCGACATCGACAAGCACGTCAACGTCGGTAAGTGAATCAGACTCTGCATCAGCAGTTAAAAGTGCATCGGTATCAACAAGCGAGTCCGTTTCAACATCGAACCGAGTAGCAAGCGAATCAACTTCTACTAGTACATCGACAAGTGACTCAACTTCAGTAAGTGAATCGAATTCCGCATCAGCTGCAAAGAGTGATTCAACGTCAGTAAGCGAATCGAACTCAACGTCAGCAGCAAATAGTGAATCGGTTTCGACAAGTGAATCTGTATCAAATTCGAACAGAGTAGCTAGTGAGTCAACTTCAACAAGTGCGTCAACGTCGGTGAGTGAATCAGATTCAACATCAGTGAGCGAGTCGGATTCCACATCAGTAGTTAAGAGCGAATCGGTTTCGACAAGCGAATCTGTGTCTACATCAAACCGAGTGGCGAGTGAATCGACGTCAACAAGTGCGTCAACATCGGTGAGTGAATCAGATTCAACATCTGTATCTAATAGTGATTCTGTATCAACGAGCGAATCGGTTTCAAATTCAAACCGAGAAGCAAGCGAATCAACTTCTACTAGTACATCGACAAGTGACTCAACTTCAGTAAGTGAATCGAATTCCGCATCAGCTGCAAAGAGTGATTCAACGTCAGTAAGCGAATCGAACTCAACGTCAGCAGCAAATAGTGAATCGGTTTCGACAAGTGAATCTGTATCAAATTCGAACAGAGTAGCGAGTGAGTCGACGTCGACAAGCACATCAACATCGGTAAGTGAATCAGATTCAACATCAGTAGCTAATAGTGATTCAACTTCAGTAAGTGAATCGAACTCCGCGTCATTAGCTAAGAGTGAGTCCGTTTCAACAAGTGAGTCTGTATCAACATCAAATAGAGTAGCGAGCGAGTCGACTTCAACAAGCACATCAACGTCAGTAAGTGATTCAAATTCCGCATCAGCAGCTAAGAGCGCATTAACAAGTGAATCGGAATCAAATTCAAATCGAGTAGCAAGTGAATCGACATCAACATCAGCAAGCGAGTCAGACTCTGCATCAGCAGCTAAGAGTGCCTCTGCATCTACAAGTGAATCGGAATCAAATTCGAATAGAGTAGCAAGCGAATCGACGTCAACAAGCAATTCAGTTTCTGTAAGTGAGTCAAACTCAGTGTCAGTAGCTAAGAGCGATTCAGTTTCGACAAGTGAATCGGAATCTAATTCGAACAGAATAGCGAGCGAGTCAACATCGAGAAGTGCGTCAACATCAGTGAGTGAATCAGATTCAACATCAGCAGCTAAGAGTGCATCAGTATCGACAAGTGAATCTGTATCAAATTCAAATCGAGTAGCGAGTGAATCGATATCGACAAGTGCTTCAACGTCAGTAAGCGAATCAAACTCAACGTCATTAGCTAAGAGTGAGTCAGTATCGACAAGTGAGTCCGTTTCAACATCAAACCGAGTAGCAAGCGAGTCAACATCGACAAGCACATCAACGTCAGTGAGTGATTCAAATTCTGCGTCAGTAGCTAAGAGTGCATCAGTATCGACAAGTGAGTCCGTTTCAACATCAAACCGAGTAGCAAGCGAGTCAACATCGACAAGCACATCAACGTCAGTGAGTGATTCAAATTCTGCGTCAGTAGCTAAGAGTGCATCAGTATCGACAAGTGAGTCCGTTTCAACATCAAA
>NZ_KE150418.1:434852-464608 GCF_000411275.1 Staphylococcus sp. HGB0015
TCGACAAGCACATCAACGTCAGTGAGTGATTCAAATTCTGCGTCAGTAGCTAAGAGTGCATCAGTATCGACAAGTGAGTCCGTTTCAACATCAAATCAAGTAGCAAGCGAGTCGACATCGACAAGTGCGTCAACATCAGTGAGCGAGTCAGACTCAACATCAGCAGCTAAGAGTGCATCAGCATCGACAAGTGAATCAGCTTCAACATCAAACCGAGAAGCAAGCGAATCAACGTCAACAAGTGCTTCAACATCAGTAAGTGCTTCAACATCTGAGTCGGCAAACAAAGCAAGCGAATCAGCATCAGCGAGCACATCAGCATCTACTTCAGCTCGAGTAGCAAGTGAATCGACGTCAACAAGTGCTTCAACGTCAGTAAGCACATCAGCATCTGAGTCTGCGAATAAAGCAAGCGAGTCAGCATCAGCAAGTACGTCAACATCGGTGAGTGAATCAGACTCTGCATCAGCAGCTAAGAGTGCATCAGTATCGACAAGTGAATCTGTCTCTACATCAAATCGAGTAGCGAGTGAGTCAACTTCTACAAGCACATCAAAAGCGGTGAGTGAATCAAACTCTACATCAGTAGCTAAGAGCGAATCAGCATCGACAAGTGAATCAGATTCAACATCAAACCGAGTAGCAAGCGAGTCAAAATCGACAAGTGCGTCAACATCGGTAAGCGAATCAGCTTCTGCATCGACATCGATAAGTGATTCAACTTCAGTAAGTGAATCGAATTCCGCGTCGTTAGCTAAGAGCGAATCTGTATCAACAAGTGAATCAGATTCCACATCAGCAGCTAAGAGTGCATCAGTATCGACAAGCGAATCTGTGTCTACATCAAACCGAGTGGCGAGTGAATCGACGTCAACAAGTGCGTCAACATCGGTGAGTGATTCAGCTTCAACATCTGTATCTAACAGTGCTTCAACGTCAGTGAGTGCATCAGAATCTGAGTCGGCAAATAAAGCAAGCGAGTCAGTATCAGCAAGCACATCAACATCAGTGAGCACATCAGTATCTGAATCGGCGAACAAAACAAGCGAGTCAGTAGCAGCAAGCGAGTCTGCATCAGCGAGCACGTCAACGTCGGAAAGTGCGTCAACATCTGAATCAGTGAACAAAGCAAGCGAGTCTGCATCAGCGAGCACATCAGCATCTGAATCGGCGAACAAAACAAGTGAGTCAACTTCTACAAGCACGTCAACGTCAGTGAGTGCATCAGAATCTGAGTCGGTAAATAAAGCAAGCGAATCGGTATCAGTGAGCACATCAACGTCAGTAAGTGCTTCGACATCTGAGTCTGCAAATAAAGCGAGCGAATCCATTTCAGCAAGCACATCAACATCAGTAAGTGCTTCAACATCTGAGTCGACAAGTAAAGCGAGCGAGTCTGCATCAGCGAGCACATCAGCATCTGAATCGGCGAACAAAACAAGTGAGTCAGCTTCAACAAGCACATCAACATCAGTGAGTGCATCAGCATCTGAATCAGTGAACAAAGTAAGCGAGTCCGCATCAGCAAGCACATCGACATCAGTAAGTACGTCTACATCTGAGTCAGCGAACAAAGCGAGCGAATCAGTATCAGCGAGCACATCAACGTCAGTAAGTGCTTCGACATCTGAGTCTGCAAATAAAGCGAGCGAATCGGTATCAGCAAGTGAGTCGACATCAGAAAGTGCATCAGCATCTGAATCAGTGAACAAAGCGAGCGAGTCCGCTTCAGTAAGTACGTCAACATCTGAGTCTGTGAACAAAGTAAGCGAGTCAGTATCAGTGAGCACATCAACGTCAGTAAGTGCTTCGACATCTGAGTCGACAAGCAAAGCAAGTGAGTCGACATCATCAAGTACTTCAACTTCAGTGAGTGCATCAACATCTGAGTCGGCAAGCAAAGCAAGCGAGTCGGCTTCAGCAAGTACGTCAACATCAGTGAGCACATCAACATCTGAATCAGTGAACAAAGCAAGCGAGTCTGAATCAGCGAGCACATCAACATCGGTAAGTACGTCAGCATCTGAATCTGCGACACATGTGATGACTTCAACAGGCAAACCATTAACAACAGATTTACCAATCGGTGTAATTAGTGAATCAATGAGTACGTCAACGTCTTATAAACTTCCTACTAATGTATCTGAGTTAATCAGTGAGTCTGTAAGTGCATCAACAAGCAAATCTACTGTTGATTCTATGTCAAATGCGTCTAGCGTGAGCCTTAAAGATCAACAATCATTGTCAGCTTCACGTTTGGCTAGTGCGTCGATGAGCACATCGTTATCAACAAGCGCAATTGAAAGCCACAAAAATCACACGCCAAGTGAGATTGCTTCAGCTGAGTCAGCATCATTATCAGCAAGTACATCGACAAGTGATTCAACAGTCGCTTCTACATCAGTAAGTACATCAGCGAGTCAATCAGGTGTAGTGAGGGCTTCTGAACAAGCATCCATGAGTCAACGTGTATCTGAAAGTACTTCGATGAAAAATACGGCATCTCAATCACAAATTGCGTCGAAATCAGAACAAGCATCATTGTCTAAGTCAGCACATCAGTCTGTACAACATTCGACAAGTGAGTCAGCATCACTTTCAAAATCAGCAAGCCTTTCAGAATATGAAAAAGCTTCACAAAAAGCTGCAGAAAGTGCATCAACTTCTACTTCAATCGTAGAAAAAGCATCAACAAGCGCATCGATAAGTACAGCTTCAAGTGCATCGATTTCAGCATCGAACTCTGACAAAGCATCGTTAAGTCATTCAGTAGAAGAAGCGCGTTTGAATAGTCAATCTATGAGTGCATCATTGAGTGAAATGGCAAGTGCGGAAGCTTCAACATCAACAGAAGCATCACTGTCAGCAAGTGTAACGCAAGCTGTATCTGAAGCAGTGAGCGCGTCAACAAGTGCTTCGTTGAGTACTTCAACAAGTACATCTGTATCAGAAGCGATGTCTGTAAGTGCAGATGAAAGTGCGTCATTATCAGCGTCTCATCATATGAGTGATTCAGTAAGTATGTCTACAAGTGCATCAGATAGCTTGTCAACATACGAAAGTGTATCAATGAGCCTTTCTGTTAAAGAATCGCAATCGATGAGTACGTCATTGTCAGCAAGTGGATCAACAAGTATGTCAATGAGCACATCAACGTCAGAAAGCGGATCAACAAGTACGTCAACGAGTACATCATTGTCAGCAAGCGGATTAGCAAGTACGTCAATGAGTACGTCATTGTCAGCAAGCGGATTAGCAAGTACGTCAATGAGTACGTCATTGTCAGCAAGTGGATCAACAAGTACGTCAGTGAGCACATCATTGTCAGCAAGCGGATCAGCAAGTACGTCAATGTCTCAAACTTCATCTGATAGCGAATCATCTGCTATGAATGCAATGACAGATGCGACGCCTTCGATGGATGCTCAAAGAATGCAATCATCAGACACGCAAATGCAACAAGCAAAAGAATCTGAACAAACATTACCAGATACGGGTCAAACAACATCACAAAGTGGCTTGTTTGCAGCGGTTGCAGCAATGTTTGCAGGTCTTGGATTGTTAAGAAAATCTAAAAAAGATAAAAAGGATGATCAACAATCATCTGAACAATAAAATTAAGTTCAAACATGGTAGAAGGGGCTAGAACAATAAAGTCAAAGGGATAGCCCCTTTGACCCCATGTTTTATATAAAAGAGGGTTAATGTGAGAGGTAATATGATTAAGCGTATTTTTAAACAATACGAGTACAAAATTCTACACAAAAGAATACTGTTCACAATTCTTATTTTATTGATATACATATTAGGAAGCCATGTTCCAATCATCAGTGCACATGCAATGAAACATCATGGCAATGGGTTTTATAGGCTGCTGTTTCTAATATGGGTGGAGATATTTCAAGATTGAATGTTTTTTCACTTGGACTCGGTCCATGGTTGACAGCAATGCTTATTATTAGCTTATGGTCTTACAAAAACATTGAGAAATCGATGAGACAAACACGAGCGGAAAAGCATTTTAAAGAAAAGTTTCTGACTTTAATTTTGAGTATTGTGCAAGGCTGCTTTGTTTTAAATCAATTCGTTTATCATAGTCATTTAAAACAATCCAATGCATTGCTTTTATTATTAATTTTAATTGCGGGCTCAATGATGCTCGTTTGGCTTGCCGATCAAAATGTAAGAAATGGCGTTGCCGGGCCAATGCCAATCGTTATGTTAAGTATTGTGAGATCTATATTTAATCAGCATGGACCTAAATTAAATATAGAAACATACGAAATCATCATTGTCACTGTATTGATTGTGGCAGCGCTATTTACTTTATTACTGATTGAATTAATAGAATACCGAACAAAATATCAAGATATTTTAGATATTTCAAAAGAAAATACGGTGAATTATTTAGCATGGAAACTCAATCCAGGTGGAAGTCTATCCATCATGATTGGTTTATCTGTCTTTCTACTATTAAATAGTACGTTAAATCTAGCACTGAGTTTAACGATAGGACGGACTGCCCATATTAAAATTTTTTCTTTCGATAATTATATCGGCATCAGTACGTATTTATTAATACAAATCGTATTAGGGTATTTTCTGTCACGGTTAATGATTAATACGAAGCAAAATTCAAAAAATTTCTTGAAAAGTGGAAATTATTTTATAGGTGTGCGGCCTGGAAAAGAGACATCCGCTTATCTCAATCGCATGGCTACAAGAATATGTTGGTTTGGAACGTTTATTGTCGGGATTATCATTGGCATACCGCTGTATTGCTCATTATTTATCCCGCATTTGTCTCAACAAATATATTTAGCCGTACAATTGATTATTTTAGTTTATATTGCGATTAATATTGCAGATACGTTTAGAACCTATCTCTATTTCGATAAGTATCAACATGTTTTAAAACAATATTGGTGAGGAGACAATTATGAAATGTTTTATCCCGGCGTGGTATAGCGATGAGAATTGGTGGCAAAGCCATGCCAAACCCATCTTTTTTAAAAAAACTAAAACAGAATTTGATGATTTGATCAGTCTGATGGGCATGCATCTTAAAAATGAGCAGCCATTTGAACTTGTGCTATTAAATTATAGTCCTGATTTACGTACATTTTTACATCGACATGACTTGTTTGATGCACATTATTGGTCATTATTTGATGAGATTCAAGGCTTTAAACATCAAACGCCACAATCTGTGGACTATCGACGACTCAATTGGCCTGAAGAAACAGAGTTTATATATATGCCATTTTATATTCGTGCAATCACTGCGGAGTCTCAGTATTCAAATATCTATTTTAGTCAAGAGGGCTATCTCATTTGGATAGAGACATTTGAAAACGATGTGAAATGCCGACGTTATATTTTTGATGATCGCGGTTTTCTATCTAGTGTGATGGTTTATGACGATAAAGGACAGATAGATTATCAACTTTATATGACATTTGATGGTGACTGGGTGATGAAAGAAGATGGCGCTACTGGAAAAGTTGAAATTCATCACAAATATCAACATCTTTTTAATCAAATCACTTATGCACATATGACAGACATTATTCATGAATGGTTCCAACGATATATAGATCGTACGGACACACCTATTGAATCGGTGATTGTTGCATCGGATATACGCCACAATCATTTGGTTGCGGCGCACATTCCATGTGAACAGCTCTGTTTTTCCATATTTCAAGGCAGAAAAAGTGCAGAACCTGAAAATGAGTTTGCTTCAATTAAAAAAGGACGTTACTGGCTTGTAGATACGGTTGATAATGAGGAACGTCTTTCGCATTATCAAAAGCAATTTCAATGTGACAATCAAATTATGCGTATTACGCCTTTTGATGTTCAAGTTCATGCGAATATCAGTAGTCAGCTTCACGAAATGAAGATAGGTGTATGGATAGACGGAATCGACCCATTACTATTCGAACGCACAATGGCGCAATTGAAAGTGGAAATGCAACAGCATCCACAAGTTCGTGTGGAATTGTTGAGTAAAGCATATGATGTGATACCGTCATGGATTAATGAAACGGTGCAGCAAATCAATCAGGAATTGAGTGAAAATAACACAACACCTGAAATGATTCGCGATATCGTAGGTGATGAAGCAATCAAATATGTTGTGTTGAAAAAAGTGCCTTTTGAAAATCAACTTGTTGAAGCAATTGCGACGATGCGACTCATTATTGATCTAAGTGACGAGCCAGATTTGTTTTTACAAATATGTTCAATTGGGGCAGGTTTACCACAGATTAATCGTAATCCTACAGACTATGTCCAACATGGCGTGAATGGTTATCTTCTTCATCATATTGATGATTTGGCGATTGCGACAGATTACTTCTTAAATCATTTAAAAAATTGGAACCGCGCTTTTGCTTATTCGATGAAGTTAGCCAAACATTATGCATCTCATCAAATCGTCAAACAATTAGCGCATTGGATAGTGGGTGATGAAAATGGCGCGTAAATATAAAGTCTTGCAAATAGGCGGTAATGATTTGTCATCGCACTTTTTAACGAAAGAGGAGGTTGTTTTTCAATTCTTAACAACCCGTGCGTTAGAAGATAAAGCGACATACAATGAATATTTGAATGATAAAACATATGACCTTATTTTTGTACAAACTGCTTATTCGCAACCTTTAATGAAGGCTTTACAAAATGTCACTACACCGTACAACACTTATATTGATCAACAATTTTGGGGCTCAAAATTTAAATCAGAGCCATTGGTTCGTGAGCGGATGATTCGTCCATTTCACTATAAGACTTCTGAAGAATGTATTCATAAGTTGTTAGCCTTATCGTTCTCAGGACAGTATGGGGATAAGATTGCGCCTCATACTTGTATCGTCAATTCAAGATTTAAAGGGGACGCTTACTATGACGGAAGCCATGCGATTGTGCTCACTGGAGATTTTGGAAAAGACTTTAAGCCCATTTTATCGTGGCAAAATTATTTAGTTTATGATCGTGAGAAAGTGATTCAAATATGGCCTGAGTATACTGTCACGGGCCGTGTTGAAGTTTCATTTACACTTCGATTATTGGATTTTGGGACAGCTGGAAAATTTAGTCGAGAATTTGTCTTAAAAGGTGAAGAACTGAAACATCCTTTAGAAATACCGGTGGCAGATGAGGACGCATATATTCTTATTACTGCAAAAGCGAAAGGAAGCGGAACTTTACGGGTAGGTGCGATACACAAAAGATGGTCTCGAATGGAGATGGGGCAATGTATTTTAGGTGGAGAACGTTATGTCGATGAAAATCGAGAAGAGTTTTTTCATTATTTTGATCCCGGCGATTTGAAGCCACCCCTCAATGTCTATTTCAGTGGTTATCGAACTGCCGAAGGGTTTGAAGGATTTTATATGATGCGTAAGTTTAAAACGCCATTCCTACTTATCGCTGATCCGAGAGTAGAAGGAGGCGCATTTTATTTAGGCTCAAAGTCTTTTGAATCCAACATTATTAAAGTGATTCAAGATAAGTTGAAATTTCTTGGTTTTAAAGATGATGATTTAATCTTATCCGGGCTTTCGATGGGATCATTTGGCGCTTTATATTATGGCGCACAGTTAAAACCAGCAGCAATCGTTGTTGGAAAGCCACTGGTGAATATTGGGACTATCGCTGAATGTATGCGTTTAAAACGACCTGAAGAATTTGGAACCGCGATTGACGTGTTGATGAAGAATGAAAAAGCAATGGATGCGGATGCAATTCAAAGACTCAACCGGAGATTTTGGAATGTTTTAGAGCAGTCGAATATTAAAGAGACCACTGTTGCTGTGTCATATATGGAAGATGATGATTATGATATCGAAGCATTTAATATGCTGTTGCCGCTTTTATCACGCCAGCATGTCCGTGTGATGAGTCGCAGTATACCGGGGCGACATAATGATGATTCGGCAACGATTACAAACTGGTTTGTTAATTTTTACAATATGATTCTTGAGAGTCGATTTGGGAGAGTGACACATGAAAGAAAAGAATAGTTTTAATATTCGATGGACACAAATCACGTCCGCTACATTTATGTATGGGACACAATTTCGATTTCATGCGTCAGAGACAGCCTTTCAAAATGAATTAATGCCGTCTGGGATTGTCATACACCAATGGAAAATGATGACAAATTTTCAGAAAGATAAAACGATACCCACGTTGCCAATTTTAAAGAAAGATCAGACTTATCATTTTAAATTTGATTATGATGTGGAACCTTCACATGGCATCTATTTTAAAATTATTTTTAAACATCGTGATAACACGGTCTGTGATGTTCAAATTATTCGTGGGCATGAAGCGGAAGTACGCATGCCACAACAGGCGTTTAATTATGAACTTCAAATGATAAATGCCGCTTCAAAAGTTGTGAAATTTCGTCAAATCTGTATTAAAGAAGGAGAAGATGCACAACTGGATGTGCAACTATACATCAGTGATATCCAAAATAAAGTGCCACGTCTCCCTATAGTGAATATCGTATTTGTCGAAAAAGATGGAATCAGCAACAGTGCGCTTCGCCAGTTCCCGAACTGCATCACAGTGCACAATTGGGACGTAGCATCTTTAGCGCAAGTGATATCAAATTTGACGGCACGGATTAACGTGTTAGGAAAGCAATGTTCACTTCATTTCATAGGTTATCATTCACGTTCCATTGCAATGGCGTGTGTCATGACAGCGCATATGAAAGGCACAGCATTTGTGACCCAATGGCCAAATCATGATGAAGTCGAAATGAATACTGATACCGCGCATGTTGTCGTTTATCAAACGGAAACCCATTTGGATACAGAAGCGTTTCGGTTAGTCGAACCCCTATTGAATCCAAGTCGACATCTTGCCATGTTACAAACTGACAAGGTGTGTGGAGGTGAGCAATGATGACAAATCGCATTCATGAAACAATTAACCAAGTTCGTTTAAAAAAGCTTAAAAAAATATTGAACCGGATTAATCGCTATCAAGAAGCGTATCGTGCTTTACCTGATGAGGCGCTTCAACAAAAAACAACGGAATTTAAAAAGAAATTAGAGCAAGGGTTGACATTGGATGACCTCTTGCCAGAAGCCTATGCCGTTGTGAGAGAAGCAAGCTGGCGTGTGTTAGGGATGTTTCCTAAAGATGTCCAAGTTTTGGGTGCGATTGTTTTGCATGAAGGTAATATCGCTGAGATGCAAACAGGAGAAGGTAAGACGCTTACAGCAACGTTACCTTTGTACTTGAATGCATTGTCTGGAAAAGGGGCTTACCTTATTACGACCAATGATTATTTGGCGAAGCGAGATTTTTTAGAGATGCAACCATTATTTGAATGGTTAGGAATCACTATCGCTTTAGGCTTTGTTGAAGATCCAGAGCATCAATATGAAAAGGGCGAGAAGCAAGCGATTTATAATCATGACATTATCTATACGACAGGTGGACGGCTTGGCTTTGATTATTTAATTGATAATTTAGCAGATAGTAAAGAAGGTAAATTCCTACCCAAACTGAATTACGGCATTATCGATGAAGTGGACTCTATTATTTTAGATTCTGCACAAACCCCACTCGTCATTTCAGGTGCGCCTCGTCTTCAATCCAACTTGTTTAAGGTGGTCAAAACGTTTGTAGAAACGCTAGTGGAAAAGCAACATTTCGAAATGAAGAAAACAAAAAAAGAAATTTGGCTAACAGATCAAGGTATTGACGCAGCAAATGCATACTTTGGTGTTGAAAATATTTTTGAGGCCCCTTATTTCGATTTAGTGCGCAATATTAATTTAGCTTTAAGAGCGCGACATTTGTTTGAGAATAACTTTGACTACTTTGTTTTTCAAGGTGAAATCGTATTAATAGATCGCATTACTGGACGCATGATGCCAGGTACGAAACTTCAATCTGGCTTACATCAATCGTTAGAGGCGAAAGAAAATGTTGAAATTACGATGGATAGAAGTGTGATGGCGACCATTACTTTTCAAAATTTGTTTAAACAATTTAATGTTTTTTCCGGGATGTCGGCAACAAGCAAATTAGGTGAAAAAGAATTTTTGGATTTATATACGAAAGTGGTCGTCCAAATTCCAACTGACAAGCCGATTCAAAGACAAGACTTTCCAGACCGTGTTTTTAGAAATGCTGAAGATAAAAATATCGCCATTATTGAACGGGTTCAAGCGCTTTATCAGGAACAACGTCCTGTCCTTGTGATTACACGTACTGCAGAAATGGCAGAATATTTTTCAAGTGCATTTTTTGACCTTGACATACCGAATAATTTGTTGATTGCACAAAATGTTGCGAAAGAAGCACAAATGATTGCAGAAGCAGGGCAGTTAAAAGCAGTTACCGTAGCAACCAGTATGGCTGGTCGTGGGACGGACATTAAATTGGCAGATGGTGTGAAAGCATTAGGGGGCTTAGCGGTCATAATAAGTGATCATATGGAAAATAGTCGTGTGGATCGTCAGTTAAGAGGCCGCTCGGGTAGACAAGGGGATCCTGGGACGTCTCAAATTTACATTTCCATTGATGATTATTTGGTTAAACGATGGGGAGATACAAAGGCTTTAAACATGGACAAATTGATGGAAATGGATGCCGATACGCTTCAAAATAGCCTTGTTTTTCAACGACGTATTAAAAAAATTGTGCAACGTGCCCAAAGGGTGTCAGAAGAACAAGGGACACAAACACGAGAAACGTCCAATGAATTTGAAAAAAGTATTAGTGCGCAACGTGAATTGATTTATGAAGAACGGAATCACATTCTGAACATGACCAAAATAGAGCATCAGCAACTTGAAAGTATCGCGCATGAAGTGTTTACCACACTTGTTAAAAAAGCGACCGTGTCTGAAGGCATGCTCATTGATTATATTTATAAAAATTTAAGCTTTCAGTTTACAAGTGAAATATCAGCATTGAATTTAAATAACTCGGATGAGGTTATTCAATATTTAATGCAGTTATTTGAAGAACAATTGCAATATCAACAAGCGAAATTAAATACGTATTTTTACACACAATTTGTACAAAAGGCGATTTTAAAAGCAGTGGACAGTAATTGGATTAAACAGGTGGATCATTTACAAAAATTAAAATCAAGTGTGAATGCACGCCAAAACGGGAAACGTAATCCTATTTTTGAGTATCATCGTGTCGCGCTCGAATCATTTGAGCTGATGAGAGAAGCCATCAAAAAAGATATCGTGAAATACCTTTGTCAAAGTATTACAGGTTTTGATGAGAAGGACAGATTAATCGTGCATTTTCCGAATTAGAAGAGGTGATTTCAAATTGACAATTTATAATATTAATTTTGGTATTGGGTGGGCGAGTAGCGGTGTCGAGTATGCACAAATGTATCGTGCTAAATTGCTACGAGAACTAAAAATGCCATTAAAATTTGTGTTTTTAGAATTTATGAGTTCTGAAAATATACAAACCCTTACAGAAAATATAGGCTTCAAAGATGAAGAGGTCATTTGGCTATATCAGTATTTTACAGATATTAAGATTGCACCGACTTCTTATACATTAGATGATATTAAAGCAAGCTTACATGCCGATGTGGTGAAAGAAGAACAACAAGGCAAGGTCAGATGGCTAACAATGGGGCAAGGGGATAGCTATGTCACTTGTTATTTAAAAAATGAACATGAGGATATTGTTGATTTTGCTGAATTTGTTATTAATGGCAAGCTTGTACGTAAAGATTACTACAGCTATGTGCGAACTTTTTCAGAATATTATGCGCCTTATGACAATAAAGCGAAACTTTTTATGCGCCAATTTTACAATGAAGATGGTTCAGTAGCTTATACAGAATATATTGATGGTGGCACGCATATTTATGCGATGAAAGACGCCAAACTTTATACTAAAGAAGCGTTTGTGGCCTATTTCTTCCAAAAATTAAATTTAACAGCTGACGATATTGTGATTTTTGATCGTGCGACTGAAGTAGGTCAAGCTATGATGCAAAATAGTGGCGACAGCAAGTTAGGGGTGGTTGTACACGCGGAACATTTCAGTAAAATGCGACGGACGAACATCACATTTTGTGGAATAACTATTATGAATATCAATTTACAAACCATAAAGAGGTTGATTTTTATATTACTGCAACAGAACGTCAAAAAGAAATTTTAGCTCAGCAATTTAAGAAATATTTAAATGCAACGCCTAAAATTTTTACAATTCCAGTAGGATGTTTAGATCAACTGCGCAAGCCAAACAAAAAACGTAAACCTTATTCAATGATTACGGCGTCAAGATTGGCGAGTGAGAAACATATAGATTGGCTCGTACGAGCAGCGGTGATTGCTAAAAAAGAAGTGCCAAAGCTCACATTCGATATTTATGGTGAAGGTGGCGAAAGAGCGCAGCTTCAAGATTTAATTCAAAGTCATCAGGCAGAAGACTTTATTCAATTGCTAGGTCATGTCAAATTAGACGATGTTTATACAGATTACAAGCTCTTTGCGGCAGCTTCTACGAGTGAGGGATTTGGTTTAACGTTGATGGAAGCGGTTGGTTCTGGGTTAGGCATGATTGGTTTTGATGTGAATTATGGCAATCCAACGTTTATTCGAGATGGAAAAAATGGATATCTCATTCCAATTGATGTCAAAGAAGAGGGCAATGAGGCGATTATTCAGCGTCTTGCGGATGCGATGGTGCAATACTTTAATCATGGACCTAAAAAGCCACACGATACCTCTTATCGAATTGCACGTCCTTACTTATTAGAAAATATTCAACAAAATTGGAAAGACTTAGTAGAAGAGGTGCAACATGGTTAATTTGTTCGAACATTTTGATAGTGAAACAAAAGCATTATATGATTCTTTAAGTTTAGCTGGTGAACAAGCGCCAACGATTGTGCTAGAAGATGATGGTTTTTTGCCTGAAGGAATGATAACACCGTACCAATTTTTCGCGAGCTATCGTGCACCTAAAAATGGACGTCCGCTTTATTTCAATGCAGTTCCTGTCCCTAGATTTTGGGAAATAGAAGGGAATAATGAAGAAGCTTGGGTTAAAGATATGAGTCAAAAACGCGCAATGATTCGGTATAGACCGGGTGAAAAACGCCGTCATGTGAGTCATGTTGAGTGGTTGAATCAACAAGGAAAGTTGCAGTATGTGGATCATTATACGCAACATGGCGTGCTTTTTGCACAAACGGTTTATGATTTAAATAGAAACATGATTTTTAGACGCTATTTTGATCAAGACGGTAAAGATGTCATCTACTACAATTTCTTAGCGCAATCAGTCGTATTAAATTGGAAAGGTGAGCAGTACCACTTTGAAAGTCATATCGCATTTTTAACCTTTTTCTTAGAAGCGTTGGAGATTGACTTAAGCCACTTTGTGGTGAACTCATTAGGAACGCCTTTCTCAGTGCTGTATTATCTGAATCATACAGGGCAAGATGTCCTCTATTGGCAAGAATATTGTAAAGGGAATGTCCCAGGCAATATGGAATTAATTTTTAATAACGATACAGGCCAAAGAGATTTCCAAATTGTAGTGACACATAAAGAAGAATATGAAGCAATTGCTGAAGCGGTTAGTGAAGATGCACGTGAAGTTATTCATGACGGCGGTTATTTGTATCAATATGAAAAGACGAGCACATATCAACTCCAAATCCTCACAATGACAAACACCGATCAAATTCATCATATCGCTTCAATCATAGAGTCCTGTCCATTTGCGACATTCCATATTGGCGCTGTCACTGAGATGTCGTCGGTACTCACTCAACTTGAGCGTTATAAAAATGTTCGATTATATCAAGCGATTGAATTAAGTACAGTCGAAAAGTTGTATCAAAAGTGCGACATTTATTTGGATATTAATGAAGGTGGCGAAATTATCGATGCCGTTCGCAAAGCTTTCAATTACGATATGCTGATTTTAGGCTATGCAGCTATTGCACATAATCGCACGTATACGGCACCTCAAAATTTATTCTCAAAAGAGGATGAAGCAGCGGCATTAAAACAAGCATTACGCGATGTACATTTGAAAAAGCGTTACTTTAAAGTCCGCCAAAATTATCAAAAAGCACATGCTAATGAAATCACCGTTAAACAATTTAAAACGATTCATCAATTGGCATACGGGCAAAAGTAATCGCTTAAGCGTATGCAATAAACAAACGGAGTCAGACTTTATGCGATTGATCCGCATCGCTTGTCTTGACTCCGTTTTTATTTTTGTGTTTTCGACTTTCTCCAATGTGATTAATGTGCTTTATTCACGGACCATTTCAAAGATACCGGCAGCACCCATGCCGACACCAATACACATTGTCACCATGCCGTAACGTGTGTCTGGTCGTTTTTTCATTTCAGAGAGTAAACGTGCGGTAAGCATCGCACCCGTTGCACCGAGTGGGTGGCCTAATGCAATGGCACCCCCATTAACATTCGTTTTATCAGCACTGAGTCCTGTTTCTCGCATAGAAGCTAACGTTTGGGCTGCAAAGGCTTCATTCAATTCAACTAAATCAATATCATCAATCGTTAAGTTGGCAGATTTTAACACTTCAGGAATGGCGTAAACAGGGCCGATACCCATAAGTTTTGGATCTACGCCGACTGCTTTAAAACTCACAAAGCGGGCGATAGGTTTGACATTGAGTGCTTTTACTTTCTCCCCAGACATGACGACGACAAAGCCTGTTCCATCAGAAAGCGGTGCAGAAGTTGCGGCTGTGACTGTTCCGTCTGATTTAAATACGGTCGGTAATTTACGCAACGTTTCAACGTTCGTATCAGGGCGTATAAATTCATCTTGGTCAAACGTTTTTACATGTACCTGTGGACCTTCAGCATCATATTCAACCTTGTGAACATCGATAGGTATAATCTCATCTTCAAATTTACCCTCTCGCTGTGCACGTGCAGCACGTTGATGACTTTGTACGGCATAGGCATCTTGGTCTTCTCGAGAAACTTTGTATGTTTGTGCAACATTCTCAGCTGTAAGACCCATAGGCGTTGAAACGCCTACATTTTGATCCTCTAAGATGGGATTGTTGGTTGGTTCATTTCCTCCCATAGGTACTGCACTCATCAGTTCTACGCCGCCTGCGACAATGATATCCCCTTGGCCCGCTATAATCTGATTGGCTGCGAGCGCAATTGTTTGTAATCCAGATGAACAATAACGATTGACGGTTTGACCGGGTACGGACTCCGGTAGACCTGCTCTTAATGCAATTGTTCTGGCGATGTTTTGACCTTGTAAACCTTCAGGAAAAGCATTTCCGACAATGACATCATCGACCATATCAAAGCGAAATTGGCCGCCAACCCGTTTTAAGACGCCTGATAAAACTTGAGCTGCCACTTCATCAGGTCTTTCGTGAAACATGGCACCGTTTTTTGATTTAGCTGCTGCCGACCGTCCGTATGCGACAATATAGGCTTCACGCATATTCATCATCCTTTCTCAACAAACTTAATTTCTTAAAGGCTTTCCATTTTTTAACATATAACTGATACGGTCATATGTTGGTTCTGTTTTTAAAAGTGCAATAAAATGTTGTTTCTCTAGTTTTTGCATATAGCGTTGATTGATATAAGTGTTGCGCGGTAAGTTTCCGCCCGACAGCACTGTTGCAATACGTACCGCGATATCATAGTCATGATCGCTAATAAAATGGCCTTCGCGTTGTGCGTCAAGTTGACCTTTAGCTAAGGCGAGAAAATCTTGACCTAAGGCAATGTATTGACGCTTAGGTTCAGGTCTATAATGTGCATCAGCTTCGAATTGTGCCCGTTTTAAAGCAACTTCTACACGTCGATCTTGATTAAAAATGATGCTGTCTGTCGGTTTCAAAAAGCCATAACGGCGTGCTTCAAAGGCATTGGTAGAAACTTTAGCAAGTCCAATTGTTTGTAACCGTTGTGACATA
Source organism: Staphylococcus sp. HGB0015 (assembly GCF_000411275.1). NCBI lineage: Bacteria > Bacillati > Bacillota > Bacilli > Caryophanales > Staphylococcaceae > Staphylococcus > Staphylococcus sp. HGB0015. The sequence continues at coordinate 450,814 of NZ_KE150418.1, forward strand.
GAGGCTTGTTTATCATTAAGCAGGTGGTCAGTTTGGAGAATACGTCCAGCTAATTCAGCAAGTCCTCCGCCACTTGGTAATAAACCTACACCTGCCTCCACTAAGCCGATATACGTTTCACTACTTGCAACGACAAATGGAGAATGAAGCACCAGTTCACAGCCGCCACCTAATGCTCGGCCTTGAACCGCAGTCACAATAGGCTTCGTACTATATTTTAAGCGGTTGAAACTTGAATGAAGCTTTTCGATTGCAGGTGCGACCCATTCTTCTACTTTTTGAGCTTCATGTGCTTCTTTCATCGCATAGAGGTTCGCCCCTACACTAAAGTGGGGGCCTTCTGCGTAGATCACCATACTTGAGTAGGCTTCGTTTTCTAATACGTCAATCGCGTCGACCAAATCATCATTAAAGCCGTCAGTGATAACGTTATTTTTACTTTGTAGCTTAAATAAAAGTTGACGACTGTTAACAATTGCTAATTGTGAATCATCACGATTCCAAATGACTTCATCAATCATTTCTGAAACAGGTGTCACATGTGCAATCGTTTCGCCTTCTTGATAGAAACCATCTTCATGTGCTTCAATCCACTCTGGCAAGTCACCCAGTTCAGATTGTAGCCGTGCTTTCACACGCTCAAAGCCCATTAAATCCCAAAGCTGAAATGGGCCGAGTTTCCAGTTGAATCCCCATACAATTGCGCGATCGATATCACGGAAATCACTAGTGGCGTATGGGACATTGATCGCAGCGTAATAGAAATTGTTACGCAACGTTTCCCATAAAAATAGTCCGGCAGGGTCTTTCGCATTAAAGATGACATCTAAATTGTGCGCTAAGTCTTTGTTGAATTCTGCCAATATTGGGAGTTGAGGCGCTTCAACTTGAATATAATCTTGTTGTTTTGGATCGAAAACAAGTCTTTGATGCTGCTTTTTATCTTTCTTATAGAAGCCTTGTTTCGTTTTTCGACCCAGTGCGCCCGCTTCATAGAGTTGATTGACTAAAGTAACATCTTTGAAGTAGGGTTTTTCTTTTTCTGATTGTTGCATACCACGCGTTACGGAAACGGCAATGTCTAACCCAACTAAGTCAGACAATGCATAAGTGCCTGTTTTTGGACGCCCGATAATCTGTCCTGTGAGTGTATCGACTTCAGGAATAGATAAATTTTGTTGCTCTGCGCGGTACATAATATCATTCATTGTTTGTGTGCCGACACGGTTTGCAACAAATCCGGGTACATCATTCACGACAATGACGCCTTTACCTAAGACATCTTCAGTGAAAGTATGCATCTCATCAATAATCTCTCTACGTGTTTGTTGATTCGGTATTAATTCGACCAATTTCATAATACGAGGTGGGTTAAAGAAATGTAATCCCATAAAACGCGCTTTGTCTGCGTCATTAAAAACTTTTGCGATAGCCTCAATCGGTATTCCTGATGTGTTCGTTGCAAAGTAAGCATGAGCAGGTGCAGACTGTGCGACGCTTTTCCATATTTCGTGTTTGACGCTTAAGTCTTCTTTAACAGCTTCTAAATACAAGTCAGCATCATCATTTTCTAAGTCATCGTTAAAGTTGCCATAAGAAAGATTTGAAGCAAAATCTAAATCGAATAACAACGGCTTCTTAGGGTGTGTGATTCGTTCGTATGCTGCTTTAGAAATTTGATTTGGATCTGATTCGTCTAATACGATATCTAATAATTTAACTTTTAATCCTGCATTGACCAATACTGCGGCTAATTGTGCGCCCATTGTACCAGCACCAAGGATTGTAACTTTTCTGATCGTCATCATCATTCCTCCATTTCTAAGCAATTTCAAGCTTAATTAATATGACATTGTGTGACAGGTGACTTTCAAAGCATAAATGATTTAAATAAATGCGGAAGTTCCTGTTAATGCGCGGCCAATGACGAGGGCATTAATTTCATGTGTCCCTTCGTACGTGTACATGGCTTCAGCATCTGAGAAAAAGCGTGCAATGTCATACGTGTCTGCTAAAATACCATTACCTCCAGTTATGCCGCGTCCCATCGCAACAGACTCTCGAAGTCGTAACGTATTCATCATTTTGGCTGTAGATGTTGCGACCTCATCATATTCACCATTTTCTTGCATGCGTGCCAGCTGTGCACACATCGCCATCGCATGTGTGAGATTACCTTGAATCATCGCCAGTTTCTCTTGAACAAGTTGAAATTGACTAATTGATTTTCCGAATTGTTGACGTTCTTTTACATAATCGAGTGTGGCACGCAATGTCCCAGCAAGTGCGCCGGTAGCCATATATGCGACGCCTGCGCGTGTAGAGTAAAGAATCTTAGCAATATCTTTAAAGCTTGTAATGTTTTGTAAGCGGTCAGACTCTTTTACTGTCACTTGATTAAGGTGGATCAGTGCATTAGGGACAATACGTAAAGCAATTTTATTTTCTAAAATTTCAATGTCGACGCCTTCTTGATCAGGTGTCACAATAAAGCAATGTGGCTTCCCTGTCGCTTTATTAATCGCAAATACAGGGATGACATCCGAAACATGGGCGCCACCAATCCATTTTTTGGCACCATTTAACACCCACTCATCACCACGTTGCTCAGCGACAGTTTCTAAACCACCCGCAACGTCAGAACCGTGATCAGGCTCAGTTAACGCAAAACAAGTTCTCAGTTCATGAGACTGTAATTTAGGTACATATTTGGCCACTTGTTCTTTGCTACCACCAAATAAAAACGTATTATGACCGAGTCCTTGATGTACCCCTAATAAAGTAGCGAGTGAGACATCGAAGCGTGCAATTGTGTAAGACATGAAAAATTGAAACAGTTGGCTCGGTGTTTTTGCATTTTCACGATCTTTAAAGAGTAGGGGATGACTAAAATAATTCAAGTCACCGATATCTTTAAAATAATCTTCTGGAACAGTTGCATTGACCCAATGTTGATTAATGTCTTTGCGATATTTGCTTTCTAACAGATGATTGAGCTCTTCAAGTAATGTCAATTCGCCATCGGTTAACATTTTGGAAATGCTTAAAATATCTTCAGGGTAAAGTTGTTTCAATCTTGCTTCTTTTTCAGTCGTCATTTGACATTCCTCCTCAAAATTGTGTATACGATGTGTCCCTTATGCATTGTGATTGGCTTCAGAAGATGACTCTTTATTCACTTTTGAATTCATCATTTCACGAATTACGAGTTTGTCTGGCTTTTGTGTGGAATTCAGTGGCATATGTGTGACTGGTAAATACATCCGTGGCACTTTGTAGCCGGCAAGTCGTTCTCGCATATGCTTGTCCAATTGTTCAACATAGTCAGGTACTTTTTCTCGTAAAATAATAGCCGCGGCGATAGATTCTCCATATTTTGGATGTTCATAACCCACGACAACGCATCGATCAATTAACGGATGCTCAGCTAAGGCATTTTCAACTTCTGATGGTAAGACATTTTCGCCACCAGTGATAATGAGTTCTTTCTTACGATTAATGATGTAAATATCACCATCTTCATCTTTTTTAGCGAGATCCCCTGTTAAGAAGTACTGATTATGGAAAGATTTTTTCGTTTCTTCAGGCTGTCCCCAATATCCAGGTGTCACATTTTTAGAGCGAATGGCCAACTCCCCAATTTCGCCATCGCCCACTTCGTTTTTATCTTCATCCAACACTTTTGCGTCGACAAACATGACCGATTTACCTATACTCATCGGTTTGTGACGTGCATTTTCAGGTGTATTGACCATGACAAGAGGGGCTTCAGTTAAACCGTAGCCATTAATAATGTTGATGCCATATTTTTTGAATGCTTGTTGGATACTGGGTAAAGGTTGCGAGCCGCCTTGAATAACAAACTTGATGGCTCTAAAATCGTCAGGATTAAAGTTTTTTTGGTTCAATGTGCTGTAATACATGGTTGGAATCATAATCAAAAAGTCAGGATGATATTGTGCGATGAGGTCATTGAGTTCCTCGCCATTGAAATAACGTTGTAAAACAAGCGTGCCACCGGACATTAAAGTAGGAAGAACCGTATCGTTAAAGCCGAGTACATGAAACATCGGTGTTGAAATAATGGTTAAATACTCGGAGTTGAATTTGTAAGTCAATTCAACATTTGCGCCGTTGTTGACGAATGATTCATAGGAAAACATGACGCCCTTTGGCACACCTGTTGTGCCACTTGTATAAATCAATGTAGCGAGATCTGTTGGCTCAACGGCTTTGGCTTTGTAAACGTGATGTTGAGAGGGGTCAACTATTTGATTGTATGCATCTGAATCTATATCCATATGCAAATAATCAGGATTGATCTCATTAAGTGAACTCAAATGCTTTTCTGCGTAAAAAAGAATTTTTAAACCTGAATCTGACACAACACCGGCAATTTCTTTCGGGTTAAGTCGCCAGTTGATAGGAAGAAAGACTGCGCCCATTTTGAATGAGGCAAATAATAAATCCAATATGGCGACATCATTAGGTGCAAATATACCAATGACATCTCCTTGTTGAACCCCTTGTGACTCGAGATAATGTGCCATATTATCCGCACGAATATTGAGTTGTTGATATGTCCATTGTGTCCCTTTAAATGGATCGATGACAGCTGGTTTTTCAACATCAAAATCTGCGCGTGTTTTGATCCAGTCGAAATTCATAAATATACCCCCTTGTTTCGTTTTGATCGTCATGCTTCTGTCTGTATGCGATCTAAAAGCGCCCCCCATACGTGATGATAAATGGATGTGTCGGTGGTTTTCAGATTCTTGGAAACGAGCGGTCTAAAGCCCATTTGAGCAATGACATCTCGTTCTATATCTAGTCCGGGTGCGATTTCTATTAGCATCAATCCATCTTGAGTGAGTTGAAAGACGGCACGTTCTGTCACATAATAGATTTCTTGCTGAAGTGACTTGGCTTAATCCGCATTAAAGTCAATATTGGATACGTTTGAGACAAATTTTTGCGTCTGCCCTTCTTGTTCAACATGTAAGCCTTGATTCGACACACTCAGTTGACCCCTAGCAACTAATGTGCCAGAGAAAACAATTTTTTGGACAGACTGACTAATGTCAATGAAACCGCCACAGCCATTCATTCGATGACCGAAATATGAGACATTGACATGACCGTATTGATCAACTTCTGCAAAACTCATAAATGCGATTGAAATCCCACCGTTATAAATGAAATCCCAAGTTAAATCGTGGCGCATACGGGCATCAACGTTAAAATTCATACCGTAGTAGTCACGACTTCCGATAAAACCACCAAATATGCCAATATCCATAATCGGTTGGACCAGATGTTCCACACGCTCCTCATGCAGGAGGTTCGTGAGTTCGTTATTGATTCCAAAGCCAATGCTAATCGTATCGCCTTTTGTTAAAAATTGAGCCGCCCGACGTAAAATTAATTTTCGTATACTGAATGGCAAGGGTGGCTCCGGCAATGACGCCACACGCATTTGCCCGGATAGCGCAGGGCTATATTGTGTTTGAATCAATTGTCGGTGATAGGCGATATCTTCGACAACATAAACGTAATCAACGAGAGAACCTGGTATAAAAACATGATTTGGATTTTGTTGACGACTATCAACAATAGCTTTCACTTGAACAACGACTGTTCCGTGATGGGCTTTGGCATTTAATGCAACACTGTAACTTTCGCCAAGGTGCGCTTCTTCATCCATATAAATATTGCCTTTTTCATCAGCATAAGTGCCTCTTAAGAGTGCAATATTAATGGCTGGTAAATGATAATGAAGAAATTCCTCCCCCTCCATATTAATTAAAGAGACTAAAGATTCTTGTGTTTTTTCATTGGCTTTACCGCCTTTATATCGCGGGTCAATATGTGTATGAAGACCGATTTTAGTGATGATACCTGGTGTGAGGTGATTGGTTTGACGATAATGTGTAGCAATCACACCTTGTGGTAAGAAATACGCCTCAACTTGATTCGATTGAATCGCTTGCGCTGTCAAAGGGGAAGCCGTCATTATACTCATGATGATGCGATCGACCATATTGCGTTGAATGAAATGGTCTAAATCAATCGTATGGCCTCCTGTACTAATGTCATTTGCTAACATAAAAGTGAGATGCGCAGGTGAAGCTGTATCGTCATACTGCTCTGCTAATCCATAGAGTAAAGCTGTAGGAAGGTTAGAAACAGTGAGTGCAGCTAAACCAATCACATCGCCATCATGTATCAATGTTTTGAACGTTTCCCATGTGCATTGTTTCATTTGCGACAGCTCCTTACACATAATGTAAACCCTTACATGAAATATAACATAGTTCACAAAATTGTAAAGAGAAAAAAACTTTATTTTCAGATATTGGTCACAGTATAGACATAAATATAGCTATTGCACCTTAGTCTACGTTGGAATTCAGGAATAGGGTGCGTGATAAAAATGTTTCTTAATCTAGATGGATTTTGGGGAGAAAGATAGTGGAAGTGAATTAAAAAGAATAACTCGGTTTACGTAAAGTGGATTATTAACCCATACGCAAACCGGTCAGTGATGGCCATTGATCCATAGAGGAAGAAGCCGTTGATTTCAAATTGTTGAAGATGCGGTATTATCGTGCTTGTAGCGTGGCCTCGAGTTTGCCTAAATGTCTTAATGTAGGCGTCAGTGCGGCAAAGAAAAAGCCTTCTTTGAGTTTACGCGCTTGTGGTGCTTTGGGTGAATAAGCACGAGAGCCGCCATTGACCATGGAAGCTTGATTGACTTCTAATAAAAGATAGCCGAGCGCTTTTTTTAGTTGAACGAGCTCTAAAAGTTTTGTTTGTAACGTGTCTTGATGACTTTCAAGTAAGGTATAAAATTGTTGATGTAACTGATGATACCTTTGTTCATAAGCTTCAACGTCATACTCTAAATAAGTGTTGATGCCGTTTTGTGCATTTGAAAATTGACGGATTAAGTCTAATGAACTTTTAATCGCGCCAAGTGCAATTGGAATTTGAAGTGCAATAAATTGTGGGCGTATGGCTGAAGCAAATTGTTCGGCCTTTTTAGTAATAATTTGGTCTTTAGTCACGTTGACTTCATCAAAAGTAATGCGATATGTAGCAGAACCATTGACGCCCAAGAAATTTGATTTTTCTTCTAACGTGAGCCCTGCTGTATTGGCACGTATAATAAACATAACCAGTTCTCCATTATTTTGATGTTGAGAAATCGCACCAAAATAGTGGTCAGATCCAATATTACTTACGGCAGGTAGTTGTCCATTGACTACGATTGTATCGGCATGATCAACATGTGTTAAGTTAAAACTTTCAAGATCATTGAAAGATTTCATCGGGTTAGATAAACCCGTAGCCCCCAATACTTCGCCTGATAAAATTTTCTGTTGCAAATCGCGATAGAGTGCGGGTTGTTTTGCTTGTTTTAAATAAGTAGAGAAGGCCAGTTGGCACCATAAACAAAAGCCCGTAGTCAGACAAGCTTCTGAGACTTTTTCGATAGACTGTGCATTTTTTATGAGATTGTTTTCTGAAAAATGGCCTTCTGTGAAAAGTTGTTGGATAAATGATTTAGCATAGTAATTACCATAATCAATATCAATTAAATAAGGTTCTAATTCATTTTCAATCAGTGTGTCGATAGACATGCGTGACGCCTCCTATAAATTAAGATTCCCCGAAGTGCTTGAGCATTAATTTTTCTAAATAACTAATGAGCCGATCGATTAAAAATCCAAAAAGCCCGATAAAAAAGATAGCCGATAAGACATCTTCTAAATTCAACATATTTCGTGAGTCTACAATCAAGAAGCCTAAACCAGACTGTGCCCCAATCATTTCTCCAGAGACCAAGAAAATCCAACTTGTTCCAACGGCGATATGTATCCCTGTCATCATGTACTTAAATGCGCCTGGAAAAATAATATTTTGATAGAGCTTCCATACGGTTAAGTTCAAATTGCTAGCTATTTTTAAATAATGCGGGTCAATCGTGCGCACGCCTTTAATCGTATTAAAGACAATTGGAAAGAACGCCGCAATAAAAATAATTACAATCGCTGGCAAATTTCCAATGCCAAACCATAGGACGATAAAAGGGGACCACGCAATGGGCGATATGGGTCTTACTAATTGGAGTAAAGGCTCAATCGCGTGAAAAAATGCATCATTTCGGCCTAATAAAATACCAATAGGGATTGCCAATATAATCGCAAAGATAAAGCCAATGACGAAGCGGTAGAGACTAATACCGAGATGGATGCCGATTTCCCCGGTTATAATAAATTTCCAAATGCTTGCCCCAACTTGTAGGGGACTTGGTAAGAGGATAGGGGGATAGTGACCTATCCAGATGACGAGTTGCCAAATAAAAAGAAAAAGTACAAAAGTAATTAAAGGGAGTATAAAGCGTTGAGATAATCGACTATTGCTCATAGGAACTAACCCTCCTTGTATAATGATGGATCTACAAAACTGTCAAAAGAAGGGGGCTCGAATAGATGATGTTCAGAGACGCTTTTAGCGATGTCACGATACCCCTTTTCCTTAATTGTTAAGTCGCCATAAGATGTCCATTGCGCCGATTGTTCAAGTATTTTACGATTTTGTTTATAATTTTTTTCCATCACGTCGACACTTTTTTTAGTGTCCGTCATGTCGTAGCCTGCTTGTTTGTAATCACGCATAAATTGGTGCACAGCTTTTTGATTATGTTGAATCAAATCTTCTTGAAGCACGAGTACACAACAGTAAGCATCTGGAATAATATCACTGCCATGCTGTAAGAGTTGGCCTTTTCCTAACTTTTCACCTATTGCGCCAAAAGGTTCAGCAACGGAATAGCCAGAAATACGTTTTTCACTTAAAGCGGCAGGCATTTCAGCAGGTGCCATTTCATGATAATGAAAGTGACCCGGTTGTATATTAAGTTTTTCTCTCATCCGTTCTAATAATAAATAATGTGTCGAATACCGATGCGGAATCGCAAAGGAATAATCCTGATTGAGTTTAAAATCATGTAAATGATGTCCTTTTTGACCGAGAACGACATTCCCTTCATGATGACCGAGTGCGACAGCTTTAATCGGCGCCCCTTTCGACTTTGATTTCATTGCTAATTCGATTAATGTAGAAGCGCCATCAATACGTCCGCTGTTCAAAGCATCCATTAAGTCTGGCCAGTTATTAAAGCGGACGAGCTTAATTTTATAAGTGCGCTGTTGATTTTTATCGTTAATTACTTTGGTCATCATTAAATTAGCTGCATGGGTAATTGGTAAATAGCCAATTTTTATTGTTTTTTGAGTATGTGTCGATGTCTGACTCTGCTGTTGAGGCGCACAAGCACTGACTAAGAGGGTACAAATGAGTAAAAATAATATCATCTTTTTCATGGAAATCCCTCGCTATAAGTAATATTCAGGTTCAGCCATCTGATGGTTGATCGCAAAGTCTTCCATGATTTGATTGCGTAATGCAAGCAGTTGATCATCATTGCGGTTTCTTGGATGTGACTGTTGAATAGGATATTGTTTGATGATTTGACAACCCTCACCTAACAAGATGACTTCGTCCGAAAGATAAAGGGCCTCATCAATGTCATGTGTGACCAAAAGTAGCGTAGCATGGGTATGTGTGCGTAAGGTAATCAATTCGTCTTGCAATTTATAACGTGTAAATGCATCTAATGCGCCAAGAGGTTCATCTAATAAAATCACTTGCGGTTGATGCACAAGGGCACGACAGATGGCAACCCGTTGTTGCATACCTCCAGATAATGCATCCGGGAATTGAGCCCCTGTGCCTTCTAAACCTACCGTCGCAAGATACGTATTCATTTCAACGGTTGGAATTTTATGTGCTAAACCTAATTGAATGTTGTCCTGAATGGTTTTCCAAGGTAATAAATTATGATGTTGGAATAACATTAAACAGTCTGAAGAAGGGGATGTTTTATGTATACCATCAATCGTAACTTGACCGGTGTGAGGGGTTAAAAAACCACCAATAAGGTTTAACAGTGTTGATTTTCCGCAACCACTTTTACCGATAAAACTGATAATTTTTCCTTTTGGGATCGTTAAATTAAAATCTCGAATCACATGATGTGCGCCAAAATAATGATTGAGTCCTTGAATTTGAATCATGAACACCCTCCTTAAATCATATAAGAATACTATGTTTTATAGTTAGAGTAGAGGGAGTGGACTTGAATATGAAAACCATTGTCACACTCCCTGAGAATGATATGTCTATGAAGTTGAATTGTATAAAGAGATTTTAAGCGCACAAAATGAGAAAAATAAGTCATGCGCAGTGTTGTCGTGTTCGGCTGTCATGAAGCGCAATTTTAAATTTTTTCAATATCATCGATAGGGGTATCGACTGCTTCGCGTGCACGACGAACCGCATCTTCATTTGGTGCGTTATATAAGCAGACGCATTTGGTCATATCTTCACAGACGTAAGTTCTTTGAAATTGTACTTCAGGAACTTCTTCATAGTGAACAGAGTTTTTCTTTTTACGTTCTAAATATTGGTCCATTGTGATCCCTTCTGGAATATTCCAAGTCACGAGGTAATCTATAGAAACGTCTCCTTTTTTTATTTCATCTAAGTCTTTGCCTACAAGGCGCACTTCTTTAACAAGACTCACTTGTATGGACGCATCTTCTAGAAATTGTTTTGCTTCTGCTTCGCTGTCACTTTCCACAATAAAATAACCATGTGACAGGTCTTCAGTCACTTGTACTTCAATCAGTTCTGGTCCGGGTTTTTCAGAAAGCAGTTTGACCTTTTCATCTAATTCGACTGATGATTTTGCAAAAGATAAATTTTGTGTTTCTAATAAAAATAGTGCCATAAATAGAACCTCCATCAATTAAGATACAGCTATACTATAATAATTCCTATCAGAAAACAAGGGATTTTAGAAAGATAAATCTGAATTTTTTGATAATAAAAAAGTTACGAAAATAATTGTACGGTTGTTAATTAAAACTTAAAATTTTTTTGTTTTTTGAATTAGGACGATCAACCTATAAAGTCACTTTGTAACTGTGTGTTTTCAACATGGCTTTGACTCGAATTTTCACCACGAGTTATAATGATATGCACATGTAAGACAGGATGTGGAATACCAAGGCATTTATTCATATTGAAGACAGGAGTGGGAGAGATGTATCAAAGGATTGTCATTGTGGGGACACCAGGGTCTGGGAAGTCAACACTTGCTGAAAGAATAGGGGAACGATTACATATTCCTGTAACGCATTTAGACCAATTTGCCTGGGAAGATGGGGAATTGATGGCACCGCATATTTTAGAACAGCGCATCGTTAATTTAGTTAAAAATGAAAAGTGGATTTGTGACGGTACTTATTCGGAGACGCTTGAACTTCGAATCAAAAATGCGGATTTATTGATTTGGCTTACAGATTCAAGATGGAAATGTATTTTGCGCGTGCTTTATCGTTACGTCAAAAGTAAATTTAGTCCTCAAATTGGTCATAACCCAGACATTATCAGCTTAGATTTTCTAATCTATATATGGAACTACAATAAAAAGTTTGAAGCATTAATCAATGAATGCTATGCACCTTATCGCTCAAACTGTCAATTATGGATACGGTGATTTTTTCAAATATGTTAATTGAGATTGTAAGCAAGTTATAGTAAAAATTGAAAATAATATAAAAAACCGGGGCTGGGATTTCGTTTCCAGCCTCGGTTCAATTGTTGTAGTGCAAATTTAAAATGAACGCAACTGCATACTTCAGCGATACTTTATGATTGGCTTTGGTATGTTTTTTTAATATATTGGATTGTTTTACGAAGTTCAGTCATTGTTGGGCGTCCGAATGGATTCGTTTGTTTTTGTTGATATAACAAACGATTGTCTTCAGATATTAAGAAATAAGCTGGCTCGTTATGTGCGCCGTGATCATCATAAATAGAGTCATCTGGGTGTTTGAAAACACCGTAAGTATCTGCAAATTTTGAGTCTTTATCTACTAAAACTGGATAAGGGACGTTTTTTTCTTCTACCATTTTTTGTAAGTTTTCAGCGCTATCATCTGAAGTTAAGATAATTTTGATATCTTTTCCTTCAAAATAACCTTTATTTTTAATTAATTGATCCAACTCTTCCATACATACTGGACACCAAGAACCACGGAAATTAATCACGAAATACCATTGGTTTGGGTAGTCTTGTTGAAATTGATGGAAATTAAAAGTTGAATCATCTGTTGCTTTAAGTTCAAAGTTAGGCATTTGTGCGCCAAGTTTAAATTCAGTCATACATGAAAACTCCTTTCAAGTAGTCGTAATATATATTCAATATATCATTATTGAATATAATATAAAAACGGAAAGCTTGAGTGCTGTAAATCTAAATGACGTTATGAATTTGTTTTTGGAAGCATGATGAAGGAAAAAACATACTAGAATAGCTTAAATGTAGATAATAATAAGATAGCGCTTTCTAAAAAGTGATATCGATATTCGTAGTGGGAAAAACAAAACACTAGAATATATTTGAAATTTAAATTTATAGGTATCATTATATTAGCAAAATGACGGGCAAATGGATAAGATGGAATAGAAGAGAAACATCAAGGAGGAATCGTTATGCAACACATATATGTAATTGGAAGCGCTTCAATGGATTTGGTTGTGTCTTCAGAAATTGTACCTGAACAAGGAGAGACGGTTTTGGGTGAGCATTTTTTCACAACTCCAGGCGGTAAAGGCGCAAATCAAGCCGTTGCAGCAGCTAGGTTAGGTGATCATGTTCACATGATCGGATGTGTAGGTAATGATACATTCGGAACACAACTTAAAGAGAATTTCGAACGAAATGGCGTACAGATGGACGGCATTCAAGTGATTGATTCCGTACCAACGGGAACAGCACATATCACACTTTCTCAAAACGATAACCGTATTATTGTTGTGCCTTCTGCGAACTATGAAGTGACACCACAGCGAATTCAACCTTTTTTAGAACGTTTAAAACCGAAAGATATCGTCTTAATCCAACAAGAAATACCTGAAGAAACAGTGAAACATGTCATTGCGTATTGTTATGAACATGAAGTGATTTCTATTCTAAATCCAGCACCTTATCGTGAGATTCCACAACAGATGATTGAACAAGCAACATACTTAACACCTAATGAAACTGAAAGTGCCAAAATGTTCGATGGCGTGTCTATCGAAACTGCACTTGAAAAGTACCCGAATCAATTGATTGTGACATTAGGTTCAGCAGGGGCAATTTATCATAATGGAGATTCACTCGTGAAAGTGCCAAGTTTTAAAAGAACAGTCAAAGATACGACAGGTGCAGGCGATACTTTTAATGGTGCGCTAGCAGTCGGTTTACAAAAAGGATATACACTGACAAAAGCCATTGAATTTGCTAATTTAGCGGCAAGTCATTCAGTGACTGGTATGGGTGCACAAGGTGGTATGCCTTATCTTGATGATTTAAAAAAAGAATTTGAAATATAAATTGACGTTATATTAAAGAAGTGGGACATATCGTTTTAATAACTTCCAAAAACGAGGTTACGATCATGTGTCACTTCTTTTGGTTCTTCATTTTTTATGGTGGGATGACATAAGTCATCCTGCTTTTTTGTACAAAAATAGCGCAAATGCCTCTATAATTTTAAGTGACTAAACCAAAAATAAAGGAGACATATTGCGCCTATGTGTAATGATATATTAAAGTTACTAAAAATTAAAGATAATAATATTAAAATCACTAAAGTTGAAGAAGATGTAGTTATTA
>NZ_KE150418.1:464868-656325 GCF_000411275.1 Staphylococcus sp. HGB0015
CAATGCCACTTTTCAATAGTGAAATTGCTTAAATAGATTGCGTACCGAGTCGAGACTCCCGAGGCATAGAGCCGAAACCGAAAATCCATTTTGGCTTCTTATGAGCTACAATAAAAGCCAAAATTAGTTGAGGTAAGGCGCCTGGGAAAGCGAGACTCGAAGAAGCAATCGGAAGTTTGCGACTTAATTATTATAGACACATAACCACCATATAAAGTGTACAGCCCTTCTTTTTTATACATAGACCATATATAGCATTGGTTGAGATATATTCAAAGGTCTTCGGTAGTATCGAGTTGCTACTCAAAGTGAAGTGTCTGTCATTAACATGTGTAAGGTGGAAAGTCGGAATATCAAGAAGGAGACTCAATCAAAAGGCAAATAAAATAAGGGACCCCAGATGTGAGATGAAGCACATCTGGGGTATAAAGGTTTTAAGATTTTAAGATGATTTTTAATTATCTAGAGTTGTAAAAATGATACTAGATGTTTCGAGACTATTGATATATACGAAAGGGAGTGTATCGATATACCAACAATCCGCGCTACTATAGAATCAAGTTGTAATTATTTGGAGGTGTTACGCTTATAGGGGTATGGCGTAACGACCATCGTGTATCACTATGCTAAGGGCTATTTGACATAATGATACATGTGCTCTTAGTGACATTATCATATTGTCGGTAGAATCACATGTACTAGAGGGATGACATGCGATTTTGTTATGACAATTCACTAGGAGTTCATACCTGTTGTTTAATCTTACTTTAGCTATGGAGGATAAACATTTCTGTTGTAACAATCCGCCATCTGTTAATGGCCTAAAATTGTTCAACTTGGCTTTTACTTGTTAAGGGAATATTAATTCTTGCCTACTGTTGTCCTTTAAGGAATGACTGATATGTGTATGATTTTGACCCTTTGCTGAAGTGACCTATACGATAGAAAAATAAATCATGTCGAATTTGTAAGTCATGTTTAAAAATGGCTTCAAATTGAATTGTGTGCACACAATCATTGTCATTACGACGACAAATTTAGATTTCTATAGCAATCGAGATAACTACCAACATAAAATATGAAAGTATGAATATCTCAATTGTCATGTTCAAAAGATGCACGTGACTTCATTAATTTATTCAAAACGTTCATACGGTCATCACAGAGTACGCATGAGACCATGCCTTTGAGACCAGATGAATCATTGTAAAAAAATGATAAGTGGACATTCACTTGTTATTCACGTATATCAATTTGAACACTTTTAAGATAGCATATAATTTTAGCTTTGTAAATCAAAAAGTTAGGCAAACCTAAAAATATTTATGAATGATGCTATTTTATAGGGTTTATTAGTATTTTAGAGAAATAAAATAGTGCCATTTTTAGCAATAAATTTATATGAAATTCGAAGCGTATTATTGTGAGAAAGTAATCTATTAATATAAGAAGTAAAATATTTAAAAGCCTGATCGTGACGTGTAATGACTGATAGAGTGTTCTTTTGAAAAAGTCTTTGATCATTACATTTAACGGTGAGGTTTATTTTTTCTGTCGTATAAAATATTTTGTCATAAGATAAACTCAATCGATAAGATAAATCAAAAATAAAAGAGTTAAACATGATTGAGTAGATGTATTTGCCTGGCAAGTAAAGGGGAAAATGCGGTATTTACGCCACTTATAACCTTCATCATCTTATATTTTGTTTCATTCTTATATATATAAATAATTGGAAAATATATAAGAAATGACTGTTAATAATTATTTAAGAATTATTAATACCTAGTTTATGTCAATCAACAATCACGTTATTTACAATGATACATGTAATATCAATTTAGAAAGAAGGAATTATTTATGAATATAAAAATGGCTTTAGTTTCAGGTGCATTAGCGACAACATTTTTATTAGGTGCTTGTGGCAATGACAACATGGACAAAAAAGAAGACAACAAAGCTGAGACATCTATGCAAGATAAAAATGTAGATAACTCAAAAGTAATGAAATCAGGTACTTTTAAAGGTGAAAACAACGAAACAGTTAAAGGTAAAGCTGAAATCAAAGACGGTAAGTTAATGTTAACAGACTACGAATCATCAAAAGGTCCAGACTTACACGTTTACTTAACTAAAGGTAACGACATCAAAAAAGGTGAAAAATTAGACGAAGTTAAGTATGACGAGTCTACACAAACTTTTGACCTTAAAGGTGTTAAAGCAGAAGACTACGATACAGTGACTATCTACTGTGACAAAGCACACGTTATCTTCGGTTCTGCAAAACTTAAATAATCATCAAGACAAACATCAAGTAATCAACAAGAAACAACATCAATAAGAAAGGAGTGAAGATATGTCGATAGCTTATAAAGTCTTAATTCTCCTTATTCGTTTAGGCTCAGGTTTTTATATACTGATGCAAGGCTTTGAAAAGTTAACAGGTGGATTTGCAATTGACGGGCTTGTGTCAGTCATTCGTGACAACCAAGATTCCCCCCAATGGTTTAAGACATTTTTCGAGTTCGGTGTTGCAAATCATTTAGAACTTTTCAAGTGGATGGTACAACTTGGTGAGATTGCCATTGGTTTAGGTCTCATTTTAGGTGTGTTATCTTACACTGCGAGTTTCTTTGGCGTGTTCATTATGTTAAATTATATTTTAGCTGATATGATTTTTACTTACCCAGTGCAACTTTTATTCTTTGTCATTTTATTAATGAATAAAGAAACATTAGCGGCAATTAGTTTAAATCATTTCATCAAACGTAAAAATATAAGGAATGATGAAAATGGCGCACATACTCATAGTTGATGACGAGCAAGACATCAGAGAAATCTGTAAAACTTATTTCGAATATGAAGGCTATCACGTTTCAACCGCATCTAATGGCGTAGAAGCAATGGAATTGTTGGATACCCATGTGGATGTCATGGTAATTGATATCATGATGCCCGAGATGAATGGTTACGAAGTTGTACGTGAAATGAAGAATAAAGGACTCGACATCCCATATATTTATCTAACTGCTAAAACGAGCGAACATGACACCATCTTCGGTTTAATGTTGGGGGCTGATGACTATGTCAAAAAACCATTCAGTCCACGTGAATTAGTCATACGTGTTAAAAATCTTCTGCACCGTGTCAACGTCACAAGTCCTTCCACACAAGACACGATTCGCTGTGGAAAACTCGTATTAAATAATTTAACTAAAACCGTAGAATTAGAGGGAGAACTTATCCCATTCCGCATCAAAGAGTTCGAATTGTTATGGCATTTTGCAAATAATGAATCAGTCGCATTGTCCAAGACAGATTTGTTAGAACAAGTTTGGGGTTATGAGTATTATGAAGATATGAACACGCTTAATGTTCATGTCCATCGTATTCGCGAAAAACTAGAAAAATATGGCTATGACGACTATATTATCGCAACGGTATGGGGTCTAGGCTATAAGTTTCAGAGGCAGATTTAAATGACGATACGTAAACAATTAATCTATTCGTTTATCGTTACGATTATTACAACGACATTTTTATTTTATACATTATACAAACTGATGTGGTTTGACGGACCACTTACAATTCTTTTGACATTGTGTTCATTCCTTTCCGGTATGATGACACTAATTATCGGTATCTTTTTTACAGTTCCCATGATAAAAAAGATTGAAAAGTTGAATGAAAAAACACAGAAAATCGCAAAAGGCCAATTTGAAACGGAGAAACTCAAAATTAATGCCCCTAAAGAAATAAAAGAATTGAGTGAATCCTTTGATCAAATGGTCGATAAAATTCAAGAGCAAATGAATTTAATTAAAGAAGAGCAAGAAGAAAAAATGAATATGGTGCAAAATCTCGCACACGACTTAAAAACGCCCTTAGCGAGTATTAAATCCTATTCAGAGGGATTACGAGATGGCATTATTCATAGTGAATCAGATACACAAAAGGCCTACAGTATCTTAATTAATCAGTCAGATCGACTATCAAGAATGTTCGATGATATCACAGACGTCATCACCGTTAACTACCAAGAAAATGAACTGACGCAAATTCACATTGATCAACTATTAATCCCTATTTTTGAAGTCTACTCACAACGATTACAACATGAACAAAGAGAACTAGACATAAAAATAGCAGAAAATATCAAACCTTTCACACAAGATCAGCGCGCAATAGAACGCATCATCATGAATTTCATCGACAACGCGCTTAAATTTTCAGAACACGGTTCGCCCTTAGCCGTAGAGGTCTTTGAAGTAGATGATGAAATCGCAATTTCGATTTCTGACTCAGGTATTGGTATTCCAGAATCAGATATTAAAAATATATTTGAAAGAACTTTCAGAGTCGAAAGTTCAAGACACAAAGATACAGGTGGTTCCGGACTTGGCTTGTACATCGCTCAAACATTGGCGCATCAAATCGGTGGTCATATAGAAGTTGAGAGTACGTATGGTCAAGGAACGACAATCACTTTACGCTTCCCTCCACAAGATAGATTATAATTTCTCAATAACAATATTTCTCTAACCTTCCATAAATTTATAAATAGATAAAACGCTAGGATCCTCCACAAGTCCTAGCGTTTTTTATGATGTTCAACACTTTAAGCACTTTCCCCAATCAAAAAGAAAAGATGAAACGTGATATAAACGTGCAGCCTTACAAAGAATTTAGGCATTTACTTCAAATTTCCAATCCAATCTAACGCAATATTTTGTTCACATAATGTTTGAAAAGAAATGACAAATTCGTAAATCTGTCAGTTATCATTTGAAAAACACTATATATGGTGTTTATGATTATTTATAGATACTATATATAGAAAAGAGTGATATTTTGACACAACTGGAAAAAGAACTTACTGGTTTAATGACAAAAGATCCTACAATAGTAAATGAAAATGCAAACAAGGATAGTGAAACGTTTTCAACAATGCGTGATTTGACTGCAGGGGTAGTCTCAAAATCGTACGCTTTAGATTATTTACTGCCAAAACACGTGGCAGAGGCACATCGAAAAGGGGAAATACACTTTCATGATTTAGATTATCACCCATTTCAGCCGTTAACAAATTGTTGTTTAATCGATGCTAAAGGGATGTTGGCGCAAGGCTTTCAAATTGGCAATGCTCAAGTCACATCTCCTAAATCGATACAAACAGCAGCGGCACAACTCGTTCAAATTATTGCGAATGTATCGAGCAGCCAATACGGGGGTTGCACAATTGATCGAGTAGATGAATTATTAAGTACATATGCGAAATATAACGAACAAAAACATCGTGATATTGCGCAACAATTTGTAGACGAAGCGCATATTGAAACTTATGTCGATCAACGTGTGACACAAGATATTAGTGATGCGATTGAAAGTCTAGAATATGAAATCAATACATTATATACATCTAACGGACAGACCCCTTTTGTGACTTTAGGCTTTGGCCTTGGTACGGACGAACTCAGTCGCAAAGTCCAAACAGCAATTTTAAAAACACGGATTAAAGGGTTAGGTAAAGATCTAATCACAGCCATCTTCCCAAAACTCGTCTTTTCAATAAAAAAAGGAACGAATTTGGCACCATCAGATCCAAACTATGATATTAAGCAACTAGCTTTAAAATGCTCTATGAAACGCATGTATCCAGATATTTTAAATTACGATAAAACGGTAGAGTTGCTTGGTGATTTTAAAGCACCTATGGGTTGTCGCTCATTTTTACCGGCTTGGCAAAATGAAAATGGTGAATATGAAAATAGTGGCCGCTGTAATTTAGGTGTCGTCACTTTAAATGTGCCACGTATTGCGATTGAATCAGAAGGCGATATTGAACGTTTTTGGATTTTATTTGATGAACGGATGCAAGTGCTACATGATGCATTGGCTTATCGTATTGAACGTGTGAAAGAAGCCGTGCCAAATAATGCGCCAATTTTATACAAACGCGGTGCTTTTAAATATCGTCTTGATGAAAACGATTCAGTGGATGCTTTGTTTAATAAGCAACGTGCGACTGTCTCTATGGGATACATTGGACTTTATGAAGCAGCAACAGTGTTCTTTGGACCTAACTGGGAAACTAACGCAAATGCGAAAGCTTTTACACTTGAAATTTTAAAACGGATGCAAGCATATCAATATAGTTGGACTGAAATGCATGACATTTGGTTTAGTATTTATAGCACACCAAGTGAGTCTTTGACAGATCGCTTTTGCCGTTTAGACTACGAGGCGTTTGGTTCGATTCCTGATATTACAGATAAAGGTTATTATCAAAACTCATTTCATTATGATGTGCGGAAAGACGTGACACCGTTCGAAAAATTAGATTTTGAAAAAGATTATCCGCATTTTGCAAGCGGTGGCTATATTCATTATTGTGAATATCCTAAATTAGACCATAATGTGAAAGCGCTTGAAGCGGTGTGGGATTATTCATATGATCGCGTGAGCTATTTAGGTACAAATATCCCAATCGATCGTTGTTATGACTGTGGTTTCGAGGGAGACTTTGAAACAACTGAAAAAGGTTATAGTTGCCCACATTGCGGAAACCATAACCCTGAAACGGTTGATGTTGTTAAACGGACATGCGGTTATTTAGGTAACCCTGTACAACGACCAATGATTGAAGGGCGTCATAAAGAAATGTGCGCGCGCGTGAAACATATGAAAGCGAATCCCTCATGATTGCACAAAAAATAAAAAAAGGTGCAGGTTATATTGCTAAAATCGAATACCAAAGCTTCGTCGATGGAGAAGGTGTACGTTGTAGTGTCTATGTTTCAGGTTGCCCGTTTTTATGCGAAGGTTGTTACAATGTGGCAGCCCAAAATTTTCGATATGGTGAACGGGCAACGGAAACATTGATATCGGAAGTGTTAGATGCGTGTGCGCCGGAATATATTTCAGGATTAAGCATTTTAGGGGGCGAACCTTTTTGTAATTTAGATATCGTTATCCCATTAGTACGTGCTTTTCGAAAACGCTACGGTAGCCGGAAATCAATTTGGGTTTGGACAGGCTTTTTATTTGAGTACTTATGGTTTGCACATGATGAACGGACTGCGTTATTAAAACAGATTGATGTCATTGTAGACGGGATGTTCATTCAAAAATTATATCAACCTAATTTGCCCTATAAAGGGTCATTAAATCAACGTGTCATTGACGTCCATCAATTTATTAAAACCGAGATGATTAGTCAGTCGATTTACATCGAATAAACGGACTGCGTGTTGATACTCACAAATGTGATTTTTTCAAATTTTTGCAATTTGTAAGAAAATTCGGATTTGTATATTGACATCGTTAAGGATGTTAGATAGACTTGTTGTATCATTAAAAGCCAATAAAACACCCGCACGGTTATTGTATTGGCCGTTCTATTTGCGCGATACATCTTGCATTTTAACAATTGAATCATACTTATCAAGATTGGTGGAGGGACAGGCCCTTTGAAACCAGGCAACCTATTCAGTTAGGTGCTAATTCCTGCAGGTGATTTAACCTGAGAGATAAGTCTTCTAGTAAAAGTCTATCTTTATCAGGTAGGCTTTTATTTTTTTATTAATAGGGGGAATGTCAAATGACAAGTGATTTTAAATTTGAAACGTTGCAATTGCACTCAGGACAAGAAGTCGATGAAAGTAGCCATTCACGTGCTTTACCGATCTATCAAACAACATCTTTTACTTTTGATGATACGGCACATGCGGCGAATTTATTCGGCTTAGATGAACTTGGGAATATTTATACACGCCTGATGAATCCTACGACGAACGTACTTGAAACACGTGTGGCTGAACTTGAAGGGGGTGTCGCTGGTGTAGCGGTTGCTTCAGGTATGGCAGCTATCACATATGCGATTCAAGCTGTTGCACAGAAAGGCGATCATATCGTAGCCAGTTCTACATTATATGGTGGGACACATACACTTTTCACACATACGTTACCTAAATATGGGATTGATGTCACAATAGTAGATACGAAAGATGTCAGCAATATAGAAAATGCGCTTCAAGAGAATACGAAGGCATTATTTGTAGAAACGATTGGGAATCCAGAAGGTAATGTCGAGGATTTCGATGCACTTGCAGCAATTACAAAAGCGCAAGGTATACCACTTATTGTTGATAATACATTTGCGACACCTTATCTTTTACGTCCGATTGAATATGGCGCGA
The DNA here is from genome assembly GCF_000411275.1 of Staphylococcus sp. HGB0015. NCBI lineage: Bacteria > Bacillati > Bacillota > Bacilli > Caryophanales > Staphylococcaceae > Staphylococcus > Staphylococcus sp. HGB0015. The sequence goes on from NZ_KE150418.1 coordinate 473,067, forward strand.
ATATTGTTGTTCACTCTGCGACCAAATTTATTGGTGGGCACGGAACATCGATGGGTGGTGTCATTGTTGATGCAGGTAACTTTAACTGGGATAATGGCAAGTTTCCAGGATTAAGTGAACCCGATCCATCTTATCACGGTTTAGTGTTCAGTGAAAAATTTGGAGAAGCCGCACTTGCTTTTAAAATTCGTACAACAATTTTAAGAGATACAGGGGCAGCGATTTCACCATTCAATGCATTTTTACTAACGCAAGGCTTAGAGACACTTTCATTACGATTAGAACGACATGTCGAAAATGCTGAAAAAGTTGCACAATGTCTTGAAAAGCATGATAAAGTCGCATGGGTTAAATATGCGGGTTTACCGACGAGTGAATATTACGCGTTAAAAGAGAAGTATTTACCAAAAGGTGCAAGTTCCATCTTTACCTTTGGTGTCAAAGGCGGATACGAAGCAGGTAAAAAGTTTATTGAAGGCTTAGAATTATTTTCTTTATTAGCGAATGTAGGAGATGCAAAGTCACTTGTCATTCACCCTGCATCAACGACACATCAACAATTGACAGAAGCAGAGCAAAAAGCAGCAGGTATTGCCCCTGAGACGATTCGTCTTTCGATAGGCCTTGAGCATATTGATGATATTATTGCAGATTTGGAAAAAGGCTTTGCCAAAATTTAATTTTTAAGCGTCACACAAAATGAAAATAAAGGGAAATTCATGATCCGGTAGATTGACATGAACGCTTTTAAAGCGTAAGCCACCATGTGAAGGAAGTGATTATTCTACCGGTCATTGTTTTACCTTTCACTTATTAAAAAGTACCCCATGAATATACATCATCGTCTTATCAAGAGAGATGGAGGGACTGGCCCGATGAAATCTCGGCAACAGGATGCATTCACTGTGCCAATTCCAGTAGCGCAATTGCTAGAAGATAAGTCAACTACAGCTATGCCTTATCTTCCTATTTTTTAGGAGGTAATGTTCATGACACGAAAACAAATTCATTTTAACGGATTCGTCCAAAACTCTCCCTCTCCCCATGCTTCAGGTTTATGGAAACATCCAAAAGATAAAGGAGCGACACACCACAATTTAAAATATTGGACGGATATTGCTCAAACTTTAGAACGTGGTTTATTTGATGGTATCTTTATTGCTGATGTTTTGGGCACTTATAGTGTTTACAACCAATCCCATGACGCCGCAGTGAAACATGCAGTTCAACTCCCCGCACACGATCCTATTCCGCTCGTTTCCGCCATTGCAGCAGTAACTGAGCATATTGGTATTGCACCTACTGTCTCAACTACTTATGCACAGCCATATAAGTTGGCACGTCAATTATCTACACTCGATCATCTAACAAATGGTCGATTAGGTTGGAATGTTGTGACGTCTTATTTAGAAAGTGAAGCAGTAAACTTAGGTTTAAAAGAGCGCTTACCTAAAGCGTTACGTTACAACCGTGCAGACGAATTTTTGCAAGTGAGCTATCAGCTGTGGGAAGACAGTTGGGAGGATGATGCAGTGGTTAAAGCGCGAGAGACAGATACGTATGCGGATCCTTCTAAAGTTCATGCGATTCACCATAAAGGTACATTTTTCGATATACCCGGACCGCATCTTGTAGAGCCTTCCCCTCAAAGAACACCTGTTTTATTTCAAGCAGGTGCTTCCGAAAAAGGTAAAACATTTGCTGCAAAGCATGCTGAGGCTGTGTTTACAAAACATACCTCTATTGAATCGTTGCGAACATATGTCACAGACATTCGGACAAGGGCACAACAATTTGGCCGTAATGGAGAAGATATACTTGTTTTTCCAATGGTTTTGCCTATTATCGGTAAAACTGAAGCAGAGGCTTATGAAAAATATGAAGCGCTTCAAAATGAAGTCAGCTATGAAGGTTCAGTCGCGTTGTTAAGCGGACATACAGGTATTGATTTTTCTCAATATGATCCAGATGAATATATCGAAAATATCGAGACCGAAGCGATGCAAGGCAATCTCAATTTATATACAAAAGATCCACATCGAAAATGGACATTGCGAGAAGCGGTGAAAAATCACGGGCTAGGTAATGGGACGGCTAAATTCATCGGCACACCCTCACAAATTGCTGATCAATTGGAATTATGGGCGAATGAAGGTGGTGCGGACGGTTTTAATATTGCACAAGCTTATTCTCCAGGTACATTTGAAGAATTTGTGGACTTAATCATTCCTGAATTACAAAAAAGAGGCATATATCGTACAGAATATGAAGGTAAAACTTTACGTGAAAATATGTTTGGCAAAGGCCATACGAAAGTGAAACCAACACATCCAGCACGAAATAAAAAAGCCAATTTAGTAGAGATATAGGGGGATGATTATGAATGACGTTAAAGTGTATACATGGATAGGCTTTATTGTTTTTATGGCGCTTATGATTACGGTAGGTTTTGTCAGTTCTAGAAAGATGAACACTATTTCAGATTTTGCGACTGGCTTCGGAAGGATTGGCCCCCGTACGCTAGGGTTGTCTTTTGCGGCAACGTATTTAAGTGCTGCAACCTTTCTAGGTTATCCAGGATGGTCGTATGCGTGGGGACTCAATAATTTATGGTTGTTTTTAGCGATGTTTATCGGTGGCCCTACAGGTGTTTTAATGGTCGCTAAAAGAGTCAGATCATTAAACACAAAGCAGCAATCCCTCTCACTACCAGATTGGTTGGGCGATTTTTATGACAGTCCTATTTTACGCGTTGGTACGGCTTTGATTTTATTATTTAATATTTTCTATATCGCAAGTCAGCTTGTAGCAGGTGCTTTGATTTTCAAACATTTACTCGGTATGAGTTACTTTTCAAGTTTGATTGTGATCACAGTCATTGTTGTCCTTTATGTTTACGTAGGTGGTGCACTTGCAGATATTTATACCGATGCCCTACAAGTCATCATTATGGCAGTCGCTGGACTCGCCATTTTTATCTCTGGCATTGTGCTGTTTTGGAAAGGGAGCATTCATGAGACGTTTTCAGGAATTGCGCAAAACTTAGATCATCAAAATCATCACTTAGTCCAAGTTTTTAATCCTGAATCCATTCACTTTCATTCTTTTACAATGATTATCGGTGCGATTATTATTCAATGGGCTTTTGCGTCAGCGCCGCACTTATTTAATAAAATTTTAGGTCTAAAAAGTGAAAAAGATTTAGGACGCATGGTACGTACTTATATCATTGTGATGGCTTTATGTTTGCTTGTTCTTTTTGGCGGCATTTATAGTCGCGTAGCATTAGGTGGGCAAGTCGCCAGTTCAGACTTAGCCTTACTACAATATATAGAATGGGCGTTTCCTGCTGCCATAGTTGCTTTATTCGGTGTCGTTATACTGGCAGCAGCTATGTCAACGACAGATGGCTTATTTGTGTCCATTTCTACAGTGTTTGCGAATGATTTATTTTTAAAACTGATTGTCAAACAGAAGTGGGTAAATATTGAAGGAGAGAAAGCCAATCGAATTGCTTTTCGTATTAGTCGTGTTTCTGTACCGATTGTGGGGCTTTTATCATTTTTGTTAGTTTTGAAACCACCGCTCTATATGAGTGACCTCATGTGGATTGGGATTTCCGGTATTGCAGCCGGTACAATGGGTCCTATTTTACATGCGGTATATGCGAAACGAAAAGCACCTGCCCGCGCAGCAGAACTTTCGATGGTTGTAGGTTTAGTGTCCTATCTTATCGTTTATTTTGGCGGTTTGATTCCAAGTACAATGTCTGCCGGTGCTGTTGCTACTGTTTTGGGCATACTGACGATTACTGTCACTTCCTCTATCATGCATTATCGAGCGCGCCAAATCTCTGTAGATAAGGGGGAAGCATAATGTTTGTAAATGAAATGTTATCCATTTGGCTTTATGGTTTTATAGGAACATTTGTAGGACTACTTCTCGCATTAAAATGGGGTTACTCAAATCATGATGAAAAGGAGAATGATAATGCCAATCATTAAAATAGATCTCATCAAAGGAAAAGACGAAGCTTATATTAAGGAAGTTTTAGATATCTCATATGAAGTGATGCTAGAAGCCTTTCATGCCCCAGTGGGTGATCGCTATCAAATTGTGACGCAACATGAAGCGTATGAGATGCAAATTTTAGATACAGGCTTAGGCGTAGAACGGACGACAGATGTGTTAGTTTTTACGCTTATCACGCGTCCAAGAACGGAAGAACAAAAAACGATTTTTTATCGCAAGTTGGTAGAATCATTACATCAAAAATTAGGTATTCGAAAAGAAGATGTACTCATCAGCCTTGTAGAAAATACAGATGCGAATTGGAGCTTTTTCAATGGGGAGGCGCAATTCTTGAATGGAGATTTATAATATGAAAACAAAAATATCACCTGAAATTTCTCTGCTCTCTTTAGCTGTATTGATTGAAAAAAGAGCGGAGTGGGAAGCATATGAACCGGTCAATACTGCAGCTTATATGATTAAGCAAGAAAAATTAGCAGCTTACAACCAAGCGATCGCTAAATGTCAAAAAACACATCCAGACAACACATAGTGATAAACGGTAAAATCTGATGATGAGAAAAAGATTTTGCCGTTCTTTTTTTGTGCTTATCACTGCCAGAAGGCGTTCTAATATCAAACAGCGCAATTGTTAAGCAACTCATTAAGTGTATCGAGAAATGTTCGTTATAATGGTGAAAAAAGACGAAAGATGTGTTCAAAATGAAAAAGATAATGATAGTGAATACGAGTTATGATCAATTTGACGGCTTTGATTTACCAACAGGTTTATGGTTGAGCGAGCTGGTGCATTTTTATGATGTATTCCATAATAATCCGAATTATCAATTGGATATATACAATATCAATGGAGGCGAAACGCCACTAGATCCTGTGAGTATGAATAAAGTGACGTTAGATCGTTTGACTAAAAAATATTATGAAGATGAAAGTTTTATGCAGAAATTACATCATTCGCCATCCATCGATGAAGCTGATGTTACACAGTATGATGCGATTTATTTTACCGGTGGCCATGGTGTCATGTATGACTTCCGAGGACATGATACGATTGCTCATGCGGTAAACGACATTTACGATCGTGGGGGTATTATTTCTTCAGTTTGTCACGGTGCGAGTGCTTTACTTGAAGTTAAGCGTCCGAACAATCATTTTCTTATCGAAGGGCAACAGTTGACAGGTTTCTCAAATCGAGAAGAAGGTTTAGCACGCCGTAAAAAACAAGTACCATATCAGTTAGAAACTGCATTAAAAGAAAAAGGCGCACTTTATCAAAAAAGCTTAATCCCATTAAAAAGTTTTGTCGTTGAAGCGGAACAATTAATTACAGGACAAAATCCAGCTTCAGCACGAGCTGTAGGGGAAGCGGTCAAACTTAGACTTGATGCAAAATGAAAGCAAGATAGAGAGAATCAGACATAAAGTGTAAGGTGAATAGAGTAGAGACGGTACAGGAGATCAAAATGATTTCTGTTCCATCTCTTTTTTATGATTTTGTCAAAAAGCAATGTCATCCTATACAGTAATGATCAAAGTGAAGCATTTCGGCGCATGAAAAGTAACAGATTTTGCAATTTGTCATTTTTAGAAAATAATGATTTTAAAAATGCATATTGCGCTTATGAAATGTTTAGCGTATAATTTTAAATCGAAATCATTACTATTTTTAGGAGGAGACCACATCATGAAAAAAAGTTTCAAGTTATTAGCGACAGTGGTATTGTCGGGTTCTGTGTTAGCGGCTTGTGGTCAAGGTGACGATAAAGCATCATCAAACGACCAATTAAAAGTAACAACAACGGTTTTCCCATTGCAATCGTTTGTTAAGCAAATTGGTGGTAAACATGTTCAAGTAGATTCTATTTATCCGAAAGGGACGGATTTACATAGCTTTGAACCATCACAAAAAGATATTATAGATGCAAGTAAATCGGATCTATTTATTTATACGGGCGATGATTTAGATCCAGTATCTAAAAAAATAGCTGGGGCAATTAAAAAAGATGATCACAAACTTTCATTAGAGGATCATTTAGATAGAGCAACTTTATTAACGGATCAACATGAACACGGGGAACATGATGAGCATGAGCATGGTGATCACGATGAACATGGTGAAGAAGGACACGACCATGAACATGGTGAAGAACATCATCATCATGGTGGCTATGACCCACACGTATGGTTAGATCCACAATTAGATAAAAAATTCGTATCTGCAATTCGTGATGATTTAGTAAAACGCGACCCAGATCATAAAGACGAATATAAGAAAAATGCGGATAAATTATTAAAAGATTTAGATGGCATTGATCAAGATATGAAAGACATTACAAAAGACCGTCAAGGTAATGCGGTATTCATTTCACATGAATCTTTAGGTTATTTAGCGGATCGTTACGGTTTTGTACAAAAAGGGGTTGAAGGTTTAAATGCTGAAGACCCATCACAAAAAGAATTAACTGAAATCGTTGATGAAATTAATGATACAGGTGCGAAATACATTCTTTATGAAGAAAATATTTCACATAAAGTGACAGATACAATTCGCAAAGAAACAAATGCGAAAACGTTGAAATTCAACAACATGGAATCTGTGACAGATGATCAATCGAAAGATGCGACATATCAATCATTAATGAAAGAAAACGTGAAAAACCTTGAAAAAGCGTTGAATGAAAAAATTAAAGTTAAAGATGATAAAGCAGCAAATAAACATACAAAAGCAATCCAAGATGGTTACTTCAAAGACAGCCAAGTGAAAGACCGTGAACTTTCTGATTATGAAGGTAACTGGCAATCTGTTTATCCTTTATTAAAAGATGGTACTTTAGATGAAGTCTTCAAACATAAAGCTGAAGATAAAGGCGATAAATCTGCGAAAGAATACAAATCATATTATGAAAAAGGTTACAAAACAGATATAGAAAAAATTAAAATCTCAGGTGATCAAATCACTTTCACTAAAAACGGTAAGTCAATGACTGGCACATACCGTTATGATGGTAAAGACATTTTAGATTACAAAGGTGGTAACCGTGGCGTACGTTATACTTTCAAACTTGAAGGTGAAGCGTCTAAAGATTTACCAAAATATGTACAATTTAGTGACCACAATATTGCACCTAAAAAATCTGAACACTTCCATATTTTCATGGGCAATGATCGTGACAAAGTCTTAAAAGAGCTAGATAACTGGCCAACATATTACCCAGCTAAATTGTCAAAAGAAGAAGTAAAAGATGAAATGTTAGAACACTAAAATAGTCATACAAACATACAACGCCTATCAGAGCGCACATTTAAATTGTGCCCTCCTGATAGGCGTTTTTTCGTGATATAAAAAAGTGGAAACACAATTGATTTGAAAAATTGTGTTTCCACGCGATTTGCATTTATAAATTAAATGCGATTCGGTTTAATTTTGTTAACGTTTTACGCTTGTACTTTGTTAACTGAAGCATCGTAAATTGAATCGATTGTTTGGCCTAATAAGCGGTCAAATTCTTCGTCAGATTGGCTTACACGTAAATCGTTAATTAATGCACGAGAGAAGCTCGCAATTAAGCCGTTATTTGTTTTTAAGAATTCATTTGCTTTTTCAAGGCTGTAGCCTCCTGATAAAGCAACCACACGAACAACGTTAGGGTGGTTAATCAATGATTCATATTGGTTCGCACGTGTTGGAATTGTTAATTTTAACATCACGTAATCATCTGAAGCTAAAGCATCTAAATGTTTTTGAATTAATTCTGTTAAGTAAGCTTCGATTTCAGCTTTGTTTTCTGCATCGATGTTCACTTCAGGTTCGATAATAGGTACAAGACCTTTATTGATAATTTGTTGTGCAACTTCAAATTGTTGCTTAATTACTGCGTCGATACCTTCTTTGTTGAATTCTAAGATATTTGAACGCATTTTTGTACCAAAGATTTTATGGTCGTTTGCACGATCTAATAATTGATCAAGTTCAGGCATAGGTTTCATTAATTGAACACCATTTTCAACATCTGCTAAACCTTTGTCAATTTTAAGGAATGGTACAATTCCTTTATCAGCAAGGTAGTCACCTGTATGTTTACCTTTAACTTCACGGTCCATTGTTTGTTCAAATAAGATTGCACCAATGACTTTATCTGAAGTAAATGATGGTGATGTTACGATACGTGTACGCATCTCGTGAACCAATTTAAACATTTCGTCATCATTGTTATATTGGTCTTCGCCAACACCATAACCGCGCAATGCTTTAGGGGTACTACCACCGCTTTGGTCTAGTGCTGCAATGAAACCTTTACCATTTTTCATTTTTTCTAGTTGTTCTTGATTCATACTTCCTTTCACTCCTCGTAACGTGATAATTACACCCTTAGTATGACGAATTTATTAAATAGTTTCAAATAAAAAGATAGCGGTTATTATTTAAAAACCGCTTAAAGTTAGCAGTAATTCAGTAATATTAAGGATTTTTGAGGTTTTGATTTTTAGGTTGACCTAAAAATTAAACTACATCAGTAGTGTGCTAAATGAACACGAAATGTATAAAATGACATCTTAAGCCTGTAAAGTTGTTGCTTGTCATAATAAAACGTTTAAAAGAAATGTATTACAAAAGTGATGTACCTCTATTGATAAATTTAATTGAATGATTATTTTATGAACTTTAAGTAGAAGGAAAAGTGAAATACATTAGAATCTCAGGTTGGAAGTGCGATTAATTTGTGGTATAATAATTATACTTAAAAGTGAAAGAGGTGATATGAATGAGTAAATTGGTAAAAGGTTTAATGTCAACTGCTGCAGTAGCTGTTCTTTTATCTGCTGTTGGTAGCTCATCTGATGCACACGCACTTACTCAAAAAGAATATCAACACTTAGCATCACAATACGCAAACTATTCAAACAATTAATGCGTTCAATACCGATTCGTTTTTGAGTTTTCCCAGTTGTAATCATGGGAGGCACTTTCGCTGAATACATGTTGATGTATTTAGTGGGAGTGCTTTTTATTTTAGCTTCTATATAAAGGGAATTTATAGGCCAAAAGTCATACTGCTAATCATTATTAGTAACAGTATGACTTTTCTTTTAAAAGGCGGTCATTGACATTAAAATTCTTAAGCAAGTACCTCATCAAATGATATTTAATGGGTGAGTATTTTCAATTTTATAATCTGATTATGCACTCGCTATTTTCCAATATGTCCTTGCTTCACTTACGTTCCACAAATCATCAATAGAAAATATACGCTATAATGACAAATGCCTAATAAACAATGGCTCAGCAGCAGGACAGATCATTGTATATCCATCCAAATTTTGAAGTTGGGCGTCAGCATTTGAAACTTTAAAGCTAAGAACCTTGCCTACAAGTTCATGATATTCCGAAACGAAATAGGCACTGAAACCCGGTGGATGAATACCAGTAAAATCATGAGGTGTATAAAGAATCAAAATTGTACCTTTAATTTGTCGCACTGCACGTTCAGTTTGAGGTATATGAAAGGGGCGCTTGAGCGTGTGAGGTGAATGATTTTTAGAATAAACACTTAAGTGAATATAATTAAAATCGCCTGTGAGTTTAGTCATTGAGAAAAGCTGCGTGTTGATTAGCCTTTCCTTGATATGTTGAAAAATATCAACATGTTCCACTTGTTTAACTACGAAGTCATGCTGGGGTCTAAATTGAACAACAGCGCCATACGGCACTTTCTCTTGACCATTTAATCCGTGATGTTCTCCATATTGATTCATATGAACGGGTTGCCCATCAATAATTACAAAATCACCATCAGTATGGTTCAATGTACCAAATCCATAATCACCGTAACGTAATAACTCAGCGATTGTCACTTCGCTTTCATGATGTCCCTCTAATAAGGTTTTAATCGTGCCCACTTGATGTATGTAGTGACGATATTCTTTCATTTAAATCAACCCCTTTGAAGTTGGCGTCCAAAACGCTAAAGATGTAATCATTTTGATCGAATGTGCTTAGTGGTATTCATCTATCATCAAAAACAGCAAAGCAAAATGAAAATAAAATAGAGTTATAAATAAACATTGTTGCTTGCTATATAAAATTATAGAGTGGCTCTGTTAAAAAAGCAATATAATTATGTAAAAATATTTATCTTAATTCATCTTGTTCATATGGATTATATATAAAGTTTGAGTCTATATGTAAAAATATGATATGAATATGTCTTTTTTAATATGAGTGAAAGAAATGAAGGTGTCTTATTTTTAAGTATAATAATGAAGGATGATACGTATAAATAAAGTCATATTATAAAAAAGGAGCGCTAGGACGATTTTCTATTAAAAATCATCTTAGCGCTATTTATTTTGAAATATATCCTGGCTTCTTAAGTGAATGCGTGTACGTGTATATGAAGCAACTGTTAAATCATTAAAGCGTCAGTATTTATTGAACCCATTTCATTTCTAATTGATGGATTAAGTGCGTCAACATATCATTATTCGGTGTTGGAATACCTAGTTCGCGACCATATTGACTGATTTGTCCATTAAGATAATCAACTTCAGTATAGCGACGATTATATAAGTCTTGATGCATTGAAGGATAATGGAGACCTTGTGTTTCTTTTGGATAAGAGTCTTCAATTTTTTGTAAAAGCAATTGTGGGTCTAATTCAACGCCTCGACCATGAGCCACAGCAACGATTTCATCAATAATGGGTTGAATCATTTCACGTGAATGAACATAACTGCCAAATTCATAAATGGTTTTGTTAAGGATAGTGCACAGTGGATTTACAACACTGTTGACAGTCGCTTTACTCCAAATGGATTTAAACACATTATCACTGATTGTAGCGTTAAGTTGTGCATCATTGAAAATTTGATGAATCACTTCTGTACGGTGATCAGCTTGGCCATCTGCACGTTGAAACTCAATACTCCCTGTGCCTTCTAACAGTAATTTTCCAGGACCACGCATGCCAGCAGTCCACATGGTCACGGCAAGGAATATTTGAGTTTGTGGCACAATTTTAGAAAATCGTTCATCATGTCCAAGACCATTCATCATAGTAAGTAAAGCAGTATCAGAGTGAAGGGCATTTCGATCGTATAACGTTTGAAGCATTTCTTCTGATTTCATAGATTTCGTTAAGATAATGACTAAGTCATATGCCTCATTTACATTTTGAGGTAATAGGGCAGGAATTTGAATCGTATAGGTATCTGTTTCTGTTTCGATTTCAAGGCCGTGTTCATTTATTTGATTCACATGTTCTTCCCATGTATCAATCAGTGTCACATCATATCCAGCCTTCTTAATTTGGCTCCCAATACGACCTCCCATTGCACCTGCACCCGCGATAGCGATTTTATTCATAATGACTCCCCCCCTTGTAAGCGTTTAATTTATAAATAAGTGTAAAATTCAAAAGAAACGATGTCAATTATCTTTCTATAAAAGTTACTTAAAAATTTAATAGTAAACTTCTTATTTCATGCAAGGATAAATTAATGTGCTAATAATACAAGATTGAATAAAGTAGACGATATTTACCTTTAATTGTCATAAATAAAATGCTTTTCCAAATATTAAAGTCTTTAGTTCAGTTTTTGGGATAAAACGATAATTTCTAGGATATTAAGCGCTTTCAGTTGATGCTATAGTGAATTTAAAGTGAACACAAGAGGTGAAGGGCATGAACTTTTTTGATATTAAAAAGATTCCTAACAAAGGCATACCGTTATCTATGCAACGAAAATTATGGTTACGTAACTTTTTACAAGCCTTTTTCGTCGTATTTCTCGCATATATGGCCATGTACTTAATTCGAAACAACTTTAAAGCAGCTCAACCTTTATTAAAAGAAGAAATCGGGTTGTCTACATTAGAATTAGGTTATATTGGATTAGCATTTAGTATTACTTATGGCCTAGGGAAAACACTATTAGGTTACTTTGTTGATGGACGTAACACGAAAAAAATTATTTCATTTTTATTAATCCTTTCTGCGATAACTGTATTAATTATGGGCTTCGTGTTAAGTTATTTTGGTTCAGTTTTAGGTTTATTTATTGTACTTTGGGGACTAAACGGTATTTTTCAATCCGTCGGTGGACCTGCAAGTTACTCAACGATTTCTAGATGGGCACCGCGAACTAAACGAGGGCGTTATCTCGGTTTTTGGAATACGTCACATAATATCGGTGGTGCAATAGCAGGGGCGCTTGCACTATGGGGCGCAAATATGTTTTTCCATGGTAGCGTTGTGGGGATGTTTATTTTCCCAGCTGTTATAGCGTTAATTATTGGTGTTGTCACATTATTTATCGGTAAAGATGATCCAGAAGAATTAGGATGGAATCGTGCAGAAGAAATTTGGGAAGAACCTGTAGATCAAGAAAATATTGACGCACAAAGTATGACAAAATGGGAAATTTTCAAAAAGTATATCTTGAAAAATCCGGTTATCTGGATTTTATGTGTATCTAATGTGTTTGTGTATATTGTGCGTATCGGTATTGATAACTGGGCACCACTTTATGTTTCTGAACAATTACATTTCGGAAAAGAAGACGCAGTTAACACGATATTCTATTTTGAAATGGGTGCGCTTGTCGCAAGTTTATTATGGGGATACATCTCTGACTTGTTAAAAGGTCGTCGTGCTATCGTCGCAATTGGCTGTATGTTCTTAATTACGTTCGTGGTCTTATTCTATACGAATGCAACAAGTGTAACGATGGTTAACGTGTCACTCTTTGCATTAGGCGCATTGATTTTCGGTCCACAGTTGTTAATCGGTGTATCGTTAACAGGATTTGTTCCTAAAAATGCGATTAGTGTAGCAAATGGAATGACGGGATCCTTTGCATATTTATTTGGCGATTCTATGGCTAAAGTAGGTTTAGCTGCCATTGCTGACCCGGAAAGAAACGGTTTAAATGTCTTTGGCTATACGTTAAGTGGATGGACAGACGTATTTATCGTATTCTACGCTGCATTATTTATCGGTATTATACTCCTTGGTATTGTCGCATATTTTGAAGAAAAGAAAATTAGAAGCTTACATTTATAAATGAGATTAATAGAGGCAACTCGATCCCAGTAAAAGCTGAATTTGGCTTTCTACACTTCGAGTTGCCTTTTCTTTTTTTATGAACGAATACTTTTACTGTTGTTTCGCATATTCGCTCGGTGTCATATTTAAGTACTTTTTAAAGTGATAACTGAATGTTTTATACTCTGAAAAACCAACTTTGTCTGCAATTTCATAATGTTTATTTTGACTTTGTAATAGTGAAAGTGATTGATAAATTCGATATCGATTTAAATAATCAAGAATTGTAATACCCACATGTTCTTTAAATGTACGCATCAAATAAGATTCGCTTACAGGTAAGGGAGCGATTAGGTCAGAAACGTGACATTTTTGATGAAAACGCTGTTGTATTTGTTGAATCATCACATTGACATAATAATCACCATATTCAACTTTCATCAATGGTTGAAAAACTTCTAATTGTGCAGCAGGGTGTACAGGTTGGAATGCTGTTGCCCATTGCGCTAATAATTGAGTTAATTGTGAAGTGTCGATAGGCTTTAATAAATAATCTAAGACATGGTGTTGAATGCCAGCTTTCATATATTCAAAATCATCATAACTCGATAAAATAATCTTCTTGCAATCATAATCTTTAATCGCATCTAACAATTTTACACCGTCCATGCGTGGCATCCGAATGTCGGTAATCACTAATTCGGGTTGATATTCACGAATCAGTGATAACCCTTCGATGCCATCTTTCGCTAGTAACACATGTGAAAAATGATATTCATTCCACGGAATGGCTTGTTTCAGCCCTTCTCTTATGATTCGTTCATCGTCACAAATCACGACTTTATACATGAGATGACGCCTCCCTTGGTAGTTGATAAGCGATGAGGGTGCCTTGATAAGGTGTTGAAAAAATACGTAATCGCGCTTGTTCTCCGTAACGAATACGTGCTTTATGATTTAAATGATTTAAGCCTAAATGTTCAGTATCAAACACGCTTTCATTCAGTGAATGTCTTACTTCCTTGCATTTTTCTTTAGACATTCCTTGTCCATTATCAGAAACAAAGACACGGAGTGCGTGCTTGCTTTCAGTGATGCGAATACGTATCAAAAGTTTATCATCCGTACGGCCGTGTTTGATGGCATTTTCAACTAAAGGCTGAATCATCATTTTACCGATTTGTGCAGTATATAAATCACTTTGAATTTCGTATTCTAAGTGAATCATATGATCAAAACGCACATTCTGAATTGCGACGTATTGTTGAATATAATCAAGTTCATCTTTGATTTGGACGTGATTAGATTTAACGCGTAACGTATAGCGGAGCATTTGGGATAATTGCTGCACCACTTGTTGTGCGAGTTGAGGGGATAGGGTAATCAAATATTGAATTGTTTGCATCGTATTGAATAGAAAATGCGGTTGGAACTGGCGCTCTATTTCTTTTAATTGAATTTCACGTAAACGTTGTTCCGTATTTTCGATAGAGTGTATCAATTTTTCATTTGATTCGAACAAATCATAAATATAGGTATTGATTTCCTCGAGCTCACTCGGCTGTGCTAAAGGTTGGTAGCGACCGAGATGACGATTTTTCGCATAGTAAATCCGTTGAATAATTGCTTCAATATCTTGGGTTTGCCTTTTCGCCATGTTATGTGCATTAAACAGTCCGAATAAGATAAACAAAATTAGCACAAGTCCCATAATAATGAGCAGTATGATCCCATCCTCTAAGGTGTCATGGATATTTTTAAATTGAATCAATCGATCGCCGTTTTGATTGATTTTGACTGCATCCGATATAAAACCAAATTGAGGAGGTTGCCATTTATCATCGAGACGAAAGTGTTCAGAATTTGTAAATAAAATGTTGTCAAAACGATCCACGATGACTGTAGATTGGCCAGAATCTTTTAAAATTTCATCGATACGTGGCGTTTGTGCCAAGTATATTTGGATAGATGCAGGACCATTTTTAAATGTAACGTTATATGTGTTAAGCAGATAAAGTGTATTGAGTCGTTGATCTTCATAATTGTTTGTCGTTACCTGCTGATGATGTTGTGTCACAACAAAATAAAGTGTTCCGGGTTGTTCATGAATCATTTTAAATAACATCCGGTTCAATGCCGTCAAATCTTGCGAATCAGTCGTGTTGAGCTCTTTAAATGTTGTCTTCAATTTTGAAATATCTAATTCTGTCTGTTGAGAAGCTTGAACAATAGCGTGCTGTGTTTGATTAACGTGCTGTTGTACCGTACGATGCTCCACCCAAATATAAAGCGTATAGAAACTAATTATGCCAATGAGCATCACTAAAAAGACGGGCATGACCGTTGAGAGAAAGAAAGAGCGACGTAATTGTTGACGGTAAGGTTTGTAAGTTTTCATTTTAAACGCTCCAAAAAAGCTTGATGTGTGTCATGGGGCAATTCGGATTCAGAAATAGCAGGGATATCTTTAAGTTTTAATGTGCCTGTTTCCGAAACTTCTGCCACGTCTTTGCGAATCGGTTTGACACCAAATTCTTGCGCTAAACGGGTTTGAACTGCACGACCCGTTAAATATTTGACGAGTGCTTCTCTTTTTGGATTTGGGTGCGCATTATGAACGAGTGCGATGCCATCTATATTAATTACAGTCCCCTCAGTAGGATAGACTAATTTTAAGGGATAACCTTTTTTCATCCATCTACGTGCATCCAGTTCATAGCTTAAGCCTGCATCATAACGCCCCGTCGCAACCTGTTCTACGACTTGAGAAGACTTTTCCAATTGCACGGCATGGTGCTGAAACTGCTTAATTATTTGCGTATTATGATGTAAGTGATATAAAGTACGCATATGTTGGTAACCTGTCGTAGTCGTGTAAGGGTTAGAATAAGCAACACGTTCATTTAGTGCAGGTCGCAATAAATCTTCATAACCTCTGACCGGAATCGACCCTATTAAATCTTTATTGACAACAATCACCGTAGGCATCAACATAAAAGGTGTAACTAAATGATTTTTGGATTGAAAATCATGGAATTTGTCTACATCAAACACTTGGTAGGGGACAAAATCATCTGAATGATCAATGGTTTCACTTAATACGCCACCCACAAACACATCCCCTCGTGCTTCTAATGGCGTTCGATGAATATCTGAAAGTAACACTTGTGTTGAACCTTCAATAAGATTTACTTTCACATCATACTGCTGTTCAAAATCTTTCAAAAGTGGCCGAATTAAATCCTGTGGGTAGGGTGAATAAACAGTGAGTGCATCTTGAAATCGTGAAGGGTCTTGTTGACAACCAAAAAGCAAAAGTAACGCAAAGCAACATATCCATTTTTTCATCATGAGACGTTCTTCCTTATATATGTATTAAAACTATTTTAACGATTTTTAATAAGATTGTAGAGCGTTATGTTAAATACGTATAATTAAATAACCATATGATTTGATTGTTTTAAAGGATAATGTTGTAATTAAAATAATTGATTTTAATTTGACTTTATAGAAAAGAGGTGCAAAATATGTCTGAAAAACAAACAGGTTCTATTACAGGTCGTGTCACTGATAGTACAAAAAGCACAATTAAAGGCACAGTAAAGGATGAAACTAAAAAATAGAGGAATTCGATTTAATGAATAAGGTAGCTTTTTAGCTAGGGCTAAGTGCTATCTTATTTTACTTTATTTGAGATGTAAATAGTTATTGTTGTATGTATCTCTTTAAAAAAGTGATAAGAAAAACTATTGGATTTACTTCTATTTTCTCATTGGGACAAAGAATACTTGAATTGTATACCAATCAAAATGTGAGTGATGTTATAATTAAAAGTAGCACATAGAGACGCACACTAATTATTGTGTTTTTTAAAATCTGCATATTTGTTTTATAACGGTGCGAGTAGGGAATGAGCAATAAAGCTCAATTGATTAACGATGCGATAATCAACTGCTATAAGTATATCGTAAAGCTAAACAGTAGAGTAAAAGGGAGAAAAGGACAGTCAATAGCAACTTAAATGATGCATGATATGCGCCATGTTAATCGTGTTATATGCATACTACTCATTATTATTAGAGTCCAATTCAACTTAAAACAATCGGATGTATCAGATTGCTTCCTGTTCATGACTTTAAGGAATAAATAGATAATGCATATTTTAATAAAACTTAAATTAATTGAAAATTCAAAAAATAAAAACTAGTGCTAAAGATATTATTTTGAAGATTAGGGGTGTACTAAATGAAAAAAGTTTTTATGATTGTCCATGAATTGGATGTTAATAAAGGCGGTATGACGACTGCCATGTTAACAAGGAGTAAAGTTTTCTATGACAACAAAATTGCTGGTAACATTGTTACATTTGATTACAAATTTGACTATCCAGAAATTATTCAAGCATTAAAAAAATCCAGGAAGATGGATGAGAGAACTGAAATGTTGAATCCTTTTGACTTCTATAAAGCTAAAGCAGATCAATCAAAAAACAAAAGAAATCCAACGTTATATAAGGCTATAGACCAGTTATTAAAAGGAACAGTTGAGATAAAAGAAAGTCAATCTGTTTCTAGATATTTCAATCAAAAAACTGGCGAATACGTGTCTTATAAAAAATCTTTTGAGAATACAAGCTTCTTAGATATTTTTGAAAACAATAAAAGGATTAAAAGAATTTATTATCGTGAAGAAAAGATTCAAAAAATTGATGTGTTTAATCACGAAAATAAATTAATAGCTGAGCAATTTTTTGATAGTAAGTGCTATCTCTATTTATATAGACAAATCAATGCCAAAAATGGTAGCGTCGGTCAAACATATTTGATCAATGAGAAAAAGCAATTTAAAAATAATGTAGGATTTTGTACATATTTTTTAGATGAATTAGTTAAAGATGATAAGAAGAATATTATGATTTGTGATGGGCCAGGTAGTTTTCCAAAAATGCTAGCGACTCGTCATAAAGCTGCAAAGAAATTTGCTGTAATTCATATTAATCATCACAAGAATTTTGATAATAGTGGTGCAGTTAAGGAAAAAGAAGATTATATATTGAAAAATGCACAAAAAATTGCTGGTGTTATTTGTCTCACTGAAGCGCAAAATAGAGATATTATCAAGGAATACCAAATTGATAACGTTTCTGTCATTAGTAATTTTATTAACATCACAGACCAAATCCCTGAAACTACACATCGAAAAGTGGTTGGACATATTTCCAGACTAGTACCACAAAAAGGTTTACCATACTTAATAGAAGTAGCAAAAGAAGTTGTGGAAAAGGATAATGAAATAGAATTTCACATCTATGGTGATGGAGAAGAGAAAAATAAATTAGAACGTTTAATAAGAGAAAATGAGCTTGAGAAAAATGTTAAATTATTAGGCTATACCGATAATGCAACTGATAAAATTAAAGACTTTGGTTGTGTCGTATCTACATCTCAATTTGAAGGGCAAGGTCTTAGCATTATTGAAGCGATGTTACTAGAAAAACCTGTGATTGCATTTGATATTAAATATGGACCTTCAGACTTTATCAGACACGAAGAAAATGGTTACTTAATCGAAAATCAAAATATATCTGGTATGGCTGATAAGATTTTAAAAGTTATCAATGATGAAGCTTTAGCTAAGCAGTACGGAAAAGAAAGTAGAAAAACAATTATCGAATTATATCATTCTGAAAAATTAATGGAAAAATGGGATAGACTTTTTAATGGGAAAGTCTTAGCGTAGAAAGGAAGTTTATTATGACTGTAAAAAAAGCGATTATTCCAGCGGCGGGGTTAGGTACACGTTTTTTACCTGCGACTAAAGCAATGCCGAAAGAAATGTTACCGATATTAGATAAGCCAACAATTCAATATATTGTTGAAGAAGCGGTACGTGCTGGCATTGAAGATATTATTATCGTGACAGGGAAACATAAACGTGCGATTGAAGATCATTTTGATCACCAAGTGGAATTGGAAAATAACTTAGCTGAAAAAGGTAAAGATGCGTTATTGGAAAAAGTGCGTCATTCTACAAATTTAGCGAACATGTTTTATGTACGCCAAAAAGAGCAAAAAGGTTTAGGTCATGCAATTTGGACAGCCAAACAATTTATTGGAAACGAACCTTTTGCCGTATTATTAGGTGACGATATTGTTGAATCTGACACACCTGCGATTCAGCAATTGATTGAAGAGTATGACCGCACGGGTAAATCTGTCATTGGTGTTCAAGAAGTACCGGAACAAGAAACGCACCGCTATGGGATTGTTGATCCAAAATCAAAAGACAATCGCTTATATGAAGTGACAAAATTTGTGGAAAAACCAGCGCCAGGTACAGCACCATCAAATTTAGCGATTATGGGAAGATATGTGCTAACACCAGACATTTTTGATTATCTTGAAAATCAAGAAAAAGGTGCAGGTGGAGAGATTCAATTAACAGATGCGATTGAGCGTTTGAATCAATCTGAACAAGTTTTTGCCTATGATTTTGAAGGGGAACGTTTTGATGTCGGTGAAAAAATTGGCTTTGTCAAAACGACGATTCAGTACGCTTTGAAAGATGAGGAAATGTCAGAAGAAATTCGTCAGTTTATCCAAACTTTGAAGTAGAACATCTCTATTACAACGTAAATGATACAATAAATGAGAGAACGTGAACGACGTTATCGACTTGATACCGTTGTTTGTGTTCTCTTTTTATTTTTTCAATTGTTACAATTTAGCCATTTATCGCTTTATTTATATATTAAACTGCTCATTTAAATATGCTAAAATATTCACATGAAAATTTAGAAAAGAGGAAGAAAAAGAATGCTTCTTTTTGCGATAGAAATATTGATTATGATACTCGCAATTGTTTTGGGTCTACGAACAGCAGGCGCATTGGGTTGTGGGATTTTTGCACTTTTTGCCCAATTAATTATGATTTTTGGGTTTGGTTTACCTCCTGGTTCTGCCCCTGTTACGGCTGTGCTGATTATTTTATCTATTGGAATTGCAGGCGGTACACTTCAAGCAACAGGTGGGATTGATTATTTAGTTCAACTTGCTTCAAAAATGATTGAACGTTTTCCAAAATCAATTATCTTTATCGCACCGATGATTGTTTTTGTATTTGTGTTTGGTATTGGGACAACTAATATTGCGTTATCTTTAGAACCAATTATCGCTAAAACCGCATTGAAAGCGCGTATCCAGCCTAAAAAGGCACTTACCGCTTCCGTACTAACAGCAAATATTGCTTTATTATGTAGTCCAGCGGCTTCAGCAACTGCCTATATGATTTCAGAGTTTGCAGGTCTAGGGATTACAATGGGGCAATACCTCTCCATCGTTTTACCTACGGCGTTAATCAGTATGTTGATTCTCAGCTGTTTTAATACATTTGTAGGTCGAACAAAAATAAGTGAAGCGCAAGCGCAAACGATGTTACAACAAATGATTATTGAAGATAAACAAGAGGTTAAGACTTTTGATAAACGCGTTAAATGGGGTGTTTTTACATTTATATTAGCAGTCATCTGTATTTTAACTTTCGGTATTTTTCCGAAAATCGGACCTACATTCCATGTAGACGGTAAAACGGTTCATTTACAAATGACCGATCTTGTCCAACTATTTATGTATACGAGTGCAATGATTAATCTTCTTTTAGTGAAAGTTCAGCCGAATCAGATTTTAACCACACATATTGCACAAGCAGCCATTGGTGCAATTTTTGCGGTGTTAGGGCCAGGTTGGCTAGGGGCTACCATTTTTAGTGCACATGCTAATCGAGAAATGATGGAAAATGGTATCGGAAGCCTCGTTTCACAAGCACCTTGGCTCATGATTATACTTGTCGCTTTAGTGGCGATGATTGTGATTTCTCAATCTGCGACCGCATCTATTGTCGTGCCAATCGTGTTGAGTCTCGGCATACCACCGACTTTCTTTATTGCAATTGCACAGACATTAAACGTGAACTTCGTTATTCCTGCACAACCAACGATTTTATTTGCTGTCGATGTTGACGAAACACGGACAACGAAAGTAACGAGTTTCTTAATTCCTGGTTTCTTTTTAATTACGACGACGGTCATTGTCGGTCTGACAATCCGATCATTATTAGGAATGTAAAAATAGGCTGGTTTAGTTTTTTCGAATCATAGCCATCAACTTATAGATGAAGTAAGGCAGAATACGTAGATTTTACGTGTTCAGGTCTTACTTCTTTTTTGGGAAGCATAATCACTGATTGTGGCATCATAGCGCAATGTAATGGATGAGAGAATTATGATATTTTTAATAATGCTTCTGTCTATAAATCGAAAAAGGGGATTCAATTTGAAAGCGCAGTTAACGAAAGTTCAAAAATTATCATTTGGAATAGGTGCCGTCGGTAAAGATGCTGTATTTAATTTAGTCAGTATTTACTTTATGTTTTATGTGACGGATATTATCAAACTATCCCCCGTTTTTGTGGGGTTTCTTTTTTTTATTGCAAGAATATGGGATGCCGTCAATGATCCGTTTATGGGGATGATGGTCGATCGAACACAGCATCGTTTTGGCAAGTTTAAAATATGGCTAGGGATAGGGACAGTGACAAATGCACTAATCACACTCTTGTTATTTACGAACTTTGAATTTCCTCAACCCATGATGTATGTTTATGTGTCAGTGATGTATGTATTATGGGGAATGACTTATACGATGATGGATATTCCTTATTGGGCGTGGCTGCCGAATTTGACACAAGATTCAAGAGAACGTGAGACAATGTCTGTGATTCCACGCTTTTTTGCGAGTTTAGCTGCTTTTATTGTTGGAACATGGGGGTTGTATTTGATTGACCGTTTGAGTCACATTTTAGGTCATGGAGATCTTTCAGTTGGTATGTTTATTGTGGCGCTTTTATGTAGTGTGCTTTTTGTAGTGACAATTGGAGTGACGCTCATAGGTGTTCCAGAAAATCAGTCAGTTAAAGTTCAGCCTATCCCTCGATTACGTCTTAAAGAAATCAAACAAATGCTTTTTCGTCATCATGCTTTATTAGCTATGATGGGATTACTCTTGTCTTTTAATTTAGGCATGCAGTTGCTTAATGGCACACTTATTTATTATTTCAAGTATGTCATCAATATTGAACAATATTTTGCATATTTTAACAGTATGCTATTTGTCGAAATGCTTGCGCTATTATTTTTGCCTTTTTGGATACGACATGTAGGACGTCAAAATGCGTTTAATAGCGCGATGTTATTCATCATTAGTGGTCTTGCTTTGATGTTATATTCTGGTTTTGTAGCACCGCATCAATTGGGATGGGTTTTATTTGGAGGAATGGTTCTTAGAATCGGTACGGGATTCATGCTAGGTATGGTGACAATTATGCTTGCGGATGTAATTGATGATGGGGAAATGCAATTTGGACGACGCCACGACAGTTTAAATACTGCGATGTATACTTTCATGACTAAAGCGGCACATGCGTTATCGGGTCTCATGATTGGTGCTGGCATGTCGCTATTTCATTTTATTCCAAATCAGCATCAGCGCATTGAAACGCAAATGGGGATACGTGTGTTGGGATTGATTTTGCCAATACTATGCATTGTAATCAGTACTTTTTTATATCATCAGATGTACCCTTTAAAAGAGAGTAGTAAGATTAAAAGAGGGCGGACATCCTCATAAATGTGATAGAACAACTTTAAGCAATGCTGTATTCATTCTTATTTTATACAGTTCCTATCCTCAAAGATAACAAGGATTGCGCAGCGCAAGATAACAGCGCATACGCAATCCCGGTCTCTACCATCCTTTTAATGATTTAAAAGCTTTTTTGTAACCTAAAATAAATCATATCTCAGGCATGTCGTTTTATTGAGAATATATTTGATCATCAATATATTTAGACTTTTTTAGCAAGCTCTGTAATGTATTTAAAGAATGCATCATGTTCAACATGA
Organism: Staphylococcus sp. HGB0015; assembly: GCF_000411275.1. Classification (NCBI taxonomy): domain Bacteria; kingdom Bacillati; phylum Bacillota; class Bacilli; order Caryophanales; family Staphylococcaceae; genus Staphylococcus; species Staphylococcus sp. HGB0015. The sequence continues at coordinate 496,101 of NZ_KE150418.1, forward strand.
TTGATCACTTGAATGAGACGTCCATTTTGATCGTCTAAATAAGTTCGACCTTGGCTAGGTCCTTTTGTATAAACGGAAGCTTTTACTTCCTCTTTTTTGACCAGTGAAGGTTGACCCACATAAGCTGTCGTCAAGACATCCCATAAAAAATAAGTCGAATTCGTTTGAAAATGTGTTAAAGGTGGCACAGCTGCATAGCTGACGCCTAGGAAGTCAACACCCGGATAGTGGCGTTCGTCTGCCCACATTTGACGGATATTAAGCGTTAATGGCACTTGGTTTGTACTTTCAAGTGCGACCATATCGATTGGAATCGTGCTATCAAAAACAGTTTTTACTGCTTCTGGATCCCAAAATGCATTCCATTCTGCCGTTCCATCATGTTCAGGTTCTTCCACATTACCGCGTTCTAAAAATGTACCGCCCATCCAAACGAGACGTTCAATTTTTTCAGTAATATGAGGAGCGACTTGTAATGCTTTCGCTAAATCCGTTAAAGGTCCTGTAAATAATAACGTCACGGATGTCTCAGAAGTTTCAAGACGATCGATGATATCTTGATATGCAGGAACCGTTCTTAACTGTGATTGTACAGGGACCCGTTCATTTAAGATAGGCAAGGCATCCATGAAAAAGGCATGCATACGCCAGTCTTTTGGAAATGGATTTTTACCTCGTTCTTCTGAAGCGGCGACATCTAGAGGATAACGAGAAAAACGATTAATAATTTTACGAGAAGCGCTCTCTGCAGGCTCAACATAGCTATCTGCGCCAATCGCACTGACTCCAATTAACTGAATATCCTCCATCTGTAAAAGTAAAAACAGTGAAATGAGGTCATCTACACCGCCATCATGGTTAAAGTAAACGTGCTTCATAAATTTCTCCTTATATTGAAGTTGTTGTATAAATACGACTTATACTATGTTCAATGTACAACGCGTGCCGTGGAATGACAAGTGATGGGATACTTTTTGTGTTGGAAGTCAGAAGAGATAGTGGGAGACTGACATAAAAAAGAGCCCAAAAAAGTAGCAAGATGTTACTTCGGGCTCGTTTGCATGTTATAGCGAGTTAAAAAATGTGAGATGTTTAAAGCGAAATCATTTAAAACGTAGTGCCACTTTGGCGTTCATCCGTTAGGTAGATCCATTGAACGATGTCTTGGAAAATGAGGTCATTATAGCTAGATTCATTAAAAATTTCATGTTGTAAGTCTGAATAAATACGTATTGCTTTATGTTGTGAAGCAATTTCGTCATAAAATTGTAATGAATCTTTTGGATTAACGATAGGGTCTGCTTGACCGTGTAAAACCAAAACATCATCTACAAATGCATCTGGGTTTTCTTTCAGTTCGAGAATACCATCTACAATGGCATAAGTAAGGCCCATCGAGATTTCATTTGGAACGAGTGCATCGTGGATATAATCTCTAACCACATTGAGGTCAGAGCAAATGCCTTCTGATAAAACGTTAGTAAAATACGTGTCTGGTGGTGTTTGTCTGTCGCCGTATGCTTCTGCAAAGAAACGATTGTTATCTCTAGTGACACCGCCAGAAGTTATCATACCATTCACGCGTCCAGGGTAGCGTGTACCATAAAAGGCAACGTTGTAACCACCCATGCTGTGACCGATTAAGTATATTTTATTACCGAAGTTGTCTTTAACATATTGAACAACTGCATCTAAGTCTTCTATAATTTGATCTTTATGATCATAGTGTGTTTTTTTACCTTCAGAGCGTCCATGTCCACGTTGATCATAACGAATAACATTGATAGAATTTGAAACTAAAAAGTCAGTAATTTTATCATAACGGTCTAAATGTTCAGCTAAGCCGTGAACAATAATGACATTAATTTGTTCATCAAGCGTTTCATCATCTGGTAGTTCAAAATCAAAAAGTCTTTCTGCGCGTGTGATTTTAGCATAAAGCTTTGTCCCATCTTTAGACGGAATATAATCAATATAGCTCATTATAAAACCTCCTTTGATGATTTCTTTTAGTTTATCCCAAATGAATTGAAAATGGAAAAATTTTCGCCATGTTTTGTTTGATTTAATTTATTCATTGCTCAGTTAAATGCTTAAAACTAATAATTGCGTTATAATGATGACATTCAAAAATAGATAAGGGGGAGCCACCATTGCAACTCATATTTGATCCGAATGTCAACATGATATACAGAATTGTATCAGGTATTTTTTTTCTGATAAATGTTGTTTTAGCATTGTTTATTATCTTTTTGGAACGGGATCGGCGTGAAGCAACAGCGACATGGGCTTGGCTGTTGTTACTATTTATTATGCCGATATTCGGTTTCTTGCTGTATTTGTTTTTCGGTCGAGCGGTAAGATTGAAAAGCTCGCGTCATGAACAAGGAAAAGAAATCGAGGATGCGCGAACGCGTGTCAAAAATCAAAAGCAACAATTCATTGATCGCACCTTTAAAACAGAAAATCCTGTTGTAGAAAAGCAATCTGATTTAGTGGAAATGATGTTGACACGTGAAGTGAGTTTTTTGAGTGAAAATAACCATGTGAAGACATTTACTGATGGACATGCACTTTTTGAAAAGATGAAGCAAGATTTAAAAGCAGCCAAAACCTATATACACATGGAATTCTATATTTTGAATCTAGATGGTCTTGGTAAGTCTGTTCTTGAAATATTAAAAGATAAAGCGAAGGAAGGGCTTGAAGTTAAACTTCTCTATGATGCGGTAGGTTCAAAACAGTTAAGAAAATCAAAATTAAAAGATTTAACTGAAGCGGGTGTAGAGGTTGAAGCGTTTTTCCACGCGAAAATTATTCCTTTCGTTAACTTTCGTGTCAATAATCGGAATCACCGCAAAAACGTAGTCATCGATGGCGATATCGGTTATGTGGGGGGCTTTAATGTAGGGGATGAATATTTAGGTTTAGATGAAAAGATGGGTTACTGGCGTGATACGCATCTACGCATACAAGGTGATGGTGTGGACGCGTTACAACTTGGTTTCATTCACGATTGGAACTCACAAATTGCTGATGAATATCAACTTGATTATAGTGAACGTTATTTCCCAGAAAATGCGCGTAAAGATGGCCAAGTTGCTATGCAATTAGGTCTGAGTGGACCGAACAGAGATTGGCCACAACTCGAATTTGCGTATTTAAAAATGATTATGAATGCGAAATCAACTATTTATATGCAGTCGCCTTACTTTGTCCCTGATGTGGGCTTCGTCAATGCTTTGAGAATTGCTGCAAAATCAGGTGTCGATATTCATCTAATGATTCCGAATAAACCAGACCAACCTTTCGTTCATTGGGCGACATTGACAACGGTCGCATTGTTAATGTATGAAGGTGTCAATGTCTATACGTACGAAAATGGTTTTATTCATTCCAAAATGATGGTTATCGATGGAGAAGTGGCGTCAGTCGGCTCTGCTAATATGGATGCGCGAAGCTTTAAATTGAACTTTGAAGTGAACGCGTTGATTTACAATCAAGATATTGCTGAATCATTGATTTCTGCATTTAAAGAAGATTTAAAAGTCTCTAAACAATTAACACCTGAACGGTATGAAAACCGGTCAAATTGGGTTAAATTTAAACAATCGATTGCTAAATTAGTCTCACCGATTTTATAATTTGAGCTTTGTTTATAAACCAATCGGTGTAACGAAATGCATACTAGAAACAGCAATTTTTCTAAGATGAATTGTCATATTACATTTTTAGTGTTACGATAAATTTGCAAAACTTAAATATGAACTTGCTAGGGGTGCTTTAATGAGCTGAAAGAGGTGCAAGCCTCAACCCTTTGAACCTGATCTAGATTATACTAGCGTAGGGAAGCAAACGAAATGATTTAAAAGATAAAGTGGTTTTTTGAAACGCTGTCTATTTTGGTTTAGTCTTTCATAATGAAACGAGCCATCTCAGGACGCCTGCCACTTCATAATATATTCGTTTCTTTAATGCGCACTCAGCTTTTCTAGAGTGCGCATTTTCTTTGGTTTTCAGTTGAATTAAAGGCCTCGAGCATGAATTAGGAGGCAAAGGGAATGAAACAAGAACAAATTGAATTGAAGAAAAATTTTCCGGCAAGTCAGCGTATTTACAAGGAAGGTGTCGACCCTGATATCCACGTCCCCTTCCGTAAAATTCAGTTATCTGACACAATCATGGACACGGAAGTACTTCATAATGATCCAATCGTGGTGTATGATACAGCAGGCCCTTACCATGACGATCATTACGAAGTCGATGTTACGAAAGGAATTCCTGCATTGCGTGACAACTGGATTGAAGCGCGTCATGATGTTGAACATTATCAAGGACGTCGTGTGCAATCGATTGATAATGGTTTTAAGTCAGCGTCGCATCAAAATTTAGTGACACATCCTTTTCAATATCAACCTAGAAGAGCCAAAGCAGGCCATCAAGTTACCCAAATGCATTATGCTAAAAAAGGGATAATTACGAAAGAGATGAAATTTGTTGCTTGTCGTGAAAATGTCAGTCCAGAATTTGTAAGAGATGAAATTGCTAAAGGGCGGGCGATTATCCCAAATAATGTTAATCATCCAGAGTCTGAACCGATGATTATTGGTAAAAATTTCCAAGTTAAAATTAATGCCAACATAGGGAACTCTGCAGTATCTTCTTCTATTGAAGCAGAAATTGAAAAGCTCGTGTGGGCAACACATTGGGGTGCAGATACGATTATGGATTTATCGACAGGTAAAAATATTCATGCAACACGTGAATATTTGATTCGTAACTCTCCGGTGCCGGTTGGAACAGTGCCGATTTATCAAGCGTTAGAAAAGGTAAATGGCATTGCAGAAGATTTAACGTGGGAAGTGTATCGAGATACTTTAATTGAGCAAGCTGAACAAGGTGTAGACTACTTTACGATTCACGCAGGTGTATTATTACGTTATATCCCATTAACTGTAAATCGTTTAACGGGAATCGTTTCTCGTGGAGGCTCAATTATGGCACAATGGTGTCTCGCACATCATGAAGAAAGCTTTTTATATACACATTTTGATGAGATTTGTCAGATTTTAAACCAATACGATATCGCTGTTTCTTTAGGGGATGGCTTAAGACCAGGCTCTATTTATGATGCGAACGATGAAAGTCAAATCGCGGAATTAAAGACGCTAGGTGAATTGACTGAAATCGCTTGGGCACACGATGTCCAAGTGATGATTGAAGGACCGGGACATATCCCGATGCATAAAATTAGAGAGAACCAAGAGCTCGCTGATTTTTACTGTAAAGAAGCACCGTTTTATACTTTAGGACCTCTTACCACTGATATTGCGCTTGCATATGATCATATCACTTCTGCAATTGGGGCAGCACAAATTGCGAGTCATGGAACAGCCATGTTATGTTACGTGACGCCAAAAGAACATTTGGGATTGCCTAATAAAGAAGATGTACGTGAAGGTGTAGTGACGTATAAAATTGCAGCACATGCCGCAGACCTCGCAAAAGGCTTGCCGGGCGCTACAGAACGTGACGATGCAATCAGTAAAGCGCGATTCGAATTCCGATGGATTGACCAATTCAATTTGTCTTTAGATCCTGAACGTGCGAGAGCCTATCATGATGAAACATTGCCAGCAGAATCAGCTAAAGTCGCACACTTCTGTAGTATGTGTGGGCCAAAATTCTGTTCAATGCGTATTTCACACAATATTCGAGACGCACATAAGGATCAATTAGAGGGCATGCAAGAAAAAGCAAAAGAATTTAAAGCACAAGGTAGCCGGATTTATCATTAAACATGAATGACATGTGGCACGTATGATGAAATAATAAAATGGACTGAGCCATCTATCTGATGTCTATGTCCTATTATAAGCAATAGAGGTCGATGATTGGGTGACGATTGAGTTAAATGTCATGTGCCATCATCGTTGCCTCTATTGCTATTTTTGTGCGTAACATCAGTATTTATTAAGACGTTATATTTTAAGCCGAAAATAACCCTCTAATAAATATAATCATTAAAAGTTTATTTGATAATAATGGGAAAAACTTTTAATTTTGTTTAGTTCGTTGTATTATTTTATTATTATAAAATAAGAATTGAAGTGATGAAGATATGGAAAGAACGAAAGGTATTAAAGCTGCTCTTCCTTATTTTGTGGTGATTCTGCTTTTACATATTATAGGTGTTGTTTTTCTAATGATTGGCGGAGCGAGTCATCCGCTCATCATTGGAATGGGCGTGGTCGCTTATACATTAGGATTGAGACATGCATTTGATGCGGATCATATTGCTGCAATCGATAATACGGTACGTAAACTTTTAGAACAACAGCGTAATTCTATGGGGGTAGGTTTTTATTTTTCACTCGGACATTCAACTGTGGTCTTTTTAATGGCAGTTATGTTAGGGTTAGCCGTTCATTGGGCGCAAAGCCATTTAGCAGGTTTTCAATCAACAGGTGGATTAATCGGTACATTGGTTTCTGGATTTTTCTTATTATTAATTGGGCTTTTAAACTTAGTTATACTGATTCAGTTAATACAATTATCCCGAAAATTGAAATATGAAGAAATTGGTGAAAGCCAAATCAATGAATTGATTGAATCAAGAGGCTTAATCATGCGCTTTGTAGGACCACTTTTTCAATTCATTAATCAAAGTTGGCATGTTTTTCCTTTAGGATTCTTATTTGGTTTAGGATTCGACACAGCAAGTGAAGTCTCCTTACTGGCGTTATCAGCGGGGGCGTCACAACATACAGTGCCATTTTTAGGTATCATTGCTTTGCCGATCTTATTTGCATCAGGCATGAGTTTACTCGATACACTAGATGGTGTATTCATGACAAATGCCTATCATTGGGCATTTGAGCGTCCTGCTAGAAAGCTGTTTTACAATATGACGATGACCGCTATTTCAGTCATTGCTGCAATTGTTATAGGTGGTATTGAAATTATTCAGCTTATTGGCGAAAAACAACATTGGGACCATGGCTTTTTAGGGTGGTTGACACAATTAGATTTTGGATGGTTAGGCTATATTTTAGTCATCGTGCTCATACTGTCATGGCTTATTGCACTACTCGTCTGGAAAGTGGGCCATTTTGAGGAAAAATGGGGAGCATAACGATCATAAAAAAGAGGGAGCAAGCTGTCGTCTCAAAGATTAAGACGACAGCTTGCTCCCTTTTTAGTGTTCAAAAGTAAAATGGAATATGAAAAGCTTAACGGCATCGTTCATAGTCTTGAACGCATGAAAACTTATTTTCTTAATGAAGCTTCAATCGTTGTATTACGTCCTGCACGTGCACCAATAATCATAACAGCGATGGCAGTTAACAGTAGAATCAATAATGAGAATACCCAGTGGCCTGTCACATCATGTAAGATTCCGAAAAATAGCGGTCCAATACATGCAAAGAGATAGCCGACTGCTTGAGACATCCCTGCTAGTTTATCTGCTGTAAGGCCACTTTCAGTTCTTAAACTAAAGAACGTATTGACAAGTCCAAATGCGATACCTAACGCTATCCCAATAATAATGAGCGATATAAGGGCAAGATGAGGTGAAAATATTAAGATTAAGATTCCTATTGTAAATAGTGCCCCTGTAAATGCAGTCGGAATCACTTGTGAACGAAGTTTTGTGGCATATAAAGGTGTCACGAAAGTCAACGGAATGATTGCCAGTTGTAAAATAGATAAATAGAGCCCAGCATAAGTCACTGGAATGTCATAGGATAATAAGAATTCTGGTAACCAGTTGATTAAAGAATAGAAAATTAAGGATTGCCCTCCCATTAGTAATGTAATCTGCCATGCAAGAGGGGATTTCCAAACGTTAACGGCATCTGTTGTATCCACGGTCACTTGTTGTTCATGATTACGAAGTTGGAAAGTCCAAACGATAAGAGCAATTAAAGTCACGACACCGATGAGACCTAATGCAATATTATAGTTAAATGATTTAAGTAAAGGTGCTGCGCCATATGATGAAAGTGCACCAAAAATATTCATGACAACGGTATAATACGCGGTCATAATACCGATACGCATTGGGAATTTTGATTTGATTATACCGGGCGCTAAGACATTACCAAATGCAATGCCGACACCGATTAAAATAGTACCGATATATAATAAGCTGACATTGGTCACACTGCGTATAACAACGCCTATTAAAATTAATGCAATGGCAAAGAACAATGAACGTTCCATACCGAAGCGGTGACTGACTTTAGCGACAAGAGATGAAATAATCGCAAATGCGAGTAATGGAATGATAGAAATGAAACTGACTTCTGTATTTGTTAAATTTAATGTATCTTTAATGGTTGGTAAGACTACACCTACTGAGGTGATAGGGGCACGTAAATTTGCTGCAATCAGCATGATGCCAATAAAAAGCAACCAATTGATTCGATTCGATTGTTGTTCCATCGTGTAAACGCCTGCCTTTTTTGATATAATTAACGAAACGTTCTATATAAAGAACACAACATATCGTACATAATGTTCAATATATTGTAAATAGAAGGGGCTTAAAAAATGGAGAATATTAATTCTGTTGTTGCTGAGAACCTCCAGCACTATAGACAAATCCACCGTTTGAGTTTAGATAAAGTAGCTCAAATGACGGGGATAAGTAAAACGATGATTAGCCAAATTGAAAAAGGAACAGGGAATCCAAGTATCAATACTTTGTGGAAGCTTGCGAATGGATTGCATATTCCTTTGACGTCTTTAATCAGTCAAGATAATAAACATATTCAGATTATTGATAAAGCAGATATTAAACCGATTTACAATGAGGATCACTCTGTCGTGGTTTATCCTTATTTTCCATATGATCACGCACATGCATTTGAAATGTTTTGTATGCGAATCGAAGCGGGAGGCGTTTTAGAGTCTGAGGCGCATCAAGACGGCGCGAAAGAATTTATCATCGTCAATGAAGGTACGCTAACACTAACTGTAGGTGCGACACATTATGAAATTCAGGCTGCACAAGCGATTAGTTTTAATGCGAATACTAATCATGTTTATGAGAATAAAACAGACGCACAATTAAGAGTTACGGCGACAATACAATATTAATAGAGGGCGGTTAGCCTATCTGGCAGTGTCCGGGTAGACTGACCTGGCAAAGATAAGTTGGATGCAAAGCTTGATATGAGCACATGTACAACATAGATATCTGCAGCTAACCATTTGATGTAAAATCTTTTCTTTGATCAAAATGAGACTAAGATCTTGTCTTATCATTTTGTGACGATAGCTTACAATAATTTACAAAAGCATCATAAAGCAGTGTAATAAGTTGAATATTGAAGAAATAGACTGTTAAACTTGATGAGTATGAAAGTTTTAACAATATAGGAATCAAAGGTGAAGATATGGAACAATGGGTTGTTGATGTGATGGGCCATTATGGCTACATAGGAATCTTTTTATTAATATTTGTGGAGTATATTATCCATCCTTTCCCATCAGAGGTTGTTTTAACTTTTGCTGGTTTTATGACGACAAAGTCAAGTTTAAGTTTTGGAGTGGTATGTGCGGTAGCTGTCGTCGCGGCGACAGCGGGTTCGGTTGTCTTATATTATCTTGGAATATGGATTGGTGAAGAAAGATTATACCGCTGGATTGATCGATACGGTAAATATGTAAGGATTAAACGCAAAGATTTAGATAAAACCATCCATTGGTTTGATCGATATGGACGTTGGGCCATCTTCTTTGGACGATTCGTCCCGATTTTAAGAACTTTGATTTCAATCCCTGCTGGTATTACACGTATGAATTTACCGATTTTTATTATTTTCACAGCACTTGGGACAGGTGTGTGGAATATATTTCTGATCTTTTTAGGATCAGCACTAGGTGATCATATGGAACAAGTGCTACAGTATGTCGGTTTTTATTCGAAGGCACTTATTGCAATTCTTGTTATCCTGGCCCTTATTGTGATTTATCGTTGGTGGAGACGTGCCAAAAGAGAAAATGGATAGTATATATCGCGTAGACATATGATGGTGGCTGTTTCTATAAGTGGAAGTTTAGTTCTTGTTGCCAATATTGAAAAGTGACAGCTCTTGTTGTACTTTTTCGACAAAGCGATATGATATGAAAATGAAATAAAAATGCGTTAAGTTGATTTGTATTGAAAAAGTCAGCTTAGCGCTTTTTTATTTTGGAGTGAATAGTTCAATTGCTTTTTGAGAAACTGATATATGCTTATTTTACATTTGAATCTCGATTTTCTCTTTGTCTGTAGGATTTTAAATGAGGTTTAATGCACCTTTTGATATTTCTATTTTCAAAAAATAATAGAAACTGCTGTTTTAAGCTTTTGAAAATCAAATAAAAGGGGTGATGCACGCGTTTTTAGTAAGAACGTAAACTTTAGATTTTAACGCTATTCAATTTAAGTAGAAGCTGTATTCACAACGTTTATTATGCCAAACTATGAATTTAATCATCATGATAGAAAGATTATTTTCACTTGAGAAAGGGTAACATAGAAAAAATATAAAGGGTCAAATGCCATAGCGATATATTAAGCAATTATTATACGGATAATGTAAAAGGTGAAACGTGTTACTTTTCATTTTATGTTAAAGCATATATAATAATGTTATCAATTTAGGTAATCCTAAATTATTTTTTAAATAGAAAATGATTTAAAGGTAAGCCGCTCGAAAAGGGATGAGTCAAATGCGTAAGAGCTTAGAAGAAATTAACGGTACAGTTGTGTTTGATAACCAAGCTGCAAAATGGAAAAAAACATTAATGTATTTAGGACCAGGGGCGCTTGTCGCAGTGGGGTATATGGATCCCGGTAACTGGATTACGTCAATGGCAGGAGGGGCACAGTACGGCTACATCCTCCTGTCTGTTATTTTAATTTCAAGTTTAGCCGCAATGTTATTGCAAAGTATGTGTGCACGACTCGGTATTGCAAGTGGGATGGATCTTGCACAAGTGACACGTGACATGACAAATAAAAAAGTAGCTGTCATTTTATGGATTATTACAGAAATGGCAATTATGGCCACTGATATCGCAGAAGTCATAGGGAGTGCCATAGCATTGAACTTACTCTTCCATATTCCTTTATGGCTTGGGGTAACGATTACTGTTTTTGATGTTTTGCTACTATTATTGATTATTAAGTTCGGTTTTAGAAAAATAGAGGCTATTGTTACGGTGCTTGTGTTGACTGTTTTTATCATCTTTGTGTTTGAAGTTTATTTATCAAATCCTTCATGGCCACGCGTCTTAAGTGGCTTTGTCCCACAAAGCGGTGTGGTCACACAACCCGGTGCCTTATATATCGCACTCGGTATTATCGGTGCAACGATTATGCCGCATAACCTTTATTTGCATTCATCAATCGTACAATCACGTGCATATGGACGGGATTCAGTTGAAGAGAAAAAAGATGCGATTAAATATGCAACGATTGATTCGAATTTACAACTTTCGCTTGCATTTTTAGTCAATTGTTTACTTTTAATATTAGGTGCTGCCTTATTTTTTGGCAGTGGTAAAGCATTAGGTGGATTTTATGATTTACACCATGCATTATTAACTTCACATGTCTCTGTCGCTTTTGGTGGTGCTGTGATGAGTACATTGTTTGCAGTCGCTTTATTAGCTTCAGGACAAAATTCTACCATTACAGGGACTTTGTCAGGACAAATTGTAATGGAAGGTTTTGTGAATTTACGCTTTCCACAGTGGGTTCGACGTCTTATCACACGTGGTTTAGCAGTTATCCCGGTGTTCATTTGCTTATGGCTTTATGGCTCTAATCCATCAACAATTGAAAATTTACTGATTTTTACCCAAGTATTTTTGAGTATTGCATTGCCATTAAGTATTATTCCGTTAACGATCGCGACGAATAACCCCAAAATTATGGGTGAGGCATTCACTAATAAACGTTGGGTCAATATCATCGCTTGGACACTGGCAATATTTTTAACAATCTTAAACTTTTATCTCATTATTGAAACGTTTAAATCGCTTTAATTAGAATCAGTTAAAGCCATTTTTATTAAAAGAGATACGGAATTTAAAAAAGACATGCAATATTAAAATGATATTTCGGCGTGTGTCTTATCATTTTAAACCTTCAGAGGTTGAGACAATGGAAAGTCTCAGCCTCTTTTTTATGCTGAAATACCGCTTCTTACATCCTGATAAATGGCAGAGAAGGCAAAGAAATGAAAATAAATATTTATTCATTTGAATGTTATAAAAATACATAATTAGAAACGTTAAATTAATTCTTAACAATTTTAATGTACTTTATAAAGGCGTTTTGACAATATTTATAATCTCTGAAAGTTATATATATTCAAATTGAGCAACTTATGATTATGTATGATATTTGCATTAACTATTATTTTTAGATAACCTATTTCTTGTATAAAAAACGTTTAGACATCGCAGATTGGACAACAAAGGGATTAAAAATTAAATAAGGGGTGCTTTAAAGTGCATAAAAAATATAAGCTAATGGACTGGGTTGTTTTTATTGGGACAGCAATTGTATTATTAATGGCTGTTATCCCGATGATGGTCTTCCCAGAACAGAGTCGTTCAGTTGTTGTTGCGATGAATAATTTCGTCACTTCAAAACTTGGGGCGATTTATCTCGTATTGGGGTTAGCGATTTTTTGTTTTGTTTTATACATAGCATTTGGAAAATATGGGTCAGTGACTTTAGGTCGTGCGAGTGATAAACCCGAATTTAGTGACTTTGCATGGGCATCCATGTTATTTTGTGCCGGCATTGGCTCAGATATATTATATTGGGGTGTCATCGAGTGGGCATATTATTATCAAGGCCCGCCTCATGGTGCAAAACCTTTATCTGACGAAGCACTTAACTTTGCGACGATGTATGGTATGTTTCATTGGGGACCGATTGCATGGGCGATATATGTACTTCCTGCCTTACCAATTGGATATCTCGTATTTGTGAAAAAGCAACCTGTTTTTAAAATCAGTCAAGCTTGTCGACCAATATTGAAAGGTCAGACAGACAAATTTTTAGGAAAACTTGTTGATATTTTATTCATCTTTGGTCTTATTGGAGGAACAGCAACATCACTGGCTTTAGGGGTCCCTATGATTTCAGCCGGTCTTGAAAAGCTATTTGGTATAGATGGTACAAGTATGGTCGTGAAGAGTATCGTGCTCTTATGTATTACAATTGTATTTGCATATAGTTCATACCAAGGTTTGAAAAAGGGCATTCAAGTTTTAAGTGACTTGAACGTATGGCTTTCCTTCATTTTACTTGGCTTTATTTTTATCGTTGGTCCAACGATCTTTATTATGGAAACAACGGTTACTGGCTTCGGTAATATGTTGAAAAACTTCTTCCAAATGGCCACTTGGTTGGAGCCGTTCGGTGGCATTGGCGGACGTGAGGAAACAAAATTCCCACAACAATGGACGATTTTCTATTGGTCATGGTGGATTGTTTACGCACCATTTATCGGTCTGTTTATTGCGCGAATCTCAAAAGGTCGTACTTTAAAAGAAGTAATATTAGGAACGATTGTTTACGGTACATTTGGTTGTGTGCTGTTCTTCGGTATTTTTGGTAACTATGCTGTTTATTTACAAATTTCAGGTCAATTTGATGTGATTCATTACTTAAATGCACATGGCACGGAGGCAACGATTATTGAAGTGATTAGTCATTTACCGTTCCCACAAATTGTTATTGGCTTGTTCATTATTTCAGCCTTTTTATTCTTGGTGACAACCTTTGACTCTGCGTCGTATATTGTTGCAGCGGCAACACAAAAGCGTGTTAAAGGAGAACCAATTAAAGCCAATCGATTATTTTGGGCGTTTGCTTTATGCTTACTTCCATTCTCGTTAATGCTTGTCGGTGGTGAAAAGGCACTTGAAATACTACAAACCGCATCTATTGTTGCGGGTGTACCTTTAATTGTCATATTTATCATTATTATGATTTCGTTTATGATGATTCTCGCAGGAGATCGGATTGCGCTACAATCACGTGCTGATCGTTTTAAACGTATTGAACGCCGATCGTTGAGGATTTTAAGAGTTGGCGAAGATGAAGAGGATGACAATCTATAAAAATAGAAAAAGCTTTATGGTGTCTTAACGGACGCCATAAAGCTTTTTTGATGAGGTATCCAACTTTGTTATTGAAATAAAATTTATTTTTTTATGTCTTTAGCTTCAGGAATAGGGAAGTGTTCAAATATTTCTCCCGATTTTAATGCATCACTAATGGATTCTAACCAATAGTAATAAATACGAGAATGTTCTAAATGGGCTTTTATTTCTATCGCTTCTTCTCTCGTTGCTTCATCCACATCTTCAGCTGCAATAATCTTATCAATCATCGCTTCTGATTCTCTGAGTGCAGCCATATTGATTGAAATTTCACGGTTCCATTTTCTAGTGAAAAAGTTACAGAAAAACTCAAAGAAGTCTTTTTCAGCTTCAAAATGTTGTTTACGACTGCCTCGAGTTAAGCGTTGCTTAACAATGTCATATTCTTGCAATTTCTTAACGCCCGCACTCATGCTTGGCTTACTCATTTGTAATTCTTGACGCATTTCATCCAATGTCATGCTGTCTTTGAATAACATAATGCCGTAGAGGTTTCCGACACTACGATTAATCCCATATAAATCCATTGTTTCAGCGATTGAATTAATAACAATATCTTTCGCGACTTCGAGTTGTGCTTCGTGTGATTTTGGTCGTGCCACGATATCTCACCTCCCTAAAAATTAACTCGTTAATAGCGTTAACGCTCTAAATTTTAATCTTTAATTAAATATAAATCAAATGTTCATTAATAATTTAACGGTTTTTTTGGCACACTGCAAATCCAAGCAATGTCGATTGACATGGCACTTTTTCTTGTGATAAAGTTAAATTTGTGAAATTCGTTAAATAAAAACTTAACAAACTTAACGGAGGTATATGCATGGAATTTGTAAACCAATTATCTCGTCGTCAATATATTGATGGGGAATGGGTAGAAAGCAGCAATCAAGCGACACGTCAAATTCTCAATCCTTATAACCAAGAAGTGATTATAGAAGTAGCAGAAGGTACGAATGAAGATGTAGAACGTGCAATTCTAGCAGCAAGACGTTCATTTGATGAAGGTGTGTATGCACTTGAAACAGCTGAGAACAAAGGTAAGAAGGTTCGTGCAATTGCGGACCAAATCAAAGCGCACCGTGAAGAATTGGCACATTTAGAAACTTTAGATACAGGTAAAACTTTAGAAGAATCTCTTGCAGATATGGATGATATACACAATGTATTTATGTATTTTGCAGGTTTAGCAGATAAAGACGGGGGCGAATTAATTAATTCACCTATCCCAAATACAGAAAGTAAAATCGTTAAAGAGCCAATCGGTGTTGTCACTCAGATTACACCTTGGAACTATCCGCTATTACAAGCTTCATGGAAAATTGCGCCAGCACTTGCAACAGGTTGTTCTATTGTCATGAAGCCAAGTGAAATTACACCTTTAACAACCATTCGCGTATTTGAGCTTATGGAAGAGGTCGGTTTTCCTAAAGGCGTTATTAATTTAGTTTTAGGCGCAGGCTCTGAGATTGGTGACGTCATGTCTACGCACCCTGAAGTGGATTTAGTGTCATTTACAGGCGGTATCCAAACAGGTAAACGTATTATGAAACAAGCCGCAGAGCATGTTACGAATATTGCGCTTGAACTTGGTGGTAAAAACCCAAATGTTATTTTTGAAGATGCTGATTTTGATTTAGCTGTTGATCAAGCATTAAATGGTGGCTTTTTCCATGCAGGTCAAGTATGTTCAGCGGGTTCTCGTATTATCGTTCATCATTCTATTAAAGATAAATTTGAAAAAGCATTAATTGAGCGTGTTCAAAATATCAAATTAGGTAATGGATTTGATGAAGATACAGAAATGGGACCACTTATTTCTGAACAACATCGTGACAAAGTTGAAAAATATATGACTATTGCGCAAGAAGAAGGCGCAAAAATTGCTATCGGTGGTAAGCGACCATCTAGAGAAGATTTAAAAAATGGTTATTTCTTTGAGCCGACAATCATCACAAACTGTGACACGTCTATGCGTATCGTTCAAGAAGAAGTGTTTGGTCCTGTTGTAACGATTGAAGGTTTTGACACAGAAGAAGAAGCTATCAAATTAGCTAATGACTCTATCTATGGTCTTGCAGGCGGTGTCTTTACGAAAGATATCGGAAAAGCACAACGTGTTGCATCAAAAATGAGAATGGGTACAGTCTGGATCAATGATTTCCATCCTTATTTTGCACAAGCACCATGGGGTGGTTATAAACAATCAGGTATCGGTCGCGAACTTGGACATCACGGTTTAGAAGAATATCTAGAAACAAAACACATCTTAATGAATACAAGCCCTGAGCCAGTTCACTGGTTTGGCCAGTCAGAATCATAAATTGAACCATTGAATGAGCGTTTGTCATTTTATATGACAGACTTCTTTCAAAGTAAAAAGGTGTGAAAGATTGACGTAAAAGCAACGATAAGCGCTAAACGTTTCTTTCACATCTGTACATAGTTTGAAATAGCGCGTCAGTATACAACTACGAGGAGGATTTTTGTTATGAGTAAAGCGTACGACAAAATGTATGATTATATCATTATCGGTGGTGGGAGTGCTGGATCTGTATTAGGTGCTCGCCTCAGTGAAGATAAAGACAAAAAAGTCTTAGTACTTGAAGCAGGACGCAGTGATTACCCTTGGGATTTGTTAATTCAAATGCCAGCTGCTTTAATGTATCCATCAGGTAACCGCCTTTACGATTGGAAATATGAAACAGATGGCGAACCGCATATGGGCGGACGTAAAGTTTTCCATACACGTGGTAAAGTGTTAGGTGGATCAAGTTCAATCAATGGGATGATTTATCAACGTGGTAACCCACTAGACTATGAAAAATGGGGTAAACCTGAAGGCATGGATACTTGGGATTATGCTCACTGTTTACCTTACTTCAAACGTTTAGAAACGACTTTTGGTGCAGAAGCAGATGATCCAATACGTGGTTTAAATGGACCTATCAAATTACGTCGTGGTCCTGCTGATAACCCGTTATTCCACGCATTTTTCGATGCAGCTGTCGAAGCGGGTTATAAAAAGACGAAAGATGTGAATGGTTTCCGTCAAGAAGGATTTGGACCATTTGATAGTCAAATCCATAATGGCCGCCGTGTTTCTGCTTCACGTGCTTATTTACGTCCAGCAATGAAACGCCAAAACCTAACAGTAAAAACACGTGCATTTGTTGAAAAACTTCATTTTGATGGCAATACCGTTACAGGTGTGACTTATAAACGAAATGGTCGTTTACACAAAGTGCTCGCAAAAGAAGTTATCTTATCTGGTGGCGCATTTAACACACCACAATTGCTACAATTGTCAGGTATCGGTGATTCTGAACATTTACGTTCATTAGGTATCGAACCTCGTATTCACTTACCGGGTGTCGGTGAAAACTTTGAAGACCACTTAGAAGTGTATATTCAACATACTTGTAAAGAGCCTGTCTCATTACAACCTAGCTTAAATATTTTCAAAATGCCATTTATTGGTTTGGAATGGTTAACACGTCGTACAGGTGCAGCATCAAGTAACCACTTTGAAGGTGGTGGATTCGTTCGCTCAAATAATGATGTGAAATATCCAAACTTAATGTTCCATTTCTTACCACTTGCAGTACGCTATGATGGACAAAAAGCAGATACAGCACATGGTTACCAAGTTCATGTTGGACCAATGTATTCAAATTCAAGAGGTAGCTTGAAAATCACATCAACGAACCCATATGTTAAACCAAAATTTGTATTTAACTATTTATCTACAGAGGAAGATAAACGCGAATGGGTTGAAGCTATCCGCGTCGCACGTAACATTTTAAAACAACCTGCACTTGACCCTTATAATGGTGGAGAAATTTCACCAGGACCTTCTGTTCAAACAGATGAAGAAATTTTAGATTGGGTGCGTCGAGACGCTGAAACAGCATTACACCCATCTTGTAGTGCAAAAATGGGTCCTGCTTCAGACCCAATGGCAGTCGTAGATCCATTAACAATGAAAGTACACGGCATGGAAAACTTACGTGTAGTAGACGCGTCAGTGATGCCAACAACAACAAATGGTAATATTCACGCACCTGTATTAATGCTTGCTGAAAAAGCAGCAGATATTATTCGTGGTATTCAACCACTTGAGCCTGAACATGTTGATTATTATATTCATGGTAAACATGATGAAAATGCAGGCGCTATCGATTAAGCTAAAAGTAAACTTAAATACGAGATGATTGAAGTTTACGTCTAATTTAAAACAACCCTTTCCGAGTTTAATGTGATACAAGGAGAGGGTTGTTTTTAAGTTTGAAATCATAATGCTTGTTTTTATGACGGATCATGTCAAAGGCTTCACCATTTTTCAATCTTTTGACGTTCACCTTTAAAATTATTTTGAATACGGTGCCTTTTTTGTAACTCGTCTTCTATTGTATTGAAAGTGATATTTTGTGATTCGAGTAAAACAAACAGATGATAAAGTAAATCAGCACTTTCAGAAATGACTTCAGAAGTGTTTTGTTTCATGGCAGCAATCACGACTTCGAAAGCTTCTTCGCCCAACTTTTTACTGATTTTTTCAATGCCTTCATTGAGAAGGTATTGCGTATAAGAGTTGGAATCATCTGCTTTCAACCGTTGGCGAATGGTACTTTCAAGTTGTTGAAGTTGAAAAGAGGGAGTCGTATTGAAACAACTTTGTGCACCAGTATGACAAGTCGGTCCCATCGGTTCCACAAGCAACAATAACGTATCTTGATCGCAATCTAAATGCATCTCTTTGACTTGTTGTATATTGCCGGATGATTCTCCTTTTTTCCAAAGTCGCTGCTTTGATCTTGAGTAAAACCATGTGACTTGTTCTTGCACTGTTCTATGAAAAGCTTCTTCGTTCATATAGCCCAACATGAGCACTTGTTGGGTCTTGCTATCTTGCAAAATGACCGGAAGTAGGCCTTTTGAAAAATCGGGTTTTAAGTCCATCTTACAGGGACACCTCCTTGATTCAGTTCACGCTTGATTGCTGCCACGGTTGTTTCTTTATCGTGTAAAATGCTTGCCGCTAATCCAGCAGAGACAGGAGTTTGTGTGAATAATTCTGTGAAGTGTTGTGCGTGACCACCACCGCCTGAAGCGATAATGGGGATATTGACTAATTTAGAAATTTGATTCAGATGTGTAATATCGAAGCCTTGTTTCATTCCATCATGTGCCATACTTGTGATGAGAAGCTCTCCAGCACCTAATGCCTCTACTTGCCGAACCCAATCGTAGACGTGAACGGGCGTTTGTCGCTTACCTCCATGGGTACAACAATAATAATCATTCGTACTTTGATCGTATAGACTATCGATTGCGATACATATACACTGTTTTCCAAACTTTTGACTCGCTTGCTGTATGAAATCAGGATTTTTGAGTGCTGCTGAATTAAGGGACACTTTATCTGCACCATGTCTTAAAAGTTGAGATATCTCGTCCAAAGATTTAATGCCACCACCCACCGTTAAGGGGATAAAAAGCTGGGAGGCAGTTTGTTGGATGATATCGAGTGTGAGTGCGTGCCCCTGTTCTGTTTTTGAAATATCTAAAAAGACAAGCTCGTCCGCGCCAGCTTGATTATAATATAGCGCAAGGTCTACCGGATGACCGATGTCTCTGAGACCTTTAAACTGTATCCCTTTGACAACACGACCGTCTTTAACATCTAAGCAAGGAATAATTCTTTTTTTAATCAAGTTAATCCCTCCCAAAATGAGGCTTGATTCGCTGCTTTACCGACGATTGCTGCTGAAACACCGAGCACATCTAACTGCTGTAAGTCTGCTTGATGTCGAATGCCTCCCGAAGCAATAATCGGTAATGTACTATTCTTAGCGAGTTGAGCTGTTGTATCAAAATTAGGACCACTCATTTTTCCGTCCTTCGTGATGTCGGTATAGATGATGCCATTTAAAGGAAGGTGTTGGATTTGGGAGACATAATCAAAGACATCGAGGACAGTTTCTTCCGTCCACCCATTAATTTGAATCGCAGTTTGCTTTGCATCGACAGATACCAATATTTTCCCGGGAAATAAATGACTCATTTCAGTCAGCCAGGCTTGATCTATTATGGCTTGAGTGCCGACAATGCAGTAATCCACACCGGATGATAAATAGGCTTGAATCGTCTCTTTGTTACGAATACCGCCGCCCACTTCAATCGGTTTTTGACTCATTTGAACTAACTGTTGAATCGCGTCCATCTCGATAGAGCGTTGTGATTTGGCACCTATTAAATCGACGATGTGAATACGATCAACGCTATCGAACTGACTGTAAAATTCGATACTTTTCTCAGCACTGCGCATCATAACTTCAGTTGTTTGATAGTCTCCCTCTGTGAGGCGTACACTTTTACCTCCTATTAAATCAATCGCAGGCCAAAGTTTAATCATGTTGCCAACCTCCTTTTAACGCTTGTTCTAAAATCTGTAAACCGTAATCGCCACTTTTTTCTGGATGAAATTGAATACCAATACAATCATCTTGTTGAACGATGCCCGGAATAGACGTGCCATAGTCACTATAGGCGATGACTGCAGGTGACATTGGCGCTTGATAAGTATGGACATAATAGACATCTTTGTTTAACGCGGGGATTTCACTTTTTAACTGATTCCAACCAAGATGTGGCACTGTATAGGGGGTCTGAATTTCGTGAATTTTCCCTTTGATTAAATCAAGTCCGGACACATGGCCTTCATCGCTATAAGAGTACAGAAGTTGCATACCTAAACAAATACCGATAATGGGTTGCTGGTGTTGTCTCAATACATCGTATAGACCGTATTGATGAATGGCTTGCATTGCGTCTTTGAAATGGCCCACGCCTGGCAGAATCAAGACGTCTGCATGTTCTATCCTTTCTGGTTCGCGCGTTACGATAGACGGATAACCAAGATGGTTCACTGCGCGTTGCACATTAAAAATGTTGCCAAGTCCATAGTCTACGATTGCAATCATCATTCAATCACACCTTTAGATGAAGGGATACGTCGGTCTTCTGAATCGCGTAGCGCTTGTTTTAAAGCATGCGCAAATGCTTTGAAAATGGCTTCAATTTCGTGGTGCGTATTTCCTTGATGAAGTAAGTCGATGTGAACCGTTAAATAGGCATTAAACACTAAAGCTCTAAAAAATTCTTTGACGAGTTCTGTATCAAACTGGCCCACTTTTTCCTTGCTGAAGTCCGCTTGAAAGTTGAGGTAAGGGCGGCCGCTAATATCGACAACAGCACGTGCTAATGTTTCGTCCATTGGAATATATTGGGTACCATAACGGGTGTAATGAACTTTATCTTTAATCAACTGTCGTAACAGTTGTCCAAGAACGATACCGATATCTTCAGTCGTATGATGATCATCGACCCACGTATCACCTTCAACGTCAATTTGTAACGCTAAGCCACTATGAAAGCTCCATAATGTGAGCATATGGTCTAAAAATCCGACACCAGTATGAATTTGACTCTCTTTTTTCGATACACTGAGTTTAATGTCAATTTTAGTTTCTGTCGTTTCGCGGCGAATTTGATATGTCATTGCTGTTCACTCCATTCTTTCACGACTTGTTCAAATTGATTTAACTGTGGATAATCAATGATGGAATAACGTACGCATTCAGCTAACATTTTTTCATCTTTCGAATGATAAAAGCGTGGTAGAAAGCCACGTGCTTTAACGTAATGGCCGAGTGATAAGGCTTGAGAGCCTGATGTTAAAACAAAATTAGTATCACTTGGAAAGATATGCATATGGGAACTGGCATATTTCATCATGATTTCTTTTAAGCGCTGACTCAATTGTCGTTGGTATTGGACGAACACTTTTGTTTGTTCCATATGTTCAAATAGATAAATACCGATAGATAGCGTGAATGCACTTAAAGGATAAGGGTGTTCAATTTGGCGTATAGTTGAAATGGTTTTTTCTGTACTGATTAAGACACCGAGTCGTAACCCCGCCATAGCAAAAGCTTTGGAAAGTGTACGAATGATTAGGATATGATCTTCCAGTTCGATTTGTAATGGTGTTGAAAAGTCAACATAGGCTTCATCAATGATTAAATAGCCTTCTATCGTTTTCATTTGTTTTGCGATAGTGATTAACTCATTTTCAGTAAAACGGTGTCCCGTTGGATTGTGTGGATTACTGAGAATGAAAAAACGAGGTTGTACTTCATCGATGCGACCAAGTATCGTTTCAAGTGAAAATGTTAAATCAGGTGAGGCATCAACAAAACGAATTTGACGCTTCACCTGCCGTGCATAATCTTGATACATAAAAAAATCGGGATTGAGCGTTAAACAGGGACCTTCTGGCATAATAAGCATCAATTTTTGTATTAATTCGTCAGAACCATTTCCACAGCATAGTTGTTGACTGCTGAATTGCTGGCCATAATAATTCGCATAAGCTTGGCGAAAGCGGTCATAATCAGTATCTGGATATAAATGGTAATCACAATTTTTGATAAGATTCATTAATGTTTCATCATTAAGCGGCTTTATCGGGCTTTCATTCTTATTCATGCGAATCATTGTGTGTCACCTCTATTTCGAATTTCTAGTGATTTTTTATGATTGATTAATTGTTCGTCATCCGCTATTCGAGCGGCATCAGCATAGGTGTGTTGGTACGTTGAAGCATTCAGATGAATGACCGTATGTTTAGTTAAAAAATCGTTCACAGACAGTCCGTGTTGAAAGCGTGCTGTTCGTTGTGTAGGCAGCACGTGACTCGGCCCAGCGATATAGTCTCCAATGGCTTCTGGTGCATAGCGCCCTATAAACAAGCTCCCTACATAATGGATGAAAGGGATGTATCGTTCTGGATACGCAGTTTGAACTGAAGCATGTTCAGGTGCAATGGCATTCATAACTTTACAATTATCATTAAAATCTAAAGTGTGAATTAAGTAGTGATGATGCTTTAAACTTTCTGCTAATATTTCTGAGCGCTGTGCATTTTTAAGTTCAGATTGGATACGCTGTTCAAGCGCCTTAAGGACGGATTTATCGTTTGAAAGGACATAAGTTCTTGCCATTTCATCATGCTCATCTTGGGCGAAAACATCATAGACAATGGCCTCCATATCGCTATGGGTATCTATAATAAGTGCAATCTCACTCGGTCCTGCAATTTGATCGATGCCTACTTCTCCGTACAAATATTTTTTCGCATACGCCACATATTGATTGCCTGGACCAACGATTTTATCTACTTTAGGGATAGTTTCTGTGCCATAGGCTAATGCTGCGATACTTTGGGCGCCACCGACTTGATACACGCGATCGACACCGGCAATTGCACAAGCAGCAAGAACACTTTGGGCAATGCCATTGGTTTGGGGTGGTGTGACAACAATGATATTTTTAACATTTGCCACTTTCGCGAGTGTCGCGGTCATTAAGACAGTAGATGGATAACTTGCTTTACCTCCCGGCACATATATCCCTACACTTTCGATAGGATAATAGACTTCGTAGAGTTCTTGTGTTGTATTTTGTTGTTGATATTTAATTTGTTGCTGATAATGTTCGATT
The DNA here is from genome assembly GCF_000411275.1 of Staphylococcus sp. HGB0015. Lineage (NCBI taxonomy): Bacteria > Bacillati > Bacillota > Bacilli > Caryophanales > Staphylococcaceae > Staphylococcus > Staphylococcus sp. HGB0015. Next base: position 519,849 of record NZ_KE150418.1, read on the forward strand.
CTTTGATGACTATGTTGGAGTGCTGCTTTTAATTCAGGCTCCAAATTTGTCAAAGCTTGTTCCAGCTCTGAACGAGGTATCTCTAGTGATTGCACTTGTACGTGATCAAATTGCTTGTTGTAGTCGAATAATGCACGGTCACCTTCATTTTTGACACGTTCACAGATGGCGGCCACCTGCTCGTGAAGGTTTTGGTTAAACTGTGCTTCAGATTGTAATTGCTGTAAAAATGTTGTGCTGTTAATCATCAATGAGTGACACCCCTAACATTTGAATAAATGCATCAATTTCTGATGCGGCAGTGAAAAAACTTTGACGGTTTGTAATTAATTGCGCTTGTATACTGGAAATCTGTTCCTTTTCGACAAGGCCATTAGAGCGAAGTGTACTACCGGTTTGTACGATATCAACGATGCCATCAACCATGCCAATGACACAAGCTAACTCAATAGAGCCCGAAAGTTCGATTAACTCAATGTCACGACCTGTGGATTTAAAATAATCGCGGGCTGTTTTCGGATAAGAAGTTGCGATTTTGTGATATGCTTCTGTCGTTTCAAAAGCAGCGACAGAAAAATGACATTGTCCAAAAGGGAGGGCAATAAGTTGATTAACGTCATATTTCTGCTCGTTTAAAATATCACTTCCTGTAATACCGATGTCCGCAATCCCTTGTTCTACATATATAGGAACGTCATTTCCTTTAACGAAAAGAAAACGAAAATTTTCAGTTTTGATTTGAAGTTGACGGGATTGCGACTGAAGCTGTGAAGCCAATTCAATCTGCCCCTGTTGTTCTAAGTAGGCAATCAAACTTTTCAGTAAACGTCCTTTTGCCAATGCAATAGTTAACACAATAGTCACTCCTTCTCGTTATAATGTGAGTCCTAAACCAAATCCTTCTAAAGTATCTTTGTAATAACCGCCTGTTAAAGTCAGATTGCTTTTTTTCAGATGTGCATGAATAAAGGCGCCTTTATAATACGACCGCGGAGGTTGGGGTGTCATATCGAGATGGATAGGGGTGATACCTAACGATTTGAAATAGGTATGCCAACGATTCAAACTCCGCAAAATATAGTGATCGCTTGGGAATAAGCTGTTCAGTAAACTGAGTTGTTGATGTGTCGGTGTTAACAACAATTGAACAATGGGATGACTGAGCCCTAAAGCAGATTTCAATTCAGAAATATTGCGCTGTGCAATCCATGTCAATAGTTGTGTGTCGTGTTGCACATCGCTTAATAATAAATCCGTTAATTGGTAATGACCGATTACGACATATTGAATTTGATCTTCTAAGCATTGTTCAATGTACAACTTAAATGTTTCAAACGTCTCGTGAATCTCTTGAATACTCGGTTGATAATATTCTAGGCCTAGTTGTGTACAGACGTGCTGATTTCGGACAATTGAACCAGCATATGCAACTGCGCGATGTTGTAAAGGATAGTCTTGGTAATAGCGCACCAGTTGATCTGTAAAATCATTGCGCAAAGCATAAAGCTGTGAACCAGATTGCCAAACACTTCTTTCAGACATTTGTTTAAGATCATCAGAAGAGAGTGTTTCCCAAACTAATGTTTCGATAAAAGGTGTGTCTATGAGCTCGAAGTTACGAGATTCAGCAATATTTAAAAACTGAAGCTCTTTTTCTTTGTCTAAAATTAAAGGATGCATCATCATATCGCCTCGATTTCGTTCTCTACCGAGTTAAAGTGTTTTGAGAGAATATGAGTATGTTAGCATATGAATATTCAGATTTCAACAAAAAATTCTGAAAAATAAAGAATAGATATTCTGTATAGGTTTTTACGGTGGGAGAACTAGGAAATAAAGCAATGTGAAAAAAAGACAACTGAAATGTACACGAGAATGGTGTGCAATACTAAATGCTTAGCAATTTTATCTGATATAAAACAATCGTATTTTGAGCGACCAAATTGTATAATTAAGTAAGATATTAAAAATATATACGATGAGGGAGCATGTTATATGAAATTTGAAAAATATATCGATCATACGTTGTTAAAACCAGAATCAACACGTCAACAAATTGATCAAATCATTGAAGAGGCCAAAACGTATCACTTTAAATCGGTTTGTGTCAATCCGACGCATGTTCAATACGCTGCCGAACGTCTTGCAGATAGTGACGTGCTTGTGTGTACGGTGATTGGTTTTCCATTGGGTGCATCAACGACAGAAACGAAAGCTTTCGAAACAGAAGATGCTTTACGTAAAGGTGCAGATGAAATCGATATGGTTATCAACATTGGCGCTTTAAAAGATGGACGTTACGCTGATGTACAACAAGATATTGAAGCTGTAGTCAAAGCGGCTCAAGGCCATGCGGTTAAAGTCATTATTGAAACGGTTTTACTGACAGATGAAGAAAAAGTGAAAGCCTCTGAATTAGCACAAGCAGCAGGTGCACATTTTGTGAAAACATCCACTGGCTTTGCGGGTGGTGGTGCCACACCTGAAGATGTGAAATTAATGAAAGAGACTGTCGGGGATGCATTAGAAGTGAAAGCCTCCGGCGGTGTGCGTAGCTTAGAAGATTTTAACGCAATGGTTGAAGCGGGTGCCACACGTGTGGGCGCAAGTGCAGGTGTTCAAATCATGCAAGGATTAGAATCCGACGCAGACTATTAAACGATAACAATATTAAATTAATCAATGTAGGAGTGGTTAGCCATACCTATTTTAGAGTCCTTTCGGTCTATAGGTTCATTATCTAGGAACACCCAAGAATATCCAAATCAAATTTAAATTAGAAAACTAAAACTTATTATACGAACTTATTATACGAGGAGTGATTTATATGACAGCACCATTTCAACGTGTACATTTGATTGTCATGGATTCTGTTGGGATAGGAGAGGCCCCAGATGCGAAAGATTTTAACGATGAAGGGTCCCACACACTGAAACATACGTTAGAAGGATTTGACCAAAAATTACCGTATCTCGAACAATTAGGTTTGGGTAATATTGATGCCTTACCTGTCCTAGGGGCAGTTGCACATCCCAAAGCGTATTATACGAAATTAAGCGAAGCTTCAGTCGGTAAAGATACGATGACAGGTCATTGGGAAATGATGGGCTTGAATATCATGCAGCCGTTCAAAGTGTATCCAAACGGTTTTCCACAAGAATTAATTGATGAAATCGAACGAATCACGGGACGTAAAGTCGTTGTGAATCGACCGGCTTCAGGTACACAAGTGATTGATGAGTGGGGCGAACATCAAACGAAAACAGGCGATCTGATTGTATACACATCCGCAGACCCTGTGCTTCAAATTGCCGCACATGAAGAGATTATTCCACTTGAAGAACTCTATGACATTTGTGAAAAAGTACGTGAATTAACAAAAGACCCGAAATATTTAGTCGGTCGCGTGATTGCACGTCCATATGTTGGTGAACCGGGACACTTCACAAGAACAAGTAATCGTCATGACTATGCCTTAAAACCTTTTGGCCCAACAGTGATGAACACACTTAAAGATCATGATTACGATGTCATTGCCATCGGTAAAATTAATGATATTTTCGATGGCGAAGGTGTTACAGAAGCCGTACGTACGAAAAGTAACATGGACGGGATGGACCAACTGATGCAAATCGTACAAAAAGACTTTAAAGGTTTAAGTTTCTTAAACTTAGTCGATTTTGATGCATTGTATGGGCATCGTCGTGATAAACCCGGTTACGCGCAAGCCTTGAAAGACTTTGACAATCGTTTACCGGAATTAATGGCTGCGATGCGTGAAGATGATTTACTCATCATTACAGCTGACCACGGCAATGATCCAACGGCAGAAGGCACAGATCACACACGTGAATACATTCCAGTGTTGATGTACAGTCCGAAATTTAAAGAAGGTCAAGCGCTCGATACGGATACAACATTTAGTTCAATTGGGGCAACCATTGCAGATAACTTTGGCGTACCGCTTCCAGAATTCGGTCGCAGTTATCTTCAAGATTTAAAATAACTGAGATAAGTTATATCAAACGATTTTAACTTAAGGACGGGGTTAGAAATGACATTTCCAACCCTGTCTTTTAATGTTTTTAAGTATAGGTGTGATTATATCAGTTTGTTTAGTAACTAAAAAATATCATAAAAACGACTAATTTTTTATACAAGCAAATATTAAAGTCAAAAGTCCAATCAATAATCTAACTATTAAAGCAAAGGCTTGAATGCTATACATAAGGTGAATTTACAACTGATTACTGCTGTAAAATAGGCCACTTCTTTGAATTTCATCCAATTGCACACGTCATTTCTATTTATTATGTTAAAATATAATAAATTAATAATCAGTTGAAAAAGGAGAAATATTCAGTGTTTAATTTGACGATATTACTATTGGAACGTGTGGGTCTCATTATTATCCTTGCCTATATTTTAATGAATTCCAGTTACTTTAAAAACACGATGCAGCAACGACAAATGTGGCCCTCAAAATGGCAACTCTGCTTGATATTTAGCCTTTTTGCGCTGATGTCTAACTTTACAGGGATTGTCATTCGCAATGGTGACATCCTATCTGGAAGTATCTATTTTCATTTAGATGATGATGTATCGTTAGCCAATACACGTGTTTTAACAATTGGGGTTGCTGGATTAGTGGGAGGTCCATTTGTTGGAGTATTCGTAGGGATTTTTTCAGGGCTCTTCCGGTTATATATGGGAGGCGCTGAAGCCTATACGTATTTAATTTCCTCATTATTTATCGGTTTGATTTCGGGTTATTTTGGTCAGCAAGCACGTCAAAAAAATCAATATCCTTCAATAGGAAAAAGTGCATTAATCGGGGCGACAATGGAGATTGTCCAAATGATTTGTATTTTTTCGTTTGCGCAAGATAAACATTATGCGATTGATTTGATTTCGTTAATTGCATTACCAATGATTATTGTTAATAGTGCAGGGACTGCTATTTTTATGTCTATTATTAGTTCCACATTAAAGCAAGAAGAGCAAATGAGAGCTGTACAAACGCATGACGTGTTGCAATTAACCAATCAGACGTTGCCTTACTTCAAAGAAGGGCTGAATGAAGATTCTGCCAAGCATGTGGCAATGATTATTAAAGAGTTGATGAAAGTTTCTGCCGTAGCGATTACAAATCGACATGATATTTTAGCGCATGTGGGTGCTGGGAGTGATCATCACATTCCGAAAAAAGAAATTATAACGGATTTATCAAAAGAAGTTTTACAAACAGGGCAGCTTAAAGAAGTTCATACGAAAGGTGAAATCGGATGTACACACCCGCATTGTCCATTACACGCTGCCATTGTGATTCCTTTGAAGATGCATGGCAAAGTGACGGGAACTTTAAAAATGTATTTTACGAATCCGAACAATCTTACTTTCGTAGAACGTCAATTGGCGGAAGGGTTAGCTGAAATATTTAGTAGTCAAATCGAATTGGGTGAGGCTGAAATGCAGAGTAAATTATTGAAAGATGCAGAGATTAAATCATTACAAGCACAAGTCAATCCGCATTTCTTTTTTAATGCGATGAACACGATTTCTGCACTTGTTCGAATCGATAGTGAAAAGGCGAGAGAGCTCTTATTAGAACTGAGTCATTTCTTCCGTTCAAATTTACAAGGCTCTCGCCAAAATACAATTACTTTAGAAAAAGAGCTAAGCCAAGTGTCTGCTTATCTATCATTAGAACAAGCGCGTTTCCCAGGCAGATTTGATGTGACTTTTGATGTTCCAGAGGATGTGACACAAGCCCTTGTCCCTCCATTTTTAATTCAAATTTTAGTTGAGAATGCGGTAAAACATGCTTTTCCAAAGCGAAAGAAAGACAATCGTATTCGAGTTGTTGCACGGGTTGAAAATCAACAACAATTAGTGATATCGGTTTGTGATAATGGGCAAGGTATTCCGAAAGAAAAATTATCTTTACTAGGTCAAACTGCCGTTGAATCAGAATCGGGCACAGGCAGTGCTTTAGAAAATTTAAATTTAAGATTAAAAGGTTTATTCAGTAATGATGCAGTTTTACATTTTGATACAAGTCACACAGGAACGACGGTATGGTGTACGCTGCCTTATCAACAAAAGGAGGGATAAAGCATGAGGGCGTTAATAGTTGATGATGAACCTCTTGCGCGTAATGAGTTAATCTATTTATTAAATCGTATCGGTGGCTTCGACGTTTTGAATGAAGCAGAGAATGTGAGTGAAACGATCGAGGCATTGTTAGTAGACGACTACGACCTTGTTTTTTTAGATATTAACTTAATGGATGAAAATGGCATTGAGCTAGGACGTAAAATTCAAAAAATGAAGTCCCCACCTGCGATTGTGTTTGCCACGGCACATGACCAATTTGCTGTTCAAGCCTTTGAATTAAATGCGACAGATTATATTATGAAGCCATTCGAACAAAGCCGCGTCGAGCAAGCCGTTCAAAAAGTTCAGGCGCAACTTAAAAAAAGCAAAGCGGCACAGGACATGCCTCCTGTTACGAATGTGGAAACACTTTTGCCGATTGAGATTGATGACCGTATCCATATGCTGAATCTTTCTGATGTAATCGGTATTTCAGTTAATAAAGGACTCACTACGATTCATACGACACAAGGTACGTTTGAAACAACAGAGCCTTTAAGCGCATATGAAAAAAAGTTGAATACACCGCAGTTTATTAGAATTCATCGTGCAAATATTATTAATCGACAGCACATTCAAGCTATAGAACATTGGTTTAATTCGACCTATATGGTCACTTTGACAAATGATGTGAAAATGCAAGTGAGTCGTTCCTATATGAAAAGTTTTAAGCAAGTGATGGGTCTCACATCATAAACCAATGATTAATAAGTTTAGAAAATGAAAAAGACACTCAAAATTTTGATGGAATGGAGTGACCCCCAAAAGTTAGACCTAAAATCTAACATTTAGGGTGCACATCAGAATTATGAATTTTGAGTGTCTTTTTTGTGTTTATCTCACATAACAAATGGTGACAAAGCAAAGATTGATTTGATTTTGTTCTACCATCTCGGCAAGTAGGATTTCGTGGTACGAGCGCTTGATATAAAGGCTTCTGAAGCGTAGGTAGCACTTGTTAGTAGAATGATTTAACTATTTTTGTAGATTGAAAAAGAAGATAGAATAGCGTCACGCTGACATTTAAAAGATGTTTTATATTTAATTGAGAAAAATATGTAATGTGTGAAAAAATGCACATAATGCATTTCACCCCCTTATTTTTGCATTTCAGCGTGAAAACGCAGTGAACCTTTCTTTTCATACTATAATGAAGTCAATCAGAAGCACACAGGAGGCCGTGAAGATGGAACAAAAAGTTGAAAAAACGTATAGCTTTTTGCATCAAGTTTTAGTGATTTCGTTAGTGTTATTTGTTTCAAGTATCATTGAATCGTTTATGCCGATTCCAATGCCAGCATCAGTAATAGGACTTGTTTTACTGTTTATCTTATTATGCACAGGTGTTGTGAAATTGGGACAAGTTGAAAAAGTAGGGACAGCATTAACGAATAACATCGGATTTTTATTCGTACCAGCGGGGATTTCAGTCGTTAATTCATTAGGGATTATTAGTGCAAGCCCAATTTTGATTATTGGTCTCATTATTATCTCTACAGTGCTGTTGCTTGTATGTACAGGTTTTGCATCACAAATTATTATGCGTGTAACGACTAAAAATAACGCACAAAAACCAGAAAAAGCACAATCAGAAATGAAAGGAGCACACTCACATGGTTGATCATTTAGGTATTAATACCCCATATTTTGGTATCTTGTTATCCGTCATTCCATTCTTAATTGCAACATATTTATTTAAAAAAACAAATGGTTTCTTCTTATTTGCACCATTATTTGTTGCAATGGTTGTAGGTGTGGCATTCCTACACTTTACAGGCATTCCATATGAAAAATATAAAATAGGTGGCGATGTGATTAATTTCTTCCTTGCACCTGCAACAATTTCATTCGCGATACCTTTATATAAAAAGCGTGATGTGCTCTTAAAACACTGGCACCGTATTATAGGTGGTATAGGAATTGGTACGGTCGTCGCATTAGTAGGTATTTTCTTTGTTGCCAAAGCGTTACAGTTTGGTAATGACATCATTGCATCAATGCTTCCGCAAGCAGCAACGACTGCAATTGCATTACCTGTTTCTGAAGGAATTCATGGTATTAAAGAACTTACATCTTTAGCTGTTATACTGAATGCAGTTATTATCTATGCTTTAGGAAATAAATTATTAAAATGGTTCCACATCGATAATAAAATTGCACGTGGTTTAGCATTAGGTACAAGTGGCCACACTTTAGGTGTAGCTGCAGCGAAAGAACTTGGCGAAGTTGAAGAGTCAATGGCGAGCATCGCGATTGTACTCGTAGGGGTTATTGTTGTTGCGGTAGTCCCAGTTTTAACAGCAATATTCTTCTAATATACAATTGTAAAATAAAGTCGTAGGGATGTTTAAAAGGGGTAGTGTCGTTTTCTAAGAGGTGGCTTAGATGACGGTGCTACTCTTTTTTTGCATCAATTGCTGTTGAATAATCGTTTGACGTGAACGTTTTCATTGTAGAAAGTTATAATAGAAGAAAAGATGAGAGCAGGTGACAACATGAAAAAGTTAATTCAAGAAAAGACACAGTTTTTAAACGACATGTTAGATGGCTTGAAGTATACGAACCCTAATATTGATGTCATAGCAGAAACGGTTGTCGTTCGGAAAGACAAAAAAACATCTGGCGTTGCGTTAGTATCAGGGGGTGGCAGTGGTCACGAACCTGCACATGCTGGCTATGTTGCAGAGGGCATGTTAGATGCAGCAGTATGCGGTGAGGTTTTTACATCTCCAACTCCGGATAAAGTATTAGAGGCAATCAAAGCAGTAGATAATGGTGATGGCGTTTTATTAATTGTTAAAAATTATGCAGGAGATGTCATGAACTTTGAGATGGCACAAGATATGGCAGCGATGGAAGGCATTAACGTCGAAATGGTCATTGTCAAAGATGACATTGCCATTGATGATGCGGACAAAAGAAGAGGCGTTGCCGGCACCGTATGGGTACATAAATATGCGGGCTATTTAGCTGAACAAGGTACACATCTTAAAGCACTCAAAACAAAAATTGAACAGTTTCTTGAAGGCGTTCGCTCTATTGGTATGGCAATCATGCCACCTGCAGTACCGACTACAGGCAAATATGGTTTTGATATTGGCGAAGATGAGATGGAAATCGGAATCGGTATTCACGGTGAACGAGGATTAGAACGAACTCAAATAGAACCGATTGCCCAAATTGTTCAACGCTTAACCACAAAACTAGAACAAGAAGTCGACAGTGATGCATTGATTGTCATGATTAATGGCATGGGCGGTACACCGCTTTCTGAACTCAATATCGTCACAAAATACGTAGCGCAGCAATTAGAAAAAGAAGGTAAAGTTGTCAAAGGATGGTTCGTTGGGGACTATATGACTTCATTAGATATGCAAGGTTTTTCACTCACATTTGCGCCATATGATGCCCATGTTTTAGCAGCACTTAATGCGCCTACAACAAGTCGAAATTTTAATTCATAGGAGGATGTAACAATGGATGTGACAATTTTAAAGGAACGTTTATTAGCTCTAAAAGATATCTTTGAAAGAGAAGAAGCCCATTTAACTGATCTCGATCGTGCTATTGGCGATGGAGACCATGGCGTCAATATGAGACGTGGCTTTGAGGCACTACCTGCACAGCTTGATGATCAGTCTATTGCGACATTACTCAAATCGACAGGGATGACATTAATGTCTAAAGTCGGTGGCGCTTCAGGTCCTTTATATGGTTTTAGTTTTGTCAAAATGTCACAAGTTGCTAAAGATGACATTGACCATGATAATCTAATCGCAATATTAAAGGCATTTGAAGATGCAGTTGCACAACGCGGCAAAGTAACGCGAGAAGAAAAAACGATGTATGATGTCATTTCACGCGCGCGAGAAGCGGTGGAAAATGGTGAGCGTGTAGATTTAGAAAAATTACAAGCATTAGCAGATGCGACTCGTGATATAGAAGCCACTAAAGGGCGTGCATCTTACTTTAAAAAAGAGAGTTTAGGCTATGTAGATCCAGGTGCACAAAGTAGCGTATATATTTTAAATGCATTAATAGGAGATGAAAAGAAATGACAAGTATCGTACTCATTAGTCACAGTGAAAAAATTGCAGAAGGTACAAAAGATTTACTAGAACAAATGGCACAAGGTGTGAGTGTTATTGCCGTGGGTGGTAATGATGGTGAAATAGGGACTTCGTTTGAAACAATCTCAGAGGTATTGAATGATTTAGAAGAAGATGCGATTTGTTTCTTTGAAATTGGGTCTTCAGAAATGAATTTAGATATGGCTATTGAAATGTATGTAGGGCATTACCGAATTGAGAAAGTCGATGCGCCTATTGTAGAAGGCAGTTTTATCGCAAGTGTGTCATTATCAACTGGACAATCTATGGACGAGGCCATCGCTTCTGTCAGAGATACATTTTAACTTGAAATAAAAAAGGATGAAACAATGATAATCCAGAAAAGGTTTATTGTTTCATCCTTTATTTTATATGTTAGTTAATTTTTTTTACAACTTCTGATTTTAAGCCCATTTGACCAAAACCGGGGATTTTACAGTCAATATCATGACCATCTTCTGGGGCGACGAGTTTAATATTTTTAACTTTTGTACCTTGTTTGATGACGCCTGATGTGCCTTTAATTTTTAAATCACGGATAACTGAAACCGTGTCACCGTCTTTTAGTTCGTTGCCATTTGCATCACGAATGATTTCTACGGCAGCCGCTTCTTCAACTGCATTTTTTGTCCATTCAAACGCACACATCGGACAAACATAAGCAGCCCCATCTTCATAAGTATATTCTGAATCACATTGTGGACAGTTTGGAATTGCGGTTGTCATTTTCTAATCACTACTTTCCTCAAGTTATACTTATAATCTAGCATATTCAGGATGAAAAGTATGTAACAAATTGAAGATAGTGTTACGATAAGCATAACAAAAAAATTGAGCACATTTAAAATCTATTCATTGAGAGGAAGCGAGATGGTAAGATGTCAAATTTAGAAGTCAAAAATCCTTCTACAGGTGAAGTCATTGCAACTTATCTTTATACTGACGAGCAAGCCATTCATTCTAAAATTGAGCGAGCACATCAAGCATTTTTATCGTGGCGTGATGTCGATGCCCATGAACGTTCACGTTTATTATGGGCTTGGTCGGCTTTAATTAAAGACAATCGTGAAGCCTTAGCCCGATTAATTACATTAGAAGGGGGCAAACCTTACGCAGAAGCACTCGGAGAAGTAGATTACGCAGTCTCTTATGTCGATTGGTATGCTGAAGAAGCTAAAAGAACATATGGCAGAACAGTGCCCGCGAATACCCCAGATAAAAAGATTATCATTGATAAGTTTCCAGTAGGGGTGGTCGCAGCAATTACACCATGGAACTTTCCAGCGGCGATGATTACTAGAAAAATGGCACCTGCACTCGCAGCAGGCTGTACAATTGTTTGTAAACCTGCCACTGAGACCCCAATGACGACGATTCGATTAGTTGAACTTGCCCATGAAGCGGGCATACCTGAAGACGCAATTTCATATGTCTTAGCAAGCGGTAAAACAGCAGGCGAAATCTTTACGACACATCCCGATGTCCAAAAGGTTACATTTACAGGTTCAACACCCGTAGGTAAAAAATTAATTGAACAATCTGCCAGTACAGTTAAAAATGTCACAATGGAACTCGGAGGCCTTGCTCCGCTCATTGTACATAAAGATGCTGATATTGACCAAGCGGTTGCGCAAACAATTGCGACTAAATTTAGAAATGCAGGTCAAACTTGTATTTGCGCAAATCGTATTTATGTTCACCACGCGATCGCTGATGAATATGAGCGACAGTTAATTGAACAAGTCCATGCGCTTAAAGTGGGAGATGGCATGGCAGAAGATGTTAAAGTTGGACCGCTCATTAATGAAAAGGCAGTTGAAAAAGTGATTGATCACTTACAAGATGCTAAACAACATGGCGGACAACTATCTAGAAGCTGGGATGAAGTGAAATTAGGCGGTAATTTCATTAATCCAGTCGTTGTCACACAAGCCAACCAAGAGATGAAATGTATGCATGAAGAAACGTTTGGTCCAGTGGCGCCAGTTATGCGTTATGAGGATTTAGACGAAGCCATTCGAATGGCTAATGATACAGAATTTGGACTCGCTGCTTATTTCTTCACGAATGATTATCGTACAGGTTTATATATTTATAATCATTTAGATTACGGTGTGATTGGATGGAATGATGGTGGACCTTCAGCAGCTCATGCCCCCTTTGGTGGCATGAAAGAAAGTGGCTACGGCCGTGAAGGTGGCATTGAAGGCATAGAACCCTATTTAGAAACTAAATATTTATCTATCAAAGTAGACGACCCGTCTTAAAATGCGTAAAAAATAGGTCAATGTAAAAGGTAATATAAAAAATGGGAGAGGGACTGTGAGATGATTCGCAATCCGCTCTCCTTTTCATTTGTTACACAGGGTGTTTACTAGAATGGGGATGTTCTATGATGTGATGTTCATCACAACTTCAAATCCATTTTGATATGAAATGAAGACGTGAAATCTGGATTATAGTTGATATTGATAATCGTTATCAAATATAATAGGGGTGTCAGAAGATAATCAAAGTTTGAGTGCGATAGATGATGTTTGACGCGTCTTGGACAATTGATTAAAACTAAAGTGGTTTTTGCCCATGCGTATCAGGAATAAGGAGTTGGAAGTATGATGTTTATGGCAGAAAATAAATTGACATTAACAAAAGGAACAGCGCAGGAAACGATGCAACGTTTTCATCAACGTCAAGGCATTGAAACGATTGATGGCTTTATAGAAATGTATGTGACACAAACGAATGATTTAGAAGAATTTGATGAAGTAAAAATTTTAACCATTTGGCAATCAGAGCAAGCATTTAAAAATTGGCTTTCTTCAGATGTTTTTAAAGCCTCACATAAAAACGTGAGAAGTCATCGAGAGGACACAGAAAGTCCAATCATTAAAAACAAAGTCTCTACGTATACAATCGACTATCATTACAAAAAATAATGCATGGTGTATCGACAAATTGAATACAAATCCTTTCACGGTTTTGGACGCGCGTATCACGTCCAAAGCCTTTTTTTATGGTTTTAAGGTGTTCGCTTACTCTAAAGGATAAGAAATGATTTATAATTGATATGAAAGATTTGAGGTGTAGAGATGAAAACATATATAGAAGCAGATGGCCGCAAAGTGAAGAAATTATATCTTTCTCTAAATGGACATCGCCAAGGCGTTATTATTGAAACAAAGGATGAACAAAATCCAATTTTATTAGTCGTGCATGGGGGACCAGGTTTTCCACTTTATCCATTTTTTCGCGCACACCATATTGATTTGACGGATCAGTATACGGTCGTATATTGGGATCAGAGCGGGACGGGGATGTCGTATACACGTCAAATAGTAGGGATGTGCGACCTCATTGATGATTTATATCAACTTATCCAATTTTTACGTTTACATTTTCATCAAGATAAAGTGTTTTTAATGTGTCACTCGTTTGGAACCATTATCGGTACCCATGTAGCGCACCGTTATCCAGAAGTGATTGCAGCTTATATTGGTATGGGGCAACTGGGAAATGTTTTTCATAATGAACAGCTTATACTTGATCATTTACGCTTTTTAGCTCATGAAGAAAACAATCAAAATGCGGTTAAACGGTTAAACCGTGTACACCTCACGCGTCAGTTTAATACAAATCGCTACTATGGTCGCGTACGCCAACGTTACACAGAGCGTTATAAAGTTGGGTTTTCAAGTCATGGCTATTCGTTATGGCGTATGTTTAAAGTGATGATGTCGACACCTTACTATAAATTAATAGAGCGGATTAACATTGTGAGAGGGAGTCTCTCAACATTTGAGCACTTAACGAATGAGATGGCCAATGTCGATTTAAATGATATTGCCCAGGAAATAACAGTGCCTTTTTACGTTTTGCAAGGTGTCCATGATTTGCAAACGACGTATGAAGATAGTAAAGCCTTTTTTGATCGTGTGGCTTCAAAAGATAAGCATTTCTATGCCTTTCAAGATACGGCACATGCACCTTTTATAGACGAACCTCAAAAAATGCTCGCAATTATGCATAAGATTGTTGACCATGACGTAAGGTCATCGTGTACAACGTAAATAAGGAGGTGAGATCAATGTCCCATTATTCGACAGGTGAGCTTGCTGAAAAGTTCAATATTTCAAAGCGAACGTTACAATATTATGATCGACAAAAGTTATTAAAGCCAGCCTTTGTTAAAGATAATCAATATCGTATTTATACTGATCGTGAAGCGGAACAATTGAACCTGATTTTAATGATGAAGTCTTTAGGTTTAAGTTTGGCTGAAATCCGAAAATTGATTCATGCAGAGGGCACACTTAAGACGGTTCGTTCAATTTTAGAACAAAAAATAAGTGCATCAGAAGAAATGATTCAGCAACAACAACTTCAATTAAAGCAGATGAAAACAATTCAAAAAATGATTGCTACGTCATCAACAGCACCTGTGCATACACTATCGGACATTGAGAAAATAATGAAAAATCAACCTTATTTATCTCAGTTAACACAAAAAACGATGGTCCTGGGTACTACAGCATCATTCGCTAATGTCATTGGAATCAGTCTTAGTTTGAAAAGCCAAACCGCGTGGCCAACAGCTATAGCATTGACTTATAGTGCTATTGTTGCGTACCGTATGACAGTCGATTATTATGGCAAGGTAAAATATCAATGTCCAAACTGTCAGACAACGTTCAAACCTGACTTATGGACTTGGGCGTTTGCAAGCCATACATCAACAACACGGAAATTCGAATGTCCCCATTGTCATTTTAATGGATACTGTACTGAAGTTTATGATGAAAGTTAAGCATGCAAATCCCACATGGAACAGAATCCGATTTTTTAAATGCGCATTGTTAAATTGAACAAAAATTTGAAGGGATCACGGTGGTAGGGAAGATTGTTTTTGATGAAAGCTTGATTTAAAGCAATGCATCAAATCTGTCATTTGCTACCACTTTTCTTATGATGTGTTTTTTATGGGTTCAAAAATCGCTTTATATATAAGACTTTATCAGACATACTATGTTGTAAGCGCTTAAAATATTCGTTGAAATACAATCAGCAAGGGGATAATATGGAGGTGTATTTGAATTTTAGAAAGAGGAAGTGTTAGGCGTGAACATACTTGCAATCACATCTTGTCCCAATGGTATTGCACATACATATATGGCACAAGAAAAGTTAGAACAAGCTGCAAAAAAGCTAGGTGTCAGCATTAAAGTTGAGACACAAGGCGGTATCGGGGTCGAAAATGAATTGACAGCAGAAGAGATTGAAAAAGCAGACGGTATTATTATTGCATCAGATCGACAAGTTGACTTATCACGTTTTGATGGAAAACCTTTAATTAGAGAAAGCGTCCGTGCAGGAATTCATCAACCAGAAGCTCTGATACAACGCGTTATTGATGGACATGTGCCAATCTATCAAGGTGATAAAATGAATGCATCTTCTGAAGGTGTTTCAGAGAACAATACGTCTACGAAGCATCAGGGTGTTCAAGCAGTCTATCAGCACCTTATGAATGGTGTTTCTTTCATGGTCCCATTTATTGTAGTAGGGGGATTGTTGATTGCCATTGCCTTATCATTAGGAGGCGAAAAGACCGCAACACATGGTTTAGTAATTCCGGATGACTCGTTTTGGAAGCCTTTTTAAAAAATAGGGGCATTGTCTTTTAGTTTTATGGTTCCTATCTTAGCTGGGTATATCGCGATGAGTATAGCTGATAAACCAGGACTCGTTCCAGGTATGATTGGAGGCGCGATAGCGGCGGATGGAAGTTTTTATGGCAGTGATGCAGGTGCAGGCTTTTTAGGAGGAATTGTCGCAGGATTTTTAGCGGGCTATATCGCTAAGTGGATTAAAAATGTAAAAGTTCCTAAAGCTATGGCGCCGATTATGCCTATTATTGTGATTCCAATCATTGCTTCTGTTCTGGTAGGCGTAATCTTTATATTTGTGATTGGTGCACCTATTGCCAGTGTGTTCAGCGCTTTGACAGTTTGGTTAAAAGGCATGCAAGGCGCAAATATCGTCATTTTAGCGATGATTATTGGTGCCATGATTGCTTTTGATATGGGAGGCCCAGTGAATAAAGTGGCATTTTTATTTGGTTCTGCTTTAATTGCTGAAGGTAACTATAGTGTAATGGGAATGGTTGCTGTTGCAGTTTGTACACCGCCGATTGGACTCGGACTCGCAACATTTATCAAAAAGAGTAAATTCAATCAAAATGAAATTGAAATGGGTAAAGCCTCCTTTACGATGGGCTTGTTTGGTATTACAGAAGGGGCCATCCCATTTGCTGCACAAGATCCATTACGCGTCATACCTGCAAACATGATAGGGGCTATGATTGCTTCAGTGATTGCGGCGCTGGGTCATGTCGGGGATCGTGTTGCACATGGTGGACCTATTGTTGCAGTTTTAGGCGGCATTGATCACATCCTTATGTTTGCGATTGCGGTCATAGTCGGAAGTTTCGTGACGATGGCAGTCGTGTTAATTTTAAGAAAAAAACCTGTTGCACGTCGGAGTAGTAACGAACAAGTAGATCAAATGCCAAACGAACGCACAAAGGAAATGCGCGATGATACGCATGTAGCGGTGTCACCCGTAGAGGCTAAAGATGAGAGTGCTCAAGTTGACGAACTGTTTGATGCGAATGTGATTTTAAACATCAATCAGTCAATCTCACGAGATCATGCGATTGATATATTGGTTGATGCGTTGCAAAAGGCTGGCTATGTTAATGATGAAGTCGTACTCAAAAAAGCTATTTTAGCTAGAGAAGCAGAGGCAACGACTGCGCTCGGAATGAACATTGCGATGCCCCATGCAAAAACAGATGCGATTCGTCAGCCTGTTGTCGCTGTGTTAAAAAATGATACAGGTGTAGAATGGGAGAGTTTAGATGGTACATGGCCACAATTAATCTTTTTAATTGCAGTGCCACTGCATAGTCATGACACACACTTGAAAGTACTCCAACAATTATCAAAAGCATTAATGCAAGATGACAAATGAGTGCAATTGTTGAATGCTTCAGATCCTAAAGCATTATATAGTGATATACAAAGGTTAATTTAAGTGCTTGTTAAAGAATCTTTGAAAAAAATAGTTTAAAAGCAACTGAGGGTCCAAATAGGTGGCCATGAGTTGCTTTTTGTTATTATGTAAAAATTTTAAATTTTATTATAGATATAAATAGTAAGCAATTCTAATTTATTTCTTTGATAATGAAGCGAATATTAAAGGTTTTTCATTCATTATGAACTAGATTTTCACAATTACATTTTGTTTCATACATTTTTAGATAATAAATATTTAAAAATTTCAACGAAGGGTCTATAATAGTAACATGAAAAAGAAAGGAAGGATGACATGACTCAGTCAAAATCAACGCGACATGTCAATGTGCGCCATCATTTATTAAAAACTGGTACCGCGCTTTGTTTAGTAGGATCATTATTCTATTATCCAATCAGTGCAACCTCCCCTTCTTATGCACATGCATCAACTCAGTCAGACGATGATATTCAACGATTACTTGACGATGCAGAACATCAAATTAATAAAATGGATTCATTGAATACAGATTATAAAAATGATTTCTTAGAACTTCTACGCGCAAATGATGATTCTCAACAAAGTATTAACAAAATCATTGAAGAAGCTGAAGCAGCAAATAAAAAAGCGAAAGATGCAGAGACGAAGGATGACGTTAGACCGCAACTAGACAGTATCGATCAAAGAATCAAACAGTTAAAAAAAGAAGTTGACAGACATCAACAGGCAACACCTCAAGCCAAAAATAGAACAGATGCCCCTCAACCATCGCATACGAATACATCGGATGATGATGATTTGTCGAAATTGATAGATACAATCAATGATTTATCGAAAAAAGAGACAGAACAACCAAAGTCTGAGCCTGAACAAAATAATGATGGTACACAAGGCCAATCGCAAAGTGATAACCGTCCAAAACAGAGTGATGAAACACCCAAAAATGATGCCACTTCTGACGATCAACCCGATACAAACAATGACATTGCTGAAGAAATGCGCAAACATTTGAGTGGTACAAAAGACCAACTTCATCAAATGGATCGTGATTTAACAGCAGATAGAAACACATTGCACCAAAAGTTAAATCAACGCGATGAGGCGTTAAAAGATTTGCTTAATGATCGAGACAGCGTTGTATCACAAATTGATGATATGGCTTCAAAATCGGTTGCTGATCAATCTGAAGATTACTTAGCGCAAAAACGTCAACATTTAAATGAGCTTCAAAATAAAATTGGTAGCCGCTCAGACCTCTCACCTAAGCAACAACAAAAGTTGCATGAAAGTGCGAAGACTGTTGCATCACAATTGAACCAACAAAATGATGAAATATTATCTCGTTTAAAAGCAGCCAATGATAAACAAGCTGCGGTTAAGTCGATATTAAGTGACTTATATAATGATAAACAAGCAGCAGCAATCGCAAAGCAGATTCATACACATGGTCAAAACAATCAACAAATTGCCGACCAATTGCAACGAGCGATTGATGATTTGAAACAAACACATAGTGATACGTTGTTGTTAGGTATGTTGGATAACACAGCGCACACTAAAGATTTGGTGACAACTTTATTAAGTACGCGTTTTGATGAACAAAAAGCGAAACAATTAGCTCAAAAAATCATGGAAGGGCATCCTTCAAATCAAGAAATTTTGAGTAGACTCAAAAAGTATTATAAATCCAATGGTAAAGCAACGAGCGATGATATTTTAAATGCGCTATTAAAACAAGCGCATAATAAAAAAGACGCGATTGAAGCTATTTTGGATGGTCGTTTAAATCCAGATAATGCGTCATTAATTGCACAACGTATTTCAAAGGATATTCATAATACAAAAGATTTACTAAAATTAATTCATGGCGAGTTGGATGCACAAGCAAATCGCTTACTCACACTACAAAAACAAATCAAAGATGTTAGAAATGATTTCCGTACTAATATTAATGACATTTTATCGCCATTACGCCATTTGCCAACTTTAGATTTAACAAATCAACGTCATCGTTTATTGTTACCATCTGAAAGTACAAATGATAAATTAAGAAAACTACTGAACCAAAGACCTTCTGGTGGCCTAGGTGGATTATTCCAACATGATTTTGCACCGAAACCAACCATTGATCCGTACCAAAAAGTAAATAAACTCGCAACAGGTGACAACTTCTTAGATAACTTATTTGATGAAAATGGTAATTTTAAATTACCAGACTCAGGTCAAATGACTAAAAATGCAGCATTACCAATTGGTATTATTGTCGTCATTTTAGGTATCGGTTTATTAATTAAATATTTGAAAAAACGTAAACAATAAAATAACCGAAGATAAAAAGAACAGCAACACGCACTGTCAAATCAGTTTGTGTTGCTGTTCTTTTTTGTATATCAAGTTGTAATGAATAAAGGTTATTCGTTTGAAGTGCCACCTTTAATATAGTCTAAAGAGTCAGCATCTTCTTTATCGATTGTACGATAAGAAATGACACCTAGCCCTTTGACGTTAGATTCAGAGACAACGATAGAACCATCTTTATTTACCTTTTCAACAAAAGCAACGTGACCGTAGTAACGGTCCGCACCTAATTGACCAGGTTTGAAGACAACAGCAGTGTGTGCTTCAGGTTCACTTGAAACAGAGAAGCCTTTCGTTAATGCTGAGTAAGTCCAGTCACTCGCATTACCCATATCTCCTGCGATATCCTTATCAAATTGTGCCATTCGAGAGTATACATACCAAGTACATTGACCTTGAGGGTATGGTGAAGCACTTGCCGCTCTGAATGGTTTAAAGTCACCACTTACGGCTTCGCTATTTTGTTTCATTGTATCTTCGTCTAATAATGAACCCATTTTTTTATGATCGAAGCGTGTTAAATCATAAGTTTTAATCAATGATTTTAATTTTTCGTCGTACTGTGGATCCGTTGCATATGTACCGACAAGCTCTGAAGCAGCTGTACGATAGCTGGAGCTTTCACTTTTCCATGTTCCTTTATAAATAGAAGGATTGCCATCAATACCATTTTTAATTAAATCTGCATAATCGTTTAACGAAGCTTTACGATCTGGGTATTTTCTAAAATCTGCATGAATTTGATACATTGAGTGTCCGTCAGATTCTAATGTGTTAAAACCTACAGATTCTCCTTTATAGCTCCCTTTCATACCGAAAAGGTTGAAATTCGGTTCGCGTGATAATGTACTTCGACCCGAATCAGATTCCAAAATCGCTTGCGCAATCATAATCGAAGCATAAATATCTTCTTTTTGACCGATGTCATGTGCATCTTTGGCAATATCATTGATAAATTTACGCGTCGATTCTGTTGGTACAACGCGAAATGTATCGGATGAAGATGAAGCATCATTACGACTTGGCATTTGTTCAAATAACGTTGTTTGACGTAAATGACTATTTTGAGGCAAATCTTTAAATGTTTGCGCAGGTGCTTGTTCACGTGAATGTTTCAATGCATCGGGTTCAGGGATTTGCTCATCATGACCGTTTGAATTTTTATGTTTCTGTTTCTGATAATTTTGATGTGTTTTTGTTGCGTTATCACTGTATTCATCTAAAAGTGAATCAATCATATCATCATTTTTACTTTTTGATGTTGAAGCACTGCTTTGCTCTTGATCTTGCTTGTCTTCTGAATTTGATTGTTGCGCATCTGTTTGATTGTCATCTTTATTTGAAGTTGTGTCATGTGCACTTGAATGGTCTGTTTCTGAAGATGACTGTGAATCATTCATCTGCGGTTGTTCACTGTCTTGATCATCAGATTGTGAAGGGTTATTGTTCTCATCTTTTGTAACTGAATCATCTTTTGCAGTTGAATCGTCTTCAGAAGCGGATGTGTCTTGGTCATCACGAGATGCTTCTGAGTCAGAAGATGACTGTTGATCATTTGTAGTATGATGAGTGCCTTTTAAAATATCGTTAAGCGCATCGAAAAAGTCACGATCTTCAGGTTGAGTAGCACTTTGTTCATTATTTGAAGTGTTCTCAGCAGGTGATGCTTCGGATGAAGATGAAGCGTCACTTGACTGCGGTTCGTTTATGAAGTGACTGTTTTGTGCATCGTCACTTTGATTATTGAAAGAATGGTGGAATAGGTCGCTAAACCAGTCATTACTTTTCTTATACGTTGGCCAATTCCCAATCGAAGAAAAACTTGATTGAGATGGATAATCAAAAGTATGCGTACTATGGTTGGAACGCTTTTCTTTTGTCTTTTTATCTTGTTTTGAGTCATCTGATTTTTCAGAGGAACTCTCTTTTGAACTGTCATCATGATTGCGATCTTGTGATGTTTCTTGTTCATCATCTACATCTGAAATTTTATCTTTTACAGTTTCTGTCGCTTTAGGTGAGGCAGCATGTGCCAAGTTTGATGTGACAGGGGGAAAGATAAGGGCTGTGGTCAATAAACCTGTGAAAATAAATTTACTTTTCAAAGCGTTACTCCTTTTCTCTATATAGTTTTTGTCTTGCAATCAAAAAGGGAGACTCATATCCTAGAAATGTAAGTCATATTTTTGGTTACGAAACGACTCAGTTTGTATAAAAAGTGATATATGAAAGACATGATAAATGCTATACAAACTAAGGATGAACTTGTTATACTATGGTGTGTCTTTGTAACTTGTTGACATATGTTAACTTTAATTTGAAACAACAAATAAATAAATATTGCACATACTTATATTACATGAATCATCATGATTTATAAAGTGTTTGAGTAGATATTGAGGTGAGGAAATGAAGAACGCCATCAAATTATTTCTGATGGACATTAAGAAGATTGCCAAGACCCCTGGTGCAATCATCATTATCTTAGGATTAGCGATTTTACCATCCTTTTATGCTTGGTTTAACTTGGAAGCAACATGGGATCCTTATTCAAATACAAACCACATTAAAGTTGCTGTTGTAAATGAAGACAAGGGTGATACGGTACGTAATAAAAAATTGAATGTTGGTAATCGCCTTGAGGATACTTTGAAAAAAGATACCCATTTTGATTGGCAATTTGTAAGTCGTGAAAAAGCAGATCATGATTTACGCATGGGTAAATATTACGCAGCGCTCTATATTCCAGAAGGATTTACACATCAAATTACAGGTACTTTACGTAAAGACCCACAACAAGCAAAAGTGGAATATAAAGTGAACCAAAAGCTCAACGCCATTGCGCCTAAAATGACTGACGCAGGTTCGAGCGAGATCGTGAAAAAAGCCAATCAGAAATTTAATGAAACCGTAACGAAAGTATTGCTTAAAGAAGCAGATCGTTTAGGGATTAAACTTGAAGATGAGCTTCCAGCATATAAAAAAGTTCGTGATGGAATTTATGCTGCAAATAACGCATTACCTAAAATTGAACGCTTCCGTGAAGGTTTGATTTACTTAAATGAACATCAAGATCAGCTTGATCAATACGCAGATAAATTCAGAGAGTTAGATCGCTATAAAGACGATGCGGTCAATGCAACTGAGCGACTCAACCAGTTGAATGCAAGTATTCCTGCAATCAATGAGCGTGCAAAATTAGTGGTTGCATTAGATAATTCACTCCCTGAAATTGAACGTATTTTACAAGCTGCAAGCCAAGTGCCAAACCGTTTTCCAACAATTAACAAAGGGGTGGACATAGCGATTGGTGGCACAGATAAAGCATTGAAAGACCTCAACTCAGCACAACAGTTGTTACCTTCTATCGAGCAACGCATTCGAGCTTATGGAGAAGTTGTTAACAACGCAAGTCAAGCGAATGATCAATTAGCGAATGACGTTTCTCGTGCACAAAATCAACAAGGTCAGCAAGCAAATGTTCAAACAGCGCCACAAAGTACGCATCAGTCTCATTATCAGACAAGCCAAGTAAGTACGGCGAATGACGCGAGTGGTCAACCATTACCAAATGGACAAGTAATATCGAATGATGATGCAGCATCTTTAGAGTCTGCCTATTCAAAATCATTGCAAGATGTCAATTCAGCAGCAGCTTCGCAATTAAAAGCGACTCAAGATGATTTGGATGCTGCTAAAAATATGGGCTATGGTATTATCAGCTCAAATGACGCTTCACAATTTAAAGAACCGTTATCTCATCTTATTGCGCGTATGAACCATGCGAATAAAACAATTAGAGATTATCGCGACTTTTTATCTGATGTTGAACGTACAGAAGGCGTTAATTTGAGTGAAGCCCAAGCACAATTGAAAACAGCGCAGGATGATATTAAAGAAGCAACGAAACGCTTGAACAAGTTAAACGATGCTATTGCAGCAGGTAATTCTGGTAAAGCAGAAGCGATGGATATCATCAAACGTGTAGATCATATTCAAAAACAAATTAAAGCAGCGCAAACGATGTTGAAAAACGATGTTGCGAATAAGTTATTGGATGTTTCACACGCTTTAGGTAAAGCACTAGACAAAGGTGCAGTGACATTGAATGTTGCACAAGAAAAACTTCAAAAGGTGCAATCGATTATACGTAGCGGCCAAACGATATTATCAGATGCCAATGAGCGTTTGAAACGTTTGAGTGATACGTTACCTGCTGTTGAAGCAGAGTACATTCGTGCAATGTCAGCAGCGCAAGCTTACTTCCCAGAATTTAAGAAAAAAGTTCACAATGCGTCTGATTTTGTAAAAAATGATTTACCTGCCCTTGAAAACAAAATTTCTGAAACGACACAAACAGTTAATGAAAATTTACCAACAGCATTCGCAAAATACGACCGTTTACGTCAAATTCTTGATGCAAACCAACCGAAAGCGAAAGAAGCGCTAAGCAATCTTGCGGACTTTGCTAAAAATGATTTTCCAAGTGTTGAAAAAGACTTGAAAAAAGCGAATAAAATATTTAAGCAATTAGATAGAGACAATACGATTGAAGAGTTGATTGATTTATTGCGTAATGACCTCAAAAAACAAGCGGGCGTCATTTCAAATCCAATCGATTTACAAAAAGAAAATGTGTTCCCAGTTAAAGATTACGGTTCAGCAAGTACACCATTCTATACAGCACTCTCTATTTGGGTAGGTGCACTGTTGCTTGTCAGCTTGCTTACAACACATAATAAGCATCCTGAATTGAAGCCATATTTAACAATACGTGAGACTTATTTAGGTAAAATGGGACTATTTGTCGTTATGAACATGATTCAAGCGCTTATTGTTTCAATAGGGGACATCGTTATTCTGAAAGCATCGGTTGAGTCAGTATGGCTCTTTATTACCATTTGTTTATATTCAGCCATCATATTCTCGGTTATTGTTTATACATTGGTTTCTGTATTAGGTAACCCGGGTAAAGCGCTGGCTATCGTATTATTAGTATTACAAATTGCCGGCGGCGGTGGGACGTTCCCAATTGAGGTTACACCTCAGTTTTTCCAAACAATCCACCCGTACTTACCGTTCTCATATAGTATTGATGCATTGAGAGAAGCAGTAGGTGGCCCTGTACCACAAATTTTAGTTTTTAAATTAACAATGCTCACAGCCTTTGGTGTCGGCTTCTTCCTTGTAGGTCTCATTGGTAAACCTTATTTAGATCCTTTAGCACAAGGACTTGCAGATAAAGCTGATAAGAGTAACATATTGGAATAATATTTTAAACGTATTTTTCGTTTGAGTTTAAAAATCAAAAGTGAATCAAAATAAAAGGTGTAAGTCATAGCGCAAAAATTGCATTGCGCCAAGTGGCTTACACCTTTTTGTATTCAAATATCTAAACGAATTGTAAGGAATTTCGTCATGCATCCAATGCTTACGAAAGTCATTTTTAACTAAATGGAGTCAAAGATTGTGACGATAATTTGAAGTGATTGGCAGAGCGAACTTTTTAGTATATAATACATATCGAATTACTAAGAAATAAAAAGGAGATTGCTATGGAATTCATGGACGTGTTTGAAAAATGGGCAGAAAGATATGATGATACGGTATTTAATACGAGCAAAGAAAACGAATATAAAGATGTCTTTGAAGGTTATTCAAAGATGTTAGACCAAATTGCACAATTATCAACAGGTGAAGTATTAGAAATTGGTGCAGGAACAGGGAATTTAACCCAACATTTAATCAATCAAGGCTTAGACGTGACGGCAATTGACCCATCAGAAGATATGAGAGCCATTGCCAACCAAAAAGAAGGTATCCATGTGATAGAAGGTCACTTTTTAAAAATTCCAGTAGAGAAAAAATTCGATACCATCGTGTCGAGTTTTGCCTTTCATCATTTAGATCATCAAGGCAAACAAGAAGCACTGAATTATATGAAACAATTTTTAAAACCAAATGGCCATATCGTTTTTATTGATACGTTATTTGAATCGGAAATGAATAAAAACCAAATCATTCAATACTACACAGATAAAATGTATGTCAATTTAGTCGAGGACTTACAAACCGAATACTATCCATTTAAAGATGAACTTGAAAAGATTGTAGAAGCGGCAAATGGCACTGCAGAATTTGAACAACAAAATCGTTTTGCTTGGTTGATTCATATGAAATTTGAGCATTAAAGTGAAAACAAAGGTGGCGTGAATGCGATGGCATACCATATTTATCATGTGGAAGTAAATGAAGTTTATCCCTATTATATGCGTAAAATGAATAAAGTAGGGAGTACGTATCAAGATGTTAATGAAATCATTTGTTGGCTCACAGGTTATTCTCAAGATATGCTTGAATCAAATTTAAAAAATGGAACGACATTTGAGATGTTTTTTAAGCAAGCGCCACACCTGAATCCACAGCGTAAAAAAATAAAAGGGATAATTTGTGGTGAACGGATTGAAGAAATGGAACCGTCACTCATGAAAGAAATTCGGTATTTAGACAAAATGATTGATGAGCGGTCACGTGGACGTTCAATGAAGCAAATTTTTCGGGAAGGTTAAATCTAATGACAATAGAATAATGAGACAAAAGGTTACGGGTGATGTTTCTGAGTCACTTAGGATAGCGTCTGGCTAAGATGTATGGATTTACATTGAAGGTCAGGCGCTTTTTATTGGCGTCTGATGCTTAGAGAGAAGTAACTAAATAAAAAAGGCGCCTCTTGACTTGAGCGCAAGAGGCGTTGTTAGAGGTGATACATTCCATATAAAGTGAATGTGAGGTCTTCATTTAGCTTTGTCCAAATTGCAAATAAATTGCAATCGCTCGTTTAATAACAGCTAAATTCAATTGACCGAGACATGAAGCTTCACGAAAGCATGCTAATATTTCATCGGACGTATGAAGCTCCTTAGGAAATCTAGCATCTGCATGCATATGTCTCGCCAAATCACCTAATGGGGTATCATCACCAATGTAAATCTGCATATATTCATAAAAGCTCAAGTATTTAATCACCTCATTTACGAGCTAAAAAGTATTATAACATAAAGGGCGAGTCTGAAGTAAAAAATATATTCTTGAGGTCATCATCGGGTCTGTTAACGGCGAATCCTCTTATCATTGAGCTCAAGTGAATCATTCATTGCGTTAGTGATTTATGTTATATTTTATGTATCAATGATATTTTTTATAAGTGGGGGAGCAAAATGATTCAAGCAGAACAAATACTAGATAAAATGAAAAACCAAAAAATTAATTATGATAAAGTTTTACGAAAAATGATCATGAACTGGGAAAGAGAAAACGAGCGCCCATCGATACTACTGCATAGTTGTTGTGCGCCATGTAGTACCTATACACTTGAGTTTTTGACTGAACATGCAGACGTTGCAATTTACTTTGCGAATCCTAATATTCATCCTAAAAATGAGTATCTTCGTCGTGCGCGTGTACAAGAAAAATTTGTCAATGACTTTAATGAACGTACAGGCAGTCATGTAAAATATATCGAAGCGCCATATGAACCACACGAATTTATGAAAATGGCTAAATCTCGTGGGCTAACTGAAGAACCTGAAGGCGGCGCACGTTGTTCAGCATGTTTTGGTATGCGCCTTGAGATGGTTGCTGAAGCTGCAGTTGAAATGGGATACGATTACTTTGGTAGTGCAATCACATTGTCACCAAAGAAAAATGCACAATTGATTAATGAAATCGGCTTAGATGTACAACAAATCTATGATGTAAAATATTTACCGAGCGACTTCAAAAAAAATAAAGGATATGAGCGTTCTATTACGATGTGTCAAGATTATGATATTTTCCGCCAATGTTACTGCGGTTGTGTTTTTGCTGCTCAACAACAAGGTATCGACTTTAAGACAATTAACCAACAAGCGAAACGCTTTTTAGATCATTTGGACCAACAAAAACAAACAGTTCCTGAAAGCTAATTTGGTGCTTAAATATTTTTTTGATATAATATCATAGTTAATTATTTTATTCTTATATAGAGAAAGAAGGCATTTAACTATGAAATATCAGCGTTCAGTGGCATTATTTACGACGGCCTCATTATTGCTCGCAAGTTGCGGAACTTCTTCGCATTCTAAAGAGAAGATATTGGATATTGAGCTCCCTTTGAAAACAACTTCAATTGCTCCCTATGAAACGGACGTTCCTGTGCGCGTAGGTGCGGCAGAAACACTATTTAAGGTTTCAAAAAATGGTGAAATTCAACCTTGGTTAGCACAATCGTATCATTACAATTCGTCAGACCAGTTAGAAATTAAACTTAAAGATCATATCCATTTCCAAAATGGGGTCCCACTGACGGGTGAAAAAGTTAAAAAAAGTCTAGAAATAGCATTGAAAAAGAGTCCTTTTGTTAAATCTACACTACCCATCAAAAATATTAAGGCTCAAGGCCAAAAAGTAACGATTACAACAAAATCATCCTATCCTGAACTCGCCTCTGAATTAGCTAATCCTTATGTGGCGATTTTTGACGTGGATGCTAAAACAGATTTAAATACACATCCTGTAGGAACGGGGCCTTATCAAATCAAAAGTTATCAACGTTCACAAAAAATGAGCCTAGACCGAAATTCAAAATATTGGCATGGACAACCCAAACTTGATGGTGTGAATGTCACTTACCAAGAAGATGGAAATGCGCGTGTCAGTCATCTAGAATCTGGACAAGCTGATTTAATCACCGATGTCCCTGTGAATCGTATTCAGCAATTAGCCAAGTCGGAACAAACAAAAATAGCGCGTGTATCAGGTTATCGAACACAGATGGTCGTTTATAATCAAGAAAGTGAAAAGATGACGCGCCCTGTCCGCCAAGCGCTAGATGCGGTCATTGATAGAAAAGGTATTGCAGAGAAAATTTCGAAAGGCTTTGCCCAGCCAGCTACAGGTCCTTTTAATGATCATCTTGATTTTATTAAGCATCAAGCAGTGAAAAAACAGAATATACAAGATGCAAGGGCAATAATGGAAAAAGAAGGTTATAATGATGCCCGCCCTTTAAAAATTCAACTAATTACATATGAAGGTCGTCCAGAATTACCTAAAATGGCACAAGTCATTCAGTCGGATGCCAAAAAAGCCCATATCGATATAGATATCCGAACAGTTGATGATATTGAAGGTTATTTAGCAGATCGTTCCCAGTGGGATGCAACAATGTACAGCTTTGGAACGATTCCGCGTGGGGATACAGGTTACTTCTTCAATCAAGCCTACCATCAAGATGGTTCGGTCAATAAAGGGGCCTATAAAAACTCAAAAGTGACGGCAATGATTGAACAATTAAATCATACGGTCAATCAAGGCGAACGTGAGAAACTATCTAATGACATTATTGAAACAGCCGCACGAGATATACCAGCAAGTTATATTACTTACAATGATATGGTTGATGGTCTTAACCGAAATGTGAGTCACTTTAAAGCAACACCAGAAGGCATCTATTTAGTTGATGAAAAGATTGATATGACAAATGCGCATTAAAAGATTTGTTCGCTTAATCGTTAAAATGATCAGTGTACTGTGGATTTTATCAACGATTACTTTTATTTTAATGAAGTTGACACCAGGCGATCCAGTGGTTCATATGCTTCATGTTGGAGAAGCGAATGTGTCACAGTCGACTATCAATGCCACGCGCCAAGCGTATGGTTTAAATGATCAATGGTTTATACAATATGGACGATGGTTGGTAAACGTGATTCATTTTGATTTTGGTGTGAGTTATCAAACGCATGAACCCGTGCTCAAAGCGCTTATATTTCATGCGCAACCTACAATATTGATTGCCATATTGACGATAATGGTCGTCATGATGACGGCATTACCTCTTGGGATATGGGCTGGGCGTCATCCAAATAGTAAAATGGATCGATTGATTCGTACCGCGACATCAATGACAGTGAGTCTTCCGTCGTTCTTTTTAGGTATTGTTCTCATTCATATCTTTGCAGTCCGTTTAAATATTTTACCTGCATCTGGGTATGCTTCGCCGCTTCACTTGGTGTTACCCGTAATGGCAATGAGTATTGGAATGAGCGCCTATTATATTCGTTTGATGAGATCTACAGTGATGAACTTGTATCAAAGTCGAGAAGTTGCCGCTTCACGTTTACGCGGTATGTCTGAACGGTACATATTCTTTACAGATATATTGAAACCTGCACTGGTACCTGTTGTAACCATATTAGGCTTATCTATAGGAAGTTTAATAGGAGGGACAGTAGTGATAGAGCACGTATTTAGCATTCCGGGGTTAGGACAATTTTTAGTGGATAGTGTGCGTGCGAGAGACTATCCCGTCATTCAAGGTATAGTTTTAATGATGGGTGTGATTGTAGTCTTGGCGAATATGTTAAGCGACATGCTGATTTTGTTTTTAGATCCAAAGCAACGTTTACAATATCAAAAGACAGAGTCTCTACGATTAGAAACAGCTGAATATGAGGTGTCTTCACAATGATAAAGCAGCGACGTCAGTTACCTTTCATTGTGTGGATATGTATCGGTTATTTATGTTTACTCATTGTTGCTCAAGTGATTGTTTCGAAACAGGCTGCCTTTGATGTGAAACTAGATGAAAGTCTTTTACCTATCAGTGCAGCACACTGGTTAGGCACAGATGATTATGGCCGGGATTTGTTAGCAAGTCTTGTGATAGGCGCTCGGTACACGTTGTTAATTAGCTTGTTAACACTGTTATTAACGATACTGGTGGGTGTGCCAATAGGGATGCTCGCAGGCTATTTCAAAGGAAAATTAGACCAAATAATCATGCGTATCATTGATATTGGTTTAAGTATTCCTGAATTTGTATTAGTGATTGCAATGGCCAGTCTGTTGAAACCAAGCATTTGGAATATTGTATTCGCCATGATTTTGTTAAGATGGATGACTTATGCGCGCTTATCACGGACCATCGTTAAAAGTGTAAGCGGCAAGGATTATATTAGGATGGCAAAATTTTATAAAGTGCCTACGCCCATCATTATATGGCGACATTGTTTGCCACACGTGTTGCCTTCGATTTTAGTAGTGGCTACTGTTGATTTTGGTAAAATTATTCTATATATCTCGGCACTTTCATTTCTTGGATTAGGAGCGCAACCGCCTTTACCTGAATGGGGCGCCATGCTGAATGCAGGTCGTGATTTTATGACTTCAGCTCCCCTTTTATTGTTTGCACCCGCGGTGATGATTACGGTTACGATTTTAATTTTCCAGCTGACAGGTGATGCCTTACGTGACTATTTTACAAGAAAGGAGCGTCACGTTAATGGATAAATTACTTGAAATTCGTGATTGGACGATTCATGATGCAGAAAAAACGATTGTTCAAAATGTCGACTTCACGCTTTATACTTCACAAGTGAATCTATTAATTGGCGAGAGTGGTGCTGGCAAAAGCATGCTTATTAAAAGTTTGCTCGGTGTCTTGCCAGAGCGATGTCGTGTTTCTTATAATGCATTTTTATATCGAAACGTATCTGAACGCACACTCAAACCCTACTTAGGGCGACATATTGGCTATATTTCACAAGACTATACGCATAGTTTTAATGATCACATGCCCATCAAGAAACAACTCATTGGCATTTATCGTCAACACTATCAAGTTTCACATGAAACGGCTGAAGCCCATGTTCAAGCAGCTTTAGGGTGGGTAGGACTCGAAGCAATAGATTTGTCAAAGCGCTACCGATTTATGTTATCGGGAGGACAACTGGAGCGTGTCTTAATTGCGAGTGTCATGATGCTAAAGCCTTCACTTATTATAGCGGATGAACCGACAGCGGCATTAGATGTCGTTACAGGACATCAAATTATGACCTTACTTTGTGATTTAGCGCAATCACATCAAGTCACTTTATTGATTGTGACGCACAACTTAGCCCATGTTTCACGTTTTAGTGATTATATTTACGTCTTGAAACAGGGGCAACTCATCGACAAAGGGACATGGTCGCATTTTAATTCGGCGACTGTACATCCTTATAGTGCGAAACTTTTAAGCTATCGTCATCCGTTACAGAAGGGACGAGTTGAATGATTCAATTAGAGCATATCAACGTTAAATATCAAAAACAGCAAGCACTGAAAGATGTTTCATTAAAAATTGAAGCCCATGAAAAAGTAGGGATTCTAGGTGAAAGTGGTTCGGGGAAGTCAACTTTAGCCAGTGTTATGTTAGGAGAAGTCGTACCACAAAGCGGTCAAGTCATTTCAACTTTTCAACATGTCTTACCTATATATCAACATGCCGTACATGCATTTAATCCGAAATTGTCGATTGAAGCTTCTATGAATGAAGCGTGTCATTACAATCAAAAGCAACGCGAGTTTTATTGTCACTATCGTGATGAACTCATGCAGCAAATGCAGTTATCTGAAACATTATTAAAGCGCTATCCGGCTGAACTAAGCGGAGGGCAACTTCAACGATTTAATGTGATACGGACGTTAATGCTTCAGCCTGAGTTATTAATTTGTGATGAAGTCACTGCCCATTTGGATGTCGTTGCTGAAGATAAAATGGCACAACAATTAAATGCACATGCGAAGCGGACACAAAAAGCAATGGTGATTATTTCACATGACATCGCTTTTTTGCAAAAAATTGTTTCACGCATTATCGTATTAAAAGCGGGAGAAATTGTAGACGCTTTTCCAATAGAAAATTTATTTCATGAAGAACGCGCACCTTATACAAAATCTTTATTAGCCCTATATCAGTAATCACTGCGTATATCCTTGTTATTTTAAATCGAAAAATTTCATATTATAAAAAGCCCTTGTTCACATCGTTTGTTTCGTGAACAAGGGCTTTCGTTTACTGTTTGTGTGTCTGTTGAATGGTTTCGTAAATCATATCACCAATATATTGAGCAGCACGTCCATTTTCGATCGCACAGAAGCGGTTATAAAAAGCATTGATTTGCTTATCATACGTTTGTGCAACATGATCAATATTTTTAAGACCTTCGATTAAATCGCCAGGTTCAGTATGGATAGGACCAGGCAAGTCTTTATGGTAATCAATATAAAAACCACGGAGATTTTTATCATACTTTTCAATGTCATAAGCAAAGAAAAATTGTGGGCGTTTCAAGATACCATAGTCAAACATTACGGATGAATAATCAGTAATTAAACAATCACTAATTAAGTAAAGTCTTGAAATGTCGTTGTAGTTTGATACATCAATAGCAAAGTCTTCATAGCCATTTAAATCCAGTGCATTGGCGATTAAATAATGCATACGCAATAAGATAACATAATCGTCGCCGAGTTCTCTTTGTAAACGCGGTAAATCAATTTTGAGTTCAAAAGTGTACTTACCTTTTTTAATATACTCATCATCACGCCATGTTGGGGCATACATGATGATTTTTTTACCTTCTGGAATGTTTAATTCTTCTTTAATTTCTTTTTGTAGCGCTACATCGTCAGCGCGATTCACTAAAATATCATTACGTGGGTAGCCGATTTCTAATATTTTTTCAGGTGGCATCCAAAAAGCGGTACGGAATATTTCCGAAGAGTAGCGGTTAGGTGAAACTAAATAATCCCAACGTGATGCTTCCTTATGGAAATTCCGTTTATACAGTGCTGTCGTTGTACCAGGCATTCGGACCACTTTCATATCATTCGCAAGTCGTTTAAGTGGTGTTCCGTGCC
The DNA here is from genome assembly GCF_000411275.1 of Staphylococcus sp. HGB0015. Lineage (NCBI taxonomy): Bacteria > Bacillati > Bacillota > Bacilli > Caryophanales > Staphylococcaceae > Staphylococcus > Staphylococcus sp. HGB0015. The sequence continues at coordinate 553,268 of NZ_KE150418.1, forward strand.
AAGTTTGGATATAGACTTGGTTTGGTTTTTTATTTAAAAAGAGTGGCACCCGTGCATTAGATACCCAAAACTTAGCATCTGAATAAGCTTGATAGTATGCTTTTGAATTTTTCTTAACTTTTTGTGCATTTCCAGGGACTTGATTGACTTCTGGGTCACTGAATACCCACTTATAATTAAGTTCTGGATAGTGATCACGCATATATTCATAAATATATTTAGGACTATCACTGTAGTTTTTTCCGCCAAATGATTCAAAAACAACTGTTTTCTCATCTACATTTTCAACTTTATCAGTCAAAAAGTATTCAGAGCGTTCTTTGTTTTTTTGCCGTAATACAATACGCTTCATATGACGCGTAATAAAACGTAGTCGGTTAATTTTTGCAGCTGTTTGTGGCTTTTTAAACGCTAATGCTAACATTTCGAAAAAGAACAGTATCTTTTTCTCAGATAAAATAGCACCATTTAAATGACGTGCCACTTGCGCCAATGTATCTTGATGCGCATTGTAGCGCTCAGATGTTTCTTGTAAATTAGGTGAGAACTCATTATGAAGTTTGTTGAGCATCCGTTGCTTAATAAAAGCACGTGTATCTTTGTTTTTGATACGACTTAGTGCATCGACAAAGCTTTTTGCGTAATCCTCAAAGAGAAAGTCAAAATCCTGCTCAGATAAAGTATTCGTTTCAAATGGGTCATAGACTTCGCCTTTGAAATAGAATGGGAAGTCTGTAATTCGGACGAAATGCTCGGCATATTGGATGTATTCAAGAATAAAAGACCAGTCTGCATAGACTTGTAGTGCATCATTAAATTGGATGTTATGTCCTTTAACAATAGCTGTTTTAAAAATAATATTACAAACCGTATTTTTTCTTAAGAAAGAATTAGGGTTTTGCTTTGTATCTAAGTATTTAATTTGAACACGATCTTGATTGACATATTGTGGCATATTTAATGTAAACTCATGGACAGGTGCAATTAAACCATCATAACTTTTCAGATGTTTTAAATAAAAATTAACTGCATATGTAGCAAGTTTATCGTCGGCATCTACAAACATAAAATAAGGTGTTTCAACTGCATTGATTCCTATATTACGCGCATATGCATGCCCATGATTTTTTTCTAATTTAATATATTTTACTTCTTTATCATAGTCTTCTAAAGCATTGTTTAATAATGATTCACTATTGTCTGTTGCACCATCATTAACGAGAATTAAATCAAAATTTTGATTGCGTTGACGTTTAAGATAACTGATGCAATCCGAGATATATTCTTCTGAGTTGTAAAAAGGCACTATTATCGATAGCGCGTTCATAAGAATCATCCTTTCAGAATTCAATTTAACATTTGGTATTATAACATTAAAATGTAATATAAAATAGCAAAGACAATAATAGTTAGAAACAATTTTCAAAAAATATAGAACTTTAGATATTTAAAAGAAAATTTCGTGTTTTATGATATAATGACAAATTCATACATGTTTAATGAATTAAGAATAAGGGTTTACTGCATAATAACATCTTTTAAGTATTATATGAGGGGGATATATTTATGGGGGAATTAGTTTCAATTGTTATATCTGTATATAACAAGGCAGAATTTATTGAGAAATGTTTAGACTCTCTTGTTCGTTTGGATTTTAAAAAAGATGAAATGGAAGTTATTGTTGTAGATGATTGTTCTACTGATAATTCAGTGGAATTAATTAAAAAGTATGTTGAGCGTTACCACTTTATACATTTAATTGAGTTAGACACGAATTCGGGAGGACCGTCAGAACCAAGAAATATAGGCATCAAAGCAGCAAACGGAAAATACATTGCTATTTTGGATGCGGATGATTGGTTAGATGACAAAGGTTTTCCTTCATTAGTAAAAAGTTTAGATGAAAATCATGATGATATTGGATTTGGACAAATATATAAGCACACAAACAACAAAGTTCAAAAAGTTGCTTTATTTGCTTCATATAAAGAAGATCAACACTTAGTACCTTATAGTATAGAAAAGATTTTTCGTTCAGTGGGTCCTCCAGGTAAGGTTTTTAAGAAATCACTCGTTATAGACCATAATATTGAATTTAAACATAGAAAATATGGAGAAGATAAATTATTTTTCTCTGAATTAATCAGTAAGGCGCAAACCGCAACAATGACGCCTGTAGGGGTATACCATACAAATCGCTATCAAGAGAACGTATCATTAGTGAAACAAACATCTGTGTATGAGAAAGCTGTAATCAATTTGGAAATATTAAAAGAAGTCGTAAATTTAGATATCCCTAAAGCAGCTTTAAAAGCAATATGCGCGCGTTTCGTAGAATTGGATTTTATGCGCCGAATGTTTCATACAAAGACATTCGTAAAATCATTATCTCGAAAAGATTATTATCAAATATTTGATGAAGCGGTATCGATAATTGAACAAAAAGGGTTCACTATTCCGCAATTGTTGACGATGGATGTTTACCGTATGCTTTACGATGCATATAAAACGTACGATAAAGAGATTTTTGAGCAATTGTTAGAAACGCTCGTACACCAATCAAGTCAATCGTTATTTATAGAAAATGGACAGGTCTACCAAGCGTTATATGTCAATCAGCATCACTTTAAAAATTTACCGATCGAATGTTATCCAGTCTATTTGGGAACTCGAAGAATCAATGGGGAAGATTATGAATGGATTCATTTGTTGCGTGGAGAAAAAGTTGAAATTAAAGACGTTTTAGCCGTAGAAATTAATAATGCAGCTCATGCAAAATCATTAAATTTTCAATTGGATAATGATGTAATAGCAATAAAGACAAAAGATTTAGCAAGTATGGCTAGCTACAATATTAACCTTAAGATTAAATTTAATGGATATGAAGAGACGCTTGTAAATGCTTCCTATCCAACACATCAACAAGACAGGGTCATGAAGCGTCAAAATTTTAAAGTAGAATTTCAGAATAAAAAAGGTGCTTCTAGCAGTTCAAATAGCTATTTTAAAGAGAATCCTAAGCGCGTTGTGACAATTAAAAAAATTAAGCGGTATGAAGATAAAGATTTTAAAAAGCCAATTAGTGATGTCGAACCCGGAACAGCATTTTATATTAGCAAGATTGTGGCTTCATCAAATGATACACCTCGACTTCAAACTGTAGAAGGGGAGTTGATTACGGCTAATCAAAAATTTGTAGAACAACTCAATAAAATTGATGAGCAGTATTATACTGAGGTCCCTAAAACTGTTGAAATTATTAAAGCATGTTATTTATATGATTCAAGATCATTTAAAAAAGAGCCGATCGATAGTTTAAAGCCTGGCGATACTTTAACAATCGAACAAATCATTTATACTGCAAATCAAACACCGCGGTTAAAAACAACTACGGGTGCATATTTAACAGCGAACAAGCAATTTGTAAAAGCAATCTCTTAAACACAAAAATAGTTGAATTAAAAGAACAGCACTAGCAATGTATAGTTGGTGCTGTTCTTTTAGGTATGGACATCTTTTTCGTTAAGTGTTGCTTCGCTTCGATTTAATGAATTTCATCATGAATGGATAACATAGTGAAAGGAGCGTCATAAGTGTTAATACAATCGCAATCGGAGAGCCAAAGAAAATGTCGCTTAAATGATTTTGACTCGTGATTAAACTTTTGCGGAAATTTTGTTCCATATCTGAACCGATGATAGCAGCTAAAATTAATGGAGAAATTGGAAAATCGAGCAATTTCAACAATAAACCGACGACGCCAAAAATCAAAAGGATGTAAAAATCAATGACGCTGTAACTTAACGTATAAGTGCCTAAAAAGGCGAGAACCAAGATGATAGGATACAAAGTTTTTGGAGGTGTCTTTAAAATTTTCAACAATAAACCGATAAGTGCGATATTCAAAATCACTAAAAAGATGTTACCGATAAACATACTATTAACTAATGTCCAAATCATTTCAGGCTGTTTTTCAAATAATAGAGGTCCAGGTTGCAAACCTAACATAACAACAGCCCCCAGGATGACAGCTGTCGTACCTGAACCAGGCACACCCATCGTTAGTAATGGAATAAGTGAGCCAACAGAAGCAGCATTGTTTGAAGCTTCAGGCGCAGCGACACCTTCGATAGCGCCTTTACCGAATTTTTTACTGTTTTTAGAAATTTGTTTTTCAGTGGCGTAACTTAATAGGGATGCGACAGATCCACCTGCCCCGGGTAATACACCAATGAGAAATCCAATAGGGCTTTGACGTAACATCGTCCAACGCGTGCGCTTCCAATCTTCTTTAGTCAATTTCATTGAACCGAGGTCAGCTTTAGGCGGTTCTAACGTATCTAAGTGCATGTAATTATAGAAGACTTCTGCAACTGCATAAACACCGATAATGATAACAAGAAAATCAACACCTTCACTTAAATGTGTGATATCAAATGTGAAGCGATACACACTTGTTTGTAAATCAACACCGATTGTGCTCATCATTAAGCCGATAGACATTGCGATGAAGCCTTTTACCATTTTGCCAAGTGATAGCGTTACAATCATAGATAAGGTAAATAAAAAGAGCACAAAATACTCTCTTGGACCAAAATTGAGTGCAAAGTTAGATAAAGGCTTTGCAAGTAGTATAAAACCAATGACAGAAGTCAAACCGCCAATTAAAGAAGCCACAGCTGAAATTGTTAAAGCTTTACCGGCTTGGTGATTTTGTGTCATAGGATAGCCATCGAATGTAGCAGCAATTGCTGATCCGTCGCCCGGTGTGTTGAGTAATATCGAACTTCTCGAACCACCGTACATCGCGCCATAATAGATTGAAATCATCAAAATAAGTGCACTCACAGGATTCATCCCAAACGTGACTGGAATAAGAACGGCAACTGCAGTGGCTGGGCCAAGTCCGGGTAACATACCGACAACAGTACCTAAGAATCCACCAACAACAATCCATAATAAGTTCATAGGTTGGAAGGCGGTTGTTAATCCTTCCCAAAAACTATTTAAATCTATTCCCATTGAAAACCCTCCTTTATGGTAAGCTGACGTCTAACAGGTGTGAGAAGGTATACCATGCCACCCCAGAAAAGACAATTGCGACTACTAAATTTTTTAGCCAATGCTTAAATCCGTTGATTAGGAACATGACTGCAGCTAAAAAGAGTATGGTTGAAATTAAAAAGCCCACACGTTCAAAAATAAGTGTATAAATCAAAATAAATAAACAAGTTAAACCGATTCTTTTTATGACTAAGGGCGTCCAAAGTTGTTTGAATGCTTCAAAAGAAACTGCTTTGTCACTATACATTTGAAAGAAATAGATGATACTTGAACTAATGAGTAAAATTGAAATCAAAACTGGAAAATATTTTGGGCTTTGTGGATCTCCAATTCTAGAAATAGGGAGATGAAGCTAAAGTATCAAATAGATAATGCCTATCATAAGACAGACGAGAGGTGGAATGAATTTTGCCATATTTTAAACCCCCTTTGTTTAAAATCCAGCATCTTGAATCAGTTGCTGATATTTTTTCTGTTGTGCATTTAAAAAGGCTTCTGTTTCATAACTGTCTTTATAAAATGCATCCCAATCTTTGTTTTGTCGTATTTTTTTCCACTGGTCAGATTGAACGACTTTTTTCATAGTCTTATTCCAATAGGCACGTTCTGTTTTGGACATATTTTTAGGTCCCATGACACCACGCCAGTGTGGAAAAACAATATTTAAACCTTGTTCTTTCCAGGTTGGCACATCTTCTAATCCTTGTATTCGTTTATCTGATGTAGTAGCAAGGACTTTGAGTTTTCCGGCTTGGTGTTGTGTTTTTACTTCAGAGACTGCAGTGGAAGCAACATCAACATGTCCCCCTAAAAGCGCTGTTTCTAAATCACCGCCACTTTTATAAACAAGGAAATCTAACTTTTTTACATCGACACCGTAAGCTTTTGCAGCCTGTACAAATGCGAGGTGGTCATTATTTCCTAATCCAGGTGCAACACCAATTGTTAACGATTTCGGATTCTTTTTTAATTTTTCCATGACTTCTTTTCCTGATTTGAGATGAGAATGATTAGAAGCGGATAGACTAATCCATTCTGTCGCCAAAATAGCGATAGGTGTAAAGTCGCGTTGACTTAAATCACTTAATCCTAATTCATGGTTAGACAGTAATAAGCTGGAGTTGATAGCAATGGAAGAAGCAGGGCGTTCTGTTAGATATTGCCATCCTACTTCACCACCACCGCCAGGCTTGTTAATGACAGTGATATTTTGATCAGTTAAATTTTGATCTTGCATGATTTTCTGTATGGCACGGGCAGTTGCATCCCAACCGCCTCCTGGTGAAGCGGGTGCAATAATTTCAATTGTACGATTTGGAAATGTCTTACTTTTCGACTGCTCATGGTGATCACGGCTACATGCTGTGAGAATAAAAACGACGATAATTAAAAGTGTCACGAAATTACGCATAACCACATACCCCCTTTATTTGTGACAGTTTTAATTTTATCATAATATTCAGAAAAATATGAGGCTATTTTAGTGCTACATGACTGTCCATAAACAAAAATGAGGAGGCTGTGACATCAATCCCAAAATAAATAGCGCTAAGATGAATTTGAATAGAAAATCATCTTAGCGCTTCTTTTTTTATAATAAAATTTTGCTTACTAAGGGGACAGCATTAGACTAGAATCTTCTGTCCCAATACAAGCGTGTTCATGAAGACAAGGTTAACAAAGATTTTATGTCTTGAAGTCTCCTCGAATCTTCATTGTGTAACATAGATAATATGTTTTCAACCTAAACCCATTTTACAACTTCTGATTGGGTTTGACGTGTTTTTTCACGTTTTGGGTCTTCTTCTCGATAACCAAATGCGACCATTACAGATGGCGCAAAGTTTTCATCATCAATGATGCCTTTTTCGCTTAATAATTCAGCCACTTCATCATATTGAAAACCTTCAATTGGACATGAATCAATACCTAGGAATGCAGCAGACGTCATCATGTTGCCGAGTGCAATATACGTTTGTTTACTTGCCCAATCCCACAATGCACGCTCACTTTCATAAAGATTTAAGTTTTTATCTTGGAATGAAGTCGTTTTTTCACTCATTTGTTGGATCATCGTTTCATCCATGTGTTTGACATCACGTAATAAATGTTGAACGTAATTGTTTTCTGGACGGACATTTTTACGTGCTAAAATAACAACAAAATGACTCGCTGTATCTAATTGGCCTTGTGCACCCCAACTCATAGGCTTAAGTGCAGCACGAATGGCTGGATCTTGAATAACGACAAATTGCCAAGGTTCAAAACCAAGCGAACTTGGCGATAATCGACCTGTTTCAAGAATGGTATTAAAATCTGCTTCTGATATTTTTTTGCTTGCATCAAAACGTTTTGTCGCAAATCTGTAATTAAATGTATCTAGCAACAATTGACGTCGATCTTCCATAGTATTGCAACTCCTTTGTGCATAATTTCATATTATTTAGTATAACGAAGCATATACGGACATTAAAATATTTTGTTTTAACAGGGGGCTCATCAGGGAAATTAATAAAATGAAAAATATTTAAGCCAGATGTGCGTCGTAACCTATAATCGTATTTTCAATCTGGTAAGGCACCATGATAATTTGGCAATAGTTTCAAGGCCATTAACGTGCACAAATGTTGCGAATAGCGAAGTCGTTACGTTGTGATTGTTTAAATGAAAAAGTGCTCATTTAGAAAGGATTGAGGTTTTATGTTGGAACAATGGTATCGTGAATTGCCACTTCAAGATATTCAAAATATTACCGCTGTGAGTGGTGGCGATGTCAATCAAGCTTATCGTGTAGAAACAAGCAATGAAACATATTTTTTGTTAGTGCAACAAAATAGAGCGGCCTCATTTTATGATGCAGAAGTGGCAGGTTTAAAAGCTTTTGAGGAAGCGGGGGTGACGGCACCTGTCGTCATTGATCAAGGTCGAATTGACCAAGATGCCTACTTGTTATTAAGCTATTTGGAAGAAGGGCAAAGTGGCAGTCAACACGAATTAGGACAACTTGTCGCAAAACTACACCATACCCACGAGCCACAAGGAAGATTTGGGTATCCTTTGCCTTTTGAAGGTGGGGATGTTCAATTTAATAACGAATGGACAAAGACATGGTCAGAACTATTTATTAACCAACGTATGAATCCTTTAGCGAAAACGATTCGGAATCGTGGATTATGGACGGAAAGTGATGATGCTTTATTTGAAGAGGTCCGGAAGATTATGATCACGTCTTTAAAGCAACATGATAGTGAACCTTCACTCTTGCATGGCGATTTATGGGCTGGTAATTATATGTTTTTAACAGATGGTCGTCCAGCGTTATTTGATCCTGCACCATTATACGGGGATCGAGAGTTTGATTTAGGTGCTACAAAAGTTTTCGGAGGCTTTGATGATGCTTTTTATCATGCCTATAATGAAGCTTATCCATTAAGTGAGGGTGCGAATTTACGTATCCAATTTTATGAACTTTATTTATTGATGGTGCATTTAGTCAAATTTGGCGCTATGTATGCGCAAAGTGTCAGACGTACAATGAATAATATTGTCGATTCAGCAGCTTAATGCACAACCGTTTGTTAATATAGGTGACAGGCTGTGGCATCAATTCCTAAATAAAAAGCGCCCAGATGACTTTCAACAGTAAATCGTCTGAGCGCTTCCTTTTTATGATAAAAGTTCGTATTGTATGACGTCACTTTTTGAGGGGACAGCCTCAGCTTATAGTCTTCGGCTCGTCCTGTTCTCTTTTACATTTTTCAATTAAGCAAGGCCAGAGAAGACGAACAACACAATGAATACAGCAAGTGCCCCTATCCATGACCATTTTTGACTGATACGAAAAGAAGAGTGGAGCATAATACCAAAGAACCAAGCTGTAATTATATTTCTTAGGCTGATAGCGCCTAACCATTTATTTTTAGGTGCGAAGATGTTTAACGAATCAATACTAACGATGCTTGGATCGATATGGAAAAGCCACTGGATGAAAAGAACAACACAACTTACAGAAGCCATAATAATCGAGTAACGTAATAATGATGCAAAAACAACTTTAGCTGAGACGTTTGATTTAAAAATCTTTGTTATTACCCAAGTGATTAAGAAGAATATCGCTAATAAAAACCAAGAGACAATAAAAGTCCCAATCACACTTGCCACTCTCGTTATTGACAACGCTTGCTCAGCTTCAGTCGGCGAAAGCCCCACCTGATTGATGAGCACATCATTAAAGTCTATGAGTAAGGTGGTTAATAAACTCATTAAACAAGCGAGAATAGTAAAAACCAGAATTTTAACCAGAACTTTAGGTTGATGCCTCTCTTTAACAAAAGATTCAATATGTAATAGTTTTGAGTAATTCATGAATTGCCTCCCTAAATTATATTTATATTAGATTGTATCATTAAAATTTATAATTTTATACTTTATATTGTAGTTTTCTCATATGTTATGGCATATTTTAGAATTTTTAACTTTTAATAGTATATTTTACCTTGCAATGTGATAATATAATATTAACTTTTTAGAGGAGGATTTAAAGTTGGTCAAAACGAAGCTCCCTTTATTCTAACATTTTGAAAACTTACGGGATTATCCAACGTGGAAAGTCAAGTCGTTTTTACTTATTTTGATTACTGTTATTTATTCTTTAATATTAAAATATGACACAGATAATACCGAGTTGTTAGAAGGCTTTGGCTATTCTAAACAAGATATAGAAGAAATTCATCAAATTCATTGGCTAACCGATGTTTCAAGCAGTCTGATGGGTGGCGTGATTAGCTTTCTATTTACATTTGTTGTTTTTATGATGATTTCGAAATTTCTAAATTCAGATGTGACACCTAAGACGATATTATCAGCCTCTCTAAGCCATTCGCTTATTGTGACAACTGTTTCATTGGTTGTTATTGTGATTCAACTTGCATTACATTTACCTGCACCAGCTTACATTATTACAAGTTTGAATATCTTTCTTCCAGGTAACACCTACCTCGCTGCTTTTGATGTGCAGACGATATTTAAAGGGTATGTGACATTTATCGTCTATTATGCGACGAGCCGCTTATCATTACGTGCTTCCTTAATTTTAGGCTTATTAACAATTGTACTCATTGTCTTGCTAGCATTAGGCTCGGCTTTCTTAGAAGATACGATTTTGAGCTTGGCTGCTGAATTATAAAACAATTATTAAATATTTTGAATACATAAAATATGGAGTCCTTTTTAATGTTATAATACAGAAAAATACAAATTATAACATTAAGGAGGATTTTTAATTTTGAAGAAGAGGACATTAATCGCATTGTCAATCATTGGCATTATCTTTTTGACAGGAATTGCTTTTCTCGTTAAAAACTTTAGTCATATCGGTGGAGGCAATGATGGCGAAGGATACAATACATATACAGTAAAAAGCGAAAAACCAATTCGTATTTCTGGGAAAGTCTCTCCAGAAACAATTAAAACATACTTAAACAATGCGCAACTCGGAACATTTCTAAGTACACAAGTTGAAGACGGTCAAAGTGTATCTCAAGGCACACCGCTGATTAACTATGATATTGATGGGGCACAACGTCAAAAATTGAATGATCAACTTTTAAAAGCACAACAAAGTGGTGATCAACAAGCGATTAATACGGCTTGGAAGCAACTTAATCGATATGACGGTCAAGTAAATAATAGTATCAATGCGACATTTGATGGCACAATTTCATTAATCAATCGACAACAAGTGGGTGAAGGCGAGCCTATCCTTAAACTGATTTCGAAAGAGCCAATTATTCAAACGACAGTTTCTGAATTTGATTTGGATAAAATTAAAGTTGGCGACATGGTTAATATTGAAGTCACAAGTTCTGGTCAAAAAGGTAAAGGTAAAATTAAAAGCATCGCACAACTTCCAACAAGTTATGATCAAGATAAAGGACAACAAAGTGAAGCGACAGCTGGAAGTCTAGATGAAAATGCACATGGAGATGCGCAAACATTAACGACTAATAATCCAGTCGATGCACATCCATCAGGTCAAAATGATAAAGAAACTTCAAAATATAAAATCATCATTGGGGACCTTGATTTTAAAGTTAAAACAGGATTCTCCGTTGAAGCAAATATTCCTTTAGATACGCTTAAAATACCTAAATCTGTTTTAACTAAAGATAACCATGTATATAAAGTGGATAAAAATAATATTGCACATCGTACAAAAATTAAGTATGACGAAAAAAATGGTGATTTCATTGTGACGCAAGGTATTGAAAAGGGTGAACATTTAATACAAAATCCAGACTCAAAAATTAAAGATGGGGAGAAAGTAGAGGTGGCCAAATGATTGAGCTTAAAAAGATCAATCGTCACTTCAAAAATGGGAATACGCATAATCATATTTTAAAAGATATCGATTTAAAAATTAATGAAGGCGAATTTGTCGCTATCATGGGGCCTTCTGGTTCAGGTAAAAGTACCTTGATTAATATACTTGGTTTTATTGATCGCGGTTATGAAGGAGAATACTTATTTGATGGCGAAAATTATCAAAAACGTTCTGATAATGAGTTGGCTGCTATTCGAAATCGAACTGTTGGATTTGTCTTTCAAAATTTTAAGTTGATTCAAAACAATACGATACTAGAAAATGTTAGTATTCCGTTGCTTTACGCAGGTCTTCGTGCTTCTGAACGTAATGACCGTGTAATTGAGATGTTGCATCGAGTTGGTTTATTCGAGAAAGAAAACTTGGTGCCCAACAAGCTTTCAGGCGGACAACAACAACGTGTTGCGATTGCGAGAGCCATAGTAAATCAACCGAAGTTTATCATTGCTGACGAGCCAACGGGAGCGCTTGATTCAAAAACTTCAAAAGACATTATGGCATTGTTTTTACAACTCAATAAAGAACAAGGGACCACAATGATTGTGGTGACGCATGATCCTAAAGTAGCTGAACAAGCGGACCGTGTGATTCATATTCTCGATGGTCGTGTTCAAAAAGAAGAGGTGTTGAAACGATGACCTATTTCGGTAATATTATACACGTTGCATTGAAGTCAATTATGAAAAACAAGCGCCGTAATATTTTTACTATGATTGGGATTATTATAGGTATAGCTGCTGTTATTACCATTATGTCTTTAGGGAATGGTTTTAAAAAGACAGCAAACGAGCAGTTTAGTGATGCGGGGGCTGCAAAAGATACAGCATTAGTGAGCTTTACGCCTGACGACTTTGAACCGATTAAAGACGCTCCTTTTACTGAAACGGAAATTGATATTGCGCGCCAAGTGAAAGGTGTTCAAGATGCTAGTATTAAAGAAGATGAAAGCTCAGGTTTAATATCTGAAGCTAAAACGGTTAATAAGAAAACAGATATTGCAGTCGTTAAAAGTGAATCGGTGTCAGGTGTTTCTGATGGAAAAGGCTTTACAAAAGGTGATAATGCTTTAAAACAACGTGTTGCTGTCATCTCTTCAGAAGTAGCTGACACACTTTTTAAAGGTAACGTGAAAGGCAAAACCATTTATATAGATGATATGGGATTTGAAGTCGTAGGTGTGAAGGATAAAGCACAGCTCTCAGATGCTGTTCAAATCCCTACAAAGACAGTTGAAACTTATTTACCTCATCTAAAATCTGCGTTTCCGCAACTTGTGTTAAAAGTTGGAGAAGATGCGAATAAAAAAGAAATTGCAACACGCGTGGCTGATCAACTGAACAAAAAGGGTGCAGCTATTGATCAAGGTCAATATGTATACTCAGATACTGAAGAATTAATGAAAGGGATTGGCAAAATATTTGATTCAATCACTTACTTTGTTGCTGCTGTCGCAGGGATTTCACTATTTATAGCAGGTATTGGCGTGATGAATGTGATGTACATCTCTGTAACAGAACGGACAGAGGAGATTGCAATTCGACGTGCATTTGGTGCAAAAGGCCGTGATATAGAATTACAATTTTTAATTGAAAGTGTCATTCTATGTCTGATTGGCGGTATCATTGGTTTAATCATTGGAATATTGATTGCAGAGTTAGTCGATGCCGTTACACCGGAATATATACAAAGTGCAGTCAGCTTCGGTTCCATCGTACTTGCGGTAGGAGTATCCACATTAATTGGTATTGTGTTTGGTTGGATTCCTGCAAGAGCTGCAGCTAAAAAAGAATTAATTGATATTATCAAATAAATTTCACGGTTTCATTAAAAAGATGACTAGGGTTATGCAGTGCTTAAAAAGGAGCGCATGTGTGGTCCTAGTCATTTCAATGTTTTTGCACTTTTATAAGATATTGGTTTCTTATGTCCGCATGATAATATAGAGCTCAGATGATTCAAGCGTATCTCACACAAAAAAACGGTCGATGTGTAGTCACACCAACCGTAAAAACCCTAGCGCTTCATTTTGAGATTAGAATTTAAAGACGTTTCTTAATACTTTAAATAAAGAAAGTAATAACTCTAACGGTGTTCCACTCACTATGCATCGCCTCCTTGTTATTTTACAACTTCTTCTGTTTTAACTAAATCATCTGCAAGTTTAAGCCAGAAATTTTGAAGTTGTTCTTGTGTATGATTCGTATCGTTCGTATCTTGACCGACAAAGTCGACATGATCCCAACCTTCAAGGACTGGTGTCACTTGCCAAATGCCTTTTTGGATTTGGTCTGTAGCGTTTGTCCATGCTTGGTTATATGGATGTTGAGAAGAAACAACAGAGACAAGACCATCATTGACACGCCAATCTTTTTCAGGAGCTTTACCGATAACGTTAGCCGTTAAAGCAAATGTTAAAAATAGATCGCGATTTGCTTTTTGTTTACCTGATAGCGTTGCGTGTGTCGCTTCTCCTGTATAAGTTTTATAAACTATATTTGGATTGAGTGAAGTATGTTTATTGATTTCACTTGCACCTTCACGTGTTAAATCATAAAAACCAGTATCTTTTGTTTTCCACAGTTTATTATTATTTTTGATGCGTTCAGTATAGGCTTTATCTGTTTCGCCAGGTTTACGTTTAAGTCCCCATTGGTTAAGACCAAAGTCGACACGCGCATCATTTTTAGCTAATGCAGCTGCGAAATCAAATACAAATTGTCTTACGATAGGCTCATTACCGAGTGAGTCCGCTGCGTGTGTTCCGTTATGAGGCGTACCTAAAGTCGTAATTGAAGCAACCATGTTATCGTGTCCACCTTCAAATAAAGGCGAGATTGTGCCACCATGTTTTTTATGGTATTCAATTTCTTCTTGACTACCGTTACGGAGTAATTCTTCTAACACACGAATCGTTTGACCACCCATACTATGACCTACAAGATGGATCTTTTTGCCAGGTTCCCAATCTTTATAAATACCTTCATACGTATTACCGTAACGGGCATGTCCATATTTTGCTGCATGCGCTGCACCGTAATCAACACGACCACCTTTTATGTAGTAATACAGTTCTACAGCGCGGTCATAGTTACTACCAAATGCGCTGACACTTGCTTCATAAGTGTTGTAGCCATTTTCTTCTAAATATTGACGAATATTGAGCTTTTCTCCACCCCAATAATGTGAGAGGACAGTAGGATTTTTATCATCCACAAAGCCGTTAAAGCCATGAACTAAAACAATTGGTTCTTGGTTTTTATAATAGTTTTGTTTCGCTTTTTGACTGGGTTGTTCATTTAACTTTTCAGCTTGACGTTGACGACTTTGCGTTTGAGTTGTCGCTTTCTCTTGTTCTTTTGTAGAAGTTAAATCCGTTTTGACAGGCTGTCCGACATGGGGTTTCGTCCATTCATTTGATTTGAGTGTTTGAGGCGCGGCCGTTTTCTCATCTTTTACAGCGTAAGTTGCAGATGATGTAGGTTGAACGGTCTGCTTGCTTTCTGTTTGTTTTTCATCTGATGGTGTCGTTGAAGGTGTATTTTCATTTGATGCTTTTTGAGTAGGTGCTTTGACAGGAGAATTCAAAGGTTGTTGAGACACTTGAGGTGTTTTGACATGATTTTCAGTTTGTGTAGCATGCGTCAATGGTGCAGGTGCTGTCGTGTCATGGTTAGATGCATGTTCTTTTTGATTGTTTTGAGCCGTTGCGTTTTCGTCGGTTTGCGTTTGAGCGTTATATTTCTCGGTTGTACTTCGTTCACTTTGTGCTTGAGATACATCGTTATTTGATTGTGTTTCTGTATCTTTTAAAGATTTTTGTGATTCTTCATCAGAAGCTTGCTGTTGTTTTTCTAATTGGGTATGTGCCTGATGAGAAGCGTCACTTGGTTCTTGACCCCCGTATGTAGATTCAGCTGAAACAGGCGTTTGTAATAGCCCGATGAAAAAGAAAGAAGCAATAACAGCTGATGATGCCCCGATTTTAAATTTACGAATGCTGTAGACATGTTTTTGTTTCATTTTTTCCCACCTCATTTGAATATTGTTTGTAAAAGTTAGCCAAAGTTAAATAAAGATATTGATCAGTATGCGAGGTAACCACTCAAGTAATTGCGCTAAATAAACCGACATATAAACGCCTCCTTATAATTTTTCTTTTTGAAAGGGTTTTCAAAAAGGATATATAAATAATACATTAAGTTCAAATAATTGTCAAATTTTTTTAATTAAGTACCTTGAAATATTTGTTGTTTTAAAAATAGATGTTTTTTAAAGAATATATTTCTAAAGCATGTTTGTAGTTGTTGGCACAGTGGTATGTTAGAATAGAATGAACTGGAGGCTTATATTATGAAACAATGTTATAAATTGTCTGCATACATTTTTGGCGGTATTGCAGTAGCAGTGCTAGCAGGTGTGGCATACTTGTCATACCAACAATATCAGCAAGATGAAGAAATAATGAATGACAATTTCAAAGCTTAGTCGAAAAAATTGAGGTGAATGCGGTGAGACCGTATTCACCTCGTGTCGTTTATGGGCAATGAGAAAAATTATCAAGGAGGGATATGATGTCAAGAGGAAACTATTTTCATCACGTGGAGCATAGAAAAAAACAGACGCATTCCAAAATGACTTTGTGGTTGTCACTCATTATTACGCTCTTTTTTACAGTTGTTGAATTTTCTGGAGGGATTATTTCCAACTCGCTAGCGTTATTATCAGATTCGTTCCATATGTTAAGCGATGTCTTTGCACTTGCTTTATCGATGCTTGCTGTCTATTTTGCGAGTCGAAAACCTACTGCACGATATACATTTGGGTATTTGCGTTTCGAAATTCTCGCTGCTTTTTTAAATGGTTTGGCATTGGCAGTGATTTCGGCATGGATTTTTTATGAAGCGATTGTCCGTATTATTTTTCCAAAGCCTGTAGAAAGTGGTTTAATGCTTGTCATTGCTACAATTGGCTTAATTGTAAATATAGTACTAACCATCATTTTAGTGCGGTCATTGAAGAGCGAAAATAATATTAATATCCAAAGTGCGCTGTGGCATTTTATGGGAGACTTGTTAAATTCAATCGGTGTCATTGTTGCAGTTGTATTAATCTACTTTACAGGTATTCAGTTAATTGACCCCATTTTGAGTATGGTGATTGCGTTGGTGATTTTGCGTGGCGGGTATAAAATCATGCATAATGCCTGGTTGATTTTAATGGAATCTGTACCAGAACATTTAGATACCGATGAAATTATGGAAACGATGAAATCTGTTAATCAAGTGTTAGACGTCCATGAGTTCCATTTATGGTCAATTACGACAGAGCATTATTCACTCAGTGCTCACGTCGTTTTGGATAGTCGAAGTAGTGTGGATGCGTATCAAACAATTAATAAGCTTGAAACATTGTTGAAAGAAAAATATGGTTTGGCACATACGACACTGCAAATTGAACATTTAGTGATCAATCATTTAGATGAAGCTTACTTTGAAGAAGTGAAAAATGAATAGATATCGCGTTTAATTTAACATAACTAGAGAAATGTATTTGATTTTAAAAGCGTCAATACGAGCATGCTGAGTTTTTAACTTAGATGCGGCGATTGACGCTTTTTTTATGAGGAGGTTTTAATTCGATTTGGAGGAGGTGTTTGACCAGCAAGTAACAGTGTCCACGTCACTAAAATAAATGGGAATGTTAACGCAGGAAGTCCGATAGGTTCAAAGAATGTTGCAGTGGCTGCATACATCATCGGTGTCATTATAACTGCCAATAAAAAGACAAGTATGGGATGAAAATGGCTTTTTGAACGGAATGTAACACCAACTGCAATGACGGTTAGCATTAAGTTGAAGCCAAACAGACCTTCATTAAGACTACCGATATCTGCGCCCATAAAGAACTCAAGAAGTAAACCTAATAAATTCGCTATGAGGAGATAGAGACCAGCACGTCGAGAAGCAATCCAACAAGCAATGACAATTAAAAGCCCACTTAACACATGTTCAATAAGGAAAATTTGACTGACATTGTTAAAAAAAGCAAACACTGGATGGAAAGGTGTATTTAAATCAATGTGAATGTGAGAGGTTAATGGTAAGACCGCTACATTCGTTTGGATAAACTTAAACTGTTGAGACATTAATAAAACGAGCCATGTTAGAACGACAAATGGCGTTGTCAGCTCTGGCAAATGTAAAGGCTTTAAGAAGTTTTTAATTGCTTGAGCAATTGGCATTGCAAGTAAAATACAAATTAAAATAATCATCACGTTTTGCCAAGACCATACTAAAAAAAGTGTTAAATCAATAGCAATTAATACAGGATTAAAACCAGCCAGGCCTGCTTGGATTTCCGATTCGGTATAATTAAAAAAACGGGCGGTTAATAAACTGAGCAAGCTACCGACCATTGCGGCGAATCCAATTTTCCAATTGCCAATCCATAACGCAATTAAAATAATGAGACCTGTCCAAGTATTTTCTAAGAGCACGACTTGGGAGATGTTTTTGAAAAAAGTATGTATCCATGTTGGCATGTTTTTTCACGCCTTTCTCTCTCGTGATATTGTTTCAGAATATGCTTTAACTTTACCACTTTAACAGCGTATATAACCACTATATTACGATAATATTAAAAGTAATGAAAGAAATGTATTATAGAATAAAATATAGTTGAAAGCTTTTATAAAATAGCATTATCGTTTGAAAGTGATTTTCGAAGAATCTATAATGAGAGGCGTAATCACTTATTTTTACATTGTTAAGGAGTGGACTGACATGTATTTTACACAACGAGAGCAAGACAAGTTGATGATTGTCGTCGCAGCAGATTTAGCGCGTAGACGAAAAGAACGAGGGCTAAAATTAAATCATCCTGAAGCAGTTGCCTTAATTAGTTATGAAATCTTAGAAGGGGCGAGAGATGGCAAGTCTGTCGCCGAATTAATGAGTTATGGAAGAGAAATTTTAACAAAAGATGATGTCATGGAGGGTGTTGATGCAATGGTGACTGACATTGAAATAGAAGCCACATTTCCTGATGGCACAAAGTTGGTAACCATTCATCATCCCATTGTATAGGAGGAATAAACATGAAACCTGGTGAAATCATTGTTAAAAAGTCAGAAATTACAATCAATAAAGGCAGAGAAACGACAAAACTCAATGTAAAAAATACGGGTGATCGTCCTATTCAAGTCGGTTCACATTTTCACTTTTATGAAGTGAACCCCGCACTCGCGTTTGATCGTGACGATGCTTACGGAAAACATTTAGATATTCCTGCAGGGGCTGCTGTGCGTTTTGAACCTGGAGATGAAAAGACAATTTACCTTGTACGTTACGCTGGACGTCAACATATTTATGGTTTTCATGGTCTTGTCGATGGCCCGATTGATAGATCAAAGGTGACACCACCAAATGTCGAAGAGGGAAGTGAAGACAAATGAGTTTTAAAATGACAGATGCGCAATATACCAGTTTATATGGGCCGACAGTAGGAGATTCGATTCGTCTTGCAGATACAGATTTATTTGCGAAAGTAGAAAAAGATTATGCCAATTATGGTGATGAAGTCACTTTTGGTGGTGGCAAGTCCATTCGTGATGGTATGGGTCAAAATCCAAATGCTACAAGAGCACATCCACAAGTTGCAGATCTTGTCATTTCCAATGCGGTGGTCATTGATTATAACAAAGTGATTAAATGTGATATTGGTGTGAAAGATGGTCGTATTATGAAGTTAGGTAAAGCGGGTAATCCAGACATTATGGATGACGTTGATATCATTATTAGCGCTTCAACAGATGTCATCGCAGCAGAAGGTCGCATTGTAACTACAGGCGGAATTGATACGCATGTGCACTTTATTAGCCCTGAACAAGCAGAGGTTGCATTAGAAAGTGGCATTACGACGCACATTGGTGGTGGTACAGGAACTTCAGAAGGCACCAATGCTACAACAGTTTCACCAGGTGCTTGGTATATCCATCGAATGCTTCAAGCAGCAGAAGGTTTACCACTGAATATCGGTTTTACTGGGAAAGGCCAAGCGGTAAACCATGAAGCACTAGAAGAACAAATACGTGCTGGGGTCATTGGCTTGAAAGTTCATGAAGACTGGGGTGCCACACCGTCTGCATTGCGACATGCATTAGAAGTTGCAGACGAATATGATATTCAAATTGCGTTACATGCCGATACACTAAATGAAGCAGGATTCATGGAAGATACGATGAAAGCTATCGGTGATAAAGTCCTCCACATGTATCATACTGAAGGTGCGGGAGGCGGACATGCGCCTGATTTGATAAAGTCAGCATCTTATCCGAATATTTTGCCGTCTTCTACAAATCCAACCTTACCGTACACACATAATACGATTGATGAGCACTTGGGCATGGTAAGGATTACACATCATCTCAATGCTTCAATTCCTGAAGATGTGGCTTTTGCTGACTCTCGAATTCGTAAAGAAACCATTGCTGCAGAAGATGTCTTACAGGATATGGGCGTTTTTAGTATGGTGAGTTCCGACTCCCAAGCAATGGGCCGTGTGGGCGAGGTCATCATACGCACATGGCAAGTGGCGCACAGAATGAAGCAGCAAAGAGGCCCGCTTGAAGGCGATGGAGAACACAATGATAACCGCCGAATCCAACGTTATATTGCCAAATATACGATAAATCCTGCGATAACACATGGGATTTCTGATTATGTGGGTTCAGTAGATGAAGGAAAGCTTGCTGATTTAGTGATATGGGATCCGCGTTTCTTCGGCGTCAAACCAGAAATGGTCATTAAAGGCGGCATGATTCATGTCGCCGCAAATGGAGATGCGAATGGATCCATTCCAACAGCTGAACCGGTAAAATATCGTCGTATGTATGGTCAATATGGCAGTAATATACAAAATACAGCAATCACCTTTGTTTCTCAAGCGGCATATCACGATGATATTCGCAGTCAGCTCGATTTAAAACGACAGGTCAAACCTGTACATAACATACGAAATCTTTCTAAAAAAGATATGATTAATAATAACGCGATGCCACGAATTGATGTCGATCCACAAACGTACGAAGTCTTTGTAGATGGCAATAAAATTACAAGTGAAGCGGCCACAGAACTTCCGTTGGCACAACGTTACTTTTTATTTTAACTAATTTATATTAGGTCGGGCTGAAGACCAAACTCAAAATAATAAGTGCTAAGATGATTTTTAATAGATCACCGTCTTAGCGCTTCTTTTTTATTATAAAACTTCATTATGACTTCGCTTTTCGAGGAGACAGGCCCATCTTGTAGACTTCGACTAACCCTGTTCCCTCACCTATTTCGTCATAAATACTTCTAACGCTACCAAAGTGAGATTTGCAGTGAGACTAACAAACGTTTCACTGCTTTTTTATATTGAAAAAAAGACTTTAAGATTATCAAAAAATTTAAGAAACCCTCCATCATCTTAAGTATAAATCTACGTTTTGAATGCTGGCTAACTAAAGTATAGATTGTCAAAATGAGTTGCTTTAATATAAAAAAATTATTTTTTTATAAAAGTCTATTAGTTATATATTAATATATTAGATTTTTATGATGGATATTCCTATAGATGATTTTGCAATATATTTTTAATAATGTATAATGTGTTATAAACGCGTGTATAGCGTCTAAAATAAGGATTTTAAAAATTCTAATAGTTTTTATATGAAAGCGTTTTAATAATAAATATACTTTTACTAATACTATGATAATCATTGAATAAATTTTAAGGTAGGGAGTAGATGTTTAAATGATTTATGCAGGAATATTAGCTGGTGGAATAGGGTCAAGAATGGGAAATGTTCCTTTGCCTAAACAATTTTTAGATTTAGATGGTAAACCTATTCTTATTCATACAGTAGAAAAGTTTCTATTAACATCAATGTTTGATGAGATTTTTATTGCAACACCACAAAAATGGATTTCACATACTAAAGATATACTTAAAAAACATCATATTGATGATGAGAGAATCAAAGTTATTGAAGGCGGTTCAGATCGTAATGAAACGATTATGAACATTATAAAGACGATAGAAGCAGAAAAAAGTATTACAGATGAAGATGTCATTGTGACACACGATGCTGTAAGACCATTTTTAACACACCGAATTATTAAAGAAAATATAGAAGGTGTACTTAAATATGGCGCAGTGGATACAGTTATACCTGCCACAGATACTATCATTACGTCAAATGATGGCGATTCAATCAATACAATACCTATTAGAAATGAAATGTATCAAGGACAAACACCACAGTCATTCAATATTAATTTATTGAAAAATAGCTACAACGATTTATCTAGTGAAGATAAAAAAATATTAACAGATGCGTGTAAGATACTCGTAGTGAACAATAAGAAAGTTAAATTAGTCATGGGTGAACTTTATAATATTAAAATTACGACACCTTATGATCTTAAAGTCGCAAATTCAATCATCAAAGGTGGGATGCTAAATGATTAACCAAGTATACCAACTTGTAGCGCCTAGACAATTTGAAGTGACATATAATAATGAAAACATTAAAAGTGACAAAGTAGTTGTACGTCCTTTATATTTATCTATTTGTGCAGCTGATCAAAGATATTACACAGGAAGCAGAAATGAAAAGGTATTAAAGAAGAAACTTCCAATGTCTTTGATACATGAAGGTGTAGGTGAAGTCGTATACGACAGTAAAGGCATCTATAAAATTGGAACTAAAGTCATCATGGTTCCTAATACGCCGATTGAAAAAGATGAAGTAATTGCTGAAAACTATTTACCTAGTAGTAAATTTAGATCGAGTGGTTTTGATGGTTTCATGCAAGATTATATATTTATGGATCATGACCGAGTCGTGGAAATTGATAAAAGTATTGAGGATTTAAGTACAATTGCTTACTCAGAACTCGTCAGTGTAAGTTGGCACGCAATACAGAGATTTTCACGAAAATCACATGCTTACAAAAGTAGTTTTGGTATATGGGGCGATGGCAACTTAGGTTATATAACAGCTGTTTTACTTCACAAGCTCTATCCCGAAGCTAAGTTATACGTTTTCGGTAAGACTGATTATAAGTTAAGTCATTTTTCATTCGTTGACCAAGTGTACCATATAGATGAAATACCAAGTGATTTAACATTTGATCATGCTTTTGAGTGTGTAGGTGGCAAAGGGAGTCAATCTGCAGTTGAGCAAATCATTGATTTAATTTCTCCAGAGGGCACAATCAGTTTATTAGGTGTTAGTGAGTATTCCATAGAAGTAAATACGCGACTAGTGCTAGAGAAAGGTTTAACAATGTTCGGAAGCAGTAGAAGCGGTGCACAAGATTTTAAAGATATTGCGGAATTATATAAAAATAATCCAGATGTAGTTGAAAAGTTATCTTTATTAAAAGGTAATGAATTTGATGTGAAGACCATTAATGATGTCGTGGATGCATTCGAAAAAGACTTAGCGACTTCATGGGGCAAGACAGTAATTAAGTGGACGTTGTAATCGTATAGAGGAGTGAAAAAAGGGTTTGAGTAATTATAAATTAAAAGTAGATAACATCTATTGGGAACGAGTTCAACTATTTATTGAAGGGCACGCTGAAAATTACGAAATTAAAAGCAAAAATGTTGTATTAAGAAATTTTACGGAAACGACTGAAGTAAAAGCTAATGGTGTAGAAATAGATGGGAATAAATTTAAAATCCGTTTTAATATAGCTATCTTAGATAATGGTAATTACTTACCAGCAGACCAATATTTATTAATTTTTAAAGATGACTTTGAATACATTGTTCATATCAATGAAAAACTTTTAGAGCCTGAAAATTATAATTTAGAAGAAGATGAATTAGAGACATACAATTCATTGGAAACAACAAATGACAAGAATAATTTCTTGCTCAATCATTATAAGTATGAATTCAAAAAAGGCGGTACCTCTCAGAAAACGACTTACATTGTATCTCCTAAAATGTCGAAAGAGGTCAATGAATTTGTTCTAGACATCAAATTTAACAAACCTATTCCTCCTAAAAGTAAATTAGCCACAAAAATAAGCGAATATAAAAAGAGCTATAATAAAAAATCATATAATGTGCGTCAATTTTTATTCAAAGCGATTTTTAACGTGACTAAATTTTTCCATTTAAAAAAGGGAAATACAGTTTTGTTCACATCAGACTCTAGATCAAACATGTCAGGAAATTTCAAATTTATTTATGATGAAATGTTGAGACGTAAATTAGATGAAAAGTATGATATTCACTACATATTTAAACCACACATTTCTATGAGAAGAAGTTATGTTGATAAATTTAGACTGCCATATTTACTAGGGAAAGCAGATTACATTTTTGTTGACGACTTTCACCCTTTAATTTACACGGTTAATTTTAGAAAGACTCAAGAAATTATTCAACTTTGGCATGCTGTAGGTGCTTTCAAAACTGTAGGGTTTAGTCGTGCGGGTAAAAGAGGTGGACCATTCTTTGATTCACCAAATCATAGAAACTATACAAAAGCATATGTTGCTTCTGAAAATGACATATTATACTATGGAGAAGCATTCGGAATAAAAGAACAAAATGTCATTCCAACTGGAGTGCCTAGAACTGATATTTTCTTCGACGAGCAGTATAAAGAAAAAGTAGTTGCTAAAATGAAAGAAGATTTACCAATGATAAAAGGTAAGAAGGTTATTTTGTTTGCGCCTACTTTTAGAGGGAATGGTCACGCAACTGCCCACTATCCTTTCTTTAAAATTGATTTTTCAAGATTTGCACGTTACTGTCGTGAAAATAATGCGGTCGTATTATTTAAAATGCATCCATTTGTAAAGAATAGATTAAATATACCTAAAGAATATAAGCAATACTTTTTAGATGTATCGCAAATTAGAGAAGTCAACGATATTCTATTTATCACAGATATTCTGATTAGTGATTATTCTTCACTTGTATATGAATTTGCATTATTTAAGCGACCTATGTTATTTTACGCGTTTGATTTAGAAGACTATATTACATCAAGAGACTTTTATGAGCCTTATGAATCTTTCGTTCCAGGAAAAATTGTAGAGTCTTTTGATGAATTAATTACTGCATTAGAAAATGAAGATTTTGAAATCGAAAAGGTTGCACCTTTCTTAGATAAGCATTTTAAATTCCAGGATGGAAGATCAAGTGAAAGAGTCGTAAGAGATCTTTTTGGGGCGTAATTAATTCTGCAGTAAAAAAGTTACTCGCTTTAGAAGAAATAGGAATAATTTAATAAGAATTAAATTACTAAGAAAAGCAGTAAAGAAGCGAAATACAATAAGCTTCTTTACTGTTAATTTTTAATCTTTAAGTTACTTCATGAAGATAACTAGAGGACAATTTCAGTGACTGTCCCTTTTTATTTGATAACGGCTCTAAATGATAGAGAATGAGATGTCGATTCTTTGTATTTGTATGGTGATATTTTTGATTTTTAAAAATTAAGTCTTTAAAATATATAAAATGAGTTTAAATTTGAACAGAGTAGGGTATATTTTTTAATCCTTTTGTTAAGTGAAGGATTATCTATTGGCAGTCAAAGCGATCTGAGCCATGGAATACATATACAAAAGAGAACTGAAAACAACGCAATAAATTGATATTTGTGCAAATTATCGTATATTTTTCATTTTTTGTGATAATTCTCCAAATTGAAAACAGACCAAACCATTTGAATCTTTAAAATGCTTGTATGAACTTTCTATACATGGTAAATTATTTAGGCTATAAATTTTCAGAAAAATAATGATTGATTATAAAGAAATAGAGGTGTTGAGCGTGATATTGTCAGATAATGATATAAAGGAATATCTAAAACGCAAAATGCTTAAAATCGAACCATTAGTAGAAGAACATATTGAACCCGCTTCTGTTGACCTCACGTTAGGGCAACATTTTTTAAAGCCACTCCCACCTAAAGAGGGTGTGCAGCGGATGAGCGAGCCGATTGATTACGAAACGATCAATCAGTCGCATGTCGTTGTTCCTGCACATGCATTTATTTTAGCGACAACGGAAGAATACATTACTTTGCCAGAACAATTAACTGGCTTTATAGAAGGTAGAAGCTCAATTGGTCGTGCAGGTCTCTTTATTCAAAACGCAGGATGGGTCGACCCAGGATTTGAAGGAAAGATTACGCTAGAATTATATAATGCGAATGATTTCCCTTTAGAAATTGAGCAAGGTCAAAGAATCTGTCAAATTGTTTTAGCTGAAACGAAAACGAAACCCCAAGTTGTTTATCATGGTAAGTATCAAGGTCAGCAAACCACAACGGGAAGTCGAGTATTCCGTGATTGGATGAAAGATGGGGGGATTTAGATGGATATTGTCATATTATCAGGTTTTTTAGGTGGCGGAAAAACATCGACGCTCAATTATTTAGTCCAAGATGCTCTTGACAATCATTTGAAACCGGCTGTGATTATGAATGATTTTGGTGCAAGAAGTGTGGACGAACATCTTGTTACAGAAGATGTTCAAATGGAAGTCCTCGTCAATGGTTGTATTTGTTGTGAGTTGAAGGAAGATGTATCGCAACAATTACACGAGCTGTATCTATCGTACCAACCTGATATTGTCTTAGTTGAATGTAGTGGAGTGGCACACCCTATCGGGGTCTTTGATGCATGTATGACCCCTGTGCTTGCGCCTTATATTGAAGATATTACGATGTTAGGTCTCGTTGACGTAGCAGCCTATTATGAGAAAAAAGAATTGCCAGAGTCCGTGCATCATTTAATATTTGAACAGTTTCGCTACTGCAGTCACTTGATTTTAAATAAAATCGATTTATTAAATAACGAGGCCTTGTTATCTGTGGTGGATGAGATTCAGCAAACATATCCGAATATTCCTTATATTTTAACAAGTTACGGAGAGCTGACTTTAAACGAAGTCCAACATCAATCACAGTGTCAAGTCAATGAGCGCTCTAGTGTGCATCATCATGGGCAATTATCACACTTGATGTACGAATTCGATGCGCCTGTCCAACAAACAGCTTTAATTGAAGGGCTACAAGGTTTAGAAGATATCTATCGCATAAAAGGGTTTGTATATCTTAAAGATTGTGAGAATCCTTGTGTTGTTCAATATACACTTGGAAACTTAGAAATCAAGCCGTGTCCGATTCCGATGAAGCCATATTTAATTGTGGTGGGCCATAATTTGGACTATCAAGAAATTACCGATACGTTTGATGTAATGGAGCTCGCATCTTAAAAATGAATAGATGAACGCAAGCATAATGTGAACGTCGAGATCTTATCGGCTACTCGCATTGTGCTTTTTTAATTTGAATTTCGATTGATTAGATTATTCGTCTTATTTGAGAAAGCGTTATCATAATGATAGAATAAATGTGATAGAAGTATTTATTTCTCAGTTATATTGTTTGTTATTTAATATATTGGGGAATGCTAATAATGAGGAGGGATTGGATATGTTTAAAAATATTCTAGTTCCATTTGATTTCGGAAATAGTTTTAAAAATGTACCTGAGCAATTAGTGAAATTAACAGGTGAAAATTCTGCATATAAAATTGTCGTTTTTAATGTTATTTCTGAAACGGAACTTGCAAATTATGTACGCTATCAAGGCAAACATTTTGAAGAAGTTGTTGAAGAGAAAAAAGATGAAATGAAACCATTTTTAAAATCTTTAGACGATGCCAACTTAAAATATGATGTCAAGTTTACGACAGGCGCAGCTACGAAAGAAATCGTCAATGAAGTTGAAAATGCAGACTATGACGTTGTAGTCATGAGTAACAAACGTTCCGAAGTTGAAATTAAGCACGTGTTAGGACATGTTACACATAAAATTGCGAAACGTGTCAATATCCCTGTAATGATTATAAAATAATAATAAATAACTTCAGTAAATGATATGGTTATAATGTAGTTTCTCCCTTCAGACATTCGTTGTTTGAAGGGTTTTTTCGTGGAATTGCTGGAATAAGCGGAATTACCATATTGACTCTATATTACTTTGTGGATATAATATAAAAAAATAATAGTAATAAGTGAATATAATATACATTTTATTTGTATTCGAGTAATAAGGAGGGAAGTTGATGCATTATTATGCGTATGTAGACAGAGAAGTGTGTATTTCTTGTTCAGCTTGTGGTGCTGCGGCGCCCCGATTGTTTCGGTATGATGCTCAAGGGATAGCGTACATGTGTTTAGATTGTAATAGTGGCACGGCGCATATACCTGAATGTGACTTAGAAAATTTAGATGATGCAGTTGAAAATTGTCCCACGTCAGCGATTATAGTGGGACAGCAGCCTTTTTCGTTACCGATCATATTAGACAGAGAGAAGGAATTCTAATGAAGCAAAAAGGTTTTGAACAGTTGTTGGAAGAAATGCACGTAAAGGTGACACAGCTCGAGCAACCGATAGAAGTGATTGAAACGATGCTAACATTGGATGGTAAAATTCCACTTGAGATTGCACGACAAAGTTTGAATTTTGAACAATGGGCGATTTATCAACATTTGGCGCATGCGACGTGTGTATTTACAGATGAACAACCATCAAATCCAAAGCAAGCCATCAGTTTTGGAATGTCAGCCTATGGGCGTCTTCACTTAGGACCGAGTTTCACTGATGACTATACGAAAGTTTGGGGTTATTTTTCATTGACGCCAGAAGCAATGTCTGAAATTGAACAATTGACGACACGTTTGCAATCGGAGGAAATGTTGCGTTATCAATCAGAAGTTGTTCCTTTTTTCCGGCATTTACAACCGCAAGACGTGTTACGAGTCATTGATGCAATTAAAGAAAAAGTGGATTTTATGGCACCGGTATTACTGTATTATAACGGGCATACGTATACGACGTTTTATCATTACAATAATCTACTTAAAAGCTTAGAAGGTGATACCGCACGCTTTTTACTAGATGATTTGGCTGAGAAAAATAAGGGTACGTGGACAAGAGATGAACGTATATTTATTTTTAACCTCTATACATTGTTGCAATCCGGTCCGCCTGCTAGAGGAGAAGAGGTGAATGGTGTTCATTTTTCACTGCATTATTTATCCCAATATTTAGAAGAAAAGTTAGCGATTTATCATGAAATGACGGATACGCCTTCCAAACCTATACCCAAATCTCTTTTAGCGAAAGCACGATTGATATGTCAGTTGCGTGAAAAAGTTGCGGAAAACTATGTCATTTACCGAAAAATTAACGGCCTCAACTTACATAAACAAGAACAGTTTTTAAACAAGCAAAAAGTTGGACTGTATCATGATGAAGCGATGGAGAATGAATTAGCACAAATATTAAGGATGTCGTCAGAAGAGACGTATCAAGACGCATTTATAAACTATATTGCGCAACATCCGGATATTACGGTGATCCAAACTTTGCTTGAAAAAATGGTAGGTTATGCGATACGGGCAACGGATTCAGATGTGGGAATGACGCGAGGTTTTAGACAGCCATGGATGTATAATGATGCATTAAAACACCATCAGTTAGAAACAATTTTTGAATGGAAACAGCAATTTTATTTTTGTTGTGCGATACCGAGTGACAAAATGAAACAAGCTTTTCTCAATCAAGGCCAAAAGTTGGCAGGTATTTTAACGGCGATTAGTAAACGCATGGAATACAACAGTTGGCACTATACACCGGGGAATTTTTTGAATGAGCGGCATCGGATTCAACGGCATTACTATTTTCCACCAGTGATGAGTGACATTACCGAATGGAGCAATCAGCATCATCAAGGGCATGTATATGCAAATGTGAAACATGCGATACGTTGTCCGGGGACAATTCTATGTCTACCGTATACGTTAAATGCCTATTATGATTTACGGTTGATGAAAACGTCTGGCGTGATGTATTCTGAAATAGACTTAATGAAAGCGCTTTATTACAAAGAGGTTGTTGGTGCACTCTATCAAGCGTGGTTTGATTATTGTCGTGAACATCAAAGTCAACTTGATATGACGGCATATGATCGTAAATGGTATCAACAGCAATATACAAAGATTTAATATAGGAGCGTGAAGTGCGTGAAAACATTACTATTTATTAATTTGAGAAGTCACAAAGTAGAGCGCGTTGCGCCGATAATTGAGGCAAAAAGACAAGGGTATCGTGTTGTATTGATGATAGACCATGATCCACAACTGATTGACAGTGGACTAGATGAAGTGATTGAAATCGATACATATGATGAAACAGCAGTCGTTGAAGCAGTGCTTGCGTATCATCAAAAACAACCGTTGAGCGGGATACTGACATGGTCGGATAAAGATGTGGAATTGGTTGCGCAATTAAATGACCGCTTACAATTGCCAGGTATTCCGATGTCGCATGTCAAAAATGCACGTAACAAATACTTAATGCGTGTAGCGTTCGATCAAGTGCCTGATATTTCACCTACTTTTGAAAATGTGCGCAGTGAAGATGATTTTCGTCGAGCTGTTGCACGCATTGGGACGCCAGGGATATTGAAACCAGTTGGCGCTTCGGGAAGTAAAGGAATCTTTAAAATCGAAAGTGAATCATGTATTGATGATGTGTACGAAACTTTACGTCATGCGACATCACCAGAACGTGACAAAGTGTATTCTTATTATCCGAATGATTACATTTATGAAGGGTATCTTGTCGGTGAAGAAGTGTCGGTTGAAGGTGTCGTACAAAATGGAGAAGTACGCATTGCAGGGATTACGGACAAAGCGGTCACACCTGAATATTCACTGGAGTACATTGCGATTTTTCCGTCTGATAAACATGCTACCTTGCAACAAGAGATTAAGACGAAAGCGACACAAGCCATTCAAAGTTTAGGCATTGACCACTGTGCATTTCATCTGGAAGGTAGAGCAACGAAAGATGGTTTTAAAGTCATCGAAGCAGCAGCAAGACCAGGGGGCGGTTTCATTACGTCACATTTAATTCCAGGTGCATCAGGTCATTCGTTTATTGAAAAAATATTGGATGTGTCAGTCGGAAATGATGTGACTGAAAATTGGCCTATTTTTGATCAAACGTCAAAGAAAATGTGTTTTTATAGCGTCATGGCGGAGCAAGCAGGAACATTTCAAGGGATTAAAGGGCTTGACCGCTTAGTTGAAATACCTGGCGTGCACTATGTCATTCCGTTAAAAAATGTTGGTGATGCTATCGTCATGCCACCGGAACATTTTTCGAGTTGCTTTGTGCTCAATATCGTTTTAGAAGGTGAGACGACAGAAGCGCTTCGCCAAAAAATTGATTGGATTCATAAAGTGATTGAGGTGGTTGTGGAATGACAATACTCATGTTATCAAGTACGGAGCATGCAAAAACACCTTATGATGAATGGTTTCCGGATACAGCAG
The DNA here is from genome assembly GCF_000411275.1 of Staphylococcus sp. HGB0015. Classification (NCBI taxonomy): domain Bacteria; kingdom Bacillati; phylum Bacillota; class Bacilli; order Caryophanales; family Staphylococcaceae; genus Staphylococcus; species Staphylococcus sp. HGB0015. The sequence continues at coordinate 584,143 of NZ_KE150418.1, forward strand.
AACAAATGATATTATTTTGTCCAGCTGAGAAAAAAGACAGTTATGCTGATAAAAACTATTTGCGTATTGAAGCCTTTGAACATTATATGGTAAATCCTAACATTGAAATGCGTGCGCTCGAATTAAGTGCGCAATATAACATTACACATGTGTTATCGATTTCGGAATTTGACGTCATTCGAGCAGCGAAAATTAGAGCGTTGTTGGAAATAGAAGGGCAGTCGTTAATCAGTGCAGAAGCGTATCGGGATAAAGTGCTAATGAAACAGTTGTTACAAAGCACGGCAGTAAAAATACCCCACTTTGATAAAGCGATAGACGGCGCGAACATACAACGATTTGTAGAAAAGTACGGCTATCCTGTCGTGCTCAAGCCGATTGATGGCTCAGGTTCGTCAGATGTCGTGATTGCACGCGAACAACAGGATATTGACATGTTTTTGCAGACACATCCCGACATCGGAAGATATGAAATAGAACAGTTTATTGATGGGGAAATGTATCATGTCGATGGACTTGTTCACAATGCAGAAGTGAAGTGTGCCTATGTTTCGCACTATTACAATGGATGTTTAGCATTTAAAGATCATCAGCCGTTAGCGAGTTATATGTTGAAGGCAGATAATTCACTCAGTCAAGCGCTACAGCAAGAAGTGAAGCAAGTCGTTGCGGCATTACCGACATTGCCGAACGGATCGTTTCATGCCGAATTTTTCGTGACACCGACGAATGACATCTATTTTTGTGAAATTGCAAGTCGTACAGGGGGTGGTGAAATCGGTCGTACGTTAGAACATGCCATCGGAATGCAGCTCAATCAAATGAGTCTTTACTTACAAACAGGGCGTGCAGATGAGGTAGATGGCCACACACAAATTCAACGGTATGGCGGATTCATCTTGTTACCTCCCCAAAATGCGACATTTCAAGGGATACAACAACAATTAGATGAAGATTGGGTGCTTTTTCAATCTCTTAAAGCGACACCAGGCCAATCATTTGGCGCAGCGCAATTAAGTGTGAATCATATCATGTCAGTCGTCATCGAAGGAGAAGATGAGGCAACATTGATTGCGCGTATTGATCAAGTCATCGCGTGGTATCAGAAAGAAGTACAGTGGAAATGATTGTATGCAACGGCACGCAATGATAACCTACGATCATGCATACACATCAGTTGATCAGGGGAGATTGAGTGTGGTTTTTATATTTGTGATAGGCATCGTTTAAAAAAGCGATCGGAAGGCTGGGAAAACTTAAATGCATCCCAGCCTTTTAAATGTGGACTTTTTCAAACCGCCTCATAACGTTTGACGGTTGAGAGTAATAATAGAAAGCCTATTACGACTGTTGCCAAAACTAAACCTGACATCATAAGTGGTGTGAGTACCGTACCAATGATTAAAAATAGCCGTGATATGAGCTCTGCACCAATCGGTACCCAACTGTCTAGTGCAGAATGTGCACCACGTGTATCGGCAGGAATAAACCGTATTTTTTCTGCTTCCACAGTCGGCGTGAACAAAATTTCGCCAATTGTGGCCATCAACATGAAGATAACGAGGACGACTGCGTGGTTATTACTCATAACGACAGTATAGCCTCCTGCGAAAAAGAGAAAGCCAATATTTAAAACGGTCGCGACTTTGAAACGTTTGAAATAATGTAAAATCGCAAAGCTTAAACTAATAATCGTCAAAGTATTGATTAATAACAATATTGAAAACATACGGACACCATCAATCGGAAAGCCAAACAATTGAAACGTTTTGAATTGATGTTCTAAACGCACTGCAACATAGGATGAGAGTGACATTTCCGCACTTAATATGAGCATACTGCTGATAAGCAATAAGACGAAGGGTCGATTCCGATATGCCACTTGATAACGTTGAAACATCGCCACAAAGCGACGTGCTGATGGATGACTGATTGTGCGTCGCGCTTCTTGTACACCAAAATAGAGAATCAACACATTCAAAGTCAAACAAATAAAAATCAATATAAATAAACACACTTTGAACGAGCTGTAAAATAATCCTCCAATCAGCATCCCGAGTGCAGTAGAGGTGTTCGAAATCCAATACTTAAAGCGGGCATAGGGTTGTCGGTTTGTCTCGTCAATACTATCTAAAGCTAAAGCATTGTACATCGGTTTGGCTAAGGCAGTAAAGAGCTCATTGAGAAGGTAACAAGCCAAGAAAACCAAAAATAATAATTGAAATGACTGTGCCCCTTCTAATTGAGCCAATACAGCCCCCATACCTAGAAAGAGCAGTGCACTCATTGCCGTTAAACAAGCGATGACATGCTTCTTAAGTGGTAAATGGTCGCTCAAATAGCCACCGATAATCGACCCGCTAAACTTTAATAAAATTCCGACAATGAGCATAAGTCCGGCTTTTTTACCGCCTAAATAGTGCGTGAGTAATAATGCCATAAACGGAAACACGGCATTCACTGAGGCATTTTGAATAAACAACATGAGTAAACGCAACTTCACATTTTTAGGTAATGTCATAAGCATATCTCCATTTTATAAGATAAAAAATATGTAAAATTAGTATTATATTACCTTTAAAGTGTAAGCGTGTCAAAATTTGTGTGAGACCGTTGTGCACGTTACAATTTTTAAGAGGCATTGGGCTATAATAAAGAGAAAGAATGGAGGGTTATCGTTTGGATATCAAACAAATGAAATACTTTGTAGAAGTTGTACGTCAAGAAGGGATGACACGTGCAGCAGAAACATTGTATATTGCACAGCCAACAATTAGTAAGGCAATCAAAGAGCTAGAATTAGAATTAGGAGAGCCATTATTTGATCGTTCGAAGCGGCAACTGAGCTTAACAGATGTGGGTGAAGTTTTCTTTAATAAAGCGTGTGAAATATTAAATTTATATGATAGCTTACCTTTTGAAATCAGTAGTTTACTTGGAATAGAGAAAGGTTATGTTTCTATTGGATTATCTGCCATTATGGATATGGAAAGATTTGGACAAGTATTGGGAGAATTTCATCAAAAGTATCCGGATGTCGTTTTTAATCTGAATGAGAACGGCGGGAAAACGATTGAAGCTCAAGTGAGAAACAATGATATCCATTTAGGGTTAACGTCCTTACCAGTAAATAACCAAGAATTCGATTCATTCCCACTCTATTCAGAGCGCTTTGAAGTGGTGATGCATCATCTCCATCCGTTAGCACACCAACAAAGTGTGACAATTTCTGATTTAAAAGACGAAGATTTTGTGATGTTTAACGAGGATTTTTATTTGAATGATAAAATCATTGCGGTAACGCGCCAAGCGGGGTTCGTTCCGCATATTGTTTCTAAAATTTCGCAATGGCGTTTTATTGAGCATTTAATTACTGCCAAGATGGGGATTAGTATTTTGCCTGAGAACATCGTGCGTATCATTGCTCAGAATCCAGAAATCAGAGTCTTACAACTGAGTGATGTCACTTTAGATTGGGAGATGGGCGTGATATGGAAAAAAGATGTGCACCTTAACCATGCCACTAAAACTTTTTTAGATTACCTGAATATCCATCTGCCATTGGCACAACAAGGAGATAGCGTTATCATAGAAAAAAGTAATGATTGATATGAAAAACCAATATTTTTCTTATGTATCATCACCCTTTACAATAGAATCATTCGAATGAAGAGAAGGGTGGATGAAATGATTAAGTTGAAAAAGTGTTTTAAAGTGTTATCACAATTACTCATCATATACGGCATTACATTATTAGGTAACGGGATTCAACAATTATTTCACATCCCACTTGCAGGAAGTATTGTTGGATTAATCCTATTTTTTATTTTACTGCAGTTCAAAATCGTGAAAGTAGAATGGATTAAAGAGGGCGCAAATTTTCTACTCGCTACGATGGTGTTTTTCTTCATTCCTTCTGTGATAGGCGTGATGGATGTGGTTTCTGAATTAAATTTAAACTTCGTTGTCTTTTTCTCGCTTGTTGTTTTAGGGACTATACTTGTCGCTTATAGTTCCGGTTTAGTTGCTGAAAAAATGACAACAGGACGTGTATTTCGCAAAGGGCATGAGCAATCATGATGTTTTTACAGGGCGTTGCAATGATTGCGTTGACAGTCGTGATGTATATACTGTCTAGAAAACTATATACAAAGTTTAATTTTCCTATTCTTAACCCTGTTTTAATCACATCTATAAGTGTCATTATGATATTACTCTTATTTCGTCTCGATTATCACAGTTATATGGTTGGAGGACAATGGATTAATCAATTACTCGGATCTACCGTTGTTTGTTTGGCTTTTCCATTGTACTTAAATCGTCACAAGATTTTAAAATACTTCAAAACCATCTTCGTGAGTGTGTTAACTGCGGTCACTTTAAACTTTTCCCTAATTTATTTTAGCTTAAAGTTACTCGGTTACGGTCGCGAAGATATCGTGACTTTGTTACCCCGGTCGATTACAGCCGCGGTCGGAGTGCAAGTGTCACATCAGCTCGGCGGCGAAGATACAGTGACAATTATGTTTATTATTGCTACTGGTCTCGTCGGAAGTATGATCGGTGCAACACTTGTGCGCATGACGAATTTTCAAACTTCTATCGCACGTGGGATGACATTTGGGAATGCTTCTCATGCATTTGGTACTGCACGTGCTTTAGAGATGGACTTAGAGTCGGGCGCATTTAGCTCAATCGGCATGATTTTATCTGCCGTTTTAAGTTCCGTTATGCTTCCAATCTTATTGATGTTGTTCTATTAATGAATAAAGAATCGTCATGGCTACCCCTACATGCCATGACGATTTTTTAATTTTATATTGATAAATATGATAATATGATATTATTCACGAAATGACATTGGAGGTGCAGGAAGTGAACACCATGTTCTTTATAGTGATTTTATCAATCTTAACGGTGATTGCTTGGGTCATTACCATACGTGCGTTTAAACGTACAGCAAAACCTGGTAAAATCAGTCCGAATAATTGGGCGGTGATTACAGCGGTTATCACAACGCTGACAATTATGTTAATGTTCATTTATAGCTTGATGTAGACTCGCATTAAGCATATATCATCATGACAACTTGAGTAGGTTGTTCAAACACCTTGAGTTCTTTTGAGGTGTATTTTACGATGGATATTGCATGACGCAGTCAAACCGCGTTCCCATGTTCACTGATGACTATTATCATATGTAAATTTCAATTTCCACATCATTTGCGATAACACTGTAATTTTAAATGCAGTGTGCGCGAAATGATGTGGCTTTTTTATTTTGATGTTTACATTGTGATGGTCGCTGATATGCATTTAACAACAATTTTTAAATGAGAACTGGATTTAAACTTAATAGAAAATTTAAATTTAATATTGTGTAAAAGTTGGCTTAATGCTAAAATTTTATTGATAATGAAAATCATTATCAATAATTGCTTTTATAAGGAGACAGAATAATGCGCGTGATAATGAATGTTTATGTGTTGTTCTTGATCCTTTGTGTGCTCACTGTCTGCTCTTTATTTATTGGTGTGAGTCGTGTCCCTATCACTGAGCTATTTCAATTTAATGCGCATCAACTGAATATCTTATGGGCAAGTCGAATACCAAGAACAGTAAGTATTTTAATTTCTGGGAGTGCTCTAGCGCTTGCAGGGCTTATTATGCAACAAATGATGCAAAACAAATTTGTGAGTCCAACGACTGCAGGGACGATGGAATGGGCAAAATTAGGTATTTTAATATCACTTATCTTTTTCCCAAAACAACATATCCTTTTAAAATTGGTTTTTGCCGTTTTATGCAGCTTATTTGGAACATTTATGTTTGTTCAAATTGTGCAACGGATTAAGTTCAAAGACGTGATCTTTGTACCGCTCATCGGCATCATGCTTGGCGGGATTGTCTCTAGTTTTGCGACTTTTATTGCATTAAGAACAAACGCTGTTCAGAGTATTGGCAATTGGCTAAATGGTAATTTCGCGATAATTACGAGCGGACGCTATGAAGTTTTGTATTTGAGTATACCGCTACTCATTCTTACATATATTTTTGCAAATCAATTTACGATTGCTGGAATGGGACGTGATTTCAGTAAAAATCTAGGCTTAAATTATGAATGGATTATGAATATAGGCTTGTTTATTACTGCCACGATGACTGCACTTGTTGTAGTCACTGTTGGGACGTTACCTTTCTTAGGGTTGATTGTGCCAAACATTGTTTCAATTTTTAAGGGTGATCATTTAAAAAATGCGTTGCCACAAACAGCGATTCTCGGCGCCATTTTTGTGATGATTTCTGACATTTTTGGCCGTCTTATCGTTTATCCATACGAAATCAATATTGGACTAACGATTGGTATATTTGGCACATTTGTTTTTATTGTGATGTTAATGAAAGGACGTCGACATTATGAACAATAAACCTTTGAGAACACTTATCTTTTTAATGTTAGGTACAGTGATTGCGGCTTTGATGTATTTATTGATCGGAATTGATTTCGAAATATTTGCCTACCAAATTTCAAGTCGACTTAGAAAATTTTTCTTAATTTTATTAGTTGGCGCTGCGATATCCGCATCGACAGTTGTTTTTCAGTCGATTACAGTCAATCGACTATTAACCCCGTCCATTATGGGATTAGATGCTGTCTACTTGTTTAGTAAAGTACTGATATTATTTGTATTTGGTGTGAATTCAGTCTTCGTCCATTCTTTTTATTTAAATTTTTCAATATCGCTTATTGCTATGGTCATATTTGCACTGCTTTTATTTGAAGTTATTTTTAAATTCGGTCAGTTTTCTATCTATTTTATTTTACTGATCGGTGTTATTCTGGGGACATTTTTTAGAAGTATTACCAGTTTTCTTGAGCTCTTAATTAACCCAGAAGATTTCTTAGCTGTACAAAGTGCCATGTTTGCAAATTTTGATGCATCTCAAACACCGCTTGTAATGATTTGTGCGGTTGTGTTACTTGTATTGCTTGGTATTACAGTGGCAGTGATTCCTTATTTAGACGTTCTCTTATTAGGGAGAGCCCAAGCGATTAATTTAGGTGTGAATTACAATGTGGTCACACGCTTACTGTTAATTCTTGTCGCACTACTAGTCGCTATTGCAACAGCTTTAGTAGGGCCGATTACCTTTTTAGGTCTTTTAACAATTAACTTAGCCCATGAGTTAATGAAAACATTTGAGCATCGCTATATATTACCTGCAACAATTTGTATCAGTTGGATTAGTTTATTTATAGCACAGTGGATTGTGGAACACTTATTCGAAGCAACAACACAAGTGAGTATACTGATTAATTTAATTGGTGGTATTTACTTTATTTACTTATTAATGAGAAGGAGGACAGCGGCATGATTCATATTCGAGGATTAAACCAATCTATCGATGGTAAAGAGATACTCAAAGATATTGATGTTGATATTGAAAAAGGAAAATTAACATCTTTGATTGGTCCAAACGGTGCTGGAAAGAGTACATTACTTTCAGCAATGAGTCGTTTGAATTCATTTGATTCTGGGGCTATTGAGATCGAGGGTCAAGCAATAGAAACGTATCAAAGTCAGACGCTTGCGTAACGTTTATCCATTCTGAAACAAACTAATCATACAGAGTTAAATATTACCGTTGAACAGCTCGTTAATTTTGGTCGCTTTCCTTATTCGAAGGGCTATTTAAAGAAAGAGGATAAAGAAAAAGTTAATGAAGCACTCTCATTATTAAAGTTGGAAGAAATTCGACATCGTTATCTTAAAACGTTATCCGGAGGTCAGCGTCAACGCGCTTATATTGCGATGACAATTGCTCAAGATACGGATTACATTTTATTAGATGAGCCTTTAAATAATTTGGATATGAAGCATTCTGTCCAAATTATGCAGACGTTACGTGAACTTGCTGCTTTTCACAATAAGACCATTGTGGTTGTCTTACATGATATTAATTTTGCTTCTGTATATTCAGATCGTATTGTCGCTCTGAAGGATGGCAAATTGATCAAAGCAGCACCTAAACGCGAAGTCATTCATACAGCTGTATTAAAAGAACTTTATGAAATGGATGTCAAAATAGAAGAAATTCGTGGACAACAGATTTGTATTTATTTTGATGAATAATGCTGTATATCATTAAAAGCAACACGATTAAATAGCTTAAATATGTGGAGGAAAACAATGAAAAAACTGGGTCTATTATTAATGATGACACTCATGGTGATTTTAGTCGCATGTGGTAATCAAAACAATGATAAAAAAGAAGAAACGAAAGAAGCGGACAGCAAAAAAACTGTTGAAATTAAAAATGATTTCACTTTAAGAGGGGAAGCTAAAGACGGTAGCGAAGACAAATCATATCAAGATACAGTGAAATTAGATAAAGTTCCTGAAAAAGCAGTCGTTTTTGATTATGGTACGGTCGATACGATGAAAGCACTTGGATTAGAAGATAAAATTGTCGCGTTACCAAAAGGTGAAGGTGGTGCATCACTTCCAGATTTCTTAGATGATTTTAAAGATGATCGCTATGCGAATACAGGGAGTTTGAAAGAGATTAATTTTGATGTTGTCGCAAAAGCAAAACCAGATGTCATTTATTTATCACCAAGAACAGCGTCACAGAAAAATATTGATGAATTAAAAAAAGCAGCCCCTAAAGCAAAATTAATTTATACGGGTGCTAACGATAAAAATTATGTAGCTTCTATGAAAACAAACACTGAAAATTTAGGTAAGATTTATGATCAATCAGACAAAGCGAATCAACTTGTTAAAGATTTAGACCAAAAGATTGATGAAATGAAAGCAAAAACGAAAAACATTGATGAAAAAGCAATGTACTTACTTGTTAATGAAGGTGAATTATCAACATTTGGCGCTGGTGACCGTTTTGGTAATTTAGTTTATGGTACATTAGGATTTAAACCAGCTGATGACCACATTAAGAGTAGTAGACATGGTCAGAATGTGACAAATGAATATGTCAGTGAGAAAAATCCAGGTATTATTTTTGCGATGGATCGTGGTCAAGCGATAGGTGAACAATCTTCAGCAAAACAGGTACTTAGCAATGATGTGCTTAAAAATGTAAAAGCAATCAAAGATAAAAAAGTTGTCGAAGTAGATCCAAAATTATGGTATTTTGCATCTGGTTCAACGACTACAACAATTAAACAAATTGATGAATTGGAAAAAGGGCTTAACTTAAAATAAGGTTCTAAGCTTTTAGTGATTCTATGTTATAGACAGGGTTGGAGCGACACGGTTCCAGCCCTATCTTTATATAGAGCATCGAGTTTGCAAGAAGCAAGTTACCATAATAGAACGCTTTGATGATGAACAATATGACACGCATGCTTAGCTATGGCGCTTATTCGATTCATTATCGATTAAAAAATTGGTATAATACGTTTAAATTGAAAAAACGAAAGAGTGAGAAGGATGGTCAATACTTTAGTCATCACAGACGGTCAACCTTACACCCATGAATATGTAAATATGATGCGGGAGCAAGGTCATAAAGTTTATGTACAAGTGTCACCGACTATGGCACAAACGACGAATGGGCGAACACGCCACATTGATTTATTTAACAAAGCAGATGTTGTAAAGGCGCTAGAAGATATTGCTTTTGTCGTGATTATTGGAGATCCACATTATTCTAACAACGCCTTAACACAAGGACGTGTGATTAATTTGGAGCGACTCATCTATGATAATTTAGCAACCGCTATGCATCAAGCGGGTGTCCAAAAATGTTTAGCAATTCAAGCACGTCTCAATCCTATACTTGAACAAACATTGGCAGCTTATAATATTGATGTGATTCATCAAAAAATAAAGGTGAGACATTTAAAATGGGGAAAACGTGCGCTTTACCAACTGAGTAAAGAAACACAAACTGTACGTTCTATACAGGCCCTTGAAATTCCTGAAAATGTTTCCATGGATGGTGTTACATCTATGTATGGTCGCTTTCTTAAGACATTGAATGGTCGATTGATCAACGGTGTCTATGATGGAACGCGTTTTACAATTATTTTAATGCCATTCAAGTTACCCCTCATTCAAATGTATCACGACACCACAAGTGATCCTGTTAAAAGCGTAGTACTCAATATTACAGGGGGATTGCTTGTTAAAAGAAGCGGTCGGATTCCAAGGTTAGAGTTTAGACGTTTAGAAGGCGCAACAACGACTTGCTTAATCGCTTTGCATGACTTTGTGCCGAGATTACCTTGGCCGATTTATCGTTTAACACAGGCGCCATTGCATGTAGGCGTTTCATATTTATTTTATAAGTATTGGAATAGCTTTAAATAAAGAAAAGGCTTTAAGTTCACTAAAAAGAAAAACTCACCTAGTCCATGAGACTGGGTGAGTTGAAGTGTATCAACGACCTATTTAGGTGTCTTACAGTGCGGTTGGATTTGAAGGGAAATTATTATCTAGAAAACGTTGTAAAATACCAACCATATCTGCCAAATCATTGCCTTCAAATTTAAGTGAAGCACAAGCATCAACAGTGACATTTCTTAATTGTTGTTTCAGTTGACGCCCTTCATCGGTCAATGAAATATTAAGGTTACGTTCGTCTTCAGGGTTTCTAATTTTTTCAACAAATCCTTGCGCAACCAACTTTTTAATAAGTGGTGTGAGTGTACCTGAATTTAAATAAATTCGGTCACCTAAACGTTTAATATTGATCACTTCATCATCTTCTATTGAAATCAATGTAATATAACCTGTATATGTGAGATTATAGTTTTTTAAATGCGCGCTATACTTTTTAATGACTTCTTTGGAAGCGACATAAAATAAAAAGCATAATTCTTTATTTAAATTTTTATCTTGATTTGTCATTTTCAGACCCCCAGTATATAGAAGTGATTATTTCTATTATAACACTTTTCTCTTGATTCAAAAGAAGGTATAAAATATAATCAAATAGCACTTGATTAAATGGATTATTATAAAAATAAAAGAAAGGTGATACTTATGGCACTTAATCAAAACTTTGAGGAAATAATGACAGGAAGACGCTCGGTAAAATTATTTGACGAATCTGTTAAAATTCCACGTTCAGAAATGAATGAGATGATTAGAAAAGCGACGTTAGCACCTTCATCAATTAACATGCAACCATGGCGCTTTGTAGTGGTTGACACTGAAGAAGGTAAAGATACATTACGTCCACTTGTTCAATTTAATACACGCCAAAACGATTCATCTGCAGCGATGATTGTTATTTTCGGTGATATGTTAAATTATGAATATGCAGAAGAAATCTACGGTTCTGCAGTTGAACAAGGCTTTATGCCAGAAGATGTTAAAGTTGACCTTGTTAAACGTTTTGTAGGTATGTATGAAGGTCTTGATCAACAATCAATGAATGACATTGTTAAAGTGGACAGCAGTTTAGCTGCAATGCAGTTAATGTTAGTTGCACGTGAACATGGTTATGATACGAACCCAATTGGTGGTTTTGAAAGAGAAAAAATTGCTGAAGGTTTAGGATTAGACCCTCAACGTTATGTACCTGTTATGATCGTAGCTATTGGTAAAGCAGCCCAAGAAGGTCGTCCAAGTGCACGTTTAGATGTAGACAGAATCGTTCAATACCGTTAAACCTAAAGAGGCATTGCTATTCGCTTTGTAAAGAGTGGCTTCATTGCGAATATGTTCTCCATCCCCAAGGCTAAAATGAACGTAACTTTCATTTTCTTAAATGAGATCAATTGCCACATAATTAAAGTGATAGTGACTGATGAACAAATTAATGGTGATAGACCAGATTTGCATCTGTTGCTATCACTTTTTTTGCAATTTTTAGCTAAAAATTTGATAATACAATCATAAGTAGTAAAGTGGTAAGTAGTGAGAACATCGATGACATGGGAGTAAAGACAAAAAATGATAAAACGCGTATTCAATCAATATGGGGTGAGAACATGTTTGTAGAAAAAAACGCGCCAATCAATGTTCAAAGTTTGAAGCATGAATTTGCAAGCTATCGAATTGAAGATTTAAAGCATTTGGACCAACCTGAGGAAATCATCGCATTTGTAGCACTGGAACATTCGTATCGCGCGGCGTTAGAAGAGATTAGTACAAAATTGAGGATACTAGACGAAGATTTCCAAGTCAAAAATGCCCATAATCCAATTCACCATATGGAGCGACGAGTGAAAAAGCTACCTAGTTTACTCCAAAAACTTAAAAGAAAAGGCATCGAAATCAGCGCGAAAGCTGCACAGACACATATCATGGATATTGCAGGAATTCGAGTCATCTGTAATTATATTGATGACATTTATACTGTGGAGCAACTATTGTTAAAACAAGCAGACATTAAATTGTTGAAGCGTAAAGATTACATCGAAGTGCCTAAGCAAAACGGCTATAAAAGTTTGCACATTGTTGTTTCAGTCCCTATATTTTTGACAGATGGGACGGTTGAAACGCCCGTTGAAATCCAATTACGTACGATTGGGATGGATATGTGGGCGAGTTTAGAACATAAATTGCATTATAAAAACACAAATGGCAATACAGACGTTTATCGTCATACATTGAAAGAATGTGCGCTTGAAATTGCAAATGTTGAACGCAAAATGCAGCGTATTCATCTCAATATTCAACAAGATGATGTGAGCAATCAAAATACAACGCATCATCCCCATTTGGAAGAATAACCTGATGTTATTCATAAGCATGCAACCAACGCATATGAAACATTGGTATAAATAAAACGCTATGTAAAAAGGACATATTAAGAAATCGAAAGGTGTATTGATTTCTCAATATGTCCTTATTCAATGCGATAAAGACTACGTTGTTGATGGGGTAATTGATGAATAAAAGGTTCAGGATCTTCGGCAAAACGATTACCAATACCGCCCTTCATACGTTGAAAATGGAGGTGAGGGCCTGTTGTTTGTTCTCCCGTATTACCAGATTGTGCGATGACATCTCCAGGAGACAGTATCGCCGGCTTTAACTTCATATCGGTTTAAATGCATAAACCATTGATAATGTGTGCCGTCAGCTTCGCGAATCTCTAAAACATTGCCACCTAATTTATTTTTAAAGGTACGTGTCACAGTACCGTGCGTTGGCGCAAGGATTTTTGTGTTTTCAGGTAAAGCGTAGTCGATACCATAATGACGGGAATCGCCATTAAATGATACACCATGACTATACTTTCCAAATCCATGTGTTTTTCGATCAGGATGTATATACTTTTCATATTGAGCTGTATACCAATGTGTGAGCTGTGACTTGAGCGTGCGGTCATTCCGAAGCACAGTAAAAGTCACTCCTAGCATGATCATAGAGAAAAGTATAAAAAATAAGGAACGTTTCATATATCCTCCTTATATGAATAAAGTAATATTATTTTATAAGGCATATGTAATCAGCACAATGATTTTGTTTCAAAGTAGCACGTAGCTAATGATATGGAAGGAAATAATTCATATATCATAGCAGTTTTATTATAAAAAGAAGCGCTAAGACGATTTTCTGTTAAGAATCATCTTAGCGCTTCTTATTTTAATATTGATGTTCTGATCTATTACATATTCACTAGCGATTAGTGAATAAAGTTATAACCTGCAGCTTGGCTTGCAGAGATTGTACGTGAAGTGACAACGCCAGCACCGTGGCCATAGTTCATTTCAGATACTGTTACTGAACCGTTTGAACCGACACTTTCAACGTAAGCAACGTGGCCATATGCACCAGCAGATGTTTGCATGATTGCACCAGCAGTAGGTTTGTTGTTTACTGTATATCCAGCAGAACGCGCTGCATTCGCCCAGTTATTTGCATTGCCCCAAGTAGAACCAATTTTACCGCCTGCACGTTCAAATGCATAGTAAGTACATTGACCAGAAGTATATAAGTTTGAGCCAGATGCAGTTGTTGCGATAGAACGTCCGCTTGTAGTTACTGTACCTTGGTTATCAGTAGGTGCTTCAGTAGCTATTGGTGTTGCTGTTTGTTGTGTTTGGTAGTTAACTTGGCTTGTTGTTGTAGTAGGGACTGTTACGTTTGATGTTGATTGTGCATTGTATGCACTGTATTGATAGTTTGTATTTGTATTATTATTTGTATTGACTACAGGTGTTTCAACTGCAGTGTAGTCATAGTGATAAGTGTAGTTTTGGTTGTTAGTTTGGTAGTAGTAATAATCAACTGTTCCATCACCATTTTCTGTATAGAAAACATAATCTTGGTTGTTAAACATTGATGGATCCCAGTTTCCGTCTAATGTATGGTGTTTGTTACCATTAGCGTCTGTTGTTACGAAGTCTTGAGTTGCTTCTGAATATGTTGTCGTGTAATGCGATGTTTCATTAAGTTCTGCTGCTTGGGCATCATTAGAAGCCATGTAGCCAACTCCAACTAAGCTCAAGGTAGCGATTGTAGCAGTAGTTAATTTTTTCATAATTAAAAAGTCTTCCTCTCTGAATTCGTTTTGTTACTGAAAGCATCATAGCACACTCATATGATGGAATAAACCATTGTAAACGATTTTAAGCGTGAATGTAACATAAATGAAACAAAAGATAAAACGATGTCTTATTTTACATTAGTGTGTAATTCATCTTTTATAAAACGGAACAATGGTAAATTTTGACTTTAATCAAAAATCAGAAAGCGATAAACGGGGTCAAACACTGCCCAAATAGCTTTTTATTTCTTTTAAATATGCTACATAAAATAAAAAAATATAATCAATTTTTATACAACAAAAAGAGGGATGTGATTGAAATTTACGGTGGAAGGAATATGAAATTCAATGCAAAATATAGAAATTTGAGGTCAGTGACAAGCGCTTAAGTGTTTAAATGGACTCCAAAAAGTTGACGCACCTTTTGTAAATGAAAACTGGATGAGGGGCAATAGGAATTAGCGTTACAAATTGGTTCTTCATTTTTTTTGGTGGGATGACATAAGTCATCCTGCTTTTTTGTACAAAAATAGCGCAAATGCCTCTATAATTTTAAGTGACTAAACCAAAAATAAAGGAGACATATTGCGCCTATGTGTAATGATATATTAAAGTTACTAAAAATTAAAGATAATAATATTAAAATCACTAAAGTTGAAGAAGATGTAGTTATTAGAGGTAAGAAATCTAACGTCATCTTTGGTACCCTTTCATACAAGCCTATGACTTGTCCTCACTGTTATCATTCGAATCCAAACCGAATACACAAACACGGAAAACGTTTATCGCGAATTACTTTTTTAAGATTCCAAGAGATAGCAGTGTATTTAAATCTGTTAAAACAACGTTTTAAATGTAGGGTTTGTGGTCGGACTTTTACTTCTAAAACAAATGTTGTTGAGGATAACTGTTTTATCTCAAACCATGTTCAGAAAGCTATTATAGATAAAGCAACACAAGTTCGCTCAGAAACTGATATCGCAAGTGATTGTAACGTTTCTGCATCTTCTGTAAAACGTGTGATTCATAAAGTAAGCAATGCCACTTTTCAATAGTGAAATTGCTTAAATAGATTGCGTGCCGAGTCGAGACTCCCGAGGCATAGAGCCGAAACCGAAAATCCATTTTGGCTTCTTATGAGCTACAATAAAAGCCAAAATTAGTTGAGGTAAGGCGCCTGGGAAAGCGAGACTCGAAGAAGCAATCGGAAGTTTGCGACTTAATTATTATAGACACATAACCACCATATAAAGTGTACAGCCTACAAATTAAGCTTCAAAACTCAAGAGATGGCGTCACCCGATCGGAAAATTATATGAAACACAAAAAAGGATTCCAAAATTGGAATCCTTTTTTATAATATATTGGGTTAAATTACATTCCCCAAGCACTTAAGCCTTGTGCTTTGTATGCTTTTGTAGCAGCGTCAACTTGTTGGTCGAAAGTATTTGTTGGTCCCCAACCTGGCATAGTTTGGAATAAACCTGACGCACCTGAAGCGTTACGTGCGTTTAATTGACCATTAGATTCACGAGCGATGATGTGCTCCCAAGTTGAAGCAGAAACACCAGTACGTTGTGCTAAAATTTGTGCTGCTCTTGAACCGTGGCTACCAGCAGTGTTACCGTTTGATAATGTTACTGAACCAGCACTGCTTGTTGAAGTTGATGAAGTTTGGTATGAAGGTGCTGATTGTTTCGCTGGTGCTGAGTAATTTGATTGTTGTACATTTGAAGCTTCGTTATTTCCGTGGTGTGCTGAAGCTTGTGCACTGTAGTCAGCCATTTGAGTTGGTTGTGCTACTGATGATTGTGCCATTTCTTGACCTGAACCGTTGCCGTATGACCATCCGAATGTCACACCGTCAGACCAGAAGTGGAAGTTTACGCCATTTACAGTGAAGTGGTAGTCGTACGCACCATCTTCAATTGCGTGTTCATTTAATGATTGATCGTTGTTTAATGCTAATTGTGCTAATTCTACTTTATTAATATTTTCTTCTGCGGCATTCGCGTCTGCTGAATGTAAAGCAACACCTGTAGTTCCTAATGCTAATGCTAAAGAAGATGCAAGTAATGTTTTTTTCATAATAAAATAAGTCCTCCAGTAAAAATTATTTTTCAGATTTTCATTTTCAAAAGCTTACTAAAAATTTTCAACAACCACACTCTACCAACGAAACACCCATTTGTAAATTACGTGTAAATAACAAAACATTACAATCAGTTTTCATTTTCTCCGTTTGTAATCTAACTGTCATATAACATGTCGTACACTGAATGATTTAATGCGTTATAAAACATTGATATGATAGGTTTTTAGCGATGTATTTAAATAATGGTAAAAACGTCCTTTTGTTACAAATATTACAAGATGAATTAAAACTGTAATGAAAAAAGGGGGGTGAAATTGAAGAAAATTGAATTGTAAAGCTAAATTTTTTTTGAAGAAAGGGCGAAAAAAATCCATGATTCAGTTAAAATATTCTTATATATTGATAGAAGTGGATGAGGTGAAATGATGAAAAAAATTGAAACACTACGACTAAAAATTGCGGAACTCACACGACAAACCCACGAACTTGGTATACCGATAATGATTGTTTTTGAAGGGGTAGCTGCATCAGGAAAAACGCGTTTAACGAACGACTTACTACTCAACTTAGATGCCAAATATACGAAATTTATTGCGACAAAAACACCATCTGAATATGACTTGAGATATCCTTTCTTACAGCGATTTTGGGAAACATTACCCGAGAAAGGTTATATCAATATCTATTTTAGAAGTTGGTACTCACATTTTGTGGATTATAAAATTCACCAAATTAAATATCCGCTGTTCAAAGATGAAAAAATCCTTAAAAGTGAGATTCAAGGCTTTGAATCCATGTTACAAGATGATCATCACGAAATTATCAAATTTTTTATCCATATTAATGAAGAAAAACGACAAAAGCATATTGCGCATATGAAATCGAATCCTTTAACACGATGGAAAGCACAAGAATATGAGCAAATTGTTTCGCCAGACGTTTATTTAGAGACGTTAAAACCGATGTTAGACCACACGTGGAAAGAAATTGATTATAGCGATAGAGAAGATGCGATTATAACAATGTATGAACATTTGCATGAACGCTTAACTAAGGCGATAGACAAGTATCAGAAGCGTAAAGGTAAGAAAGACGGTCGTTTTACGCCTTCTTTTCACTCAGATTTATTTGGCAAACCTAAAAACAAAGTGTCAAAAGAAGACTATCAAGATAAAATTGAAACACTCCAGTTAAGAATGCGAGAACTACAGTTTGCATTATATGAAAGAAAAATTCCATTAGTCTTAGTTTATGAAGGTATGGATGCTGCCGGAAAAGGTGGAAATATAAAACGGGTGAGAACTTATTTAGATCCTACAGGTTATGAAGTCAATGCCATTAGTGCACCGACGGATGTCGAACTCAACCATCATTATTTATGGCGATTTGCGAAAACCATGCCTAAAAGTGGCCATATCGGTATATTTGATCGCAGTTGGTATGGGCGTGTTCTCGTTGAACGTGTGGAAGGTTTTGCATCTGAACAAGAATGGATGCGTGCGTATGATGAAATTAATACGTTTGAAAAAATGTGGGTCAATGACGGCGCAATCATATTGAAGTTTTTCTTATCATTAGATAAAGATGAACAATTGAAACGTTTTAAAGCACGCGAAGAAGATGTAGATAAGCAATGGAAAATCACTGATGAAGATTGGCGCAATCGAGACAAATGGGACGAATACGTGGAAGCAAGTCACGATATGATTGAAAAAACAAATACTGAAGCTGCACCGTGGTATGTTGTGGCTGCAGATCATAAGAAAACAGCACGAATTGAAGTTTTAAAATATATTATTCAAAAATGTGAAGAAAAACTTTGGGGCGTTCAACAATATTAAAATCCGTCCTAAGTCTTTTGACTCGAAACTTTTTTCTACTATAATATATTTATTAATAAAACAATAGACCTTAGATAGAGGAATTTTTATGTCATTGGAAAATTACAAAACGGATATTAAAGTGTTAGAAAATGCACATCAAGCACAACTTGAAATTGTAACGATGGGTGACCCAGATGCAACCCATGCGGTCGTTTTACTTCATGGTGCGATTATGAATTACAAGATCATGACACTATTTGCAGAATATCTTCAAAATGCGCAGCTCATTTTTATTAACGCACCTGGCCGTGGAGAAAGTACGGGACTAGAGCGAGGTCAGTATGATCTTTCAGAATATGCGATACGGATGAACGAAGCACTTGTTGATATGGTAGAAGCAGGCCACATTGAGCAAATGTCCATTATTGGTTATTCGATGGGCGGATTAATTGCGACAAAGTTAGCAGGTTATAATACGTTACCCATCAAGCATTTAATATATTTGAATAGTGCTGCTAAAATTGATTACAAAGAGTTACGTTTTTCAAAGTTACTGAGTGAACTTGTTAAAGATATCAAACCGGGTGAGCAAGATAAAATGGTCAAGAGTATTCCCGAATTTATCTTGAAGCAAGGTGTTTCGAAAAAACACAATGAAGTGTTTAATTTCACCCAATATCTTGCACCAGTTGATACGATGATGACAGATTTGTTGTATACGTTGCGTGCGGATTATTTAGAGGATATTGACCTTATTCAAAATATGCCAGAAGTACTGTTTTTGTTAGGTGAAGATGATGTGATTTTCCCGAACAAAGACTCGCAAACAACTTACGAAAAGTTTGATGCATTAGGAGCAAAAGTTAAATCGATTGTTTATCCCGAAGTAGGACATTTAGACTTTTTGCGTGTCTTGGATGACACGCACGATCGACATCAAGGGAGCATCACTTATCATATCAACCATCTATTATCGTTATAATTTAAAGCTCATTTTATTAACATTAATAGCGGTTATTACAGGTATGAATAAAATCATTACAATACAAAGTTTTATCAAAAAAAAAGAAAGCGCTAAGACGATTTTTATTTTCAATCATCTTAGCGCTATTTATTTTGGGATTAATGGTTCAGCCTCTTTTTAGCAACATCAATTAGATTTGATTTTGAAAGGTTTAAAAGAAATCTGAAGGTAAGAACTCCTCAAAGTCAAAGTTTTGAACTTTTTGCACAGGACCACTATTTAATATTTCTTGAACAGGTTGGCTTTGGACCAATTCATATTTATAGTTTTCAATAGTAGAGAGATTTTCGTGATAATTTAGGAAATGTGCAGCAACGAGGATGGCTGCAATTGCGACTGTTGCTCGAATAATGACGCGCATGATTTTCCTCCTTCTTGTCGTTTGATACTTTTATCATACAGGATGATGCTGATGATTGACATGCGGCCTCAGCAATAACCCTACTTACGACTTTAGAATGATAATCGACATTTTATTAAAAAGCGTTTAAAGGATCCAAATGATATAACAATTGTTTATTTAAAACCCTATTTTGATACAGCCTTGTTTTTGAAAATAAAATACTTGCTTAAATGAATACGAATTACAGTACATCTTCCAAAACTAAAAATGTTTTGATAATATATATTGAGATAAAATTAATTTATATCAATAAAGATATAGGGATGTGAACCGATATTGAATAGAAAATATCATTTGAAATCAGAAAAGCAAGTACAGCAACAATTTGGCATACGTAAGTATAAAGTGGGCATTGTCTCTGTCATGTTTGCTTCATTTATTTATATCAATATAGGGCATAGTGCACAAGCTGCCGAATTACCTGCTTCCCATGAATCAGGGTCGTCTATAACACACAGCAATGTAAACACAGTAGAGAAAAAAGAAGTACCTGAAGCCGGGGAACACACAGCGCTCAAGTCTGAAGACTCAGTAGACGCGACAACGGTGACGCATGTAGAAAGTGCTGTTAATAAAGATAAGGTCATCAACCATACGCAAGCGGAACAACCTACAAATGCGGATACAGCCACAAGAGACACAACGGCAAAGGCACCACAATCTGATAAACAAGATGCAGAGATAGGTCAACAAACGGGTGAAACCACTTTTCGTGCAGCGGATTCATCTGTACCAGAAGCAAATGAAGCAGACATACATGCACCCGCACCTCAAGCACAAGCTCAGCCAAAAACAGTAGAAAAGATTCCAGAGAAAGTTTATGAAAAAAGCATCCCAGTCATGAAGCATCCTAAAAATGCACAAACATTAGGGATGGGAAGAGGCATTGGACAAGGACGCGAAAGTTTAGGTGTGATTGTACCTGCACATACGAAATTGTACATCCGTCAAGTACATCCTCAAAATAATGATGAGCTTCACGTAAGTTTGATGACGGATGATAGTCAGCAAAATAAAAGTAAAGTTATCCCTAAAACTGGAGAATGGGTCAGTGTAGAAGCAGCGATCGACAGTGCGGCGTTTGTCAATTTACCTAGAGGCCTCAATCATCAGCCGCTCGTTGATTTCTATATTCAAAACAATTTAGGACGCGCTTTGCCTACTTATCGGCGTGGACAAAGCCAAAGTGATTTTGAAGCGCAATGGGAAAAGCAAGATGCGAGCTATGCATTTGTAGAAGGTGAACATATCTCGTTTTTAATTCCAAAAGAAGATCGTCAACGCATTAGTAAAATGAAACAGAGTCAAGGTTCCGCTTTTAAAAATTTAGATGAAATGATTGACTATTATGATGATGTGATTTCGAAATATAGTCAATGGGCAGGGTTAAATGAAGACCCGCAATCGCCAAATTATAATGTGGAAATGAAATATTTTACGATGGCAGATAAAAACGGCTATGGCTTAGCTTATTGGACATGGGATCATATGGGTTCTAACAGCGCATCATTACATGGCTATTTGCAACCAGGATGGCTCGCTTTACATGAAGTGGGGCACGGATATGATGGTTGGATGGTCGGCGATAGTCGAATGGAATTGCTCGAAGTATGGAACAATATTTTTGCGAATGAATATCAAACAAAAGTTCAAGGCATTAAAAATGGTTGGTTATATGAGAACCGTCAACAAGCTTTTCAACAGCGCATTCATGATCAAATATTAAAGAATCCACAACAATTTTCATACGCCAATATCGGTTTACGTGATCGATTGGATTTTATGACGCGGATGGTTCGTTTGACGGGAATTGAAGGTTTGACTCAGATGCTTCAATCTGTACGTGAAGAGGCCTCACAAGGGCCAGTAACAAAAGATGTTCCACGCTGGATTAATACGTATTGGCTTGCGAATCGTGGGTACAACGGACTGGCATACTTTGATTTATATCATATCGATATTCCAACAAGTTTAAAAGATACTGTAAATGCATATCCTAATAGTTACATTTATCCATTAGCATTATTAATCGAGAATGAAACGGAACGTCAAAAATATGTGAAGCAGTTAGGCTTGTCGACTGCCTATGAACTTGTGCGTAGTTCGGATTTAAAAGAGAGCACTATCAAAGCGAGTGCAACGGTGACAGTGGATCAGCAAGGGCAAGTGTTACCTGATGGCAGTACGATTAAGTTAATAGATGGAACGACACAAGTAGCTGAAGCTACAATTGTAAATGGAAAAGCACAATTTGAACAAATTCGTCCAGGGATATACAAAATCGTAGCCCCGTTATCAAAAGATGCAGCGTTGCCAGAGCATGCGTATTTGATAGTGAAAGAAAAAGGGGAAAACGTAGCCACAGTGACATACCCTGCCCTCCAACATAGACAAACGGCAATGACTGAACGCATTGTATTACAGGGAATCTCCAACCGAGAATTTGTGAATATTGAATATCAACCTGAACATCAAAAAGTGATCTATCGTCAAAATAATGTTCAACCGCATTTTTATTTTACAGATGAATATGCGCATATTACGATAAAAAATCAAAATGGAAAGATTTTATTGGACCAATCATTAATAGGCAAAGAGACAGCTGAAGGCAAAGTTGCTACATTTGATTTGAAAGACGGTGACACCATTACGGTTAAACACCGTGAACCTCAATCACGTCGACAAGTGTGGCGTATCGAAAATCATACACAATTAAAATTACCGCAACCAGAAAAGGAAACAGTCACTTACACATTAACGGACAAAGGCTTTATCGTGGAAGGAGAAACTACTGAGGCAGCAGAAAAAAGATATGCTGAGCAAATGCAAGAAGATGTGACACAGCTGATTCAGCGATTGAAAGCAGAGCCAAATCGAGATTACCGCATTCCACTATACCGTATTGTTCAAGGCGTTCAACATATGGATGTCATTGAAAAAGAAAAATTGATGCAACAATTACAACCTTATTTACAAGAAATGGTGACGAATCATACTGAGCAACCCACAGTGTCTTCAACTGAACGGGATAAAGGTTTTATTACGGGAGATGCATCTGAAAATGCATGGGTCACTGTAACTTATCCATCAGGTACTATGACAAAAGTTCAAGCAGATGAATATGGTTATTGGGAAACTGCAATTCCTGAACGAGAAGCATTACAAGTCAATGATCAATTGGCAATTGTTGCTACATTGCCCGGGAAATTTCCTTCTCCGCCACTTTACGTTAAAGTCACGGATACTATTGCACCACCGCCGCCACAAGTGGATGATTTTGTAGAAAATACATCAACAATGACGGGTACATCAGCGTTGCATACGACTATATTGGTTACACTACCGAACAAGAAAACTTTACAAACAAATACTGTAGAAGGTAAATGGTCCATTGAAATACCGCCAAGTACACCTCAAACTGCAGATGATACGATTTTTGTCCAAGCGATAGATGATGTAGGCAATCGTTCAGCAATCAACTATGTAACACCTATTGACAATACACCACCTGTTCAACCGCAAGTTACAGTCACTGAAGCGGGCAAACATATTATTTGGGGGCATGGTGAAAAATATAAAGACACAATAGAAGTGACATTACCAAACAATGAAATCATCAAAACGAAAGTAGGACGAAATTTAACTTGGATGATTGGTGTCCCATTTCATACTGAACTGCGTGCAGGATCCAAAATATCAGTTATAGAAATAGATCGCTCTGGCAATCGATCTCAACCGGGCATAGGACAAGTTGTAGACACGACACCACCTCAAACGCCTACAGTCGATTTATTACAACAAGGAACACCGGTATTGACAGGGAAAGCAGAGCCGAAAAGTAAAATCATTGTGACGATTAATGAAAAAACCATGCTAGAAGCACAGGTCCATCAAGATGGAACTTGGGAAATTAATAATCCTGCCATCGCAACGATTCAAGCTGATGACAACGTTTCAGTCAAAGCTGTCGATGAAAGCGCAAATGTTTCACCGCTCATATTTGTTAAAGTTCAACCGATGACAAAAGCACCTGAGACGATAGAATCCGTTAAAGACAGTGAAACTTCAGCGCATACAAATGCATCAGAAACACCGTCTGTCCCTGTAGAAACACCAGAAGTAATGGAACAACCAAAGACTGAAAATAACGTCGAGGCAACAGAAACAGAGGAAACACCAGAGAAAGAGGTGCCAGTGGAAACAGAAGTAGCCTCAGGTCCTGTAGAATCACCTGAAATGGTAGAAGAATCAAAAGCCGAAGACAAAGTAGAATCAACAGAAGAAGCGGAAATGCCAGAGGAACCAACTGTTAAAGAAGAAACGCCAACAGTAGTAGCGCTTGCAGAAAGTATAGATGTACCGAAAGTCGAAAATCCATCTACGAGCGAGGAGTCATCTGAAGCATCATCAGTAGTAGAACCACCAAAGACTGAAGGTAACACTGAGCCAACCAAAACAGGGGAAGCACCAGAGAAAGAAATGCCAGTAGAAACAGAAATAGCCTCAGGTCCTGTAGAAACACCAGAAATAGTAGAAGAACCAAAAGCTGAAAATAAAGTAGAACCGACAGAAGAAGTCGATAAGTTGGAGAAACCAACAGTTAAAGAAGATACGCCAACAGTAGTAACACCTGCAGACATTGTGGAAACACCAGAGACTGAGGAACCGGTTGAAGTAGAAGAACGGCCTCAGACTGACGACAATGTTGTAGTCATAGAGGAAGACGATGTGACTGAGGAATCAACTTTAACAGAAGCAACGCGTCCATCAGAGGAAGACATCCTAGAAACAATCAGTCCGTCGCAAGTGGAAAACACTATTGGACATATAGAAGAATTAGAAAAGACAACACCAGTAGAACATGATAGTCCAACTGAAGCGGAAATAACAGTGGAGAACGATAAAGTATCTGAGGCTCAGGAAATTGAAGAAAATTCAACAACTCTAGAAAAGCCTGAGTCACAAGATGGACCTATGATAGAAGAAATGGATTACCAAAACCAATATAATGAACAGAACGGCGATGCCAAAGTCCAGTTTGTGAAGGCTAAGACGAACGTTACTCATGATTATAAAGCACCAGAAGTGACGAAGACGCATTTAACATTAACGCGTAAAACTGTACCGGTCGCGCATGTTAGTGTTAGTGACGAAAAACAAAGGTTATCCACTGCATCACAATTACCTGCTGCGGGGCAATCTGAAAATATACAGTGGAAAGGCTTACTATTGGCATGTGTGGGATTGAGCTTAATGACACGACGTTTCTTTAAAACGCATTCCAAACAATAGGACGTCTTGCCATATTGATAAAATTTGGAAAGCAGAATACAGTCTGACATGTGCTATACGACGTTCGTTCACTTTTCACATTCGTTTCATCTTTACATTCATTTAATATCCTTACGTTATGATGAAAGTAAAGACAAATGAAGGGAGTATCTCAGGTGAAAATCACTTTCGAGGCGATACAAAATCGACGCGGCTGGATACAAGCGGATTATAATGATGGTTTACATGAAGGATGCATTCGTTTTGAAATGTCAGATGCAATCGATGTGCGTGATGATTTAGTAGCTGAAGCGCTTGCTGCTTTGTGTGGACAATATTATGACACCATTGAAATGGCGCTAAAAGTATCGAATAAAACCAAAAAACAAATAGAAGCGCGTACCGGTGCGCAATTGATTTGTAAAGTAGGTATGTTATTTTGGAATATTAACAAGATGATGAGACAAGATATTAAGACTTTGAATTTCAATGGTGATTTGTCTAATTTATCGGCTTTAGCTTTAACGCCAGGCGAAGTGAATAAAGTGTCGCTAGACTTCGGTCAAGAATCACTACGAATGTATGAAATGTTTGATCGCTGGAATAGTAGAATCGTTAAAACGAATGTGATGGCAACCCATTTTCCAAAAATCACGTCTGATTATTATATGATAGGTAGTATTTTATACAAAGATTTTTTTAATACGACCTATATGATTACAGGTTTACAACTTAATCCGTTAACTTTTAATATGACTAAAATAGAAGCAGAGCAAGCGATAGCGGGTATGATTAATTTGCCACATTCTCTAGGATTAACTGTTGTCGGTCATACAAAAATTGCTTGTCGCCGTTGGTCTAATATGTTAGAAAGTGCTATTAACTCGGTTAAACTGTCAGAATCACATGTCAGTTCATTACAGAGATTATTAGTAGAAATTGAAAATGAACGTAATCATCTAGGTTTGAGAATCCATTCGCGAGATCTTCAACCGACCCAAATCGTGTGGGGAGCAGATGCGCGTTTAGATTTTATCGCACTCTATATTTTAAAATATGGGGGACGTGAAAAAGCTGAAAAATTAGTACGGGATATTCCAGTTTCTGCAGAAGCGTTAGTTGCTCAATGTGATTTCAATTTTTATGAACGCTATTATCCAGGTGCGTTTTATTATATGAGTCGATCATTTAGGGAAGCGGTACAAAAGGTATTAGAAAAGAATGAAATTTTACTCTATAGTGAAGCGGATTGGCAGAATTTTTTATATGTGAAAGATTGGATCGCAAACACAAGAAAAGATGCGATTCAAATAGGAAGATAATAAAAGGCATTTGCGTCTTTAATATTAAATAGGGAGCGGAACAGGTTCAAAATAATGACTGTTCCGCTCCTTTATCGATTCAGTTCAATGTATTGAGGGGTTTATTGAACAACTTTTAACAACATCAATTTTTATCTATATTTGGAAAAATAAGCGTTTTTATATGTTATGGCAATACAGTTACAAGGAGATGAAATGTTTTTTATACGCCAACATCTTCCCAAGCTTGAGCAACTTGACTCGCTACATTTTGTCCATATAAATCTAAAGCAGATTGATATAGAGATGCTTTTGCATCATTGAAATTAGAAGTTGAAGTTAAATATTGAGATAAGGCTCTGTAATAAATTTGTTCTGAACGGTCTTTACCGATACGTTGAATCGTATTGTAAGCTGCTTTGTTCGGAATACCTGAATTTGTGTGAACGCCACCATTATCACTTGAAGTATGGACATATTGACTCATATGAGAAGGTTGACCATATTGTTCTGGTGAAGACATGCTACGTAACGCATCGCCATCACGTCCTGGCGTGTATGCATCTTCCCCAATTAAGAAATCTTCTGAATCTACAAAATAAGCGAATACGTCAGAGAAACTTTCATTAAGTGCACCTGGTTGGTTGCGGTATACGAGGTTTGCTGTACTTTGTGTCACACCGTGCGTAATTTCGTGTGCAACGATATCATTCGCAGCAGATAAGTTTGTAAAAGTTACACCATCGCCGTCACCATAAATCATTTTATCGCCAATCCAAGCGGCGTTATTACGGTTGTCTTGTCCATTAAAACGGTTGACATGCGTAATAGATACAATTGGACTATCTTTATCGTCATACGAAGCACGACCAAATTTCGTTTTGTAGTAATCGTAAACTTGTTTCGCATAGTAGTTTGCATCTACACCTGCGCTTTGATATTTATCTGTAAAGTTTGTATCTCTATCAGTAATTAATTGAGCGGAGCCTGTTGCTTCATTAACTGTATAAGCAGACATAACAGCAGGTGCTGTGACATCTTCTAAACTATAACCATTACCAATACTGTTAATGTTGATCTCTTTAGTATCACCTAGTACCCCACGGCCAGTTCCTTTTGCAGCGGCATGCTTAATTAAATTCGTTTTTTCAATAATTTCTCCAGTTTGTGCATCGACTTTAATATCCCAATGGGCAACATCTGGTTTTGTCATAACTAATTCAATGTTATAAACGAATTTATTCTTTTCACCATCGATTTCGACTTTGTTTTCTTTAACAACGTGATCATCAATATTTTTAGCTTCTGATGACTTGACATCAACACTTTGGAATGCACGGTCGATGGCTTTATCTTTTGAAATTTCAACTTCGTTTGTCGGTTTGACTTTTTTAGCTTCAACTTCACCATTGACAAGAACGACTTTATTATCTTTATTCACGTGGACTTTGACTTCTTTGTCTGTCGCAAATGCACCATCAACAACGGGTTGTAATGTGTAATGTGTAAAACCAAGTTTGTCCTTTTCTGCTTTAACGACTTCGTAATCTTCATAGTTCTTTTTAATGTCGCTAGGTAATTCTTTAAGCACTTCGTGTGCTTCAGATTGACTATGAACAGGTTGTTTAAAGTCATGTTTGAGAGGAATATCGGCTTTCGATTCAGCGTGAGCAGTGTCAGAGATAGGTAAAAGACTTAAGCATAAAGAACTAGATAATACTAATTTTGAAATTTTATACATTTTATCAACTCCATTAATTTTTAATACAACAGAAGTTTAATAAAATTATAAGTTTAAAATACAAATTTTGCCTAAGTGTAGATAAATAGTTCGTAGATGTTAAAATTTTTTAAAAAATAAGATATTTATTCGACAATGAAATTTTGTTTTTAAGATTTATGTTTATTTGTTAACTATTTAATAAGTAAAACTATATATAGATGACGATACAAATAATTTTATAGGTGTGTATGTTTTTAAACACATAAAAAGGGAATGGAAATCATATACTATTGAAAGGGGTTTTATCATGTCTAATAATAATCCGTTGAAGCAATTTTTTAATGGTGATTTTGAAGAACAACCTCAAGAATATCCTGGGATTCAAAAACAAATGACGCCTGTCCCAGATTGTGGAGAAGAAACATATGAAGGTGCCAATAAATTAAAAGGTAAAAAAGCATTAGTGACTGGTGGCGACTCAGGTATTGGTCGTGCTGCTGCAATTGCATATGCCAAAGAAGGCGCGGATGTTGCGATTGCTTATCATCCAGATGAACAAGAAGATGCTGAAGAAGTCAAAGCAGTGATTGAAAAAGCAGGTCAAAAAGCGGTATTACTGCCTGGTGATTTACGTGATGCTAAATATGCAAAACAAATGGTTAAGGATGCCCACAGTCAATTAAATGGACTTGATATCCTTGTATTAAATGCAGGTATGCAACAATATGAATATGAAATTGAAAACTTAGCTGCAGATCAATTAACAGATACATTTGAAGTCAATGTTTTCTCAAATATTTATTCAATTCAAGAAGCATTGCAATATTTTGAACCTGGTGCGAGCATCATCGTAACTGCATCTATCCAAGGTGTAAAACCGAGTGCACATCTAGTGGATTATGCGATGACAAAAGCTTCTAACATTTCAATGACGAAAAGTTTAGCCGCACAATTAGGACCTAAAGGCATCCGAGTTAATGCGGTTGCTCCAGGCCCTATTTGGACACCACTTCAAGTAAGCGGAGGTCAACCACAAGAAAGCCTTCCAAAATTTGGTCAAAATCAACCACTGCAACGTGCAGGTCAACCTGTTGAACTTGCAGATGTCTATGTGTTACTTGCGTCAGACAATGCAAGCTATATTACAGGACAAGTTTATGGTGTAACAGGTGGTGCACCGATTAATTAATCGGTTTACACGTACACACATCTTTTTATATAAGAGCCAGAAGTCGAGCGTATTTCGATTTCTGGTTTTTTATGCTGGATTTCCTTTGCAGTTCGAGAGTCATCCATTGTCAGATGCTTTAAAAATCGAATCAAAAGCGCTATTCGCATAAATAAACAGTTGATTTGAGAACGAATTTCATTTATCATAAATCGTAATTATTACTATTTTAGATAGGTGAAAAAGATGACATACGAATGGGTTATTATCGGAGGTGGCGTACAAGCGACAACGATTGCGTTACAATTAAGAAGCCTGGGGCTACCGAAAGAACAATTGAAAATGATTGATCCACATGAGCGATTGTTAGGACAATTTGAAATGCAAACGGGGCGAATTGGTATGCCTTATTTAAGATCGCCATTAGTGCATCATTGTCATCCCGAGCCGTTTGATTTGAAAAAATTTGCGAAAAAAGAAGGCTATGTTCAGGCGATGATTGGACAATATCAACGGCCACGTTTGGATATGTTTTTTGATCATACGCGTTATTGGATAGATGCATATGAATTAGAAACATGTCACATTTGTCAAAAGGTGCGACACCTTTGTCAATGTGATACGTTATGGGAAATTGAATTAGAGGATGGGCAAAAAATTAAAGCGCAACAATTAATTTTAGCGATGGGAACACATCATACGCCATTCATACCTCAAATATTTCAACATCAACCTGATGTTCAACATATTCATAGTGAACAATTAGAGCCTATTGCTGAAGTTTCACATGTGGTCGGCAGTGGGATATCAGCTGGACATTTAGCTATCAAATTGATTAAAGAAAATCAAGATAAGACGATTCATTTGTGGATGAAGAAAGACTATGAGATCCATGATTTTGATGCAGATCCGGGTTGGTTAGGTCCGAAAAATATGAAACATTTTCAAGAAGAGCCACTTTCTGAACGCGCGCTTGTTAATCGCCAAGAACGCCATAAAGGTTCGATGCCTAAAGATATGTGTATGACTTTAAAAAATTATGAAAAACAAGGTCGATTGATTGTTCATCATACAGCCATTGATCACGTCGAAGATCATATGATTATCGCGGGAGACTTAAAAATGCATTATGATGGCATTTATTTAGCGACAGGTTTTGTGCCAGATTTAATGACACAGCCTTTACTTCGAGACATTTTGGCTTTACCAGAAGCACAATTAGTCTCAGGTTATCCTCGTATTTCAGATGAGCTAGAATGGTTACCCCATTTATTTGTCTCAGGAATGTTAGCCGATTTACAATTAGGTCCTTTTGCGCGAAATATTATGGGAGGCCGTCAAGCTGCATTAAGAATTGGAAAGGTTTATTCAAATCGAATCGCAACGTATCAACAAGCAGTAAGTTAACGCTCATGCCTCGTTTCAGTTGGACATTCAAATTGCGTCATAATGCCATTCGTTATAAGATGAGAATATGTGTGTAAAGATGTCTTATTCTTTAAAAACGATTGGAAAAGGGGAGTGGCAAGCATGATTAAGTGTGTTTGTTTAGTAGATAGAAAGGCAGATCACTTACGCTTGGTTCAAGTGAGACATAGAGATAAAATGTACTTCCCAGGCGGCAAAATTGAACCGGGTGAAACGATGGAAGCGGCATTAATTAGAGAAGTGAAAGAAGAATTACAGTTAGAGTTTAAACCTGAAAATATCATTTATGTCGGAACCGTTGTAGGACAAGCTTATCCGCAACATGATGAGCAAACGGAATTGAATGGCTTTAAAGTGAATCATGCTATTGATTGGTCTCGCGTTTCAATCAATGCAGAAATTACAGATATTGATTGGGTCCATATAGACGATGTCGACCGCATTGCACCGGCTGTTCAGCAATGGATTGATACTTACGAACGTTAAAAAATAAAACAGCTTATCGCTATTTTCCAATAAATTGGAGCTAACGTAAGCTGTTTTATTTTTTATTGCTTGATTTGGTATAGATTAGGATAAAAACCAATTCGAGGGAAATTAAAGCCTATCGTTTTAATTTCAGCTTTTTTACCTTCTACAATATCTTCTTGAATGCTTTGGCTATTAAATTTACCATGCAACAATATATCATCATTTTGAATTTTTATCGTCTCTTTACCATGTTTTAAAACGATAAAACGACTTGTTCCAGTCGTTAGACCATGATTTTCTTTATATTTTTCAACGACGACCCCTTGATAAGTTTTATGATTTAGTTCAGGTATAACGGTTGCCATACCTATAAAAAGAATCGCAAGGATAAAAACTGTGACAAAAATAATTTTCATCACCTTTGGGCCGACCTTTTCAAAAAAAGAATTAATCCATTGCTTAATTTTATTCATTAAAATCGCTCCTAACACCCGCATTATATCTAATAAATGACGACATGCATAGTCTGCAGGCACTTTGAATACCGTAAATGACATAAAAAAATCATGAGGTCGAAGCCCTATTCGGAAATTGGATTCGACCTCATGATTTATTTTTTTATCATTTGAATTAGCATTGTGCACTTTCATATAAGATTTGTGCGATTCGTAATAATACAATCCCGTCTATCGTATTGGGGTCCCATCCTGTAATTTCATGGATTTTTTTAATGCGATAGTTCAGCGTATTGCGGTGAATAAATAAGTCATTTGCCGTTTTGACGAGTTTACCGTGATTTCTAAAGTAGGCCTCAATCGTTTCATTGAGATATTTATCTTCTCCAAAATCTAACAATTTTTTGTAGTTAGACACAAGTGACATTTCATTCGACGGCGTGAATTTTTTAATGTTATTACAAATTGTCGCCAGTTCATGGCTTTTATACGTATGCAAGCCTTCTTGAATTTTTAAATCGTGCATCAGCACTTTAAGGGCTGTCGCCTCATTATAAGATTGTATGAGTCCTTGTAATCCGTTAGTAATGGAGCCAAGTGTAATTAATGTGCGGGAAAAGATGTCATCTTTCATCTCACTCTCAATGGAGGCTCTGATTTCAGATTGTGTTTGACCACGATTGTCATTGGATTTGAGTATGAATACATATTCAGAAGGAGAAATTTCAATAATGTCATCGCCTGGTAATTTCCAGTCTTCTAAAGCGCGGCGCAATGTCATGATTTTCGTTTTACTTGTACTATTAATCGAGATGAGTGCGACAGTAAAGTCTTCATTTAAGCCTAACTTTTCAATGACATTTTTACGGTTATAGGCTTGGATTTGTCGCTGTGGATTAAATAATATATGTGCAAGCATCTGTGTTCGAGATAATGTTTCTTCAAAGCGCGTGGAACGTTCGAATTCTTGTTCGACGATGAACTCTGCATTTAATTTTAATAAATGTGAATAAATTCTAATTTCATCTGGCTCTCCTACTACAAAAAGTGCGCCGTACGTTTTCCCACTATGTGTAATCGGAATAATGACACCAGTCTGTTTAACCTTCCAAAATTTCATATCCTCTTTTTCAATATCGATAGGGAGATTTCGTTGTATAGAATGGCGGGCAGCAGGGTAAAAAACGCCTATTTTATCTGAATTTGATGTTGCGATGACGTAACCGCTTCTATTCAGGATCAGTACATCTGACTTAATAATTGATGATGCTTTTTTTACGACTTTTTGAGCCCAATGTTGTTTAATCATTAATTCCAGCTCCTATTGTTATGTATTTCGCCAGTAGGATGTGAAAGCATCCTCCTTTATAAAAGAGATAAAAATACAGCAGACTTTATGTCAACGATGTGTATTTTTTAAGCATGACTATGCTCTAAATCTTTTGATAGGGAAGAGAATAACACGATTTAACGTATCCGCTCTGGTTTAAAAATTTTTTTCAGAATCCCTTAGTCATTTTCAATATATGAATCGATATACCATTGTTTGAAACAAATTGTTTTCATCAACAATCAAAACCCATCAATGAAACTATCATAGCATTTGTTGTAGTGACACACTAGAAAACAACTTGATTCTATTTATAAAGATTTTTATTTAAAACAATGTTTCGTACGTGTTTCATATTATTACATTTCCGTTACGTCTATGCTTAAAACATAATTTCGTTAAAATTGTTAAATAATTTAAAACTTAGATTAATATCCAAAACATAAAAGTATGAGTCCATATTTGAATGTGAATAAGTTTCCTTGATTGTACATTTTACCTATTCTTATATCATAAAGCACATTTATCTTCATATGCAAATTATATTGAATATTTTTTTGAATTTATAAATACTATTGATTTTACATTTGTACAAGGTTTTGTACTGTGGATTGAAACTGACAAATGGTGATTCAATCTTCATCTTTACAAGAGTTAACAGAAAAACCGAATAAGAAATGAAAACATGAAAAAACAAGCAAAGAGCAGACTGAAAAAAACAAATCTAATTGATTTCTGTTCCCCTTGCTTGTTCATTTTTATAGCATTCCGAATAGGCTCAACACAATAAGGCTTGTCACAATTAAAGCAGCCCAAGTTAATAGGCCAAGCAAAATAGGTCTTAGCCCTGCTTTTTTAAATTGACTGAATTTCACAGATAATCCGACACCCGCTAAAGCGACAGTGATAAGAAAGAGCGCAATCATTTTAAAAATTTGAATGACATCATGTGAAAAGTTAAACAGCGTACTGATGAGTGAGGCTACAATAAACCAAATAATAAATCCTGGAACCGCACGAATAATGGTAGGACGCTCCCCTTGTTTTTGAGCTTCTTGCCGTTGTGTAACCCATAGGGCAAGAATAATCGTAATAGGAATAATAAAGAGTGTTCGTGTTAGTTTAACAATCGTTGCAACCTCAAGCGCTTTTGATCCGTAAAGGGCACTCGCAGCGACAACACTAGACGTATCGTTGATCGCTGTCCCACTGAAAAAACCAAAAGCTTCTTGACTCATATGTAAAAAATGACCGATTGGTGGAAAAATAATCACTGCAACTAAATTGAATAGAAACACGGTTGATAAACTAAAAGCAATGACCTCATCTTTGGCTTTAATGATTGGACTTGTTGCTGCGATTGCAGAACCCCCACAAATAGATGTACCGACGCCTATGAGTATACCGGTGTGGGTATCAATTTTTAATAGTTTAACACATACTGTAACAACGACGAGCGCGACGAGTAGTGTCACGATAAGGATTGGCAAAGATTTAAGTCCAATGGAACCAATCGACTGAAAGCTAAGTGTGAAACCGAGGGCGATAATGCTGTAATGTAATATTTTTTTACTGCTGAATTGAATCCCTGGTTTTAACGTTTGCGGCAATTGAATACAGTTATTTAGCACCATACCAATAAGCATTGCGAAAATGGCACTTCCTATAATAGGAAAGAAATGACCGAGCAATGTGGCAACTATCGCAATACTCAATGTAAGCATGAGACCTTTAATTTTAGACACAATGGACCTTCCTTTCTCAAATTGTTAAGTCATACATTAATGCACGAAAACACAATCAATGGGTGATAAATACGTGACTATTTTTAGCGCAATTATTATGAATTGGAAACAATTTGAACACGATGATGTACTAAAGTGCGCAATCAATTACTTTGAATCAAGTAAGAAACGGGCAACCCACCCATCAAAAATTTTTGCAACTCCTCCATATTTTTTCATCATCTTCAACAAACTTAATTTTGTTACTCAAGACAAAAAAACTCCTTTTCAATTTTTATTTAATTTAGCTATAATATAGCACTAAGAGCGTGTACAGTCTAATCAGACTAGTACACGCTCTTTTATTATTTATTCCAATTTCCTTTTGACTTGGAACCTTTGAGCTATATGTTTTTTAGTTGGTGTTAACTTGGTTTAATCCCAATTCAACCCCACCAACTTTTACAGACAAGCTGTAATAACATATAGCTCTATTCCAAGCACAAAAATTTTTTCGGCATAAAGGTAACGCTACTGTTTATTTTCATCTTGCTTCTGATGATTATATTCTTTTAAATAAATCAGGGAAAATATCAAAAGGAACAACGGAATCACAAAAACCCACAAATTTAAATTCCATGTATACAAACAATATATAATCCCCAAATCAGCTAAAAGAAAAGCCACAACAAAAACAAATAAAAAATTAAAAAACTTCATAAAAACCCTCCCTATTTGAGTTATAACTACAAAAAACTAAAAATAAAAAGATACAGGAGAACAAAAAATGAAAAACAAATTGATAATATGCATTTTATTCACTTGTTTAATTAGTTTTAATTTACTAAAAACACAGTCAGTTGCCAACGCAGAAACACAAGATAATTCTTAGTTATCTACTTATGAAGAAGATATAATAACAAATGATATTTCAATTACTGAAGAAAATGGAGACAAAATCTGCTTTGAAAGCGAAGAAGATAAAAAATGTACTTGAAGAAGATAAAAAAATGTACTTAAATAACCAAAACAACAATATATAATCAAGAGCCGTTGATTTATCACAAAAAGTAAAAACTATATCTTCAACAAGATACAATATGAGATTTTCGGGATATTCTAATATGACTCCTAATTGGACAAAAGCCTCAAAATACACAACACATGCAGGAAGATCTTTAAAATTTAGTACAGGTGCCCAATATAAAGGTATTAATCTCACTTTAGGATTTGGTAGAACTTATGGTGTAACAACAACAATAAAAGCAAATTCAAAACGATATAGTAGATTAGCAGGTTACTAAGATATAACATTAACGAAAAAGCAAAGAATATATTATCAAGCCGAGACAAAAATTAATACTGTAAACTTTGTAACTCAAAAAACACATGCAAAATATGTGAAAGTAAAATACAAATGATTTTTAGTATAACAACACAAATGAAAATATAATAGCATCTCAGTCCAACACTATCGCGTCGCTTTGCGTTCATGCGCGCTGCCCAAACGCTTAACGGGTTCCACCCTTTGCGTTTTCACGGTCGCAAAGCATATTATCATACTCTAAGCACCCAAATATCACACACATCTGTGCTATAATTAGGCTCTATCACTTTATCTTGCTCATCACGCATGAAATCCATTATAGAATCATTAGAAACACCATATATAGTTGGTAATGTTAAATTATTACTACTCCAATATTTACGTTTGTTTTTTCGTGCGGGGGTATTTAATAAATCTTTCGTAATATATTTCGTTACATAACTACTGATTTTTGATTTAGAACGCATCATATGCACATTCGAAAAACCATGTCCCCAATCAATACAATTATAAATCTTTTGTTTTTATGTGTTTTACCTGAATCAATTAAATTAGGCTCCAAATTGTCTGTTACCATGTGCCAATGTACTAAACCACTCTTATGCCTTTCTGGTATAGCTATATACATAAACGGCTTATCACTTTTTCTAGAATGTCTTTTGCGCATCTTATTTAACCATTTCCGCATTTCAACAAAACGATACTCATCTTCAACCGATTCAACACATTTTTTTCGGATCAAAAGTAAGAGTCCAAAACATATCAAAATGATTATTTAAAACCAAATCTTTAATCTTTGTTTTCCCTTTAAACATATATCTTTTTTGATTATCTAAACGTCTTCCCCACTCAAATAAGGGGAGGAATCTAATCCGTTTTTTTTGGTGGATAGAAACAATGGATTTTTGACGCTTATTTTTATATTTTATGACAGTTAAGCGCCCGTCGTTATAAGCTTTTAACTTATATTTGTAATCATTAGTACAGTCGCTAATGTGTCTGTTAAGTTGCCCGCATGTTAAGTGCAGAACGGCGTTTATATTATTTCAATAGAAGATTTAGTGCTATTAGGTCAATATCATTGACTTATTTAAAAGTGACGTGTAGAATTCTAATTGTAAAAAAAATATCAATCAAGGACGGGATGAAAATGAAAAAAAGAGTAGGACAATTTTTATTTGACGAAATTGCAAAACACGGTGTTGATAAAATCTTTGGTGTGCCTGGAGATTTTAACCTTGCCTTTTTAGACGACATTGAATCACATGAAACCTTACAATGGGTAGGGAATACAAATGAATTAAACGCGAGTTATGCAGCAGATGGCTATGCACGTATCAACGGCTTAGCAGCCATGGTAACCACATTTGGAGTAGGAGAATTAAGTGCAACAAATGGTATTGCAGGATCTTACGCTGAGAATGTGCCGGTGATTGCCATTACAGGTGGCCCTACAACAGTCGTTGAGAAAGCTAAAAAATATGTCCACCATTCATTAGGAACAGGTATCTTTGATTCATATCGTAAAATGTTTGCACATATCACAGAAGCACAAACGTATTTAACAACAGATAACGCTTTAACAGAGGTACCTCGAATCATCCAAGTCGCAATAGAAGAAAAACGCCCTGTACATGTTCATTTACCTATCGATACAGCGATGAAAGAAATTGAAGTGCCAGATCAAATTGAATATCCTGAAGTAAAAGCGTCAGAGGACTTATCAAGTATCATTGAAAAAGTAACTGACACACTTCAAAATGCGAAACAACCGACTTTAATTGTAGGACATCAAATCAATAGCTTTGGTTTACAAGATCAAGTTCAACAATTAGCTGAACGTTTAAACTTACCCGTTGCACAGTTATCACTTGGGAAAGGTGCTTTTAATGAAGAAAGCCCACAATATATGGGTATTTTTGATGGCAATATTGCAGATGAAGCGATTCGTGATTATGTAAATGGTAGCGATGTCGTCATTACTTTAGGGGCAAAATTAACAGACTCAGCTACTGCAGGTTTTTCTCAAGAATTTAAAGATGACGTTGTGATGATTTTAAATCATCGTCAAGTTCGTATAGGAGCATTTGAATCGACTTCACCAGCACTTCCTGAAATTGTGGAAGCACTTGGACAAATCGATTATCACTATGAAGGTCAGTTCCCTCAATTTGTATGGCCAAAAGCTGAAAATGTAGACTTAAATGATGAACCGTTAACACAAGAAAATTACTTTAAATTAATGCAAGGTTTTCTTAAAAAAGGTGATGTTGTTTTAGCTGAACAAGGTACGTCATTCTTTGGTTCATATAGTCTGGGTATTGAAGATTCAACAACATTTATTGGTCAACCTTTATGGGGTTCAATTGGTTACACATTGCCATCTACTTTAGGAACAACATTAGCTGCACCAGAACGTCGTAACATCTTACTTATTGGTGATGGCTCTTTACAATTAACAGTACAAGAAATTTCAACAATGATCCGAGAAAAAATGAATCCAGTTATTTTTGTCATCAATAACGATGGTTACACTGTTGAAAGAAAAATTTATGGTGAAAAAGCACATTATAATGATATTCAAATGTGGGATTACAAAATGTTACCAGCTGTATTCGGAGGCCATGATATTCCAACTTATGATGTGAAATCAACAAAAGCCTTAAAAGAAACAATGGATGCGATTGAACAAAATCCAAATACAATGCATTTTGTAGAGGTCCACATGGATGTGATGGACGCACCAGAAAAACTGAACATCATTTCAAAAGCCTTTGCAAATCAAAATAAATAGGCAAAACCATTACTAAATTCTCTATATTCTGATGATTTTCAAAGTCAGTTGTTGACATGAGATTCTGAATGGTGTTATAGTAAGCCTTAACTTAATATACGTTAGATTGAAAGTAGTTTTTATCGTTTGTAGCATGCAGAAAGCTAACGGTTGATGAAAGTTAGCACGGCGTTAAAAATGAATTGGGCAATCACGCATTAACGTAATAATTGAATCTTGATTTTAAAAGCGAATATGGCACAGTAGTCATATTAACTAAGGTGGCACCACGGTAACGCGTCCTTATAGAGGATGGGAAACCGTGGTGTTTTTTTTATTTTTTAGTGAGATATAGATAAATAGTGAGGTAAGATGAAGTAGTTTGAATCATCGGTAGCATCAGAAAATAGACGGTTGATGAGAGTCTATACCGACTTCAAATGAATTGGGTTTTACTGGAAGCAGCCAATTTTATAAAATTTTGAGTGAACGGAAGTATATCTGTTAACAAAGGTGGTACCGCGTGTGAGCGTCCTTTTTTAAGGAGACACACGCGTTTTTTTATTTTAAAAATTGAGGGGGAGAACAATGAAGATCCTATATCGCATTTTAGATGCACCCATTAATCCAGAAACACTAGCACGACATAGACAACAAAAAATTGTATTAGAAAGTGCCACAACATCTCAAACCAAAGGACGTTATTCAGTTGTTGCGTTTGATGCGTATGGTGAAGTGACATTGACTGAAGCGGGTTTAAATATTTCGACGCCTCAATATTCAAAATACGACACAGACGCGCCGTTTGAAAAACTAAAGGCATTTGTAGGCGCGCATCAATCAGATATTACGTATGAAGCATTACAACAACTTCCTTTTATTTCAGGGTTCATGGGTTACTGCAGTTTTGATTTAGTGCGACATGCATTTCCCATACTTCAACAATATCCAGTTCAAGGAGAAACAGAAGACGTCCATTTTTACATGATTGAATCGGTCTATGTCTTTAATCATTATAAAGAGCAGATTTATGCGATTGTGACGAATCTTTTCTCAGGTGCTTCAGAGCAAGAGATGGCACAACGTTTGGATGCGATGATTGATGTATTTAATCACATTCAACTGTTTGAAGAGGAAATAGCATACAACTTGCCACAACGGAAAATTGAAACCAATATTGACGAAGCGACTTTTATCAATCAAATTATGCAGTTTAAAAAATTAATTCAAGAAGGGGATATGTTTCAAGTCGTTCCTTCTCGAGTTTACAAATATGCACACGGCTTTGGTCATCATTTGCATCCATTAACGTATCGGCTTTATCAAAAATTAAAGCGTAAAAATCCAAGTCCTTATCTGTTTTACGTAAATATGGGAGGACCGATTTTAATCGGGAGTTCGCCAGAAAGCTTCGTTAAAGTAAAAGAGGGCAAAGTCATGACCAACCCAATCGCAGGCACAATTAAAAGAGGTGCGACAGAGGAAGAAGATTTTAAACATGCGCAAATGTTGTTGGAAGATGAAAAAGAATTAAGCGAGCATCGCATGTTAGTTGATTTGGGGCGTAATGATATTTTGCGAATCGCTCAACCTAACTCATTAGAGATACCGAAGTTAATGACGATAGAACGCTATGAACATGTTATGCATATTGTGACAGAGGTCATAGGTGAAATTGATGCCAAGCGTTCTCCTCTTGATATTATTGCGAGTCTTTTACCTACAGGAACAGTTTCGGGTGCGCCGAAATTACGTGCGATTCAACGTATTTATGAGAATCACCCGTATAAAAGAGGCGTTTACAGCGGGGGTGTAGGTTATATCAATTGTGATCATACGTTGGATTTAGCCCTAGCCATTCGAACGATGGTCATTGATGATAACGAGGTCCATGTCGAAGCGGGTTGTGGGGTTGTCTATGACTCTGTGCCGGAGAAAGAATTAGAAGAAACGAAACTCAAAGCGAAAAGTTTATTGGAGGTCACACTATGATATTAGTCATCGATAATTATGATTCCTTCACTTACAACCTAGTGGATATGTTACGTCCATTTGATGATGTGCGCGTTCTTTATCCAGATGATGCATCACTCTTTGATTTGAACCCAGATGCAGTCGTCATCTCGCCCGGACCGGGTCATCCAAACGATAGCGATGATTTGCATCGGATTATTCAATCGTTCGAACATGTACCTATTTTAGGGATTTGCCTTGGGGCTCAAGCCCTCTACTGTTATTACGGTGGGGAAGTGAACGTTGCACAGAAAGTTATGCACGGTAAAATTGATCAGTTATCTTTTGATGCACCGAGCGCTTTATACAATGGGATTTCAGAACATTCTGACATTATGCGCTACCATTCACTGATTTGTGAAGAAACCACATTACCCGCTTCGTTATTAATTACAGGACGTACGCGAGATAGCATTCAATCATTTGAACACCGAAGTCGGCCACACTTTGGTCTTCAATATCATCCAGAGTCTTTTGCAAGTCAAGATGTGGCGAAGGTTGTTGAGAATTTTATATCCATCGCAAAGAAAGGTGTGAAGTCACATGACATTGCTCAATAAAATAATGAATTTTGAAACGTTAAATGCAGATGATATGGCATTATTCGTCAATACTTTAATCTCTGAAACAACTCCGATAGAAGATAAAGTAGGATTGCTCGTCGCATATACGATGAAAGGTGAAACAACTGACGAGTTGTATGCATTATGTGCGCGTTTGATTCAAACCATGTATGAAGAACAACCACAATATGCAGGAAGTATGTGTGTCTGTGGCACAGGGGGAGACGGATCGAATAGTTTTAATATTTCTACGACCGTTTCATTTGTTGCTGCAAGTGGCGGCATTCATGTTGTCAAACATGGAAATAAAAGCGTGACTTCGCAGTCGGGTGGCATGGATATTTTACAGGCAATGGGAATCCCAACAACGCCAGTTCAGCAAGTTTCACAACAATTGGCGACATCCCGTTTAGCATTTGTCAATGCGACAGAAGCATATCCATTAATGAAAAATATGCAACCTGTACGTAAAAAATTAGGTCGGCCGACGATTCTGAATTTGATCGGCCCTATCATTAATCCTTATGCCTTAGATTATCAAGCAATGGGGGTCTTTGATCCATCAAGAATGGTGAAAATTGCAGAGGTGCTTCAAAAATTAGGACGTAAGAGAGCGATTGTGATGCATGGTGCAAATGGCATGGATGAGGCGACGTTATCTGGAGAGAATCAAATTGTAGAAATGAACCAACATACAGGGATTGACGTTTATACCGTTAATGCCATGGATTACGGATTGCGATACGCGCCTGATGACGCTTTAAAAGGAGGCACACCTGAACAAAATAAGCAAATTAGTTTAGATATTTTAAAGGGAAAAGATCGCTCTTGTCGGAGAGATGTGGTGTTATTGAATGCGGGGATTGCTTTCTATACTGCTGAAAAAACAGCATCTATTCAAGACGGCATTATCTATGCGGCTGAATGTATTGATTCAGGTGCAGCTTATCACCAATATGAACTAGCGAGAGGTGTCATCGTATGAGTATCTTAGACGAAATCATCACATATAAAAAAGCATTATTAGCAGAGGGCTATTATGAACAGAAATTGGCTCAGATAGATGCCATTAATGTGGCGCACAAGCCACGCCTTGCGCAACTGCTTGCGGAGGATTCGAAAATAGGTGTCATTGCAGAAATTAAGTCAAAAAGTCCAACAGTGTCAGACATTCCTGAGCGTGATTTAACTGAACAACTGCAACTTTATACGGAAGGAGGAGCTTCGGCCATTTCTGTTTTAACAGATGAAAGGTACTTTGGAGGCAGTTACGAAAGGTTGATAGAGTTAACACAGCAAACAAACTTACCCGTACTTTGTAAAGATTTTATTGTCGACGAACGCCAAATAGACCTTGCGCATAAAGCAGGGGCCTCGATTATTTTATTAATTGTCCATGTTTTAACAGATGCACAACTCCAACAATTATACCATTACGCGACTGAATTAGGCTTAGAAGTATTAGTTGAAGTACACGACCGTGAAGAGCTTGAGCGTGCACATCATCTCAATCCACAACTGATAGGGATTAACAACAGAGATTTGCGCCGCTTTAAGACTGACGTTGCACACACCTCTCAAATACTTACGCGTAAGCAAGCGGGTGTGCATTATATTTCGGAAAGCGGTATTAAGACTCCTGCAGATGTCGCTCAACTGATTTCCACAGGTATTGCAGGCATTTTAGTAGGAGAATCATTAATGAAAGCAAAAGCACCTCAAAAACAAATTCAAGCTTTTAAATTAACAAAGGGTGTCTAATATGTATTTAAAATATTGTGGTTTTACGAGACGACAAGATATTGAAGCTG
Source organism: Staphylococcus sp. HGB0015 (assembly GCF_000411275.1). Classification (NCBI taxonomy): domain Bacteria; kingdom Bacillati; phylum Bacillota; class Bacilli; order Caryophanales; family Staphylococcaceae; genus Staphylococcus; species Staphylococcus sp. HGB0015. Next base: position 627,317 of record NZ_KE150418.1, read on the forward strand.
CGATTCAATGTGATGTATCTGCAATCGGTTTTATTACTTATCCTAAAAGTGCACGGTACGTTAATTTAGAAACATTGCACAGACTTTCAAAGCAAGTGCCCGATGACATTGATCGCGTGGCTGTGGCTGTAAATGCTTCAATGCAAACTTTACAAAATATCGTTGAACAGACGAATATTAACACCCTCCAATTTCACGGTGATGAATCTGTAGAGACATTACGTACATTTAAAAAACGCTATCCACAGATACAAGTGTTCAAAGCACTTCCTGCTGACGACATGTTGCGTTCTCATATGATGTTGTATCGTGACGCTGTTGACAAGTTTTTGATTGATACGCCCTCACAACAGTTTGGTGGGACAGGGGAAGTGTTTGATTGGTCATATTTAAATGACTTACCCGAAGCAAAGTACCTGATTGCTGGGGGATTAAATACACAAAATGTAGCGCAATTATTAAAAACGCATACACACATTGACGGAATCGATATTGCGAGTGGTATCGAAATAGATAAAGGCATTAAAGACCCAATCAAAATGAAACAGATGTGTGCAATTGTGAAAGGAGCAATAAGATGAAACATATTCAATTAGAAGTAGATGAAAATGGATTCTTTGGAGAATATGGTGGCAAGTATGTACCAGAAACATTGATGCCAGCGATAGATGAACTCAAGAAAGCCTACTTAGAGGCGAAACAAGATGACGCATTTCAAGCCATGTATCATGACTATTTAAAACATTATGTAGGACGTGAATCTCCATTAACTTTTGCGGCATCTTATACTGAACAACTTGGCGGCGCTAAAATTTATCTTAAGCGCGAAGATTTAAATCATACGGGTGCACATAAAATTAATAACGCACTTGGACAAGCCCTTCTAGCGAAAAGAATGGGCAAAAAGAAATTAGTTGCTGAGACAGGCGCAGGACAGCATGGTGTGGCCAGTGCAACCGTTGCGGCATTATTTGATATGGAACTGGTTGTTTTTATGGGAAAAGAAGATATCCGTCGACAACAGTTAAATGTATTTCGTATGGAATTATTAGGGGCTAAAGTGGTGCCTGTGACAGATGGGCAAGGAACGTTATCGGATGCTGTCAACAAAGCATTACAATATTGGGTGGCGCATGTTGAGGACACACATTATCTATTGGGTTCAGCGCTTGGTCCAGATCCATTTCCGACAATGGTACGTGATTTTCAACGTGTGATTGGTGATGAAATTAAAGCGCAACTTGATGAAAAAGAACAACGATTACCTGATGCGATTGTAGCTTGTGTGGGTGGCGGTTCTAATGCGATAGGGACTTTCTATCCTTTCGTCAATGATGAAGCGGTTAAGCTGTACGGTGTGGAAGCAGCTGGAGAAGGCGTGCATACCGACCGTCATGCGCTAGCCATCAATAAAGGAAGTAAAGGCGTGCTGCATGGTACTAAAATGTATCTTATTCAAGATGAACAGCATCAAATTAAATTAGCGCACTCAATCTCAGCTGGGTTAGATTATCCTGGTGTTGGACCTGAGCACAGTTATTATCACGATATCGGTCGTGTTGACTATGTGACGGCAGATGATAAGGAAGCTATGGACGCATTAGTTCGTTTCACACAAGCGGAAGGAATTATTCCAGCAATTGAAAGTGCACATGCATTGAGCTATGTAGAGAAACTTGCGCCTAAAATGGATAAAGATGAAATCCTTGTGGTTACAATTTCAGGTCGAGGCGACAAAGATATGGAAACAATTAAAAATTATCTTGAAGAAAGGGAGCGTTAATCATGACTACGAAGCAATTTGTCGCTTATATCATGGGGGGCCTCAGTTTATTGACGAACTTAAAGCTTTAGATGAAATAGGTGCTGATTATGTTGAAATAGGGATTCCATTTTCTGATCCTGTCGCTGATGGGCCTGTCATTATGGAGGCAGGACAAGCTGCTATTCAAGCTGGTATGACCGCACAGAAAATTTTAAACCAATTAAAGGCGGTACAGCATGAATTAAAGACACGCACCATTTTAATGACCTATTATCACACTATCGAAACGTATGGTGAAGCGGCATTTATAAAAGATGCCGAAGCAGCAGGTGTGAAAGGTCTGATTATTCCAGATTTACCTTTTGAATATGTGCAACAACTAAAAGCACGTCATCCAGAGCGTCAGTTGCAAATCATTTCCTTAATTGCGATGACAGCTGCAGCTTCACGACGTAAACGTATCGCAGCGTCTGCGGAAGGCTTTATCTATACGATTACAATGAATAAAGTGACAAGGCAAAATGGTCATTTTCATCCTGAACTCAAAAACAATATTTTGGATGTTAAAGCACAGAGTAAAGTTCCTGTGTTTGCTGGTTTTGGAATCCGAACACCCGAACACGTGCGTGAAATTATAGAAGTGGCAGATGGTGTCATTATCGGTAGTGAAATTGTAAGACGCTTTAAAGAAGAGGGAATCGACGCGACAAAAGCGTATTTAAAAACAATTAAAGTGGCTCTTGAGTCGTAAGAAACATAGTCCTATTATTTGATCATTTTAATGAACAAATAAAACGATTAAACGGTTTGAAAAACTGTTCATGCCGATGTGGAAATTATATAATAATCTCAAAGATAAACGGATTGAATTGCGACGAATATAGGGGGTGTATTGGATGATGAAGGTCATATTATTTGATTTAGATGACACGCTTTACAATCAATTGGAAGCTTTTGAATTTGCATATCATCGTCATTTTGCGGATAGTGATATTGGTGCAGAAACATTGTATCGCCACTTTAGAGTTTATAGTGATGCATTATTTGAAGCGACACAAACTGGTGAATTGTCACTGAAGGCTATGCATATTGCACGCATTACACAAGCAGTGCAAGATTTTGATATTGATTTACCAGAGCGCATGGCTATTGCGTTCCAACAGGATTATGAAGCTGCACAACAACATATCAACTTATCAGAGACGATGACACAAATACTCAACTTTTTAACGTCTCAACAAGTTGAATTAGGTATTTTGACAAATGGTGAATCTAATCGTCAACGTCGTAAAATAGCAGCATTAAAGTTAGATGCTTTTATTCCTGAATCACATCAATTTATTTCTGCAGATTTCGGTCTATCGAAACCAGAACGAGACCTTTTTAAAGTTGTCGAGCAGCAGTTAGAGGTTGCCCCACATGAAATTTATTATATCGGAGACCATTTTGACAATGATGTCATCGGTGCCATTGATGCAGGTTGGCATAGTATTTGGTTTAATCGTCGAAACCGGCCTATGACGCATCAGCAATACCACCCTGACCATATTGTGATGACCGAAGAAGAGTTATTCCAAACCATTAAAGCATTGTTCGAAACAAAACAATAACTAACGATGCGGAACGTCAACACCCCTATCTTTTCAAAATGATGAGAAGATGGGGGTGTTGTTGCATTTCAATGCTTTATAGATAACGGCAAGATTCAGTCTATTTATTGTGCCATAATATTACGTGTTAATTTTGTGCCTTGATCAGGTGTTTCAAATAATGTGATTGTATTCAATGAGACGCCTTCTGGTAGGTGCGCATGGAATTGTTGCCAAATCCAATGGGCAATATTTTCTACAGTGGTGTTCATTTCAGGTAAAGTATCGTTAATCAACTGTCCTTCAAGTTTAGGCGCTAAATAATGGTTATAGACAGCATCGATTTCTTTAAAGTCCACAGCCATCCCTTGGTCATCTGTTTTTGACCATAGTTCAACCTCTAGTTGATACGTATGTTGTTCTAAATCTACATAGCGTGTATCAGAAAAATAAACACGATTATCACACGTGAACGCATAATGCTTAATAACAATGAGCGTTTTGTGATGGCGTGCAAAATGTTGCGGTGGACGTACATAATCGAATTTTGTCATGTTGTTACCTCATTTCCTCTCTTTTTTATTAGCTTAACATATGAACAATAAAGTTGTGTAGCCCTCTCCGTTTTGCTGCTATGTCATCCATTTTTTCACCCGGCTTATCTCGCTTTGTTTATCATTCGTTTTAAATGGCGCAATCACTTTTATGAGTCTCAATGGTAAATATCGCATTAACTCCCACCTTAAATTCTAGCCTATAGATAGCTACTCATAGGCAGTGCAGATTGTATTTCCTAAAAATTAAAGCAATAAATACAAGATCGTCATGTTGGGCGAGATAAAGTATGATAAAATGGTTTAAAATGTTATCGAAATATTTTGACATTTAAACGTAGTCGAAGGGGGAAGCAGGATGAAGGATGAGCAGAAAATGGAAAGTGTAAAAAGACAGCGTGCTATAATAAGAGGGCTTAGTAAAAAGGTGGAAGTTAGAAAAATTGAGTGGATATGATACCGCTGGTAAATGTAGAAGTTTTCATTAAAGTATCAAAGCATAGATAAATAAAGAGTGTCTAATTTATTTGTGCAACGCGTAAAGGGCTTATCTCAGCACATAGCATAGCTTTAGAAAGGGGCGAAAACATGTAGGATGTAGATAAGGTTTAAAGCGAATTGCGTCGAGCGTTTGTGTCAATAATAGCGCAAAAGCGCATAACCATCGCTTTAACCATTCACGTTATGGATTAGGATAGAGGTTTCTTAATCTATGAAATGATTCTAGCCAAACAATAGAATAGTAGCGATCCAGATGATATAAGCGACACTGGTATCTATGTCTATGTAGCCCTTGCTCACGCGCCCCCAGAATAGGGAATAGAAGAGACGTGAGTGTTTCGTAAAATGGATTTGATGTTGTTTTAACGATGATGGGTGCATGGTTTGAATAGAATACAGTAAAAGCGTGTCGATGCTATTGTTCTTAATACAAACCAATATGAAAGTACAGTCTGTGCTTAGAAAGAGTAGGTGGCAACATGAAAGTTTTTAAGCAACTCGGGTGGTTTTTCAAGCAAGAAAAATGGCGCTATATAAGTGCTCTGATTGCTTTAGTCATTACAGCTTTATGTAGCTTGATTCCACCGCAAATTATAGGTTTTGTGATAGACCATATCGCACAACACACGTTGACACCTCAAAATTTAACAATGTATCTTGTGATTATCTTTATTGTCGGTTTAGCAGTTTATGCGTTACGTTATTTTTTGCGTACGCGATTTTTTGGCGCAAGTGCAAAACTAGGAAGAATTTTGAGAAATCAACTTTATGAAAAATATACACGTATGAGTCCATCGTTTTATCAAAATTACCGTACGGGTGATTTAATGGCGCATGCGACAAATGATATTCGAGCGGTGCAAAATACTGCGGGTATCGGTGTGTTTACGATATCTGAAGCAGTCATTACGGGTGGCATCACATTAATAATGATGTGTGTGACGATTAGTCCCAAACTGACACTCATTATGATGATACCTTTGCCATTGTTGGTTATATTGACGAGTTATTACGGCCACTTGTTGCATAAGGGTTTTAAAGAAGCGCAAGGGGCTTTTAGTCAATTAAATGATAAAACGCAAGAAAGTATTGCAGGGGTCAAAGTGACAAAATCTTTTGGTTATGAACAAGCAGATGAAACGGATTTTCGACAATTGAGTGACCGTGTCGTAGCTAAAAACTTAGTTGTATCCAAAATTGATGCACTTTTCGATCCTACAATTGAATTGGTCATTGGTGCAAGCTACCTTTTAAGTGTGGTTTTTGGGGCATTGATGGTGATTCATGATGCCATCACGATTGGTCAACTCATTACCTTTACGACTTATTTAGGTATGCTCGTTTGGCCGTTATTAGCGCTTGGATTTTTCTTTAATATCGTTCAAAGAGGGTCGGCATCTTATGACCGGATACGCAAAATAGAAAGTGTACAAAGTGATATTGTGACAACATCTCAAACATCGGCAGTTCCTGAAGGTGATATTGATTTCAATATTGATACATTTCAATTTGAAGGCGAAACAGAACCTGATTTAAAAGATGTTCATTTCCAAATTAAACAAGGGATGACGTTAGGGATTGTTGGACATACGGGCTCCGGTAAAAGTTTATTAATACGTCTTTTACTTCGTGAATTTGATACGAAACACCCTGAAGATATTCAGTATGGTGGACGACCTATCCGTGATTATGAAATTAACAAACTTAGAGGGCAGTTCGGCTATGTACCACAAGAACATTTTCTATTTTCATCAACAATTCGCGGGAACATCGCATTTAGTCAACCGGATGTTGCAGATGAAACAATCTTTCATGCTAGTTCAATGAGTCATATTCATCAAGACATCTTAAGTTTGCCTGAAGGTTATAACACCGTTGTCGGAGAGCGAGGCGTTTCATTATCAGGCGGACAAAAGCAACGGATTTCCATTGCACGGGCGTTAATGACGGATCCACAAATTTTAATTTTAGATGATGCCCTATCCGCTGTAGATGCAGAAACTGAAACAGCCATCCTGAACAATTTGAAACAAGAACGTCAAGGTAAAACAAATATTATTACGGCGCATCGGATGAGTGCGGTCATGCATGCAGATATGATTATTGTAATGCGACATGGCACTATCATTGAGCGGGGGACACATGAACAACTCATGGCAAATGAGGGTTGGTATGCGGAGACGTACCGTTCACAAGCGATGCAAAGTCGTCTTACCCACGATTTAGAAAGTGAAGTTGATGGAGGTGAGCGAAAATGATGCAACAAGACGTTAAATCTCAATTGACGACGAAAGAACAAACACAAACTTTAATGCGACTTATTCGTTATACATTTCCATTTAAAAAGTTAATTTTTCTAACTTTAGCAATGCTCACTTTTTCAACGATGGCAAGTATGTCAGTCCCTTATCTTGTCAAAATGTTTATTGACCAATATTTAACACCGCAACATTTCCCGAGAAATGAAATTACGATTTTGTTAGTCGTTTTTGTTGCAGTTGAATTAATAGGGGCAGTCACTACGTATTTAAGTATTTATTACTTACAATATCTCGCATTTAAAGTCATCCAACAACTGCGTATTGATGCTTTTCATAATATCAGTCAATTAGGAATGAAGTTTTTTGATGAAACGCCGAGTGGGAGTATTGTTTCGCGTTTAACAAATGATACTGAGGCAATCGTCGAAATGTTTACAGGCGTGCTATCTTCCTTTTTAATTGCATTTTTCATGATTATCGCAAGTTTTGTCATGATGTTTGTTTTAGATATTCGAATGGCGTTTTTCGCAATGTTGTTTATCCCGATTGTAATTGTTGTGCTCGCAATATATCGGAAATATGCCTCCATTTATTTCTATGAAACACGTCAGCGCTTGTCTGATTTGAATGCCAAACTAGGTGAATCTATAGAAGGTATGAAAATCATCCAAGTGTTTAATCAAGAGCGACGTTTACGAAATGAATTCGAAGCCATTAATACATCACATTATCAATATTCAATTAAAACAATACGTTTAGACGGTCTATTATTACGACCTGCGATTACGATGTTATCAACATTTGCAATCGTTGTGATATTGGCGTATTTTGGTATTTTAAGTTTTTCAACCACTGTCACAGCAGGGGTGGTGTATGCATTTATTCAATATATGCAACGCTTCTTTGAACCTGTCAACCAAGTGAGTCAAAATTTAAATATTTTCCAACAAGCCATAGTTTCAGCTAGTCGTGTTTTCAAAATGATGGACGACCCCACTTTAGCGCCGTTACAAAATGCGCAAAGTGAAGGTGAAATTAAAGACGGAAAAATTGAATTTAAAGATGTTTCATTTAGTTATGATGGCCAACATGATGTACTTAAAAATATTTCATTCACAGTGGAACCCGGCCAAACAGTAGCTTTAGTAGGTCATACGGGTTCCGGTAAAAGCTCTATCATTAATTTATTTATGCGCTTTTATGAATTTAACCGTGGTGAAATTTTAATTGACGGGCAATCGATTAAAGATTTTCCACCGGCACAATTAAAGCGAAATATCGGACTTGTGTTGCAAGATCCATTTATGTTTTATGGAACGGTCGCTTCTAATATTAAGCTATATCATCCGACGATGACCCAAGAAGAAATAGAAGCAGCAGCCCAATTTGTCCATGCAGATGAATTTATTCGTCAGTTGAAAAATGGCTATGCGCACGAAGTAATTGAGAAGGGGAGTGCTTTCTCAAGTGGTCAACGTCAATTAATTGCTTTCGCAAGAACGATGGCGATTCAACCTAAAGTGCTTATTCTTGATGAAGCAACGGCAAATATTGACTCAGAAACGGAAGAAGCGATTCAACAGTCACTCAATCGTATGCGGACTGGACGAACAACGATTGCAATCGCGCACCGTTTATCGACGATTCAAGATGCCGATCAAATTTTAGTGTTGAATAAAGGGAAAATTGTAGAAAGAGGAACGCATGAATCCTTAATTGCGCAAGAAGGCATTTATTACAAAATGTATCAATTACAGCTTAACGGCGCGTAATGTACAGAGGCAGTATACAGAAGCATGTGATGTCATGTAGTTCTGTATACTGCCTTTTTGTGTGGAATACGGCTATATATAAGGACTAGCCATTTGATATAAGCAAAAACATAATAATGGCGGCAGTTGGAAATTGAAAGCATTTCCTCGACCGCTCCCGAATAAGTTAATGATTCAAAAACTGACAGCTTCCTCAGTGCGCGCTTAATAAATCTGAACGAATGAATTAAAGGGCACTGACGTCAATTTCGAAAGGTGTATCTAAATCTTCACTGTTGAGCAGCTTGATATGTGATGGGATGACACGGATAACAACTAAATCCGGATCATTTTTTGAATCAAAAAATGTTTTATCCTGTTCTTGCCATAACCAGTCTATTTCTTTTGAATTCGTAATAATATCAATTGTACCATCGATTTCGACATAAGGATGACCAGAACCTTCTTCATAACCAAGTAATACGTGTGCTTTTGGATTTTGTTTTAATTCTTCAATTTTTTGAGAAGAACGGCTTGTTTTTGTATATAAATCTAAGTCGTCATTATAAAAAATCATATAACGACTATTAGGCTCATTGTTAATTGCAGTAGAAAGAACACCGATACGAGACTTTTCAAACACTTGTTTCATTTGATCAATAACTTTTTGTTTCATTGATTTTTCACCTCAATGTATCCATACCCTCCTAAAGTAGAATCAAACGAAAGCATGGAAAGGGGGCAGTACGAGTCAAAGATTACTGGATGAGGCTGTACCCTCGAACAGCGAAGTCATACAATACAATGTTTTATCATAAAAAGATAGCGCTCAGACGATTTTCTATTAAAAATCATCGGAGCGCTAATTATTTTAGAATTCTGTCACAGCTTCTTGTTTTATTTTATGAATATTGACGTACAGATGGTTTAAAGTAAAGATCTGTTTCTTCTTTAATCACTTTGTATAAGAATAAAATACCAATTAAGTTTGGAATCATCATTAAAGCATTCGCTGTATCTGCAAACATCCAAACCGTTCTTAAGTTGGCTACTGTACCGATGAATGTTGCGATGACATAGATGATGCCATAGAACATGACAAATTTTACGCCGAACAGATATTCAAAACATTTTGCTCCATAGACGAACCAAGCAATAATCGTTGAAAAGCCGAAGAAGATGACCGATAGAGATACAACATATTCACCCATCGCACCCAAACTTGTACCAAAAGCTTTACTTGTAAGCGCACCTGCTTCTAAACTTGCATCATGATGCACACCAGAAAGTATGCCACCTGTTGGATCCCAAAATCCTGTAACGAGAAGAACGAGTGCAGTCATTGTACAAACGACAATCGTTACGATAAAAGTTCCTGTCATTGCGACTAACGCTTGAATGGCTGGTTTTTCAGCTTTAGCATTTCCTGAAATTAAAGCGACCGTACCCAAACCTGCTTCGTTGGAGAAAATCCCTTTAGAAACCCCATTTTGAACGGCTTGCATAACTAAAATACCTGAAAAGCCACCTGCAGCGGAAACGGGTGTAAAGGCATATTGAAAAATTAAACCAAACGATGGCATAATTTGATCGTAATTAATGATTAAAATGATGATGGCAGCACCAATATAAAAAATGGCCATCATTGGAACAAAAAAGCCTGCCACATTACTAATGCGTTTTAAACCACCAAAAATAATCAATGAGATTAATATCACTAAAACGATGCCAGTCACAAAACCACTCACATTAAAGCTATTTTTCATGACATCGGCAATCGTATTTGATTGCACACTATTACCAATACCCAGCGCAGCAAAAGCACCGAATATAGCGAAAGCGACCGCTAAAAATTTAAAGCGGTGACCGAGACCTTTTTCTATGTAATACATCGGACCACTTGAAAATTCCCCTTTATCATTTTGAACGCGGTATTTCATTGCGAGTAAAGCTTCCGCATATTTCGTTGTCATGCCAAGCAAGCCTACGACCCACATCCAAAATACGGCGCCGGGACCCCCTAAAGTGACAGCAGTTGCTACACCGGCGATATTCCCATTCCCAATCATTCCAGCTAGTGATGTCATTAAAGCTTTAAAGTTACTAATATCGCCTTCGCTGTCTTTGTCACTTTCATTTGGAACGAATGCCAGTTTAAATGCATGCAATAATTTTGTGAATTGCATCCCTTTTAGTAAGATGGTTAAAAATAATCCCGTCCCTGTTAATAAAATTAAACTCGGTGCACCCCACAATATTGCATTGAGTTTTTGTAGAATATCAATCAAAATTTCTCCCTCCAATGATTCGCATTTCATAAGTAAACGCTTTCAACATTATAATACACCACGATTTAAAAAGTAAAATATTGTAAAAATTTGATTTTTGCTCTAGTCGTATGATTTGAATTTCCAATCTATCATATGAAAAATTTCTGAGATTAAAAAGTTATTATTTTTGATTTTATATAGATAGCATTTTGAAGTCATGAAACATTTTGGTTGTATAGTCAAAGTCAATTTATAATGAGAAAAGAACTGGACCATGTCTTTATCCAAGCGTGCAATAACACGCACTTTGTGCTTACAATCGACCGTCATTGCCTTCGAATTCGCTTACCATGATTTCATACTTCATTTTGAATCGCTTCAATGCGCACTCTCAAATTTTACACCTTTCTTTTGAACATTACCACTTTTATTTGCAACAAAATTGGGGCAAGACATAATGATGTCTCGCCCCTCATACATGTATGATAACTGATCGAACTGACAATAATGAAAAGCAATCAAAGAGGTTTCAAATTAAGATTGTAAAATCAATTGCTCTCTCATACAAAGTCCCTATATTGAATTAATAATGCGTAGATTTTTTCATGTAACGATAGTTCATGAGGGCTTTCAACATGTCGATTTCTTTCTGTAATTCTGCACCTTTATTGGTATCGCGAATAAGCTTACGTTCTAATTCTTCATCCACGACACGTCGTATGGATAGCTCATCTTCACCCGTTTCTAACATATTTTCTTTTGAGTTGAATTGTTGATGCGCCACCAACTGCATACCGAATGAATTGTAGAGTAAAGTATAACCAGCAATCCCTGTTGTTGATTGATAAGCTTTCGAAAAGCCACCATCGATGACGAGCATTTTACCATTGGCCTTGATAGGCGTCTCACCATCACGTTCTTTTACAGGTGTATGTCCATTAATAATTCGGCCTTGTTCTGGATCTAAATCAAACTCTTGTAGCATTTTTTTGACGACAGCTTCATCTTCACGCAAATGATAATAAGGGTTTTTCTTTTCTTTATGCGTTTTTTTATCTTGAATGAAATAACGTTCAAACGTTGTCATCGCACGTTTTCCAAAAAGTGAAGAATATTTACCTGTCCATAAATACCAAACTAAATCGGTAGAAAGGTCGTCGTGTTCATCTTTATGTTCGTATGCATAATGAACATGTTTTTCAAATTCATCCACTAATGCGCGCCCTGATTCATATTGCCCATTAATGACCATGCCTTCCATTTCACCTTGTTCGTCAATAGGAATACAACCGTGAATTAAAAGATTGCCATTATAACGCAAATAAAGGTTACCTTTTTTCATTAGAAAATCAATATGACGACGCAATTTTTCAGATTCTTGGAATGAAATTAATAGTTTATCAATAACTTCTTTTTCTTCTTCAAGAAGTGCACTGGGTTGTCTTGGATCGACGGTTCTAAAACATGTATTTTCAACAGGGTGGACGACACCGTCTATTTCAACTGTTCTATCTTGATAATTAACGCGATCCAATAGTAATCTTGACTCCATTTCGAACTCTGGACGACGTTTAATAATTGGAGCCTCTAATTTAAACTGAATCATAGTAATGGCTTGATGAATTTTAGTGATTTGTAGTCTTTCAGATTCTGATGGTGTCTTTTCAGGATGCTTTTTAGGACGAAATGCGGGATTATCATCATAATATTTTTCAGCTAAAGTCAGTAAAGGTCTCAAGTTAATCCCGTATGCATCTTCAATGATGTCCAAATTATCATAACGGGCACAAATTCGTAAAAGGTTTGCTAAACATACTTTTGATCCAGAATAGGCGCCCATCCATAAAACGTCGTGATTTCCCCATTGAATATCAACAGAATGATAATCGATTAACGTATCAATGATTTTATCAGGATGAGGTCCCCGGTCATAAATATCACCAACAACATGTAAGTGATCCACAACGAGTCGTTGAATAGTATTGGCCAAACTAATGATAAGTTTTTCAGCTTGATTTAACTTAATGATTTGGCGAATAATCGTCTCGTAATAATCCTTTTTGTTATTGTATTTATTACTTTTATATAAAAGTTCTTCAATAATAAAAACATATTCTGGTGATAAAGCTTTACGTAATTTGGAACGCGTATATTTTGAAGATGTATAAGTTATGACTTCTAATAAGCGTTGAATTGTTTTTTCGTACCATTCATGACGTTCCGCTTTACTGTTAAACTGGCCTCTAATTCGCTTTATTTTCTCTTCTGGATAATAAACAAGTGCAATCAATTCGTTCATCGTTTTTTGATCAAGTCGATTGTCAAAAATATCGTGAACCTTCGCTTGTACGTTACCAGATCCGTTTCGCAATACGTGTTGAAAGGCGTGAAATTCACCGTGTAAATCACTGACAAAATGCTCAGTGCCTTTTGGAAGCTCTAAAATAGATTCGAGACTGATAATTTCAGTGGCTACTTTTTCTTCAGAATCATATTTCTCAGCGAGCAAATCAAGATATTGCTTTTTTAGCTCTTTTTCTGTATCAGATAACATAGTATTGACTCCTTTAATATTCATCGTATGTATGAATGGGGATGAAGCCGTTGAATTAAAAGTGACGCGTTGAAGCGTGCTTTCAGATTGCTTTTAAAACATGACAGAATCAATGCTTCATTGTCCAATCGCCCCAATCGTTAATGAATGACACAATTATTTTATTTTAAGCGGTTTCAATTCTATTAAACCATATTCTTTTGTGAAGTTAAACGGACTTGTTTGGAGTGGAGAATAACAGGCCTTATAGGAACTGGATGTACTCCAAGCGTTTAAGCTTAATACTTTAGAATCTATAGAAAAGACATAAAACAAGCCATAGATAGTGCAAAATTTGATTATGGGATGCGCTTTCATAGGTCTTTTAATCATTTCAAGAGGTTGATTTACCTTATCGAAAACGGTATAATGGTCAAGTTATTAGTTAGCCTAGCTTACTATTTTAGAAGGAGGATTTTGAATGACTGCGGATAAGGGGAGTCAATTTCTTAAAAATTATATACTAAATTTTGTAGTCAATTTTCTTGTTTATTTAACAATGTATTTACTCATTGTGGTCATTGCACAGTATTCGATCAAACAATACCATGTGACTGCAGGCATGGCAGGACTTGTATCAGGGATATTTATTGTAGGTGCATTAATTGGACGGTTCGTCGTAGGACGCTATATTCATGAGATTGGTCCACAAAAAATATTAATCGTGGGTCTTATATTTTTCATTTTGACACAGGGACTTTATTTTATTGAAGGGAGCTTGACTCTTTTATTAATCACTCGATTTTTAAATGGTCTTGCACTTGCGGTTGCTACGACAGCAACAGGGACAATTGTTCCGCTTATTTCACCACCGGAACGTCGCGGTGTAGCGATTAGTTTGTTTAGTCTCAGCCTAGTGATAGGTGCAGCAGTAGGCCCCTTTTTAGGGCTCTATTTAGCCCATTTCTATCCAACGTTTGTTCTTTTTACATTTTGTCTTGTGATTGCGATAGCTGCATTTGTCATCGCGTTATTTTTGAAAGTCAAAGTTGAAATTGAGCCTAAACATGAAGAACATCATAGAATCCATATTTCTCAATTCATCTCGTTACCAGCGCTGCCTATCGCGTTTGTTATACTGATTTGTGGTTTAGGTTATGCCTCTGTTTTATCATTTTTACAATTATATGCAGAGCAAATTCATTTGACTGAAGTCGCAAGTTATTACTTTATTTGTTATGCCATCACTTCTATTTTGACGCGACCTATCGTCGGCCACATTTTAGATGAATATCATGAAAACTGGATTGCGTATCCCGCTTTGTTACTTTTTGGCTTAGGGCTCTTGATTTTAGCTTCAGCGCATGCGGGTTGGGGATTATTAGTTTCTGGTGCTTTAGTAGGTATCGGATACGGAAGTATGACAGCTGTAGGTAACGTTGTCGCAGTGAAAATGTCAGATCCGGATAAAGTCGGCTTAGCAACATCAACTTTCTATATCGGATTAGATATCGGCATTGGCTTTGGACCAGCATTAATCGGTATCATTGTGCCATCTATCGGTTACCGTACGATGTATTTAGGCATCGGTATATTGATGTTGATATGTATATTGTTATATAGCATTTTACATGGACAAAGACATCGCCATCGAAAAATAGAAGAGCATTAAAATTCAAAAAAGCAAGTGTTTGAAGTCTCTTATTTTAGACTACAAGCACTTGCGAATTTTTATTACGATAAATAGTCTGAATAAAATAAAAAATCTGAAAAAATATGTTGTAACCGCTTTCTCAACATGCTATATTCAGATACTAATATGAAAGGATTAATATCTGCGATGAGCGTCATTCCATTCATAGATCAATTATATTATGGCAAAAGATGTCGGGAAGAATGAGTGGGATGCGTGCTTACTTTTGAAGACTGTTCATCTTTGCCTGAGGATGCATATCAACCTATGTAAAACGACAAACGTGCATCATTATGAAAGCGGGGCAAAAGTTATGAGTCAAAAGAAAACAAATATACGTTGGATGTTTGCAGGGATTTTCTTTCTAGTCGGTGTCATTGCCTATATGGACCAATCCAATATTTCTTATATTGCGGGTCCTATGATGAAAGATTTAGGTTTAACGAAAGGGCAGTTTGCATTACTTGCATCATTTTTCTCACTTGGTTATGCGTTAATGCAAGTACCAGCAGGATTTTTGGCTGAAAAGTATGGTCCGAAAAAAATGCTAACGATTGCACTGGTATGGTGGAGTGCTTTCACAATTTTTACAGGTATTGTCAGACAGCATGGCTTTTTATTTCTTGTTCGATTTTTATTTGGTATAGGTGAAGCACCGATGTTTCCATCTAATGCTGTCTTCAATACGTTTTGGTTTGGTAAAAATGAAAAAGGACGTGCATCTAGTGCATTGCTCGCAGGATCATATTTTGGGCCCGTATTAGCACCCTTTATAACTGTAACCATCTATAATGCGTTTGGTTGGCAAGCTGTTTTTTACATCTTTGGGGCGGTGGGCTTTGTCATTGCTATTTTATGGGGCATTATCGCAAAAGATTTACCAGAACATCATCAAATGGTAAATGAAGCAGAAAAGCAATACATTCTACAAAATCGAGATATTATGAAGACGGAAAAATCATCTGCACCATGGGGGATGTTCTTTTCTCGTTTTAGTTTTTATGCCATAGCTGCACAATATTTTATTGTTCAATTTGTGATTACTTTATTTTTAATTTGGTTACCGACATATTTAATTGAGCAGTTTAAAATAGATGCAATGACGATGAGTAAGATTGCAGGTATTCCTTGGTTCTGTATGTTTATTTTGATTATGCTAAGGGGTACGATTTCTGACAAAATTTTGAGCGCAGGTAAGTCGCGTTTTACAGCGCGTGCTTTAATTGCTATATTTGGTTTTATTGTGTTCGGTGTTTCTTTAAATTTTGCAATTTCATCTGCGACGCTTGTAGGCAATATCATTTGGATGTCACTTTGCCTAAGTGGGATTGGTTTATCGATGGTGATGAGCTGGGTTTCAGCTACGGATTTAGGACGCAACTTTTCTGGTACAGTTTCTGGTTGGATGAACTTATGGGGCAATATCGGCGCGATGTTAGGGCCTTTATTAGCAGGCTTTTTAGCGGATTATCTAGGCTGGGTAACGATATTACGTTCGATGACATTACTTGTAATCATTGCTATAGCACTTTGGTTTTTTGTGAAGCCTGATGAACCATTAATTAAAGATCAAGTGGATGGATAAGACAAAGATTATCATTTAGATCCAAAGGACTCAAACCTAAACAAAATGAGGTGTGACAAGGTATGTTCAGCATTATGGCGCTTCTTTTATCTGTTCTGTTTTGTTTTCAATTTG
Organism: Staphylococcus sp. HGB0015; assembly: GCF_000411275.1. Lineage (NCBI taxonomy): Bacteria > Bacillati > Bacillota > Bacilli > Caryophanales > Staphylococcaceae > Staphylococcus > Staphylococcus sp. HGB0015. The sequence continues at coordinate 643,933 of NZ_KE150418.1, forward strand.
AGCGTAACAGTATATAATAAAATGACATAAATTATTTGTAAAAGAGGTTAAATGATGCAAAAATTGACACGATGGTTATTTCCGCTGATAGGTATTGCGCTGATTATCGGTGGTATTTATCTTGTATTTAAGCCGAAAATCGATGCCTATTTTACGAAGCAAGATAATGAAAAGAAGATTGAACAGTATCAGTCAGAGCAAAAAAAAGCACCAGCTTCTGAAAAGAAGAAAACACCTCAAGTTCCGAAAGATCCATCAAAAATTGTTGGCGTTCTTGAAATTCCATCAGTAGACATTAAAGAAGCTGTTTATCCGGGACCAGCAACACCTGAGCAACTCAACCGAGGTGTAAGTTTTGCAGAAGGCGATGAGACATTAGATCAGCAAAATATTTCCATTGCAGGTCATACGGATTATACGTTGAATTATCAATTCACAAACTTGCATAAGGCGAAAAAAGGTGCAAAAGCGACTTTTAAAATTGGAGATGAAACGCGGCGCTATAAAATCACTTCAATTAAAGATGTCAAACCAGAGCAAGTCGAAGTTTTAGACGAAATGAAAAAGAAAAAAGATCAATTGACGTTAATTACATGTGATGATTATGATGAAAATACAGGTCAATGGTTAACGCGTAAAATATATGTTGCAGAACAAGTGGCTTAATCATCATAAATTGTTTTAAATGAATAAATGTACGAGATGAAAAGTGGCTTAGATTTCTAACAGAGATGTTTAGAGATTTAAGTCACTTTTTTAGTTATACATCATTTTGTTTTCAAGCAGGGACGGTGTAAAATGAATCTAACAAATGAGGGTGAACGGGAGAGGATAGAAATGCGTATTTTAATTGCACCGGATTCGTTTAAAGAAAGTATGACTGCAATGGAAGCAGCAAATGCCATTGAAAAAGGATGGCGTTCAGTGACTGGGGAATGTGACACGTTTAAAAAAATTCCAATGGCAGATGGTGGCGAGGGGACAACACAATCCTTACACGATGCGTTAGGCGGAAAGTTTGTAACAACTACAGTCACTGGGCCATTAGGCAGTCCAGTAGAAGCCACTTATAGTATTGCTAATGAAGGACGAACTGCAGTAATAGAAATGGCAGCTGCGTCTGGTTTAGATTTGATTCCAAAAGCACACCGTAATCCTTTAATCTCGACCACCTATGGGACAGGTGAACTTTTACGACATGCAGTAGATCAAGGTGTCTCTCATATTATATTAGGTATAGGTGGAAGTGCAACAAACGATGGCGGTGCGGGTTTACTTCAAGCACTAGGTGTTCGTTTATATGATGCACAAGGAAACGATTTGCCATTTGGTGGTGAAGCGTTGCAACATCTTGCGCGTATTGACAGAGAGGGACAAGATCCACGTTTTGACCATATTCTTTTTGAAGTGGCGTGTGATGTAGATAATCCACTATTAGGCCATCGTGGTGCAACGGCGATTTATAGCCAACAAAAAGGGGCAACCGCAGAAGATCAGGTTATCTTAGAATCTGCCTTAACACAATGGAACACCGTCATTGAAAAGACTCTCAATAAAAGGGTCAAAAACATACCTGGTGCCGGTGCAGCAGGTGGTTTAGGTGCAGGGCTATGTGCTTTCTTAAATGTGGAATTACGCCGAGGGATTGATATCGTTTTAGATGCGACACATTTTTATCATTCTGCTTTAAATACTGATTTAGTCATTACTGGAGAAGGCGCTATTGACGGGCAAACGATATATGGTAAAACACCGATTGGCGTCGCAAAAGCTGCGAAAAAATATCATAAGCCTGTTATTGCAGTAGCCGGTGTATTAGGCGAAGGATATGAAGCGGTTGAAATGCATGGCATCGATGCAGTGTTTAGTTTGTCGACAGGTCCGAGGTCAGTAGAATCTGCCTTAAAAAGAGGGCCTGATGATTTGACAGAATGGGCCCGCAATATGGCTAAGTTCTCTATGATCCATCATCAATAATCCCTATGGTTAGATGATATTTCATCGAGTTAAACAGATTGACATCAAACGGATGGGTCTGTATAAATATTTTAACTATAAAATGGGTTTAAACCAATCAGAGGACAGTTGACAATCAATTGATGCAAACTGCCCTCTCGTTATTTTGTTTTTTTATATAGAAGGATTTAACCAAAATTAGCGTAAATGTTCTACTTTAGGGAATAGCACATGATTTTCTAAGTGGACATGTGCATGTGTTTCTTTTTCTAAGTCTTCAATGCGTTGATAAACTAAGCGCCAAGTCCCACACGCTGTACTTGGAGTTTCAAAATCATCTGTTAGTTGACGTATCTCTTGTAGTAATTGTCCTGCATTCAGATGTTCACTTATCAGCGAATCGATCGTTGCCTCGAGATCTTCAATTTGTTCTCCTTGATACGCCGCAACCAATTTTGGAAAAGCAATTTGTTCTTCTTCCTCAATATGCGCTAACATCTCATCTTTAAAAGTATCATAGACCGATTTTAATTGAATTAAATGAGGGTTTTGAGGACCATGTACCTTTGCCAGCTTTGTTACATAAGGAGAGAGTTGTTTGAATTCTGCTCTTAAAGTATCGTGATAACGTGATTGGATGTATTGAATCAATGAGGGCACATCTAAATAACGTGTATCTATACCTGCTCCTTGAATTTGACTTGCTTGCTCTAACTCATTGACTAATGCGTCTACATCGATACGAGGATGTTGTTCAACGGCTTTCAAGATTGAAACTTGTCCACCACAGCAAAAATCGATGCCATATTTACGGAAAACATCTGCTGTTTTAGGGTATTGCGTTACAATATCTGCGACCTTTTCTTGTGTTTGTATCATCAAAATTCATCCTTTCTGTTTAAATCTTATAAGTCTAGATTAAAGTCTTTGTGAAAAATGAACATTAGGGATTTTACTTTATTTAGTTCAGAAAGTGGATAAGTTTATATCGTAAATTGACTGAGTGTAATTATTCATGCTTTTTCAATTAATAGTTCATTAATTATGTTAAAATAGTAATAGAGTTGAATTTGAAAAAATCGTAAAAACAGTTAAACAGGGAATATCGTTATCATTCAGTATGTGACTGCTAATGAGACACCTATTACAGTATGCCATCGAAGCATCGAATCTAGAGGAGAGAAGTATATGTTGCGTATTCAGAATTTAACTAAAATCTATCCAGGTGGAAAGAAAGCCGTGGATAATTTGAGTCTTGATATTGAAGAAGGCTCATTTGTAGCATTTATAGGGACAAGTGGAAGCGGAAAAACGACAGCATTGCGAATGATTAATCGTATGATTGAGGCCACAAGTGGCAAAATTTTAATTGGGGATCAAGATGTCCGTAAGATGAATCCGGTAGAATTACGCCGAAGTATCGGCTATGTGATACAACAAATTGGTCTTATGCCGCATATGACAATCAAAGAGAATATTGTTTTAGTACCCAAGTTATTAAAATGGTCAGAAGAAAAGAAAACACAAAAAGCTAAAGAACTCATCAAATTAGTGGATTTACCTGAGTCTTACTTAGACCAGTATCCTGCGCAATTATCAGGAGGACAACAGCAACGTATTGGCGTTATTAGAGCTTTAGCAGCGGAACAAGACATTATATTGATGGATGAGCCTTTTGGTGCGCTCGATCCGATTACACGAGATACACTGCAAGATTTGGTCAAATCATTACAGAAAAAACTTGGCAAAACGTTTATTTTTGTAACACATGATATGGACGAAGCGATAAAATTGGCAAATCGTATTTGTATAATGTCGGAAGGGAAAGTCGTACAGTATGATACGCCAGATAATATTTTACGTCATCCGGCGAATGATTTTGTAAAAACGTTTATTGGTGATCATCGTTTGATACAAGAAAGACCGAATATACGTACAGTACAAGATGCGATGATTAAGCCTATTACCGTTAATGCGGATGATTCGCTCAATCATACGGTCTCCCTTATGAGAGAAAAACGAATTGATACGATATTTATTGTGAACAAGCAAAATAAATTATTGGGCTATTTAGACATAGAGGATATAAACGAAGGACTACGGAAGCAAGCAGAGTTAATTGATGTGATGCAACGGGACGTCTACCATGTGCATGTAGACAGTAAGCTACAAGATTCTGTGCGAACAATTTTAAAACGAAACGTGCGTAATATTCCGGTCGTTGATAATGAAGGCCGACTTGTCGGTTTAATTACACGTGCCAATTTAGTCGATATTGTTTATGACTCGATATGGGGTGAAGATGCTGAAGCGGAACAAGTCAATATTGAAAATAATATAGGAGATGGGATCTAATGATTCAATTCTTACATGAATATAGCGGTGAACTCCTTAATAAAACCATTGAGCACTTTTATATATCATTAATGGCATTATTTATCGCCATTATTATTGCAGTACCTCTGGGTATTGTATTGGCGAAAACACGGAAAGTTGCCAATGTAGTCCTTACAGCAGCAGGTGTTTTACAAACCATCCCGACATTGGCAATTCTAGCATTGATGATTCCAATTTTTGGTGTAGGGAAAACACCAGCGATTATTGCTTTATTTTTATATGTGCTTTTACCTATTTTAAGTAATACCGTATTAGGTGTTCAAAATATTGATGAGAACATTAAGCAAGCAGGTTTAAGTATGGGGATGACACGTTTTCAGCTCATGAAGAGTATTGAACTTCCTCTAGCGCTCCCATTAATTATGGGGGGGATTCGTTTATCAAGCGTTTATGTCATTAGTTGGGCAACGCTAGCTAGTTACGTGGGCGCTGGCGGCTTGGGTGATTTTATTTTTAATGGGTTGAATTTATATAATGCCAATATGATTATTGTAGCGGCAATTTTAGTAACGGCGCTCGCTTTGATTGCTGATATGTTGTTAGCGTTAGTTGAAAGATGGACGATACCTAAAGGGTTAAAAGTTGAGAAATAAGCGGAAGATAATGAATAAATAGGAGGTCAAACAATGTCAGGAAACTTAATCGAACAGTTATTCCAATACTATCAAAATAATATTGGCTACTTATGGGCATTATTTTTGAATCATTTATTAATGTCTGTGTATGGCGTATTATTCGCTTCTCTTATCGGTATTCCTTTAGGTATTTTATTATCACGTTACAACAAAATGGCTTGGTTCGTCATTACGGTAGCGAATGTCATACAGACGGTCCCAGTTATTGCGATGCTTGCCATTTTGATGTTACAAATGGGACTCGGAACAACGACAGTTGTTGTCGCTGTATTTCTTTATGCACTGTTACCGATTATTAAAAATACGTACACAGGCATCACGGGCGTCGATAGCAACATTAAAGATGCAGGGAAAGGTATGGGCATGACACAAAATCAAGTGCTCAGAATGATTGAACTCCCACTCGCATTATCAGTCATCATTGGTGGGGTACGAATTGCGCTTGTTGTCGCAGTAGGTGTGGTTGCAGTGGGTTCGTTTATCGGTGCACCAACATTAGGAGATGTCGTCATCAGAGGGACAAACGCGACAGATGGTACCACTTTTATTTTAGCAGGCGCAATTCCTATTGCTTTAATTGCTGTAGGCATTGATGTGCTTTTACGTCTTGTAGAAAAAAGATTAGATTCTGCAAAGCATGCTTAAATTTAAAATTTTTTTCCTAGTTCAATAAGTAGTCAACTATGAAAAAACGACCGACTTATGTTATGATATTCAAAGGTTGGAAACGCTTACATTAAGTGACTGATATTTCTTCAAATGAAATCTGTTGCTTGAGTGAATGAACGGGTTTGAAAGTGTGATTGAGATGCACTTTTAAAAAGGGGAAGACATATTTCGAATGTGTCCATGACTCGCGTTTTCATCCACGGGAAATGTAATAACAGAGGAGGAATGGCAATGATTTTTGAAAAAATGGCACAAGCTGATTACGAGCAATTAGTTTTTTGTCATGATGAAACGACAGGATTGAAGGCAATTATATGTATTCATGATACGACTTTAGGTCCTGCGTTAGGGGGATGTCGTTTTTGGAACTATGAAACGGAAGAAGAAGCAATCACTGATGTGATGCGACTTGCAAAAGGGATGACATACAAAAATGCAGCTGCTGGTTTAAATCTAGGTGGCGCAAAAACAGTAGTCATTGGCGACCCTAAAAAAGATAAGTCCGAAGCATTCTTTCGTGCGCTAGGTCGCTATATTCATAGTTTAGATGGACGCTATATCACTGCTGAAGATGTAGGCACAACGGTTGAAGATATGGATATGATTTACTTAGAAACACCGCATGTCTGTGGGATTAGTGAATCTTATGGTTCAGGTGGCAATCCAAGCCCGATGACCGCATTGGGGGTTTATTACGCAATGAAGCGAACTGCGAAAGAAGCCTTCGGGTCAGATTCGTTAAAAGGAAAAACAGTTGCTGTCCAAGGTGTGGGCAATGTTGCTTTTCATATGTGCCAATATTTGCATGATGAAGGAGCACATTTGATCGTCACTGATATTAACGAAGAAGCAGTTCAGAATGCGGTTGAAGCATTTGATGCGCAAGCAGTCGGCATTGATGAAATTTATAGTGTCGATGCAGATATTTTTGCACCATGTGCCTTAGGTGGCGTGTTGAACGATGAAACGATTCCTTCGTTAAAAGCTAAAATGGTTTGTGGTAGTGCAAATAATCAGCTCTTAGAAGAAAATCGTCATGGTCAAATGTTAGAAAAACGTGGCATTATTTATGCACCGGATTTTGTTGTGAACAGTGGTGGCGTCATTAACGTGGCTGATGAACTGAACGGCTATCATCGTGAGCGGGCTGAGAAAAAAGTAAAAGCTGTCTATGATCAAATGGATAAAATATTTACAATTGCGAAAGAAACGCATGTTTTACCATTACAAGCGGCAGAGCATTTAGCTGAATCAAGAATCAATACAATGATGCGTGTGCACAGTAAATACTCAGCCAAGCCGAACAATCAATTGCGTGATACACGTACCCATTGAAATGTATAAACAACCTGAAATATCATTTTTTGGTGCGCATACCTAAAACTTTGTGCTGATTGAGGGATAACAACCACAGTCGACGGGATGTTGATGGCGTGTGTAGAAATCGAAAATTTGAGGCTTATCTAAGTTTGTACCGTTTTAAATATACAACATCATAATAGGCGCCCTTCAAAGTGGTCATTGTATAATGAAGACTTCGAAGGGTGTTTTAATATTTTTGTGCAAAAGCGTATTAACCATGTTTAGCACTTTAATAATAAGAAAATTCAAAAAAATGATATTGAAAAATAAAAAGGGTTACGGTACGCTACAATAGTATTCAAATGCAGCTAAAGGTGAATGTTCAAAAAGGGAATTGTGCCGGAAAGTGTTGGTGTATCGCATAGTACATGACGATGTACACTTATGTCTCCAATCAGATGGCGTACCCCTTGTTATTATTGTCTACTTCACAACTTAGCCATGTAATACATCTCATTAACTCATTTTAGGTGGTAGATAAAATGGAAACAACAGAGAAAAGAATGAACTTTAAACAATTTATGTATAAGGTGTTGAATGGCTTAGCAATTTCAATAATTGCAGGACTAATTCCGAATGCTGTATTAGGTGGATTATTTAAATATTTAAGCCAATATGCAGATATATTTAGTACATTACAATTCGTCGTGTTAGGCATACAGTTTGCTTTACCTGTTATGGTCGGTGTACTCATCGCCTTACAATTCAAACTTGATCCGATGAGCACAGCTTTAGTAGGTGCAGCATCTTTTGTAGGTTCTGGTGCAGCTAAAGTGACTGAAGCTGGATGGCAAATCGTAGGAATTGGAGATTTAATTAATACGATGATTACCGCTTCAATTGCCGTGCTACTAGTATTATGGATTGGTGACCGATTAGGAAGCCTAAATGTGATTTTATTGCCTATTTTAGTCGGAGGCATACCGGGTCTCATCGGTGTTTTAACCTTACCTTATGTTAGTAAAATTACATTAGCAATCGGAAGTTTGGTGAATACTTTTACGACTTTACAACCCGTTTTAATGGGTGTATTGATTGCAGTATTATTTTCATTTATTATCATTTCACCGATTTCTACGATTGCAGTCGGTCTTGCGATTGGGATTTCTGGATTAGCTGCGGGATCAGCTGCTATTGGGGTAGCCACGACAGCAATCGTGTTGTTCATTGGTACTTTGCGTGTCAATAAAATTGGTGTGCCCATTGCGATCTTATTAGGGGGCATGAAAATGATGATTCCTAATACAATTCGTTACCCTATTATCTTTTTACCAGTGGGGATTACTGCTGCGATTACAGGAGCGGCAGGTGCACTGCTCGGTATCACTGGAACAAAAGAAACGGCTGGTTTTGGAATAGTTGGACTTGTGGGTCCGATTAAAGCATTAGAATTAATGGAAGGCAATCATGTAGCATCGCTGATGATTGTGATTACCGTATTTTTTATTATCCCACTTGTTGTAGGCTTTATAGTCAATTTGTTGCTTTCTAAAGTGTTTAAACTTTACACTTCTGAGATATACAAATTTACAGCGACTGAAAAATAACAAGTTGAGCTTCAAAATTAAAGTATTTTAAAGACATGATAGCGTCGCTCGCACGCGTTTGTAGATGCACCTTTAAAAATTGAATTGATGATCAAACCATGCTCTACTTATGATTTGTAAGTAAAAAAGATGGACATTAATCCCAAAATAAATAGCGCTCAGATGATTTTTATTAGAGAATCGTCTGAGTGCTATTTTTTATGATAAAACTTTGTATCGTATGACTTCGCTTCTGCTTCAATGAATCCAAATTGAGTTGAGACTTGAGCCCCTAAGCAAACACGTTCATGAAGTCTATCGAAATTTTTATGTCCAAGTGAGAAATGATGAAACATGCGGGGATTAAAATCAATGTTTCACAACAAAGTTGTATACTTAAAAAATTAAAAATATAAGACCAGAATTGTGACAAAAATTTATACAAAATAAATCTAAAAAATGACATATTTTAAAACGCTTACAATTTAAAGTGATTTTATTCACAAGTGATGGTATACTGATTGTGAAATGATGAACAAAACCTAATTGGAGGTATGTAACCATGATTAAAGATACGAATACTCGAAGCAATGCTTGGGAAGGATTTAAAACTGGACGTTGGACTCGCAATGTAGATGTACGTGAATTTATCCAATTGAACTTCACAGGTTATCAAGGTGACGATAGTTTCTTAGAAGGACCTACTGAAGCAACTGAAAAATTATGGGATCAAGTGATGGCGTTATCTAAAGAAGAACGTGACCGTGGCGGCATTTGGGATATGGATACAAAATTACCATCAACAATTTTATCGCACGATGCAGGTTATTTAGACAAATCATTAGAACAAATTGTTGGTGTTCAAACTGACAAACCATTCAAACGTTCAATGCAACCATTTGGTGGTATTAGAATGGCAAAAGCTGCTTGTGAAGCTTATGGCTATGAATTAGACAAAGAAACAGAACATATTTTCACAGAATATCGTAAAACACATAACCAAGGTGTATTCGATGCTTACTCAAAAGAAATGTTAGCGTGTCGTAAAGCAGGGATTATCACAGGTTTACCAGATGCATATGGACGCGGTCGTATTATTGGTGACTATCGTCGTGTTGCATTATATGGTATTGATTTCTTAATGGAAGAAAAACAAAAAGACTTCAACGAATTATCAACAACAATGACTGAAGATGTTATCCGTTTAAGAGAAGAAGTATCAGAACAATATCGTTCTTTACAAGAATTAAAACAACTCGGTGAACGTTACGGCTTTGACTTAAGTCGTCCTGCTGAAAACTTTAAAGAAGCTGTTCAATGGTTATACATGGCTTATCTTGCAGCGATTAAAGAACAAAACGGTGCAGCAATGAGTTTAGGACGTACTTCAACTTTCCTTGATATTTACGCTGAACGTGACCTAGAAGCGGGTACAGTTACTGAAAAAGAAGTACAAGAAATTATCGACCACTTCATCATGAAATTACGTCTTGTAAAATTTGCGCGTACACCTGATTACAATGCATTATTCTCTGGTGACCCAACTTGGGTAACAGAATCTATTGGTGGTGTCGGCATTGACGGTCGTCATATGGTAACTAAAAACTCATTCCGTTTCTTACATTCATTAGACAACTTAGGACCAGCACCAGAACCAAACTTAACTGTACTTTGGTCAACTCGTTTACCTGAAAACTTCAAACGTTACTGTACAAAAATGAGTATCAAAACAAGTTCAATTCAATATGAAAATGATGACTTGATGCGTGAAAGCTACGGCGATGACTATGGTATTGCATGTTGTGTATCTGCAATGCGTATTGGTAAACAAATGCAATTCTTCGGTGCACGTGCAAACTTAGCTAAAACATTATTATATGCAATTAATGGTGGTAAAGATGAAAAATCAGGTGTTCAAGTTGCACCAAACTTTGCGCCAATCGAATCAGAAGTTTTAGACTATGATGAAGTTTATCGTCAATTTGATGAAATGATGGAATGGCTTGCAGGCGTGTACATCAATTCATTGAATGTCATCCACTACATGCATGATAAATATAGTTATGAACGTATTGAAATGGCACTTCACGATACAGATGTGCATCGTACAATGGCAACTGGTATTGCAGGTTTATCAGTTGCAGCTGACTCATTATCAGCAATTAAATATGCAGAAGTTCGCCCAGTACGCGATGAAAATGGCTTAGTGGTTGACTTTGAAACTAAAGGCGAATTCCCTAAATACGGTAACAACGATCCACGTGTAGATGACATTGCAGTACAACTTGTAGAAAGCTTCATGAGAAAATTACGTAAACATCACACTTACCGTGATTCAGAACATACAATGAGTGTATTAACAATTACTTCAAACGTTGTTTATGGTAAGAAAACAGGTAACACACCAGATGGACGTAAAGCTGACGAACCATTCGCGCCAGGTGCAAACCCAATGCACGGCCGTGATTCAAACGGTGCATTAGCATCATTATCATCAGTAGCTAAATTACCTTATGATTGCTGTAAAGACGGTATTTCTAATACATTTAGTATCGTTCCAAAATCATTAGGTAAAGAAGAATACACACAAGAACAAAACCTTGTAAGTATCCTTGATGGTTATGCCTTACAACATGGTCACCACTTAAACATCAACGTATTCAATCGTGAAACATTGATTGATGCGATGGATCACCCAGAAGAATATCCACAATTAACTGTTCGTGTATCTGGATATGCTGTAAACTTTATTAAATTAACACGCGAACAACAATTAGACGTTATTTCTCGTACATTCCACGAAACAATGTAACGGCTAAGCAATAGATGTCACAGTCGGAGTGACAGATTTTAAGAGAAGGTAAAATGGGGGAGTACAATGATTAGAGGACACATTCATTCAATTGAAAGTTTAGGAACAGTAGATGGACCAGGTCTACGCTATATCATCTTTACACAAGGTTGCTTATTGAGATGCTTATACTGCCATAATCCAGACACATGGAAGATTAATGAGCCATCACGATCAGCAACACCAGATGAACTTGTGGCTGAAATCACACCGTACCTCCCATATTTTGAAGCATCTGGAGGCGGCGTTACAGTTAGTGGTGGAGAACCGCTTCTACAGATGCCATTTATAACAGAGCTCTTTAAAAAGCTTCATGCGCATGGCATTCACACTTGTATTGACACATCATTAGGCTGTGCAAACGATACTGAAGCGTTTAAAAAACATTTTGATCAACTACTCGAGTATACAGACTTGTTGATGGTTGACATAAAACATATTAACAATGAAACGCACAAAAGATTAACTCGAAAACCCAATACTCATATATTAAATTATATTCAATATTTAGCTGATAAAGGTCAACCGATATGGATTAGACATGTGCTTGTGCCAGGTCTTACTGATACCCCCGAAGACCTTGTAGCACTCGGCGCATTTATAAATAAACTTGGTAACGTTGAGAAGTTTGAGATTTTACCTTATCATCAGCTTGGTGTGCATAAATGGGAAGCACTTGGTGTTCCTTATGAACTTAATGATGTCGAGCCCCCGACAGATGAAGAAGTTGAAAAAGCATACCAATACGTTGACTTTAAAGGTGTAACCCCCTTAACACCTATCGGCTAGGTAAAACAATAAGACATGGATTTATTCACTCTTTTAGAATCATAATAACCCTTAAATAATGTTTCGAACCGTACACGCCCCTCACGTGTGCGGTTTTTTAATGGGTTCTTCATTTTTGGTTGTATATTTTTAACGGTTGGTGAAATATTCACTGACCGTTATTTTAATTTTTGATATTAAAAAAGCACAAATATCTCTATAATTGTAA
>NZ_KE150418.1:658490-721953 GCF_000411275.1 Staphylococcus sp. HGB0015
GAGTCGAGACTCCCGAGGCATAGAGCCGAAACCGAAAATCCATTTTGGCTTCTTATGAGCTACAATAAAAGCCAAAATTAGTTGAGGTAAGGCGCCTGGGAAAGCGAGACTCGAAGAAGCAATCGGAAGTTTGCGACTTAATTATTATAGACACATAACCACCATATAAAGTGTACAGCCTTTTAATGATTAAAAAGGGAAGAATATTAATGATACGATGTATTTAAATGTTACTATCCGTTTCAGTGTGATTGAAGGGAGGGATTTAATTGACACGTTTTGTAAACCGGTATTATTTTACTTTAATCTTTTTTACTCTTTTAACTATTTTCTCTTTCCCACTGACACAAAAATTTTCTCAAAATACAAAATTATACTTTCTTATGTATATTGTAGTTATCTTTTTCATATTGGGAATGGAATATTTTTTAAATAGGACTCATGATATTAAGAATAAAAACAAGTGGATGCTATTTACTGTCTATCCACTAGCTTTGATTTTAATATTTGCTTACATGTTGTACGCGCTAATTTAATTGATTGAAAGAGGATGTGATAAGTTAGATCTTATACACGCTTTATTGAGCAGAATCAAAGGCGTGTGTATTGATTTGTACTATCATGAAAAGTGAGATGAACAGATAGAGGAGGAATCTTTATGACAAAGACTTTACTTTTAGGTGCTAATGGTGGCGTAGGTCAACATTTAGTGACGTTATTCCAATCAACCGGTACAGATTTTACAGCGAGTGTGCGTGACCATGCACAAAAAGAAGCGTTAGAATCAAAAGGTATTGCCACAGTTTATATTGATATTGAAAAAGAATCTATCGAATCGTTAGCAAAGTTGTTTCAAGATTATAATCAGGTCATTTTTTCAGTCGGTTCTGGAGGACATACAGGGGCAGATAAAACAATCATTATTGATTTAGATGGTGCTGTCAAAGCGATTAAAGCAAGTGAAGCGGCAAAAGTGGAAAACTTTATTATGGTTTCAACCTACGACTCTCGACGTGAAGCGTTTGATGCGAACGGAGATTTAAAACCTTATACTATCGCAAAGCATTATGCGGATGACTATTTAAGACGAAGTGCACTAACAGCGACTATCGTACATCCAGGTGCATTAACAAATGGTTCGGGTACAGGGAAAATCCGTGCTGCGCAGTATTTTGATCAACCGAATGATAGAAAAATTCCACGAGAAGATGTCGCAGCCGTTTTATTTGAAGTCGCGACGAACCCTCAACACTGGGGGAAAGAATTTCAAATTTTAACAGGTGAAACGCCGATTGCCGAAGCATTATCAACATTGTAAATAACTGTTTTTGTTAGTTGATATTGCGCTACGGTATCACTTTTTTAGAACAATAATGTCTTATATGAATAGAGGTATTATTGTTCTTTTTTTGTGTAAAATATTCTATTTATTGATGATTGAGACTTAATTTATAAGAAAAATATTTACATATGTTGCTATAAATCAATTTCAAAAATTAATTTTAAAAATAGCTATTGACAAAAAATTCAGAAAAATATAATAATAGTAAGGAAAAGACATTTTCTAATTATTATATTAAGGGGGAACGCCAATGAAAAAGGCTTATCGTTACGTGTTGTTTTTAGCACTAAGTGTCGTTTTAATATTATCAGCTTGTGGAAAAGGCGGGGATACGACTAAGAGCGATAATAATAAAACTGCAAAAAGTGATGCTAAAGGAGGAACTTTAAATGTAGGTATCGCTGAAGCACCTGAAGGTAATTTTCAATCTATTTTTGCAGGTTCAACTGGTGACTCAGGGGTGATTGACTATTTCAATGATTCACTGATTGAGGTGGATGACCACTTACAAATCAAACCTAAAATTTTGTCATGGGAAAAGCATAAAGATAATGATCTTACTTATACATTCAAGATTAAAAAAGGAATTAAGTGGCAAGATGGTAATCCTTTAACGATTAATGACTGGATCTTCACTTTAGAAACAATTGCAGATCCTGATTATGATGGTCCAAGATACAGTAGCGTTGATATCATTAAAGGGGCAGAAGAAAAGCATAAAGGTCAAGCACAGAACATCAGCGGAATTAAGAAAATTGATGATTATACTGCTGAATTAACATTTAAAGAACATAAAGCTAATAATTTGTTAGCACTATGGACGTCAGCGCCAATTAGTGAAAAAATATTTAAAAATATTCCAGTGAAAGATATGGCAAAATCTGATGCGGCTCGTAAGCATCCTATCGGTATTGGTCCATATAAAGTTAAAAACATTGTTGATGGAGAGTCTATAGAATTAGTTAAAAATAAAGACTACTGGCAAGGCGAACCAAAACTCAACAAAATCAATTTACGTGTAGTAGAACAAACGTCTATGACGCAAGCACTTGAAAAAGGCGATATTGATATGGCTTCCATTACGGCTCCGATTGCTAAAGAAATCAAAGATAGTGGTTCAAGTAACTTGAAATTGTTAGAGTCACCATCAACATCATATGCGATTATCGGTTTCGTATTAAACGATTATGACAAGAAAAGTCAGAAAATTGGCAAAGAAAGACCGAAATACCAAAATAAAAAATTACGTCAAGCGATGGCTTATGCAATCAATCGTAAAGAATGGATCGATGCGTTCTTTTATGGTTATGGTAAACCATTAAATGGTCTCATCCCATCAGCGCACTGGAGTGGTGCTAAAAAAGGTGACGTGAAGGAATATGAGTATAACGTTAAGAAAGCGAAAAAGTTATTAGATGAAGCAGGTTATAAAGACAAAGATGGCGACGGTTGGCGTGAAGATCCAGATGGTAAACCATTTGTCGTTAAATTGAAACATTATTCGGGCTCTAACCCTACATTTGAACCACGCTCATCAGCACTTAAAGGTTATTGGGAAAAGGTAGGACTTAAAACAAAAGTTGAAATGGAAGAGTTTGGTAAGTATTCTTCTGACTTAGAAAAAGCTGACAAAGATATAGAAGTTTATTTCAGATCATGGTCACAAGGTGCGGATCCAGACCCATCAGATCTATATAAATCTACAGCGTTATGGAATGAATCACGCTATAACAATCCTAAAGCAGATAAACTATTAAATGAAGCGTTGGATTCGAAAGTCGTTGGAGATAGTAATAAAAAGCGTAAAGAAAAATATTTAGAATGGCAAAAGATTATGGCTGAAGATGTACCTGTTATTCCGCTTGTTGAATTGAAAGATGTGACAGTTGTAAATAACAGAGTGAAAAACTTCGAAGTTTCATTGAAGGGCTCTAACCCTATTTATGAATGGACTGTTGAAGATAAAAAGTAACAGTTCAACTGTTAGGATGAATGTGAGAAGGGTGGGGTGACGAATAACGTCCCTCTCCTTTTCTTATATTCAAGTATAAAAGTTGTGATTAATGCATAGCGTTTTGTTTTTAAAGGATCATTTTACGTTTTAATATATGACGAACATTTAAATGGGCAAATTAGGGGTGAAAAAATGAATAATAGCAATTTGTTAGAAGTGAAAAATTTATCAACCGCATTTTACATAGAAGGCGAACCGCATCAAGCGATTTCTAATGTGAATTTGGAAGTAAAGAAAGGTGAAATTTTAGGCATTGTAGGCGAATCGGGATCGGGGAAATCTGTTTTGAGCTTATCGATTTTAAAGCTTCTGCCCGAAAAAATTGCGACAATTGCATCAGGTGAAGTGACATACAAAGGGGAACGTATCGATGATATTCAAGCCGATCAATTTAATCGTGTTCGAGGTAAAGAAGTTGCGATGATTTTCCAAGAGCCTATGACATCTTTAAATCCAGTTTTTACCATTGGAAACCAACTTATGGAAATGTTGACGTTACATTTAAAAATTTCTAAAAAAGAAGCAAAAGCGAAGGCGGTTCAATTATTGAAAGACGTGGGTATCCCACGACCAGATAAAGTGATAGATGAATATCCACATCAATTATCCGGAGGGATGCGTCAGCGTGTGATGATTGCAATGGCAATTTCATGTTCACCGCAGTTGCTCATTGCTGACGAACCTACGACTGCATTGGATGTGACGGTCCAAGCACAAATATTAGAACTCCTTAAACGTATTCAGCAAGAAACGCAAATGGGTGTCATTTTTATTTCTCATGATTTAGGGGTGATTTCTGAAATTTGTGATCGTGTGGCCGTCATGTATGCAGGTAAAGTTGTTGAAACTGCTCCAGTAGAGGAGATTTTCCGCCATCCTAAACATCCATATACAAAATTACTCCTCAGAGCTATCCCGCGTTTAGATGTTCAACAAGATAAGCTAGAAACGATTAAAGGTTCTGTTCCGAGTTTAAGTGAACTCCCCCAAGTCGGTTGTCGTTTTGCGAATAGGTGTCCGAATGTGATGCCAATATGTTCAAAACAAAATGTCAATGCTATTTCAATAGCCGAAGAACACCAAGTGTTTTGCCATTTATACGATGATGACGGACAACTAAAGGAGGGGAATGTCCATGGTAAGTGAAAATATTTTGGAAGTGAAGAATCTGAAACAATATTATCCGATTAAAGGTGGCGTGTTCCAACGAAAAGTGGGTGAAGTGAAAGCCGTCGATGATATTTCATTTTCTATAAAAAAAGGGCAGACAGTAGGCTTGGTTGGAGAATCAGGTTGCGGAAAATCGTCAGCAGGTCGCACAATTTTATGTTTACAAAAAGCGGATGAAGGCGAGATTCTATTTTGTGGCCAAGATTTAACAAAGCTTAAAGGTAAAGCTTTGAGAGAGGCACGCAAAGGATTTCAAATGGTGTTTCAAGATCCATATGCATCACTCAATCCTATGCAAATGGTCGGTGACATTGTAGGAGAACCAATTAGAAACTATTATAAGAAAAAACAAAGAGAGATTGAAGATGAAGTGAAAGGCCTGTTAAGACGCGTTGGCTTAAATGATGCTGATTATTATAAATATGCGCATGAATTTTCAGGTGGACAACGTCAGCGTGTCGGTATTGCACGGGCATTAGCACTTAAACCTAAGCTGATTATTGCCGATGAACCGGTCAGTGCATTGGATGTGTCAGTCCAATCACAAGTATTAAATATCATGGATGAATTACAAGAAGAATTCGGTCTTAGTTATCTTTTTATTGCGCATGATTTAAGTGTTGTAAAGCATGTCAGTGATTATATTTGTGTGATGTATTTAGGACATATTTTAGAGCAAGGACCAGCTGAAGAAATTTATAAAAATCCTTCGCATCCTTATACACAGTCTTTAATTTCCGCAATACCAGAAATCAATCCAGACCATAGAAAAAAACGTATTTTACTTGAAGGTGATTTGCCTTCGCCGAGTCATCCCCCTAAAGGGTGTCCATTTCATACAAGGTGCCCTGTGGCAGAGCCAAGATGTGCTGAAATGAAACCAGCCCATGTCGAAGTGAGCGAAGACCATTATGCGGCATGTATATTATTAAATGATGGAGGGATGACAAAATGACAACATTGATTACAAGACGTATTTTATTAATGATTCCAATGCTTTTATTGATGTCTATCGTGATTTTTACAATTGCTAAGTTACAGCCAGGTGACGCATTTTCTGGCAACATGGATCCGAAAGCAGGACCTAAATACTATGAAGAGGAACGGGAAAAATTAGGCTTAAATAAACCAATCCATGTCCAATATCTCAAGTGGGGTGAGCGCGTCTTACAAGGTGACTTAGGTGATTCCATCCGTTATAAGCGTCCAGTTATGGACTTAGTTAAAGAAAGAATGCCGAACACGATTTTACTTGGCGTAATCAGTCTTGTGATTACATATTTGATTGCCTTTCCTTTAGGGATTTTATCAGGTCGAAAACCGTACAGTTTGTATGACTATAGTATTCAATTATTGAATTATTTAATGCTTGCCATTCCATCATTTGTTGCAGGTGTGTTTGCAATTTATATTTTTTCATTTCAATTGGGCCTTTTCCCATTTTCAGGTTCAGTTGAAATTGGGTTAGAGCCAGGTACGGCACCTTATTATGTAAGTAAAATTTATCATGCCATTTTACCTGGTACTGTGTTAGGCCTGTTGTCTACAGCGAGTTATGTTCAGTTTTTAAGAAATGACATTATTGAAAACTCTCGAAAAGATTACATCCGCACAGCACGTGCTAAAGGTTTATCAGAATCTAAAATCTACAATAAACATATTTTAAGAAACTCGATTATCCCTATCGTTACGTTTTTTGGTGCCGACGTTTTATCTGTTTTTGGGGGTGCGGTGATTACAGAAACCATCTTTTCTTATCCGGGTGTCGGTAAGTTACTTATTGATGCGATTAGTGGTAAAGATTATCCATTAATGATGGCGTTGCTCTTATTCTTTTCATTTTTAGGCTTATTAGCCAATTTGATATCGGATGTCACATACAGCATCGTTGATCCGAGAATTAAGAGTAACTAGGAGGGAAAAGAGATGGATAAATTAAAAAAAGTAAAAAGTAAATCACCTTTAGCGATAGCACGCAAAAAATTCTTGAAAAATAAACCTGCGATGATTGCAACGATGATATTAGCCCTTATTGTAATTATTTCATTTTTAGCGCCTTTATTAGCGCCATATAATCCAAATGAACAAAACCTTGTATTAATTAAAGGGGATATGTCGTCAGAACATTGGTTAGGGACAGACTCAGGGGGACGTGATATTTTAAGTCGCTTGCTCTATTCTGGACGCGTTTCATTAATGTTTGGTTTCTTCACTTCTGTAGGATTGATGACATTAGGCATTATTATCGGTATGATATCTGGATATTATGGCGGATGGGTAGATACGATCTTAATGCGTTTCACTGAATTTGTAATGCTATTCCCTTTCATCCCATTTGCAGTTGTATTAAATGCGACTTTCAGTGGTAAAATTGAAAATCAATATGGCTCAGCTATCGTTTTAGGTGCGGTATTGATTGCTTTGTCTTGGGTTGGGATTGCCCGAATTGTGCGCGGTAAAGTGATGCAAGAAAAAGAAAATGAATACTTTTTGGCAGCTAAATCCATCGGGACGCCGGTTTATAAAATATTGCTCAAACACCTACTGCCGAATATTTTAAGTGTAATCATTGTTCAAGCGACCCTCGTATTTGCGGTACAAATTGTAGCTGAAGCGGGTCTTAGCTTCCTTGGATTCGGTATTAGTAAAAGTGTCCCAACATGGGGTAATATGTTGACAGATGCACAAGAAGGCGATATTTTAAGA
This sequence comes from Staphylococcus sp. HGB0015, assembly GCF_000411275.1. Classification (NCBI taxonomy): domain Bacteria; kingdom Bacillati; phylum Bacillota; class Bacilli; order Caryophanales; family Staphylococcaceae; genus Staphylococcus; species Staphylococcus sp. HGB0015. The sequence continues at coordinate 665,723 of NZ_KE150418.1, forward strand.
AGCAAACCATGGATATGGATGCCACCTGCAATTATCATTACAACAACTATTTTATGTATCAACTTTATTGGAGAAGGGCTTAAAGATGCACTGAATCCTAAATCGAATCGCTAATTGAAAGTGATGGAGATAACAATCTAATAGTTAATGATTAAGCACATACAAGACTTTTCTTTTAGTCATTTCACATATGGATTAAAACACGATACAATAAAGAAAACGATTTAAAAACAGCTTTTAGTTTATAGATTGCGCAAGTCATGATAAACAATACGTCTGAGTAGGGTGCTATGGCTTGTGTCATTGGGATATCACGTTTAAACAAAGGGAGTGATGAAAGTGCTTAAAAAGTTAGTCATTCTATTTTTCGCAATGGTCATTACGACAACAATTAAAGAAACTTATTTTGTGGCAGGAACTTGGCAGTATTTACTGTTACAATCACTTTCATTAAGTTTAATTCTATTCTTTATTTATCATTTCATTGTATTTCAATTAGGGTCAAAGCGTGATGCAACACACCATGAGCATCATCATGCAGTACAAGAACGAGAAGAACATGAGCAAGTGACCCAACGTGTAGTACGCAAATAAGTGAAGTTTTAGTAGTTGCATTATGTATCACTGTGCTTTAATTTGTATCATTGATAATGAGGTAGGACGATGGAATCTAATCCATTTCAGTCCTACCTTTTTTATCGACAAGTTCGCGCTATCTGACTAGCTTTGAATTCTTTATAGATAGCGGTTTATATTTTTATCTTTATGTGTAAGTTATCTTCTTTTGTTTTAAAATACGTGTGTACAAAAAACTTTTCCAATAAATAAGTTAAATGATAAATAACTTAAAAAGTTGTTGATTATTAATTATAAAAATATTATACTATAATCATCAAATAGAAAAGGAAGTGTCCGAATGGAAAAGTTTAAAAAAGTTTTTATGCTTGTCGTACTTCTTTTAGCCATGGTTCCTGTTATTTTCTCACAGGGCAGTTTTACAGCAAAGGCCAATAGTGGAATCTATCCGATTAACGGCTCTGATAAGGCACCTCATAATATTGTGGGAAGACTTGATTTTAAAAATGGTCACTCTGGTACAGGCTTTGTCATTGGTAAAAATACTGTCGCTACAAATAGACATGTTGCGAATAATTTTAAAGGTAAAGATAGTGGCACGTTTAAGTTAGCGTTCAATCAAAAGAATAATGGCCCTAAGTCATTAGGTGATTTTAGTGTAGTAAGTGTTAAATTTGCGCCAAATCAAAATGATGATGTTGCGATTTTAACAGTTGTTCCTAAAAATGGTAATAAAAATGTTGGTGAAGTCGTTAAACCAGCGAATATTGTTGATGCAGATTTTATCGATAAAAACTGGCTTGGAACAGCAAACAACCAATTACATATTGCAGGTTATCCAAATTTAGGAGATCGAAACATTATGTGGGGTTCAGACGGAAAAATTTTAGATTTCGCTTTTAATAGTAATCGTACTTATAAATCTGATATTCTTGCAAGTCCAGGTGCATCAGGTTCACCGTTATTTAATAAAAATAACCAAGTTGTGGGTATTAACAGTAGTTTTTATGCAGATGATCCTAAAGTAAGCGGTGGCTTTTTATTTAAAGAAGATCTATTGCAATTTGTATTAGATAACAGATAGAATCCTTATAAACAATGAGAATCGTAATGACATATCATACAAAGTCGATGGTATGAAAAAGTCGGGACATCAATCCTCAAAAATAGCGCTAAGATGATTTTTAATCGAAAATCGTCTCAGCGCTTCTTTTTTATGATAAAAACTCGCTTACCGAGGGGACAGCCTCATCGCGTTTCTGTTTCAATTAAGCCAAATTGAGATGAGGCTTCAGTCCCTAAGCAAGCGAATCTATGGGGGAGAGTGGATTAAAAATTTTTGTCTCGTCCCATTTGATTTTTAGGTTGTTGTTCAACCTGCAAATAAATTAAGAGAATATTTCTTTTTTCTGTGCATGTCCAAAGATCTTTTCTTTGATTGCTTGTCCAGTCGGTGTTCCAGCTAGACCGCCGATTCCTGTTTCGCGTAATGAAGCTGGTAAGTTTCGGCCCACTTTGTCCATTGCCATAATGACTTCGTCCACAGGAATACGGCTTTCAACGCCTGCTAAAGCTAAATCTGCAGAAATGAGCCCGTTACCTGAACCAATCGCATTACGCATAACACAAGGGATTTCAACTAAGCCAGCAACTGGATCACAAACAAGTCCAAGTAAGTTACTAAGACTGATAGCAATTGCATGACCTGCTTGTTGAGGTGTACCTCCGAACACTTCGACTTCAGCGGCTGCAGCAATGGCTGAAGCTGTACCCACTTCAGCTTGGCATCCACCAGTAGCACCTGCTACCGAGGCATTGTTTGCAATAATCATACCGCACATCGAGGCAGCAAATAGAAATTGGAGCATTTGTTCATTGCTTAACTCATGAGAAGCTTCTAATTTGAAGAGCACACCCGGTATTGTTCCTGAAGAACCCGCTGTAGGGGTCGCACAAATAATTCCCATTGCTGCATTGACTTCATTTGTAGCAATCGCTCCTTTGACCGCCGTCATCATATCGTAACCTGATAACGCTTGATGAGTTTGATTATATTCATGAACTTTAATGGCATCTTGACCAGTATAGCCTGTGACACTTTTAACGCCTTTACTCGTTGTTCCTTTTTCAACAGCATCTCGCATTGTATCTAAATTTTGTTGCATCATATCGAGGACTTCTTCTCTAGACATGCCGCGTGTAGACATCTCCTGCGCAATCATAATTTCTGCAAAAGTTGTGTCGTGTTGTTCAGCATACGTAATTAATTCTTCCATAGTATCAAACATAGAAATCCCTCCATTTATTGTATATATGAAAAGTTTAAGCAAGGATAAGCCGTTTTTAATGAAGTTAATAATGATTCATCAATGGGCTTATTTAAATGTAGTGCTAGAAGACAACGACCTGCATTCATCGTTTTAATTTCTTCATTAATATCTACTTCTTTTTCGACAAGTTGATTGATCAAATGATTCACTTCAGATATCGTACATTCGCCATCAATAACGAGAATATTCGGTGTATGTGACATGAGAATACACATTTGATTGACGTGGATACTTTTCACTTTAAATGCGCCACCACCAATAGAAATTCCATTTAATTCGACGTGACGCGAGCCGTGATCTAATTGAATTAAGGCGCAATTCGGATGTTCCCCTAAACTCGTTCCAGGTTCTTCAATAAATTCAAAGTCAATACCCTGTTCTTTAGCAATTTTTGTAGAGGATTTAATACGTGGGTCAGATGTATTGAAATTAAGTAAGCCTCCGATGATTGCTAAATCTGTCCCATGACCACGGTGTGTTTCTGCGAAAGATTCGTAATAATGTACTTTAATTTTTTCAGGTGTATCACCTAGAATTGCGCGTGCAGCTTTTCCGATTTTAACGGCGCCTGCTGTATGTGAACTTGAAGGGCCCATCATTACTGGACCAATAATATCGAATGCACTTTGATAATCTTTTGTACGAGCCATAATGCGTTTCACTCCTTAACTAGTTTGTTGTTTTAATTGAGGTGTATGCACATTGAATGTAAGTCGTTTTTTGCTAATAAATGTACTGATGATATAACTTAAAAGGATGCTAATGATTGCGACAACAACAATCGTAATGGCTGTGCGCAATGCATCATTAAAGCCTAGGGCAACAATCGGACCTGCAATTGGCGTTGCCATACCTGGTTGATTGACGACAATACCCATATAAGTGATGAATAAGCCGTTGACCATGCCTACAATTGCGTTCGTACCATATAGCTGAATGGGATATTTTGCAATGATATCAATTTGTGTGAGGGGTTCAATAGCGACTGCAAATGCTTTACCAGAGTTACCAATTTTTAATTTTTTAAACAGTACAAAGTTTGCAAACGAGCTACCCATACATCCTAGGGCTCCGATTGCCATTGGAATACCTGTTAAACCGAGTAAACTTGTGAAAACCATCGAACTGAGCGGTGTCATACCTACAACAGGTACAATCGCACCTATAACAAGTGCAAGCGCATAAGGGTTATTATCACCAACAGCAGTTACCGCAGAACCAATTTGTTTAAGAACAGCGATCACGCTTGGTGAAACGAGAGATGCAACCCCATAAGCTAAAGCAGGGGAGACTAAAATAACGACAATCAAATCTAAACCTTCCGGAACATATTTTTCTATAGCTTTAATTCCAAAACCGACGATATAAGCTGCGATAAATGCAGGTAAAAGTTTAAAATCATATAACACCAAACCGGTTAATACCGCAAAGACAGGGTTGATACCAAACTTTAAGCAAGTCAAAATACCTACTGCAACCCCGCTTAAGCTACCCGCAATTTCTCCTAATTTGATAAAGTATTCCAAGTGTAATACACCACCGATGGCATACTTTAAAAACGCTTCAGGTAAAAATGATGCACATGCTGCACCCGATAAGGCTTGTAAGCTGACTTTACCGTTTGGTGCAAATTTTAAGAATAATGTCATCGCCAATAAGACGACCAGTAGTGTTCCAATTCCTAAAATAAAATCCATAACTTTTCCTTCTCTCTTAATTTGCTTTTTAAGTTTTGGATAGCTATCAAAACACCCTCATCATAAAGGCATTTTAGATGCTGTGCAAGCCCTTACATTATACTAAAAATGCAATTTTTCATGTTGTTAACATAATTAATTATATATTTATATAGATTGTGAAAATGAATGTAGTGTTTAATTGTTCATAATACTAAAATTTATCTAAGTATTTCACATTAAAGTTATAATACGATAAATCAAATTGATTTAATATGACATATTTGTGAATTAATAAAAGTTTAAATATTATTAATTTTCAATCTTATAAAATTACTCAATTTGAATCAAAATACTGCAATAAGTAGTGAGTGATAAATTATGATAATTATGTGAATGGAATCACAAAAATGATGAAATTAAGTTGGATTAGGTGTATAATACAAATAGGGAAAGGAAAGCAATAATTAAAGGATGTGTTAAAAATGAGAAAAGCAATTTTAGAACTAATCCGTTCTAACCAAAGTTGTTACGAAATTTACATTCATACTGGTGTAAGCCAAGGTATTATTTCAGACATCCGCTCTGGCTATCGTACATTAGATGATATTAGTTTACGTGACGCTGAACGCCTTTACGATTATGCGCAACTCGTTGCTGCATAATATTTAAAATATGAGAATACTAACCGAGAGAGAATAAGAGAATAGATGGAAAAGCATATACTCATAAAACCATAGACCTTTCAAACTGGTACGTTTCAAATGTTCCGTTTAGAAAGGTCTTTTAATTTTGTCTATATCGAATATAAGAAGATAAGGTAATGGAAAAAGCAAGATATTACACGTTTGTCATGCCATTCTGGGATAATACTTATAAGGGGGAAGCATGATGAAAATCGGTACTTTATCAGATATCCATTTTGATCGACATCAACAATTACGGATGGAAGATTATATTGAAGCGCTAGCGCAGTTGACGCGTCAAAAAGCGTTAGACATGCTGATTATTGCAGGTGATATTTCCAATCACCATAGCACTACATTGCGCTTTATCGCACAGTTGACTGATAAAGTTGAGTGTAGCGTGTATTTTATTCCAGGCAATCACGATATTTGGCGTCAAGCTGATGAAACAATCACTTCGGAAGAAATTTTAGCTTTATATACAGCGCATCCCCAGTGCCTCATCAATCAACCGCTTGAATTAGGACAATATGTCATCGTTGGCCATATGGGTTGGTATGATTATCGCTATGCAAGTGACAAATATACTTTGGAGAAATTGGAAAAAGGGAAGCATTACGGGGCGACATGGCAAGATAAAGTCCATACGAATTTTGAACAATCTGATCAGATGCTATCCAAACGTTTTGCAGAATCAGTGTTCCATCAATTAGAGCCTTATCAACATCATAAAGTTATTTTAGTCACACATGTTGTAACACATCCGAAATTCGTTGTCCCTTTACCGCATCGGATTTTCGATTTTTTCAACGGTTTTATTGGGACACAAGATTTTGATTGTATTTATGAAAACTATGACGTGGCGTACAGTGTGATGGGGCATGTTCATTTTAGAAAAAGATACACCGAAAATGGCACGACGTATCTTTGTCCTTGTCTTGGCTATCCGCGAGAATGGAGAGGTGGCGATCTCTACACAGAACTCAAAGACGCATTGCAAATGATTGAGCTTCCAGATAGTGATAATCAACACGATTCCAAGCATGTGTAATATAAAAGTATGTCATTGGCCTTGTCACAGCATTTAAATTATAGTAATAAATAGATTGCAAAAGCGTAAGCGTATGTAAAATACAGTGGATAACGATAAAAAAACGACGGAATCAAGTGCACTACAAGATTCCGTCGTTCTATTTATTTTAGGAGAGCGTTATTAAATTATTATTCACACAAGTTGTTTCAAGTTATTTAGTAAAGACCTTTTGTTTCGTTGCTAATGTCTATATAAATATTTTTAACTTGTTGATAGTTTGCAATGGCATCTTTATAAGTTTCACGACCAATACCTGATTTTTTGTAGCCTCCGAATGGCGCACCTTCAGGAACTTGGTTATACGTGTTGACCCATACACGACCTGTACGGACATTTTTAGCTACATTTAATGCACGGTTGATATTTGTTGAGAAAACACCACCAGCTAAGCCGTATTCAGAGTCATTAGCGATTTGAATCGCTTCTTCATCGTCTTTCACTTTAATAATTGTTAATACAGGACCAAAGATTTCTTCTTGCGCTAATTTATTTTTATTATCTTTCACTTCGATTAGTGTAGGTTCAAAGAAATGACCTTTATCTAATCCGTTATCAGTTAAACGGTGACCGCCGACAAGAATATTGGCATCATTTTCTTTCGCATAGTCGATATAACCTTGAATTTTATCGATTTGTGCTTGGCCTGTTTGAGAACCCATTTGTGTTGCACTATCAAGTGGATCGCCAACTCGAATTTGTTTAAATGCTTCAACAAGTCGTGGTACAAGTGTGTCATAAATTTTTTCATGCACAAGTAAACGAGAACCTGCACTACATACTTCACCTTGGTTGAATAAGATACCGAGTTGGATGCCTTCTAAAGCTAAATCTAGGTTTGCGTCATCTAAAATAATATTGGCACTTTTACCACCAAGTTCAAGTGTTGCGGGTACGATACGTTTTGCACCTGCTTCTGCAACTTGATAACCCACATCAGTAGAACCAGTGAATGATAATTTGTCGACACCTTCATGATTGAAAATCGCGTTACCAGATTCTGAACCTTTACCTGTTACGACGTTGACAACACCTGCTGGTAAAACTTCTTGGAAGATTTTAGCCAGTTCAATTAAACTTAGCGGTGTCGAAGAAGAAGGTTGAATAACGACTGTGTTACCAGCAGCTAAAGCTGGACCTAATTTCCATGAAGCAAGTAACATTGGGAAGTTCCATGCAACGACAGCACCGACAACACCAATGGGTTCGTGTTGAATAATGCTCATAACATTGTCTTCAATATTGTTGAGAGAACCTTCATCCGTATCCACAACACTTGCGAAATATTGGTAATGGCGTGCTGCAGAAGGAATGTCGATATTTGCAGACTCACGAATTGCTTTACCTGTATTCAATGTTTCAATTGTCGCAAAATGATCTTTTTTCTCCATTAATTTATCATGGATTTGACGTAATAAATTTGAACGTTCTTGTTTTGATTTGCGGCTCCATTCTGGAAATGCGTCTTGCGCTGCTTTAACAGCTTTATCGACGTCTTGTTCATTGGCTTTAGCGACTTTTGCTAAAACTTCGCCTGTTGCTGGATTGCTGACATCTAAGTACTCGCCAGATTCTGGCTTTACAAATTCTCCGCCAATAAACAGTTCATATTGATCAGAAACATAATCCTTAACATTGATACCCATAATATTGCCTCCTTTTAGTTCAACATTATAAAAAGCGTTATATTTTTGTGTTGTGAATTCATTGGTGAGCGACTTTTTAAAATGTTCCAAAACAAATCTTTCATAGTCTTATTTTAAATCGATATGTCTAAAAGGTAAATTAATCTGACTCATTAAGAAAAATGTGCCTTTCGAAAGGCGGTAAAATGATTGATGCGTAAGACGGGGTAATAAAAAAACAAGCCTCCATAAAAGGAGGCTTGCATACTGGGGAAAGAGAAGTTAAACCGTATCAACGGCTCATGCTTCTAAACATTGTAGTCATGAGTTTTTTATGGAAGACTCATGTTAGAAAATGACTGACACCTTAGTTAGGTAATGAATTCAATTGTTTAATATGATTACTCTTGAGGAAAAATGAACAATCAAATTTACCTGTGACACTTCATCTTATCAGAGATGTGTGAGAAGTATCTGCAAGCAATTATAGCTGAGTTCCAAACTTTTGTAAATAGGAAACATTTCGATTTGTAAAAATTTATCATTCTCGAGTCTGAGAAAAAGTCCGTACTCTTGTCGGATGTGTCATGAAAAATCAAGGGGTATACTGTACATAGAACAGTAAATCAATATTCCCATTAGATAAACTGTTCACACTCATCTCAGTGTAAGTATACTTGATCACCCCGATAAAAAATCAAGTATCCTAAACCTCCTTTAAAGATAAGATAAGTTAAGCCTTAGTCGCCGTTGAAGTGAGTCGATTATATGCATCTAAAACAAAAATCGATATCATTGTCTCTCCATTTTTAACATTAGTGATAGGTGGCGTTGTGGCAAAGTTTTTAGGCCCTTTTCTAAATCAAATGATGCGTGCCATTGGAAGAGTGATTGTTATCTCTACAGAGCAGCAAACATTTTTAATGGGAATTTTAGTTGCGGTTATCTTTGGATTGTGTCTGACTGCACCGATTTCCAGCGCTGCGTTAGTCTTGATGCTTGATTTATCAGGATTAGCAGCAGGTGCAGCAACAATCGGATGTGTCTGTCAGATGGTTGGTTTTGCTGTTACAGGCTATAAAGATAACGGCATCAGTGGTTTGATTTCAATTGGGATTGGAACAAGTATGTTGCAGGTACCAAATATTTTATTAAAACCATTCATTCTTATCCCACCTACACTCGCAAGCGCAATCATTGCACCGATTATGACAACAATGTTTCCGATGACCAATAATGCGGCAGGTGCAGGAATGGGAACGAGTGGCTTTGTTGGTCAAATTATGACGATACATACGATGGGAAGTCAATTAGATACATGGATACGTATTGCTGTCTTCCACTTTATTTTACCTATCGCAGTGACTTATGTGATTTATCATTTTATGCGTAAGCGTCAATGGATTCACGATGGGGATCAAAAGTTAAATGTAAGTGAGTAAAATATCTTTAAAATTTTGTGAATGTTAAAACACGTATATCTTTTTAAAGCGCTTTCTTGTTACAATAAGGTTAAAGATCTCAACAAAGGGGGCGCCATGTATGGCAACATCTTCAAAGAAGAAAGAGGGAACAACATTTAAGCCTTTATGGTTTATCTTAAGTTTTGTAGCACTTTTTATAGTGCTTTTATTACCGACATCAGACCAGCTTCCAGTGATGGGAAAATGTGCGTTAGCTATTTTAGCGTTTGCAGTCATTTTATGGGTCACTGAAGCGGTCACTTATCCGGTATCAGCGACAATGATTGTCGGTTTGATTATTTTACTTCTTGGCTTTAGTCCAATTCAACATCTTACTGAGTCGCTTGGAAATCCTAAAGTTGGGGGCCAAGTCTTAAAAGGGGCAGATGTATTTGGCACAGGAAACGCGTTAAAACTAGCCTTCAGTGGTTTTTCATCTAGTGCTGTTGCGTTAGTTGCTGCCGCACTGTTTCTCGCCACAGCAATGCAAGTCACAAATTTACATAAACGACTCGCTTTATTAGTTCTATCACTTGTAGGTAATAAAACGAAGCGCATCGTCATTGGGGCCATTTTAGTTTCAATTATTTTAGCCTTTTTCGTACCTTCTGCAACTGCACGTGCAGGCGCGGTTGTGCCTATTTTACTCGGTATGGTCGCTGCATTTGGTGCTGCAAAAGAAAGTAAACTCGCAGCTTTACTAATCATTACAGCGGTTCAAGCTGTTTCGATATGGAATGTTGGGATTAAAACTGCAGCGGCACAAAATATTGTGGCAGTTAACTTTATCAATGATCAGTTAGGTCATGATGTCTCATGGGGCGAGTGGTTTTTATATGCAGCACCATGGTCTATCGTCATGTCGATTGTGCTTTACTTTGTCATGCTCAAAGTCGTACCGCCAGAAAAAAATGAAATTGAAGGTGGCACAGAGCTCGTTAAACAACAACTCGCTGAACTCGGTCCTGTAAAACCTAAAGAGTGGCGTTTAATCATCATCTCTGTCTTATTATTAGTATTATGGTCAACGGAAAAAGTATTACATCCAATTGATTCATCATCAATCACATTATTAGCTTTAGCCGTGATGTTAACGCCAAAAATTGGTGTTATGAGTTGGAAAGAAGCAGAACAGCGTATCCCTTGGGGAACGATTATTGTTTTTGGAGTAGGGATTTCATTAGGAAATGTACTATTACAAACACATGCCGCGCAATGGTTGAGCGATGCAACATTCGGATTGTTAGGCTTAAAAGGAATGCCAATCGTTGCGACAATCGCGTTGATTTCTTTATTTAATATTTTAATCCATCTCGGATTTGCAAGTGCGACAAGTTTAGCTTCAGCATTAATTCCAGTATTCATCTCATTGACTTCAACTTTAAGTCTAGGAGATCATGCGATTGGCTTTGTACTTATCCAACAGTTTGTGATTAGCTTTGGTTTCTTATTGCCTGTCAGTTCACCACAAAGTATGCTCGCATACGGTACAGAAACATTTACAGTTAAAGATTTCTTGAAAGCAGGTATTCCGATTACTGTGATTGGCTACTTGCTCGTTGTGTTATTCAGTATGACTTATTGGCAATGGCTTGGCCTATTGTAAAGTCACCTTAGTATCAATGAATAAAAGGTGAAAGGATATGCCGTTGCTTTAACTATATGATGCCAGGTGTTGAGACATCAATCCCAAAATAACTAGCGCTCAGATGATTTTTAATAGAAATTCGTCTGAGGGCTTACTTTTATGTATATCATTATTTACGATTAGAGTTAAAAACAAGTCACTTTCGTCTCATATCATTAATCACGACAAAAATTAAAAAAACGACAAATTGATATGGGTTTATCGCGCTTCTATTTCAATTAAGCCAAATTGAGTTGAGACTTTAACCCCTAAACAAGCGTCTTCATGAATGTAGGGTAATCAAGAATATTATGTTCCAGACCTTTATACGACTTACCATAAAATATAAATGAGTTGTGGGTGTAGTTTCTTTTACTGATATTGTCAAAATATTAAAAATTAATATTATGAATAAGTGATAAAATGAGAATGGGGCAAACAAAGTGGGGTTGATACCATGAATTTATATAGAAAATTAAGGCAGTTTGGTGTTGAAGATTTAAAAATATTAGAGAATGTGACTTTTCAAACCGTCACGAATCTAATGGAACTCAATAAAGAAGAGGCGAAGCAACTAGAAGTCGACATGCAAATCGCTGGCTATACATTTCAGCAGCCCGTTGCTTTAGATGCACACCATGTAGAATTACCCGTTCAGATTGAATGTGATTTAGACTGTGAAAACGCACCAAAAATGAAAAAAATGCGTGATTTCATTATCGGTTGTATCACTTATGATACACTCATGCTTGATCGTGTGATGACGCACACGCAACTACAAATCATCTTGAATGAAACACGTATTTTTGAAGACTTAACCCAATTCAAATTATTTTTATGGAACCATCGTGAAATGTTAACGCATGTGCAAATTTCACATTTGCTGTCGCATGGATATAAGGGCGCGGCACGCGTAGATATTGAAGATGTGTATCATCAAAAATATGTTTTGGTGCTATTTGTGGAGTTTGACAGTCATAAAAAAGAGGCGGGTATACGTCAAGTTAAAGCAAACTTATTATCTATTACGTAGGAGGACGATGTCATGAACGAACGTTATTTGAAAGTTTTAGGTCTTTATTTTGTCAGTGCAGCAATTCCTGCTTTACTCGATAAAATCAATTCATCAAACTGTTTCTTTAAGTGGTTTACAAAAACAGTGATTGGCTACGGTATTTTTGCGAGTGGCTTAAAAATAATGAAAAAGTATAAACATTCCTAATTATATTGATTTGAAAAGTCACCTAGAATGTGGCAATCACCTCTTTTAAGGAAAGGGAAGCAATAGAAAGTAAAGCTTGTATCACACATTTTATTTTCTATTCCCTTTCCTTTTTTTATTCGCTGATGATGATGTACAACATTGTAGGGCGTCATGTAAAATGGAAGCAGCAAGGTTAAAACAAAACATCAACTTAAAAATTAAAATGGAGGCTTTGAAATGGGGATTCAAAAACCGTCAAAAACAATTGAGGATACCTATGCGTCGCGTCATACAATTAATGACATTATCCATGCGGTAGCGATGAAAGAGGTCATGCTTGATCGCGTAATGCCACGTTATATGGTTAAATCTATGATGTCTGGATTTTTATTAGCGATTGTAACGGTCTTTATGTTAGCTATTAAAACGCAAATGGCCGGTGCTTTACCCGGGGTGGTCAACTTAATGGGCGCCATCGCATTCAGCATTGCCTTAGTCTTAATCGTCTTGACACATTCTGAATTATTAACGAGTAACTTTATGTATATGACAGTTGGGATGTACTATCGAACAATTTCTATCACAAAGGCGATGTGGTTGTTTATTGTTTGTTTTATTGGCAATATTTTAGGTGCTTTTGTGTTATTTATTTTAATGTATTTTACAAAAGTAATGACGCCAGAGATGGTACATGCATTAACCGCAACTGTTACAGCCAAAACGGTTGAACCCACGTGGCATGCGATACTCGTTAAAGCCATTTTTGCAAACTTTTTTATTAATATTGGGATTTATGTCTCTATGCAATTTAAAGAAGGTCTCTCAAAAGCTTTCTTTATTGCAGTTGGCGTTATTATTTTCGTATTTATGGCTTATGAACACGTCGTATATAACGCAGGTTTATTTGTAGGTATGATTTTCTACAATTTCGATGGCCTTTCAGGGTTAGGCGTATTAAAAAACATCGTCTTTGCTTTTATTGGTAACTATATTGGTGGAGGCTTGATGGTCGGCTTGCTTTACGCTTATCTTAACGGTTCACGTCGCGTGGAATAAGGTCTATGCTTATTCTGAAAAAGCTTTATTAATACAGAGAACGCTCATTTTTAAATAGAATGGTCATATAATGACCCGCGGTGAATACGCTTCGGTTGGAGCGTATTCTTTTCTATCCTACTTTATATTTGATAATCTACTTATGAATCTTATGGGAAAAGGGGAGAGAAAATGTCTCAAATCAATATCCGGTTGGCGACATTGGATGATGCTGAGAGATTGCAACAACTGATGTATCGCGCATTTACACCGTTAAGAGAAGTGGGCATCGATTGGCCGTCTGTGAATGTCGATTTAGAAATGATCGAAAAAATTATTAAGTACAATGCTGCGTATGTATTGGAGAAAGATGGAGAAGTGATTTCAACGTTAAGTATTCGCTTTCCTTGGGAGCCTAAAAATCCAGTGTCGAAATATCCGTTTGTTTGGTGGTTTGCAACGGATCCTGATTATAGCGGACAAGGCTACGGACATCAAATGATGTCTTATGTCGAAAATACGATTTTGCGTTATACGCTTAAAGCGCCCGCCGTTGTGTTAGGGACATCTGCACGTAAAATGAGCTGGTTAAAAGATGTATATGAAAGACGTGGCTATGAAACATTTTTTACGCTTGAAGAACCGAGTGGTGATCAAGGTGCCATGATGGTTAAAGTATTAATACCCGAATGTTTTAATCGTTCATTATTAGCACCACCTCCATGGTTTGAAGGTGAGTCTTAAACACCGTACTAGGATAACATTTAATTAGCGTGTTAAATGAACTTAATCATTTATAAAAACCCGAGATTTTCATGAAAGTCCGATAATATCTCGGGTTTTGTCTTGCTTAAAGACGAGGTTAAAATGAGATACGTTGAGATGGATAAGTTACGAGTAATCACTTGGTCAAATAGGTTGTGGTAGTGGCAACTCAAACGTTAAAGCATACGAAATAAAGGTATGATCGAACTAGGGAATTCCCTCAAATTCAGCTGGAGGGGATTCCCTAGTTTTTATGTTTTCTGTGAATTTTATCACATAAACAAACGGATTTCGTCTACAATAAAAGCGTGGGGGTGAAGTGATGGAAAAAGTCATATTAATTGTACACGGTATGAGAAAAGGCGAGCTCAACCAAAAATTAATTCAATTTGTTGACCAATTGTTTGAAGGTGACAAGTTAGATTATGATATTGCGTTTTTAGAGAGTGAAACGAAAGATTTGAACACGACGCTTACAAAGCATATTCGTCAAGGTGCCGACACTTTATATCTTGTGCCATTGTTACTTTTCTCAGCGTCTCATTATTATGAAGATATTGTCGTGGCTTTAGAGGAATGGCAAGCGCAATATCCGAATGTTGTCTTTCATTTAACGAAACCACTCGGTACACATCTTAAGATGGAGACATGGGCGCGTTATCGTATTGAAGCAATGGAACGAACACCAGGTCAAAATGTAGGGGTGGTCCTTCTTGCTCACGGGAGTGAAAGATTCGATGAACCAGATTTGGCCTTAACCCGTATTGCCAATCAACTTTCGACCGCGCAGGAAACTTGCTATCCCAGCATGGTTTATGGGGCATTAGATTTTAAAAAGCGCCTACTACAAATTGCACGACAACATGACACTTTGTGTATTGTTCCGTTTTTCTTATTTGATGGTTTTTTAGTACAACGGACAAAAGCGCAAATTAGAATGATGCAGTTACCTTGTGAAGTGACATTTACAAATGCCATCAACTTTCACCCGATATTAAAAGAAATCATCTTAAGTCGTTTATCTGAATGTCGAGGAGGTGTCCCGTGTATCCAATACAGTTAAATTTATCGAATAAAACGGTCGTCATCATTGGTGGTGGAAAAATCGCTTGGCGGAAATTTAAAAAGGTCATGCATGAAGCGAAGACGGTTAAAGTGGTCAGTCCTGAATTTAATCCGGCGTTTTACACAAGGACGTGGGCACCCCATATCACTTTGGATAAAAAAACTTATGATTCAAAAGACATTGCGGATGCCAATCTCATCATCATCGCAACGAATGACGCAAAGGTGAACCAGCAAGTACGTGATGATGCGCGTCCTGAACAGTGGGTAAATCACACCGGAGATCGACGACAATCTGATTTTTATAATTCATTCGATTTTGTACACAACGAAATGACAATTAGTGTGAGTTCTGAAGGGCAATCTATTCAACGCACACAAGCATACGGCGCAAAAATAAAAGCGTATTTAGAAACGCTTGAGGAGGATTTCCATGAGTAAAACAAGATTATTAATGGTGGGTAACGGAATGGCAGGTGTCCGTACAATAGAAGAAATATTAGAGCGAGATCCTGAGCGCTTTGATATCACAATTATTGGTAAAGAACCGTATCCTAACTATAACCGAATCATGTTATCTAACATTTTACAAAATAAAATGACTGTAAAAGAAACCATAATGAATCCTTATGAATGGTATGAAGAAAATCATATTCAGCTCATTACAGGGGATAAGGTTGTTCAAATTGATCGCGAAAAACAACAAGTTGAAACAGAACAAGGTCAAATTGTGGGCTATGATCAAATGATTATCGCAACGGGGTCAGATTCTTTTATTTTACCGATTGATGGTTCACGTTTAGAAGGTGTTGTCGGTTTTAGAACCATTGATGACACAGAGAAAATGTTAGAGATTGCGAAAACGAAACAAAAAGCAATCGTCATTGGTGGGGGACTTTTAGGACTAGAGTGTGCAAGAGGTCTCGTTGATCAAGGGATGGATGTTACAGTTGTTCATTTAGCAGAGTGGCTCATGGAGGTTCAATTAGATCGTAAAGCCGGTGAACTCCTTAAAAAAGATTTAGAAAAACAAGGTATTAAATTTGAACTTCAAGCCAATACACAAGAAATCTTAGGCGAGAAAAATGTAGAAGGCATCCGCTTATCTGATGGTCGTGTATTAGATGCAGATATGGTTGTAATGGCTGTCGGTATTCGACCTGTCACAAAAGAAGCACGTGCAGCAGGATTAGAAATTGGACGCGGTATCATTGTCGATGATTTTATGAAAACGAGTGATCCTAATATTTATGCGGTAGGTGAATGTGCTGAGCACCGTTCAAAAGTGTATGGTTTAGTTGCGCCATTATATGAACAAGGCAAAATTTTAGCGGACCATATAACAGGACGTCCAACTGAAGGGTATCAAGGTTCAACGACTTTCACTTCATTAAAAGTTTCGGGATGTGATCTTTTTAGTGCAGGTCAAATTACTGAAAACAATGAAGTTCATGGTATTGAGACGTTTAATGGTGTCGATAATATTTATAAAAAAGTCTTCGTTAAAGATAAAGCGATTGTCGGCGCAGTGCTTTATGGAGACACAGAAGAAGGTAATCGCTTCTACAATATGATGAAAAAAGGCGAAACCATTGATGATTATACATTAGTATCCATCTTGCATAAAGCGGGTGAAGTTGACGCCATTAGTGTGGCAGAAATGGATGACGATGAGACGATTTGTGGTTGTAACGGAGTCTCTAAAGGTACAATTGTCAACGCGATTACAGAACAAGGTTTAACATCAGTTGCCGATGTCACACGTGTGACAAAGGCCGGTAATTCTTGCGGTAAGTGTAAAGGACAAATTGCAGAATTACTTGAATATACACTTGGTGATGACTTTGAAGCAAGTGCACCAACGGGTATTTGTGGCTGTACAGATTTATCAAGAGATCAAATTGTGACACAAATTCGCGCAAAAGGATTAAAAACGTCAAAAGAAGTACGTCATGTATTGGACTTTAAAGATAAAGGCGGTTGTCCAAAATGTCGACCTGCACTGAACTATTATTTAAATATGGTCTATCCGGAAGATCATGAAGATGAAAGAGCATCACGCTTTGCCAATGAACGCTACCATGCCAATATTCAAAATGATGGTACGTTCTCTGTGATTCCTCAAATGCGTGGTGGTGTGACGGATGCAGATCAATTGATTCGTCTCGGTGAAGTAGCCAAAAAATATGATGTACCGCTCGTTAAAGTGACAGGTTCTCAGCGTATTGGTTTATATGGTGTGAAAAAAGAAGAATTACCAAAAGTATGGGAAGATTTAGATATGCGCTCAGCTTCTGCATACGGTAAGAAAACACGTTCTGTTAAAAGTTGTGTAGGTAAAGAATTCTGTCGATTTGGTACACAATATACAACAAAATTAGGTATACGTTTAGAAAAAACATTCGAATATATTGATACACCACATAAATTTAAAATGGGTGTCTCTGGATGCCCAAGAAGTTGTGTAGAATCAGGAGTCAAAGATTTTGGCGTAATCGGTGTTGAAAATGGCTTCCAAATATACGTAGGTGGTAATGGCGGTACAACTGTGGAAATCGCTGAACATTTAACAACGGTTGAAACAGAAGATGAAGTGGTTAAACTTTGTGGTGCTTATATGCAGTATTATCGTGAAACAGCGATTTATGCTGAGCGGACAGCACCATGGTTAAGACGTATAGGCTTTGATCAAGTCAAATCGGTTGTCTTGGACCCTGAAAAACAAGAAGCACTCTATGAACGTATTATGGAAGCAAAAGCGGCCGTTTCCAAAGAACCATGGAATGAGATTGTTCAAGATGAAATGAAACAGAAAATATTTGAAGTTGAGAAGGTGTGAGGCATATGTTAAAGGAAAAAGTTAAAGTTGCTAAAGTTTCAGAATTAGAACCTTTAATTGGTAAAAAAGTCATTGTCGGAGATTTAGAAATAGGTTTGTTTCTAACTGAAGCGGGCGAAATTAAAGCTATTCATAACGTTTGTCCTCATAAACAAGGCCCTTTATCAGAAGGAACAGTGAGCGGAGACTATGTCTTTTGTCCATTACATGATCAGAAAATTGATTTGAATACCGGTGAAGTTCAAGCGCCTGATGAGGGATGTGTTGCGACTTATCCTGTTGAAATTGTAGATGGAGATATTTACGTATGTCTGCCTTAAACGCGTCTCCACCTAAAGTTTATCTTATTGGCGCAGGGCCAGGACATCCCTGTTTACTAACTAAAAAAGCAGAGCGTTGCCTTCAAAAGGCAGATGTCATTTTATATGATCAGTTAGTTCATCCCTTTTTACTTCATTTGTCTTCACCAGAGACAGAATGGATTCACGTAGGTAAGACGCCTTATACGAAATATATTAAGCAAGAGCGTATTAATCAGTTAATCGTCGAAAAAGCACAAACCGCACAAACCATTGTAAGACTCAAAGGAGGCGATCCTGCTATTTTTGGGCGGGTCGCTGAAGAAGTTGAAACGTTACGTGCACACCATATTGATTATGAGATTGTTCCGGGGATTACGGCCGCGAGTGCTGCAGTAAGTCAACTAGGAAAAGGCTTAACAGAACGAAATGTATCGACGAATATTACTTTTACGACGGGCCACTTTAAAAACAACGAAGAAAATGAAATTGATATGACGACATTGGAACATGGGGGGACGTTAGCTATTTATATGGGGATTAAACGTTTGCCTCGATTAATGCATGATATTAAAAATAAAATGGGCATCGATTTTCCAGTAGCGATTGTCTTTAATGCGACACATCCTAACCAACGCGTGATAAGTGGAACAGTGAATACCATTGTTGAACAAATTGAAATGTTGCCTGAACGTCTAGGGCCAGGTGTTACCATTGTGGGACAAGTCGTCAGGGATGTGCAAACAGACGTCGCGAACACCTCAAGAAACTACGAAACAGTGTTAATTAGAGGGGAGCGATTGGAAGCGATAGCGCGTGCTTTTGACTATTTCGAAGCGGGGCATCAGGTCGTGATTGATGATCGCCACTATTCTGATTTACATGCTTCTCAAATTGAAAAAATCACCCAACTCATTCAAGATACGACTTTTACACAGGTCGTTGATTTGTAAAAAATTTAAATATCTCGTTAATTAAGTAGAGCTAAGATGATTTATCATAAAAATTGTCTTAGCGCTTTCTTCTTATGATAAAAACTTCGTATTGTATGACGTTGCTTTCCGAGGGGACAGCCTCAGCCTGTAGTCTTCGGTTCGTCCTGTTCCCTCAGGCGTCTCGTCATCCATACTTCGTTTATGCATATAATCATTCACTATTAGAGTTAAGAACAAGTCGATTTTGTGAAGTCTAGTCAGCTTTGCGGGGGCAATACAACGAAATATTTGTTGCACATGATATTTCTGTATTGCGCTCAAAATCCAATTTACTTTCACCAAGTTACTGCCGCATCTCAGCCAAATTGAGTTGAGCATTTAGCCGTTAAGCAAGCGATTTAGAACCACGTGTGAGGTATGAAAAAGCATAGGGATTCCAGTTAATGAAATAGGTAAATCCCTAATAGGATACGCTTGTGAATAAATGTACAATATGGGTGATGACTGAAGTCTATGTGTAAGAGGAGGATGACAATGGCTAGATTTGGACTGAATTTTTTTAAGCCTACTGAAAAATTTAACGGGAATTGGTCGGTATTAGAACACAAAAGTCGTGAATGGGAAAAAATGTATCGAGAAAGATGGAGTCATGACAAAGTAGTCCGCACAACGCATGGCGTGAACTGTACAGGCTCATGCTCATGGAAAGTCTTTGTGAAAAATGGTGTGATTACTTGGGAGAATCAACAAATTGACTATCCAAGTTGCGGACCAGATATGCCAGAATTTGAACCACGAGGTTGTCCACGTGGCGCTTCATTCTCCTGGTATGAATATAGTCCACTCCGTGTAAAGTATCCTTACGTTCGTGGAAAGTTATGGGAATTATGGACAGAAGCGTTGGAAACGTATCAAGATCCAATTAAAGCATGGGCCTCAATTGTAGAAAACGAAGAAAAAGCACGTATATATAAGTCAGCACGCGGTAAAGGTGGACATGTCCGTGCGAGCTGGAAAGATGTGGCACAACTTATTTCAGCTCAATTGATTTATACAATCAAAAAAGATGGACCTGACAGAATCGCAGGATTTACGCCAATTCCAGCGATGTCTATGATTAGTTACGCGGCAGGTGCACGTTTTATTTCGCTATTAGGTGGAGAAATGTTGAGTTTCTATGATTGGTATGCGGATTTACCGCCAGCATCACCGCAAATTTGGGGTGAACAAACAGATGTACCAGAATCGAGCGACTGGTACAATGCGAGCTATATTATGATGTGGGGTTCAAACGTCCCACTCACTCGGACACCAGACGCACACTTTATGACTGAAGTTCGATATAAAGGGGCTAAAGTCGTTTCTGTCGCGCCAGACTATGCTGAAAATGTAAAGTTTGCCGATAACTGGTTGGCTCCTAATCCAGGTACAGATGCAGCGTTGGCACAAGCAATGACGCATGTTATTTTACAAACTTACTACGAAGATGAACCTTCAGAAATGTTTATCAACTATGCCAAACAATATACAGATATGCCGTTTATAATTCGATTAGATCAAGATGATAAAGGTTACAAAGCGGGACGTTTCCTCCGTTCAAGTGACTTTGGCAGTCAGTCTGAGAATAGTGAATGGAAACCGGTTGTTTTAGATTCTTTGACAGACACGATTCAAGTTCCAAATGGGACAATGGGTCAACGTTGGGAAGATGGCAAACAATGGAACTTAAAACTAGAAAATGAAGCGGGCGCTAAAATTGATCCTGCAATGACAGTTGCAACGGGTGACTTTGAGTACATCATAATTCAATTCCCATATTTTGATAATGCGGGCAATGGCGTATTTGAGCGTGTGATTCCAGTGCGTAAAGTAACGTTAGCGAACGGTGAAGAAACGTACATCGCAACCGTTTATGATTTAATGGCAAGTCAATACGGTGTGAAACGTTTTAATCATGAACTAGAATCAAAAGGTTTTGATGATGCGGCTTCTTTCTATACACCTGCTTGGCAAGAGAAGATTACAGGTGTCAAAGCGAATGTTGTGACACAAGTGGCAAAAGAATTTGCGCAAAATGCCATCGATACAGGTGGACGTTCCATGATTATTATGGGCGCAGGAATTAACCATTGGTTTAATTCAGACACCATTTATCGTTCTGTATTAAACTTAGTCGTTTTATGTGGCTGTCAAGGCGTGAATGGTGGCGGATGGGCGCATTATGTTGGACAAGAAAAGTGTCGTCCGATTGAAGGTTGGAATACGATTGCTTTCGCTAAAGACTGGCAAGGGCCACCGCGTTTACAAAATGGAACAAGCTGGTTTTACTTTGCGACAGACAAATGGAAATATGAAGAGTCAGGTGTAGATCGCTTAGCTTCGCCACTTGCAGAGAATATCAAATTACAACATCCTGCTGATTATAATGTTTTAGCTGCACGCAATGGCTGGTTACCTTCTTATCCGCAGTTTGACCGCAATAGTCTTTTATGGGGAGAAGAAGCACGCGATGCGGGAGAATTTAATAATGAAGCCATTTTAAAACGTGCCATTGAAGATGTGAAATCACGTAAAACAAAATTTGCGGTTGAAAATCCAGATTTACGTAAAAATCATCCGAAGACTTTATTTGTTTGGCGCTCGAATTTGATTTCAAGTTCTGCTAAAGGTCAAGAATACTTTATGAAACATTTACTAGGTGCAAAATCAGCATTAATGGCTGAGCCAAATGAAACGGATCGACCTGAAGAGATTGAGTGGGGAGAAGATACAGTAGGTAAACTTGATCTCCTTGTTTCTTTAGACTTCCGTATGACGGCAACGCCTTTATATTCTGACATTGTTTTACCAGCGGCCACTTGGTATGAAAAACATGATATCTCTTCAACAGATATGCATCCTTTCATTCACCCATTCAATCCGGCAATCGACCCTTTATGGGAATCACGTTCAGACTGGGATATTTTCAAAACGATTAGCCGAACATTCTCTGAAATGGCTCGTGTTCACCTTACTGGTACTTATAAAGATGTTGTAACATCACCGCTCGCACACGACTCTAAGCAAGAAATCTCACTTGCTTACGGTAAAGTGCACGACTGGACAAAAGGTGAAATTGAACCAATTCCGGGTCAAACGATGCCAGGCTTTGCAGTGGTTGATCGTACTTATACTGACGTTTATGACAAATTTATTTCTGTAGGACCTTTACTAGAAAACGGTAAAGTGGGTGCTCATGGCGTGAGCTTTTCGGTCAAAGAACAATACGATGAACTTCGAAGCATGGTAGGGACATGGGAAGATGATTCGATTAAAAATAATAAACCGCGGATTGATACAGCGCGTAAAGTAGCAGATGTGATTTTAAATGTTTCATCCGCATCAAATGGACGGGTCTCACAAAAATCTTATCAAGACTTAGAACGACAAACAGGGATGCCATTGAAAGATATTTCAGCAGAACGTGCATCTGAGAAAATTTCATTCTTAAATATCACATCACAACCGCGTGAAGTGATTCCAACAGCAGTCTTCCCGGGTTCGAACAAACAAGGTAGACGTTATTCTCCGTTTACAACGAATATTGAGCGACTCGTGCCATTTAGAACGTTAACAGGACGCCAAAGTTTCTATATTGATCATGAAGTTTTCCAACAATTTGGTGAAGCGTTACCTGTTTATAAACCAACATTACCACCAATGGTATTTGGAACGAAGGATAAGCCTGTTAAAGGTGGCGTCGATACGCTCGTACTTCGCTATTTAACACCACATGGAAAATGGAATATCCATTCAACATACCAAGATAACCAACATATGTTGACGTTGTTCCGTGGGGGGCCGACGGTATGGATTTCAAATGAAGACGCAGCACAACATGACATTAATGATAATGATTGGTTAGAAGTGTATAACCGTAATGGTGTAGTCACAGCGCGTGCAGTTGTGTCACATCGGATGCCTCGAGGCACAATGTATATGTATCATGCACAGGATAAACATATTGAAACACCGGGATCTGAAATTTCGGGAACACGTGGTGGATCGCACAATGCGCCAACGCGTATTCACTTAAAACCGACACAATTAATGGGGGGCTATGCCCAAATCAGTTATTCATTCAATTATTATGGTCCAATTGGGAACCAACGGGATGTATACGTGGCAGTGAGAAAGATGAAAGAGGTGGATTGGCTTGAAGATTAAGGCGCAAGTGGCAATGGTTCTGAACTTAGACAAATGTATCGGATGTCATACATGTAGTGTGACGTGTAAAAGTACTTGGACAAATCGACCTGGCGCAGAATATATGTGGTTTAACAATGTAGAAACAAAACCGGGTATCGGCTATCCAAAACGATGGGAAGATCAAGAACAATACAAAGGGGGATGGACATTAAACAAAAAAGGTAAGCTGGAGTTAAAGTCAGGAACACGCTTGAACAAAATAGCACTTGGTAAAATTTTCTATAACCCAGATATGCCAGTGATTAAAGATTACTATGAACCTTGGACATATAACTATGAGCACTTAACAACAGCTAAACCTGCCCAACATTCTCCAGTCGCAAAAGCCCATTCATTGATGACAGGACAGCGCATGGACTTAGACTGGGGTCCTAACTGGGAAGACGACTTAGCAGGCGGACATATTACGGGCCCTCAAGATCCTAACATTCAAAAAATTGAAGAAGAAATTAAATTTAACTTTGATCAAACGTTTATGATGTATTTACCTCGCCTTTGTGAACATTGCTTAAACCCAAGCTGTGTCGCATCTTGTCCATCTGGGGCAATGTACAAGCGTGATGAAGACGGTATCGTCTTAGTTGATCAAGAAGCGTGTCGTGGTTGGCGTTACTGTATGACAGGTTGTCCTTATAAAAAAGTATACTTCAACTGGAAAACAAATAAAGCAGAAAAATGTACATTTTGTTTCCCTCGTGTGGAAGCAGGAATTCCGACAGTTTGTTCTGAAACATGTACAGGTCGTATGCGTTATTTAGGGGTCCTATTATACGATGCGGATCGCGTTCAAGAAGCAGCTTCTGCTGAAAATGAACAAGACTTATATGAAAAACAATTGGATTTATTTTTGAATCCTTATGACGAAGCGGTTATTGAACAAGCTGAGAAAGATGGTATTTCTCAAGAATGGATTGAAGCAGCTCAAAATTCACCGATTTATAAATTGGCAATCGAATATAAGTTAGCGTTTCCATTACATCCAGAATATCGTACAATGCCGATGGTTTGGTATTGTCCGCCATTAAGTCCAATAATGAATTATTTTGAAGGACAAAATGCCGGAAACAATCCTGATGCTATCTTCCCAGCAATTGAAGAAATGCGCTTGCCTGTTCAATATTTAGCAGAACTTTTCACAGCTGGCGATACAAAAGCTGTGAAAGGATCACTTCAACGTATGGCTATGATGAGAAGTTATATGCGTGCACAAAATACAGGTCGTGAGTTTGACATGTCTCGCTTAGAACGTGTCGGTCTCACAGAAAGACAAGCAAAAGACATGTACCGTTTGTTGGCGATTGCGAAACATGAAGATCGCTTTGTGATTCCAACGTCACATAAAGAGCAATACATGGACACTTATGCAGCGCAAGGCAGTCAAGGCTATGGTGGTGAACATTTCGGCGCGAACTGTGATGGTTGTGGTGTGCCTGTAGGTGCAGGTGGTAAAACAGGACGTGAAATTTATAACGACAATTTCTATGGAGGGATTTTCCGTGATTAATCTTGATCGGCTGAACAGCTATAAAGAGACGCTCGGTTACATGAGCCAGCAGTTAATTTTTCCAGAAAAGTTAACCTTCCATCCTAAAGTCTTTGAAGAAATTTTTCATGAAGCGCACCCTGCCTATCCCTATGTCAAACAATATCGAGAAGAAATGTATGAAAAGAGTTTATCTGAAATTCAAATGCTTTATACCGATACGTTTGATTTTAATAAAAAAGCGACACTCTACATGACATTTAATCAATTTGATACACAAAAAGAACGCGGACAAATGTTAGCAAAATTAAAAGTGCTTTATGAAATGTTTGGCCTAGAGATGCCTTCATCTGAGCTGTCAGATTATTTACCATTGATGTTGGAGTTCTTATACGCTGCCCAATTTGACGGGGATGACAGGGCACAAGAAAATGCACAATTATTAGTGATGATTATTGAAGATGGCACGTATCCGATGATGAAATATCTTGAAGAAAAAGGCAATCCTTATCGTCACTTAATTAAAGGTCTTAGAGAAACGTTAAAGCAATGCATTGTACAAGTCGAAGAGGTGAGACATCATGTTTAATCAATTTTTATGGGTGATTTTCCCGTACCTCTGTCTTGCAATCTTTGTGATTGGTCATATTGTTCGCTACCAATATGATCAGTTTTCATGGACTGCAAAATCGAGTGAATTTATTGAAAAGAAGCAACTTAAATGGGGCAGTCTCATGTTTCATTTAGGGATTATTCCTGTATTTTTCGGTCATGTCGTTGGATTGTTGATTCCAGCACATTGGTTAACGGCAATCGGTGTGAACAATCATATCTACCATATCGGAGCGGTGTATATCGGAAGTATTTTTGGTATAATAACGTTAATCGGTATGTTGTTGTTAACTGCAAGACGCGTGACTAAACAAAATGTGCGCCGTTTAAGCTCTGCATCAGACATTTTTGTCAATTTCTTATTGTTATTAATTGTTTTTATTGGATGTTATGCCACATTAGTGACAAATGCAACGACACCTGACTTTGATTATCGACAAACGATTTCAATATGGTTTAGAGGTTTATTTACGTTGCGCCCTGATGCAAGTCTCATGGTAAGTGTTCCGTTAACATTTAAATTGCATATTTTACTTGGCTTTACGATTATGGCATGTTGGCCGTTCACACGTCTTGTGCACGTGTGGAGTGTCCCTTTATCTTACGCGAGTCGCAGTTATATTATTTATCGTAAACACAAAATTTAAATTGGAGTGATGACCGTGAACCAGATTGATTTTTCTCAACATGATTATCAAGATGAAATAGATAGAATACGTCATGAATATGAGTTTGACTTTGCCGGTATCGCATTACCTTCAGAAGATCATGTTGGCACAAAGATCAAATGGCGTTACGTGTCAGGCAACTTAAATGAGCGTTATCAACGCATCGTCTTACGTCATGGTCATGGTGTGGCGGGTAATGTGATGAAGACAGGGAAGCCTATGGTAATTCCAGATACGACACATCATGAAATTCAAAGTTCACTTTTTAACTTTCCAATCTTAATGAGTGAACAGATTACCGCATTAATTGCCATACCTCTATGGCATAATCACCGTGTGAAAGGTGTGCTCTTATTAGGCCAACGTAATCAAAAACCGTTGCCTCAGATTGCACGTGACTTGTCGTTAATTAAAGGTATTGGTGGTTTAACGAGTGAAGATAAGGTGATGTTATGATGACAGAAAAGACACATGATTTATTGTCGTTCTTATTGTCGTATTACCATAAGACGTCAGAAATGATTATTTTTATTGACCGCAATGGTAAAGTGATTTATATGAATGAAGCAGCGAAACGTATCATCTCGCCAGATAATGATATGAGCGGCATTTCTAATACAATATGTGGCCGATGTGAAGGCTATACCAATGAACATGATTTACGTACATGTCAAAACTGTTTTTTACATTCAGAAACGTTAGGGAATACGACTTTTCAAGTTTTTATGAAGACGACCGACAATAAAATCGAGCCTTTTACAGCCACATATCAAACGATTGATGAAGCACAACAGATTAAGGCGTTTACGTTACAAAATGTCACAGCACAACTGCAAAGACAAGAAGAACTTTATCAACGTAACATGATTCAAAAGACGATTGCAGCACAAGAAAATGAGCGGAAACGTATCTCTAGAGAACTGCATGATGGTGTAGTTCAAGAGTTGATTAATGTGAATGTTGAAATGCGCTTGCTCAAATATCAGCAAGATATGGATTCATTATTAGCAAACTCTAGAAATATTGAAGGCTTAATGACGAAATTAATTGATGATATTCGAAATTTATCATCAGAGTTGCGTCCTTCCTCTTTAGATGATTTAGGGTTAGATGCCGCATTCAAGTCTTACTTTAAGCAGCTTGAAAATAATTATGGATTAGTTGTGAATTATCACTTTGATATAGAACCAGAACGTTTTGATACTGAAATCGAAACCGTTGTCTATCGTATCGTTCAAGAAGCGGTTTTCAATGCGATGAAATATGCAGATGTTGATGATGTCGATGTCATCTTACGAAAAGACCAAAATTATCTCTATGCTGAAGTTTCAGATCAAGGTTTAGGTTTTGAACCGAGCGATTCGCCTAAAGGTTCTGGATTAGGCTTATATGGGATGTATGAACGTGCTGAGTTGGTCAACGGGCATTTGAATATTGAAACGCAGAAAGGTAAAGGCACCATCGTATCGCTCGAAGTACCAATTAGTCAAAAGTGAGGGGAATAAAGCATGAGAATCGTAATTGCTGATGATCACGCCGTTGTACGTACAGGCTTTTCTATGATACTCAACTTTCAAGAGGATATGGAAGTGGTAGGGACGGCTGCCGATGGCGTAGAGGCGTATCAAAAAGTGATGAAATATGAGCCGGACGTACTCATTATGGATCTCAGTATGCCGCCGGGTGAATCAGGATTAATTGCGACGAGTAAAATCTTAGATAGTTTTCCGAATACTAAAATTCTGATATTGACGATGTACGATGACGAAGAATATTTATTCCACGTCTTGCGAAGCGGGGCGAGTGGCTATATTTTAAAGAATGCGCCAGATGAACAATTATTGTTAGCGATTCGCACGGTCTATCAAGGTCAAACTTATATTGATCCTAAAATGACGACGTCTTTAGTTAAAGAATTTGTTCAATCTTCACAAGATGAATCGTACTCAAATGACCCATTCAAGATTTTATCGAAACGTGAACTTGAAATTTTACCGTTAATTGCTAAAGGATATGGGAATAAAGATATTGCTGAAAAGCTATTTGTCTCTGTTAAAACAGTAGAAGCGCATAAAACGCGTATTATGGATAAACTTAATTTAAAATCAAAGCCAGAGCTCGTGGAGTATGCATTAAAGAAAAAGCTATTAGATTTCTAGTCGACGAAAATGAAGTGTTTTTTGAAGCATAAACAATTCCAATATACGGAGGGTTTTGAATAATCAAAAGGTGTGTGTAAAAAAGTTCGGCACATCAATTACAAAATAAAAAGCGCTAAGATGATTTTTAATAGAAAATTGTCTTAGCGCTTTTTATATGATGAAACTTCGTATTATATGACTTCGCTTTCCGAGGGGACAGCCTCAGCCTGTAATCTTCGGCTCGTCCTGTTCCCTCAGGAGTCTCGTCATAAATACTTCGTTTCTGCAAGTCACCATTCACTATTATAATTTTAAAAAAATAAGTCACTTTCGTATCATTTAATTAATAAAGATAAAAAATCCACGATATTTGTCCATATCATAAACGTTTAGAATTTAAAAGGTACACATATCAAAATAAGCGATATTTAATTGATAATACCTTTACTTTGATACATCGCTCTAATTTTTACAGTTTTGACTTTCTAAAAAGCTTTCATCGTCTCCTAAAATTGTCCTCTATACCTTTATGATTATGGCATGATTGCCACAATGAACGAGACGCTTGAGGGAAGAGTGAAAAAATTAAACTTGTCTACCTATTCTAATAGTGATTCATTGTTTTACGCAGTGGCTGTCTGACTTCACACGAGTTCAAACTTGCTTTTGTGAAGTCTAGTCAGCTTTGCGGGGGCAATACAACGAAATATTTGTTGCACATGATATTTCTGTAATGCGCCCAAAATCCAATTTGGCTTCATCAATTTTCATCTTCAATTAAGCCAAATTTAGTTGAGACTTCAGCCCCTAAGCAAGCGAGTTCATGAAGGCAAGATTATCAAAAATTGAAATGTTGGCTCTTTTGTTATTTAAAAGTATCGGGGTTAAAGCCAAATTGGATTCGGATGAAAGGCCAAACTCTTACGGTCACTTTACCGACAATCTGTCGTTCTGAAATCAGACCCACTTCAGGACGTCGACTATCAATACTATTTTGGCGATTATCCCCTAATACTAAATAGCGATGTGCAGGGATTTTAGACTGACCTTGCGCATTTTTTAAATCTTCCACATTAAAATCTTCGGTCAGAAAGTCCCCGATTTTGTACTTTTTATTAGAATTCAAATAGGGCTCTTTTATTTTTTTACCGTTAACGTAAAGTTGATCGTCTTTATACACCACAGTGTCTCCTGGACGACCAATCAATCGCTTAATAAAATCTTTATGCTGATTTTCATGAAAGACAATGACATCTCCCCGATTGAGATGGTTCAATGACTTTGAAATCTTGCTGACAATGACCCGATCTTTATCGTGAAAAGTGGGGAACATAGATTGCCCTTTAACGGTATAGGGTGTTCCAATAAAAGTTCTAATCAGTAACACAATCGCAATGGCACTGACAATTGCGATGAGCCACTCAACTGTTTTTTTCAAGCAATGCACCTTCTTTTTTAAATATAATTGCATGTTGATGATTGTAGTCATTCTCTATTATAAATGAGTATAACATAATCCTCCGCATGTCCCTATTGGCTGTCCTTTATATTATGAATATTCTGTCTTTGCGCATTGATTTAGGCAGGTGGAAAAGCGATTTATGAGATGTCTGATTGTTAAATATAAAGTGTTGTCAATCCCGTCTTTATCCCGATTTTGTCTAATTTTTAACAATGTTTATACATCAATTTCAGGTTAGGGGATACCCCACACTGCGTATAGGGGAAGTCCTTATGTTATAAATTTCACAATAAAGTTAAACTGTATTTGAGTTGGAAATGTTTAAATTATCATTTTATCAACGCGTAGAGAAAATTTAGTGAATTTGATCCGAAATGGAGTCAAACGAGAAAGGTGAATGATCAATGAATAAGTCAAAAGCGGGTTTACAATTAGGGCTTCAAACATTGAGTTTAGTGGCAGGGTTTATGGCATGGAGTATTATCGCACCATTGATTCCTTTTATTTCGCAAGATGTTCAAATCTCGAGTGGTCAACTTTCAATTATTTTAGCCATTCCAGTTATATTAGGCTCCGTCTTGCGTGTACCGTTTGGTTATTTAACGAATATTGTCGGTGCCAAATGGGTATTCTTTACAAGCTTTTTAGTGCTACTCGTGCCTATATTCTTATTAAGCCAAGCGACATCTCCAGGGGCGCTCATGTTTGCAGGCTTTTTCCTCGGTGTGGGTGGGGCAATCTTCTCAGTAGGGGTAACCTCATTACCTAAATATTTTTCTAAAGATAAAGTGGGTCTTGCGAATGGGATATATGGTATGGGTAACCTCGGTACTGCAGTGTCTTCATTTTTAGCACCTCCAATTGCAGGTGTGATTGGTTGGCAAAATACAGTGCGTAGCTATTTAATTATTATGGCTGTGTTTGCGGTTATCATGTTTTTCTTAGGTGACGGCAATGAACCTAAAGTCAAAGTGCCTTTAGTCGAACAATCAAGAAAGTTAATGCGTAATTACAAACTTTATTATTTAAGTTTTTGGTATTTTATTACATTTGGTGCATTCGTGGCTTTCGGTCTTTTCTTACCGAACTTCCTTGTTCAAAACTTTGGCATTGATAAAGTAGATGCAGGGATTCTTACGGGAGTTTTCATTGCTTTAGCGACATGTTTACGACCACTTGGTGGTATTTTAGGGGATAAGTTTAACGCTGTCTCTATGCTTAAAATTTTCTTTTCAATTATGATTATAGGTGCACTCATTTTAGGTGTTTCCAGTCAAATTTTCTTATTTACAATTGGATGTTTAACAGTGAGTATCTGTGTCGGTATCGGTAATGGCTTAGTGTTTAAGCTCGTTCCACTTTATTTCACAACAGAAGCTGGTGTTGCAAATGGTATTGTCTCAATGATGGGCGGTCTTGGAGGTTTCTTCCCACCATTAGTGATTACAGCAGTGACATCGCTCACAGGGTCAAGCCATCTTGCCTTTATATTCTTAAGTATTTTTGGGATTGTGGCATTATTAACAATGTTTAATTTATCTAAACGCGAACAAGCGGTGTCCACAGTCGAATAATCTCACTTTTAAAATGATCATCGAATGATAAAAAAAGTCTTTGAAACGGGTGACCGCTCGTCTTTAAAGACGTTTTTATATGTGTAACATAGTGATTTTTAAGTTTTACTTTTTGATGGTTCGCTGTGAAATCGCAATTTAGATACCGATTGGATTATGACTTTTATGTGACGACAAATACTGAAAGTAATGTAAGAAAAAGATTTATGATAAGATGTATAATAAGATTGTAATAAGGTGGAGGCACATGAAATGGCAAAGAAAATTTTAAAACTCGTTTTGGCTTTAGTGTTGTTATTTGTAATTGTTGCGGCTGGCTTTTTTGCGTATAAGGGTTATCAAAAAAGTCAAAACCTAAAGTTAATCGATCAGTATTTAACTGAACATCATTTGAGTGATAAAGTTATTAAAGAAAAGTCTGAGTATGATCCAAGAAAAGGTGTGTTTTATAAAGAATTAACCTTAAAAGGTGACGAAAAAAATACATATATTGCTCAGCCTATTCATCTCAAACGCGGCTTTTTCTTACAAGGCTTCGATTCAAAAACGAAAAAGCATGATAAAAAAGCGAAATACAATTATTTCAATGAAAATTATAAAATGAAATAATGGCAATTCAAGGTCGTTGATTAAGTAAAGCACTGAAATCGGTTATGGATTTCAGTGCTTTTTTAATGGAGACATGAATTAAAGTGGATATTTTAAATTTGCATCGTCTGTGTCATCTCTGCCAAAATAAATGAATTTCAAATGGCAAGTAGTGCCGTCTAAAATGATTGCGTGACTTAATCTGTGACAGACGCAATTGTTGATTGAATGTATTGAACCGCATGATCAAGTGCTTGTTTTTCTTCAGCATCTAGTGCAAACGGGAAGACAGTGTGATGCCCTTCTTTATTAACAAGTGTTGGAAGACTAAATGCGACATTTTGATAATCATAAACGTGCTGATGGACTGTCGAAATAGGTAAAATACGATTTTCATCATAAAGAATGGCTTCTACAAGATCGATTGTTGCGCGAGAGATAGCAGAATTCGTCCAACCTTTATTGCGCATCACGTCAAATGACACTTTGTCAATTTCATCGCGAATCTTTTGTTTCGAGATAGCTTGCGCATGGCTCAGTTGTTCATATTCATCGAGAGGCATGCCTGCAATACGGACACGGCTCCATACCGGTACAGTCGTTTTGCCGTGCTCTCCAATAACGAAAGCTTCGACACTTTTCGGATCAACGTCATAGTGGTCTGCAATCAATGTACGGAAGCGAGATGATTCTAATAATGTGCCTGTTCCCATAATTTTTTCATGTGGATAATCATGTTGTATCTCTGCTAAATAAGTCATCGTATCTACAGGATTTGAAATCATAATAATATGTGGTGAGGTTGTTACCGCAGTAATGTTTGACATAATCTCTTGGATAATCGCAGCATTACCGAATGTTAACGTTGTGCGATCAGCCATATCTGCTGTAGAAGGGATGCTTGCAGAGATGATAATCATGTCAACATCTGCTAAATCTGTGTAGTTGCCTGCTTTTATTTTCGTATGATGTGTCCCACTGTAAGATTGGAAATGGCGATGGTCCATTGCCTCTCCTTCCGCACGGTTCAGATTGGTATCAATTAAGATGATTTCTTGAAATAGGCCTGTGTATTGAATGTCCGTTAGTACTTGGCTTCCTACACGACCGAGTCCAATTAAAGCGACTTTATGTGTCATGATGTGACCTCCTTATCGATCTATCATATTGATGATGAGCATGACGCTGAAGAAAGTGAGGATGTCATGGATGAGCAAAATATTAGTGTGTGCCATCCAAAATTTGACATCGTGTATATGTGCGATTGCGCGCATGCTAAAAAGTTAGACATGGCTCTTATTGTTGAAAAGCGTTGGATTTCCATTGATGATTCATTAAGTGAGAATGAAGATGATATCAACTGAATCCGATTCGCAAAAGGCATGTCAACAATTTGTCTTTTATTTCAGAATTTTCTAGATACCTCTAGTATATACTTTCAAAATTCTTCTATGCAATGAAAAACAAAAGTTGCACAATGCTTAAATCATACTTTTGTCAGAAAAGTTTGTTAAAATTAAATAGAATTTAATCGGAAAGGGGTTTAACTTAGATGAAAAATACAAAAGCCTTATTAAAAAAATTAACAGATCTTAATGGAATCGCTGGACATGAACATCAGGTTAAAAAAGCGATGGTTGAATTATTAGAACCCAATAGTGATGAAATGATCTATGATAATCTCGGTGGTGTCTTTGGCAAGAAAAAGAGCCAATCTGGTCAGCGTACGATTATGATAGCGGGACACCTTGATGAAATTGGCTTTATGGTGACTAAAATCGAAGCGCAAGGCTTTATTCGATTTACACCAATAGGGGGATGGTGGAACCAAGTGATGTTATCCCAAAAAGTGACAATCACAACGGATGAAGGTCGCGAAATACGCGGCATCATAGGTTCTAAACCGCCACACGTTTTAGGTGCAGAAGAACGTAATAAACCTGTCGATATGAAACATATGTTCATCGATGTCGGTGCAAAAGATAAAGCAGAAGTTGAAGCAGCGGGAATTGAAGTAGGTAACATGATTACACCTTATTCAGAATTTGAAACGCTCTTGAATGAAGATTATGTAACCTCAAAAGCGTTTGATAACCGTTTTGGATGTGCTTTAGCAGTCGATGTATTAGATGAATTGAAAAATGAAGCACTCGATATTAACTTAGTTGCAGGCGCTAATGTCCAAGAAGAAGTGGGGCTTCGCGGTGCTAAAGTAGCAGCACATAAAGTGAAACCTGATTTAGCCATTGCGGTTGATGTCGGTGTTGCATATGATACACCAGGACTTGAAAGTGATGGCGATGTGAAAATAGGTCAAGGACCAATCGTCTTAACATTAGATGCTACAAATGTGGGTCATGTAGGGCTTATTCGCCATGTTAAAAAGGTCGCAAAAGCGCATAACATTGAATTACAATGGGATTCAATGCCGGGTGGCGGAACAGATGCTGGGAATATGCATACCGCATTAGATGGTATTCCTTCTATTGCGCTATCAATTCCGTTACGTTATATGCACTCAAATGTATCTGTTATTGACCAAAAAGATTATCAAAAAGCAGTTCAACTGGTGACAGAAATCATTCGTGCACTCAATGATGATGTTGTTGATGAAATCATCTGGTAATTAAATCGTGATACTAAAGTAAAAAGCAATGAAGGAAATGGCTGAGAACATTTTCTTCATTGCTTATTAATGATACGAAAAATATTAAATTAATGGTGATGCATGTCCATGTTATGCATGTCATGAATTTTCATCATTAAGCCATGTGGAACATCATCATGTGATACGATTTGTTTTTTAACGAAATGATCTGGATCATCTTTTTTAGCTGTTAATTTAACAAAGTCGCCTTTTTTAGGTTGGAAATTATTATCCGTAGGGATTTTAACGTTTTCTTTAACCGTCTTATCAGATTCACTGATTACTTTTTCAGCTGTTGTGCTGTCTTTCATATATCCGTAATATATTTCTTTTTGACCAGAAAGCATCATCGCAACAACGACACCTACCGTCACAATTAGCATCGCAATAATGATGATAATACCAAGAGATTGTTTTTGCTTCATTATTTCTCGCTCCTTTATATAAAATGTGAACTCTAAGTGTTGTATGAGGTGACTCAAAATAACAATCGTCAAATCTTTGTCACACTCTTATATTCCATTGTAGCGAATTCGTTTTAAGACAGAAAGTAAAAGTTAGAGTAAAATATGTCGTTTTTGTGTCTTGCATTTATTTTGAAAAATTATATAATTAGGCTGTAAAAGAAATATATTTGATTATACGTTCTAAAAGTGTATTATTCATTTTAACCTCAAAAAAGTAGAGGTGTTGTTATGAGTTTTTATGATTTTATGTTAGATTTTTTAGGCGATGATACACCTCTTGGGACGTTGGCCGCACATCTTGAAGAAGATCCATCTTACCCTAGAGAATTAATTCAGCCTGAAGAAATTTTATTTTACTTTAATCAACTCAATACTGTAGATAATGAATTGATTGAAACAGTGAAACGTGCGATTCAATTGTATGGGGCAAAATAACTTGATATACGATTTAATAATGAAAGCATGTAAAAGTCATGTTTACAGTCGAATATGACACGGGAAAGCCTATTTAGGTTTTATCCGTGTTTTGTTTTACAATTAAAAGGCAATCTTAATTTGAAGATGACATTGCATTTCATGTAAGGAGGAATCATATGTCAGAACAATTACTGAATCATAAAATTCAAAATCAATGGCTACGCGTAATTGGCATCGTGTTGATTGCCTCGACGTTACGTGCGCCACTTACGTCTGTTGGACCTGTCATTGACCCAATAAAGCAAGATTTACATATTAATAACGGAATTGCAGGACTGATTACGACAATCCCGCTTATCATTTTCGGTATGGTGTCACCATTTGTAGCACGTATCCTTTCTCGTATTTCAATGTCACAACTTTTATTTATGACGCTGATTTTGACTGTCATCTCATTAGTCGTGAGAGTTTCTGGTGGTGTGAGTGCCTTTTTCATTGGCACACTGTTTTTAGGTATAGCGATTGCTTTAGCGAATGTGACTTTACCCGCATACGCAAAAGCATCTTTTCCATTACAAATTGGCCTCATTACGGGCATTTATAGTGCAACAATGAACTTTACTGCAGGATTGGGAGGCGGATTGAGTTTTCCGCTTGCTTCTTTATCGCCCTTGTCTTATCGCCTTTCACTCTCGTTTTGGATTATTTTCGCAATACTGGCACTCATCGTGTGGCTTCCGCAACTCAAACAAAATCCCCATGTTTCAACACAAACAGGTCATGGATTAAAAAAGCCAATTTATCGCTCTAAAATGGCTTGGGCAGTCGCTTTGACGATGGCCTTTCAATCGATGATGTTTTATAGTATTGTCGCATGGTATCCTTCTATTTTAGTAAGTAAAAGGATTGCACCCGAGACGGCGGGCTACTTTCTGATGCTGAATCAATTCGCACAACTACCGATGACCTTTGTGTTTCCAATTATCGCTGCTAAAATGCAGACACAGAGAAGTCTCGTTATCATTATTACATGCCTCATGGGATTGGGATTTAGTTTATTACTTAGTCAGCAAGTGGTGGTCTTGCTCATTGCGATGATATTGACAGGAATGGGCATTGGCGCATGTTTCAGTTTATGTATGACACTCTTTTCAATTCGTTCGCGCACGACTGCTGGAAGTACGATGTTGTCAGGATTTGGGCAATCTATAGGGTATTGGGTTGCAGCTTTAGGACCCTTTATTTTAGGTGTAGCGCATGATCACTTTCATGGTTGGACCATCGCGATTATATTATTTTTTGTGATGGTCGTCGGTGTCTTCGCTGCCGGGATGTATGCCACACAAAATGCATATATTGAAGATCGATAAAGCAAAAAGGAACGTCGCTAAGAAATCTATCATTGAATGAAGATTTTGTGCGTGCGTTCCTTTTTTATATCGTATGTGAATTTCACAACACGTCTGAGTGACGTGTTGCTTTATTTTTAATAATTTTAATGAGTTTCATGACTCCCTGTGGTAATGTCGTTTCGTATGATGTATGTTCAAAGTGATGTAATTGAATATGAAATAAGAGATGATTTGTCATATGAATAGAAGAGACAAAGTGTCTTGGGACGTAATAATCTTGCGTTTGCACATGCATGATATGGTCTAGGTTGCTGTATGTGGGGTGGTAAGTATATTCAACCACAAAATGACGATGCAATTGGTTGGTACCATATAAATCAAAAGAAACATTTTTGGGCGCTTGATCTGCATGAAATAACAAAATTTCATATGCATACGCGGTTTCATGAATGAGATAGGTAGATGTTCGAACACTAAACGTATGGCTAAAAGGTTGCAATAAATTAAATACATGTTGAATGGCATTATGATGACCGAAACGATTATAAAAGCCGTTATTTTGGCTGTCCTTGGAAATCAGTGGTAAGCATAGCGCATCTACATTCAGCCAAAGCTTAAGAAGTTGCTCTTCACGTGGCATCGCATGTTGTTTCGCTGTGAAAAGTTGTGGCACTGATTTGATAATCATCGGTGTTTGCGCAAGTTGATATTCTTGTCGCAACGTTTGTATCACTTGCGCAAATTTTGACTCAAATTGCGTATGTAAATCAAGGTGATACATATAAATTTGGTTGAGTTGTAAAGCATCCAACATATAATAATCAAAAACGATGCGTTGTTGAAGTAATAACTTTAATTGCGCTTTTTTACTTGGTGTTAAAGGTAGCGCAATATCAAGTGTGAACTGACTATCCGAATGTAAAGCTTTCACTTTTTCAATGATAGATTGAATTTCATGAACAGATAGAGATTCATGGTCTAATATGATATTGAGCTTGAATTTATGCTGATTAAAATCATTAGGCTGCTGTTCTATGATACGTATTAACGGATAATAGAATTGATTTTTAAAGATTTCATACGCTTGTAATGAATGGATTCGATATGCCACTTTATAACCGTATTCACATAGCAATTGACTGAGTAATTCAATATGATGTGTATGTCCAAAATGAAATGTTTCAAGATCTGATGGATTAAAAAACAACTGAATGGCATGTGCATGATGATGTGCCTCTAATTGATTTTGACTACCAAATATTTGACTGATGTCGTCTAAGTTAACGATTTCAAGTAATACTTCTTTCTTTTCAATCCATTGAGGTGGAGTGAGTTGATCTAAAAATATGTCCACCTTATGTGGTGAAGGAATTGTACTGGATTTTCTCAAATGGGTATCAAAATATTGTGTATCGAAAGGGACGACCGTGACTTGATGACTTCTTTTTTGGCTTTGTTTGCGAAATTCTATCGGACTGATACCTACAAAACGCTTAAACTGCTTAGAATAATGGTTGTAGTTTGTAAAACTGTATTGTGTCGCAATTTGATTAATCGAATCATGCGATGTGGCTAGGTTGTACATAGACAATGCGATTTTCATTGAAGCGTAGTATTTTTTAAAATTATAGTCTAAGTATTTGCCAAAAAGGATAGACACATAGGATTGGGAAACAAAGAAATGTTCACTTAATTCTTGTAACGATAGGCGATATTTGGCGTGTTGATGTACATAATCAATCATATTATTAAATAAAATACTATTCACGTGTATATGCGGGATATAAATTCGACCCAATTCAATGAATGTTTCATTGTAGAGTAATTTAATCAAAGTTTGAATGTTTTCATAGTACATATCACTGTTTTCTTCAACGATGAGATGTTTTATGATTTCTTTAATTTTATTATGAGAAGAGAGTTTATTAGGATTAAAATAACCTAGGAAATAATCAGCATTAAATTCAGAAAAATACTGTAGAGGCACTGTCAATTTGACGATGGCTTGCGCTTGGGTCACTTTGACTAAGTCATTGTGATTCACGATGGCAATTTGATGATGAAAGTGAGTCACTTTACCGTTGAGCTCGAGTGTCAGAACGCCTTCAAACGAAACAAATAATTCTACATGATTAAAAACACGATAAGCAGAAGACGTATATTGTTTCATTAGTTCAATATTAATGCCTTGCATAGTTGACCTCTTTCAAGTTTCTCAAGTCCGGAGAAACTAGTTGATAAATATACATCATTATAAAAATATCGATTCCTTTTCTACAATAATATTGTGTACATTGTATAAGGAATGACGCATATTAGAAAATAACGGCATAATTAATGTGTCATAAGTGTTAAAGAAATGGAATAAAGTTAAATTAAATGCTTAAATAAGTAAAAAATACGGCATATATTTATAGGGAGTTATATGAGTAGTGTGTATAAAGCTTAAACAAGGTGTTAAAAAAGTCTGACGTTGTTTATAGAGGGTTAAAAAATCAGTTAAAGTATGATGGTGCGAAGAAAAGTGAATTAAAGAATAAAATGATAATCAATGATGGGCATGTGAAGATGTAGCAAAAGCATTTTCTCATGCCCATCATTGATATAGAGGATAGGCAAGTCCTGTATGGATAAACGATTACGGAATCACGTCAAAGTTTGTCGTTGCGCCATAAAAATGTAAACATGACTACGACGAGAATAATTGAAATTACAATAATAATAATCCATGAAAGCGCGCTTTCGGTATTAATAGGTAAAGGTACATTCATACCGAAAAAACTAAATACAAGCGTAGGTAAAGTGAGCAGCACGGTAAAAATAGTCAATGTTTTCATAGTGGTATTCAGTTGGTTTGATAACAAAGACGCATATGAATTCGACATACTTTCAACAATACGTAAATATAATTCAGTCGTTTCAACCGCTTGTTGGTGCTCATTTTGTAAGTCTTCTAATAATTCTTCGTCATCGTCAAAGCGTTTAATGGCAGGCAAACGAAATAGAGTTCGAATCGTAGAAGAGTTAGTTTTAAGTGATCCTAAAAAGTAAACTAAACTTTTCTCAATGTCGCTTAATAAATAAAGACGTTGATTTGTGACACGTTGTTGCAAGTTATATTCAACTTGACGGAGCTCTTTATTTAATAAGCGTAAGCCTCTATTGTATTGCGCAGTCATATCGTACATTAATTTTAAAGCAAATTGACTTTTGTATTTTAAGTTAATAGGTTTTTTGACGATGTGGTCAAAATAATGAAAAGGTTTCGCACAAACCGTAACAATAATGTTTTTACCGATGATGATCCCTAACGGTAACGTCATGAAACTTTTTAATTGATGCTTTCCAGTTTCAGTAATAGGTAAGTCGCTGATTATTAAAGAGTAGCCGCTATCATCATCATATTCAATACGTGAACTTTCTTCACTATCTAATGCATCTTCCAAAAAGTCTTGTGGAAAACCATATGTTTCAATGAGTTGTTGTAATTCGTCTTGTGTCGGTTTGACAACGTTTAGCCATTGCGCTTGTTGCCATTCTTCTGTTTCTAGGACATGCAAATTTGCATCATTGTAGTACGCTTTAATCATAGCGAATCACCTTCTTCATTCTCTTATTTCAAATGCTGTATATCTTTGTAGCCTTGTCTATAAGACGCAAAACCCTCCATAATCGCATACCAATCATCACCTTGCTCGGCTTTGATTCGATTAAATAGGTCATTTTGTGCTTGGTTGAGTTCTTCTATGAGCGCTTTCCCTTCTTCAGTTGGAAACAAACATTTTAAACGGCGATCAGTCAAATCAGGGCGCTCAAAGATGAGACCTTTTTCTTTCAATAATTTCAAAGTGGCATGTGAGCCTTGTTTAGAAATTTCAAGATTTTCTAATAATTTTTTCGTTGTAATACCTGGAAGCTTATTGATAAAAAATAGGAATCGATGATGCTGTCGACTCATACCATATTCAGTAATGATATCATCAGCCGTTTTTGTAAATGTTTGATAAGCATAATAAAACAGAAGTAAAGCGTAATCATTATTTTGTGTCATTTTCGGACTTCCTTTTCTAAAAACTCTTCTATATTATAGTAAAGATTTGTCCATCTGTCATGGTCATAGCGAATGAGTCAAGGAGATAATTTTTAAATCATAAGAGGATTGGCTTAACTTTTAATGGAAATAAATGAGATGAAAAAACTGTAATTGTCGTATTCATGTTCGGATTGAAATCTTATAAAGGATATAGTAAGATTTGAGGACTGTTGTTTGTGTGCGGAGGTGGAAAGCAACGATAAAGAGACGACGAAAATAGTAAAGAATATGTAGTCAATATTAAGGAGATAATGTAACATAAATAAAGAAAAAAGTGGGTTATGTCTTAATAAAAGTCGCATAAATAGAAATGTTAAGTCAGAATTAATAAAATCTTAACATTAAATTTACAATTATAAGAGATAATCGAGATGAATCATTCGACAATGATGTGTATATGAACAGAAATTTAATACTGAGGTGAAAGAATGGAAATGTCGGTAACTGAAGTCATCTTTTCTTTTTTAGGTGGCCTAGGTATTTTCCTTTATGGTTTGAAAGTAATGGGGGACGGTTTACAAGCAGCAGCAGGAGATCGATTGCGAAATATTTTAAATAAATTTACCGCCAATCCAGTACTGGGTGTATTAGCCGGTATGATTGTTACAATCTTAATACAAAGTAGTTCTGGGACAACTGTTATAACAATAGGGCTTGTGACTGCGGGGTTTATGACTTTAAAACAAGCGATTGGTGTTATTATGGGCGCCAATATTGGAACGACAGTGACTGCTTTTATAATTGGGATTGATTTAGGAGAATATGCAATGCCAATCTTGGCATTGGGGGCATTTCTTATTTTCTTCTTTAAGCGTTCCAATATTAACAATGTTGGACGAATTTTATTTGGATTTGGCTCACTCTTTTTTGGTTTAGAATTCATGGGAGATGCGGTTAAGCCGCTTGCCCAATTAGAAGGGTTTAGACAAATCATTTTAGATATGTCATCGCATCCGGTGTACGGTATTTTAGCCGGCGTAGGTTTAACTGCGTTAGTTCAAAGTTCGAGTGCAACAATTGGGATACTGCAAGAATTTTACAGTCAAGGTTTAGTTGACTTGAAAGGTGCGATTCCAGTTTTACTAGGAGATAATATCGGAACAACGATTACTGCAGTGTTAGCAAGTTTAGCGGGTTCATTAGCAGCTAAGCGTGCGGCATTTGTGCACGTTATTTTTAATGTGATTGGTGTAATCATCTTCGCGCTATTTTTACCGGTTGTAACGCATTTGATAGGGATGTTACAAGAAGCATGGCACCTTAAACCAGCAATGGCGATTGCATTTGCTCACGGTGCATTTAATGTAACGAATACACTTATTCAACTTCCATTTGTAGGTGCGCTTGCTTGGCTAGTAACTAAGATTGTACCGGGTAAAGACATTACAGAAGATTATAAACCTCAACATCTTAATAAAGATTTAGTGTATCATGCGCCTGGTGTCGCATTACAAGAAACTCAAAAAGAGCTACAAAACATTGGGCATATTGTTCAATCAATGTTAGACGATGTCCGTAATCCTGCGACGATGGATAAGAAAATGATTAAAACTGTGCAACAGAAACATCAAGCAGTGATTACCATTAGCGACAGTATTCGAAATTACTTGGTGCGCATTTCTACAAAAAATATTAATAAAAGTGATGTTGAACGTCTTGCCGTGATGTTTGATGTCAATCGCTCGATTGTGAAAGTGTCAGAACTAACAGAATCATACATTGCGCAAATCGAAAGACAAAAAAGTAAAAATATTATTTTAACTGAAGATGCTGAACGAGGCATTGAAAAATTGTTCAACTTTGTTGATGAGTCCTTCCACAAAGCAATTGATACTTTAAACGTCTATGATACGACTAAAAAAGATGAAGTGGTGGAGCGGAGTAGAGAAGCATTTAACATTGAACATAAATTAAGAAAAGGTCATATTAAAAGATTGAACAGAGGTGAATGTTCAACTGACGGTGGCTTGCTATATGTTGATATTATTGCGATTCTTGAACGAATTGGCTATAACTCTAGAAATATCACTGAAGCAATGGTGGGATTGAACAATGATGTACCGACCGAAGAAGAAATCGCGACGGTATAAGTTAATCACCTCACTCTGAATAGATCGATGATAAAAGTCGAAAAGTAACGATGTTATCTCGTTGCTTTTCGGCTTTTTGCATTTCTAGTGGATTGATTAAATATAAAATAGCTATCAAAAACAGATGACGTCATTATTTTGACAAATCAGTGACAAAAAAGGCGGTTCAAGTCTAAATACATTGTATTCACATATAAGTTTGATAAAATCTTATAGGATGAGCCATGGAGGGAAGAAAGTATTGGGTATTGGCCAAAAGTTGTCGTCATCCAAGCGATTCAACTTGTTAATGCATGTCACATATGAGGGAAGTGATGTGCAACCATGTCTTAAAATCTACATTTTATAATCACTTGAGGGGGTGTTAAATTGCGTACGTTTAATAAATTTTGGGCAGCCACGCTCATTGCATTTATCATGATGATCTGTGTGAGTATACCATTCAATCAAGCCTCTGCACATGCCACTTTAGAAAAACAACAACCCGCTGAGAATGAAGTCGTACAATCCAAACCAGAAGTGATTCAACTTGAGTTCAATGAGCCTGTTCATACGCAATATACTAAAGTCAAAATTTATAATGACAAGGGCAAAGAAGTAGGTGTATTGAAGCCTAAAGAGCAAGAGGATTCAAAAAAAGTGACTTTTGATACGTCAAAAGTTGAACATGGCACATATGCCGTTCGATGGGAGACTGTCTCATTAGATGGTCATGAGATAAGTGGACAGTATTATTTTTCAATCGGAGAAAAAACAGCTCATACAATAGAAACAGCGAAGCCTTTTTACACCGATGCTTTTTTCTGGTTAGGCTTAGTACGATTTGTTTTACAAGCTGTGTTACTTATTTTTACGGGCTTATATATGATTAATCTTCTTATGAAACGTCAAGAAGTACCTACATATGATATGATTCCACGTCATCGCAGTGCGATTTTATTATTGATTATGGTTGCTTTTACAACGGGTATCGTTTATTTAATGACGTTACCTAAAGATGCCATTCATT
Organism: Staphylococcus sp. HGB0015; assembly: GCF_000411275.1. Classification (NCBI taxonomy): domain Bacteria; kingdom Bacillati; phylum Bacillota; class Bacilli; order Caryophanales; family Staphylococcaceae; genus Staphylococcus; species Staphylococcus sp. HGB0015. The sequence continues at coordinate 709,789 of NZ_KE150418.1, forward strand.
CTATATTGACGCTTGATTTCAGCGTTTGGATGCAATTTCCATTTGTTTTATCAATGGTCAGTTTAATCATCATGTTAATCCTATTTTCATTACGGCGAATGGAGTCTATATGGTATAAAGTGATGCCGCTCTTTTTGATGCTGAGTCTTGCGATTTCAGGTCATGCATGGGCGCAAGCAGTGCCGTTGTATTCTATCATTTTACGGACGTTACACTTAATGGGGATTGCCATTTGGCTGGGCAGTTTTGCTTATTTAATCGCATACATGTCTGCCAAGCACAAGCATTCTTACATTTTAATAATTAAAGATGTGCTGTTAAAAGCAAATGTGACCGCAGTGATTATCGTTATACTGACAGGTATTTTAATGTCCATTGATGCCACATCGTTAAAAGTGATTGTCACCCAACCTACGTTATATAGTAGCTTATGGTTTATGAAAGTGGGATTCACCATCATTATGATGATTTTAGGTGGTTTACAAACATTTAAAGCGATGCAAAAGCGCCGTCGTGTGAATCGACCACTGTTATATCTTGAATTCGCCTTAGGTATTTGTTTGATTTTAGCGGGCGTCATCATGAGTCAAATCGAAATTCCATTATAATTGAAAGGATCAATATATATGAAAATTACAAAGTTTTTATTAAGTGCTGTGTCATTTCTTGTGCTATTAGGTATGACATCTGTAGCAGATGCTCACGTAACGCTTAATCCAAAAGTGAGTGAACCCGGTTCATACGAAGAATATCAAGTCAGAGTTCCAGTTGAACGTGATCAAAATACGGTAAAACTTGAATTAGAAGTTCCAGATGGTGTAACTTTATCAACTGTTGAGCCTGTTCCAGGATTTAAACATGAATTTAAAGAAGACAAGTCTGGAAAAATCACTAAAATCACTTGGAAAGCAACAGATAAAGGAATTGGCAAACACGAACATATGGACTTTCCAATTGTAGTCGCAAATCCAGAAAAAGAAGGTCAATTCAAATGGAAAGCCATGCAAACATATAAAGATGGTAAAACAGTGAAATGGACAAGCGATGATGAAAAAAGTGAAACGCCCGCACCTACAACAGAAGTGAAAAAAAGTGAACCTGTTAAAGCAGATCACCATGATGACGCACAATCATCACATACATCACCATTTGTATGGATTATTTCTATCTTAGCACTCATTATTTCAATTGTAGCGCTCTTTAAACGTAAAAACTTTACGAAATCTGACAACGAATAAGTATTGACATCGTCTTTCGAGATTACGATAATCGAAAGTGTGAAGCTGAGTGAAGTGAGATTGGTAAAGGGCCTCGAATGAAAATTTGAATGAGCTAGAAATGAAAAATTCAGCCGTGTTTAATGGCGTGACGGTGTGAAATAAGATGGAGTGTGAAAAGGATGAAACGTATATTATACGCGTTTATGACCTATACAATGTTAGGGTTGTTCAGTGGCTTTACATATAGAGAACTCACTGTACATTATGAATTCACAGGTTCAACACAAATGAGTGTCATGCACACGCATTTGTTAACGTTAGGGATGTTTATGTTTTTAATGTTGATACCTATTGAAAAGCTTTTTAAACTTAGCAGCTATTATTTATTTAATTGGTATTTCATTATTTATAACATCGGTGTTATTGTGACAGTAACGATGCAATTTTTAAAAGGTTTTAAACAAATTGCACGTCAACCGATACCTGATTCGTTTGCTGGTTTTGCCGGTATTGGTCACGTGACGATTACAGTCGGCTTCATTTTGCTATTCTTTTTATTGAGACAGGCCATTATTACAGAGCCTAGAGACGGAGAACCGTTAACCCGAAAACATCGAAAACGCGCAAATCAAGAACAAATTGAGAAGTAAGTCATCAAGTGAGGATAAACGCGTGCGAGGTCATGAGGTAGCGCAAATTTCATAGCGCTAAGATTTAATTCAAGTTTTCTTATATTTAAGCATCGTGATAGAGCGGTGGCGACATCTTTTATTGGATGTTTGGCCACCGCTTCTTTGATAGACGTCCCTTTTTTATGGTGTAACAGGAAAATGTAAAAACATACCGCCAGAATGAGGTTCAGTTGATTTGAATCCAAACTGTTTGTAAAGTTGATCAGCCGGGTAGTCGGCGATTAGACTGACATAAGTTCCAGGTAAACGAACGGAATCAATATAATTCATAATATGCGTCATGACAGTTTTACCATATCCTTGTCCTTGATAGTTTGGATGGACAGCGATATCAATAATTTGGAAAGCTGTGCCACCATCACCGATAACTCGCCCTAAACCGATAAGTCGGTCAGCATCATAAAGCGTTACGGTAAAACAAGCCCCGTTTAAGCCCTTTTGTGCAGCACTTCTAGACTTTTCACTTAAGCCACAAACTTTTCTCAAATTACAATAATCCTCAACATTAGGAATTGTAAATTGAACATCAATGGTCATAAAGACTCTCCTTTCTTAGACATTGAAATACATATATTCCTAATCATACAGCACAATGTAATTTTATAATAGAAAGGGAGCAGGACAGAAATCTACATGATTTCGTTGTCCTGCCCCGGCAAGGATGAGTAGGGCTATTCGAGCTAAAAAAGCGAAGAAGAGCCCAGTCATCAATTGTTTTGATTTTTCATATAAACAAATTGGAGATCTATACTGTCTCTTTATCCATTATTTTTTTACATCCGCAACAGTTGCGTTTGTACGTTGACGTAAATCTGCCTCTATTTGTTCTAAGCTACGTCCACGTGTTTCTGGTAAAAATTTAACAACAAAGAAGAGTGCAATTACACCGATAACCGCAAAAATTAAAAATACTTCTTGAATTTCAAGTACTTCCGTTAGAAGTGGAAACAGTTGGGCTACGAGTAAACTACCAATTGAAAGAACGAGTGCCGCAATACCTGTTGCTGCACCACGTGCACGCATTGGGAATAATTCTGGAAGCATAACCCATAAAATAGGGCCCCAAGAGATACCAAAGAAAATAATGAATGTAGTTAAACAAATCATCATAATCCACGCGGCACTGTTCACACCCATGATCCAAATAAGGATACTCATAATTAATAATGAAGCCACCATACCAATGTTACCGATAACGAGCAGTTTTTTACGATCGACTTTATCAATAATAAATATCGCAACAATCGTAACTAATACGTTGACAACACCAATGCCAACTGTACTTAAAATTGCGGTAGAGTCACCTAATCCTGCTTTCGCAAAAATTTTAGGTGCGTAGTAAATAATCGCATTAATACCAATCAATTGTTGTAATAATGCAAACACACTACCAATAATAATAGTAGATAACAGCCATGGAGATTTTAAAACAGTCCATGTACTGTCAGAGATGGCATTAATTTTTTTCATATTTTCAATTTCACCGTCAATTTCAGAAGCGGGATATGTTAATTTCATTACATCTCTTGCTGCTTTCTCGCCACGTTTTTCTAATAACCAACGCGGACTTTCTGGCATGAAGATAACGCCAATCATTAATATTAATGAAGGAACAACAGCAAGGCCGAGCATCCAGCGCCAACCTTCAATTGGTGCAAATGCATAATTGACAAGATAAGAAGATAAAATACCAATGGTAATCATAAGTTGGTTTAAAGAACTTAAAGAACCCCGAGCCTCTGTTGGTGCGAGTTCAGAAAGGTAAACAGGCACGATCGCTGTAGAACCCCCTACCGCAAAGCCAATGACTAAACGTCCAATCACGAGCACTTCCATCGATGGTGCTGAAGCTAGAATGAGTGCACCTATAATAAAGACGATAGAAATAATAAAAACTAAACGGCGACGTCCAAGTTTTTCTGAGAGGGGACCACTAAAACCTGAACCAAATATTGCCCCGACAAGCATAGATGAAACGACTAATCCTTCAGTGAAAGGATTTAAATGAATATCATTTTTCAAATAAAGGAGCGCCCCAGAAATAACACCCATATCGTACCCGTATAAGAGTCCACCGAGTGCGCCAATGAAGAAAATAAGCTTTTTATTAATTTTCATTATGTAACCTCCCGTACTGTTATGCAATACAAGTATACGCTTTCATAAGATATTAGTAAATTGTAAATATTGAATTTATGAGAATAAAATAATTTATATTAATTATCGACAAAAGAAAATTTAGGAGAAGACAACAAAATTTTTTATGGCTTATTTTCAGTTGGGAACGACGAAAAAAGGGAAGTTTTGAGTTTGTTGGAATTTGGATTAAAACATTAATGGGTTGGAACAGAAATCAAATCGATTTCGTGTTTCCAACCCATTAATGTAGCATCAAGCAATCGCTGATGTAGTTTGATTTTTTTATTGTCATTCCAACATTTTAGTTGTTTGCATCAGGACGTAAATCTACAACAATGCGTCCGATAAAATCATGATTTTGTACACAATCTAAACCGTCTTGGAGGTAATCAAAAGGAATCACATTTTTTACATCATGCAAATGACGTGGTTTTAGATCTTTTGATAGACGACGCCATAAATGTTGTCTACGTTTCATAGGGAATGAAACAGAATCAACACCGATGAGACGGATACCGCGTAAAATAAATGGAAATACAGTACTTGAGAAAGTATTACCGCTAACGTTTCCGCTTAAAGCAACAGCACCATGTGGGTGGATGCGTTTTAAAACTTCTGATACAGTTTCGCCACCTACAGGATCAATTGCTGCTTGCCATTGCGTATGTGCCAGTGCTTTTTCAGTTACGTCTTCCACTCTAGAAATAACTTCTCTCGCACCTAATTCTAAAAGTTTTTCGTGGTAATCTTTGTGACCAGAACTTGCAACGACCTTGTAACCAATTTCGTTCAACATCATTACAGCCATTGAACCTACACCGCCAGTTGCACCACGAACAAGTACTGGACCGTTAGTTGAAGTGATTTTATTATCTTCTAGCAATTGGATTGACAATGCAGCAGTAAAACCGGCAGTCCCGATAATCATTGCTTCTTCAAGTGTTAAATCATCAGGGAGATGAACTAGCCAATCGCCATTCACACGTGCGACTTCACTAAATCCACCGTAATGAGAAACACCTAAGTCATAGCCAGTTGCGATAACTTTATCTCCTTCTTTAAATGATGGGTGTTCAGATTCCATCACTACACCAGCTAAATCAATACCCGGTATCATTGGGTATTTTCGTATGATTTTGTTGTGAGCACGTGTGGCTAACATATCTTTAAAATTGATACTTGAATAATGCACACGAATTGTCACATCACCGTCAGGTAAATGGTCTAGTGTTATTTCTTTAAAATCTCCTACGAATTGATCCTCGTGTTGATCAACAAGAAATGCTCTAAAAGCTTGAGCCATGGTTCTAATCCTCCTCAGTTTTTATTCGTACACACTTTATCAAAAAGTCAATCAAATAACAATAAAGTTGCTCTTTTTAAAATAATGATAACTTTATTATTTTTTATTAAAAATACGAACAAAAAATAAAGGAATCTCCTCTACTATAAAAATAGATATCAAGAAACAATTGGAAAAATAATTTAGAAAAAATTTAACAAAAAAAGTGTTTGTCGTTTAAAATAATAGTGTATAAAAAAGTGATAGACGATTTTATACTATAGAATAGAATTTGGAGGGAATCATCATGAAAAAGGTACTTGCTAGTTTGTTTGCATTATCAATTGTTTTAGCCGCATGTTCTAATGATGAGGATAAAGAACCGAAGAAAGATGACCATGCTAAACAAGAGCAGTCTACTAAACAGGACAAAAATGATCACAAAGAACAAGCATCGTCCAAATCAAAAGATGAATCCAATTCATCTGATCAAGCAAAAACGTCAAAATCAGATGCCAATGATCAAAACAACGATCAGCAATCAGAAATGAACAACCAAAACACAGAAGGCAAGCAGCAAAAAGCACAGCAGAATGATCAAAGCTCAAGTACACAAGCCAACGGACAAGCTTCAAATCAACAACAAAATAACAGCCAAAATGAACAAACATCACAAACAAAATCGCAATATGTAGCACCTTACCAAGGTGAAAATGTTGTACCAGTCGCTCAAAATATTGCGAGAGAAAAGGTCAATCGTCAACAAGCACTTCAAAACTTACCGAACTTCCAAGTCGCATTAGATTCAGCACGTCAAGAAGTCGGCCAATTGAATGGTCAACAGAACCCATATAATGACTATGCATTACAAGGTGCTGGTGGCCAATATAGTTACCTATTTAGTTTTATTAATCAATCACAACCTGGCACATATGTCATTGTCACAGTGGATTATACAGGTACTGCAAAAATTATTGACCCAACATACCGTCAATAATAGGGCTATTTTGCAAACAATGTGATTCTATCATTTAAAAGTTTAATAACAAATTTAATGAAATCCTTACATTCAGCGATTATACCTCTGGATATATCGCATAAAAATTGAATGTAAGGATTTTTTGTCGATTGGAAAATACAGTTCGGATTTATCAGTCAATCGTGCGATTTAAACTCGTTCACGATGTCAAATCCCTTTGAAAGGCATATCTGATATAGAAAATATACCATTGCAATTGTATAACACAACTTATATAATCTTAAATAAATCGTCATTTATATTACAAATTTCATTTTAAATTTTTAGCGTGCAGTTCAAAACGTCTGTTTTTGATTTTTCAGATTTTTTCATATACATATTGAATTGCGGCCTTTAGAATGTTATATTTTATGTGAAAACAATCACATGTTTTGGCATGACGATTGCATATAAAAATAAATATTGAAGGTAGATGAAAAGAGATGTTAGTAGAGAGTTATGATCCATTTCACAATCTTGCAATTTCTGCATTGATTGCAAGTATCCCGATCATTTTATTCCTGTTATGTTTAACAGTCTTTAAAATGAAAGGAATCTACGCAGCTGTGACAACACTTGTTGTGACACTTGTGATTGCATTATTCATATTCAAATTGCCAGTGGGTGTTGCCTCTGGTGGTATCGTAGAAGGTTTTTACCAAGGTATCTTACCAATTGGCTTCATCGTTATTATGGCAGTTTGGCTTTATAAAGTTATTGTTGAAAGCGGACAATTTTCAGTCGTTCAAGACAGTATTACAACGGTTTCTGAAGACCAACGTATCCAATTATTACTCATCGGTTTTGCATTTAACGCATTTTTAGAAGGTGTTGCAGGATTCGGTGTACCTATCGCTATCTGTGCGGTATTATTAATTCAATTAGGATTTAAACCATTGCAAGCAGCGATGCTTTGTTTAGTTGCAAACGGTGCAGCTGGTGCTTATGGTGCCATCGGTCTACCGGTTTCTGTTATTGATACATTAGCATTACATGGTCACATTTCTGCTTTACAAGTATCGCAAGCATTAAATCTAAGCTTACCTATTTTAAGTATCATTGTTCCTTTTATGTTGATCTTTATTTTAGATGGTATGAAAGGTATCAAAGAAACATTACCAGCGATTATTGTTACTGTTGTTCCGTTCGTTGTGTTACAAATCATATTTAACCAATTTTTCGGACCAGAGTTAGTGGATATTATTCCACCACTTGCATCAATGGCATCTTTAGCGTTGTTCTCTAAAAAATTCCAACCGAAAAACATTTTCCGTTTGAATAAAGACGAACAAAAATTAGAAGTGCCACATCACTCAGCAAAAGAAATCATTTTTGCTTGGAGTCCATTTATTATCTTAACAGCATTAGTACTTGTTTGGAGTTCTAAATCATTCAAAGGTTTATTTGCTGAAGGTGGCGCATTGTCATTCTTCAACCTTCAATTTGGCATTCCAGGCACTAACAACGATGTTTCTGGCCATCCAATAATGTTGACTTTCAACATTATCAACCAAACAGGAACAGCATTATTGTTAGCAGGTGTCATTACAATCTTGCTTTCGAAAACAGTCAATTTCAAACGTGCAGGTGCATTACTTGGCGAAGCATTTAAAGAATTATGGTTACCTATTTTAACAATTTGTTTCATTCTTGCCATCGCTAAAATTACAACATACGGTGGCTTAACAAATGCAATGGGTGAAGGTATTTCTAAAACAGGTAAAGTCTTCCCATTCTTGTCACCAATTTTAGGTTGGATTGGCGTATTTATGACAGGATCAGTAACAAACAACAACGCGTTGTTTGCACCTATCCAAGCTTCTGTAGCACCACAAGTCGGCACAAGCGGGGCATTACTCGTTGGTGCGAATACGGCAGGGGGTGCGATTGGTAAATTGATTTCACCACAATCAATCGCCATTGCAACAGCAGCAGTTAAACAAGTAGGTAAAGAATCTGAACTATTAAAAATGACTTTAAAATATAGTGTAGGATTATTAATATTCTGGTGTATCTGGACATTTATCCTATCTCTTATATTAAGTTAAGTTTTAATTGATTAAGCGCTGAGATGAAAATCTCAGTGCTTTTTTTATGGTTAGAAAAGGGGAAAATGACAAGTTAAAATGCAAATGAATAATGTGAGCTATGCATACAAGTCATTATGATTAGACTAAAAACACAGATATGAATCACTTGACTGATTTATTAAAAAATTTTTAAACAAATATTAAGGGGGATAATGGGGCTTTTTATGCACATGCACATATCAGTGTGGTCATTTAAAACGTTCATTTATTATAGCGAAATATTAATTTAGTAATAGTATTTGAATATAGGTAAAAAACACCTAAATATAATTATAGAGTAAGCATCTCAAGAAGTGAGGAATATCACAAAATGGGGTGCTTTTAAAATTGGAATCCGAAGTCTCTAAACAAAAGTATATTGCAGAAAACAAGAATAAATTCTATTTTATTATACATTAAAAAATAATTTAGAAATTTTGTCGTGATTAATATAAAGATAACATAGGATTATTTATATTTATTAAATAGAAGCTGTCTAACAAACAAGAGTAGAGCAATATAAATTTTAATAAACAAAGTTGTCAACTCAATATGTAATGATATTAAGAACACTTATAAAAATAAATAGGTTGTTCAAATCTTATTTTGATAGTAGGTTATAAATAGAGATTTAATTTTTATTATCTTTAATTTAATAAAGTAACCTTTATTGAATTGAGATAAATACTTTAGGAGGTTTTAGTTTAATGAAAAAATCTAGAAAACTTGATTTTTTGCCGAATGTAAACAATAGGTATTCGATACGTAAGTTTACAGTAGGTACAGCTTCTATTTTATTAGGGGTCACGTTAATATTTGGTGCTTCTAATGATGAAGCGAAAGCAGCTGAAAAAGAGGGCGCAACAGAAAATGTAGAAAGCAGCACTGCTTCCGATGGAGTCACAAGCGATGAAAATTTAAATCGTGAAGAAACAACTGAGGTCACTAAGGAAGAACCTGCTAACAATGAAATTACAACTGAAGCCTCAAATATAGCTAAAAACGAAGCCACATCAAATTCGATTGAAGAAAATGACGACACAAATGAAAACACTCCAGAATCGACTACAGAGCCTACTTCGAATGAAACTGACAATGAAAAAGCAGAAACTGAAACAACTCCAAATGAAACTTTAAAAGAAAACACGACTAGTGAAAACCCACAAACATTAAAAGAAGAGAATTCAACAAGCACAGCAAATGAAGATAATGCAGAATCTCATAAGCAAATAGAATCAAACAATAATGAGAAGCCTGAAGTTGAAACATCGACTGATTCATCAAATCAAACGCAATCAACAGTTGAAAAAGAAGATTTAAGCACGAATAAAAATTCTGATAATTCAGATAAAATTACCTTACCGAATGAAGCGGCAACAGAGGTTGATGGCAATAAAGAAGTGATTAAAGCCAATAATAACATTTCAAATGTATCTCCAGATATTAATCGTGTTACAGATAGAGCGACTGCAGTTGATTACTATGCAAAGGCAGCAAACATCACAACAAAAGAAGCAGAAAAAGTAATCAGTGATTTAAACTTAGATGGAGATAAATTGACAGCACAAGAATTACAATTCGCGTTAATTAATGCATTAGCAAATCAACAAAATGCGAACACACCTGTTGCAACAGCTTTTCGTGCTGCACCAACTGCAGCTAATAGACAAGCAACGAATTTAGCGGCAGCAACACCAACAGCGTTGTCAATCGGATCAAAAGAAATTATTGAAGCTGATGCACTCGCAAATGGTTATATTAATTCTTCAACTGATGCTTCGAATGCAGCCAACACCCTATCAGGTAGAGCGTGGGTTGTAGACAGAGGTACACCTGCAACAACAGAAAACGGATTATCTCCTGTACCAGAAGGCACTAAAGTGTATATGCAATGGATTGATAAAGATGGTTCAGTTTCACCAACTTATGTAGCAAGTACAACAAATAAATTATCTTCTTCAAATGCGTCACAAGTGGGTCCAGGTGCTTATGCATTTGATTTAAGAAAAGCTTGGGTGGATGCGCTAGGAAATGAACATAAGTATAGAGCGGTATCAGGTCAGTACTATCGACTGTGGATTGAGGATTTCCAAACAGTAAATGGAAATACAGCATCAATGATTCGCCAAGCGGGTGGCTTCTTCCCTGGTTCTTATGTTAACTCAGTTACAAACTCAAGTCTTGGTCAGTTTCCTTTAGTTGGAACAAATATGCAACGGACAGGGGTATTCATGGGCGTACGTCCTACAAACGATTATGTAACAAAAGAGCGTCAAGATTGGATTCATGACGAACAAGGTCCTATAAATAATATTGCAGTTTCAACAAATGCAAGAAATACTGTCTCAGGTAATGTATGGTTAGAAACCGGTGCAGGAGATTACGCTAACTCTGGTACGGGTCCTAATGATAATAATAAAGATCCACAAGCTGAAGGATACACTGTGATTATGTCTTCTTTAACGAACGAGGGGGCACAAGCATATAAAGCGCAAGTTGATAGCTTGCCAGAAGGTGAAAGAGCTGATGCTGCTAAAACGCTATTAACAGATCATCCAGAATATATTTCTGCAACGGTTTATGGAGAAACAGATTCAGAAGGAAGATACACTTTAAGATTCCCGAAAGATAGTTTGAATCCTAATTATTTATATGGATATGTAACAGATCCAGAAGGAAATATCGTTAAAACTTATTCGTCTTACACAAGTCCTGAGTTTAGAAAACCAAACAGTAATTTATCATGGACGCCTCAAGCGGCACCAGGACAGAATTTGGTTCAAAATCCAATGTGGTACAATGTGAATTTTGCTGTCGTACCTAATACAGATATTAATTTAAATATTGTTAACTTTAATAATACAGACAAACCAGCTATTCCGGGCGATACAGTTAATATTGATTTAACTGGTGGCCAGTTATCTCCAATTCCAACTAATATTGAATGGAGAGATAAGAATGGTAATGTTGTACAAAAAACTGAAGACATTACTTCTTTAACAGATGGAGAGCAAAAAGGTGTATTGGTAGTACCAGAAACTGCTAAAGATGGGGATGTTTATACAGTATATCTCGTAGCGGGTGGTAATAATGTTGCGGCAGATTCATTCATTGTAAAAATTACTGATGAGCGTACTTATGAACCAGAAAGCAACGGCGTAACAAAAGATTACGGCACAGGTGTAACAACTGAAGATGTGATTAATTCTGTAACAGTTCCAAACTATCCGGAAAATAAAGAAGATTACACTGTAGCGGTTGATGATCCAGCACAATTACCAAATGGTACTCAATCAGGTACAACAAATGTAGGCGTAACAGTGACATACCCAGATGGCACAACGGATCACATTACAGTACCAGTCACAATTGGTGAACAACCAGACAATGATGCCTACGAACCACAAAGTAACGGTGTGAACAAAGATTACGGTACAGGTGTAACAGCAGATGAAGTAATCGGATCAGTCACAGTGCCGAACTATCCAACAGACAAAGGAGATTACACTGTAACGGTAGATAATCCAGCACAATTACCAAATGGTACACAATCAGGAACAACAAATGTAGGCGTGACAGTCACATATCCAGATGGAACAACGGACCACATTACAGTACCAGTGACAATTGGCGAACAAGCAGACAATGATGCTTATCAACCACAAAGCAATGGTGTGAACAAAGATTACGGTACAGGTGTAACAGCAGATGAAGTAATCGGATCAGTAACAGTACCAAACTATCC
>NZ_KE150418.1:725017-726117 GCF_000411275.1 Staphylococcus sp. HGB0015
GAAAGTAACGGCGTGAATAAAGATTACGGTACAGGTGTAACAGCAGATGAAGTAATCGGATCAGTGACGGTACCGAACTATCCAGAAGGAAAAGGCACACCGAATATTACAGTAGACAGTCCAGAGCAATTGCCAAATGGAAATGAAGCGGGAACAACAAATGTAGGTGTAACAGTGACGTACCCAGATGGCACAACGGACCATATTACGGTGCCAGTGACAATCGGTGAGCAATCAGATAATGATGCCTACGAGCCACAAAGCAATGGTGTGAACAAAGATTACGGCACAGGTGTGACAACTGAAGATGTGATTAATTCAGTAACAGTGCCTAATTATCCAGAAAATAAAGGGGACTACACTGTAACGGTAGATAATCCAAATGAATTGCCAAATGGAAATGAAGCAGGAACAACAAATGTAGGCGTAACAGTGACATACCCAGATGGCACAACGGATCACATTACAGTACCAGTGACAATTGGCGAACAAGCGGATAATGATGCCTACGAACCGCAAAGTAATGGTGTAAACAAAGATCATGGCACAGGTGTAACAGCTGAAGACATCATTGGATCAGTAACTATTCCAAATTACCCAGAAGGAAAAGAGGTACCAAAAGTTACTATCGATGACCCGTCACAATTACCAGACGGAAGTCAATCAGGTACAACAAATGTAGGTGTGACTGTTACGTATCCAGATGGCACAACAGATCACATTACAGTACCGGTTACAATTGGTGAGCAAGCAGATAATGATGCCTACGAGCCACAAAGCAATGGCGTGAATAAAGATCATGGCACAGGTGTAACAGCTGAAGACATCATTGGTTCAGTAACGATTCCAAATTACCCAGAAGGTAAAGAAACACCAAAAGTTACTATCGATGACCCAACACAATTACCGGATGGTACTCAATCAGGTACAACAAATGTAGGTGTGACTGTTACGTATCCAGATGGCACAACAGATCACATTACAGTACCAGTTACAATTGGCGAACAACCAGACAATGATGCCTACGAACCACAAAGCAATGGTGTAAACAAAGATCACGGTACAGGTGTAACAGTCGAAGATATCATTGGATCAGTAAC
>NZ_KE150418.1:726753-780142 GCF_000411275.1 Staphylococcus sp. HGB0015
ATTCCAAACTATCCAGAAGGTAAAGAAACACCAAAAGTTACTATCGATGACCCAACACAATTACCAGATGGTAGTCAATCAGGTACAACAGATGTGGGTGTAACAGTGACGTACCCAGATGGAACGACAGACCATATTACAGTATCAGTGACAATCGGTGAGCAAGTGGATAAAGATGGCAATGAACCAAAAGTAGAAGGTATTACGAAGAAAGGTACGGGTGTTACTGTTGAAGATGTGATTGGCGTAATCACAGTACCAGACTATCAAGAAGATAAAGGCACACCACAAGTGACAGTAGACAATCCAAACCAATTGCCAGATGGAACACAATCAGGAACAACAGATGTGGCTGTAACAGTGACGTATCCGGATGGCAAAGCAAGTCATATTAATGTCCCAGTAACAATTGTAGAACAAGCTGAAGGTCAGTCTGAAGAAAGTAAAAATAATGAGCAAATTTCGAATAAAGGTAACCAAAAATCATTACCTGATACAGGTGGAAATGATAATAACGCTACAGTATTCGGAACATTATTTGCAGGATTAGGATATCTACTATTTATTGGACGCAGAAAGCGTAATAAAGATCAATAAATGAAGTGATTATTAAAAATTGAAGGGGACAAGTTCTCCCCTTCAATTACCTTTATAACTTATGAAATAGTTGTAAATTTATAAAAATAAAACAAAGCCATTCAAAGATGAAACAAATATCTTTGAATGGCTTTTATTATGAGTTTATATTGTGTGGCTGAACGACGGCATCTATAGTGTCTTTGAATTGTTGATATATGGCTTCTGGTTGGTAGTTGTCTACAGTTTTATACCCATTTTGTATAATCGGTTTAAGGTATTTAGAGCTATCATATTCCATGATTTCCAATATTTGCATTGCCAATTGTGAGGGTTGGTGGTGTGGAACTAAAAATCCATTTTGACCGTGATTTATGATGGATTCGGGTCCAGTGTTGCCATCAAAACTAATCACGATGCTCCCCTGATTCATTGCTTCCAAAATGGTCATGCCAAATCCTTCGTTGCGCGATGGTATGCAAGTGATCTTACTTTCAGCAATATAGGTACTTAAGTGTTGCGTTGTTGGACGTAAAAAGATTAAATCTTGAATGCGTAAAAAATTGATTTGTTGTTGTAAGGCTTCTTTTTCACTACCGTCACCAAAAATAGAAACAGTGTAACCAAAGTCTCTTAAATCATCTTGAATTTCAAAAATGGCTTGTATTAATAGATCGAACCCTTTTTCATATTCAAATCGACCTGCAGCAATAATTTGTCGCTTTTTCATAATGTGGTGGCGTTTTTCATCAATCATATTGGTAACGACAAAAATTGGAATATCCAAGTATTCAGCATAGCGCTTTTTGTCTTGAACCGTTAAAGTTGTCACTGCGCTGAGTTGTGGATAATAAGTCAGAATTTCATCTTTTAATTCAGGGGAATGGGCATCTAAGTTCATATGTTCCATTCCGATTGTTACTTGGTGATGTTTACCAAACCGAGCAATTAATATGTTATGGCTTGCACGCGTGCCGACAAAAACATCTGATTGATCATTTTGAATGGCATGGATGATTTTTTTCTCAATATAACTTGAATATTGACGATAGCCGGGCTCGTATTTGGATAAATATTTTGGTTTTAATAACGGTGTAAATTTACGAATTCGGTTGGCAGCGAGCGGCATCAAGTGACGTATTCTGAGTTGATAATAGATGAGAGGCTTGACGATGACACGTGAATCAAGATTGAAATAGGGTTTATCTTTAGATTTGAAAATAGAAATAATTGTCACTTGGTGTCCTTGACGAACGAGTTGGTTCGCGAGGTTTGTAATGGTTTTTACTGTACCGCCAACTGCATAAATGTTATGCATTAAAAAAGTGATAGACTTCATGTCGCATCCCTCAATTGCTTGCTTTTTATATATTATATCATTCTTAAAATCATTAGTGTTAGAGAAGTGATAATTTTATTCGGAATATTTGAAAATTTATATATACATAAAAATGTTAATTTGTTTGAAAGTAAAAATAGTAGTATTAAAAATTCATAATTTTAATCGCAAACGCTTTTTTCTTCTATGATTAAGGTATATAATTGAAGTAATAATCATCATGATGGGTGTACTTTGAGGCACATTTATCAAACAATTTTGAAAGATTGATGATGATTCATTTGAGTCAATGTGAGTTTGAGGCTGACGCTGTCACCATGTTACGTCAATTTTTACATATTTCGCGGTGAGATGGCGCAATCCATTTGATTACGTACTCACGCTTAACAAAGGGCAAAGCTGGGAATATGAATGAATTCACATTTAAGTGTGGTCGCTAGTTGATACGTAGCCAGTGACGTACTTCTATTGCTGCTTAAACTAAAGCCGTTAGAAGTTGAGCGCTCCTCACGGGATAGAATGTGGCAATGGATTCTGGGTTAAAATTGTCTATCCTACATGCAAACAAATGATTTAAAACGAAAAGGGGGACTGGATTGTTATGAACAACTTACATAACAAGACAGATGTCGTACTTATCGGCGGCGGAATTATGAGTGCTACATTAGGAACATTACTAAAAGAGTTGGAACCAGACTGGGATATTAATGTTTTTGAACGCTTAGATGAATGTGCGCAAGAAAGTTCAAATGTATGGAATAATGCTGGAACAGGTCATTCTGCATTATGCGAATTAAACTATACAAGCGAAAAAGAAGACGGCACGATGGATATTTCTAAAGCGATTAAAATTAACGAGCAATTCCAAGTGTCTAAACAATTTTGGTCATATCTCGTTAAAAAAGGTCAATTACAAAATCCTGAAGCATTTATTCGTACAGTACCTCATATGAGTTTTGTAACTGGGGAAGAAAATGTAAGATTTTTAGAAGCACGTGTAAAAGCACTCCGTGAAAATGTACTGTTCCAAGGCATGTCTCTAGCAGATGATTTTGAAACATTAAAAGAATGGGTGCCTTTAATGATGGAAGGCCGTGAAGATACAACGACACCGATTGCGGCAACGCGAGATGAATCGGGGACAGATGTCAATTTTGGGGCATTAACACGTAAGTTATTGTCACAAATTAAAGCCAAAGGGGGCGCGCTGTATTACGAACATGAGGTGTTAGACTTAAAGCAACATAAAGATGGAACTTGGACTGTGAAGATTAAAGATTTAAAAGAAAATCGTGTTTTCACAGTGTCATCTAAATTTGTATTCATTGGGGCAGGGGGCGCTAGTTTACCGTTATTACAAAAAACAGGTATCCCTGAATCCAAACATATTGGAGGCTTTCCGGTAAGTGGGCTGTTTTTAGTATGCAAAAATCCAGAAGTTGTGCAAAAACATAGAGCTAAAGTTTATGGTAAGGCTGAAGTAGGTGCACCACCTATGTCGGTTCCACACTTGGATACACGTTTTATTGATGGTGAACGTGCATTATTATTTGGTCCTTTTGCAGGTTTTTCACCTAAATTTTTGAAAACAGGTTCATATTTAGATCTCATTAAATCTGTGAAACCTAATAATGTCACAACTATGTTAGCAGCGGGTGCGAAAGAAATGGGATTAACGAAGTATCTCATCCAACAGCTGTTACTTTCAAATGATCAAAGAATGGCGGATTTAAAAGCCTTTGTACCAACTGCACAAAATGAAGACTGGGAAGTAGTTGTGGCCGGTCAACGTGTTCAAGTGATTAAAGATACTAAAGAAAAAGGTAAAGGCACGCTTCAATTTGGTACGGAAGTGATTACTTCTAAAGATGGTACACTTGCGGCACTTTTAGGCGCATCACCAGGTGCTTCTACTGCAGTTGCAGTGATGCTCGACATTTTACAACGTGCATTTCCAAATCAATTTAAAGAATGGGAGCCACGTGTAAAAGAAATGGTACCTTCATTCGGTAAGCGTCTTACAGATGAAATCGAACTTTTTAAATCTTTGAATCATGAAATTTCAAAACAATTAAAATTAGATGAGTCTGGTACATTATTAAGTTAATAGTGACTTATCTTTAAATATAGAAGTTATAAAGGCGTAACCAAAGCCTAATGAATGGGACAAAACTTGAAATCAAAAGTTTTGTCCCTTTTTTTAATGACATAATGAAATTGAACCTCATTTGTTAAATAATAAATGAGGGAAACGCGGGGGAGCTAAGGTGATTACTTTCTTATAGAAACGAAAGTCTTTTCCAGATTCAGATTGTTACAGCTTATGTGCGTTCTGCTCAAGGCTTTAGACTCTTGTTAAGCATGGCGTGGCAATATGATTGTAAATGTCGTGCCGTCACCCAGTTGACTGTTAACGCTAATTTCTCCATGATGGCGTTCTATAATAGATTTTGTAATTGCTAGGCCTAATCCATTGCTATCAGTATGTGATGTCGTTTTATAAAAACGCTCAAAGATGTGTTTTTGAACTGATTCAGACATACCAGGGCCATCGTCTGTGACCTCAAAGTAAACATTCTTATCATTTGCTGTGAGTTGGATTTCAATCGTCCCATAAGTATCTGTATATTTAATCGCATTACGAATGATATTTTCAAAAGCCTGGGTCAGTAAACGTTGATTTCCTTTAATCGTAACTTCATCCAGATCATATATTAAGACTTGATTCTTTTGGTCAATCGCATAGTTTTCGTTTTTTAAGATAGCCAATACACATTGATGTACTTTGATGTCATCGTCAAATTGAAGATGTGCATCATTGTCCAGTTCAGATAACAATAGAAGCTGACGTGTCAATTGACTTAAGCGATGAGTTTCATCATAAATCTTAGCAATATAGTCCGATTGTTTAGGTGTTGTTTTTTCTTGTTGTAATTGGGTTAATAAATGATGAATATGTGTTAAAGGCGTTTTAATCTCATGAGAGACATTTTGTACAAAGTGTTGGCGCATATCATCGAGTTGTTTTAATTCAAGGCGCATCGTATCAAAATGTTGTTGTAATGTCCCCAATTCATCACGACGTGTAATAGCAATTGGTGTTGCGAAATCACCAGACATCATACGTTCTGTTGCATTTCTAAGTTGTTTCACAGGCTTCACTAAAGCATAAGTGGACCAAATAACAAGTAAAATAGAAATAACAACGAGTAATACGAGTAAAACGAGCAGAAAAATTCTAAATTCTGCAAAGGTATGACCGATATCAGGTCGGATAAATACGGCATAACGACCATGATCAGTTTTAAATTGAGTGCCGACTGTATTACGTGTTTCATTATCAAAAAAGCCAGTAATAAAAGGATGAAAAGGTCTTTTTGCGATTCCGTGATAGTCATGACCGGATAAGACGTGTGAAATTGTTGCGCGATTTAAATTATCTTTCCTAAAAGGTTCTCCGAAAGATTGAACTTCCCCCTTTGCATTGTATGCGACCACTTGATAATTAAGATTTCCTAATAATGTTAAATAGCGCTTTAAATCTTGTTCTTGCTGT
This sequence comes from Staphylococcus sp. HGB0015, assembly GCF_000411275.1. NCBI lineage: Bacteria > Bacillati > Bacillota > Bacilli > Caryophanales > Staphylococcaceae > Staphylococcus > Staphylococcus sp. HGB0015. Next base: position 732,225 of record NZ_KE150418.1, read on the forward strand.
GCTTCTTTATAAGCTTGTGCGCGTTTTAAAGTAGCCATTATTTTCGCATCGTTTTTGTCTTTGAGTTCAAAGTGATAATAAATATTGGAAATTTCAAAACTTAAAAGGGCGCTAATAATCATAACCGTCAGTGTATAAATAGCAAAACGAGAATAAAGTGATTTAAGCATTTTCCATCACCTTATAACCGATACCACGAACGGTTTCGATATGGATATTAGCTCCAAGCTTAGCCAATCGCGTGCGCAAGCGTTTAATGTGGACATCCACAGTTCTTTCATCCCCCTCATAATCCAAGCCCCATATTTTTTCAATCAGTGATTCACGTTCAAAAACTTGTCTAGGGTAAGCAACTAATAAACTCAGTAAGGCAAACTCTTTATTAGGTAATATCATGCCTTTAGACCCCACTTTTACTTCTAATTGACTTTGATCTATTGTTAAATTTCCTAATGTCAGTTGTGTAGCTGTTTCGACTTGATATCGTCTTAATACAGCTTTAATTCTAAAGACAAGTTCAGCCACTTCGAACGGTTTTGTGACATAATCATCTGTTCCAGCTAAAAAGGCGCGTTCCTTATCGTTTAGGGCATCTCGTGCTGTTAACATAATGACGGGATATTCATAGTCATATTTTAAAGTTTGGCATAGCTCAAAACCGTCCATACCGTCCATCATAATATCTACAATTGCAATATCAATCGTGTGCTTTTCAAGGTAACTCAGTGCGGCTTCTCCACTTTTTAATGAAACGGCATGATAGCCTTCATGTTGGAGGCGTGTTTCGACATAGTTTAGTATTTCAGGGTCATCGTCTACGATTAAACACGTGACTGGCATGCTTCCACAACCTTTCTTTTATAAATGAGAGCGACGTTTCATAATTTGTTATCTATTGTATCATGTCTATTTTGAAACTGGGTAACCAAAGGTGATTGTTGCACAGCGCTCCCTAAACGTCTTTCACGAAAATATTTAATAAAAATGATGAAACCGTCTATTGTTCATATTCAGTTCATATTTCCGAAGTAAACTGTGAGAGAAATGAGAAAGAAAGGGAGTCGTGTTCATGTCTATTGCATTAAATGAACTGAAGTTTCATAAATTTAAATATCTGTTAATTACGTTTATTGTGATCTTACTGGCAAGTATGGTGCTCTTTATTACGGGATTAGCACAGGGCTTAGCAAGAGAAAATATTTCGCTTATTGATTCCTTTAAATCAGAACAATTTGTGATTCAAAAAGGCGTGGATCAACAACTTGAAAAATCGAATTTGTCAGATTCGGAACAGCAAGCCGTTGAAAAATTCGTTACGCAGTCTCCTTTAAAATTAACCATGGCAACTGGAAAATTTAAAGGGGATACGATGGATATGTTATTCGCAACAATGCCGAAGCAAGAATTACCTTCATTAAAAGCAGGTCAACTTCCACAACATGACGGGGAAGTCACTATAAATAGTAAACTCGAGGGAGAAGGTTTACACATCGGTGATACGATTCATATCAAAGGGAATGATACAAAATTGAAAGTTGTCGGCTTCTTCGATGATGCGATGTATGCACATACGAATGTGGCATTGGTCAATGAAGGCGGTCTTAAGAAAGTTGCCAATCATCAAAGTGCGACTGCTTTATACTTTTTGAATCATGTGAGTAAAAATGATATTGACCATCTTAAACAGATAAAAGATGTGAAAGTCGTAAATAAAGACGATTTAACGGGTGCAATTCCAAGTTATCAAGCAGAACAAGCACCACTGAATATGATGATTGTCAGCTTATTTGTAATTACTGCTATTGTTTTGACTGCATTTTTCTATGTGATGACGATTCAAAAAACGGCAGAAATCGGTATTTTGAAAGCAATCGGAATGAAGACAAGTCACTTATTATGGTCATTACTATTCCAAATTCTGTTTATTACAATCATTGGTGTCTTGATTGCATTGGGAGTTATTGCAGGCCTTTCCGCAGCATTGCCTGTTACAATGCCGTTTCATATTAGTATGATGAACATGGTGCTCGTTGTGATTGTCTTTATCGTGGTCGCCGTGATTGGGGCGCTGTTATCGTTGATTCGTGTTTTTAAAATTGACCCTATTGAAGCAATTGGAGGTGGAAATCAATGAGTTTAATTGTCCAAGATTTAGTCAAAACGTTTGGTAAGGGTGAAGCAGAGACCAAGGTTCTGAACAATATTAATTTTGAAGTCAATCCCGGTGAATTTGTCATTTTAAATGGTGCATCTGGATCGGGTAAATCAACATTATTATCTATTATTGGCGGGCTGCTTTCTCCTACAGAAGGTCAAGTTTTATTAAATGGTGAAGCGTTCAATCATTTAAATCAAAGTGAATTAACTGAAAAAAGATTAAAAGATATTGGCTTTATTTTTCAAGCTGCACATCTTGTGCCTTATTTAAAAGTCAGTGCGCAATTAGAATTGGTAGGAAAAGAAGCGGGAATGAGTAAAAAGGCGGCTCGTGAACGTGCGGTTGCGCTGTTAAAACGTATTGGCTTGGCACATCGACTAGATGCCTATCCACATATGCTATCTGGTGGAGAAAAGCAACGTGTGGCGATTATGCGTGCTTGGATGAATCAACCACAATTGTTATTAGCGGATGAGCCTACCGCAAGCTTAGATGCAAAGCGTGCAACGGAAGTGGTAGAAATGATTAAAAGTCAAGTGAAAGAAGAAGGTGCAATCGGCATTATGGTGACACATGATGAGCGATTATTCGACTATGCTGATCGTATGATTTACCTGAAAGATGGTCAATTATCTGATAAAACGCATGCATCAAAAATAGCAGTTCAATCATGAACTTGATAAGCTTTTAAATCATATAAAAAGAAAGACTCGATTTTTGAAAATGTGTAGTAGCACACGCAAAAGTCGAGTCTTTTTATTGTGATGAAGTGGACAAACAAATGGCACATGCACGTTTACATCAATAGCCCATAGATACCGATAAGAACTTGTACGATACCAAAAATCCACCAAGTAAAAGGATATTTGAAAAGCAATCCACAATAATCGTGGAGTAAAGAGATGCCAAGGCGTGGTGTAGGTGCACCGAAACCAGTCGCTTGAATCCCTTCGCGTTGTGCAATACGAAGGGCACGCATAATATGAAAGTCGCTTGTGACGATGACTAATTTTTCGATATCTGATGCATCCAAGTAAGCTTTAGAAAATATAATATTCTCTTGTGTGTTTGTCGAAGCGTCTTCTAAAACGATATGTTGCGGTGAAATACCATGTTGTATTAAATAGCGTTGCATAGCTAATGCTTCTGGTATCGGTTCATCGGGACCTTGTCCACCACTCATAATCAATTTGAATTGAGAAGAACCCTGTGGGATCAATGTCATGGCAGCATCTAAACGTGATTTTAATAAAGGTGTCACACGCTCTGTAAAAATACCTGCACCTAAAATGAGAATCGTTGGGTTTTGATATAGCGGTCGTACTTGTTTAAATTGATAAGTCATCAAAAGGTAACATTGCCACGATGCGACAAACACGATTGTCAAGTTAATCAGTAAATCAAAAGGGAGGGTTAAAACACTTGGAATTACGGCTTTCACGAAAAAGCAACCTAAAATTAAACTGATCAGCATGAAATGATATAATAAAACGTACTTTATCGTGTAGTTGCGTTTAATCAAAAATCGAAAAGGTAATGTCGCAATTGCACATAAACCTAACCCTAAAAGTATGCCCATCATAAGAAGCCGATTCTCTCCTAAAATAAAGGTATTGCTAACGATGAGCATATTGATTAGCATTAAAATATAAAACAATGAAATATTTAATATACGATGTGGCTTTATCTTTATAAATATTAAGATTATAATGTAGCTTGTTAATAAAAAATAAGTGAGTATATTCATTTAAATAAGTGTGTCCTTTATTTGTCATTTACAATCATCATACTAAATTCTCCAAGAAAATGATAAAAAAGACCGTTTCATTATAAAATAATTGTTGTTACGATAGTAAAGATCGTCGAATGTTGTGAAGGTGGTGATGAACGATGGCTGATTCTAAAACAATGAGTCAACATGTAACGTTTATGGGTGAGTTTATGACGAATATGAATGCGTTAACGACAGCGTTATTAAAAGATTTGCGTTCGAAATATGGGGTTTCTAACGAACAATCAAGTGTCCTTTTGATGCTCTCTAGTCATAAATCATTAACTTTAACGGAAATTACTTTAAAGCAAGGTGTCAATAAAGCAGCTGTCAGTAGGCGGATTAAGAAACTCGTGGACCTTGGGCTAGTTCAGTGGATGACAATGAATCATGAATACGATAAACGATTAAAATATGTAGCACTTACCGAAGAAGGGGCAAATTATGTACGTGCATCGCGCGATTTGATAGCTAATCTTGCCAATAAAATGTTATCAGATATTCCGCTTAATCAAATTGAAGCTACGCGGGAAATGCTTGAAAAGATAGATGAACGTATCAAATCTCAGCTCAGTCGTTTATAATTGAGTCGAATAGATTGTTTTTATCTAATGATGCCGTCTTAATGGGGCAATCTAAAAGTTTTGATAAAGGCATCGTTAAAATTTTAATTAGAAGGAATAGAGGTGAAAATATGAGCTGGTGTCCAGTTTGTGAAGAAGAAACGATAAATCAGAAAAATATATGTCGACATTGTGGTAGTCAAGTTTCTTATTCGAAAGAACCTACGCCATCATTGAGTCGACAAACTAAAGGAAACTCAACACCTCCTCATAAAAATCGTCTCCCATTAAAGACGGTCATACCTATTGCTATCGTTACGTTTATTCTAATTTTGTTAATGATTTTGTTTTTATTATTAAGAAATTTCAATTCTCCTGAAGCGCAAGCAAAAATATTAATTAATGCTGTGAATAACGATGACGTCGCAAAAGTATCGAATATTCTTAGTTCAAAGGACAATAAAGTAGGTCGAAAAGAAGCGGCAACTTACATCAAATATATTAAAGATGAAATAGGAATGAAAAAATTTGAAAAAGATGTTTTCCGCACTGTGGATAGTTTAAATCATGAGACAGCCGTTGCTTCTTACGTTAAAACGAAAAAGGGGCAAGATGTTTTACGAATTAGTAAAAATGGGCGGCGCTATCTCATTTTTGATAATATCGGATTTAAAGCACCTACAAAACAAGCTGTCATCAAATCAAATGAAAAAGCAACTTTTGAATTTGAATCAGACGGTTTGAAGAAGAAAATCATTACTGAAAAAGGGCAATCCGTCGCTTTAGGGAATTACATCCCTGGACGGTACGCAGTTGATGCAGTTAAGACAACAGACCGAGGGACTTATGAAGGACAAATGAAGTTTGATTTTGATCAAAGTAGCAACGAGACGATACCTGTAACAGAGGATTTTGAAGAAGCGAAAGTAAAAGTGAAACTTAAAAATACTGAAGGTTTGAATAAAAAAGACTTAATGATTGTCATTAATGGTGAAAAAATTAAACCGCGATCAGATGAAACGTATGAATCATTCCCGCTTAACAAAGATATAGTGATTTATGCGGAAGGAAAATCCTATGATCAAAAGTTTAAGTCGAATGAAAAAGTAATCAAAAAGAATGACATACAGTCTGAAAATGAAGTGGAATTGTCCTTTGATAAGGATGAAATTAAAAAATTTAATGCATCCAAACAAAAGAATACTTTTGACAAAGTCAGTGAGTTTATCAAGAAATACACAGGTGCGCTCAATAAAGCCTATGAAAAATCAGATTTTGCTGAGGTTTCAAGTTATCTATTAAAAGATACATCTAATTATGAGGTCATGAAAGCGAAAATTAATGGACACACACAATATCATTTTACAAACCCCAAAGTGACGAATGTAAGTAAAAATAATGATTTTTATTCGGTGTTAGTTGAAAAAGAAAATGAGCAAGGTCAAATCATTCAATCCCATTATTTAATTGATGGTGATGCCAATGGGGAACATTTAAAAATCGTCAATTATGAAGACTATTAAAAGCATGGCCCATAAGTGAAGCGATAGACAGATTGTGGCTGATGAATAGTGTATTGTGTATTTGTATGATAATATGTCACGATGCTTCGTTCAAAAAGACAGGATTATGAAATCAAAATTAATTTTTTGAATTTCTATTCTGTTTTTTTGTTTCCAGTCATTTAGAAAAGTTGACATTTTGAAGCGACTTCCATTCATATCAACCATCCCAATAGCTCAATATTTGTACATTTAATCGTCACCTGAACGATTTATTTTCTAATTAAAGCTTTGTTCGTCTTTTTTTATATAATTAAATATGATACTTATATAAAAGATGTAGTAAAACAATATACATTTGATAATTATGTCGTTTCAAGAATTTTTTCATTGTAAATGAATTAAAAGTTAGTTTATAATAAACAAAATGTGTATAAAGAGACGCCATATTAAGGGGTAACACCTTTAAGCATGAAGAAAGGTGAAGGTGGGGATTATGAATGAAAAAGATATACGTGTACAAAAGACAAATTTAAGATTATCTCAAATATTTTTAGAGTTATTAGAAGAGCAATTGCTCACTAAAATTACAATTAATCATATTTGTCACAAAGCCAATGTGCATCGAACGACTTTTTATCAGCATTTTAAAGATAAATATGAGCTACTTTGGTATGTTTGTAGAGGTGTGATGAAACCTTATTTTAATTTACAATTTGAAGAGCGGCTATATTATCCTTTTAGCAGTCTGGAAAAAGCATTTGATCAACAAATTATAAACATTTTACAAACACAAAAAGAAAATCCTAAATTTTATCGATTAATTTTAAAACAATTTTCCAAGTACTTTGAAGGTGAGCTGAAATCACATGAGATGACGCTGCCTTTTGAACCGCACTTCCCAGTAGAAGTGTTCGGTTATGTGTATACGTCTACGATACAATCTATGAATCAATGGCGCATTGATTGTAATATTGCATTCGATGCTTATTATATGGATAAACTCTATCAAAAATTAATTAGTTTTAAGCACGAATAACAAATATGAAATGGGCTAACAGAACGACATTCATCCGTTTTACTGGTGAATAAAAATTGGAATCAAATTTTGCCTCTGTTCTTGAAGTTTTCGGAAATTTATGTGATGTTAAATAAAGAAACGATGAGAGGGGATGCGGTTATGACATTTACAGATCGACTGTTTGAACGGGTAAAACCGATTTGGCAAAGTTATCTTGATCATCCGTTTGTTAAAGGGATTGGTGACGGCTCACTTGATCAAGAAAAGTTTAAACATTGGTTAAAACAAGACTATATTTATTTAATCGATTATACGCGACTCTTTGCGATAGGTGTTACTAAAGCGTCGGATTTAGAGATGATGACAACATTCGGTGAGTTAGTCGCAGGCACATTAAATACAGAAATGGCATTACATAGACAATATGCAGCAAGATTTGGCATTTCAGAACAAGAGTTAGAGGAAACAAAGCCAGCGAGTACGACTTTAGCGTATACGAGTTATATGTTGAATCTTGCGCAACGCGGAGATATTGAAAACGTGATTGCGGCTGTTTTAACGTGTACTTGGAGTTATCAATATATTGGAGAAGCGCTGAGCCAAATTGAGGGTGCGATTGATCATCCATTCTATGGGGAATGGATTGAGATGTATAGTTCGGAAGCATTTACGACATTTAAAGACGATGTTGTACGGATCATGAATCAGGTCACAGAAGGTATGCCCGAAGAGAAGTTACGAGCATTAGAAGATATTGTGGTTTATACGAGCTACTTTGAATATATGTTTTGGGATATGGCAGAAAACCTTGAAACGTGGCCAGTGCCTTATAAGTAAGTTGATATAAGATGAATCATTGAAGCGAAATTGTTGTACAGTAAATTAAAATCGAAGCCACCTTCAATCCAAAAGTAATGAATGCGGAAGGTGGCTTCGATTTATTATTTAATTTTCGGACGGCGATTTCTAAAGAATAAGCTAATGAAATAAAGGAATGTCGCAATCCCCATGAAAATAATAGCATTATGTAACGCATTGGCGCCTGCTAATAAATTAGAAGCGTCGACTTGACCAACATAAGGTGCAAGTTGTTTCGCAAATTCATCAGCAACTTCATCAATGTAGTAAAGAAAACCAATCGGAATCAATGTGATGAAAAATGCAATGATGAAATTAAGTATTTTTAAAAGCGTACGATTAAAAATGAGTGTTAATAAAGCTAAGACGATGTTAACAAGAGATAGTATAAAGAAAACATTCAATACTTTAATTAAAACGCTGAGCTTTTGTTCAACTGCAGAAATATCAATGAGTGTAATGCTGCTCAATTGCGTTGTAATGACTTTAAGCTTATCAAAAGTGACATTTTCATTAATGAAACCCATTTTAAACAGCGTATCGGAATACATGCTGTAGGCAGCTATCGTTACAAATACCGCCGCAATTAAAGTAAGAGTAAAACTAACCCATGAGCGACGTTTTTTGCCATAACGCTTACCACGATGAATGGTTTGATAGTCAAACTGTTGCTGGAAATGGGGCTGGGATTGAGATTTCTCTTTCATAAAGGACGCCTCCAAGAATAAGATTTGAGATTTTGAACGAATGATAATGACAATAATATAAGCATTATATTATACCTACGCCTATATTAATAGTCGTAAGCAACAAATCTGAAAGGTTCTGCTCATCGCAATCCTTTTTTTCTTGTCTTTGGATGATGTTTTAAAAAGATTTGTCTTGATAGGTGCTACAATAAATGATATTTTCTCCATCCATATAGGATAAATTTCCTATCAAGTGAAATTTAAAAGCATTCATTGAAAAATGTTTGTATATCAATGTTATCATTTGTATGATAGCAAGGAGGTAGATGATGGAAAGATTAAAAAGTTTAGAAGCCTATGAACAGTTTATACAGACGCATGAAATCGCAATTGTGCATATTTCGAGAGAAAATTGTTCAGTTTGTCATGCGGTATTGCCAAGAGTTGAAGCGCTCGTTGAACGATATGAAGGTTTTGCTTTAGGGCATTTGAGTGCGGATGATGTGCCCGAAATTGCCGGGGCTTTATCCATTTTTACAGTTCCAGTTGATATCCTATTTTACGAAGGGAAAGAAATGCATCGAGAAGGTCGATTTATTGATTTAGATCGTTTAGAATCACAATTATTTAAAATTTATGAGAGCATCAATAGATAAAACGTATTATAATGAAAAAGAATGCGAATGTTCTATTTTAGGAGCCTAAAATAGAATTAATCATAATAAGAGGACAATGTAGACAAAAGTGAGGGATTGAATTGAAACGTAATGTCATGAGTAATTTAATGGGGAGATATTTATCGCATCAACGTCATATTAAATTTAAAACACAAGATGAGATCGATGCCTATTTAGAAAAACGACGCCAACTCAATAAAGAAAAACATAAACAACCTGAGCAAATCAATGTCAAATCGAACTTAGTGAAGGATATGTTTGATGACATGCAAGTTTTTCGTTTTAACTTTGGTCATCATATTAAAAATAAGATTTTATATATTTATGGTGGCACTTTTGTGTTACAACCCTCTGTTTTTCATTGGCGATTTATGGATAAATTAGCTTATGAAACGTTACATGAAGTGGTTTTGCCTATTTACCCAAAAGCACCGGAATATACGTATCGTGAAACGCATCAAGCCATTGAACAAGCGTATCGTCGTTTACTGAAAGAAACAGATGCAGATAATATTGTGATTATGGGGGATGCTTCTGGTGGAAATATGGCATTAAGCTTTGTTCAAAAATTAATGGAGCAAGATGAGCTACCATTGCCCCGCCAGTTGTACTTAATTTCACCTTGGCTCGATCTCTCGCTCTCTAATCCAGATATTACAGAGCAAGTTCAAAAGAAAGACCCTATTCAAAATGTGTTTAGCTTAAAATCTGTCGCTAAAGTTTGGGTCGACGATTTAGAGCGTAAAAATCCGCGTGTGTCACCAATGTATGGTCCAGTTCGTGGTTTACCACCCGTTTATATGTTTGGTGGTACAAGTGAAATCTTTTATCCAGATATGCGTAAGCTTGCTGATTATTTTGAGGCAGAGCAACAGCCGATTCATTTTTATGAATATAAAGATATGGTCACGGCTTTTCCGTTATATCCTATCGTTGAATCTAGAAAAGTTTTAAAACAAATCCGTAAAACAATCCATCCATAAAAGAGATGAAGCCAGACATGCGATGGTGTGCTACTTCTACAATAAATAAGCAGAATGGTCTTTGATGAAAAGCAGATGCAAATGTGCTTTTTATCAAAGTCCATTCTGTTTTTCTATATTGAAGTAGTTTATTTTCGAGGCATGAAAGACAATGCTTTGAGTCAAAACGTTTTGAAAAAATAATAGATATAGCAAGATGAATGGTGAGCGTATGTTCGCGTTATAAAGACAAAATTGAAACGGATTATCGTATTTACATAATAATTTTGTTTTTATAAAGCTTTTTTTGGATTAAATATAGAATCAAATGAACGTCTGAGACAAACAATTTCTTAAATGAAGTAAAGCCCGTGCAATTAAGTAAAATTTTTAGTAGAATTAACTATATGCAAAAATATCAATATTATAAAGTTATTCAGAAATTGATAAATATGTAAATTTAAGGGGCCTTTTCGAATAACAAGAGGGGGACATTATGGATTTATTAATCGGTACTGCTTTTTTAATTTTAGTACTTGTCATTTTCACGTTATTTACATATAAAGCGCCAAACGGCATGCGTGCTATGGGTGCACTTGCGAATGCAGCTATCGCGACGTTTTTAGTCGAAGCATTTAACAAATACGTTGGTGGACGTGTATTTCATAATGCTTTCCTTGAACAAGTCGGCGCTGCAGCCGGAAATTTAGGTGGTGTGGCATCAGCAGGTTTAACAGCATTAGCGATTGGTGTTTCACCTGTTTACGCTTTAGTCATTGCAGCGGCTTGTGGTGGCTTAGATTTATTACCTGGTTTCTTTGCAGGTTATTTAATTGGTTACTTAATGAAATATACCGAAAAATATGTGCCGGATGGTGTCGACTTGATTGTGGCCGTGTTAATCGTAGCGCCATTATCACGAGCTGTGGCATTATTGTTCACACCAGTCGTTAAAAATACATTAATTAAAATTGGTGACATTATCCAAAGCTCAACTGATACAAGCCCAATCATTATGGGGATTATTTTAGGTGGTATCATTACGGTAGTAGGTACGGCACCATTAAGCTCTATGGCACTGACGGCTTTGCTCGGCCTTACAGGTGTGCCAATGGCTATTGGTGCGATGGCAGCGTTCAGTTCAGCGTTCATGAACGGAACTTTATTCCATCGTCTCAAATTAGGTGACCGTAAATCCACAATATCTGTAAGTATTGAACCATTATCACAAGCAGACATTGTCTCGGCCAACCCTATTCCTATTTATATTACGAACTTCTTCGGAGGCGCAACCGCCGGCTTAGTCATTGCTCTTTCTGGACTTGTGAATGATGCGACCGGAACTGCAACGCCAATTGCAGGTTTTATCGTAATGTTTGGTTTTAATCATTGGGGGACTGTCGTTATCTATGGTGTGATTATGGGAATTATTGGTTTAATATGGGGCTATATTGGCTCAATCGTATTCAAAAAATATCCTATCGTCACTAAAGCAGATATGATTCGCCGTGGTGCGACTGACGCTTAAATAATTCGTTAAATAATCCGGAACTTCATATGTAAAGAAGACATGACATGTTAAAAGACTGCGGACGCTTAATTTAAGATTGAGGCGCGCAGTCTTTTTATGTTTCTATAGAAAATGCAGTGCAATTTAAAGCTTTTCGTTATTAGTTTTTTTCTTTTTTAGGTATTTGTATGCGATGCCCCAATTGCTCAGGCCAATCCGTTCTGTTTTGTGAATGGGCATAATGTTGGATCTGTGCAAATATATCTTCAGGATAAGGGGCTGCGTGGCGTGTCGACTTATCAATGCCCATCATCATCGTTTCTGCAGTTGCGGCAACTTCGTTCGTATTGCGATTGATTAATTCTAGGAAGTAATGTGTTCGCTTTTCATCAAAATCGTAAATATTGACTTTAATGGCAATAGGCGTATGCAATGTCAGTTCTTTGAGAAAGTTGATGTGCGTTTCAAGGGTGAAAACAGTATAATTTCTTGCATCTCTTTCAGGATTGGACAAACCGATTTGATCGTGAAAGTGATCAATCGCTAAACTAAAGACACGTGCATATTCTGAGTCATTCATATGTTGATTGCGATCAATCCAATCTTCTTGGACGCTATTTTCATCATAAAATGGAAAGTGAATCATATTAACACCTCGTTTTGCATTTTTGTCATATTATAACGTAAATTTTAAAGTTTTGTGATGTTAAATACTGGTAAAGATAACAGTAGAAATTTGGTTTTAAAGGTCGAAAGGTGTTCATCATGCGATAGGTTATGATATAGTCAAAACAAGAAAAGATGATAAGGGGACGCTACTCAATGACTGAAAAAAGAGAACAACGAAAAAATGAACATGTTCTATTAGCGCTTGCACAAAGTGAAGCACAGCAATCTGATTTTGATCGAATCCAATTTGTCCATCATGCGATACCTACAATTGATGTCGAAGATGTTTCGTTAAAATCAAGATGCCAAGCATTAGAAATGGCACACGTACTTTATGTGAATGCGATGACAGGAGGCTCTGAATGGACAGCTGACATGAATACGAAGTTGGCCCAAGTTGCAGCAGCCACACATTTGCCGATTGCAGTTGGAAGTATGCATGCGGCTTTTAAAAATCCAGATGTGCGTCATTCATATGAAGTGGTACGTCAAAACCATCCAGAAGGACAGATTTGGGCAAATATTAGTGCAGAAGCATCGGTTGCTCAAGCAAAAGAGGCCATCTCAATTGTAGATGCGAATGCACTACAAATCCATGTAAATGCCCCCCAAGAGCTTGTCATGCCAGAGGGACAACGTGAATTTAAACATTGGATGACACAGATTAAAAAAATTGTAGAAGCTATTCAAATACCGGTTATCGTTAAAGAAGTCGGTTTCGGAATGAGTTATGATACGATACAAGATTTGATTGACCATGGCGTGAAATATGTCGATGTCAGTGGACGGGGCGGTACAAACTTTATCTCTATTGAAAATGAGCGTCGTGTCCTTAAAGATATGGAATATTTAAGTGATTGGGGACAATCTACAGTCGTCTCATTATTAGAGGCACGTAATTTAAGTAATCGTGTACATCTTTTAGCGAGTGGGGGAATACGTCATCCGCTTGATGCAGTGAAGGCATTGCGCCTAGGTGCTGAAGCGGTGGGAATGTCTCGCCCTATTCTAAAACGCGTCCATGAAGCAGGTGTTGAAGAGACGGTTCAATATATAGAGAATTTTAAAACACAAATGGCGCATATCATGACTTTACTAAATGCACGAACGATTCAAGAGTTGAGACAGTCAGCGATTGTATTTGATCCTTATTTGAAAAACTGGATGCAACAACGACAACTCTAGCTTAAGATTGCTTCTTAAAATGAAGAGATAGGTTTTCGACATAAAAATCAATGTAACAAAAAATAGGATATTCACCCTCTAAAGTGAACATTTAAAAAATGGAAACTTTGGAGGGCATTTTTATTTTAGAGGACTTCTAAAGCGCTAGATTGATGAAACTTAAACGGTTAAAAGAATTTATCATTGCGTTATTGTAAGAATATGTTATATACTGTAAAACGTAATTATTACGATTTGTAGTAGAATAGAGGAGGGTTTATAATGGGTAAAATACCTGTTACCGTTTTAAGTGGCTATTTAGGCTCAGGAAAAACAACGTTACTCAACCATATTCTTAATAACAGAGAGGGTAAAAGAATAGCTGTTATTGTCAATGATATGAGTGAAGTCAATATAGATAAAGATCTTGTTGCCGATGGGGGCGGATTGTCTCGTACTGATGAAAAATTAGTAGAGTTATCAAACGGTTGTATCTGTTGTACGTTAAGAGAAGATTTATTGAAAGAAGTCGAACGTATTGTTCAACGTGGTGGTATTGATCAAATTGTGATCGAGTCAACAGGCATTTCTGAACCTGTACCCGTTGCACAAACATTCTCATATGTCGATGAAGAGCTTGGTATCGACTTAACAGAAATTTGTAATCTAGATACGATGGTTACAGTTGTGGACGCTAACCGTTTTATTAAAGATTACCAATCAGGCGATATGTTATTAGATCGTGATCAAGCAGTGGGCGAAGAAGATGAAAGAACTATCGCAGATTTGTTAATTGATCAAATCGAATTCTGTGATGTCCTCGTATTAAACAAAGTCGACTTAGTTAGTGAAGAAGAAGCGAATCGATTAGAAGCGATGTTACGTAAGTTACAACCATCCGCAAAAATTATCCGTACAGTAAATTCAGTGGTTGATTTAGATGATGTATTAGAAACAGGACGTTTTGATTTTGATACTGCGAGTCAATCAGCAGGCTGGTTACAAGAACTTGAAGCAGGCGGTCATGCAACACATACGCCGGAAACAGAAGAATACGGTATTTCATCATTTGTTTACAAACGTCGTTTACCATTCCATGCAGCACGTTTTAATACGTGGTTGGAAAATATGTCAGAATCAATTGTACGTGCAAAAGGGATTGCATGGTTAGCCCAATACAACCAAGTTGCGTGTCTTGTTTCTCAAGCTGGTACGGCTGTAGATATTCATCCTGTCACATTTTGGGTCGCAACAATGCCTAAAGCTGAAAAAGCTGCAATCTTACAAGAAAGAGAAGATGTGCGCGCAGATTGGGATCCTGAATATGGAGATCGTCATACGCAACTCGTTATTATTGGTGTAGATTTAGATGAAGAAAAAATTACAGCAGAATTAGATGCTTGTCTATTAAATAGTGATGAAATTGATGCAGATTGGTCACAATTAGAAAATCCTTATTACTGGGAAATTCGACGACAAGAAGCATAAAAAATGAACTGGGATGTCAATCCCAAAATAAAAAGCGCTAAGATGATTTTTAATAAAAGTCGTCCTAGCGCTTTTTTATGATTAAACTTTGTATGAGATGACTTCGCTTTCCTAGTGTACACTATTATAAAAATAAGACACGTGCGTATCATTGAATGAATAATGAAAAAAACGCAATTAACGAGAGAGATTATATATATAGATTAAACATACTAAGATTAGCTGTGAAGAAATTTATGACGATAGATTTCTTCACAGCTATTTTTTATAGTTGTAGAGAGAAGTAGATCGAGTAGACTCTTGGATCTTTGAATCCGCAATTTAAACTGATCAGCTTTACTCTCCTTTTGAAATTCGTTTGAAGTATGTTGGGTTCTTGAAACCGTGTATAGGAAAATGAGATGAAAAAGGCTAAGTAAAGTTCAAAGCTTCTCAATTCTTTAAAGGAGGCTATATTTATCAATTACTTAGGTGTTGATATTAGTAAAAGAAGTAGTGTCGTAGCTCATTATCATAACGATCAATTTCAAAGAGAATTTACCATTCAAAATAATAAAAATGGTTATAATTATTTATTAAAGTATTTGAATGATTTAGACCACCTACAAATCATTTTTGAATCTACTGGTATTTATTCAAGAGGTATGACTCGATTTTGTCGCGTAAATCAAATTAATTATATTGAGATGAACCCGTTAGAAGCTAAATTCAGAACAAGTTCTTTAAGATCATGGAAAACCGATCAAGCTGATGCACATAAACTTGCGCTTTTGGCATTCAATATGAAGGACGCTAAAATTCAACGTCATACTGAAGAAATATATTTTGAGCTTAGAGAACGTGCAAGATTTCATTTAGAAATGGAAAATGATCAAAATAAACTAAAGGTAGAATTAGTTGAAGTGCTTCATCAAACATTTCCAGGCTTAGAAAAGTTATTTAAAAATAGGTACTCTAAGATTGCTTTAAATATAGCTAAAGTATTTCCTCATCCCAATTGTGTTTTCGCATTAACACATGACGAATTAACTCATACCATACTTAATTCAACAGCTAAAGGCATGTCCATTAAAAAAGCTCAAAAGTATACGAATGATTTGATTTCAATAGCACAAAATAGCTTCCCTACAGTTAAACAATCTTCATTTCTCGTAGAGAAATTAAGACATCTATGTGATAAATTACTTAAATCTATGCATGAAAAAGATTTGTTTGATAAAGAGATGATTAAATTAGCTAAGACAACTGATGCGTTTGAAAATATAGTTTCTATTCCTGGGTTAGGAGAATTAACCACTGCTTTACTGATTGGAGAGCTTGGAGATATAACACATTTTGAAACAAACAAACAACTCAATGCGTATGTCGGAATTGATATAAAACGTTATCAATCAGGTAATTCTATGAGCAGAGATACAATTAATAAAAGAGGTAATAAGAAAGCTAGACGTTTATTGTTTCTAATCATCATGAATATCATTAGAGGACGAAATCGTTATAAAAATCATGTTGCAGACTATTACTACAAATTAAGAAAGCAGCCAAATGAGAAACCTCATAAGACTGCAGTCATAGCTAGTGTGAATCGTTTGTTAAAAACCATTCATTATCTTATTACTAACAATCAATTATATGATTATCAAAAAGCACCACACTAATGTAACCATATAATCATATACATCATAACACCTTATTCAAAAAAATTAAATTGAACGGGCTAATTTAGTAATGCTTATTTTAAACATAAAGACTTGACTAATCGTAGGAAGAGTCTGGGACAAAATTGTCTCAGTAATCGATGAAATCCGAGGTTTTCGTAAAAAACGAAAAATCTCGGATTTTTTTCCTTTTACCATCAGTTTAGCTGCACTAGATGCGACTAATTTCCTTAGATTTAATGCCATGAGGACAAAGCCAAACTCTCGTTTGACCTTATTTATCCCCCGCACGGACATTCGATTGAATCCCAAAATAGCTTTCATAAATCTAAAAACGGGTTCTACATCAATTTTTCTTTGATTGTAGATTTTTGTGTTTCTGGTTTAGAAAGCTTTTGATTAATTTGAGCTTTAAAGTACTCCCAATTATAATTTCTCATGATTTTTTTATTTGCTTTTGAATTAGATTTCATACACTGATTTCGAAGTGGACAAGCTGAACGGTTGATGGTTTTATAGGAAGGTGTTTGACGTTGAGAAAGCCACATCATGCGAAGACTATCATGAAGTAATCTTTCGATCTTACGTCCAGAGAAAACAGATTGTGTGTAGGCATACAGAATGATTTTTAACATCATTTTAGGATGGTAAGCAGTCGCACCACGATGGTGTTTGAATCCCTCGAATTTAATATCTGGTATTGATTCAACGATATCATTGACATGTTGGGATAAATCATTATCAGGAATTAAAATAGATGTTTCTATTAGTAGAGTTAATTGAGACATATTATAATCTTTTTGCATAAGGCACCTCGTTAATTTAGTTTTTGTTGTGATGAATTAAATTATACGAAGTGCCTTATTTTTTAAAATATAATGGTGAATGATTACATATATAAGCGAAGTATTTATAGCGAGACTCCTGAGGGAACAGGACGAGCCGAAGACTACAGGCTGAGGCTGTCCCCTCGGAAAGCGAGCCTATATAATACGAAGCATGATAATAAAAAGGAAGCTCGAAGACGATTTTTATCAAAATCATCTTCGAGCTATTTATTTTGGTATTTATGTCCCAGACTCTTTTTCCTACGATTAGTCAAGTCTTTATGTTTAAAATAAGCATTACTAAATTAGCCCGTTCAATTTAATTTTTTTGAATAAGGTGTTATGATGTATATGATTATATGGTTACATTAGTGTGGTGCTTTTTGATAATCATATAATTGATTGTTAGTAATAAGATAATGAATGGTTTTTAACAAACGATTCACACTAGCTATGACTGCAGTCTTATGAGGTTTCTCATTTGGCTGCTTTCTTAATTTGTAGTAATAGTCTGCAACATGATTTTTATAACGATTTCGTCCTCTAATGATATTCATGATGATTAGAAACAATAAACGTCTAGCTTTCTTATTACCTCTTTTATTAATTGTATCTCTGCTCATAGAATTACCTGATTGATAACGTTTTATATCAATTCCGACATACGCATTGAATTGTTTGTTTGTTTCAAAATGTGTTATATCTCCAAGCTCTCCAATCAGTAAAGCAGTGGTTAATTCTCCTAACCCAGGAATAGAAACTATATTTTCAAACGCATCAGTTGTCTTAGCTAATTTAATCATCTCTTTATCAAACAAATCTTTTTCATGCATAGATTTAAGTAATTTATCACATAGATGTCTTAATTTCTCTACGAGAAATGAAGATTGTTTAACTGTAGGGAAGCTATTTTGTGCTATTGAAATCAAATCATTCGTATACTTTTGAGCTTTTTTAATGGACATGCCTTTAGCTGTTGAATTAAGTATGGTATGAGTTAATTCGTCATGTGTTAATGCGAAAACACAATTGGGATGAGGAAATACTTTAGCTATATTTAAAGCAATCTTAGAGTACCTATTTTTAAATAACTTTTCTAAGCCTGGAAATGTTTGATGAAGCACTTCAACTAATTCTACCTTTAGTTTATTTTGATCATTTTCCATTTCTAAATGAAATCTTGCACGTTCTCTAAGCTCAAAATATATTTCTTCAGTATGACGTTGAATTTTAGCGTCCTTCATATTGAATGCCAAAAGCGCAAGTTTATGTGCATCAGCTTGATCGGTTTTCCATGATCTTAAAGAACTTGTTCTGAATTTAGCTTCTAACGGGTTCATCTCAATATAATTAATTTGATTTACGCGACAAAATCGAGTCATACCTCTTGAATAAATACCAGTAGATTCAAAAATGATTTGTAGGTGGTCTAAATCATTCAAATACTTTAATAAATAATTATAACCATTTTTATTATTTTGAATGGTAAATTCTCTTTGAAATTGATCGTTATGATAATGAGCTACGACACTACTTCTTTTACTAATATCAACACCTAAGTAATTGATAAATATAGCCTCCTTTAAAGAATTGAGAAGCTTTGAACTTTACTTAGCCTTTTTCATCTCATTTTCCTATACACGGTTTCAAGAACCCAACATACTTCAAACGAATTTCAAAAGGAGAGTAAAGCTGATCAGTTTAAATTGCGGATTCAAAGATCCAAGAGTCTACTCGATCTACTTCTCTCTACAACTATAAAAAATAGCTGTAAAGAAATCTATCGTCATAAATTTCTTCACAGCTAATCTTAGTATGTTTAGCATCCGTTTTAAAATGTTAGCTTAAGAAGTGAAAATAGCTTAGGTATTTTTACTTCAATATCATAAATCAATCTCTTACATAATATCCATTAAGGTTTAAAAATATTAATAAAAGTTGTGATAATTGGTACACCGAGTAAATCTACGAGGAATGCACCCACGATAGGTACAACAAGATAGGCACGTGGAGAATTCCCAAAATTTTTCGTAATCGCATCTAAATTGGCCATCGCATTAGGTGTTGCACCTAAGCCGTGTCCGATAAAACCACCAATCATGACGGCAGCATCATAGTCTTTACCGAGACAACGGAAGACAACAAAGATAGAAAAGAGCGCTACGAAAATAACCTGACAAATGACAATAACAATAAGCGGTAGTGCAAGATGATACACATCCGTGAGTTTGATGCTCATTAACGCGATGGATAAAAACACACTCAATGAAATATCGCCAATTTGATTTGTCAGTTTTAAATCAATTAAATTTAAGTTCGTATACTCTGAAATGTTACGGATGATGACAGCGATAAACATAGACGCAACATATAATGGAATATTCAAGCCTGACCATTCACTAAATGCTTTGCCTAAAAATGTCCCTAATCCCATACAAAATAGGATGACCGTCATTTGAATGAAAAAGACTTCGTTAATAGAAAAGTTTTTATGTAAGCGACGATTAATGTCGATTTCTGAATAATCTTTTTGTGTTTCTTCTGTATGTGCAGGTGCTAAATCGTGTTTTTTTATAAGGTAACGCACAACGGGGCCACCCATTAAGCCACCAGCAACAAGACCCAGTGTTGCCGCCGCTAATGCTGCCGTTACAGCTGAGTCAATACCATAACTTTGAATTGTTTGACCATATGCAGTGGCATTCCCATGTCCACCTTCCATTGACATGGCACCGGCAGTTAACCCGAGTAAAGGATCAATATGTAAAACTTTTGCCATTGAAACCCCAATGATATTTTGGAATGTCGCAAGCACACCACATAAAATCCAATAGACGATTAATACTTTTCCACCCAGTTTTAATAACTTGAATGAAGCGCCTAAACCAATTGTTGTAAAAAAGGCAAGCATAAAAAAGTCTCTGAAAAAGTCACCGTCTAATTTAATATGAAGCACACCTGTTGAAGAAAGAATCGCAGATATAATCGCAAAAATCAGTCCACCGATTACGGGTGAAGGGATGCTTAATCGATTAAAAAGTGCAACTTTATTGACGATTGCTTGACCAATAATAAGCAATAGACACGCAACAAACAACGTTGTAATACTGTTCAGCTCTATCACTGTTACGTTCCCCCTTTAAGTTAATGAAATAGAAAGGGCTTTCAACCCCATACTAAATAATTATACTTTTTTTAAGGGCAAAAATCTATATAAATATAAAATTGGATGTAATCTCTCACAATATACTATTATTAAATAGTTCAAATTAATCAGAAGGTTGTTGTGATTTTCTATATGCTGTTGCACTCATGCCAAACTGTTTTTTGAAAGTTTTAGAAAAAAGGAGAGGGTCTTTATAACCAACACGATATGCGATTTCTTGGATTTGCAAGTTGGTTCCTTTAAAAAGTTTTGAAGCTTGATACATCCGAACATGGATTAAGTAATTTTGTGGGGATTGATCGATATGTTTTTTGAACATTTTATACAAGTAGCTTCGGCTCACATTGACGTGCTTTGCGACATCGGCAATCGTAATGGCCTTCATATAATTGTCATTGATATAGCGGATCGCTTCACGCACATTTGAATAAATCTCAGTCTGAACAACAGCAAACGGTTTTGGGAAATGCAAATGTAACTGATAGAGCAGTTCATACAAGTCACGCATATGCTGGATATCATCTGATGCTTCAGTCGAATAGTGAACCGAGCGATGACACATGCGATAAATGATATGTTCAATCGCACCCGTGTTTTCATTTTGGACTACAATACGCTCTTTTAAAGTGGTTCGATTCAAATAGTCTAGTGCAATTTTGCCACTAAAGCCGACCCAATAATAAGTCCACGGCTCATTTAGTTCTGATTCATAATGAACTTCCATACCTTGTTGAAGCAGAAATAAATCACCCGGTTTTAAAATATAAGTTTGATTTTGATAAATGAGTCTGCCAGTCCCTGCCATGACGATATGTAATACAGCCGGTTTTGACACAGTATATTGGTAACCCCCTTGAGGCGTTCCAACTTCGATGCCACACTCATCAACGTGTGCCTCGAATTGGTCTTTTTTAAACATTTTCCATAATATTTGCATGCCAACACCTTCTGCTTAAAGATATGGAAACATTTTACCATAATTTGTGATGATTGGTATATATTCTCATATCTTTTATAGTGTTAAATTAATTGTATAATAAAAAATAATATTCTATTTAGAGGTGTATGGAAAATGAAAAAATTAAGGAATAAGCCAATGCGACAGGCGCAACCTCAACCCCTTGCACGTAGAATACGTTATATACCTTATATTAATCGACATGTTTTTAATTCGTATTCTATGGATTATATAAATCATACAATAACCGTTTTAGCTGGTGAATGGGAGTCAACAGTGAAACGCTTTGAGACTGACGAAGAAGTCGCTTACACATGGGAGAAGTCGGAACAGCATGATTCAGGGGATGTCGGATTAGATTTAGAACAACTTGGATGTACGAACTGGTTAAGTTACCAACAATATTTTGATATCAAAGACTTTGATGACAGTAAAGATTATCATCTAAATATAGAAGGCATCAATCAACTTTTTCTCATTAAAGTGAATGACATGAGTTTGGGGGTTGTCGATACAACGCAAGCCGTAATTGAATTCGATGTGACGGCGATGATTAATGGGCAAAATAATAAGATAGAGTTAATCACTGGTTTTCAGTCAATGGATGTTGTAAGCGATTCAGCTGAGCTAGATTTCGAAATGGATTTATGCCAAAATCTTTATATTTTAGAACGGGCGAATGATCGTATTGAGAATTATGAAATCGTCATTAAAGATATCAATCAGCATGGTTTGATGCTACAATTACAGATTTTAGATATTGATGGTGCACCGCTTCCTTCCTTTGTGCTTGTTGATGCCGAAGCGCGTATGATATTGGAAAGTGACATTGATATAGATAAGGTGACATCAATTCATATTCCGCTTAGTCAAGATGGACATCCTCCTTTTATTTTGTATATAGAAACCGAACATGAAACCATTGCACATCGTATTGAGATCAATGGAAAACATGAACCAGTTGTCCTAACACATTAAAAAACGAATATAAGCATCAAAAAATAAAACACAACCATTCATTATTGAAAGATTGTGTTTTAATTTTTAATCAGTACCTTGTAATGTTTAATAGCTTAGGTAAGTTAAGTTTAGTATTATACTTTAAACAGTACTGATTGATGTATAGTTGGAGGTTTTGTGATGAATATACAATTTAAAAAAGGTGCATTAGAAATGATTGTCCTTTTGATTATTAAAGGAGAGGCACAATATGGTTACTCCCTTGTGCAAAACATTTCTAAGCGAATGATGATTGCAGAAGGTACCGTTTATCCCTTATTAAGGCGTTTAGTGAAAGAGGGTTATCTTTCGACATATTATCAACCTTCAACAGAAGGACCAGCAAGAAAATATTATGAATTAACAGAGTTAGGTTTGGTGCGCTTGAATCAATTAAAATCGGAATGGCGTGCGTTTGTAGATATCGTACAACTATTTATAGAAGAGAGTGAGCAAGCATGACAAAGAATGAATATTTAGCCTTACTTTATGAGCATTTGAAAAATATGTCTGAAACAGAGAAACAGGATATTGTCTCAGAATACGAAAATCATTTTATTGAAGGTTTGAATGATGGCAAAACTGAACAACAAATCGTCAAGATGCTAGGTCATCCTAAAGATATGGCGAAAGCAATTAATGCTGAAAGTGCAGTAGGTGAAGCAGAAAAGCACAAGGGTTTTTCTAATACGGGACAAGCAATTATAACTGTATTAGGGTTGAGCGTTATTAATTTTATTTTAATTACAGGTCCATTATTGATATACATTAGTTTGCTTATCAGCCTTGCATTCGTAGGACTCATTGGCTTGGCAGCCCCTTTTTTAGTGTTCTATCAACAAAAGTTTACAACAGCCCTTGTTTTAATTTCAGATTGGTTTGCAGCGATAGGGTGGCTTGGCTTAGGTATCATGCTCGTCGTTTTAATCATTATTATTGTGAAATGGAGTTACTTGATTGTCATTAAATATTTAAAATGGAATATTCAATTGATCAAGAGAGGTGATCAATCATGAAAAAGACACTCAAGATTTTATTTTTAGTCGGCTTGCTCCTCTTTATCGTTGGTATTGTAGGTACCATCTATTACACCTTTTTTAATCAACAGTCTAAAGTGCACTATGACAAAATAGAGAAGAAGTTTGATACGTCTCAAATAAAATCGCTACATATTGAAGCTAAAGGAAAAGATGTGGAATTTACTACTGGGAATCAACTCAAAATTGAAGGTGCGTTTACTGACAAGAAAAATGCGATTCAAGCTAAGCAACATCAACAACAATTAAATATTAACATTAAAGGAAATGATGCAGTAGAACCTCGTATTAATGTCAATCCTTTTAAAGATGTAGAACGTCATAAAGTGTTAATCACGATTCCAAAATCGAAATTAGATGAACTTTCATTAAAGTCAGCAAAAAGTGCCATGAATATCGAACAATTAAATATCAATAAGTTGAGTGTAGATACAGATTCTGGCTCAATCGTAATCAATCATAGTCAGATCGATACGCTGAATGCGCAAATAGGTTCTGGTTTTATAGAAAGCGAATCAACAGATTATAAAGAGATACTCATTCATAACCGTTTAGGTCATACAGATTTAAGTGATGTACCAATAGATATTCCGATAACAATTGAAAATGAAAAAGGAGGCGTCGAAGTCACTTATAAAACACAGCCCCGTAATACGAGATTCGATATACAAAATCGCTATGGGAATGTCGATTTAGAAGATATTGAAAACTTAAAGCATAAGCAAGTTGGTGAAGGACAGCATCGGGTCGTTATTAAAAATAAGACGGGTTATGTTACTTTTTCAACTGATGATTAAGAAAACGACTTTATACGAAAACCATCATTTGTTTGGATTGTATGATAGTGAGTAAATAATCTTAAAACGAATATGTAGAAGTAATGAAGCAAGTGACTTGTCAAAGTTAAATAATGGTGTATAATCCTTATCGTGAAACTAAGGTATAAGGAGAAAGAGATGTCACAAGAATTAAGAAGTCAAAAACAGTATGGTGCACTCGCATTATTACCCCTTATCATTTTTCTCGTCTTATATATTGGGGTAGGTTTATATTTTACTGCGATAGGTGCTAAAGACCCATTCAGTCGATTGCCACGGCATGTTGCGATATTTATAGCCATAGTTATTGCTTGGGTTTGTTATGATCGGAAAACACCAGTTGCGAAAAAGATTAAGATCTTTACTGAAAACGCGGGTTCTTCAGGTATTGCTGAACTTGGATTAATTTTATTGTTAGCAGGAGGATTCGCGAGCGCTGCTTCTGCGATGGGCGGACAAGAAGCAATGGTAAATATGGGGCTTTCAGTCATACCACCAAGTTTACTCATACCTGGTATCTTTGTGATGAGTGCTTTTGTAGCCACATCATTAGGGACATCAACGGGAACGCAAGCGGCGTTTATCCCGATTGGTGTTGCTGTAGCACAGTCTGCTGACTTAAATGTTGCAGCCGCTGCAGCTGCTGTCATTGCAGGGGCTTATTTCGGGGATAACTTGTCTATTATTTCAGATACAACAATCGCTGCAACAACAGGTGTCGGTGCTAAAATGAAAGACAAGTTTAAAGCGAATTTTTTAATCGCACTTCCAGCTGCGGTGATTACATTTATTATTTATGCCATTGTGGGTGGTACGGGACATATTGATAAAGATTTAAGTTATAACTTTATTGATTTACTTCCTTATTTATTTGTGTTGGTTGCTGCTATTGCAGGAATGAACGTCATGCTCGTCCTTATTTCGGGGATTTTACTCACAGGCGTGATTGGTGTAGCAAGAGGAAATATTGGCGTTTTTGAATGTACTACTAAAATAGGTGAAGGTATGGAAGGTACCTTTATGATTTTCCTTATCGCGTTTTTAATTTCCGGACTTGTTGCGTTGATTCGATATTACGGGGGTATCGATTGGATTATTGAAACGATGAAAAAACGTGCGAATGGACCGAAAAGCGCTGAATATGCGATGAGCTTTCTATCAGGCTTTTTATCCGCTGCATTAGTGCATAATGTGGTCGCAATTATTATATCAGCACCGATTGCTAAAGAAATTGGACAAATGTATAAAATTGCGCCCAAACGAATGGCAAGCTTATTAGATATCTTTGCAGCGAGTGCATTGATGGTACTACCGCACGATAGTGGTATGTTAATGGCCGAACAATTTGGTCATGTCACATATTTAGAAGTATTGAAATATTCGTTTTATCCAATTATTTTAGTTATTTGTACCATTATTTCGATTCATATCGGTATGTTTCGTAGGAAAGAAACAGCATAAAGAAAAAGCCATGGATTTCGAACAGCGTTTTCAGTTCGAGATTCATTGCTTTTTTATTACGAAGATTTCCACGTTTCATGTGCGGGTAACCGATCTTTCGCACGCATATGGGACACATAGGGGTTTCCTTTAACCGTAAAACGTAGCGGTTCATCCGTCCACTGTCCTTTATTTGGGATGCCAATTCGAGGGCCTGCTACAATTGCTCTTGGATATTTGCGATGTTTTGTATCAATTTTTAATCGGCCTATATTCAATTTGGAGCCATCTATTGCACGCGGAATTTGTAATGCTTGTGTTAATTTTCCCGGCCCGTTCGTTAATTCATAGCCTTTTTTGCCACGATTGTATTCCATAATATCGATGCCTTGCTCTGGTTGAATGGCACGGATAAGGACGCCTTCAGGAACACCAGCTGTTTGGGTCACAAAATTAATTAATAATTGTCGGTGCATCGTATGCGCATAAATCGTGCCACCTTCTTGATAGAGAGATTCGACTTTCGGTGTGCGCTTCCCTTGAAAACCATGTGCAGCTTGATCTTGATGGCCGAGATAAGCTTCAGTTTCAACAATATATCCTGTAAGCGTATGGTGTTCAGATTCATAAATCAATTGAACGCCTAATAAGTCTTGAGCAGTTTGAATCGTTGGACGATGAATAAAATCCATAATACGTGCCTCCATATATGATGATGATTCATATTGTAGCGAACTTGCGTGTCAAAACCAACTCATAGCCACATCGAAGGGAAATATATTAAAGAGATGCATCGTGAAAAAGGGACCTGTTACATTAATTAAAGAGTATGGTACACTGAAGAAAAGAGAAAATACAAGGAGGATCAATCATGTACGTCACGCCGAAAGTTGGCTTTGTAGAGGCCTACAAATATTTTTGGTTAAATTACTTTAACTTCAAAGGGCGAAGTCGTCGAAGTGAATACTGGTGGGTAGCGCTTTGGAATTTTTTGATTTATGTTGTCACATTTTTCATTGCATTCTTATGTTTCTTTATCCCAGGAGCAGGACCCATTTTAGGTGTAATTCTAGTCATTCTTATATTCCTCTATGCGTTAGCAACCATTATTCCTAATTTAGCGTTACAGGTCAGAAGATTTCATGATGTGGGCTTTTCAATGTGGATTCCAATGATTAGTTTTATCGTTAGTATCATTTATAATATTATCAGTGACCTAAGCCCTGATGAAGATATTTCTGAAGGAAACATCAATGGGGTCGATACAAAAGTGACTGGAAACTTGAATTTTGATTTTATTCCAGATTGGTTAGGTTATACTTTACTTAGCCTCACAATCATTTTAAATATTGTGTGTTTAATTATTGCCTTGCTTGATAGTAAGGAACAAGTCAATAAATATGGACCTTCGCCTAAATATATTGAGGCCGGTCACGATAAGGGCTTCCCTAACGATGAACTAAAAGATGATGCTTCAAACGAGGAATCATTCACATCATACGAAACATCACAACAAAAACAAATAGAACAAGATTCTTATAAATATTAAATCAAGTGTGCTCAAAGATGAGATGAAGTAAGCAAGCATTTCATTTTTGAGCATTTTTGTTTAATTCAGAGCGCATGATTAGAACAGATGGATTAAGTGTATATAAATAAAAGTCAGTTTATTTCGAAAATTTAAACAAGAGGGATGTTTTAATCATGAAAAACAAGCTGAAAAAACTTAAAATGCCACATACGTATGCTTTATTGATGATGGTGATTGTGGTGGCTGCACTATTGACTTATCTGATACCGGCGGGTACATTTGAACGAAAAAAGGTCAATAGTCAGACGGTTGTTGTGCCTGATTCTTATCATGTATTACCTTCACACCCTGCAAGTTTATTGGATATCTTTCGTGCTGTACCAGAAGGATTAATAAGTGGTGGAGAAATTGTTTTTTATATTTTTTTAGTAGGCGGCGCTTTTGGCGTTGTACATAAGAGCGGTGCAATAGAAGCAGGGATTCGGCGATTGATGACGCAATTAGGGCAGTTTAAAGTGTTAATGATCCCGCTCACTATGTTAATGTTTTCAATTTTAGGTTTTTCAATTGGACTCGCGGAAGAAACGATTATTTTTGTGCCTATCGGGATTATAATTGCACGAACTTTAGGTTACGATGCATTGACGGGGGCGGCAATCGTTATTTTAGGTGCAGCGAGTGGCTTTATTGGAGGGATGCTCAATCCATTTACAGTCGGCGTTGCACAAAGCGTCGCCGAACTCCCACTATTCTCAGGATGGGGATTGCGTTCTATCATTTATATTTTTATTCTGCTGGCCGCAATGGTGGTGGTCATGCGCTATGCGCGACGTGTGAAACGTTCGCCTGAACAGAGTATCGTATACAAATTAGAACAGGAAGAAGTGGATCGTCATCAACAAGAAGCGGTTCCATCATTTTCGCGTAGACAATTCGTCAGCCTATTATTCATTGTTGGCGCTATTGGATTGAATATTTTTGGGATTTTTAAATTCGGTTGGACATTTAATGAAATGAGTGCAAACTTTTTGTTAGCGGGACTCCTTGCTGGCTTTGTAGCTGGATTGGGCTTCAACGGTACATTCGACGCTTTATTAGAGGGCATGAAAAATGTCTTATTTGGTGCAATGATTGTTGGTTTTGCGAAAGGGATTATCGTTATTTTAGAAAACGGAAAGATTATCGATACGATTGTCTATTTCATGACATCAATGTTAGAAGGATTACCATCAGTTGTGACGATTATAGGGATGTTCATTTTTCAATTTTTCCTCAACTTTTTCATTCCATCTGGATCAGGTCAAGCTTTAACTACAATGCCGTTGTTAGTGCCAATTTCAGATTTACTCGAGGTGAATCGACAAATTACAGTTTTAGCTTTTCAATATGGTGATGCAATTAGTAATAGTCTCTTTCCAACATCTGCTGTTCTAATGGGTGCCTTAGCAGTCGCTAATATAAGCTATACACAGTGGATTAAATTTGTATGGAAACTGATACTTGCATGGGTAGTGATATGTGCAGTGGCAATGTCTGTAGCATATTTAGTAGGTTATTAAATAAATAGAAAAGAGGCTCCCGTGTAGTTGAGATTGAGGTGCTGTGCTGACATCTTTTAAGGCAGTACTTCATCTTGGCTACACTTTTTTCTACAAAGTGACATTAAGTGAGGTTAACTGCTTCAATTTACGTTATGCTTTAAGGGTACTACAATGCCGTTAATGAAACATATTGTGGCAGTAGATGATATTTCGTTTGAACTTCAAAAAGGTAAAATGTTGGGCTTTTTAGGCCGAAATGGTGCGGGTAAGACGACGACATTTCGTATGATTTTGGGATTATCTGAACCGACTGAAGGCAAAATTACATACGAAGGTAAAAAGATAGATAAGACGATGTATGACATAATTGGCTATTTACCAGAAGAAAGAGGATTACATCCTAAATTGACTGTAACAGAAGAACTCAAATATTTAGCGACTTTAAAAGGGATGAAAAATGCGGATATTAAAAAAGCTTTAGATTACTGGTTAGCGCGCTTTCAAATTACAGAAAACCGTCATAAAAAAATAGAAGCGCTATCTAAAGGAAACCAACAGAAAGTACAATTGCTTGCAAGTATGATTCATGAACCGTCACTATTGATTTTGGATGAGCCATTTAGTGGGTTAGACCCAGTTAATGTAGAGTTGTTAAAAGATGCTGTAAAAGGTCTTAACGCCAAAGGGACGACGATTATCTTTAGCTCACATCGTATGGAACATGTCGAAGAGCTCTGCGATGATATATGCATATTAAATCGTGGACAGATGGTTGTACAAGGGGACATTCAACAAGTGAAACATCAAGCAGGCTATCAACGTCTTGTCGTCGATGCGCCTTATGACTTATCAGAAGCGGCGCAACTTCCGGGTGTTTTACATTATGAAACCCATCGCTCAGAAAAACATTTTACAATTGAAAGTGAAACTGTGGCAGAAGCAATATTTCAAATCGTTCAACAAAAAGGTTATGCGAAACGTTTTCAACTAATGGAACCAACGATTAATGAAATCTTTATAGAGAAGGTAGGTGACAAAAATGCATAAATTTTTAGCGACTTTCCAAATCACATACCAAAAGAAGTTGAGATCTAGATCTTTTATCACGACGACGGTCATCATGATTTTACTCATCATCGGTTTAGCGAATGTGGATAAAATCATTAAACTGTTTGACGGTGGAGAAGACCGTATTGCAATCGTAACGCAGGATAAAAATTTGTATCAACAAGTCAAAAAGCAATATTCGATTGTTAATGAAGACACGAAGTTTGAACATGTATCAGAAAAACAAGCAAAGCAGAAATTAAAAAAGGAAGATATTGATCAAGCTTTCATTATTAATGAAACGAAGACACATGAACTCAATGGAACTATTTTAAGCCACGATACACCTTCAGATAAAGATAAATCGACATTACAATCTGTTTTGACTCAACTACAAGTGCAAAAGGTTGCACAAGATCTTGGACTTCAAGGACAAGATTTACAAAAGTTACAAGCACATAGTAATGTTAAAAGCCAAATTGTTCAAAAAGAAGGTCAAGCAGATCAAAATTTAAGTTCTGAAGAAGAAGGTTTTAGTAAAGCAATTGTAATGGCAGGAACATTTCTAATGTTTTTTATTACAATTAACTATGCACAACAAATAGCGATGGAAGTAGCGACAGAAAAAACATCGCGTGTTTCCGAAATGATTATTACGAGTGTCAGTCCTGTGCATCATATCTTAGCCAAGATTTTAGCTGTATTAGCTGTGGCATTCACTCAAGTTTTAGCACTCTTTATCACTGTCGTCGCTTGTTATTTTATATTTGATTTAAAACATACATTTGACTCGATATCTGTAGAATTTACACCTCATATCGTTCGCTTAATTATTTTCGGATTGATTTTCTTGATTCTTGGCATCTTTAGTTATGTTATCTTAGCTGCTATTTTAGGTAACTTAACGTCTAGAATAGAAGATATGGCACAATCATTAATGCCAATGACTTTATTAATAATGGGTGCATTTTACTCAGGTTATTTTGGTGCGCTTAATCCAGACAATTTATTTATCAAAATTACGAGTTATGTACCGTTCTTCTCACCGTTTGTGACATTCTCTCGCTTATCCTTATCCAATGTCTCAACGATAGAAGGTATTATTGCAGTAATCATTCACATTGTGCTGATTATTGTGTTATTTATTATTGCTGCAAAAACATATAAAAATTCGGTTTTATCGTTTGAAAAAGGATGGGTCAATGTTTTAAAACGCGCTTTTCAACGCCAAAACCAATCTTAAAAAGACGTCAAAATGATGAATAAAATTAAGGTAACGGGTTTCGTAAACAGACACTACTGTTTTAGGAATTCAGTTACCTTTTTATCGGTGATGGCCGCAAGTCATTTTTACTTTATGTAAGCGTGATTGTCTTATCATTTATATTTTGTAGTATACTGTTAGAATAGAGTAAAATATATGAGGTGAAGATGTGAGTTTTGTGTATTCCACAGTGATTTTTATCATAGCAGGATTATGTGAAATCGGTGGCGGTTATCTCATATGGCTATGGCTACGCGCAGAGCGACCATTCATGTTTGGATTCATCGGTGGTGTCGTACTCATTTTATATGGTGTGATTGCGACATTTCAAACCTTTCCAACTTTTGGACGTGTATATGCAGCGTATGGGGGTGTCTTTATCGTTATGAGCCTTTTATGGTCATATTGGATTGATAAAGAACCGCCGGACAAGTTTGATTTGATTGGTGGTGCCATCTGTATCATAGGGGTGCTCATAATGGTATTACCAACTAGGGGATAAACTTTGGGAGCAGTGTAAAGGAGTACAGTGTAAAAATGTTTATTAATATTGAACAACAATCTAATGGTATTGAACTCATCAAAATAGAAAATAACAAAAGTAAAATTGTATTCATGAATTACGGTGCACGTATTGTTAGCTGGAGAATTGGTGACAATAATATTGTTTTAGGGAACGAAGTTGAAGCTGATGAATTTTATCCTCATCATCCTTTTTATTTTGGTGCAACAGTTGGAAGAGTCGGCGGTCGCATAGCAAACGGTCAATTTGAATTGGAAGGCAAAACCTATACTCTTGAACAAAATGATTCGCCACATCATTTACATGGTGGACATCATGGTCTGTCAGATCGGCTGTTTGATTATCAAATCATTAAAGAGGATCTTTCAGAAAAGGTGCAAGTTGTCTTTACCACACAAATGCGACAAGAAGAAGATCATTACCCGGGAAATATAGATGTAAAAGTGACTTTTACGTATGATACATCGGAAACATGGACAATTGAGTATGAAGCACAATCAGATGCAGATACACTATTTAATCCAATGAATCATGTGTATTTTAATTTAAATCGAGATAGCAATGTGGTGGATAACCATGTGATTGCAAGTGATCGATTAGCAATGTATCCTTTAGATGAAACAGGCATGCCTAGGCTAACTCCGATTGATCTCGTCGAAGAAATGGGTTCGAATCAGATTCAGTTAGCACAACTTTTTAATACTACAAAGGAGAGCATCCAGCAACAAGTGAATGCGAAGAGAGGTTTAGATCATCCTTTTGAAGTGGCGGAGGGTCAACTATCGATTTCAAATGATGACCTTGCTTTGCATGTCTCAACAGATGCGCCTCAAGTTGTGCTTTATACGCTAAATGACTCTGAAAATTGGAAAAGCCATATGAATATTTTTAAGCCTCATTCAGGTATTACAGTCGAAACGCAAAGCTTACCGAATGATATACAGTTATTAGGTCCTAAGGCCTATTCGATTTTGAAAGCCAATACACCTTTTTATTCTAAAACGGCATTTCAAATCCAAAGATTATCCAATTGTTAAATGCATTGTGAATTCAGGTAAGTGTGGGGTAGGTTTAAGGATGTTGGAAGAGAGGATATGAAGTTTTCCGCCTCCTATTTCTGTTTAAGAATCGTACAAAAGACCATTTGTATGTGGAAAATAAAAAGGCATTGGTAGCAGTTTGCTTTTATCTTTATTTCTGCCTTGTTAAAGGTGTAAAATGCATCTTATATCAAATTTATAGTTTCATCCCAACTTTTACTTTTATTTGAGGAGATGATGCGATGCGCAATCGTTTGAAAGAATTACGTGCAAGAGACGGCTATAATCAGACACAATTAGCCGAAAAGGCGGGTATCTCTCGTCAAACCGTGTCATTAATAGAGCGCAATGATTTTATGCCCTCTATTTTGACAGCGGTAAAGATTGCGCGTATTTTCAATGAGCCTGTTGAACAGGTCTTTATCTTTGAAGCCAAAGACTTCAATACCTAGTTTCCTGTTTCAATGCCAATTAAAGTCGATACATAGTAGGGTGACAAATGTCAGCCTGCTTTTTTTGCATCCATAAAGCTAGAGGCGTGCAAGCATTTTTTCAAGTTTTTGTCTGCGCTTTTGTGTAAGAAATGGATTTTGAATCGCATATGCGAGGCGGTCTTTATTTCTTCTATCGTTATAATAAATATCATTGAGTTCTTGAACAGAAAGTCTTGTTGCTTCAGGCGCACTTTTTATAAGTTGCAAGTCATCATTTGGAGAAACATAGCCTTCTTGTAAGACGCGGAAGTAACAGTCTGTTTTTCCAGAAGACGTCATATCTTTAACAAGGTGAGGATAACCATATTTACTTTGGATTTTCCAACAAGGTTCACGTATTTCAGAGACTTCGATACGTGCTTCTCCAAGTTGGTATTGATCACCAAAAAATAATGTCGTCTCATCTACATGATGTACAGTAAGATTTTCGCCAAATAAAGCATAATCAGGTAAGGGCTGAATAACCTCTTTCCACATATCATAATGAGAATAACTGTATAAACAGAGTGCTTTATCAGGTCCGCCATGGTCTTTATATTCTTGTTCGTCTGTGATTAAACCTGTTTGAGATAGCCATACCTTATCTTGAATAGGCTTTTTGTTAAGTG
Source organism: Staphylococcus sp. HGB0015 (assembly GCF_000411275.1). Classification (NCBI taxonomy): domain Bacteria; kingdom Bacillati; phylum Bacillota; class Bacilli; order Caryophanales; family Staphylococcaceae; genus Staphylococcus; species Staphylococcus sp. HGB0015. The sequence continues at coordinate 766,208 of NZ_KE150418.1, forward strand.
CACTTTTCATAGGTCGATCGTTTCGATATTGTAAAGATTCTATTTTTCCCGTTGAGATGGCATGGATTTGATATTTCATTTTGCTTCCTCCTCATATTTAAGGTTTATTTTAACGTAATTCGGTTGATTCGTCATGGCTTTTTCAGATGAATATTGTACAATAAAGACAGATACATAAGTCATAAAAAAGGAGTGCGACAATGGGCATTAAGCAACTAAAACAAATGACACTAGATGAAGCGACAAGTCGTATTGAAGATGGCATGACGGTGGGCATTGGAACAGGAAGTACAATCGAATTACTCGTTCCGAAAATTGCGCAACTCATCCATGAAAAGGGGTATCAAATTAAAGGCGTATGTACTTCAGAACGTACAGCACTACAAGCGAAGTCATTAGATATTCCAATTGTTGATGTGAATGATGTGACGCATATCGATATCGCGATAGATGGTGCAGATGAAATTGATCCGAACTTGAACTTAATTAAAGGCGGCGGTGGGGCGCTGTTTCGAGAAAAGGTCATCGATACTTTTGCGGAACGATTTATCGTTATTGCGGATCAAACAAAGTTAGTTGATTATTTAGGACAAACGTTTAAGCTCCCTGTTGAAGTGGATGCTTTCAACTGGCGTCAGTTGATTCGTACCATTGAACAAGCATTTGACGTTAAAGTGATACGACGAATGATTGGTGATATTCCCTTTATTACAGATAATGGGAACTATATTTTAGATTGTACGCTAAATCAAAGCATTGATCCGTATGTATTTCATGAATACTTAATTCACCTTGTTGGCATATTAGAAACAGGCTATTTCTTAGACACTGTTGAAGAAGCCATCGTTGGAACAGATGAAGGCTTAAAAGTGATTCATCACTCCGAACAAATAAAAAAGTAGCGCGGTCGTTGACCGGCTACTTTTTATTTATAATATCAATCTGTTTTGTCCTCATGTTTTGACGTTTTTGTCACGTCGTTTTCATCTGTCGTTGTTTCTGCAGATGATTGAACCTCATTATCCGTATTTTCAATATTTACTTTTTCTTCATCGGCTGTATCCGATGATGTCGCCTCACGCTCTTGAATAGATTGATTTGTTTCGTTCGTTTGTTTTTCTTCATCTTTGATTTGTTCTTTAGACGTTAATTCTTCGTCAACATTTGCGTCATTTTGTTGTTCTGGTTGCACGCTTGTATTTGGCGCATCAGAACTTTTTGTTGTTGGCTTTGGTTCCGCTGCTGTTTCTGTTTCATAATGTTCTTCAAGTGGATTATCTTCTTCCTCTTGAGATGTATCGAACATCAATGGTGTATCGTCATCTTCGCCTTTATGACGTGGTGTAAAGAGACGCATGATGAGACCTAATACGACAACGACAGCTGCAACACTTGCTGTAGAATAAGCAAGGACTTTCATAGAGAAAACATCTCCAATTTCTTCACTAAAGAAAAAGACTCTAGCAAAGGACATGGCTGCATGGAATAGCGTAGCGATATAAATTGAACGCCCGCCTGTCCCTCTAACAAGTTCGCCTGCTATCATTGAGAATGAGAAAACGTAGAGTGCACTGAATAAAGTATAGGTTGATCCAAATGCAGTGTTCACATCCCATACTAAATAAAGGACACTGACAACGATGTTCGCAAAGAAGTGTGGCAATTTTGCTTCGACAATATTTAATAGATAAGAACGAAAACCAAACTCGATAAAGAATGCCATAAGAAGATGGCCGATTAAAATAGTCCAGATCGTCTCAGACAAGTCTTTAGACTGTAATAAGATAAAACTATCCGCATATGTATTAAAACTATACATACCGATGATAAAAATAATTAAAGGTAAAGTCAGTGCTAATAAAATTCTTTCAATAACTTTTAAATTAATCCCTAACTTTAATCCACCAAGTTGTTCTTTTTTATTTTTAAATATAATGATACATAATACCGCGGCAATAAATGGACCTAAGCTATTTAATGCAAATACAAACGGCTTGAAACCAGATGCTTTCTGGAAGTCTTGTAAAATCAAGGGGCTTGCATATGCAAAAATAAAAAACACAAAGATGGTCATTGCCCATTGGAAGCCTGAAATACGCGTTCGATTCATAAAAAATCCTCCATATTAAACGTAGCTAATGAGGTTCGTATGCATGAGGGTGTCCCATCAACATATGCTGCAATGAATTACAACGCAAGAAAGGACGACGATCAAGTCATAGAATCTAACGTTCATTATAAACATATATTGTAAAGAAATAAATTATTAACAGTCAAATATCATTGAATTGTAATATAAGTTAAGAAAATTGTTACAGATTTTATCGTGTAATATAAACCTCACATGATACGTTCAATCGTGTCTTTACCGACTCAAATATCAAAAGGAATATCTTCATTGATTTATGACGCTTCCCATTTGTTAACGTTTTCTTTGTATTTTCAAGGGTAAAAATAGTAGCATAGAATTGTAGAAAATTATGACGTAGGGGTGTCTCATCTATTACAGCAGGTCAAACGATTCAAGCGTAGTCGCTACTTAACACGAATATGTGCTTGTCACCAAGCATGCTATTTCAATTTTTGCTGAGATGGGACAACCTTATTGAAGTCTCGTACGAAAGAGGGGGTTCTTATGTATCAAAAGCCAAATCAAGAATTGTGGACAGGTCGCTTAGATAGTGAAACGGATCAGCGCGCATTTCGTCAATTTCAAACCATCCAGTTAGCTCATATTGAAGAGGTTGCACAACAACAAGCAGACGTTGCTTTATTCGGTTATGCCATTGATGAAGGTGTCCGGCTGAACCAAGGTCGTGTCGGTGCTAAAGATGGACCTGATGCGATTAAACGTGCATTTGCAGGATTGCCTGCATCGACGTCATTAAACATAGTGGATTATGGCAATTGGACCCATTCCGCTGATACATTATTCGCTTCACAACAAAAGTTCGGGCATTATGTACACCAATTACTCCAACAGCATCAAAGAACATTTTTATTGGGAGGCGGCCATGACATCGCATATGCACAGTATTTAGGTGTCCGTGCAGCCTATCCTGATCAATCTATAGGTGTCATTAACATTGATGCACATTTTGATAACCGCTATGAGGCGCACTCAACTTCTGGTACAAGCTTTAGACAAATGTTAACTGAGGACGAAAACTTAGATTATTTTGTTTTAGGTATCCAACGCCCTGCAAATACACAAGCGTTGTTTGATTACGCAGAAGAGACGGATACAGCGTACGTTTTAGCTGAGGAGCTTGTCGGTCAAATCGGGCCACCCGTGAAGGATAAAATTGATCACTTTATTAATGCACATGATGTGATTTTGTTTACGATTTGCATGGATGTCGTTGATAGTGCCTTTGCACCCGGTGTGAGTGCTGCTGCAGTGCTTGGATTGACACCTTATACGGTATTAGATTTAGCGAGACGTATTTTAGAATCGCCTAAAGTGACATCAGTGAGTATTGCGGAAACCAATCCAAAGTATGATGTTGATCAACGCACAGCTAAACTCGTTGCACATTTATTATCACATTTTATTCATTGTTCCGCTTCATAAAATGACAATGTAGGTTGCATGATGAGAAAATGATGTGAGCTAAACGATGCATGTGTAACCGATGATATTCGTGTTATCCCATATCCCAGTATTGACGACAAGATTGCACAAGATCTAATATATGTGGACTGTATTGGCGTTTTTTTAAGTAATTTAAATATATTGTTCGTTCAATACTTGGGCGAATTCGAATTGCGCGTAAATCATGTGTAGAGTAAGACTGGTAGTACATACGTGGTATTACCGCATAACCCATGCCTTGATGTACAAAATTGGTCGCTGCTTCAAAGCGGTCGACTTCCATAATAATATTAGCTCGCTCTTCAAGACGTGTAAAATAATCATCAATATGTTTACGAACTTGATATTTCTTATTGGGCACAATTAATGGTAATTTTTTAATTGAAATGGATTTTTGAGGTGTAAATGCGTCTTTAGGCGCGAGCACGACATAGTCTTCCTTGTAAAGTGGCAAAGAAATAATGTCATCATGTCGTATCTCATCATTGGATAATCCGATATGGATATCAAAGTTAATTAATTTTTGTGTCAGTACGTGTGGATCTAATATTTCTGTGATTTGGTAATGTTGCTCGGGATGTATCGTTTGATGCTGGCGTATCACATTGGCAACCCAACGTGCAGCTGATTCAATGATGGCCATTTTAATTTTAGGGGTTTGGCTCATTTTTAAATCATACATTTTCTCTATCGTTTGATGATAGTGTTTGACGAGTTCAATGGCCTCATTATAAAACTGAATCCCTTTTTCAGTAATGGAGATCGATTTCGTTGTCCTTTTTAACAATGGATAACCTAAGTCGTTCTCCATTTTTTTAATTGTCGCAGTCAGTGAAGGCTGGCTAATGTGTAAAATATGTGCGGCTTTAGTAAAACTATTTTGGTTTACAACTTCAATAAAATATTCCAATTGTACAATCTTCATATCGTTCCCTCTTATTTATAGTTTGTGGTTATAGATAATTAGTTTATTTATATTAGTTATTGATAGCTTACCATATTACAATGAGAATAGTAAGAATTGAAAAAACATTGGCACTCGCATATCACAATTGGAGATGATTTGAATGAAACAAAGAGAATAACATCACGATTTTAAAGGGGGAACTGTAATGGGAGAACAAAAACAAGTGCTAAAAGGCAAACAGATGTGGCGCTTTTGGGTCTATAGCTTGATTGGTGTCGTTTGCTTTTTTGTTCCAATTCAATGGCATGGTGAAAAAACGATAATTGTCGACCATGTTCACCTTGCGATTCGATCGGGACTGCATCAATGGATGCCGTATATCGCATTGTTAATGATTATAATCGGGGCATTGCTTCCTATTATGAGGAAAGAATACAAAAAATCAGTGACTGACTTTGTCATTGTATTGTTTAAAGTTTTAGGTGCAGTCATCGGTGTGATGTATGTCTTTAAAATGGGTCCAGCCTTATTGTTTCAAAAAGACTATGGACCATTTTTATTTGAAAAACTCATGTTGCCGCTCAGTGTCTTAATACCTGTCGGTGCAATTGCATTATCGCTATTAGTTGGCTATGGCTTGTTAGAATTTATTGGCATTTTAATGCAACCGATTATGAGGCCACTATTTAAGACGCCCGGTCAATCAGCTATAGATGCAGTCGCGTCCTTTGTAGGCAGTTATTCACTTGGGCTATTAATTACAAATCGTGTGTATAAAAAAGGGGTATACAACTATAAAGAAGCTTTAATTATAGCGACAGGATTCTCTACCGTTTCTGCTACTTTTATGATAATTGTGGCCCGTACGCTCGATCTGATTCCGCATTGGAATCTTTATTTTTGGAGTTGCTTAGTAATTACTTTTGTCGTTACAGCAATTTCGGCACATTTACCACCGATTTCGAAAGCTTCTACAGCGTATTACAACAATCAAGAAGGCTATCAAGAAGTCGTTGTTGAAGGGAGCCGTTGGAAAAGTGCATGGATGGAAGTTAAAAAGCAATCACACGAAGCACTTCCTCTTGTAAAAAATGTATGGCTGAATTTTAAAGATGGATTAGAAATGACGATCGCGATTTTGCCTTCAATTTTATCGATTGGTTTTGTTGGTTTATTGCTCGCTAATTTCACACCTGTCATTGATATTTTAAGTTACATTTTTTATCCATTTGTATATCTATTTCCTATTGCAGATCAAGCTTTACTGGCAAAAGCATCTGCAATCTCAATTATCGAAATGTTTTTACCTTCATTACTTGTCGTTAATACCACTTTACAAGTGAAATTTGTTGTAGGGATTACGAGTGTATCCGCTATTATTTTCTTTTCAGCGTTAGTGCCGTGTATTTTAGCGACAGAAATTAAAGTGCCAATTTGGCAACTTGTGTGTATATGGTTTATCCGTGTCACACTCACATTGTTAATCACGATTCCATTAAGTTTAGTTCTATTTTAATCAAAGGAGAGATGCATTATGGCTAGAGAAGTTAAAGCGAAAAAAGGATTGGAAATCGAATGTAAAGGTTGGGAACAAGAGGCTGTCTTACGCATGCTCTATAATAATTTAGATCCAGAAGTTGCAGAACACCCTGACAAACTCGTTGTATACGGGGGCATCGGAAAAGCAGCAAGAAACTGGGAAAGTTTTGATGCAATAGTTAAAACGTTAAGACGATTAGAAAAAGATGAGACGATGCTCGTTCAATCAGGTAAACCCGTTGCAGTTTTTAAAACACATGAAGAAGCACCGCGCGTTTTAATTTCAAATTCTGTACTCGTACCGAAATGGGCCAATTGGGATCACTTCCATGAATTGGATCGCAAAGGCTTAATGATGTATGGCCAAATGACTGCGGGAAGTTGGATATATATCGGCTCACAAGGGATTGTTCAAGGGACATACGAAACATTTGCAGAATTAGCCAAGCAGCATTTTAATGGCTCATTAAAAGGAACAATTACATTAACAGCTGGATTAGGGGGCATGGGTGGTGCACAACCACTTGCTGTTACGATGAACGAAGGGGTTGTGATTGGCGTAGAAGTTGACCCTTCACGTATTCATAAACGGATTGATACAAAATATTGTGATATCATTACTGATTCTTTAGATGAAGCGCTCGAAAAAGCTGAAAAAGCCAAACAAAATGGTGAAGCTTTAGCTATAGGGCTTGTTGGAAATGCAGCTGAAGTTCATCATGAAATATTAAAACGAAACTTTAAAATTGATATTATTACGGATCAAACGTCAGCCCATGACCCGTTGAATGGCTATATTCCAGAAGGCTATTCTTTAGAAGAAGCGGAACAGTTGAGAGAAAGTGATCCTGAAACTTATGTACAAAAATCACAACAGTCAATGAAAAAACATGTGGAAGCCATGTTGGCATTTCAAGAAAAAGGTGCGGTCGCTTTTGATTATGGCAATAATATTCGTCAAGTTGCCTATGACCAAGGGCTTGAAAATGCATTCGACTTTCCTGGCTTTGTCCCAGCTTATATTCGACCGCTCTTCTGTGAAGGAAAAGGGCCTTTCCGTTTTGCAGCCTTGTCTGGTGACCCTAAAGATATTGAGCGTGCAGACCAATTGATGCGCGAGCTTTTCCCTGAAGATGAAAAACTCATGCGCTGGTTAGATATGGCAACTGAGAAAATTGCTTTTCAAGGTTTACCATCAAGAATTGCATGGTTAGGTTACGGCGAACGTGCGAAAATGGGACTGGCATTAAATGATCTTGTGCGTAAAGGTGAAATTTCAGCACCAATTGTTATTGGACGTGACCATTTAGATTCGGGCTCAGTTGCCTCGCCAAATAGAGAAACAGAGTCAATGAAAGACGGTTCGGATGCTGTCGGTGACTGGGCAATTTTAAATGCACTTGTCAATACTGCAGCAGGTGGTTCATGGATTTCTGTGCATCATGGTGGCGGCGTTGGCATGGGTTATTCATTACATGCAGGTATGGTCGTTGTTGCAGATGGAAGTGAACGTGCAGAAAGAAGATTAAAACGTGTATTGACTACAGATCCGGGTATGGGTGTAGTAAGACATGTAGATGCAGGCTATGATATTGCAATTGAAACAGCACAAAGAAAAGGAATCGATATTCCAATGATGAAAAAGGAGGATGAAGCTTAATGGCATATGATTTAATCATTCAAAATATAAAAGAATTGATTTTGCCTAAATCTGTCGATCAAACTTTAAAAGGAAAAGAATTGGATGAATTAACGGTCATTCAAAATGGAACTGTTGTCGTTGATGATGGGAAAATTGTTTATTCAGGGCCGTACACAGAAGATTATGAAGCTAAAGATGTGATTGATGCCTCAAATCGTGTCGTTTCACCTGCCTTAGTGGATGCACATACCCATCTTATTCATGGTGGGTCACGTGAACATGAAATGGCACTCAAAAGACAAGGTAAGTCATATTTAGAAATTTTAGAATCAGGAGGCGGTATTTTATCTACCGTTGAAGCGACACGTCAAGCAACGGAAGATGAGCTTTTTGCCAAAGCAGAACACGCATTATTAACGATGGTGCATCATGGTGTGTTAGCGGTTGAAAGTAAAAGTGGTTACGGTCTTGATAAAGAAAATGAATTAAAACAGTTAAGAATATCTAATCGATTGGCAGAAAAATATGGTTTAGCGATGCGACATACTTTTTTAGGACCACATGCTGTACCTAAAGAAGCGACGTCTAACGCAGCCTTTTTACAAGAAATGATTGATTTATTACCCGAAGTGAAAGGATTGGCAGATTTTGCAGATATATTCTGTGAAACAGGCGTTTTCACGATTGAAGAATCTCAACGTTATATGGAAGCGGCTAAGGCACAAGGTTTTAAAGTTAAAATTCACGCAGATGAAATCGACCCATTAGGGGGGTTAGGCCTTGCCATAGATGAAGGCGCAATTTCTGCAGATCATCTTGTTGCTTCAAGTGAAGAAGATAAAGCGAAGTTAAGTCAATCGAATACAGTCGCGGTACTCTTACCAGGAACAACATTTTATTTAGGTAAAGAAAGCTACGCTGATGCAAGAGGCATGTTAGACTATAATGGCGCGATTGCCATTGCTACGGATTACAACCCAGGAAGTTGTGTAACAAATAACTTGCAAATGGTCATGGCGATTGCAGCTTTAAAACTAAAATTATCACCAAATGAAATATGGAATGCAGTTACTGTGAATGCAGCTAAGGCAATCGATGTCGATGCAGGTACCATTAATCCTGGTGATCAAGCGAATATTGTGATTTGGCATGCACCTAATCATGAATATATTCCTTATCACTATGGAGTAAATCATGTAGAAAAAGTCATTCAAAAAGGACGTGTCATTGTAGACCGTCATTTGGGATTATTATAAGCTTCAGTTTCATCATTTATCGTAAGCGTTCGGGACATAAAATCTCTGATAGTCTTGACTTCATGAACGCGATTGCTTAAGAGCTGAAGTCTTAACTTATAAATATCATACGAAGTTTCATCATAAAAAAAGCGCTAAGACAAATTTTCTATTAAAAAATCATCTTAGCGCTATTTATTTTTGGCATGTATGTCACAGCCTCTTAATAATTAACGCAATTAGACTTATGCGTAAAATGTATCGATTTGTCAACTTAGCTTTTTAAATTTGATACAATAAATACAACTGAATACGAGACATGGGGGAATAGGTATGAGGGGAGATGTAGTGGCCTATTTAAATAGCTGGCGAGGCAACGTCGTCCAAAATATCAGCGCAGGGATGCTTGTTGCACTAGCGATGGTACCAGGGGCCATTGCTTTTTCTTTTATCGCCGGTGTCAGTCCAACTATCGGGTTGTTGAGTTCTGCGTTGATGATGATGCTCATCAGTTTTCTTGGCGCGCGCCGCTTAATGGTATCAGCCCCGAGTAGTGGTGTGTCAATTGTTGCTGTATTGATTAATGATCGTTACGGTGTAGCAATGCTTATTGCAGCGATGATTGTCATGGGGCTCTTTCAAATACTGTTTGCATTTTGTCATGTAGAAAAAATGATTCATAAAATTCCAGTGCCAGTGGTCATTGGCTTTATGAATGCACTTGGCTATCTTTTGCTCACTTCTCAGCTTAAGTATGTTGTAGGTCAGTCGGCTTTGACATATATTATCGCTTTAGGAAGTTTATGCATGCTATTTTGGCTACCACACGTTACTGAACGTGTTCCTGCTGCTTTAGTTACAATTCTATTTTTCTCACTTATTGCGGGATGTTTCAACTTAGATTTGAAGTATGTGAAAGATTTGGCTCAGCTCCATTTTGAAATGCCTACAATTGGGTTTCCAGATGTGCCGTTACAGTGGATGACCTTATTTGAAGTTGCACTATTTGGATTAATGCTTGCTGTCGTTGCGACGATTCAAACCAGTTTGACTGTACAAATGATGGATAACTTGACCGATAGTCAAAGTAGTATCAACAAAGAATCATTTGGCCAAGGGCTAACGAATGCGATTGTCGGTTTACTCGGTGGTATCGGAGGCAGCGCGCTCGTCGGACAGTCCAAATATAACTATCAACTTGGCGCAACGTCCCGATTATCGACTTTTATGACAGGCGTGATGCTATTGCTATTTCTCATGTTTTTAGGACCGATTGTTGGTCGAATTCCACTTGTTGTTTTAGCAATCGTACTGATGCGTATTGCGATGGGGACGTTTGAAAAACAAACATTGGATTATATAAGAGAAAGACGCTGGATCGAATTCGGCATCATTTGTATTACCTTCTTATTGATTATCGGGACACATCAATTAGCTTTAGGGGTACTGATAGGAACGCTTATATTTTATCTTGTAAAACGATTTAAAAATGATAGGAAAGGACGTGGCAACGATGCCAGTTGAACTGAATCAACTCATTGAATGGCGAAGAGCCTTTCACCAAAATCCAGAATTATCTAATCAAGAATATGAGACAACACAGCGGATTCGTGAAATTTTAACACATTATGATATAAAAATATTAAATACGCCGCTTTCAACAGGATTAGTTGCTGAAATCGGTCATGGGGAAGACTTTATCGTCATCCGTTCTGATATTGATGCCTTACCTATTGAAGAACAAACCGCATTAAAATTTCGTTCTGAAAATAAAGATGTAATGCATGCTTGTGGTCACGATATTCATATGGCTGCCATATTAGGCACAGCTATTCAATTGAAAGAACAGGAAGCGCAGTTGAAAAGCCGTGTTCGCGTTATTTTTCAAGCCGCAGAAGAAATTAGTGAAGGGGCTTTTGAAGTGGTCAAAACGGGTGTGCTAGATGGTGCGAAGGCAATTTTAGGATTTCACAATGATCCAACATTAAAAGTAGGTGAATGGTGTGCTAAATCTGGATTTATGACTTCGAATGTGGATCGTTTTATCATTCGAATCCATGGTATAGGTGCACATGCTGCGATGCCACACAATGCGAAAGATCCTCACGTGATATTGAGTCAGCTCATTTCGAGTTTGCAAACGATTGTCAGTCGAAACATTGCCCCACATGATGAAGCGGTTGTGACAATCGGGCAAGTGCATAGTGGCCATACTTGGAATGTCATTCCACAAGATGCTATGATAGAGGGCACAGTTCGAAGTTTTAAAAAGGATATTAGGGATCAGGTTGAAGCGCGTATGACTCAAATTTGTGAAGGACTCGCACTCCAATTTGATGCTCAAGTTGAGTTAGACTACCAACGTTTAGCAGGTGCGGTGTTTAATGATGATACTTTACAACAAATAGCATTAAAAAGCGCGCAACATGTAGGGTATCAAGCTGATGTTTTACCTCGTGCCTTAACGATAGGAGAAGATTTTTCAGGTTATCAAGATATCGCGCCAGTTCACTTTGCGATGATAGGTTCTGAAAGTCAGTTTCCGCTTCACCATGCACAATACAATCCTAATGAAGTCATTTTAGAAAAAGTACCAGCTTATTTTGTGGCTTTAATTCAAGAGATTTGGGAGGCTTCAAGTTGACATTGATGTTAAATTAGATTTCATGTATTGTTTAACAGTAAAATTCAATTTTAAATCAATACGTATATCATATGTTGACTTTTAAAGTCATTTTTAAAGGGATGTTTAAAAGGACAGATGCACAATGAATGATTTTGATATAAGGAAAGTTTAATTCTGTTGATGAAATTGAAAAAAAGGGGACTATACTTTTTATAAATAAGGAGTTTCAAAATGTCTAAACCATATCGAGATCAAAATAATCCATGGGCATTAACACCGCTCGTTGTATTTATAAGTATTTTTTTAGGCGCCGGTATCATTACGAAAGATTTCACCTTTATGCCGTTAAATGTTGCCGCAATTATTGGTGTCGTTGTTGCACTTATGATGAATCGTCAAGAGAAATTGACGACTAAAGTTGAAGTGTTTGCTCAAAAAGCAGGTCATCCCAATATTATTTTAATGATGTTTATCTTTATCCTTGCAGGTGCGTTTTCAAAGACAGCCCAAGCTATGGGGGGTGTAACCTCAATAGTGAATCTAGGTCTATCATTAATCCCGCAAAATTACTTGATAGTCGGTCTATTTATCATTTGTATGTTTATCTCTATTTCAATGGGGACATCCGTTGGAACAGTGGCTGCGATTGCGCCCGTCGGTTTTGGGATTAGCCAAGCTACCGAAATCCCAGCAGCGTTAGCAATGGCAACAGTTGTTGGTGGCGCAATGTTCGGAGACAACTTGTCTATGATTTCTGATACGACAATAGCTGCGGTTCGCACGCAAAAAACGCAAATGAGTGATAAGTTTAAAGTGAACTTTAGAATTGTAGTGCCAGGTGCACTGATTACCATTGTATTACTCTGGTGGCTCACAATGGGCTATCAAATTGATCATACAAAAACTTATGATTACGAATGGTTTAAAGTCATCCCTTATTTACTTGTATTGATTCTTGCGATTATCGGTGTGAACGTCATATTAGTATTATTAGGTGGCGTTGCGCTTGCAGGTGTCATAGGACTTATTGATCATGCATTTAGTTTTGCAGGTTTATTAAAAGTGATATCGGAAGGCATTATAGGTATGCAAGATATCGCCATGATTGCTTTATTGATTGGTGGTATGATTGGCCTTGTTGAGCACCACGGAGGTATTACTTGGCTGTTAAACTTTGTTAAAAGTCGTGTTAAATCTAGACGTGGCGCTGAATTTGGTATTGCGGGATTAGTGAGTATTGCAGATATCTCAACTGCAAACAATACGATTTCCATTATTATGGCAGGTCCCTTAGCAAAAGAGATAGCAGATGAGTATCAAATCGATGCGCGTAAATCGGCAAGTATTTTGGATATTTTTGGCAGTGCGTTTCAAGGATTTGTACCGTACAGTCCTCAGTTGATTGCGGCAGCGGGTGTCGCGAGTATATCGCCTGTTATGCTGTTACCTTATTCTATTTATCCGATTATGCTTGCTTTATGTGGTGTGGTGGCTATCATTTTTAACCTTCCAAGACTAGAACGCAAAAAATAGCGACATCTCTCTTTATAAAAGTTTAGGAATAGGTTGTGAGATGTTCAATTTGTTCGGTATGCGTATGGATTTAAGTTACAATAAAGATGATGGGGTGCATCGGGAAAAGTATGGAGAATGGAAGTGAAGCATATGCAAAATGAATGGGTTGAAATAAAACTTGTACGTCTCATGAAGACGACACCAACAAGCGCGTATCGTGCTTGGTTAGAGCCAGAGCAATTGAAAGAATGGTTTATGACTTCACGTCGTACGAATCAAGAAATAGAAAACCATCCAGTCGAGGGTGGCACTTATAGAATCGTTGATCAACGTCAAGGCAAGCGCTTAGAAATTGAAGGCGTTTATCAAACATTAGTTGAAGATACCCATATCATTCAAACGATTCAAATGCCTGAGTTTAGCGATGAAGCGGATGAAATTGAAGTTTACTTTGAAGAAAGAAGTCCAGGCATTACACAGATGACGTTTTATTATAAAGGCTTAGTACCTAAAGAAAGACGATTGACAAACTTAGAATACAAGCAAAAGAAAAAAGCTTATCACGATCATACGGCACATGGCTTTGAATTGATGTTTGATACGTTACAACAAGAACTAGAAGCGCAGCAAGATGTAAATTAAAACGTGTCTATTTTAAGTTTCGGGAGTAATGACCCGTCATTGACAAAAGCATGTACTATTAAAATATGCTGTACACTTTATATGGTGGTTATGTGTCTATAATAATTAAGTCGCAAACTTCCGATTGCTTCTTCGAGTCTCGCTTTCCCAGGCGCCTTACCTCAACTAATTTTGGCTTTTATTGTAGCTCATAAGAAGCCAAAATGGATTTTCGGTTTCGGCTCTATGCCTCGG
>NZ_KE150418.1:780177-968051 GCF_000411275.1 Staphylococcus sp. HGB0015
TTACCTCTAATAACTACATCTTCTTCAACTTTAGTGATTTTAATATTATTATCTTTAATTTTTAGTAACTTTAATATATCATTACACATAGGCGCAATATGTCTCCTTTATTTTTGGTTTAGTCACTTAAAATTATAGAGGCATTTGCGCTATTTTTGTACAAAAAAGCAGGATGACTTATGTCATCCCACCATAAAAAATGAAGAACCTTAAAATAACGAAAAATGCTCGAAATATGCATCGGTCTATATTCCGCTGTGCACAATTCGAGCGAGTCTATATGAGGCGGGGCAGAAATCAATTTCTGCCCCGCTAAATTTATGAACAGATGTTTTATTGTGAGTGGTTTCATATCGAGCACATATCATTATACCGCACTAAGAAATACGAGATTGACGATAACAACGAGCAGGTGCGCTTGCTTGGCAAATATCAATATGACGCGTTGCTAACGTAGCAATGAGTTGACAAAGCACTTCTGGCGTTGTTGTGACTTTCAGTTTGTCTTTTGCAAAGCTATAGTGAATACGTTTGTTTTGAAAGACATTTAAAATATCAATGACTTTATCTTTAATAAAAGGATCATTCAATCCATCAATGTGTAATTCAAATCGATTTTCTTCACGAGGTCGGAGTTGAAGGGGCTCCATTAATTCGAGTAATGATAGAGGCACGATTTGATAGATACGATAATGGTGAAAGCTGATAAAACTGATGACATAAGGAAGCGCACGCTTAGGAATTTGAATCTTAAGCATGTGCTTTTGTTGATGCTTAATCCATTCAGTATGAATGACGACTTGGAGGTTAGCTTGACGTAGTAACTTCAACAATTTACGTCGCGCCATACGATGGTGCATTTGATCTATATTTAAAATAAAAGTTTCTAGTTTATCAATAATCATTGCAATTCCTCATTTAAATTTTTCTCATATCTATTGTAGCATGATAAATTTTTGAAATCAGTAAGACTATAGATGTAAAAATAAAATGTATTGGACGATATTGATTCGTTATTTTAGTTGGATAAGTGTAAAAAAGAGGTTGTGAGCTATCTATAATTATGCTAATATTCAGATTATTATAACAATTAAGGAGTGAAGCCCATGTTACAACGTATTGGCCAATTTGCATCTCGAACATTTTTATTTTGGATGTTACTGGCAAGTCTACTCGCATTTTTTGTTCCCAGCATTTTTATAGGTTTTGGAGGCATCATTCCTTATTTATTAGGTGTTGTTATGTTAGGGATGGGATTGACCGTTAGTTTGGATGATTTTAAGCTCATTTTAAAAGAACCCATACCCGTGATTATCGGCGTATTTTTGCAATATACGATTATGCCATTTGCTGCATACGCCGTTGTAAAATGGTTTCATCTACCCGCTGATATCGCCATCGGTGTCTTACTCGTCGGCTGTTGTCCAGGCGGAACATCGAGCAATGTTGTCAGTTATCTCGCTAAAGGGAATGTGTCGTTATCCGTTACGATTACTTCAATCTCAACAATTTTAGCGGCTATTTTGACACCTGTTCTGATGTTTCTACTTGCTCGGGAATGGATGAATGTTTCATTACTTGCAATGTTTCTTTCAGTTGTAAAAGTTGTCTTATTTCCATTGCTTTTAGGTATTCTTATTCAAAAATATATGAAGCGTGTTGCACATGTAGGGACGGACATTTTACCTCTCATTTCTGTTGTTGCGATTTCTATTATTTTAGGTGCGGTGGTCGCTTCTAGTAAAGCTTTGATTGTGGAAACAGGGATACTCATCTTTGTTGTCGTCATCTTACATAATGTGCTCGGTTATACAATTGGTTATGCTTTAGCACATCTTTTTAAACTTAATTATAAAGATAAAAAGACAGTAGCAATCGAAGTCGGAATGCAAAATTCTGGATTAGCTGCCTCACTGGCAACGGTTCATTTTAATCCATTAGCTGCAGTACCAGGAGCGGTATTTAGTTTTATTCATTTAGTGACAGGCCCATTACTTGCACGTTATTGGGCGGCTAGAGCAAAGGAAGATTTGGAGTTATAAATCAAGGAGAAGCACTTGTCTCAACCATAAGAAAGATGTCCAACAATTGAACGAATCAGAACAAAACTTTTTTAGCTTAGCAATAACTTTAGTAAAGCATATTTTACTTTTTTGTTAGGTTGTGCGAAAATATGATTTGAATATATCGAAAAGTAGGCTAGGAAAGGTTGTGAAACGATGGTCAAAGTCCTTCAAAATTATTTTATAACGCTCACTGTATTATTAATGATGTTGTTATTATCTGTTGGGTTTATTGCTCAGTTTCAAAATGGCTTCGTGTTGGTCTTATCAATGACAGTGACATTAACAGTGATCAATTTTGCGATTGAGTCATGGTTACTGAGAGCAGCTTTGCCACCAGCAAAAGTCCATTTGATTCAGTCTCTTGTGTTTCCTTTGTCCATCGTTATCATGGGAATCATTTCTTTTATCATTTTACCTGCCGTCTCTTAAGAAAATAAGGGCGGCTCGTTTTTTTAGTTAAACGGTATAGGCTAAGATACAATGGCATGGTAAGATAAAAACGCACATGGATATCGTGCTAAAACGATAGCGATACAGGAGTGTAAATTATGAGTTTAGAGGCAATCTTGTTCTTTATAGTTGGACCACTCATTATTTTAGTAGGTAACTTGGTGCTTGCACCACGTTTTCAAAAACATATTCCGATACGTGTTCATGTACTTTCGGGCATTGTTGGTCTTATGATTTATGCGGTATTTGCCACTGTAATCTACTATTTCTTTTTACAAGGGAAAATTTAATAATGATTTTATAACAATCTGAGTCAAATGGCTCAGTTATAAGTGAACCCGAGTCTTTCGTGATTTGACGAAAAGCTCGGGTTTAATAATATACGATGATATTAAAAGCATTGTTGTTATCATTTTTTCTGTTTTGACGCGTTTCAAACAGTGTCCAACTGATGCATTAAGTCAACAAAATGGTAGCTGTAATAATTAATACTAATAGTATAGCGTCCACACCAACCATTAATTGGTAACGTATA
The DNA here is from genome assembly GCF_000411275.1 of Staphylococcus sp. HGB0015. Taxonomy (NCBI): domain Bacteria; kingdom Bacillati; phylum Bacillota; class Bacilli; order Caryophanales; family Staphylococcaceae; genus Staphylococcus; species Staphylococcus sp. HGB0015. The sequence goes on from NZ_KE150418.1 coordinate 783,229, forward strand.
TTTTGATTACCTTCTTTAGATGTTTTGTAAAGCATGTAAACATTTGGTACAAAGCTCAATAGCAAAATGCCAATAATAATAAATCCAATCGTTTGTGTCGACATCTCAATCTCTCCTTTTCATACGATAACGAATCCATCCAACCGCAATACCCAGTACAATACCTATCAAACAGCCAATGAGCGGCTGATTAAAAAGCATGCCTGCTAAGAGTCCAATAATGAGACCAATCAGTAAAGGAGGGCCAAAAAGTTGTTTTCGTTCATCTGAACTTAAAATACTGAATGTCAAAATATATAAGACTGCAAATACGACAGCAACCATGATAGATTTAGTTGCTAATGCTACGGGCGAAATGCCATGTTGATTGACATTGATGACAAAGAAAAAAACACCTAAAAGTAAAGCGATAATCAGTCCTTTGATGATGCGTGCTTTGTCCATAATCTAACTCCTTGTGCAATGAATTGATACCATTATAACACGAAAAGTTTTGAACGTCGGCTCGCTTGAAAGACATTCAGTTTTGTTCGAGTCAAGGTGAACGGCTCGCTTTTTAAGAGATGAAACCAATATTAGTTTTGTGCTATACGACACGACTGAATCAAAATATTGAAATAAGTTTTGAGACTGAGTTTATAGCTGCCATTATTCGATATTGTCATTCACTTGTTGATTTTTAATCACTTTAAATTGACCATGATCATTTAAATAGGCATAGAAGAGTCCAATAATTAAACCACCGCCGATATAATTACCGATAAAGGCAGCAACTAAGTTTTTTAATACATGGAAAATATGAAATGCCTCTGTTTGATAAATAAAGCTAGCAACGAATAGACATGCATTATAAACAACGTGTTCGTAACCCATAAAAGCGAAAATCGTTACACCAAACATCATGACAAACATTTTAGCCATAACGTCTTCAATTTGCATTGCAATGACAAGTGAGATATTAATAAAAAAGTTGGCGAAAATAGCACGAACCAGTATGTTTTGAAAACTGTATTGAATGGATTTTACTTGAACCGTATGATTAAGCATTTCAAGCATTTCTACTGTCATGACATCTGTCAGTGAAATTAAGCCAAATAACACAATCGCTCCTAAAATATTTCCTAGGAAACAAAGGAAAAAGATTTTTAACACACGCGAAGGTCGAATAAGATGGTAATAGAGTCCAACTGTAAAATACATAAAATTACTCGTTAATAATTCTGAATTTGTAAATAGAATTAAAACAAGGGCGAAGCTAAAGGTAATGGCACCTGCCATATTGACCACACCAGGTGCGACATCAGGTGTAAAAGTTGTTTTTACCATTAAAACGAATACTGCAATAATGCTAATAATAAATCCTGCCATCATGGCTCTTAATAAATAGCGCCTCAGATAAAAGCTTTGTAAAATATCTTTCTTTTGAATCGTGTCAATGATGTTTGATACCCACTTGCGACCGTAGAAGATTGTATCCCATTTTATGTTTGTTTCTTTCATGTGTTAGAAATTCCTTTCTTCAATTTTCTACCATAGTATAAACATTTCATAACAAAATGCGAATACATTCACAATAAGGGGTTGTGTCAATATTTCAACAACTTTTGGCAATCCAAAAAGATGTGAACATATATGTTTAGAAATTGAGTTATATTTCAAACTTCAATTTGTTGCAATTTTTTTAAAGTATTATATTTCTTTAAAACAAAGATAAATAGGGTGATAATTTTTTCTCCACAGCAATCTCAATTGTAGTATAATAGCGACATGCACGGTGCAACATCATTTTATAAGTAGGGGTTAAAAGGAGATGGAAGCAATGGAAGAAAACCAGTTACACAGAGGTCTGAGTTCACGACAGATTCAAATGATTGCGCTAGGTGGTACAATTGGCGTCGGATTATTTATGGGCGCTTCGAGCACAATTGCTTGGACGGGGCCATCTGTTATTTTTGCATATTTACTTGCGGGATTATTTTTGTTTTTAATTATGCGTGCAATGGGTGAGATGGTCTATTTAGATCCATCTACCGGATCATTTGCGAATTATGCAACAGATTACATCCATCCAGTTGCAGGTTATGTCACTGCATGGGCGAATATCTTTCAATGGATAGTAGTAGGTATGTCTGAAGTAATTGCAGTCGGTGAATATATGAAGTTTTGGTGGCCAGAATTGCCATCATGGATTCCAGGTATTATTGTAATTGTTATTTTAACTGTAGCGAATGCCGTATCTGTAAAAGCATTTGGTGAGTTTGAATTTTGGTTTGCGATGATTAAAATCGTCACAATTATATTAATGATTATTGCCGGATTTGGATTGATTTTCTTCGGATTAGGGAACGGAGGACATCCAATCGGTTTAAGTAATTTAACTGCACACGGTGGCTTTATGCCAAATGGTTGGTTAGGTTTCTTCTTTGCTTTATCAATTGTTATCGGTTCTTATCAAGGGGTTGAATTAATCGGTATTACAGCAGGAGAAACGAAAGATCCACAAAAGAATATTAAAAAGGCTGTCAACGGCGTCATTTGGCGTATTTTAATTTTCTATATCGGTGCTATTTTTGTGATTGTCACTGTGTATCCTTGGGACGAGTTACATGATATTGGTAGTCCATTTGTCGCAACATTTGCAAAAGTTGGGATTACCATTGCAGCAGGGTTAATCAACTTTGTCGTTATTACAGCTGCGATGTCAGGATGTAATTCAGGTATTTTTAGCTCAAGCCGAATGATTTTTACACTTGCACAACATCGACAACTACCAGCGATTTTTACAAAAGTTATGAGAAATGGTGTGCCTTTCTATACGGTATTAGCCGTGTCTACAGGGATACTCATTGGTGTCATTTTAAATGTTGTATTACCTATGATTATTAAAGGATCAGAGGGTATTTTTGTATATGTTTACAGTGCTTCAATTTTACCAGGTATGATTCCATGGTTTATGATTTTATTGAGTCATATACAATTTAGAAAGAAATATCCGGAAAAAATCGAAAATCATCCTTTTAAAATGCCATTTGCGCCTGTAAGTAACTATTTAACAATCGCATTCTTATTAATGGTATTAGTAGGTATGGTAATTAATGATGAAACACGTGTATCTGTGATTATCGGTTTCTTATTCTTAGGATTTATGGCTGTATTTTTCTTTTTACGCGGTTATCATAAACGTGATAAAGAAGAATTGAAATTGTAAGAGTGAGACAAAATCGGTATAAAAAATCAAATATTCAACTCGGTATCAATACTGAGTTCTTGTTTAGAAGTGAGGTCCTTTGAAGAGGTCTCGCTTCTTTTTGTAATGGGGTTAGTAATCACAATGTGAAATATTAAAATGGGCTGCAGCTTGATTAATCACGTGAAGGTACCCGTTATTTACGCGTCTTTGACTGCCAAAATCGATGAGAACGAGTGGATTATGGTAGAGATTGTGTAAACATGCATAATATATCTCATAACTATATGTTGTCGGTAAGATAATATCATCAGGATGAGGGAGGCTTTCAAATAAGCGTGTCACTTTATTTTGAAGTGTTGTTAACAAGACGTTGGCTTCGTCTGGATCTTTTTGATAGATAAGATCAAAATTTAAAACTATTTTTTGCAAGGCTACAAGATTTTTGAACGCTTGCATACTATTGGGTATATCCCTTTGAATCATAGTTGCCTTCCTTTCATTAAATATTATATAGTATAACATGATGCTAATAATTTTATATGGCTTTTATAAAAATGTAATTTTAAAAATGGAATTGTCATATGAGTAAAGCAAAAATTTAAATGATTGCGGTAGAAAGGATTCAAAATGTCAAAATATAGTTGGAAAGCCATCGCATGGCGAGACTTATGGTTAATCCCTATTTTATTTGTGACAACACTCTTTTTTGGGTTTACAGTTTCATTGGCGATAATGTTGCTTTTTGGAATAAATAAAGATGAATTTTTCAATGATATTTATATAGATGTATCGGAAGTAATTTCTTCAATACTTGCATATCTTACAGTGATAATGAGTTTTTATTTATTACATCGAAAAGAGATGAAACAGCGATTCAGAAGAAGTGTTCAAGGCGTCAAACAGTACGGATTATGGATAGTGGGGACATATATTGTAACTTTGATATTATTATACGGCTACAATTATGTATTTCATTTTATACCCGAACGTTATCAATATGATACGACACAAAATGAACTAGCATTAGATGCATTAATGGATATTCCAGCACTTCTGCCCTTTAACTTTTTATTGATTGTAATAATAGGCCCTATTCTTGAAGAAATATTCTTTAGACATCTTTTAATTGGTGAGTTAGGTAAGAAGCTTAATTTTAATGTGATGGCGGTTGTTTCAGTAATTCTATTTGCAGCAATTCACGTGACTGGTGCAGCTTCTCCTTTTGAAATCGTGGATTACCTTATTATTTCAATCCCGCTTGTCTTTTTATATATGAAGAGTGGTCGTAATTTAGGTGTCTCTATTGCATTTCACATGTTAAACAATTTGATTAGCTTTTTCTAATAGAGACAGCTTCATTGTACATTGTTATTCGTAAATGAAGGGTATACATTGAGTCATGTTATGTCTCAATGTATACCAGTTATCGCCGACACACAAAAGTGAAATTCTAATATGACGACATCTTGTAAATTTATAAAAAACCAATGCTTCCAGTTAAGAAACATTGGTTTTTATTGTACGTTGTTTTTATTTAAATATTGATCATAATTTTTGAGTGTAATATCGTTTGTTTTAATCGATTTATGGAATGAATAAGAAATATCTTCAATCGTTGATAAATCAATATAACGTGTGTAGCCACCACCAATTTGATACACTACAGCTTGCCAGCGATGGCGTTGTGCGATTAAACCAATAAAGATGACATTTTCAAAATGATGTTGGCCATTTGTGTCGACTTTATAATCGACTCCCATCACTTTACGCTCTTGACAATAAATTAAAATGTCATCAAAGTGGGGCGGATTTTTATCTATTGGAGGGGCTTCATATAAAATATATTCATCAAGTTGGCGTAATGAACGTCGAATTGTTGTATTAGGTTGACGTAAAATCTTTTGGATGAGTGCTGATGTTTCTTTTGAATAAGGTAACATAGATTGTGACTGGCTTTCTCTTAAAATCATATAAAGCGCATGAAGTTCATGATCATTAATTTCTAACTGATGCTGTTGTTGTTTAGATTGTAATTGGTAGCCGCCGTGTTTACCTGCACGTGCTAAAATTTGAACTCCATTTTTTTCAAGTTCATGCATATCACGTAGAATCGTACGTTTCGAAACATTTAATGCTTGTGCGAGTTCTTGTGCAGTCATGTGTTGCTGTTGTTGTATTAATGCTATTAGTTTATTTTGTCGTGTTTCTTTATTCATAAAAAATCACTCCAATCAACTCACCATAGTTATTAATATTATATCATAATTATAAGATAAATATAGCGCAACGTATATTTTGTGCAATACGACTACAAAAGTGATATTTGTAAATAAAAATAATAAAAAACTTGTAGAAAACGCTTACATTTTATTGGTGGATATGTTATATTGTAATTAGCTACAGGGGGATGGTACACAGCATATTCAAAAAGGGGTAGCTATCGTGATTGATAGTAAAGTTTGAAAATGATAGGTTGTACTTATTCTAGTTTAACATCTTCAATATTTATTACTTACTTTCCTTTCTATGCCGGTTGGTTAAATCCAACCGGTTTTCTTTTCGTATTTAACTGTTTCATTAAAGCGACTTTATGTATAATGAAGATGACTTTGAAAAGGAGTGATTCATCATGTCGACGATAAAGACATTGCGAGAAATAGATCAGCAAGTACAGAGATGGATTTCTGAAATGCGGCGTGAACTTCCACAACTGATACAACATATGAAAACGGATACGAAATCCAACCGTTTTGATTTAGTGACGAATGTAGATCGCACAATCGAATCACGTTTCGAACAGTTTTTGAAATCTCAATTTCCGAATCATCAATTATATGGCGAAGAAGCCCACCATCAAACTGAACAATTAAAAGAAGGGCATACGTGGTTGATTGACCCTATTGATGGAACGGCCAACTTAGTCAAGCAACAAGATGATTTTTGTATGATTATAGGTTATTTTGTCGACGGTATACCACAATTATCTTATATATATGATTACCCTAGGGAAAAGCTGTATCGCGCTATCAAAGGGGAGGGTGCCTATTTAAATGAAGAAAAAATTGAGCCACCTACGTCAATGGCTATCGAAGACACAATCCTTTCATTTAATAACAAAGTTTTAAATGAACCCACGATTCAGCGACTATTAAATGAATCATTTGGCTATCGTCTTATTGGTTCTTGTGGTTTAGATTCAGCCCGAGTCATAATGGGACAATTCGGTGCTCACATACATACGAATGCCAAACCTTGGGATATTGGTGCACAGTTTTTATTTGCTGAAGTGTTAGGACTGAAAATGACAGATTTTAATCGTCAGCCGATTGATTTTACAACAGGTGGTCAATATATTATTAGTAATCCTGGATGCTACGATGCGGTTTTAAATATTTTGAATAGTGACGGCGGTTACAAAAAATCATAGTTGCGTCTAAAGCCCGATTGATAGTCACTCGATTTGAGATACAATGCTATATGATATTACTAAATTGAAAGCAGAATTGACCATTATAAACGAGAAAGAAGTGATTATTTGGAATATAGACGAGCTAAAAAACGCATGAACCCAATTATGAAGGGGGTGCTGTGGTTTGTTGGAATTCTCTTAGTATTAGCCATCATAGCCATTGCCTATCTTGCGTTTAAAATATTTGCAGTAGGTGGCGCCATTCACAATCCATTAGATAGAAATCATTCAGAGCTACGTTCAGGTAAAGTAGACTTAAGTAAGGGTGAGCCTTTCTCTATCGCATTATTTGGTGTAGACTCAGATGCTAAACGTGAAACCGAGGGAATTGGTAAAAGAAGCGATACGATTATGTTACTTTCCGTAAATCCGAGTAAGAAAACAACGCAATTGATTAGTATTCCTCGTGATACGCAAGCTGAAATTGTAGGAAGAGGAACCACTGAAAAGATTAATCACGCATACGCTTATGGTGGTCCCAATATGGCGGTTAAGTCTTTAGAAAAACTTATGAATGTGCCGATTGACCATTATGCGACAATTGATATGGACGGCTTGAAAGATATGATAGATACACTTGATGGTATTAATGTCGTTAGCAATGCCACTTTCAAAGCAGAAGGCCATTCTTTTACAAAAGGTCAGAAAGTTCATTTAGATGGAGAAACTGCGATGGCTTTCATACGTAGCCGTAAAGAAGAAGGTGCGGGTGGAGATTTCGGTCGACAAGAGCGCCAACAACTTGTTTTACAAGGTATTGCAGATAAACTGACAAGTGTTTCATCTATCACTAATTTTAATTCATTGATGGATCAAATAAGTAAAAATGTTAAAACAGATTTAACGATTGGAGAATTAAATCAAATTCGAAGTCAATATAGCGATGCCAATGACCATGTGAAACGTCATCAACTCGATGGTTCAGGTGGTATCCAAAGTGATGGACTTTATTACTTCGTGCCTGATGATGGTCAAAAACAATCATTAGCACAAATGTACAAAGAAAATCTAGGTTTATAGTTAAATATGAAAAGGTGGGAAAACGATTTAATATCGTTCTCCCGCCTTTTTATTGTGCATTTGACCTAATGGGCTATGAAAAAAGATGATGAGGAAAAATTGAAACGTGTAGATGACGCTCATGAATCGAAATGGAGATTTGTTCACTGTTGACAAGGTGTGTAGTTGGTTTCGCTAATTACATATCTATGTCAATTTTTAGCTGAAACAATAAAATCGACAATTTTAAGGAAAGTAGCGTTTCTAACAGAACGTTCATTGAAATAAAAAGGGGGCACGGAGTAAAATAAAAGACATATGCAAGAAAAATTTGATTTGAAGCCATGCGCTTCTTTCTTTATTCGGTTGACTGTGATTTAAAAGTAAACAGTGAACGACCTGTGTTACAACAACGAAAGAAATGTGCATCAGTGGCTTTATTGAAGGAGGTTTATTATGGAATGGCTTAAACTTATTGGTATTGTCATTATCGTATTAGGATTTTATTTTAAGTGGGATACAATCGGAACGGTGCTGATTGCTGCTGTTGCGACAGGTCTCGTCTCGAATATGGGCTTGATTGAAATCCTTGATACATTAGGAAAAGCATTCGTAGATAATCGTATGGTGTCGCTATTTATCCTTACTTTACCGATGGTGGGGATGGTAGAACGATTTGGTTTAAAGACACAAGCGACAAGACTTATTAATAAAGTACAAGGGGTGACCTCTGGCAGAATTATGTCCATCTATTTATTAATTCGAGAAATAGCGGGTCTCGCATCTATTCGTATTGGGGGGCATCCTCAATTTGTACGGCCACTGATGAATCCGATGGTACAAGCTGCAGCAAAAACGAAATATCAGCGAGATTTAGAGCCAGAAGATGAGGAAAAATTGAAAGCTCATATTTCTGCAATGGAAAATTATGGTAACTTTTTCGGTCAAAACCTATTCGTTGGTGCATCGGGTGTACTATTAATTGTAGCGACGTTTAAGTCTCTTGATATGCATGTGACCGCAATTCAAATTGCTTTATATTCCGCACCAATTGCGATAGCCACTTTAATTATAGGTGTCATTCAAAATAAGTTGTTTGATCGTAAATTAGAGCGTAAATATGGTGTGAAAGGGGAGACGCGTCATGAGTCAACACACGATTAACCAAATTTTAGAAATCTTTTATATTTTAATTGGACTACAGTTTATTTACACAGCGTGGCGTGTATATCGCAATCCACACAATCAAAAACGTATAGGGACAGCTTTATTTTGGTGTCTATTAGGTGCATTGTTTATGGTAGGGCCATACATACCCAACTGGTTAAATGGGAGTCTCGTTTTATTCATGGGATTGTTGACGATAACGAAAAATGTGCGTGTCGGTCAAGTTGTAGAAGTCGAACATCGAGAAGAAACAGAAGGTGCGACGCGCTTTGGTAATCGCTTATTTATCCCTGCACTTGTATTGGCAGTCGTAGCGATTGTGATATCTACTTGGACGCCGTTGGGTGGTGCTATTGGCATTGGGGCTTCTTCAGTGATTGCGATTATTGTTGCTTATCTGGTATTGCGGCCAAAAGCTAAAATTGGTTTATATGACAGTGATCGACTCGTGCAACAAATTGGAACTGTTGGGATTTTACCACAATTTCTTGCAGCACTAGGGATACTATTTACTGTCAGTGGTGTAGGTACGACGATTTCTAAAGGGATTTCTAGCTTTTTACCTGAAGGGAATCCATTGATTGGTGTGACAGCTTATATATTAGGAATGGTGTTATTTACTATGTTAATGGGGAATGCATTTGCGGCATTCACAGTCATTACTGCAAGTATTGGTGTGCCTTTCGTCATGGCAATTGGTGGAGATCCTGTAGTCGCGGGTGCGCTGGCAATGACAGGCGGTTTTTGTGGTACTTTAATTACACCGATGGCGGCGAACTTCAATACATTACCCGTCGCATTATTAGAAATGAAAGATGAGCTTGCGGTCATCAAAGCTCAAATACCGATGGCACTCATCTTAATTTTAGTTCATATCATTTTTATGTATACATTCGCATTTTAAAAGAGGAGGTTTTATCAATGAACGTTTTAGTTACTGCATTCGATCCATTTGGCGGAGAATCGATCAATCCGGCATTACAAGCGGTTCAAAAATTACCTGATACAATAGAAGGCCATCAAGTTGATAAGCTGGAAATTCCGACTGTTTTTCATAAAAGTATGGCTGTTATCAAAGAAAAGTTAGAACAAACACACTATGATGTTGTGATTGCAGTCGGTCAAGCAGGAGGACGTTTTGAAATTACGCCTGAACGTGTTGCGATTAACGTAGATGATGCGCGAATCGCGGATAATGAAGGGCAGCAACCGATTGATCAGCCGATTCAAGAAGATGGGGCACCTGCTTATTTTGCGACACTTCCTGTCAAACGCATAGTGGAAGCAATTCGCGCTGAAGGAATTCCGTCAAGTTTATCAAACAGTGCAGGTACATTTGTTTGTAACCACATTATGTATCAATTAGCTTATGCGGCAGAGCGTGATTATCCAGGCTTAAAAACAGGTTTTATTCATGTTCCTTTCACACCTAAGCAAGTCATTAATAAGCCAGGACAACCGTCTATGTCTGTTGATATGATGGTTCAAGGGTTAGAAGCGGCAATCAAAGTGTGTCTTAACTATGATTCAGATATTCAAACTGTACACGGGACAACACATTAAAATACAACGTTAAAGATAGGTTATGCGACGACAAGTGAGGATTATTTCAAAATTGTCAGTCGTTTTACCTATCTTTTTTATTTGTTGTAAAAAATGATGATAAAGATACATATTTAAGCACATAAATATTTTTTAGTGGCATTTTCATAAATAGTTAACATTTTCTTATGAAGGGTATAAAATAAAAGTAACTAAGTATGTGGGGGCATCTTAGGAAAGATAAAAATATAATGGAGGGGATATCATGCAAGAGCATCTGGTAGTCACTTTAGATGGTAAAGATTATCTTGTAGAACCGGGCAAAAACTTACTTGAGCTGATTAAAGAACAAGACACGTTTGTACCTTCGATTTGTTATAATCCATCGTTAGGCCCTATACAAACGTGTGACACATGTACTGTTGAAATTGATGGTGAAATTGCACGTGCATGTGGCACAACGATTAATCGCTCAATGGTCGTTAATACAACGAATCAATGTGTTCAAGACAGCCAAAAAGAAGCATTAGATCGTATTTTAGAGAAACACCAATTATACTGTACGGTATGTGATTATAATAATGGAAATTGTGAAATCCATAATACAATGGACGAATGGGGATTGGAACATCAATCTTACGAATATAAGCCGAAACCGTATGAAGTCGATTTCGGTCCTTTTTATAGATATGACCCAAACCAATGTATACTATGTGGTCGATGCGTAGAAGTCTGTCAAGACGTACAAGTAAATGAAACCCTTTCTATTGATTGGGAACGTGAACAACCTCGTGTTATTTGGGATAATGATGTTTCTATTAATGATTCATCATGTGTCGGTTGTGGTCAATGTGCCACTGTTTGTCCTTGTAATGCGATGATGGAAAATAACATGGTAGGCAATGCCGGTTATATGACGGACATTGAGCCAGGCACATTGGCATCCATGATTGATTTAACTAAAAAAGCTGAAACTGGGTACGGTCCATTATTCGCTGTATCCGACTCGGAAGCGGCAATGCGTGAAGAACGGATTAAAAAGACTAAAACCGTTTGTACATATTGTGGCGTAGGATGTAGTTTTGAAGTATGGACAAAAGACCGCGAAATCTTAAAAGTACAACCGTCTCACGATTCACCTGCGAATAAAATATCGTCATGTGTGAAAGGGAAGTTCGGTTGGGATTATGTGAATTCTGAAGAACGATTAACGAAACCGTTGATTCGTCGGAATAATCAATTTGAAGAAGTAGAGTGGGATGAAGCCATTGCTTATGTTGCTAAACGTATGCAAGAAGTTAAAGATAACTATGGTCCAGATGCACTCACATTTATTTCTTCTTCAAAAGCTACTAATGAAGAATCTTATTTAATGCAAAAATTAGCGCGCCAAGTCATTGGCACGAATAATATTGATAACTGTTCAAGATACTGCCAAGCACCTGCAACGAAAGGTTTATTCCGTACAGTAGGGCACGGTGGTGACTCTGGTTCAATAGAAGATATCGGTAATGCAGAAATGGTAATCACTGTTGGTACAAATACAGCTGAGGCCCACCCTGTCATTGCGTCACGCATTAAGCGTTCGCATAAACTGTTTGGTCAAAAATTGCACGTTTTCGATATTCGTAAGCATGAAATGGCCCAACGTGCGGATGAATTTTACCAACCTCATCCGGGTACAGATTTAGTTTGGCTTTCTGCGGTAACGAAATATATTATTGACCAAGGTTGGCATGATAAAGCCTTCATTACGCAATGGGTAGATCATTTTGATGATTATTATCAATCACTTGAGCCTTATACAATGGAATTTGCTGAAGAGACGACAGGTATTGCGAAAGAACGCTTAATTCAGCTTGCAAAAGAGATTGTCAGTGTCAATACTGTAGCGATTTGTTGGGCTATGGGTGTTACACAACAGGAAACAGGTTCTGATACAAGTACTGCGATTTCTAACTTGTTACTTGCAACAGGTAATTATATGAAACCAGGCGCAGGTTCTTATCCTTTAAGAGGACACAATAACGTCCAAGGTTGTTCTGACTTTGGTAGTATGCCGGATAAACTACCAGGCTATGAAGGTGTAAAAGACGATGCAGCACGACGCCGTTATGAAGCGCGATGGGGTGTCACTTTGCCAAGTGAACCAGGTTATGACAACCACCAAATGATGGATCATATTCATGCAGGTGACGTGCATAGCATGTTTATTTTAGGTGAAGATACAGGAATTGTAGATTCCAACATTAACTATGTTCAAGCTGCATTAGAAAAAGTAGATTTCTTAGTTGTACAGGATGAGTTTTTAACATTCACAGCTGAATATGCAGATGTTGTTTTACCGGCGAGTCCATCTTTAGAAAAAGAAGGTACCTTTACTAATACAGAGCGTCGTTTCCAACGTTTATACCAAGTACTTGAACCATTAGGTGATTCGAAACCAGACTGGCAAATTACGCAACTAATTGCGAAAGAAATGGGATTTGATTGGGGTTACCAACATCCTTCAGAAATTATGGATGAGGCGTCTGATTTAGCACCTATGTTTGCAGGTGTGAAATACCATCGCTTAGAAGGCTATAACAGTTTACAATGGCCAGTTGAAGCAGATGGTACAGATTCACCGTTATTATTTACGGAACGTTTTAATTTTGATAATGGTAAAGCTAAATTTTATCCACTTGATTTCAATAATTTCTATAAAACAAATGAACTTTATGATTTACATGTCAATAATGGTCGTTTATTAGAACACTTCCATGAAGGAAATATGACTTATAAAGTTCCGGGCTTACAATACAAAATGCCAACAACATTTGTTGAAATATCACCTCAATTAGCCGAAGAAAGAGACATTCATGAAGGCGCTGCGGTTAAATTGATTTCTGAAACAGGTGAAGCAACAGTTCACGTCCATGTGACAAATCGCGTGAAAGGTAAGCAAATTTATCTACCATTAAACGATAATAGTCGAGGTGCAATTAATTACTTAACAAGTAGTGTCACGGATCCTGAAACGCATACTCCTGCATATAAATCAACATGTTGTCGCATGGAAGTATTAAGTCAGCGCGGTAAATCACCACTTAATCCAACGAACTTCCGAAACCAAACACGACATCCACAATACAGTGTACGTGTCGATAAAAAATGGGCAAGACCTGACTATGTCTTCCCAGGGGATCAGGTGATGAAGTAATGGCTGAAAGAATATCTAAGATTAAACGTATACAAAAAAGTGAAGCAGAAATCAAAGCAGAGCGACTCACTGAAGTGACGGATGCCATTGCAGAAAATAAAGACAGCATTTTAAAAGCGATTGAGTTAGTCCGTGCATTAGATGAGGCGAAGATTTTAGATGCGGCAAAAGGTGCGGTTAAACAACGAGGTGTCATTGCTGAAAAATTGACAAATGAGTTAAACAAAGATCAATACAGCGGTGTCATTCATAATATGGGACAAATGGTACTCATGTTAGGCGCGTTAGATCCTGAAGCATTGCGTGTCTTATTAAACAAAGTGAACAAAGGCTTACACGTTGCCAATCAAGCAAGCCCGAATGCTCGAACTTCGATTGCAGGGTTTATGCGCGTGTTAAAAGACGATGAAATGAATCAAAGTTTAACGTATTTTTTAAATATGCTTAAAGGAATGTCACGCTAAGTCGCGTATCTCGTATTGCATGCATTGAAAAAGTGTCTATTCTATGTAGACTTAAGTCAATAGCATTACGTATTATGCGTCAAAGATGATATATTGGGGTCATATGGGTTGAGATGTGATGATGTCTCAACCCATTTTCTCTATTATCGTCAATATCGCATAATAGAATTTGAGTTTGTCTTAAAGTGATGAGTCGCGATGAAGGAGGTTTCATGATAAAATAAAGCGGTGCGAAGAGGTGAAGAGATGGATACAAGAAATATAAAAATACTAGGCATTATTTCAAATGTTTTACTCGTGCTTGGCGTTTTAATGTTGTTATTTGTAAGTGCTTGGCTTGCTTTAATTTGTTTTATTGTTTCTTTAGGGTTAAGCCTTGTATTATTTAATATGCTATTTCATGGAAATCGAACACTTAAAATTGTCGTCAATGCCTCCTATTTTATCGTGCTCGTTATCGTGATATGCGTTATTTTTGTGACGAGATAGTGTTAAAACAAAAAGGAGTCTTTCAAAAATATGAAGCGGTTCATTAAAGAAAAACCATCACGTGCATTGCTGATTTTAATATTAACCATTTTTGCGATTTTATTACTGATGAATGAGACCTCACTATTTAAAAATGACAAAACACATACATTTTCAGAAGCCTATGACAAGCAAGTAAAAGGTGAGGCGTTACATACAAAATCAGAAGGCCATCAATTTGTTAAAGCGTCTCATCAAGACGTTAAAAACGCAATGGAAATTAAACGGAAAGACTCAGATTTGATGTATATGGATTTATCAGAAGCTGTTCAAATGTCTGAAAAAGAAGTCAATCAAATGCTAAAAGGAAAGGGTATTCTTGAAGGACAAGGAAAAGCGTTTCTAGATGCGCAAAATAAGTATGATGTGAATGTGATTTATTTGATTAGTCATGCGCAACTAGAGACTGGAGAAGGCAAATCTGAACTCGCGCAAGGTATTAAATCTGGAAAGAAAAAATATTTTAATTTCTTTGGTATTGGCGCTTTTGATAGCAACGCAGTTAAAACAGGTTCGAGTTACGCGCAAAAAGCAAATTGGACAACACCCCGTCAGGCGATTATGGGTGGCGCCAAGTTTGTGAGGCAAAACTATTTTGAGAACGGCCAATTGAATTTGTATCAAATGCGTTGGAATCCCAAACAACCCGCAACCCATCAATATGCAAGTGATATTGACTGGGCGCGAAAAATTGCAGACCGCATGTCTTTTTATTATGAACATTATGGGATTAAAAAGGATGATATCCGAAAAGACTTTTACCAAAAAGGATAAAATAGAGTTGAACAAATACAAGCGTTTCTTTATCAATTAAGCATGAGATGTGCGATTTGATAGAAACATCAATGTATTTGTTCTTTTTTATTCCATCTATGCTATACATTGAGATACAGTATCGACATATAAGCTTTGGAGAAAAGTGAACAGAGGCGCAAATATTAAAAATTAAACAAAGTGAGATAGGTGTCTGAGGCATTTTATGATACACTGATATTTGACTGTAAAGAACGAGGTGAATCATTATGAAGATTGGGATTATAGGTGCAGGCATTGGAGGTTTAACGGCAGCTGTATTGTTAAAAGAACAAGGCCATGACGTTCACCTATTTGAAAAAGAAGATGCATTAAGAGAAATAGGCGCAGGCATTGGTATCGGCGACAACGTCCTTGCCAAATTAGGCCATCATGATTTAGCGAAGGGCCTGAAAAATGCCGGACAAGTACTCCAACAAATGCGCGTTTTAGATACAAAAGGGACAGTTTTAAGTCAAGTGACTTTGTCTCAAAAATCAACGAATATCACATTATTACGACAAGATTTAATGGATTTAATCGCATCCTATGTCGATAAAAAAATACTGCATCTTAATCATGATGTCACTGCGGTTGAACGTGTAGCGGAAGGTGTGCGTATTCAATTCGACAATCATGAAGCAGTGACGGTCGATTTATGTATAGGTGCAGATGGCATCCACTCAAAAGTGAGAGACGCAGTACAGCCTAATGTGAAAGTCAATTATCAAGGTTATACGTGTTTCCGTGGTGTTGTAGAGGATATGAGTCAATTCGATCATATTGCGGAAGAATACTGGGATAAAAAAGGACGTTTCGGTATCGTACCATTATTAAATGGGCGTGCGTATTGGTTTGCGACTATTAACGCCAAAGAAAATGATGTAGCATACAAACATTTTAATAAGCCTTATTTACAAGCTTATTTTAATCACTTTCCAAACGCTGTTCGTCAAGTGCTCGATCATCAACCAGAGACGGAGATATTACACCACGATATTTATGATTTGAAACCACTCTCAACTTTCGTTTATCAAGAACGTGTTGTATTACTTGGAGATGCTGCACATGCGACGACGCCGAATATGGGACAAGGTGCAGGTCAAGCGATGGAAGATGCGATTGTCTTGGCTAATGTATTAAAACGTTTTTCAACATTAAGTGAGGCGCTTAAGCGTTATGACCGTTTGCGTGTTAAACATACGAAAAAAGTAATTAAGCGTTCGCGTCGAATCGGGCGTATCGCACAATATCAAAATAGTGGACTTATAGTATTGAGAAATCGCTGTATGAAAATGACTCCGGATCGATTTGTCACTGCACAAACACGATTTTTATATAAAGCAAAAAGTGAATAACAAAATAAAAGTGCAACCTTAAGTCACATTTTAAGTGAGACTTGCGGTAGTTTTTATAAAAAGCGGGGCAGAAAACGTATTGATTTCTGTCCCGCTCAGTTATCTTTTACAATTGTCGTTTTAATGATATACGTGTCAATTTGTTTGAGACACATCCCTTTTATATCAACATGTCTAATATCATATAAAAGGGTAAAAGAATCGTAGGATGTTAGTTATTCGTTAACGATGTAATCAGGTTTTTCACCTTTTGCTTTCTTTATCAAGTTATTCGCAACAATTTCAGCCATCATATCTCTTGCTTCGTATGTGGCATTACCAATATGAGGCGTAATTACGATATTATCTAACGATTTGAGACCTTCCGTAATTTCAGGTTCAAATTCATAGACGTCTAAAGCAGCCCCTTCGATTGTTTTATTTTGTAAAGCTTCAAGTAAAGCTTGCTCATGTACAATTGGACCTCGTGACGCATTAATTAAATAACTTGTTGGCTTCATCAGTTCTAGCTGTGCTTTATCGATCATATGGCGCATTGAAGGATTGTAGGCCGCATTGATAGTGACAAAGTCAGCCGTTTTGAGTAACGTTTCTAAGTCCACATATTGTGCGCCTAATTCTTTCTCTTTTTCAGGTTTTTGATGTGGTCCTGTATATAGAATTTCCATATCAAATCCTTTTGCACGTTGCGCTACGGCTGAACCAATTTCACCTAAGCCGATGATACCGATTTTTTTACCACTCACTTCGCGACCACGGAAAAAGAGGGGTGCCCAGCCGTCAAATCCTTCATGGCGCATTAATTGGTCGCCTTCTGGAATACGACGCGCGACAGCAAGTAAAATACCAAATGTCAATTCAGCAGTTGAACGTGTAGAAGCTTTAGGTGTATTTGAAACCCCAATGTTTTTAGAACGTGCATAATCGACATCCACATTATTAAAACCTGCACCGTAGTTGGCAATAAATTCTAATTCTGAGCCACTATCGATGACCTCTTGATCCACTTCTGTAGAAAGCAGACTCACAAGACCAAAGGCATCTTTAACGCCTGCTTTAAGTGTTTCTTTATCTATGATACCTTCACCTTCATACATCTCTACGTCAAAATGTGATTTGAGTAATTTTAGTCCTTCTTCTGGGATCGGACCCGCAATAAATACTTTTTTCATGAAATACTCCCACCTTTCACTTCTAGTATATGAAACCCCTTTCTATAATACAAGGATAGCTGTTTAGGTCAGCATACGTAAGCCAATTGCAGAAACAATAATTAGAGTAATAAAACATATTCTTAAGGCGTCTTTCGATTCATGATAAATCCACATGCCTAAAATTGTGCCCCCTGCAGTGCCTATGCCAGTCCATATCGCATAAGCAGTGCCCATCGGTATCGATGTCATCGCTAAAGATAAGCTAAATAAACTTAATGCAAATGTAACGGCAAGTAGTAGAACAAAGCGTTTTTGATGTGTTTGGGCGAATTGGTTCAACCAAAGCACACCTAACACTTCAAGTAATCCTGCAATTATTAAAGCAATCCAACTCATGTTTGTTCGTTCTCCTTATCTGAAGTTAACTTTAGACCAATGACGCCAGTTAAAAGCAATGCTATCAATAAGATTTTAACAAAGCTGACGGTCTCATCGAAAAAGAGCATCCCTACAGTGACTGTTCCCATTGTACCGAGTCCTACAAACACGGCATAAACCGTGCCCACTGGAAGGTGGTTTGAAGCAGAAACCATCATCCAAAAACTTAAGCCTATTAAAGCAATCGTCAAGATCCATTGATAAAAGTGGTGAGAATGGTTTAATCCAATAACCCAAACCACTTCCATCAGGACGGCAATAACAACTTTTGCCCATTGCATTTCAAACAACCTCCCTTTTTGCATATAGCCCTATGATATAAGAAGAGCAAACAAACGACAACCTCAAAAATTAGCATGATGTTTTTTTGAGGTGTGAGTAGATGTTCTTCTATGATTTAAGTGCCAATGAATAGGATTTAAAGAGGTTACTGCATGTTAAAGTTTTGACATCAGTTTAAATATTCGAGTCATTAACACGATGTATTCGTGCTTTAATAAAATAACTTTATTTCTATAACACAGCTGACATATGTAAAAAGGTCTAAAAAACATAAAAACCATAAAAACCATTGTGGACGTTTGAAGTCTACAATGGTTTTTATCAATTTTATTATTAGATGTGGATATAGTTGTAAGATGCCGCTTCTGAAGCTGAGATTGTACGTGAGCTGACACTGAATGGCCCACCGTTATAGTTCATTTCAGAAACAGTTACTGAACCGTCGTTATTCACAGATTCAACGTAAGCAACATGACCAAAAGGTCCATCGTTAGATTGTAAAATAGCGCCTTTTTCTGGGTTATGATCTACTTTGAATCCTGCAGCTGATGCTGAGCTTGCCCAGTTATTTGCATTGCCCCAAGTTGAACCAATTTTTCCGCCAACTTTGTCATATACATACCAAGTACATTGACCTGCTGTATAAAGATTGCCTGCACTTGTTACACCAGTAGCGTGTG
Source organism: Staphylococcus sp. HGB0015 (assembly GCF_000411275.1). Classification (NCBI taxonomy): domain Bacteria; kingdom Bacillati; phylum Bacillota; class Bacilli; order Caryophanales; family Staphylococcaceae; genus Staphylococcus; species Staphylococcus sp. HGB0015. The sequence goes on from NZ_KE150418.1 coordinate 802,494, forward strand.
TTGAAGTAGAAGTTGTTGTTGTATTTTGTCCATTAGATGAAGTTTGATTACTACTAGATTGATAATCGTAATTTGTACCGTTTGTATTGTAATTATAATTGTAAGAATAACTGTAGCTGTTTTCTGCAGCATCTGCTTGGTTGTGTTGTATTCCGACTAAAGCAGCACCCAAGCCTGCCGTTAATGTAGTTGTCGTAGCGATTTTTTTTAACATAATAAAAAGTCCTCCTCAATATTTCTCGTCTATTTGAATTGGTAAAGTTAATTAAGTTTTAAGGTGTTATAAAGAATGAATCGTTCGTTCAACGACAATGAACACTTTATCAGAAAATGTAGGGTCTGTGTGGAATGTTACAGTTTTGTAATTGAATTAAAAAGGCTTTGGGAAAATATGTAATCTTGTCATTTTAAATGAAATATCTTATAAAAACTGTCACTGTCAGTGATGCAGTCCTCCAAATATAAATATCAAGCGTAGGACTATTACAGACCTTGTAATATTAAAAACGGTTTTGTGAAAATCATCTATCCATAATCCAACTAGAGAAGCAAAATGATGTTAGCCCCCTCATTAGAAGTTATCGATTTACATGGGATGTTACTTAAATAAAGAAGTTTAATCTATTGTAAATATTAACGATTCATTAAAGGTAAGTCGATTTTTATTGGGATAATGTACGATGAAGCCTTGATAATAAAGGGATTACAACCAATGAAGTGGAGAAGCGGTTTGAAATTTCAAACATAATCATGGGGAAGATAGGGTATGAAGAATAAAGTAGATAGAAAATAAGTGAAATCATTGATAAAACTGTTTTCTTTTTAGCGTTGTTCTGTTACGATGCTTGATGAGTCACAAATATGTTGCTCAATGCTATGGAATTAAAAAAACAGTCGAGAAAGAAGGGTAAACATATGAAAATAGCGGTAGTAGGTTCAGGAAATGGTGCAGTTACAGCAGCTGTAGACATGGTTGATCAAGGACACGATGTCAAACTTTATTGTCGGAACCAATCTATTAATAAATTTGATAAAGCGATAGAGCAAGGCGGCTTTAATTTTTACAATGAAGGTAAAGAAAGTTTTGTAAACTTTACAAATATCAGTGATGACATGGCGTATGTTTTAGAGGACGCTGAAATTGTAATGTTATGTATTCCGTCTTCATTTATTGAGTATTATGCTGAATTGATGGCGTCGTATACTAAAGATGATCAAATTATCTTCTTTAATATGGCTGCTGCAATGGGATCAGCGCGCTTTATGAAAGTATTAGAAGAATATCATTTAGATGTATCGCCAGTATTTGCAGAAGCGAATACGTTAACGTATGGGACACGTGTTGACTTTTCAACAGCCAGTGTCGATTTATCTTTAAATGTGCGTAAAGTTTATTTCTCTACTTTTGATAAAGATGACTTAGCTGAGACATTTAAAAAAGTGGAACAAATTTATCCATATATTGTTAAAGAAGAGAGCTTGTGGCGTACAAACTTAGAAAATGGGAATCCAGAAGTACACCCAGGTCCTACGTTATTAAATGTCGGACGTATTGACTACAGCGGTGATTTTGCCCTTTATAAAGAAGGAATCACAAATCATACTGTACGCTTGCTGCATGCGGTTGAAGTTGAAAGATTAACACTCGGTCGTAAACTGGGCTTTGAATTAGAAACAGCTAAAGAAGCACGTATAGAACGGGGTTATTTAGAGCGAGAAATGGAAGATGAGCCACTTAACAAGCTCTTTAACCACAGTCCTGTTTTTTCACGAATCCCAGGACCGAATAAAGTCAATAACCGTTATTTAACAGAAGATATCGCATATGGATTGGTGCTTTGGTCAAGTTTAGGTCGCGAAATCGGTGTCCCAACGCCAAACATAGACGCCATTATTGTGATTGCTTCTACTATTTTAGAACGTGATTTCTTTAATGAAGGGTTAACAATTGAATATTTAGGGAGAGAGAAAGTCGGTCTGATTTCTTACTAAGCGAACAAAGGGGAGCGTGTTGTGTATGAAAAGGAAACCAACTTTAATTGAGTCACTATCAACCATCGTCGTAATGATGATTGTCGTCTGTGTCGGTTTTATTGTGTTTAAAATACCGGTACAGCCTTTACTGATTATTTCAGCTGCGTATGCCTCATGGATTGCATGGCGTGTTGGTTTACGTTGGAAAGACCTTGAAGAAGGCATTACAGATCGTTTATCGACAGCAATGCCCGCAATTTTTATCATCCTATCTGTAGGGATTATTGTAGGGACGTGGATGTATTCTGGAACGGTACCTGCACTAATATACTATGGTTTGAAATTTTTAAGTCCGAGTTACTTTTTAGTCTCAGCATTTTTAATTTCAGCGATTTGTTCAGTTGCAACAGGAACAGCATGGGGTTCTGCATCTACGGCCGGTATTGCATTAATGGCAATTGCTTTAAACATGGATATTCCAGCTGGTATGGCAGCAGGTGCAATTATTTCAGGTGCTGTGTTCGGAGATAAAATGTCACCACTCTCAGACACAACAAATCTGGCTGCTTTAGTTACACGTGTTAACATATTCAGTCATATCAAACATATGATTTGGACGACAGTACCTGCTTCAATTATCGGGTTAATTGTTTGGCATTTTGCGTCGAGTGGCTTTGCTGCTCAAGCTAAGGAAAGTCAAGTCAATGGTCTACTTAAAGATATCGAAGCGATGTACCATATTAATTTCTTCGTCTGGTTACCTTTAATCGCAATTGTCATTTGTTTAGTGGCTAAAATTTCAACTGTACCATCGATGCTCATTTCAAGTGTTGTTGCGATATTGGTCGGTTGGCTCGATCATGGTTTTAAATTGCAAAATGGTTTTATCGCAACTTTTAAAGGTTTTAGTAAAGATATGTTAGTCACGCAATCTGATTTATCTAAAAAGGCGATTACCTTAATTGAACAAGGTGGCATGATGAGTATGACGCAAATCATCGTCACGATATTTTGTGGTTATGCCTTTGCGGGTATTGTTGAAAAAGCAGGTTGTTTAGATGTCTTATTACATCGTATTTCAAAAAATGTCAATACAGTGGGTCAGTTGATTCTTGTCACGGTCATCGGTGGATTAATGATGGTATTAGCAGCCGGTGTTGCATCAGTTGTTATTATTATGGTTGGCGTACTGATGATGCAACTTTATGACAAGATGGGATTAGATCGTGTTAACTTGTCTCGAACACTGGAAGATTCAGGTACAATGATTATTCCGCTTATCCCTTGGGGCACATCAGGTATTTATTATACACAGCAGTTAGGTGTTGGTGTCGGTGAGTTCTTTATTTGGGCAGTCCCTTGTTATTTATGTGTCATGATTGCTGTATTTTATGGCTTTACAGGGATTGGCATTAAAAAGAAAGCACAAGCTTAACGGCCTTGATTACAATGAAACGTTGCCATGATATAACATAAAAATAAAATATAACAGTTAGAATTTATTCGAGGAGTGAAACAATGAAATCAGAACGATGACATTGTCGCTCCTTTTTTTGTAAATATATGGAAAGGGGACGTTAAAAAGAATGTGTTGCCTTTTTATAAAATGCAGTGTATATGTTATAAAAAATGAGCATGAAATATGTTTTAACTCTTGCAAAAAAGGAAATATATTAAATATAAATGAGGTGATTCCATGTTTTACTTAATAGTTCTTGTAGCGATGTTACTATTATGGTTTGGGATTCACCGATACATCAACCATGATGAACAACAATTAAAAAGTCCTTCAGTATTATTTTGGGTTATCAGCCTTATATTGTATTTTGTAGCGATTGTACTTTATAAGGCAGGTACCCTTAATTTGTATGAACGTCTCCATGAAGCCATTTTAATCACGCTATTTGGCTTGATTGTGGCATGGACGTATTCACATTTGTATCGGTCGATTGACACAATCGTATATACCATTATGATCGTCGTTTTGACGCTACTAATGGCATTTTCACGTATCCCAAGCCTTTTTGTCACTGGCTCCATATCATTAATGCTCATTGTTCGATTGTTATTAACAGCGGTGTTTGTAGGCATTGGTATTCACGTTGTTTACAAACAAATCAAAGCTAAAAACATGGAAAACTTTCCGCTGTTATATTTGTTTGCATTTGGATATTGGATTACGATTGCATATTGGTTATAAAAAAAGGTTTGGGCGATTGCACCCAAACCTTTTTTATAAATAATATTGTAATTAGTGAATGAAGTTGTAACCAGCAGCTTGGCTAGCTGAAATTGTACGTGAAGTTACAACACCAGGTCCGTGACCGTAGTTCATTTCAGAAACTGTAACTGAACCGTTGCTGTTTACTGATTCAACGTATGCAACGTGACCAAATGCACCTGAAGTTGATTGCATGATAGCACCAGCTGATGGACGGTTATTTACAGTGTAACCAGCGGCAGCAGCAGCGCTTGCCCAGTTATTTGCATTACCCCATGTAGAACCGATTTTACCACCTACACGATCAAATACGTAGTAAGTACATTGACCAGCAGTGTATAAGTTTGTACCAGCTGAACCGTTTGAGATTGAACGTGTTGATGTGCTTGTAGTTTGGTAAGAACGTGAAGCATTGTTTGATGTTTGGTAAGAACGTGATGTTGATTCTGAGTAGTTGTATGATGCTCTAGGTGCACTGTATGTTTGACGTGGCACAGCATAAGTTGCACCAGTGTAGTGATGGTTTGTAGTATCTTCTGCTGTGTAGTACTCTGCAGATGCATTTCCACCGTTGAATTGATCTGGTGACCAGTTACCTTCCCATTGGAAGTGGTAGTTACCTTGTTGGTCGATTGTGTAGCTGTAGCTATATGAAGTTGGGTCGTTCGGGTTGTACCCACCATTATATTCTGCAGCGTCTGCATCTTGACCGTGTGCTAAAGTGAAAGCAGCAACACCTGCTGTAGCGATTGTAGTTGTAGCGATTAATTTTTTCATGTTAAAAAATCCTCCTGAAAAATGTTTAAGATATAAGTTAAATTCACTAAGTTGTGAAGTGTAAGTTTAATAATTTGTAAATTCCATTGGCGTTTGCTTATCAACGATATTTACTGTAACAGAAAATAAAACGCTTGTGTAGCGCTTATTTAATTTGTAATGTTTAAGAAAACAGGCGAATCTGCTTGTAATAAATCCGAACGTTGAGAACCTTGTCACTAAAGGGTTTTAGACATGCTTAACAAATCCTTAACAAATTTCATAAAGGTTCTGTCATAAAACTGTAATATGATTACAAAAATATTGCGATATAAACGTTTTTTAAGTAGTGAACAAGGATAATATTTAGTAAAAATCTACACATTTGAAATTTGAACCTATTTTTAGAAAGATGAATTAAAAAAACGAGCGCTAAAAATAGCGGAGATGTCATTTTAAAAAGTGGGCACATAAAAATTGAAGATAAGCAGTTGGAAAAACGACATGAAAAAAATTTGAATTTAAAAATTTAACAAAATATCCAAAAACTTCCTATTATATTGTTTGTATTAAAATGAATTGCTAACTTATTACGCGATTATCTCATTATCACGTTAGCGAGGTATACACCAACCGAAGTGGTTGAATCTGTTATTTTAATAAAAAATCCTATACAGATAGAGAGGGAAACAGTCAGCATACAGTATTTAACTTTCGTGCTTATTTTGAAGCTTTTGATAAGGATTAAAGGAATAGAAAATCATTGTTGTTGACAATAATGAAAGACTAAGCTATGATACAAGTATAAATTTTATACTTGAAAGGTGGTGCCTGTATTGAAAATAGAATTAGGATTAACGTCATTTGCTGATAACCAAGAAATGCATACAGAAAATGGTGTCATTCCGGCAATTTCAAATGCAGAGCGTATACGAAATATTGTCGAAGAAATCAAATTAGCAGATGAGGTAGGCTTAGATGTATATGGTCTAGGCGAACATCATCGACCTGATTATGCGGTATCAAGTCCAACAACAGTTTTGGCTGCCGCTGCACCGCTTACGAAAAAAATCAAATTAGCTTCAGCTGTGACCGTCTTATCGTCAGATGATCCTGTAAGAGTATATCAACAATTTGCGACGCTTGATGGATTATCAAATGGACGTGCTGAAATCATGGCCGGTCGTGGTTCATTTATTGAATCTTTCCCATTATTTGGTTACGATCTTAAAGATTATGAAGCATTGTTTGATGAAAAGCTAGATTTATTGCTTAACATTAATCGTAATGAAATTGTGCATTGGAAAGGCCATCTAAGACCAAGTATTGAAGTTTTAGGCGTCTATCCACGTGCAGTCCAAAAAGAATTACCGATTTGGTTAGCAACAGGAGGCACACCAGAATCATCACTCAAAGCGGGTGCCTTAAGTTTACCTATCACGTATGCGATTATTGGTGGTAGTCCAAGACGATTCAGACGTAATATTGCGATGTATAAAGCCATCGCTGAATCAAAAGGTTTTCAAGCAGATCAACTTCAAATTTCAACACACTCATGGGGTTATGTTGCTGATACGGATGAACAGGCACAACGCGAATTTTATCCTGCTGTAGAAGCACATCATAATGTGTTAGCGAAAGAGCGGGGTTGGCCGGCATTTTCAAATGAACACTTTTTATCTGAAATTGGTCCGGATGGTGCAATGTATGTGGGCAGCCCAGAAACTGTCGCACAAAAAATTATTGATACTGTAGAATCATTAGAATTAACAAGATTCATGTTGCATTTGCCTATAGGTTCTATGCCACATGAAAGAACGATGCATGCAATTCGACTTTTTGGGGAAAAGGTAAAACCTATCGTCGATGCATATTTTGAAAACAAATAAGGAGAATTTAAAATGATCTTAAGATATGTTACAAATTTAAAAACTGCAAAATCTTTATTCGATGCGGCACAACCTAAATTAAAAGGTGACGAAGGAATGAAAGAAGCGTTCAAAACATTCAAATTACCTGAAGGAATGGTAAAAGTAATCGGAACTGTAGAACTATTAGCTTCTGGTTTATTCGTCGCAAGCCTTTTCCATAAACGTATTTCACAAGCTGCGTCATTATTATCAATTGGTGTTTTAATCGGTGCTATTTACAAACACTTTGAAGCAGGTCAAGGAAAAGAAGGCGCGCAACATGCGATTGATGTAGCGACATTAGCTGGCTTAAGCCTTGTTGATACATTGACTTCTAAAAAGTAAGCATTCATGCATCCGATAGTAAAGCATTATTAAAAAAATAATGTTATAAATCATTTCTGATTGGTTAATAACATATTGCCTCAAATATTTATTTGCTATTTATTTAACCTACAAAGTATTTTACTTTGTAGGTTATTATTTTTCTTATATTTACGTTTATTTATTTTTGATGAGTAATAAGACATTTGCACAAAACTCAAATGTTAATTATTTAAACTAGAACATCAAAAATAATTTTTTGGCAATCTATAAATCGGTCGCAATAGGCTTTTTATATCTACTTTTATTTGGTAAAGAAAATATATCAAAATTTTTTTCAGAAAGCTAACTCATAAAGTAATTGAAAAATGTACTGATTCAGTTTAAAATATAAATGTTAAAATATTAAATTTCCAAGTTAATATAGTTGTGAGTAGAATTAGACATTGTACCTATACATCTTGGATTGCATCTATAGGGGGTAAGCGAATGGAAAAATATCGTATCAAAAATATGAAAGAACTTATGGCAATTAGTTTTACGACAAAAGGAATCTATGCACAAATTAAAAAGAAGTATGCGCTGACATACGAAGAATTATTTATTCTGACGTTTATATTAGAAAATAAGCATTCTGTTTATAATGTAAAAGACATCATTAAAGCTTCAAAGTTCAAACCATACTACATTACAAAGGCTATGCAAAAATTGAAAGATTATGGTTTTCTAACTAAGAAACGTAATGAGCATGATGAACGTACTGTAATCATTGAAGTGTCTGATGAACAGTATACAAAAATTGAAGCGTTATTTAATGAGATTGAAGCATTGTTGTAAATGTAAGTTCTTTATAAACGAATCATTTTGAATGGAAGCAATAACTTGTGGAAATGAAAGAGAGATATTAACTTGAGAATTTGAATATTTTAAACCATTTAAAATACGAAATTTCAGAGCAATTTTCATGGCATCTTACTTTTAAAAGATGACGTTTGAGATGGGCGCATCCAACTTTTCAGTATTATGTATGATTTGTGTGGTATGAGATGAAAGGGACTAGAAACATAGTCAACGACATGAAGCAAATTTAACGATTTGTTTCATGTCGTTTTTTATTTATATGATGTGCCATACAGGGGGATAGGCAACGAACGGGATTTGTACTATAATGTTGAGTAAGTAGCTAAGAAATAAAAAGATTGAGAGGTTTTGGTTATGAAATCTGTGTTAATTCAGTCTGAAATTCAAAAAGAATGGGTAGCTAAATTAGAAGCACATCGAGAGCAATTAGAAAAGAATGCACATCGCAATGATATCGAAAGCCGTTTTCCATACGAAAATATTCAATGGCTCGTGGATGAAGGTTACAGTCAATTGACTTTACCAGTTGCTTATGGCGGAAGAGGAGCAACATTAGAAGACATGGTCGTCATTCAAACTGTTTTGGGTTCAATTGATGGTGCTACAGCTTTATCAATCGGATGGCATGTCGGCTTAGTCGGTGAGCTATATGAAGGACGTCTATGGGATGATGCGATACTCGATCTTTTTGCAGAAGCGGTCAAACAAGGGGCGCTCGTTAACCGTGCAGTCAGCGAAGCAGAAACAGGGAGCCCTGCAAGAGGAGGTCGGCCTGCGACATTTGCACAATTTGATGGGACCCATTATGTTTTAAATGGTGTAAAGACATTTACATCTATGAGTCGAGCGCTCACTCATGTCGTCGTTGCAGCTTACATACCTGACCGAGAAAAAGTTGGATTTTTCTTAATAGAAAAAGATGTAGAAGGACTAGAAGTTGCAGATAATTGGAATATGGTCGGCATGCGTGCAACTGAAAGCCATGATCTAATCTTAAACGATGTAAAAGTAGAACCTAAATATTTAGTTGAAATTAAAGGTGAAGGTCCAAAATTTCAAAACGGATGGTTGCTCCATATTCCAGCGACATACCTTGGGATTGCGCAAGCAGCGCGAGATGAAGCATTAAAATTTGCTTTAACACACCAGCCTAATAGTATTGAAACGCCAATTTCTGAATTGCCTGTCGTACAACAAAATATTGGGAAAATGGAAACAAAATTATTGAGTGCGAGACACTTGTTATGGAGTACAGCAAAAGCATACACAGGATTAAGTGAAGAAGATGAAATCAGTAACGAAACCGCTGCGAGCAAAGTTGTAGTGATGAATGAAGGTTTAGAGGTCGTTGATCTTGCTATGCGGATTATAGGTGCTAAAAGTTTAGAGATGGATCGCCCGATTCAACGTTATTATCGCGATATGCGTGCAGGGCTACACAACCCGCCAATGGAAGATCTCGCATACACCCAAATTGCTAAAAAAGCGTTAAGTTTATTTCAAAGCGAATGACACTTCATATTGAATTCTAAAATATATGAACGTCTTGTTTGATCTCGATATGCCTAATAGAGTAATAGCTAAAAAAAGAAATTGCAGTGTGCAGACAGCGTGATACAGAGGTTCAATACGTAGATGTGCGTTGATTGAACACTCAAAGTCATAGATGCAATTTTGACTAAATTTTAAAAAAATTATGCTATAATTTATGTTGTAATTTATTCAATCAACTACAACGGAGGTTTACAAAATGGTAGACGAAAGTAAATTTGATCAAGCAAAAGGAAACATCAAAGAAACAGTAGGAAATATCTCTGGTAATAAAGAATTAGAACAAGAAGGTAAAGAAGATAAAGCGGCTGGAAAAATTAAAGAAGTCGCTGAAAATGCGAAAGATAAAGTGAACGATCTTGTAGATAAATTTAAAAAATAAGCCACTTAGTGATAAGCCAATTGAGCCTTTTCAATGAAGTTGGCTAAAATATAAATGAGAAATATATTTTTTTGAGAGTAAGACGGATCATCTATCGATTTAGATGACGTCTTACTCTTTTTAAATAGTTTTAAAAGGATACGTGATATTTGAAAGTAGCGTCAAAATTTAAAAGTTAGCGTATCACACTTTAATTGTCTATTGATACTTTTGTGAATACTTTATATAATATGAGGACATCAAATGGACAGAGGAGAATGCTAATATGCGATATCTTTTAGTGGGCATAGGGGGTATCTTTACATTACTTGGGTTTGCAGGGGCCGTGTTACCATTGTTACCTACAACACCTTTTTTATTAGTGGCTGTACTCTGTTTCGCAAAGAGCTCGGACCGTTTTCATGATTGGCTCATCCAAACGACCATTTATAAAGCGTATATTGAGGATTTTCGTCGCTATCGTGGCTACACGATGAAAAAGAAAATTCAATTGCTCGTGAGTTTATATATTGTCGTTGGTTTTTCAATATGGATGATTGACATGCCAATGATTCGGTTGGGGTTAATGGTGATGGTCATTCTTCAAACGATTGTACTTTTTACTTTTGTTAAGACATTGCCAAAGCAGCATTAAGTAGAGCGTAATCGTACGCTTAACGTAAATGAGATAGATTAATATGAATATGTCAAAAATAGAGTAAGTGAGAAATCTGGTGAGGTCAACTGAGATTTTTAGCTTACTTTTTTTGATGGTGTCATTGTATAGTGCACACGCTTTTTGGAAACTTTACATTTTAAAATCGGTAATTTTTATTAAGTTACAAAATTTTATTAAAAAAAGATTGCCTTAAAAATGTATCCACTATATAATAATGATAATCGTTATCAATTGGAGGGTAAATAAATGAAAAAATTATGGTTACCATTATTGGCAATCTTGCTTGTTTTATCTGCTTGTGGCCAAAATGGAGGGCAAAGCAGTAAAAATGATACAAAATCTTTTGCATTAAAAACAGCAAAAGGTGAAGATAAAGTGGATATTCCTAAAGATCCAAAACGCATCGTTGTACTTGCACCGACTTATGCAGGCGGTTTGAAGTACTTGGGAGGAAAGATTGTAGGGGTCTCTGATCAAATCAAACAAAGTCCTGTGCTGTCAAAAGAATTCAAAGATGTAGATAAAGTTGGCGCGGAAGATGTGGAAAAAGTTGCGACTTTGAAACCGGATTTAATCATCACATATAACACAGATAAAAATACAGACAAGTTGAAAAAGATTGCACCGACACTTGCTTTTGATTACGGACAATACGATTATTTAGAACAACAAAAAGCAATGGGTGAAATTTTAGGTAAATCAGATGAAGCAGAAAAATGGATTAAAGATTGGAAAGCGCAAACTGAAAAAGATGGTAAAGAAATTAAAAAACAATTAGGTGACGACACATCAGTTTCTATTTTCGAAGATTTTGATAAAAAACTTTATGCATATGGTAAAAACTGGGGAAGAGGCAGTGAAGTAATTTATCAAGCATTTGGTTTGAAAATGCCTGAAGCTTTAGAAAAAGCAACTGAAAAAGAAGGTTGGAAAGAGATTTCTAAAGAAGAAATTGACAAATACGCTGGTGACTATGTCATTACTGCAAAAGTAAAAGATGCTGCAAAACCAGAATTCCAAAACACGTCAATTTGGAATAACTTGCCAGCAGTTAAGCAACAACATGCATTCGATGTAGATTCACAAGTTTATTGGTATAACGATCCTTATTCATTAGATGTAATTCGAAAAGACTTAAAGAAACAATTATTAGCACATCAATAGAGCGAAGTTAAACTTAGAGCGTTAAAAGACAGGGAAATTCATCATAAAATAATAAGCACTAAGATGATTTGAAGGACAATAATCATCTTAGTGCTTTTTCATAGTGCGCCCGGCATGGGTAACAACTTGACGGTAAAAGTCCGTTACAGGCTTGGTAGTAGGAACTGTTAGCGAAAGACAAGGGTGTCCATTGTGAAGTGGAATCTGAAGGAAGTCGGACGCAAACACTCGCACTGACGAACAGAAATATCATACTGAGGCTATGTAGAATGGATGAATCTGCTATACAAGATAAAGTCCGACACTACCCGAGTTCTATATAGTAAATGATGCGGTGACATGAGTGGAAAGTGGTTACGCCTTACCCGGGGAGGTCTCATCAGCGGTAGTCCTACCGTAGTAACAACAAATGATGAGAAGTCAGCAAAAGTCATAGTAGGGAAAATGTACCGAAGGACTGAACAATATTCAATACAAAGTAAAGATTGGAGGTTACAGGTTTACGACGTGCAGAATACGGTTTTCAACCGGCAGCTTATGGAAGGATAAGTAGTGGAACGAAAAAGAATACATAAGTGTGTACAGTAAATCTTATACGAAGCATGATAATAAAAAAGGAAGCTCGAAGACGATTTTTATCAAAATCATCTTCGAGCTATTTATTTTGGTATTTATGTCCCAGGCTCATTCTCCTACTCGATTTTTGGATATTTATGACTGTATTAAATCATTATTTTACTTTTCTTTCATATGTGATTGCGCCGTGTTTATCGAAAATCGTGAGACCAGAGATGTCTTTGTTTGGCGCAGGAATAATGAGACTAGCGATATAAGCTGTCACAAAGGCTGTAATAAAAGCAATAATCGATACATAAAATGGGGAACCTGCACCGCCAACACCTTGTAAGAAGTAGCTGACAATGACAGCGACGATGATGCCAATAATGACACCAATGCCATGTGTACGTTTAGTGAAAATACCCACTGCAAAAATTCCAGCAATTGGTACCCCAAAAAGACCAGTAATTAATAAGAATAAATCCCATACATCATTAGAATTTGCGGCAATAAGGTATAAAGAAATCAACATGCCAAGCAGACCGACGACAATAGTGGCAAGACGTGCAAAACGTACTTCAGCTTCCTCGCTTTTTTTACCAAAGAAGCGTTGTTTAATATCAACAGATAAACAAGCCGCCATAGAATTTAAGCTCGATGAAATCGTTGATTGTGCAGCAGCGAAAATCGCAGCAATCATTAATCCAGCTACAAAAGGTGGCATTTCAGTTAAGATAAAATAAGGCACAATGGAAGAGGTATTAAAATCTTTTGGGAGTGTCGTATGATGCGTATAAAAAACAAATAAGACAGTCCCCATGCCATAGAATAACGGTGCTGAGATCATTGCTAGAAGACCATTTGTCCATAAAGAATGTGAAGTTTCTTTAAGTGACTCAGAGGCCTGATAACGTTGTACAACGTCTTGACTTGCTGTATATTGTTGTAAATTATTAAAAATACTTCCTAAAAAGATGATTGGAATGGCTGCTGATGCGGCGGTGAATTTCCAATTGTCTGCGCTAATGAGTTTTTGCTTGTCAACAGCTTCATTGACTACAGTGCCTAAACCACCATCAATATGAACGATACCGATAATAATAATAACCAGTGCGCCACCTAGTAAAATCACACCTTGAATAAAATCACTCCAGACGACGCCTTCAAAACCGCCTAAAAATGTATAGACAATACAAAGCACACCGACTAAACTCGCAACGAGATATGGATTAATATCGGATACAGCTGTAATGGCGAGTGTAGGTAAATAGATAACGATTGCGACACGTCCTAAATGGAAAAGTACAAATAATAAAGAACCTAAAACACGAACCGCTGGATTAAACCGTGCTTCTAAATATTCATAAGCAGACGTAATCTTTAACTTTTTGAAAAAAGGAATGTAGAAATAGATTAACAATGGAATAATTGCAACGATAGCCACATTACCTGCAATATAAGACCAATCAGTTAAATAAGATTTTTCCGGTGTAGACATAAAAGTAATGGCACTCAGTGTTGTCGCATAAATAGAGAATCCTACGACCCAAGAAGGCAGTCGACCACTTGCGGTGAAAAAGCTATTTGTATCTTTACCCGCTCGCTTAGTAAAGAAAGCGCCAATACCTAACATTAACAATAAATAGCAAAGTAATGCCGCCCAGTTCCAAAATCCAAATCCAATTGTATGCATATAAATGACACCTATCATTTTGTTTTAAAATTAATTAAATAATTAGTAAGCGCTTACATATAACGGTAAAAAAGAGAGTGAGTATGTAACATACATAGAGAAACGACATGACTCACTCCGTTTTTTCTACATAGGTGTATTACCTATGAATTAAAGTTGATAACGTTGAATCAATTGTTGAAGTGTTTCACGATTGGCTTCATTAAATGGATGGAAAGGTGCTTTTGGTACACCTGTATCCAAGCCTTTCTCAGCTAAAATGGCTTTAAGCGTTGGATAAAGACCTAATTTTAAGACAGTTTCGATAATGTCATTCGTTTCATGCTGAATTTGATAGGCGCTTTCGATCTGTCCTTGTTGTGCATGTTCAAAAATTTGACGTGCACGTATGCCATTGACATTGAAAGTCGAACCAATTGCCCCATCTACGCCTGAAATGGCTGCTTGGACAAGCATTTCATCAAAGCCAGAATAAATCAATTTATCAGGAAATGCTTTTCTTAAACGTTCAAGTAAGAAAAAGTCAGGTGCAGTATATTTCACGCCAATGATATGGTCGTTTTGGAATAATTCTTCAAATTGTTGTATTGAGATATTGACCCCTGTAAGTCCTGGAATAGAGTAAACAATCATTTTGTTGCCTGTTGCTTCAATAATTTTGAAGTAATAATCTCGAATTTCTTCGAATGTAAAAGGGTAGTAAAAAGGCGTAACTGCGGATAATGCGTCATAACCAAGTTCTGTCGCATATTGCCCTAATTCAATGGCTTCGTTTAAATCAAGTGCACCGATTTGAGCGATTAGCCGAATGGCATCTTTGGCTTCGTCTTTAGCGATGCGAAAAACTTCTTTCTTTTGAGCTGTGTTCATCAAGAAATTTTCCCCTGAGCTACCATTGACATACAAACCATCAAGTTTTTGCGTATCAATCGCATTTCGTACAATCTGACGTAAACCCGCTTCTTTGATTTCGCCTTTTTCATTAAATGGAACAAGTAAAGCTGCGTATAAGCCTTTGAGATGATCCTCCATCTTTTAAAACCTCCCAAAACAGATTTGTAATATTGGTCAGACCAATTTATAATTTAATTGTAAGCGTTATTATAAATGGGGTCAATATTAATTTTCATTTGAGAATGTTCAGATTGTGGTAAAATATAACAAATTAATAACAAGGAGATTGCTGTTGGATGGGCAAAGAAGTAGGACAATCAGGCACTAATTTAAAACAAATTGTGGTGAAAAAAATAAAAGATTATATTTTAGCCGAATCGCTTCAAGCGGGAGATAAACTTCCGACAGAACGCAAGCTCGCTGAAACGTATCAAGTGAGTCGCTCTGTCGTACGTGAAGCCTTGAGTTATTTGGAAAATACAGGGGTGACTGAAAGTGTTCAAGGTCGGGGGACTTTAGTGAAAGACCAAGATATTACCCCATTAATAGAGGGGTTTTTATTTAGTTTTCAAGTCTCGCAAGGGAATTTAAAAGACTTGATGATGTTGAGACTGACATTTGAACTTGCCGCTATTGATATTATTGAACGAAAAAATGTACCGCTCACGGCGATCAAAGAAGCGTTAGTGGATAACGTAGAAGATTTCAATGTTGAGGCAGATCAAGCTTTTCATGAAAGTTTATTAGCTGCTGTCGACTCATCATTATTTAAGCAAATGAGTGCTGTCGTACAGGCGTATTTTTATCAAATGGCAATCGAAACAACACAAACTGAAAATGAAAGGAGTTTGACGGAACACCGAAAAATATACGAAGATTTAATGAATGAAAATTATGTATTGGCTAAAGAACTATTGACACAACATCTGATGAGAGGGGCAGAGTTTTATGAATAAATTTGCTTTTGATATTGGGGGGACTTATATTAAATCAGCAGTTATCACTGAGGAGAATCAATTGTTAGATTATGATAAAGTTAAAACACCCATCAATGAAAATGAAGCGATTCTAAATGTTGTGGAGCAACGCTTAAAACAATATATTGAGCGTTATCGTACTTCAAAAGTATTAGTAGGGATATCTACAGCAGGAGCGGTCAATCGTGAAACAGCGTCTATTGCTTATGCAAATCCAAATATTAAAGATTACACGGGCACCCAATTTGGTAAAAGGCTAGCGCCGTTTGTAGATGATTTGCGTATTTATAACGACGTCGATGCCGCTATGTTAGGTGAGCTGAGTTTTAGAAATGAAACTTATCACAGCGCATTTTGTTTAACGTTAGGGACAGGCATAGGCGGTAGTTATTATCATCATGATATGGGATTACTGACTGGACAACGGCATCGGCCAAACCAAATCGGTGACTTACTTTATGATCCAGTAACACAAACCAATTATGAACAGCGCGGTTCAACACAAGCACTAAAAAAACAAATTCAAGCCACATACCCTGATTGTAATGTCCGACAATTATTTGAAGATGCGCAAGGTGGCAATATTACAGCAAGGCAATATCTTCAAAAATGGGCTTATGAAATCGCACGCGGGATAGCTGAAATCCAAGTGATTTATGATCCAGAAATCATCATTATTGGGGGTGGGGTGTCAGCACAAGGTGAACAACTGTTACAATATATCCAACCGCAGCTCACGAAATTTCTTCCTGATGGCTATGGACATGCACGAATTGAGGTCGCCATGTTACAAAATAATGCCGCACTGATTGGGGCAGTTTCTGAATTGTAAACTGATATAGAATTTTTATTTACATTAATGCTATAATACTGTAATGAAGTGGTCATATTCGTGTGACTTCAGTATTGAGGAGGAAATGAAGTGAATACAAAATTTCTAGTTTATACAGCATTAATGACAGCGATTATCGCGATTATGGGATTTGTTCCTGCGATTCCATTACCGTTTTTTCCGGTACCCATTGTTTTACAAAATGTAGGTATCTTTTTAGCGGGAATCTTGTTAGGACGTAAATATGGTGCATTAAGTGTCATCGTATTTTTATTACTCGTATTACTAGGTGCGCCA
This sequence comes from Staphylococcus sp. HGB0015, assembly GCF_000411275.1. NCBI lineage: Bacteria > Bacillati > Bacillota > Bacilli > Caryophanales > Staphylococcaceae > Staphylococcus > Staphylococcus sp. HGB0015. The sequence goes on from NZ_KE150418.1 coordinate 819,546, forward strand.
TTATTATCAGGCGGACGTGGGGGATATGGTGTTTTCTTTGGACCGAGCGCAGGCTTTCTTATTATGTATCCGGTAGTTGCCTTTTTAATCGGTTGGGCAAGAGACCGTCAGTTTGATCAACTCGACTTTAAACGTATTTTTCTTATTTTATTGTTGGTTGGTGTTATTTTATTAGATGTTGTCGGTGCAATTGTAATGGGCTTGATTATACATATGCCAATTCCTAAAGCATTATGGCTGTCGCTATCATTTGTACCGGGTGATTTGATAAAGGCGATTGTTGCTACACTCATTGCGGTGGCATTGTTAAAAAATCCAATCGTATCCCGTGTGATGCGCCAAATGGCACGTTAAAAATTTGTCCAAGAGGGTGAGGAAGATGATGGAAATTCAAATGAATAGCATTTATACAGAAGGTGAAATCGTTGAATCCAACGAGCGATATACAATTTACGCTAAGCCTTCACGTCCACTCGCCTATGACGCAAATAAATGGATCTATCATCAAATGCCTGATCCACTTACATTGAAAGCGGATATGTTGCAACAGCAAGTGATGCATCAAAATATAGGTGCCGCTCACTTACAGTTTGAATTTCCTGAAAATGTAAAACCCAAACCTTCAATGATGCAGTTTCTGCGTGCGCAAGGGTTTCAATTGGGATGCTTAGAGCTCTATGTAATTGAAGCGAATATGTTGCGACAATTAAAAGGAAAGCCGATTCGAATGACACGTGTGACAACGAATCATGTGGAAGATTTTCTGCAAGTGGCTAGCCCGCTAAACCTTCCTTATGGAGAAGATTATGATGCAGAGTTTAGAGATGCTGTAAGAAAGTATATTGAATTAGGAGAGCGCCCTTTAAACTATTACGTTGCTTATTTGGATGACCAACCCGTTGGTATTTTGAACCTAATTGAGAAAGAAGGTACAGTTGAAATTGATGGGTTTGCTGTTGCAGAGCAATATCGCGGTCAAGGGATAGGTTCGAGTATGCAAGCTAAAGTAGGAGAAATTGCAGGAAAGCGACCCGTTATTTTAGTTGCGGACGCAGAGGATACGGCGAAAGAGATGTATATCAAACAAGGTTATACTTATGTAAGTTTTCAATATAGTGCGCTCAAAGAACACATTGACGCGCATCCATCAGGATCTGCCGATCTACATATTTAGTTTAAAGATAATGTTAAATTACGTGATTAAGCTATTTTGGGAAACTGAAGTAAAGATTGAAGGCTGTACATCTATAAAAAAGCAATTGCATATCAAATGAATCGAGCGCTAAGCTGATAGTTATTTAACGTCAACTTAGCGCTTTTTTTATTAGCGCTTTTCATTTAAAGGTTTTGAACGCGTTCTGGATGACTGTAAATGTTAAAGTGACCGTCTCGAACAAAGCCAATGGCCGTAATATTCAAGTCTTCAGCGAGTTGAACTGCAAGTGTCGTAGGAGCAGATTTAGAAATAATCATACCTACACCGATTTTAGCTGCTTTAATTAAGATTTCGGACGAGATACGACCGCTAAAAATGAGGATTTTATCTCGCACAATAATATGGCGTTCGATACAATAACCATAAAGTTTATCCAACGCATTATGCCGTCCGATATCTTGACGGTGAATGTAAAATTGAGCGCCATCACTAATAGCAGCATTATGAAGCCCACCAGTAGCGTGGAAGACTTCGCTTTGTTCTTGTAGCTCAGCCATCATCGTTAAGACTTGCTCGGGTGTGACTTGGATGGTGGTCATTGCTGTTTTAGCAATAGCGGCATCGTTTTGAAAATAAAATTCGCGACTTTTACCACAACATGAAGCGACTAAACGTTTGGTTGATAGTTGGATTCGGTCATGAAGCGGGACTGTCGTTTCGACATGTGCATAACCCCTTTGATCATCAATGTCTATAGATTTAAGTTCATCTCTTTTAAGTATCACACCTTCAGATGCAAGAAAGCCTAATACCAATTCTTCGATATAGTTTGGACTACATATGACGGTCGCAAACTCTTCTTGATTCACCATTATCGTGAGTGGGAATTCGGTGACGTAATCATCTGTCGTTGCATATAATTTTCCATTCTCATAACGTATAATGGACTGATTTAAACGAATATCTGAGTCCAATCGTCTATCGCCCCTTTCAATGTGAAAATTGTTAAATGTGTTTGACACAAAACTGACAGACTATATAGCTTTTATTTTAAGTGTTAATGCTGTCTATTAAAAGAAATATTACGAGTATGGTCATTGAAAACAGTCATTTAAGTTAGTAAAATGTAGTAAACAAACTAAGGAAGTGTAAATTACGATGGCAAGTATAAGAGAAATAGCGAAAGAGGCAGGCGTTAGTCCAGGTACAGTTTCTCGTGTTTTGAACGAAGACCCTTCATTATCCGTTGCAACCGCAACGAGAGAACGCATTATTGAAATTGCAAATAGATTACGTTATACAAAGCAAAAACGATTGACCCGTCAAATCCAAATTGTGACACATGCATCGAAGGAAAAGGAAATGATCGATCCTTATTATAGAGAGCTTCGTTTGGCAATTGAAAAGGAAGTTCAACATTTAAACCTTACTTTAAAAAAGACGATACGCACGCATGAAATCAAACACTATAACATGTTGGAGCGTATTCAAAAGGCAGGTTCAGTCATCGTCATTGGACCTTTTAAGCAGTCATTTATCGAACAGCTTTATCAATATAACGAGCGGCTTATTTTAATCAATCAGTTAGATGCACCGAGTGGTATTGATGCCGTTTCTTCTGATTTGTATCAAAGTATGACAGCATTATTGAGTTGTATTCAAAAGCGGCAAATAGAATCGATTGTCTATGTGGGTGGTGAAACTAAAATACGAGGCATAGGTTCAGATTATAGCCTTCAGTTGGATGCGAGACAACGTGCCTATATGGATTGGTGCGACTTAAATCAGAAAACACCTGTTGTTTACCCGTCTGGCTGGGATCGGGAAAGTGGCTTAGAAGTAGGACAGAAAATAGCGCAACAGTCGACCTTGCCTGAATTGGTTATTGCTGGTAATGATATGCTTGCGGTAGGTGTCATCCAAGGATTACAACAGTATGGCGTTCATATTCCAGAGGATACACAAATTGTGAGCTTTAATGATTCTGAAATGAGCCAATATACCGTACCTATGATATCAAGTGTTCGTATTCCGATAGAGGAGTTTGGGCGCCAAGCTGTGCGTTTGGCCCAAGATTTAATGAAAGGACAACGCGAAGTCGCCATTCATATGCAGCTTAATACAGCATTGCAATACCGAAGTAGTTTTCCTAAGCGCTAGCCTCTATTGACAGCCCTTTCACTAAACAGTAAAATGTAATTGATGTTTACTATAAATTTAACTTTGAGGTGTGACCTATGCAAAATCTAACGCAAAAATTTACTGACATTTTCCATGAAGCACCCACATTGACAGCTTTTGCACCTGGACGGATTAATTTAATTGGTGAGCATACGGATTATAATGGAGGATTTGTTTTCCCAGCTGCAATTGAATTAGGCACGTATGGTGCGATTTCTAAGAGATCCGACAGACTGATTCAACTATACTCTACAAATTTTGAAGAAGTCGGTGTGATTTCGTTTGATTTAGACCATTTGTATTATGAGAGTTCAGATCAATGGGGCAATTATCCTAAAGGTATTATTCGCTTTCTTGTTGAACGATATCCTCAGATTGAAACAGGCTTCAATATCATTTATGAAGGTAACATTCCGAATGGCGCCAGTTTATCTTCATCTGCTTCAATCGAGTTGCTTACTGGCCATTTAATTACGACTTTATTTCACATTAACATGAATCGATTAGAGCTTGTTAAAATGGGGCAGCGTGTTGAAAATGACTTTATTGGTGTGAATTCTGGAATTATGGACCAATTTATTATTGGGTTTGGTAAAAAGGATCATGCAATATTGTTAGATACAAACACTTTGGAATATCATTATGTCCCTACGGAATTTGGCACGTATAAAATTTCAATTATGAATACGAATAAGCGTCGTGAATTGGCAGAGTCTAAATATAATGAGCGTCGCGCTGAATGTGAACAAGCGCTAGCACAATTGCAACAACATCTTGATGTGCAGTCGCTTGGAGAAATAACGATGGCGCAATTTGAAGCTTATGCACATGTCATTAATGATGAAAAATTACGTCGTCGCGCCAAACATGCTATTTCTGAAAATGCACGTACGAAGCAAGCCTATGAAGCACTAAAGGCACATGACTTTGATACGTTTGGCCAGTTATTAAATGCTTCTCATGCTTCATTGAAAGATGATTACGAAGTGACAGGGATTGAACTAGACACTTTAGCAGAATCCGCACAAAAAGTAGAGGGTGTGTTAGGTGCGCGAATGACGGGGGCTGGCTTTGCAGGTTGTGCCATTGCCCTTGTGCACCAAGATAAGATTAAAGATTTAGAGCGTATTGTGACAGAAGAATATACACGCACGGTCGGTTATGCACCTTCGTTTTATCATGTTGATATTGCCAATGGCGTACGTACTTTAGAAGAAGTTTAAAGGAGTGGATCAAACATGTCATTACTTGTCTTAGGAGGCGCCGGTTATATAGGAAGTCACTGTGTTGATCAGTTAGTGGAAGCGGGCCATGAAGTTGTCGTTGTTGATAATTTAGTGAAGGGGCATCGCCAAGCTGTACATGAAGCAGCAAAATTTTATGAAGGAGACATACGTGACGCAAGTTTTCTCAATCAAGTATTTGAGCAAGAACAAATAGAGGGTGTTTTTCACTTTTGTGCCTTTTCGTTAGTTGGAGAATCTGTAACCATGCCGCTCGAATACTTTAATAACAACGTGTACGGCTTACAAGTGTTACTCGAAGTGATGCGTGCACATGATGTACAATATATTATCTTTAGTTCGACAGCAGCAGTATACGGTGAACCAGAAGTGATTCCAATCGAAGAGACTGCTAAAAAAGCGCCTACGAGTCCTTACGGTGAAAGTAAGTTAATGATGGAGAAAATGATGCGATGGTGTCACGAGGCATACGGTATCCGTTATGCTGCTTTACGTTACTTTAATGTAGTAGGTGCAAAAGCGGATGGTTCCATTGGTGAAGATCATCATCCGGAAACGCATTTAATCCCTGTCGTGCTTCAAGTGGCTTTAGGTCAACGAGATAAATTAAACGTGTTTGGCGATGATTATGATACACCAGATGGAACACCGATTAGAGACTATTTACATGTGACGGATTTGATCACTGCGCACATACTTGCTTTCAATTATTTAAAAGAAGGTGGAGAGAGTGGTGCGTTTAACTTGGGAACAAACCACGGTTACTCCGTTAAAGAAATTTTAAATGCTGCTCGTGAAGTGACGGGTTGTGAAATTCCAGCAGTTGTTGCACCACGACGTGCAGGCGATCCAAGCAAACTGGTTGCTTCTAGTGAGAAAGCAACGCAACGATTAGGTTGGACACCCCAGCATGACGACATTCATGAAATTATCGCAACGGCATGGCAGTGGCATCAAAGTCATCCGAATGGCTATGAGAACGTATAGAGGAGGCGCATTATGGCAAATGCATCACATGTCTATCAATTTGCAGATGCTGTTATTGAACAAGGTGATTTTGAAATAGAAGACCGAATTTATGTTGTGAACCAAATTTTAGCGCGCTTGAAAGCAAATGATGTTGCGTTACTGGATAATCAATTTGATGTACAACCCCAGTCGCCGATAGAAATGGTAAATGTTCTTATTGAAGATGCGATTCAACGCGGTGTATACGATGATATTTTGGCTGAACGCGAACAGTTGGAAGCGAGTTTAATGGATTTGCTCACGCCAAAACCCTCTACTGTGAATCGAATGTTTTACCTAAAATACCAACAATCACCCCAAGCGGCTACAGATTACTTTTATGAATTAAGTCATCTCAATCATTACATTAAGCAAGAGGCAGTTGCCAAAAACATTATGTATGATGTATCGACAGAATATGGTAACTTCGAGATTACAATTAATTTATCGAAACCTGAAAAAGATGCACGTCAGATTGAGCGAGAAAAGCTCGCGCCTGCTTCAAAATATCCGCAATGCGCAATTTGTATGGAGAACGAAGGGTTCTATGGCAGTATGACCCAAGCCGCACGTTCAAATCACAGAATTGTCCGGATGAACATTAATGGGGAAACATGGGGGTTTCAATATTCACCTTATGTTTATTTTAATGAGCATAGCATTTTACTATCTGAAGAACATACGCCGATGAAGATTAATCAACGGACGTTTGAAAATTTGCTTGATTTTGTAAGACAGTTTCCACATTACACAATCGGCTCTAATGCAGATATTCCGGTCGTAGGGGGTTCCATATTATCCCATAACCATTATCAAGCAGGACGCCATGAATTTCCAATGGCGCTCGCTCAGTTAGAACGTGACTTTACTTTAAAGTCCTATCCTGAAGTTACGGCAGGTATCGTTCAATGGCCAATGAGTGTGATTCGTCTCATTTCGAAAGATACGGAACAACTGATTGCAGCAAGTGAATGGATTAGACAAAAATGGGAAGATTATAGTGACCCTACAGTGCAAATTAAAGCTAGAAGTAGTTCAGGAGAGCGACACCATACAATAACACCGATCGCAAGGTATCGAAATCATTGTTACGAAATGGACTTAGTCTTACGTGATAACCAACGGACTGAAGCTCATCCAGATGGTCTATTTCATCCACATCAAGATGTCCAACATATCAAAAAAGAAAATATAGGTTTAATCGAAGTTATGGGCACTGCCATTTTACCCGGACGGTTAAAAGACGAGCTCCAAAATGTGATTGCCTATTTAGAAGGCGACAAAAATGTTTCATTAGGTGTACACGAAAAGTGGGCACATGAGATGAAACGTCAATATGACTTTAATAAACTAGATGCTTATGAAATTGTCCGAAAAGAAGTGGGTTATAAATTTGAAAGAGTGCTACATGATGCAGGGGTTTTTAAAAGAAACACAACAGGTCAAGCTGCTTTTAATCGCTTTATCACCACATTAAATGAAACATGACACATCAAAACGTTCGAAATTTGATATACTGATTTCGAACGTTTTTATTTGAGATAGCATTGATAAAAAGGAGCGGTTTAGGTGAAAAAGTTATTCGGATTACTAGTGTTAAGTTGTTTATTGTTAATGACAGCCTGCGGACAATCCTCATCCAATTCAAAAGAAGAACAGTCGAAAACGTTGACTGTGTCAGCGGCTGCAAGTTTGACAGATGTGACAAAAGATTTGGAGGAAGCCTTTCATAAAGACCATCCTAATGTTAAGGTAAACTTCAATTACGGAGGCTCCGGCGCTTTACGTCAACAAATTGATAAAGGGGCACCCGTAGATGTATTGATGTCGGCAAATACGAAAGATGTAGATTTACTAAAACAAAAAGGAAAAGTGAAAGAGACGTATGATTATGCACGCAATACACTCGTATTAATTCACAAAAAAGGAAGTCCTATCAAAAGTGTAAATCAATTAGGCGATGAAGATCACCTTGCAATGGGTGAAGTTGAATCTGTACCAGCTGGAAAATATGCGAAAACGTATCTCGAAAGCCAAAAATTATGGTCAAAAGTAGAACCAAAAGTCGTTTATGCAAAAGATGTGCGTGAAGTATTAAATTACGTGGATAAAGGGAACGCACAATTAGGATTTGTTTATAACACAGATTTATACGTCGGAAAACAACAACATAAAGGTGTCGAAAAAGTAGCTGAAGCGCCACTTAAAAAGCCTATTGTTTATCGTATGGGTAGAGTTACAGATACAAAAGAAGCAAAAGCTTGGTATAACTTTATGAAGAGTCACAAAGCACAACAAATTATGAAAGATTATCATTTTAAGAATTAGGTGAGTCGATATGCACGATTTAACGCCGCTTTGGATTTCAATACGTGTAGCAGTGGTAAGTACCATCATCGTTTTTATTTTGAGTATTTTACTCGCAAAATCGATGTATCATCGGAAACAAAAGTGGACGCATATGATTGAAAGCATTGTATTACTTCCTATCGTTTTACCACCGACAGTTCTCGGGTTTTTGTTACTGATGCTCTTTTCAGTGAACGGAGGTTTTGGTCATTTTTTGACGGATGTACTCGGTGTTAAAGTGGTCTTTACATGGATAGGGGCAACGGTTGCTTCAGTCATTGTGAGTTTTCCATTAATGTATCAACATGTCGTGCAAGGATTTAGAAATATCAATCCTAAAATGTTAAATACCGCACGTACGATGGGGGCATCTGAGCTGAAAATCTTTTTTAAAATTATTTTGCCATTATCTAAGCGGGCGTTAATCACTGGAACGATGTTAGCTTTTGCGCGTGCCATTGGTGAATTTGGCGCAACATTGATGGTGGCAGGCTATATTCCGGGTAAAACGAATACATTGCCTTTAGAGATTTACTTTCTCGTTCAACAAGGACGAGAGAACCAAGCTTGGCTATGGGTACTCGTGCTCGTCGCTTTTGCCATATCGGTCATCGGTACAATGAACATGTTGAACCGTGATCGTTATCGGGAGGTGGATTAATTGATTGAGATAAATATTCAAACAGCGATTAACCAACGTATGATTCATATTCATATTCGAAGTGATCGGCCACGTATTTATGCGATACAAGGTTTTTCTGGGATTGGTAAAACGACGTTACTAAATATGATTGCGGGCATTCGTATACCTGATAAAGGGTATATTCGTATGCATCATCGGACATTGACTGATACATCACAAGGCGTACATATCCCCATTCAACAAAGACGTATAGGCTATCTGTTTCAAGATTATCAGTTATTTCCACACATGACAGTATTTAAAAATATTACCTTTATGGCACAAAATAATGCGCACATTGAACGTTTAATTGACCAATTAAACATAAAGCACTTATTAGCTTCATATCCAGAGCGTTGTTCTGGTGGAGAAAAACAGCGGATTGCATTAGCGCGGGCATTAAGTATGAAACCTGATTTACTGCTGCTAGATGAACCCTTTTCAAGTTTAGATGATGAGGCAAAACAGCAAGGGATTGATTTAATCAAAGAAATATATCAACAATGGCAAATTCCTATTATTTTTGTCACGCACTCAAAATGGGAAGCCAATGCATTAGCGGATGAAACTATCGTGATTCAATAAAGACTTCTGTGCGCGTTCAAGTGCCGATTTACCTTAATAGTATGATGCGCGATGAGTGAAATCATCATTGAACTTCAGTCGTGTCATTAAAATGTAGGGAATCTACTGAGAGATTAATACGGTTTTACCTAATTGTGAAAAAATTAGAATTAAGTTTTAATCAATTGAGTAGATAAAATAGAGGCCGTATAATTAATAAAAAGAATCAATGGAAAGGCGTTTTAATATGGCAAAGGATCGCTATTCTAGACAAATACGATATAAAGGCATCGGTGAAAGTGGCCAACAAAAAATCAGTCAAAAGGCAGTGTTGATTGTAGGGATGGGTGCGCTTGGGACACACCTTGCTGAAGGGTTAGTGCGTGCAGGTATCCGAAAATTAATGATTGTCGACCGAGATTATATTGAGCATTCTAATTTGCAAAGACAAACACTCTTTACAGAACAAGATGCTGATGAAAGTGTACCTAAAGTGATTGCAGCCCAACAAATGCTACATGCGATACGACGGGATGTAGAAATCGAAACGTTTATCGAACATGTTGACAGTGCTTTTTTAGAACGAATTGTACCAGAAGTAGACTTAATTATGGATGCAACAGATAACTTTGAAACACGTCTGCTGATTAACGATGCCGCTTATTTATATCACACACCATGGATTTATGGGGGTGTGGTACAAAGTACTTATGTGGAAGCGCCATTTATTCCGGGTGAAACACCTTGCTTTCAATGTCTCGTGCCACAAATCCCATCGATGAATTTGACATGTGACACAGTAGGGGTGATTCAGCCTGCTGTAACAATGACAACAAGTCTTCAATTAGCTGATGCTTTGAAAATTTTAACTGAAACGCCAATAGAAGCAAAACTCACATATGGTGACATTTGGGAAGGGACACATTATCGATTTGGCATGCAACGCCTATATCGTTCAGATTGTCCAACATGTGGGACAACACCGACTTATCCTTATATGAATGCACAAGAGACACACTTTGCTGCATTGTGCGGAAGGGATACTGTACAATATCAACATCCTTCGTTGACACATGACGCACTCATTACATTTTTACAAGAACGTCAAATCTCTTATCAATCGAATGGATATTTAATTCGCTTCCACTTTGAAGCTTATCGTATTGTGGCATTTCAAGATGGTCGCTTACTCATCCATGGGTTAAAAGATTTACATCAAGCGCAAGTTTTAGTACATAAATTGTTTGGTTAGTCATAAAAGGAGGTTATTCGATGCATACAAATGTAAAGCTCGACCGTGATATACGTTGTGCTGTACTTACAGTTTCTGATACAAGAACTGTTGATACAGATAAAGGGGGGCAACTCGTCCAAACGTTGTTACAAACAACGAATTGTGTGGTTCAGCCCGAACACTATCAAATTGTTAAAGATGACCGCTCTGCGATTGAATCACAACTTAAGCAATGGTTAACAGAGTCGCTCGATGTCATTATAACGACAGGTGGGACAGGGATTGCACCTAGGGATGTGACTATTGAAGCGGTACGACCGTTATTGTCGAAAGAAATCGAAGGCTTTGGAGAACTATTTCGTTATTTAAGCTTTGTAGAAGACGTCGGAACACGGGCTTTATTATCAAGAGCTGTAGGTGGTTCGGCAGGTCAAACATTAATTTTTAGTTTGCCGGGTTCGACAGGCGCCGTTAAGTTGGGGATGAATCGATTGATCTTACCTGAAATCAATCATCTCGTTCATGAAATGAATCGTTAGCATTTTTGCAGAGTAAAAAGAAGAATGTTTTGAAGAGAAAATGTGGTTTTCAGACAGTTTTGTGATTTGCAGTGCACATATTGTAATTCAATCAAGCGGGCAACGCATAAATTAAGAAATGGGGATGACTTGAGTGACCCACTTGATTGAATAAGACCATTATCTACATTTGGAAATAGAGCTAGTGACGACTAAAATCTGATTTTCCGCCTGTTTTTTTGATTAAGTAAGTTTCGCCGATAATCATTCCTTTGTCGACAGCTTTACACATGTCGTAAATCGTAAGTGCTGTGACAGAAGCGGCAGTCAGTGCTTCCATTTCAACACCTGTTTTTCCAGTTGTTGAAACAGTAGCATCGATATGAAGTCGGTACGCATCATCCCTCATTTCCCAGTCAAAAACAATATCAATACCAGTCAGTGCGAGTGGATGACACATAGGAATAATGTTTGACGTGTTTTTAGCTGCCATTATTCCCGCAATTTGTGCAGTATTCAAGACATTCCCTTTTTTATTAGAATTATGAATGATTTGTTCATAAATTGTCGCATTTACTTGGATGCTTGCGTGGGCAATGGCAGTACGTTGGGTCGTATTTTTATCAGAAACATCGACCATTTTGGCGTTACCTTGTTCGTTTAGATGTGTAAATTCAGACATGCTATTCCTCCTTAATGATGCAAGGTTAGTATAGCATGAATCTTTTAATTTGTTAGGAGTGTATGCGGAATGCCAGTAGAAAAGAGACACCCCATTCCAGTGATGGGGGCTATTGAACGTGTTGTGAAACAAAATATTTTGATGTCTGCCACAAAGGTCAACATATATGAAAGTGAAGGCTTTATTTTAGCAGAAGATATTGTTGCCACTTATGCAATTCCACGCTTTGATAAATCGCCCTATGATGGATTTGCATTGCGCAGTGAAGATACGCAAGGAGCGAGTCATGACCATCGCATTGCATTTAAAGTGGTTGATCATATCGGTGCAGGTGCAGTCTCAACTCAAAAATTACAACAAGGTGAAGCTGTTCGTATTATGACCGGCGCAGAAATTCCTCAAGGTGCCGATGCAGTCGTTATGCTAGAACAAACTGTTGAAACCGAATCAGGTTTTACTATTCGTAAACCTTTCAATAAAAATGAGAATATCTCATTGATGGGTGAAGAGACGCGTGAAGGGGATGTTGTACTAACTAAAGGGCAACGTATTAATGCCGGTGTGGAAGCCGTATTAGCCACATTCGGTTATGTCGACGTTCCTGTCTTTCAAAAGCCAAGTGTTGCTATCATCGCCACTGGCAGTGAGCTACTTGATATTGATGCACCGTTAGAGCCTGGAAAGATTAGAAATTCTAATGGACCTATGATTCATGCGCTGTTACGCAAAGAGGGAATTGAAGGCACGTTATATCGGATTCAAGAAGACGATTTTGACAGCAGTTTAGCTGTTGTTAAAGAAGCGCATCAGAAACATGACATCGTAATTACTACTGGGGGTGTCTCAGTCGGTGATTATGATTATTTACCTGACATTTATCGTTCTTTAAACGCAGAGGTCCTGTTTAATAAGGTTGCAATGAGACCTGGGAGTGTAACAACTGTTGCTGTTGCAAATGAAAAATATTTATTCGGCTTATCAGGGAATCCATCTGCATGTTACTCAGGATTTGAGCTTTTCGTTAAACCAGCCATTTATCATATGATGCATGCACAACGCTATTATCCAGCAGTCATCCGTGCCACATTAATGGAAGACTTTAAAAAGGCCAATCCATTTACAAGATTTGTACGTGCCAACGCTGTGTTGACAGGGCGTGAAGCCACCGTTACACCATCAGGATTTAACAAATCTGGTGCTGTTGTCTCTATTGCACACAGTAATGCCATGATGGTATTGCCTGGCGGGACAAGAGGGTTCCAGAAAGGGCATCAAGTAAGTGTCGTGCTCACATCATCTGAAGCCTACCAACAGGAACTGTTTTTATGATTTTACAAGTAGTCGGCTATAAAGATGTTGGTAAAACAACTGTTGTGTCTCGAATCGTAGAACATTTTAAAAGATTAGGCTATCCTGTTGTTACGATTAAGCATCATGGCCATGCGCATGAAGAGATTACATTGCCACATGAGCATGTAGATCATATGCGTCATTTTAATGCGGGTGCAGATCAAAGTATTGTACAAGGGCATCAATATATAGAATCGATACAACGTTATGATGAAATGAGTTTACAGACTTTGATCCGTGAATGTGTTACCATTGATGACAGTATTATTCTAGTTGAAGGTTATAAAAATGCTGATTATGATAAAGTGATTTTATATCGTAATCAAGCGGAGTTCAAACAGTTAAATAGATTGAAAAATGTAAAATATGCACTGCATAGAGATAAAGTTGTCGATGAATTTGATCAATTTGAAAGATGGCTTGATACGTGGGTGCAAAATAATAAAGGATGAAGAGATTGAAACAGTTTGAAGTTACAACGGAACCACTCAATCCTGAACAATATCGCATGTATACTTTGAATGAAAAGCAAGGGGCGATTGTTGTCTTTACAGGGCATGTACGTGAGTGGACCAAAGGCATACGGACACAATATCTTGAATACGAAGCTTATGTTCCGATGGCTGAAAATAAATTGAAGCAAATTGGTGATGAGATTGCTGAGCGTTGGCCAGGCACAATCACTGCGATTGGTCACCGTATTGGTGCGTTAGAAATCTCGGACATTGCGGTTTGTATTAGTGTGTCATCGCCACATCGAAAAGACGCATACCAAGCAAATGAGTACGCGATAGAACGTATTAAAGAAATGGTTCCGATATGGAAAAAAGAAATATGGGAAGATGGTGCCGAATGGCAAGGACATCAAAAAGGGTACCATGAAGATGCCATTCAAAAGGGAGGACAGCAGTCGTGAAAGTATTGTACTTTGCCGAAATCAAAGAATTATTAGGTCAATCTGAAGAAACATTCCACTTTGATCATCCGATTGCGGTCACAGCTTTGAAACAACATTTATATCAAAATTATCCTGCCATTCAAGGAAAAAAATTCCAAGTGGCAATCAACGAAGATTTTGCTCAAGCGGATGATGTGATACAACCAAACGATGTGGTTGCGCTCATCCCGCCAGTCAGTGGAGGTTAAAAACAAATCATGAAAGCTATCATCTTAGCAGGTGGTCACTCTGAAAGGTTTGGTTCACCCAAAGCATTTGCAGAAATTCAAGGCACACCTTTTTATCATAAGTTAATCGATACGCTACAAGAAACAAATATGTTTAGCGATATTATTATTAGTACGAATGAACATTTGGCTATGCAATTCGAAGCGCAAAAAGCACAAGTGGTCATTGATGATGCGAACCATCGCGGTAAGGGACCTCTTGCAGGTATTTATAGTGCGATGGTCCAAGATGAAATGGAAGATGTATACTTCGTTATTTCGGTGGACACCCCTATGGTCACTAAAAAAGCGATTAGCCAGCTTTATCAATTTATGGTCTCTAATCTTATAGAAGAGCAATTAGATATTGCCGGGTTTGCAAGTGAAGGGAAACCGATACCTACGATTGCCTTTTATCATAAACGTGTATTTCCAATTATTGAACAAGTGCTTCAATCGGGTGATTTAAGTATGAAACATGTTTATGAACAAGTTTCTACCGATTGGTTGGATGCAGATTCAATTAACGGTCCAAGTTATTGGTTTAAAAATATTAACTACCAAGATGATTTGGCAACATTAGAAGCAGAAATGATAGAGTAATGGAAAAAAAGGGGGGCGCAAAATGGCTGAACAAATATTAGATAAGTTGGGAAGACCCATTCGTGATTTGCGCATTTCCGTCACAGATCGATGTAATTTTCGATGCGATTACTGTATGCCAAAAGAAATTTTCGGGGATGATTATGTCTTTTTACCTAAAGATCAATTATTGAGTTTTGAAGAGATTACGAGAATTACACGACTTTATGCACAATTAGGTGTGAAAAAGGTAAGGATTACCGGTGGGGAACCTTTACTGCGCCGTGATTTGCATCGATTAATCGCTCAAATTAATGCGATAGAAGGCATAGAAGATATCGGTGTGACAACGAATGGCTTGTTGCTCAAAAAGCACGGACAAAAGTTGTATGATGCAGGATTAAGAAGAATCAATGTCAGTTTAGATGCTATTGAAGATCCGGTTTTTCAGTCGATTAACAATCGTGGTATTAAAGCTTCAACAATACTTGAACAAATTGATTATGCAGTCGCTATTGGTTTACAAGTTAAAGTCAATGTCGTTATCCAAAAAGGCATCAATGATGATCAAATTATTCCAATGCTCCATTATTTTAAAGATAAAGATGTTACAATACGTTTCATTGAATTTATGGATGTAGGTAACGACAATGGATGGGATTTTAGTAAAGTTGTGACTAAAGATGAAATGTTAGAAATGATTCATAAAGAATTTGAGGTTGAAGCAGTGCCGCCTAAATACTTTGGAGAAGTAGCAAAGTATTATCGATACGTAGGGGCTCAGTCCAAATTCGGCTTAATTACAAGCGTTTCTGACTCATTTTGTTCAACGTGTACGCGCGCACGACTCTCATCCGATGGTAAATTTTATGGCTGTTTATTTAGCAGTGTCAATGGATTCGATGTACGACAACTTTTAAGAAGCCAGATGACAGATGAAGAAATCATAGCACAACTTAAACAGTTATGGCGTGTCCGTGATGACCGTTATTCTGATGAACGAACAGCACAAACCGTGGCGCGTCGCCGTAAAAATAAAATAAATATGAACTATATCGGAGGCTAATCGACAGCGCTAATAGAGTAAGATGTCAAGATTACCTCATAATCAAATAAAACCCTTCACAGTCGCATTTTTCATGTGACTGTGAAGGGTTTTTAGAGTTGTAGCATTATTTTGACTGTACACTTTATATGGTGGTTATGTGTCTATAATAATTAAGTCGCAAACTTCCGATTGCTTCTTCGAGTCTCGCTTTCCCAGGCGCCTTACCTCAACTAATTTTGGCTTTTATTGTAGCTCATAAGAAGCCAAAATGGATTTTCGGTTTCGGCTCTATGCCTCGGGAGTCTCGACTCGGTACGCAATCTATTTAAGCAATTTCACTATTGAAAAGTGGCATTGCTTACTTTATGAATCACACGTTTTACAGAAGATGCAGAAACGTTACAATCACTTGCGATATCAGTTTCTGAGCGAACTTGTGTTGCTTTATCTATAATGGCTTTCTGAACATGGTTTGAGATAAAACAGTTATCCTCAACAACATTTGTTTTAGAAGTAAAAGTCCGACCACAAACCATACATTTAAAACGTTGTTTTAACAGATTTAAATACACTGCTATCTCTTGGAATCTTAAAAAAGTAATTCGCGATAAACGTTTTCCGTGTTTGTGTATTCGGTTTGGATTCGTATGATAACAGTGAGGACAAGTCATAGGCTTGTATGAAAGGGTACCAAAGATGACGTTAGATTTCTTACCTCTAATAACTACATCTTCTTCAACTTTAGTGATTTTAATATTATTATCTTTAATTTTTAGTAACTTTAATATATCATTACACATAGGCGCAATATGTCTCCTTTATTTTTGGTTTAGTCACTTAAAATGATAGAGGCATTTGCGCTATTTTTGTACAAAAAAGCAGGATGACTTATGTCATCCCACCATAAAAAATGAAGAACCATTATTTTTTATGTTGTTTCTTTATATATTTTGAAAAGTCGATTTGCGCAAGTAATGGATCATGATCACTCGCACGGCCAGCCATTTCAGTGAAATCACTATTAACATGAATCATATCAAGACGTGTTTGTGGTGCCAAATGTTTAGACACTAAAACATGGTCTAATGTTTGTGTATTCCCTTGGTAAACGTAAGAATATCTTGTTTTCTTAGGCACTGTGTTGACCATATTTTTAAGGCCATAACTTTCAAATGTTTTCAATGAAGGTGTCCATTGAAAATCGTTATAATCTCCAACCGAAATCACATGCGCTTGAGGATTTTGTTGTTGAACTTGTGAGACGAATGCACCTACACGTTTCGCAATTTCAACACGTTGAGGTTCAGTGCGAACGTTGACAGGTTGTTGACGTCCGAATAAGCCGTCATCACCGCGTTTAGATTTCCAATGGTTCGCGATAGCAATAACTTGTTGACCTTTGAATTCAAATTGTGCAGCTAAAGATTTTCGCACTTCTTTGAAGGCTGGATCCTGTGGTGAAATACGTCCAGGGTTATGTGTTAATTGATTGTTTCGATATGCGACGGCTGTATCTGCATCACCCGGTTTAATTTGATTATCAAATTTAACACGATCTGGATTGTATAGGAAGCCGACGCGAATATTGGCATCCGGTTGACCCCCGTCTGCATTCATTTTAGGATCAATGTTCACATAGCGATAAGTTAGACCACCAGCCGCTTCTATTGCTTTAATGAGACGTTCATATGAAGCTTGGGCTTCGGGACCACCTTTGCCAGGACCATCGTTATCTTGCACTTCAGTAACACCGATAATATCAGGTTTTTTCATATCAGTAACAATGCCTTTAGCTAATTTTTGTGCCTTATCTTGACTTGACGTTTTCACATCATTTGAAAAGTTTTCAAGATTGTATGATGCAACAGTCAATTTATTTTCAGAAGGTTTAAGATAAGTACCTTGTTGTTGTGCTTTACCTTTTCGGTATGCGGCTTCCATGTCTTTTGAGTCAATATTGATTTTATAGTTTTGGAAACTGTAGTTAACATAACCGATGAGAGGTCCATTGAAGTGATCTCCAGTATTAACATTAAATTGATGAGCGCGATTTTCGCTATCATTCATTTTGAAAGCGATACGTTGCCCATTTTGATTGTCTTCTTTTAATAATACGCCACCATTTTTAGTTTCTTGGCGATTACGATTTAAAACAGTAAACACTTCTCCGTGAGATTGAGGGCCTACACTTCGAACATTTCCTATTTGCACACGCATACCTTCTAACGATTCCCAATAATCTATGGCGTATTTTTTAGGATTATATACTGAGAAATGTTGATCAGACGCGATAGTTTTAGGTATTTTTTTAATTTTAATCGGTTCTGGTAAAGGTTGATTATGTTTTAATGTCATGATATTTCCATTTTTAGAAGTACGTGCATCAATTTCTGTAAGAGGCAGATCCGTTTGTTGCTTCGTATCATAACCTTCGATCGCATACTCATCAACCATACCTGAAACTTGCACTAGATCACCGACTTTGACGGATGGTGCAGCGTGGCCTGCATAAACTATAATCCCCTCTGACGTATTAGGGTCTTTGTCTTTATATTTGTCTGGTGTTTGTAAATGGAAATAATGATTCCCTTTTACTTGATATTGATATGTAACGATGCCTTCAACATTGTGAACATGTTGACCCTTCAAAGGGGAGAAGTGTCCTGCACCTTGAATATCATGAATTTGAATAGAGTGTGTGGATTGTGCTTGTCCTTGTGCATTTGCGAATGAATTTTGCGCGTGAAAAACAGGGGGTGCCAGCAGTAAGCTTAAAACAACAGTTTTACCAATTAACTTCTTTTTCAATAGATTGCCTCCTAAAATATATATTTCATATTTAGTATATCAAAAGAGGAATATAAAGAATGTAAAAATTGAGTAAAATATAGAGTTGAAGTGGGGGCAATTTCTCACTACAAATAAGTTGATGATGCTAAAAGCGTTAAATTGCTATATTTGGGAAGAGCTATCGCCTATATAGGTTATTTTTGTAACTCGTATGCCTTCAAGTAATCATTTTTTATTTTCTTCATTGTGTTCTAAATGTTTAAGGAGTGTATGGTAAATTTCATCAATCAGTTTGGTTGCTGCTAAAACTTCTTGATCTGATAAATGAAGTTCGTTTAAAAGTGACATTTGCAGCTCAGTTATGCGCTGTGCTAGAGTATCGTGTAATTGTCGACCCGATGAAGAGAGATTTAACAATTTTTCTCTTTTGTCTTCGCCAGTATGGATAGTCAACCAGTTCTTTTCATTGAGTACTTTCAATATTTTTCGTGTCGTCGGTTTTTCAATCGAACGACGCTTTGAAATTTGGACAAGTGTTGTGTTGGGATGCGCAGCGATATCTTTTAATACAAGCCATTGTGCAGAGTGTAAATCATATTCGTCCAATAAAGGTTGGACATATTTAATATATGGGCGATGAAGTTTCATCAAATCATCAAACAATACTGAAGGTTTCATAATGACTCCCTTTCTGTTGTGTAATAGCTTGATTATATCACGTCATCTAAATAGACAAAAAGCAGAGCGTTTATGATAGCTTTAAATATCTGAATCATATCTATTTGATTTAATATAGAGGGTTCAAGCATCATTTAAAAGATTTTAAATAGATGCGTGATGAATGGGGTGACACAATATAAAAGGTATCAAACGTATCGCGCTAAATTAAGTGTATATCGAGATTTCATGAATGATATTTGTTAAAATGAAGCCAAGGCTTACGAAGTGGGAGGTAAGTAAATGTTAGATATAGAATTAGATCATATCATTCATTATATACATGGCTTAAATCGTTTTGAATTTCCTGGGAAATATTTAGAAATTCAAAATGGAGGCCAACATGAATCGCTAGGGACATTCAATCGCTTAGTTCAGATTGATTTATCCTATATTGAGTTGTTAGACATTTATAATCAAGGGAAAATGAAACAACAATCAAAAACGCAAAATGGTAAATATTCATTTGCCAAGACCATTGTGGAAAGTGATTATAAGCAAGGTTTTAAAAAGCTCTGCTTTAGAACGCATGATATTGTCAAACTTAAGAAAGCGTTCGAAGCACGTGGACTGGAAACAGTGGGTCCTATCACAATGACACGTGAAAATAAAAAGGGACATACCGTTCAATGGCAACTTTTATACGTCAACAACCATCATTTTGATATGATGATGCCGTTTTTTATCCAGTGGCAAAAAACAGATGAAGAACGTGAAGCGGAATTGGAAGAAAACTTTCAAACAAACTTTAAAATCGACATGGTGACGTTCCAGTCTCATCATCGTCAAACAATGGTAGAAAACTGGAAGCAATGGTTTGATATGGACACGGTAGAAACTGCTGATCGCTATACGATATTACATAGCCCTGCAAAAAAGGTGAAATTTAAAATTGTAGAGGGTAAAGATGATGCAATCGATACGGTACAGTTTGTCGATCAAACCATTGATTCTCCAGTCTTAATTCGGACACGGGGTGCAAATTATCAATTCGTACCACCTCAAGAATAAATCGCCTGAAACACGATACGTATGATAAGCAATATATGAATAAGTGAGATGAAAACGGCTATTAGTGCAATGATAAGTTGTTTCGTTGTTCGATAAAGTAAAATCATATAGACACTTGTAACTAATGTAAAAGCAACAAAAATAACGCGCAAACTTAAGTAATCTATTCCAGTATTAAAACTAAGTGTAATTTCTATAATAATTAAGTTTATAATAGATAAAAAAATAAGTATGGTATTGCGCATTTAAGTACCTCCAGTGATTGTATTAGGTGATTGCTTGTTACTTGCAATTCCTTTTAAATGAGAGAAAGTGTGTCATGACAATTTTGAACTTGAATCGGCTCCGTTTGGATGACAAGTTGGCTTCCTCATTTTAAAATTAAAATGTCTATCTCATTGATTATTCAATGATACGTATGATTGATTATACTAAAAAATAAATAAAGACCATAATTTAAAGGAGTATTAACGTCAAAATGAAATTAATGAATATTACTGATCAAGCACATGACGCCTTTGTTAAAAGTCATCCGAATGGCGATTTATTACAATTGACAAAATGGGGAGAAACTAAAAAACTGACAGGCTGGTATGCGAAGCGAATTGCAGTCGGAGAAAATGGCGAAATTAAAGGGGTTGCCCAATTGCTATTTAAAAAAATACCGAAACTTCCCTACACGCTATGCTACGCTTCACGAGGCTTTGTCGTTGATTATTCAGATCAACGGGCGGTCAAAACTTTACTGGTCGAGGCCATCAAAGTCGCGAAAGATGAAAAAGCATATACAATTAAAATCGATCCCGACGTTGAAGTCGAGCAAGGGATGACAGTAGTGCAAGATTTATTAGATTTAGGATTTAAGCATAAAGGATTTAAAGAAGGCCTCGCAAAAGACTATATTCAACCGCGTATGACGATGGTGACACCTATTGATAAAAGTGATGATGCACTTATCCAAAGCTTTGAGAACCGTAATCGTTCAAAAGTAAGACTTGCACTTAAACGCGGAACGAAAGTAGAACGCAAAGGACGCGAAGATTTAAAAATATTTGCCAATTTAATGAAAGAAACGGGCGAAAGAGATGGCTTCTTAACGCGTGATGTTTCATATTTTGAAACGATTTATGATGCGTTACATCCTGATGGTGACGCAGAACTTTTCTTAGTTAAACTTGAGCCTAAGCCTGTATTAAAAGATTTGCGTGAGGAGCAAGAAAAATTAGAACAAGAGATTCAGGGGCTGTCAGAAAAAGATCAAGCCAATAAAAAAGTACGTAATAAATTAAAAGATGCACAACAAAAGCGTGATAAGAATCTTGCATTGATTAAAGATATGGAATCGCTAGAACGTACGCATCCAGATGGAATATACCTTTCAGGTGCGCTATTGATGTTTGCCGGTCAGAAATCTTATTACTTATATGGGGCGTCTTCTAATCATTATCGTGACTTTTTACCAAATCATCATATGCAGTTTAGAATGATGCAATATGCACGTGAAAAAGGTGCAACGACTTATGACTTTGGTGGTACAGACAATCAACCCGATAAAGATTCAAGTCACTATGGCTTATGGGCATTTAAAAAAGCATGGGGCACACACTTGAGTGAAAAAATAGGGGAGTTTGATTATGTGTTGAACCCAATCGTTTATAAAGCAGTTGAGCAGTTCAAACCACAACTCACACATTTAAAAATCAAACTGGTTCGTCGTATTAAAGCACTCCGAAATAAAGAAAACTAAATTAAAGCAAGGCACTGCTCACTTTAACAATGATAAGACGCTATACGGTTATCATTGCTTATGTTTGAGCAGTATTTTTGCGTTACATAAGGCAATTGTGAAATGAAATTTTAAAAAATGATGAATCAACGCTACTTAAGAATGAATGCGGGAGAAAGGGCGCGTTAAACTTGGTCAAAAAATTGATAGATTTTTCATTGTCAAATAAGTTTGCAATCATGTTAATGGTGATACTCATCGTATTGGGTGGGGCTTATGCGAGTTTTAAAATGAAGTTAGAACTTTTACCAGATACTGAACCACCAACAATGACGTTAACTACAACAATGCCAGGTGCAACACCAGAAACGGTGATGAAAGAAGTCAGTAACCCTATTGACGAAGAAATACGAGGCATGGCAGGTGTGACAAGTGTAAAAACAGAATCACTCTCCAATGCTTCAATGGTAACTGTAAATTTTGATGAAAAAACGAATCTCGATAAAGCAGAACAAGATATCGAAAAAGCTTTGAAAAAAATCGATTTCCCAGATGGTGTGCAAGAACCAGAAATCCGAAGAAGTACAGTGAACGCTTTTCCGGTTGTCGCATACTCTATTTTGCATGATCATGATGTTAAAGTGAGCACGAAAGAAGTGGAATCGCAATTAATTCCAAAGCTTCAAACAATTGATGGCGTGCAACGTGCAACTGTCAACGGACAAACGGAACGAAAAGTGACTGTTAAATTTGATGAACAAAAGTTACAAAAGGCAGGTCTTAACGCCCAACAAGTTTCAGATTATATTGAAGGAGCGACCAAAAAATCACCTTTAGGATTGTTTCAATTTGGTGATACAGAAAAATCGATTGTCATTGATGGTCAATATGCCTCAGTCGATGCACTGAAAAATATGGAGATTCCTTTAGCCATCGCTTCTCAATCATCAAGTCGTCCTCAACAGCAAGGGGATGATAAAAAAGAGAGTCAGGCATTGCAGTCAACACCATCGTCATCAGCACAGCCTACATCAGGACAATCTGCAAATGCAGCGGAAGCAACGCAATCTGTGCCATTAAAAAAACTTGCAGATATAAAACTTGCAGATGAAAGAGAATCCATTTCAAGAACGAATGGTAAAGATGCTGTCGATGTACAAATTATTAAAGCACAAGATGCAAACACTGTGGCTGTCGCAAATGAAGTCGATAAAACGGTGAAGGATTTTATTAAACAACACAAAGATTTAAAATCCGTACAAATTATGGATACCGCAAAACCGATTAAAGACGCTTTAAATACTATGATTGAAAAAGCATTACTCGGCGCAATTGTGGCTATTATCGTTATTTTACTGTTCCTTAGAAATGTAAGAATGACGGCTATCTCCGTAGTTTCGATTCCATTGTCAATACTCATTGCTATGGTGGCATTAAAACTGACTGACGTCTCATTAAATATTTTGACGCTAGGTGCTTTAACTGTTGCTGTCGGTCGTGTCATTGATGACTCCATTGTTGTTATTGAAAATATTTATCGGAGACTTACAAGAAAAGAGGAGTCGCTTTCCGGTGATCATTTAATTATTTCTGCAACGAAAGAAGTCTTTATTCCGATTATGTCTTCAACACTTGTAACGATTGTCGTTTTTGCACCTTTAGCTTTCGTTACGGGCTCTGTTGGACAAATGTTTAGACCGTTTGCCTATGCTGTCACATTTAGTTTACTTGCGTCACTATTAGTTTCTATTACGATTGTTCCAGTACTAGGGTCTGTATTCTTTAAAAATGGGATTAAACGTCAACCGAAGTCAGAGCTCGGTGTCATCAGTCGTTACTACAAAAAGGTATTAAGCTGGAGCTTAGATCATAAATGGATTGTTATTATTTTAAGCACACTACTACTAGTGGGAAGCGTTGTCTTAGGTACGATGAAAGTAGGAACAAGTTTCATATCTACTGGTGAAGATAAATTTATGGCGCTGACATATTCACCGAAACCAGGTGAAACGGAGCAAGGTGTTTTACATCATGCCGAACAAGTCGAAAAATATTTATCTAAGCAGAAACATGTTCAACATGTACAATATTCAGTTGGAGGCGCGTCGCCTATCGATCCAACAGGTTCAACGAATAGTATGGCGATGATGGTAAAATATGATACACATACGCCTAATTTTAAAGAGGAGCCAGACCGTGTCTTGAATCATATTAAGACCTATCATCATCCGGGCGACTGGAAAAACCTTGATATGGGCACAGGAGGCAAATCCAATACTTTAGAAGTCCAAGTTACAGGTCCTTCTACGGAAGAAATTGAAGGCACT
Source organism: Staphylococcus sp. HGB0015 (assembly GCF_000411275.1). NCBI lineage: Bacteria > Bacillati > Bacillota > Bacilli > Caryophanales > Staphylococcaceae > Staphylococcus > Staphylococcus sp. HGB0015. The sequence continues at coordinate 843,879 of NZ_KE150418.1, forward strand.
GTCAAAGCGGTTCAAAAGAAAATGGCCAAAGTATCTGGTTTAACGAATGTCAAATCAGATTTAACAGAAACATATGATCAATATGAAGTTCAAGTCGATCCAAATAAAGCAGGTAAAACAGGTATCACATCAGCACAACTCGCAATGATGCTCAATCAAAATATTCCTGACATGACCATTTCAAAAGTGAAAGAGAAAAATCATACGTACAATGTTGTTGTTAAACGTGATAAACAAACGAATTGGACAAAAGAAAAATTAGAACAAACCTCATTACCATCTCCAACAGGTGAGAAATTGAAATTGAGTGATATCGCAACGTTAAAAACATCCTCAATGCCGAATAAACTCGTTAAAGAAGGCGGTGATTACACTAGCACCGTATCGGCTACGATTTCTGGAAAAGATGTCGGTTCTATTGCGCAAGAGGTAAGCAAACAAGTCAACCAAGTTAAAACTCCAAGTGATGTGCATACTTCTGTAGGAGGAACAAATAAAGACATCGAAGACGCATTTTCACAACTCATGTTTGCGATGCTTGCTGCTATTATTATTGTTTATTTAGTGCTTGTCCTTACATTTAAAGGCGGTCTCGCACCATTTACAATTTTATTTGCACTGCCATATACCGTGATTGGTGTTGTTCTTGCACTTATCTTAACAGGAGAAACGCTTTCGGTACCAAGTATGATTGGTTTACTGATGTTAATCGGTATTGTCGTGACAAATGCGATTGTATTAATTGATAGAGTGATTAATAATGAAAAATCAGGTATGTCGATGAAAGAAGCATTGCTTGAAGCGGGAGGCACGCGGATTCGTCCGATTTTGATGACTGCAATCGCAACGATTGGTGCACTGATTCCATTATTGTTTGGTCAAGACAATTCAATTTTAATTTCGAAAGGACTTGCTGCTACGGTAATCGGTGGGCTATTGTCATCAACGATATTGACACTTGTCGTAGTCCCTGTTATTTATGAAATCTTATTCACTCTTAGAAATAAATTAACGAGACGTCAGCATCGTTCATAAGTCGTTGACGTTCAGTGAGAGCTTTTGTAAGATAGAATCATTATCAATTTTCTAAACATTTGATAGGGCCATCACGATGAAGCTTGAAATGATGATGGCGAGAGATAAAGAGCATTCCGAATTGAAGGTCGCTACAAGTATTGAGCGCTTCAATTCGGTTATCTTTACTTAGATGTTTAAAAAGAACGAAGCGTAATTTCGATCAGCCATAATAATAAGGGGGACGATAAGATGGCGTACACAACAATACTCAGTGAGATTCCAGATAGTTATTTTGGTAAAACGATGGGGAAGAAGGTTGAACACGGCCCTTTACCCTTAATTAATTTAGCAGTAGGAATACCTGATGCTGATACACCAGATGTGATTATTAAAGCTTTACAAGAGGCTATTGTGAAGCCGGAAAATCAGAAATATTGAGCGTTTCAAGGTAAAGCGACCTTTAAACAAGCTATTGTTGATTTTTATGAACGTCAGTTTAATGTCATTTTAGATCCAGAAAAGGAAGTTTGTCTGTTTTATGGTACGAAGAACGGTTTAGTAGCCTTGCCTACATGTGTCATTGAACCAGGAGATGAAGTGCTATTGCCAGATCCGGGGTATACGGATTACCTTGCAGGTGTGTTATTAGCAAAAGGACAGCCTAAACCATTGAAACTGTCTAGAGCACGCCATTACTTACCCGATTGGAATGCGGTAGACACGACAAATACACGCCTTATTTATTTGACGTATCCGAATAATCCAACAGGTTCGGTAGCTACAAAAGCCTTTTTCCAAGACACAATTGACCGTTTTAAACAAACGAAGACGAAAATTGTTCATGATTTTGCGTATCAAGCCTTTGGATTTGACCAACCCAATCCGAGTATTCTACAGGCTGAAGGTGCAAAGTCTTGTGCTGTTGAAGTATTTTCTTTTTCTAAAGGTTATAATATGTCTGGCTATCGCGTTGGGTTCGCCGTCGGAAACGCTGAAATGATTGAAAATTTACAAAAATATCATACCCATACACAAGCCGGTATGTATGGTGCATTGCAAGATGCTTGTACAGTGGCATTAAACGAATGTGATGATGTATTATATGAACAGAGTCGTGTGTTTGGCCATCGTCGTGATTTAATCGAAAAAACACTAAATGAAGCAGAGATTCCGCATGAACCTATCAAAGGGGCATTTTCCTCTGGTTGCAATGTCCAAATGGGTTTACTAGCGATGCGTTCATTGACTATTTGTTACAAGAAAAGTCAATACTTGCGGCGCCGGGTCATCCTTTTGGTGAAGAAGGGGAAGGTTACGTTCGAATTTCTTTTGCTATTGACGAAGCGCAATTAAATACCGCATTAGAAAGGTTAGTTTCTTTGAAAGCTTTATATCAAAACGATTCTACAAACTAAGAGGTTAAATTGATCGTTTTTTGACATATAAAAAGAGATGCGCGTTACAGAAACCGGAACTTGCGGAAAAGTTTGAAATAAATAAAACGTTTTATCATAAAAAAGAAGCGCTAAGACGATTTTCTATTAAAGATCATCTTAGCGCTATTTATTTTGGGATTGAAGTCCCAGCCTCTTTTTTGAATACTTTTAATAAAAGCTAAAATAGGTTGAGATGTGGTCATATCTCAACATGGACCTGCTTATTGGTTTAATGGTTAGACTTTACAGGTTCTTCATTTTTTATGGTGGGATGACATAAGTCATCCTGCTTTTTTTGTACAAAAATAGCGCAAATGCCTCTATAATTTTAAGTGACTAAACCAAAAATAAAGGAGACATATTGCGCCTATGTGTAATGATATATTAAAGTTACTAAAAATTAAAGATAATAATATTAAAATCACTAAAGTTGAAGAAGATGTAGTTATTAGAGGTAAGAAATCTAACGTCATCTTTGGTACCCTTTCATACAAGCCTATGACTTGTCCTCACTGTTATCATTCGAATCCAAACCGAATACACAAACACGGAAAACGTTTATCGCGAATTACTTTTTTAAGATTCCAAGAGATAGCAGTGTATTTAAATCTGTTAAAACAACGTTTTAAATGTAGGGTTTGTGATCGGACTTTTACTTCTAAAACAAATGTTGTTGAGGATAACTGTTTTATCTCAAACCATGTTCAGAAAGCCATTATAGATAAAACAACACAAGTTCGCTCAGAAACTGATATCGCAAGTGATTGTAACGTTTTTGCATCTTCTGTAAAACGTGTGATTCATAAAGTAAGCAATGCCACTTTTCAATAGTGAAATTGCTTAAATAGATTGCGTACCGAGTCGAGACTCCCGAGGCATAGAGCCGAAACCGAAAATCCATTTTGGCTTCTTATGAGCTACAATAAAAGCCAAAATTAGTTGAGGTAAGGCGCCTGGGAAAGCGAGACTCGAAGAAGCAATCGGAAGTTTGCGACTTAATTATTATAGACACATAACCACCATATAAAGTGTACAGCCACTTTACATCATCAAATGATAAGTATGCATGGATTTATACAAAAATAAAAGCGATGATAATATAAATAACGAGTATAAAAAGGGTCATCATATTTAAAATTTGAACCCCTTTTTCATCTCCTTTAGAATGTTTGAAGGCTGTTATTTCAACATTACCAATCAGTAGTAAGAGTACGACAAATAACCACCAAGTTTGTGCGGGGTAGTAAATGAGAGAAGTCGCAACAACGATAATTAATAAAATTCCCATAATCGCGCGTAATATTTTAGGCATCGCGATTTGTAATTTAAAGATACTGATATATCCTACGATTAAGTACATCAGTGGAAGTAAGATAAGATAAGCTAACATGAAGTACATCCTTTCTGTATCGTCCTATTAAGGCATTGTGGGACATTACTGCTGTTGTAGTTCAGCGCGAATGTCAGCAATTTGATGTTCGATGTGCTCAAGTTGTCTAACGAGTGGATCTACTTGCTGTGAAGTTGATTCGCGTTTCTCTATATCTCCTTGTATACGAATGTAATCCAGCTTAAGTTCTTGTAACTGATTTTCTAAATCCATAAGTTTCCTCCTTGAATGAATCTCTACTATTATAGCATGTTCACATTGCTTTATTAAAACGTTTTACAGTAACATAGAATTAAGTAATTTTTGAAAGGTATTTTCTAGGGGGTGTAGCATGACAGAGAATTTCTTGATGATTTTACTTCTCATTGCTGTAGGCTACGTACTTAAGCGAATCGGGTTTATTCAGGGACATGAGAGTCACGTTCTTTCTGTACTAGTTTTAAATGTGACACTTCCGGCAGTGGTCATTGTAAACTTAAATCATGTGACTTTAAATCCGTCACTCACCATACTTCCAATCATGATGTTGATATACGGGATTATCACTAAAATACTTATCGTTATTCTCTTTATTAAATATAATAACGAAATCAGAGGTACGGTAGCGATGATGATGGCGGCTTTAAATATTGGAATTTTTGCCTATCCACTCGTTCAACAAATTTGGCCAGAAAAGGGCTTGCTTTATTTTGGTATGGCAGATATTGGGGGAGCCATTGTCATGTTTGGTTTGACCTATTTTGCAGCGAGTTATTTTAAGCAAGTGGGTGGCGGCTTTAATCCTAAACAAGTCGGACTCAATATGCTCAAGTCAGTCCCATTAATGACGTATATTGTGATGTTGACACTTAATCTTTTGCAATTACACTTACCGAGTTTTGCAATTCACTTTTTCGAGATTTTAGGACACGCAAATTTACCATTGTCGATGATTTTATTAGGTGTTCTAATGGACTTTAAAATCGAACGTCAATTTTTACCATTGACTCTAAAATATCTCGTTATACACTATGGTTTCGGTATTTTGTTTGGTACGCTTGTGTATTATTTTCTACCTGTCCAAGATGAGATGGTTAAAACGACATTACAATTGACTTGGTTATTGCCTGTAGGTGTTGCAGCACTTTCGTATGCGGTTCAATTTAAATATAAAACGTTACCTGTCATTGCTATGGCCAGTAATGTGACCATTGTAATAAGTATTGTTATTTTTTACGTCTATCAATATCTGTTTGTCTGATTGGGGAAGGATAAGTTAAGCTCGAACATTAATTAAATATGCGAGATTGAATAGGTATATAAAAGAAGCGTTGGCAAATCATGTTGCCTACGCTTCTTTTGTAAATGCTTGCAAGTCGATTGAATCGTCTAAGATGGGCTGTTTACACTTTTATTGATATATCTTGAACTTTTGATATTCTGAAGTAATATTAAAACCGAGTTCATGAAAACGGGTAACTAAACGATGATTTTTACTGCGTATTTTAAAATAAACACGGTCTATTTGAGGACGAGATAAAGCACGATGTATTGCATGTTGGATCAAATCAAAAGCGATGCCTTTTAAACGATAGTCTGAATGACTAGAAAAATATTTAATTTCAGCATGGTGTTGTGCTTCGTCATAGATTAAATATAAGTAACCTTTTAAAAGACCCTCTGCCATATACAGGACGAGTTCATGCTGATCATCTAGTGATGCGATAATTTCTTTTGCTGTCATTGCATGATGTGTAAACGTATCTTCATGTAATTTTTGGAAATAACGATGATACGCTTTAGCATATGGAACAATGTGACGTAAGTTGTCGGTTTCGCCCAAATCTTGACTCGTTTCTAAATGATAATCTGTAAACGTGTAAGATGCGCCAATGTTTTTCATATAGTCTTTGATTAATTCATGATGAACTGAAAATGCAAAATAATAGGTAGATGGTTGCGTATGTTGTGCTGTCATTTGATCAAATAACTGCTTAAATACCTCTCCAGAAGATGTGTAATCTTTCTGTTTAATAGGACCGATTACTTTATAACGGTTTTCCGCGTAGCTCATACACAGTAAAACCAGTTTAATGTCTTGGGCTTCTTCAACGACAAATATGCCAGTTTCGCGATCAACTGTTTCTAAAAAGTTTTCTAAAGCATCAATATGGTCAAGTGGCAGTTTATTTGTATATGATTGTTTTTCAGTGGCATAAGTTTGTATAAATGACGCAATTTCTCGACTGGGAGTGACTTGACTAATCTTCATCGTGCGCCTCCTTAGTATGATACTTTACTTCATTATAAGTATTTTCGATTTGAAATGAAAGGCGTATGTCGACTGAAATAAACGTCTAAAAAGAATAGACTTCGATATGTTTGTAGGTGATGAGCTCAGCGATTCAGCGCTTATCATTTTGAGTATCGAGGTCTAATAGTTATGAAGGATGAGTGTGAGTCATTTGAAATGATTTCAACCTTTTCTATTAATTTTGATGGGGCGTGTTACAATAAAAATGAAGAAGTGTTATTTGATGGAGGAATGAACAATTAATGAAGTCACTCATTTTAGCAGAAAAACCCTCAGTAGGGCGTGATATTGCACAAGCGCTAAGTGTTAACTCAAAGAAAGAAGTCTACTTTGAGAACCAACGTTATATTGTGACTTGGGCATTAGGTCACTTGGTAACAAATGCAACACCAGAACAATATGATAAAAAATATGAACGCTGGCAATTGAATGATTTACCGATTATCCCGAAGCATATGAAAACAGTTGTCATTGGTAAAACGAGAAAACAGTTCAACACGGTTCAACATTTGATGAAAAGAAATGATGTCAATGAAATAATTATTGCCACAGATGCAGGACGCGAAGGGGAGCTAGTTGCACGCTTAATTATTGAAAAAGCACATGTTAAAAAACCCATCAAGCGTTTATGGATTAGTTCAGTAACAACAAAAGCCATCAAAGAGGGCTTTAAAAAATTGAAAGATGGTCGAGCATACAACGACCTTTATCAAGCCGCATTAGCAAGAAGTGAAGCCGACTGGATTGTCGGAATTAATGCGACACGTGCATTAACAACGAAGTATGATTCCCAACTCTCTCTAGGCCGTGTTCAGACGCCTACTATTCAGTTAGTAGCAATGAGACAAGAAGAGATTAAGCATTTTAAGCCGCAACATTATTATACGCTTGAAATCAATGTGAAAGGGTCAACGTTTGTCTATCAGCATGAGAAGCGGATATATGAACGTGCACAATTAGAAAAACTAGCTCAAAAAGTGAATCACGCGCAAGCGCTCGTGAAAAAAGTCGTGACGAAAGAAAAGAAAACATATCCTGCGCCGTTGTTTAATTTAACAGATTTACAACAAGCCGCTTATCAACGCTATCGTTTAGGCGCAAAGCAGACTTTGAACACACTACAACAACTTTATGAACGGCATAAACTTGTTACGTATCCGCGTACAGATTCTAGTTACTTAACAACAGACATGGTAGATACTTTGAAAGAGCGTATACAGGCGACAATGGGAACGGAATATCAGCCGCATGCACGTGGACTGATGAATCAACGTTTCACGAAACAGTTGCCTTTTGTAAATAATCAAAAAGTATCTGATCACCATGCCATTATCCCTACAGAAGTCCGCGCAAACATGGCAGATTTATCAATACAAGAAAAGAAAATTTATCTATTGATTGTTCAGCGCTTTTTGGAAGCTTTATCTGCCCCTTATCGCTATAGAGAAACACAAGTCGAAGTAGAGCTCTTGGGCAAAACGTTTGTGTATAAATCTAAAGAAACGATAGACATGGGCTTTAAGGCTTTACAAGAAAATGTAGATACGATCCATCCGACCATTCAGTTTCAGCAAGGTGAACGGTTATCCGTGAATGAATATGATATTAAAACGCATGAAACATCAGCGCCCCCTTATTTTAATGAAGGTTCTCTATTAAAAGCGATGGAACGACCAGAAAAATTTTTTGATTTAAAAGATAAAAAATCAGCACAAACACTTAAAGTGACTGGTGGTATCGGTACAGTGGCGACACGTGCAGATATTATAGATAAACTTTTTCATATGAACGCAATTGAAAGTCAGGACGGTAAAATTAAGGTTACGTCTAAAGGAAAGCAAATATTAGATTTAGCACCTGAATCACTTACATCGCCACTCTTAACGGCGCAATGGGAAGATAAACTGCTTCAAATTGAAAAGGGCCAGTATCAACGCAAACAGTTTATTCAAGAAATGAAAGATTTTACAAATGAAATCATTCATACGATTAAATCGAGTGAACAAAAATATAAACATGATAATTTAACATCTGCAGAATGTCCAACTTGTGGAAAGTTTATGTTAAAAGTAAAAACGAAAAACGGCTCAATGCTCGTCTGCCAAGATCCATCATGTAAAACTAAAAAAGATGTTAAAACCCAAACCAAAGCGCGTTGTCCACAATGTAAAAAACGTTTGACTAAATTTGGTACAGGTAAACAAGCGACGTATCGTTGTTCGTGTGGCTATACTGAAACACAAGTGCAAATGGATAAAAGATTTAAAAATAAAGGCAAAGATAAAGTAAATAGAAAAGATATGAAAAAGTATATGAAAGAGGATACGTTGGAAAACAATCCATTCAAAGATGCATTGAAAGGTTTAAACTTATAAGTAAGATGAAAATCGAACAAAAATCTATTTTTATCAATTAAAGTTCGTATCTCATATTGAAATTCGTGAGTAATCGTATTAAAATGTTAAAGTATTTCATTAAAAGGAGAAATTTAAAGTGAGAAATTATTTCCGTTTTGACGAGAATCAAACGAATTATAAACGAGAGATTCTAGGTGGCTTGACGACTTTCTTATCAATGGCATACATCTTAGCTGTTAACCCACAAGTTTTAAGTTTAGCAGGGGTGGATGGTGTTCCAGCTGATCAAAAAATGGATCAAGGTGCGGTATTCGTTGCGACTGCATTAGCAGCATTTGTAGGCTGTTTATTTATGGGACTCATCGCAAAATATCCGATCGCACTTGCACCGGGCATGGGATTGAACGCCTTTTTTGCCTTTACTGTCGTGTTAACAATGGGGATTCCATGGCAAACAGGTTTAACAGGGGTGTTCTTCTCTGGATTTATTTTTGCGATTTTAACAGCAACTGGATTGCGAGAAACCATTATTAATGCCATCCCATATGAAATGAAGATGGCAGTGTCGGCAGGGATTGGTCTTTTTATTACCTTTGTAGGATTACAAAGTTCAGGAATTATTAAAAATCAAGATGCGACACTTGTAACACTAGGAAAAATCACTGACCCTAACGTTTTACTTGCTATCGTGGGGATTATCGTTACCGTTGTACTTTATGCAAAGAAAGTGCCAGGCGCAATATTTATTGGTATGGTGGTCACAGCGATTGCTGGTTTAGTGACACAACAAATCGCACCACCGCATGCGATTTTAGGTAAGGTACCTAGCATTGCACCTACATTTGGTGCTGCTTTTGAATCGTTTCAAGATCCATCACAATTATTTACAATCCAGTTTTTAATTGTCATCCTGACATTTTTATTTATTGATTTCTTTGATACTGCGGGAACGATTGTTGCCGTCGCTTCACAAGCAGGTATCATGAAAGATAACAAGTTACCTCGTGCAGGGAGAGCACTATTTTCAGACTCACTTGCGACGATGACAGGTGCTATTTTTGGTACAACAACGACGACTTCTTATATTGAATCGACATCAGGCGTAGCAGTAGGGGCTCGAACAGGTTTTGCAAGTATTGTAACAGGTTTTTGTTTCCTTCTTGCATTATTCTTTAACCCGCTAATGGCTGTAGTCACACCAGCAGTAACGACACCTGCACTCGTTGTTGTAGGGGTATTGATGGCATCAAGTCTAGCGGAAATTAGTTGGAAACGATTTGAAGTTGCAGTGCCAGCTTTCGTCACAATTATTATGATGCCTTTATCTTATTCTATTGCGACAGGGATTGCGTGTGGCTTCATTTTCTATCCTATTACAATGTTATTAACAAAACGTCATAAAGAAGTCCATCCTATTATGTATGGTTTGTTGGTTATCTTCATTCTATATTTCGTATTTGTTCATGGATAAACTTATATATAAACATATAAAAAAGAAGTTAGAACGAACAGGCGTTGACTTGTTCATGTATCTAACTTCTTTTTTTAGGTTTTATTTTTAAAGTATGCAACTAATCATTGAACAGTTATAAATATGCTTACATACTTCAAATAATGACTTAGCTTACTTATTGTGTTGTGTTTTATTTTGATCTTCATCTGTGTAAATCACAGTAGCTTTAGCGTTACGAATATACACTGGAGAGACTAATACTATCATAAGAAAAAAGATAAGCAAAATTAACATAATCCAGTGTAAAACCATGCCGATGACAGGGATAATAGCGATACCATTCGCTACGATACCAAATGCTGGAATTAAAAGCATAGGACGTATCGTATTTTGTTGACCAAAGATAAAGATTAAAATCATCACCAAATAAATAAAAGCATTAAAAGCTAATGGCTGCCAGCCTAAAGCTAATACATACCAGCCTCCAAAAAATGGGAAACCAGCAATGAATTCAGAAACTAAAGCAATCAGCGCAAGAATAATTAAGGCTGTTTTAGAATTTTTAGTCACTCGATTCACCTCCTATCTTCAAAAAGAAGTGACAAATCTGGCTCACTCATCAAATAAAAAAATTTAAGCTTAAGCATTTTACATACACTGCACGAGTGATTCACCAGAAATAATAACTACATTTAAAAATGATGATCTATCAGCGACAATCATTTTCTTCTATTATAAACTGTAATCCAAAGACTCACAAAAACTATCTCTATGATAACGAAAAAAATTCTTTGAAACTATTGAACTTAAGCCGTATTTCAAGTAAAATAACATGGTATGTGAATTAGACATAAAAAACTTTAGGGAAATGGTTGCCAAGTCAATGGTTTTCATGTATCATGTCTAATGTTGGACTTTAAATGCGATGAAGCGAAAGGTTACTGACACACCCGGCCGCTTTGCCATGGCGTTGTGTGAGATAGTTTTCGTGGAGAAGTCTATCACTTTAATGAAGACGTATAAGGAGGGTAAATTATGGCAAAACAAAAAATCAGAATTAGATTAAAAGCTTATGATCACCGTGTGATTGATCAATCAGCTGAGAAAATTGTTGAAACTGCAAAACGTTCTGGAGCGGATGTTTCTGGTCCAATTCCATTACCAACAGAAAAATCAGTTTACACAATTATTCGTGCGGTTCATAAGTATAAAGATTCTCGTGAACAATTCGAACAACGTACACACAAACGTTTAATCGACATTGTTAACCCTACGCCAAAAACAGTTGACGCGCTTATGGGCTTAAACTTACCATCAGGTGTAGACATCGAAATTAAATTATAATAGAAAATTTTAGGAGGTGGACTTTCGATGACCAAAGGAATCTTAGGAAGAAAAATTGGGATGACTCAAGTATTCGGTGAAAACGGCGACTTAATCCCAGTAACTGTAGTAGAAGCAAAAGAAAACGTAGTATTACAAAAGAAAACCGTTGAGGTTGACGGTTATAACGCAATCCAAATCGGTTTTGAAAACAAAGAAGCATACAAAAAAGATAGAAAAACAAACAAATATGCGAATAAACCAGCTGAGGGTCACGCTAAAAAAGCTGACACAGCACCTAAGCGCTTCATTCGTGAATTCAGAAACGTTAATGTTGACGAATACGAAGTAGGTCAAGAAGTCTCAGTAGATACATTTGAAGTTGGAGACATCATTGATGTAACAGGAACTTCAAAAGGTAAAGGTTTCCAAGGTGCAATCAAACGTCATAATCAAGCACGCGGACCAATGTCACACGGTTCACACTTCCATAGAGCACCAGGTTCTATCGGTATGGCTTCAGATGCATCACGTGTATTTAAAGGGCAAAAATTACCAGGCCGCATGGGTGGTAATACAGTAACTGTTCAAAACTTAGAAGTTGTTCAAGTCGATACGGAAAACAACGTAATTTTAGTTAAAGGTAACGTACCTGGTCCTAAAAAAGGTTTTGTTCAAATCCAATCAGCAATTAAAGCTAATAAATAAATCGTAGCGAAAGGAGGAAATGCATAATGGCAAATTATGATGTATTCAAAGTTGATGGTTCAAAAGCAGGTTCAGTAGAACTTAGCGATGCAGTATTTGCAATCGAACCTAATAATGAAGTTTTATTTGAAGCAATTAACTTACAACGTGCTTCATTACGTCAAGGTACACATGCGGTAAAAAACCGCTCAGCAGTACGTGGCGGTGGACGTAAACCATGGAGACAAAAAGGTACAGGACGTGCGCGTCAAGGTACAATTCGTGCTCCTCAATGGCGTGGTGGTGGTGTCGTATTCGGTCCAACACCGAGAAGCTACGCATACAAAATGCCTAAGAAAATGCGTCGTTTAGCATTACGTTCTGCAATTTCTTACAAAGTTAAAGAAAATGAATTCAAAATTGTGGACAGCTTTAACTTAGAAGCACCGAAAACAAAAGAATTCAAAACAACTTTAACAAATTTAGAGCTACCTAAAAAAGTGTTGGTTGTAACAGTTGGAGAAGATGTGAATGTTGAATTATCAGCACGTAACATTCCTGGCGTACAAATCACAACACCAGAAGGTTTAAATGTTTTAGATTTAACACACGCTGATAGCGTATTAATCACTCAAGAAGCAGCTAAAAAAGTTGAGGAGGTGCTCGGATAATGGAAGCTAGAGATATTCTAAAGCGCCCCGTAATCACTGAGAAATCATCTGCAGCAATGGCTGAAGATAAATATACTTTTGATGTAGATGTTCGTGCGAACAAAACTCAAGTTAAAAAAGCAGTAGAAGAAATCTTTGAAGTTAAAGTTGCAAATGTTAACATCATCAACTATAAACCAAAGAAAAAACGTATGGGCCGTTACCAAGGCTATACAAACAAACGCCGTAAAGCGATTGTGACACTTAAAGAAGGTCAAATCGACTTATTCAACTAAAAACATACCAATAAGGAGGTAAGCGACAATGGCACTTAAACATTATAAGCCAATTACTAATGGTCGTCGTAATATGACTACATTAGATTTTGCTGAGATCACAAAATCTGAACCCGAAAAGTCATTATTACAACCGCTACCGAAAAAAGCGGGTCGTAACAACCAAGGTAAATTGACAGTACGTCACCATGGTGGCGGTCACAAACGTCAATACCGTGTTATTGATTTCAAACGTAACAAAGATGGAATTCCAGGTAAAGTGGATTCAATCCAATATGATCCAAACAGATCAGCAAACATTGCTTTAATCGTCTATGCAGATGGTGAAAAACGCTACATTATCGCACCTAAAGGCTTAGAAGTAGGTCAAGTCATTGAAAGTGGTTCAGAAGCTGACATCAAAGTTGGTAACGCACTTCAATTAAAAGACATTCCAGTCGGTACAGTTATTCACAATATCGAATTAAAACCAGGACGTGGCGGTCAACTTGCTCGTTCAGCAGGTGCAAGCGCACAAGTACTTGGTAAAGAAGGTAAATATGTACTTGTAAGACTTCGCTCTGGTGAAGTACGTATGATTCTTTCAACTTGCCGTGCTACAATCGGACAAGTTGGTAACTTACAACACGAACTTGTTAACGTTGGTAAAGCTGGTAAATCTAGATGGTTAGGTAAACGCCCAACAGTTCGTGGTTCTGTAATGAACCCTAACGATCACCCACACGGTGGTGGTGAAGGTCGCGCACCAATCGGTCGTCCATCACCAATGTCACCATGGGGTAAACCTACGCTTGGTAAGAAAACACGTCGTGGTAAAAAACGTTCTGATAAACTTATCGTACGTGGACGTAAGAGAAAATAAAAATAGCTTATTTGGGTGTGCGGCGTAATCGCTGCACGCACATAATAAGAAAGGAGGCGCCACTATGGCTCGTAGTATTAAAAAGGGACCTTTCGTCGATGATCACTTAATGAAAAAAGTGGAAGCTCAAGGCGATAGCGAGAAAAAGCAAGTAATTAAAACATGGTCACGTCGTTCAACAATTTTCCCAAACTTTATTGGGCACACATTTGCTGTATACGATGGACGTAAACATGTACCTGTATATGTAACTGAAGATATGGTTGGACACAAATTAGGTGAATTTGCTCCAACACGTACATTCAAAGGACATGCTGCAGACGATAAGAAAACAAGAAGATAAGCGATCTTTAATGAGTAGAGGAGGAAAAACGAATGGAAGCAAAAGCGGTTGCTAGAACGATCAGAATCGCACCTCGTAAAGTAAGATTAGTATTAGACCTAATCCGAGGAAAAGATGTTAGAGAAGCAGTAGCGATTTTAAAATTAACAAACAAAGCTTCTTCTCCAGTAGTAGAAAAATTATTAATGTCCGCTTTAGCTAATGCAGAGCACAACTATGGCATGAACACAGATGAATTAGTTGTTAAAGAAGCATATGCTAACGAAGGACCAACATTAAAACGTTTCCGTCCACGTGCGCAAGGACGTGCAAGCGCAATTAACAAAAGAACAAGCCACATCACAATCGTAGTGAGTGATGGTAAAGAGGAAGCTCAAGAAGCTTAATCAAATATTAAGGAGGGAATACCGTGGGTCAAAAAATTAATCCAATCGGTCTTCGTGTTGGTATTATCCGTGACTGGGAAGCGAAATGGTTCGCAGAGAAAGATTTCGCATCACTTTTACATGAAGATTTAAAAATTCGTAAATTTATTGATAACGCATTAAAAGACGCTTCAGTATCTCACGTTGAGATTGAGCGTGCTGCTAACCGCATTAACATCGCAATTCATACTGGTAAACCAGGTATGGTTATCGGTAAAGGCGGTTCTGAAATCGAAAAACTTCGTAACAAATTAAATCAATTAACTGATAAAAAAGTTCACATCAACGTTATTGAAATCAAGAAAGTTGATCTTGATGCACGTTTAGTTGCTGAAAACATTGCACGTCAATTAGAAAACCGTGCTTCATTCCGTCGTGTTCAAAAACAAGCTATCGGAAGAGCAATGAAATTAGGTGCTAAAGGTATCAAAACTCAAGTTTCAGGTCGTTTAGGCGGTGCAGACATCGCACGTGCTGAACAATACTCAGAAGGAACTGTACCACTTCATACTTTACGTGCAGACATCGATTATGCACATGCAGAAGCTGACACAACATATGGTAAGTTAGGTGTTAAAGTATGGATTTATCGTGGTGAAGTTCTTCCTACTAAGAAAAATAGTGAAGGAGGAAAATAATTATGTTACTACCAAAGCGTGTAAAATATCGTCGTCAACATCGTCCTGACACTAAAGGTCGTTCAAAAGGCGGTAACTTTGTAACATTCGGTGAGTTTGGTCTTCAAGCAACAACAACTTCATGGATCACATCTCGTCAAATCGAATCAGCTCGTATTGCTATGACACGTTACATGAAACGTGGCGGGAAAGTTTGGATTAAAATCTTCCCTCACACTCCATATACACAAAAACCTTTAGAAGTACGTATGGGTGCTGGTAAAGGTGCGGTTGAAGGCTGGATCGCAGTAGTAAAACCAGGTAGAATTTTATTTGAAGTTGCAGGCGTATCTGAAGAAGTTGCGCGTGAAGCATTACGTTTAGCGAGTCACAAACTTCCAGTTAAAACGAAGTTTGTAAAACGTGAAGAATTGGGTGGTGAAACAAATGAAAGCTAAGGAAATTAGAGACTTAACCACTTCAGAAATCGAAGAGCAAATCAAATCTTCAAAAGAAGAGCTTTTTAACCTACGCTTTCAATTAGCTACAGGTCAATTAGAAGAGACGGCACGCATTAAAACAGTAAGAAAAACAATTGCACGTCTAAAAACTGTTGCACGTGAAAGAGAATTAGAACAAGGTAAAGCAAACCAATAATGATTGAAAGAGGAGGTTACTAAAGTGAGCGAAAGAAATGATCGTAAAGTTTACGTTGGTAAAGTTGTTTCAGATAAAATGGACAAAACAATCACTGTTTTAGTTGAAACATATAAAACACACAAACTATATGGTAAACGTGTAAAATACTCTAAAAAATATAAAACACATGACGAAAACAATACAGCTAAAATCGGAGATATCGTTAGAATCCAAGAAACTCGTCCTTTATCAGCGACAAAACGTTTCCGTTTAGTAGAAATCGTCGAAGAATCAGTAATTATTTAATGACTATTTAAAAGATAAGGGAGGTTTAATCATGATACAACAAGAAACACGCTTAAAAGTAGCAGACAACTCTGGTGCTCGTGAAGTACTTACAATCAAAGTATTAGGTGGATCTGGCCGTAAAACTGCTAACATCGGTGACGTTATTGTAGCTACTGTTAAAAATGCTACACCTGGAGGCGTTGTTAAGAAAGGCGATGTTGTTAAAGCTGTTGTCGTACGTACTAAATCAGGTGTACGTCGTAAAGACGGTTCATACATCAAATTTGATGAAAATGCATGTGTTGTAATTCGTGATGACAAAGGACCACGTGGTACACGTATCTTTGGTCCAGTAGCACGTGAATTACGTGAAGGAAACTTTATGAAAATCGTTTCCCTTGCACCAGAAGTACTATAATTAATCGTAAATAATAATCATAAATCTTAAGGAGGTGCCCACATGCATATCAAAAAAGGTGACAACGTAATCGTTATCGCAGGTAAAGACAAAGGTAAAACTGGTAAAGTTGTAGCAACTGAACCTAAAAAAGACCGTGTCGTTGTGGAAGGTGTAAACATCGTTAAAAAACACCAAAAACCAACTCAATTTAATCCTGAAGGTGGAATCTTAGAAACTGAAGCAGCAATTCACGTTTCTAATGTACAAATATTAGACCCTAAAACAAACGAACCAACTCGTGTTGGATACAAATTTGTTGATGGTAAAAAAGTAAGAATCGCTAAAAAATCTGGCGAAGAAATCAAGTCTAATTCATAATAGTTGAAAGGAGGATCCACTTTGAACCGTTTAAAAGAAAAATTTAACTCAGAAGTTACTGAAAACTTAGTTAAGAAATTTAACTACAGTTCAGTAATGGAAGTACCAAAAATCGAAAAGATCGTTGTGAACATGGGTGTTGGTGACGCAGTACAAAACTCAAAAGTTTTAGATAACGCTGTTGAGGAATTAACTGCAATCACTGGTCAAAAACCATTAATCACTAAAGCGAAAAAATCAGTTGCAACATTCCGTTTACGTGAAGGTATGCCAATCGGTGCAAAAGTAACTTTACGTGGCGAAAGAATGTATGAATTCCTAGATAAATTAATCTCAGTATCACTTCCACGTGTACGTGACTTCCGTGGTGTTTCTAAAAACGCATTTGACGGTCGCGGTAACTACACTCTAGGTGTTAAAGAACAATTAATCTTCCCTGAGATTGACTACGATAAAGTATCAAAAGTACGTGGTATGGATATCGTTATCGTTACAACTGCTAATACAGACGAAGAAGCGCGCGAATTATTAACGCAATTCGGTATGCCGTTTCAAAAATAATTTCTGAAGGAGGCGAATTAAATGGCTAAAAAATCAATGGTTGCTAAACAACAACGTGAACAAAAGTTCCAAGTTCGTGAATATACACGTTGTGAACAATGTGGTCGTCCACATTCTGTATTTCGTAAATTTAAACTTTGCCGTATTTGTTTCCGTGAATTAGCTTACAAAGGTCAAATTCCTGGCGTACGTAAAGCTAGCTGGTAAAAATTTAACTCTTGAAAGGAGGCAACAAACTATGACATTGTCAGATCCAATTGCAGATATGCTTACTCGTGTAAGAAACGCAAACATGGTGCGTCACGAAAAATTAGAATTACCTGCATCAAATATTAAAAAAGAAATTGCTGAAATCCTTAAAAACGAAGGTTTCATCAAAAATGTAGAATATATCGAAGATGATAAACAAGGTGTTATCCGTTTATTCTTAAAATATGGTTCAAACAACGAGCGTGTTATTACAGGCTTAAAACGTATTTCTAAACCTGGTTTACGTGTATATGCGAAAGCAAACGAAGTACCTAAAGTATTAAACGGTTTAGGTATCGCATTAGTTTCTACTTCTGAAGGTGTAATCACTGATAAAGAAGCAAGAAAACGTAATGTTGGTGGAGAAGTATTAGCATACATTTGGTAAGATATAATAAATAAGGAGGTGCCATAGCATGAGCCGTGTTGGTAAAAAAATTATCGAAATCCCTAGCGACGTTACTGTAACTATCGAAGGTAATACAGTTTCAGTTAAAGGGCCTAAAGGTGAATTATCACGAACTTTAAATGAAGAAATGACTTACAAACAAGAAGAAAACACACTTGAAGTTGTTAGACCATCAGATTCTAAAGAACACAGAACTGTTCATGGTACAACTCGTGCGTTAATCAATAACATGGTACAAGGTGTATCTAAAGGATACGAAAAATCACTTGAACTTATCGGTGTAGGTTACCGTGCTCAAGTACAAGGTAAAAATCTTGTATTAAACGTTGGTTACTCTCACCCAGTTGAAATCGAAGCTGCTGAAGGCATTACTTTCTCAGTAGATAAAAACACAACTGTTAAGGTTGAAGGTATCGATAAAGAATTAGTAGGTGCAACAGCATCTAAAATTCGTGACGTTCGTCCACCAGAACCTTATAAAGGTAAAGGTATTCGTTACCAAGGCGAATATGTTCGTCGTAAAGAAGGTAAAACTGGTAAATAATAAATAAACTCTACAGAAAGGAGTATTGACATGATCAGCAAAATTGATAAAAACAAAGTACGTTTAAAAAGACATGCACGCGTTCGTACGAAATTGTCAGGTACTAGCGAAAAGCCACGTCTAAACGTATATCGTTCAAACAAACACATCTATGCACAAATCATTGATGATACTAAAGGCGTAACTTTAACACAAGCTTCTACTAAAGACGTTGATGCAGACGCTTCAGCTACAAAAGTTGAATTAGCATCTAAAGTCGGTGAAGCAATTGCTAAAAAAGCAAGCGAAAAAGGAATCGAAGCAGTTGTATTTGATCGTGGAGGATACTTATTCCACGGCCGTGTGAAAGCATTAGCAGATGCAGCTCGTGAAAATGGACTTCAATTTTAATTTAAAAGGAGGGACAATATATAATGGCTCGTAGAGAAGAAGAAGTTAAAGAATTTGAAGAACGCGTAGTTACGATTAACCGTGTTGCTAAAGTAGTAAAAGGTGGTCGTCGTTTCCGTTTTACTGCACTTGTAGTAGTAGGTGACAAAAATGGCCGCGTTGGATTCGGTACTGGTAAAGCACAAGAGGTACCTGAAGCAATCAAAAAAGCAGTTGAAGCAGCGAAGAAAAATCTTATCACTGTAACTCGTGTTGATGGTACAACACCACACACAATTACTGGACGTTTTGGTTCAGGAAGTGTTTTAATGAAACCAGCAGCACCTGGTACTGGTGTTATCGCAGGTGGCCCAGTTCGTGCCGTATTAGAACTTGCAGGTATTACTGACATTTTAAGTAAATCTTTAGGTTCAAACACACCAATCAACATGGTGCGCGCAACAATTGATGGTTTACAAAACTTAAAAAATGCTGAAGATGTTGCCCGTTTACGTGGTAAATCAGTAGAAGAATTATATAATTAAGGAGGGAAACATTTAAATGGCTAAAATACAAATCACCCTCACTCGAAGCGTTATCGGGCGTCCAGAAACACAACGTAAAACAGTTAAAGCTTTAGGTCTTAACAAGATCCATTCTTCTCTTATCGTTGAGGACAACCCAGCAATTCGTGGACAAATCAACAAAGTAAGTCACTTAGTATCAGTAGAAGAAAAATAATTAAGGAGGTGCCAAAATGAAATTACATGAATTAAAACCATCAGAAGGCTCACGTAAAGTACGTAACCGTGTAGGTCGTGGTGCGGCTACAGGTAACGGTAAAACGAGTGGTCGTGGTCAAAAAGGTCAAAAAGCACGTTCAGGTGGTGGCGTAAGACCAGGTTTCGAAGGTGGTCAATTACCATTATTCCGTCGTATTCCTAAACGTGGTTTCACAAACATTAATCGTAAAGAATATGCTATCGTTAACTTAGACCAACTTAACAAATTTGAAGATGGTACTGAGGTAACACCTGAATTATTAATCGAAACAGGCGTAGTTAAAAGTGAAAAATCTGGCATTAAAGTTTTAGGTAATGGTTCATTAGAAAAGAAATTATCTGTCAAAGCGCATAAATTCTCAGCATCAGCTAAGGACGCTATTGAAGCGAAAGGCGGAGCACACGAGGTGATCTAATGTTTCACACGCTTGTGAACTTTTTCAAAACAAAAGAAGTTCGTAACAAGATACTTTTTACTCTTGCAATGTTAGTCATTTTCAAAATAGGTACGTACATCCCAGCACCTGGTGTTAATCCAGAAGCTTTTGATAATCGACAAGGTTCTCAAGGCGTCACTGACTTGTTAAACACGTTTGGTGGCGGAGCCTTGAAGAACTTTTCCATTTTCGCAATGGGAATCATGCCCTACATCACTGCTTCTATCGTAGTACAATTGTTGCAGATGGACATTGTACCGAAATTTACTGAATGGGCAAAACAAGGTGAAACAGGACGTAAGAAGTTAACTAACTTTACGCGTTATTTTACAATTGTTTTAGCATTTATTCAGTCCATTGGTATGGCGTTTCAGTTCAATAACTATTTGAACGGAACTCTTATTAAAGAGCAAAGTGTAATGTCTTATTTGCTTATTGCAGTAGTGCTTACAGCAGGAACTGCGTTTTTAATGTGGTTGGGTGAACAAATCACACAATATGGTGTGGGTAACGGTATTTCTATCATTATCTTTGCAGGTATTTTATCTACACTTCCATCTGCCTTGATCCAATTCTATCAACAAGAATTTATCGGTCAAGACGATGTGACACTTGCTTGGTTAAAAGTAGGCGGTCTCGTATTAGGTATGATTTTACTTACTGTTGGGGCTGTATATGTTTTACAAGCCATTCGTAAAATACCGATTCAATATGCAAAAAAACAATCCAACATGCGACTTGGTTCACAAGCAACGTACTTACCATTAAAAGTGAACTCTGCAGGGGTTATTCCAGTTATCTTTTCTATGGCATTCTTCTTATTGCCAAGAACGTTAACATTGATTTTCCCAAAAGCAGATTGGGCACAAAAAGTGGGGAACTATGCAGACCCATCTAATAATATGGGTATGGTTGTCTATGTGATCTTGATCATTGCATTTACTTATTTTTATGCATTTGTCCAAGTTAACCCAGAAAAAATGGCAGAAAATCTTAAGAAGCAAGGCAGTTATGTTCCAGGAATTCGTCCTGGTGAACAAACTAAAAAATATATTACGAAAGTCCTTTATCGCTTAACTTTTGTAGGTTCAATTTTCTTAGCGGTCATTGCAATCTTGCCAATTATTGCGACTAAAGTAATGAACTTACCTCAAGCCATTCAGTTAGGTGGAACAAGCTTACTCATCGTTATCGGTGTAGCGATTGAGACAATGAAAAGCTTAGAAGCACAAGTGAATGAAAAAGAATATAAAGGCTTTGGTAGACGATAATATGTAGGAGGGCACTCATGAACATTATCTTAATGGGATTACCTGGTGCTGGTAAAGGAACTCAAGCGACTGAGATTACCAAAAAGTACCCTATTCCTCATATTTCAACGGGGGATATGTTTAGAAAAGCGATTAAAGATGAAACTGAGCTTGGTAAAGAGGCAAAATCATTTATGGATCGTGGGGAACTCGTACCAGATGAAGTAACAGTAGGTATTGTCAAAGAACGTATCTCTGAAGACGATGCAAAAAAAGGTTTCTTATTAGATGGATTTCCTCGTACGATTGAGCAAGCAGAAGCTTTAAATTCTATTCTAGAAGAACTTGGTAGAACAATTGATGCAGTTGTGAATATCGAAGTGCCAGAAGAGGAATTAATGAATCGTCTTACAGGTCGTCGTATTTGCGAGATTTGTGGCACAACGTATCATCTTGTTTTCAACCCTCCAAAAGTTGAAGGTGTTTGTGATCTTGATGGTGGTAAGCTTTATCAACGTGAAGATGACAACCCAGAAACTGTTGCAAATCGTTTGAAAGTAAACGTAAAACAATCTAAACCTATATTAGATTTTTACAGCAAACAAGGTGTTCTGAAAAATATTGACGGTTCTAGAAATATTGATGAAGTTACAGCAGACGTCATAAATATTTTAGAATCATTAAAATAATAGCGACTTGGTTATCACTTCTTAAGTCGTTATCTTTAGTATCATAAATGTATTTGATTGTGATAAGGCTTTATAACGATATTTTGAAAGTGAAACGAGCCAAGCGATTATTGAGTTAATATTCAACATCCTTAGAACAAAAAGGAGGCGTTATTCCAATGGCAAAACAAGACGTTATCGAACTTGAAGGTACAGTATTAGATACTTTACCAAACGCAATGTTTAAAGTAGAATTAGAAAATGGTCATGAAATTCTAGCACATGTGAGTGGTAAAATTCGAATGAACTATATTCGTATTCTACCTGGCGATAAAGTAACAGTAGAAATGTCTCCGTATGATTTAACACGCGGAAGAATCACATATCGTTATAAATAATTGTCACTCCAACATTGAAGGAGGTTTAAAAATGAAAGTAAGACCATCAGTAAAACCAATTTGCGAAAAATGTAAAGTCATTAAACGTAAAGGTAAAGTAATGGTAATTTGTGAAAATCCTAAGCATAAACAAAAACAAGGTTAATTAAAAGAGAGGTGTAAAATATAATGGCACGTATTGCAGGAATTGATATCCCACGTGATAAACGCGTAGTAATCTCATTAACTTATATCTACGGTATCGGTAAAACTTCAGCACAAAAGATCCTTTCAGAAGCAAACGTTTCAGAAGATACACGTGTTAAAGACTTAACTGATGATGAATTAGGTCGTATCCGTGAAGTTGTTGACGGCTATAAAGTTGAAGGTGACTTACGTCGTGAAACAAACTTAAACATCAAACGTTTGATGGAAATCTCATCATACCGTGGTATCCGCCACCGTCGTGGTTTACCAGTAAATGGTCAAAAAACTAAAAACAATGCGCGTACGCGTAAAGGCCCAGTTAAAACTGTAGCTAACAAGAAAAAATAATAGGTAAAGGAGGCAAATTATACTATGGCACGTAAACAAGTATCACGTAAACGTAGAGTGAAAAAGAATATTGAAAACGGTGTGGCACACATCCGCTCAACATTCAACAATACAATTGTAACTATTACAGATGAATTCGGTAATGCTTTATCATGGTCATCTGCAGGTGCGCTTGGTTTCAAAGGTTCTAAAAAATCTACTCCATTCGCAGCCCAAATGGCATCTGAAACAGCTTCAAAAGCAGCAATGGAACATGGTTTAAAATCAGTAGAAGTAACTGTAAAAGGCCCTGGTCCAGGTCGTGAATCAGCGATCCGTGCATTACAATCAGCAGGTTTAGAAGTAACAGCGATTAAAGACGTTACTCCAGTACCACATAATGGTTGCCGTCCACCAAAACGTCGTCGCGTATAATTAAATTTTTGTTTTGTCACAAATCACTTGAATTTAAAGTTTATGCAAGTCGACGTACTTAAGGAGGATATGTAAATGATTGAAATTGAGAAACCTAGAATTGAGACAATTGAAGTTAGTGATGATGCTAAATTCGGTAAGTTCGTTGTTGAACCACTAGAACGTGGTTATGGTACTACACTAGGAAACTCCTTACGTCGTATCCTACTATCATCATTACCAGGTGCGGCTGTTAAATATATCGAAATTGAAGGTGTTTTACACGAATTCTCAGCAATTGATCATGTCGTTGAAGACGTATCAACAATTGTTATGAATATTAAAAAGTTAGCACTTAAAATATATTCAGAAGAAGATAAAACACTTGAAATCGATGTTAAAGAAGAAGGCGAAGTCACTGCAAAAGATATCACACATGACAGTGATGTTGAAATCTTAAACCCAGATCTTAAAATTGCAACAGTAGCGCAAGGTGGTCACCTTAAATTACGTTTAGTTGCAAGTACAGGGCGCGGGTATGCATTAGCTGATCAAAACAACTCAAGTGATCTACCAATCGGTGTTATTCCAGTTGATTCATTGTACTCACCAGTAGAACGTGTGAATTACACAGTGGAAAATACGCGTGTGGGTCAAAGTTCTGACTTTGATAAATTAACATTAGACGTATGGACTGATGGTTCAATCACACCACAAGAGTCTGTTTCATTAGCAGCAAAAATCATGACTGAGCATTTAAATATCTTTGTTGGTTTAACTGATGAAGCACAAAATGCTGAAATTATGATTGAAAAAGAAGAAGATCAAAAAGAAAAAGTATTAGAAATGTCTATCGAAGAATTAGACTTATCTGTACGTTCTTACAACTGTCTTAAACGTGCAGGTATCAACTCTGTACAAGAACTCGCTGATAAATCAGAGGCTGATATGATGAAAGTTCGTAACTTAGGTCGCAAGTCTCTTGAAGAAGTAAAATATAAATTAGAAGACTTAGGTTTAGGTCTAAGAAAAGAAGATTGATAAAGGAGGTTAACTCATGGGTTACAGAAAATTAGGTCGTACTTCAGATCAACGTAAAGCAATGTTACGTGATTTAGCTACATCATTAATCGTAAGTGAGCGCATCGAAACGACTGAAGCACGTGCGAAAGAACTTCGTAGCGTAGTTGAAAAACTGATCACTTTAGGTAAAAAAGGTGACTTGGCTTCTCGTCGTCAAGCAGCAAAAACTTTACGTAATGTTGAAATCTTAAACGAAGATGAAACAACACAAACAGCACTTCAAAAATTATTCGGTGAAATCGCTGAACGTTATGAAGAACGTCAAGGTGGTTACACTCGTATTCTTAAAGTTGCTCCACGTCACGGCGATGGCGCATTAAAAGTAATTATCGAATTAGTTTAATTAATACACTACTACTACATTAAAGCAAATGAGTGCAACGATAATGTTTGCCACATACAAATATTGTCTAGCTCAGAGTACCCCATCCAACTAAATATTGACGACAAAGCGTGAACTCAATGAGGATGGGGTGCGCGCTTTTTTAGTGTAATCGGTCATAAATCAAGATGACATCGCCAAATCTTATTGAATCACATTCAGCTTTTTTACACGTATGTGTCGCTGAATGATGCACTCATAATACTTGGTGATTCATTTTAACATCGAATATACCAAGTAGAGGTAGTACATACAGGGTTTATAACTGTGCCATGTACTATCAAAGATAAAAGATGAGTAAACGATGCTTTATGCATGTGAACTCTATTTTGTATAAAAACGCATCATCTCTGTTAAGGGCGGAACAACGAAATCCATTCGATTTCTGTTCCGCTCTTTTATTTATATGGCTTGATACATATACAAATCATGTCTTTTTTTGTAAAATAAGCGTATTAGTACAAATGGAGGGACGCTAAATGAAAGACGAAAACCTGATTGAATTTGAACATGTATCATTTCAATACGACGAACAACAACCGCGTGTTTTGAATGATGTTCAATTTAAAATTAAAAAAGGTGATTGGGTTTCGATTGTCGGTCACAATGGCTCGGGAAAATCAACTTTAGCGAAACTTCTAACAGGCATCGAGCAAGATTTCACTGGTGATATAAAGGTCAATGGTAACTCTATTAAAGGAAAAGATCGGCCCGCTTTTCACCATCATATTGGTATTGTATTTCAAAATCCTGAAAATCAGTTTGTGGGTTCAACTGTGAAATATGATGTTGCTTTCGGCTTAGAAAATAAAAATGTTTCTTATGATAAGATGCATCAAATTGTGCCAGCTGTTTTGAAAGACGTCGATATGTATGACAAGCAAAATCATGAGCCAACCGCATTGTCAGGGGGACAAAAACAACGTGTTGCGATTGCGGGTGTCCTTGCATTAGAGCCACAATTGATTATTTTAGATGAGGCGACAGCCATGTTGGATCCAGAGGGAAAGCGTGACATACTAGCCATGGTCAAACACTTGAACGAAACGAAAGGTATTACAGTTATCGCGATTACGCATGACCTTTCTGAAGTCGTCAGCTCAGATCAAGTAATCGTGATGAACCAAGGTGAAGTTTATTTAAATGGTTCAGTAGAATCGATATTTAAACACGGGCAGTCATTAATGACACTTGGCTTAGACTTGCCATTTGAAATGCGTGTCGCGAATCTATTAAATATGGAACCAGGTTTTATGACTTATGAAGGATTATTGGAGCGTTTAATATGATTAAATTTGAAGAAGTTTCATACACGTATCAGAAAAAGACGCCGTATGAATATCAAGCACTCAATCAAATATCAACTGAATTTTTACCTGGGCGTTATTATGCCATTATTGGAAAAACAGGTTCAGGGAAGTCAACTTTAATTCAGCATTTCAATGGGCTCTTAAAACCTACACAAGGCCATATGCAAGTATTAGACGTCGCTATCAATCCAAAGACAAAAGATAAAAAATTAAAGTCAATTAGAAAGCGAATTGGGATGGTGTTTCAATTTCCTGAGTCACAACTTTTTGAGGAGACAGTCGAAAAGGAAGTGCTATTTGGTCCTCAAAACTATGGACTGGATATTGAAGCAGCACGTGCCAAAGCGATGCGCTTATTAACAGAGCTAGGTTTTGATGCAGAAACAACAATGAAGCAATCTCCTTTCTTACTGTCAGGCGGTCAAATGAGAAAAGTCGCACTCACTGCAATTCTCACGATGGACCCTGATATTTTAATTTTAGATGAACCTACAGCAGGATTAGATCCACGCAGTCGAGAACAGGTTATGCAGTTATTTAAAAAATTACAACTGGAACAGCATAAAACGGTCATTTTAGTGACACATGATATGAATGATGTGGCACGATTTGCTGAAGAAGTTAAAATAATGCAAAAAGGGAGCCTTATTGAATCGACTACACCACAACAATTTTTTTCACGTACTGAAGATGTTCAAGCTTTGCACCTTTGTTTGCCCGATATCGTGCGTTTACAAAGAGATATTGAAGCGCGCTTAGGGATTCAATTTGAAAAGCTTGCAATGACAGAAGAGGCGTTTGCTACGATGTTCAAAGAATGGAGGCAACGTCATGAAAGATAAATTGATTATTGGGCGTTACTTACCATTAGACACTTTCGTTCATCGTTTAGACCCACGTGGTAAATTCATCTTTGTATTTATATTTATTATTGTTATTTTTTTGAGTCACCATCCGTATAGTTATTTGTGGCTTGCTTTCATATTGTTAATTATTTTAAAAGTCGCACGTATTCCACTGGGGTTTCTTTTAAAAGGCTTACTTCCAATTTTTATCTTTTTACTATTAACATTAGTGATGCATTTGTTTTTAACGAAAGGTGGAACACGATTATTTGAATGGGGTATTCTGTCCATTGATTCTAATGGAATTAGAGAAGGGATTTTAATTGTACTGCGCCTTGCTTACATTATGATTATTTCAACACTACTTACTTTGACGACAAGTCCTTTGAACCTTACAGAAGCCTTTGATCGTTTATTTAAACCGTTGAAATATATCAAAGTCCCTGTAGCTGCGTTAAGTATGATGATGTCTATTGCACTACGATTTATTCCTACTTTGATGGAAGAATTAGATAAAATCGTATTATCACAAAAATCACGGGGTTCAGATATTAGTTCTGGCTCTATTGTGGCACGTATTAAGGCGTTTATCCCTTTAATGATTCCATTGTTTATTTCTGCCTTTCAACGTGCAGAAGAATTGGCTATCGCTATGGAAGTGAGAGGCTATGATGCAAATCAGCAGAGAACAAGTTATCGTGTACTAGAATGGCACGTTAAAGATACGCTCGCCTTGCTGAGTATCATTCCAATTGCAGTCATTTCGATATGGTTAGGCCATCATTTTTAGATTGAGAAAAGGAGAATTTTATGCAACGTGTGTTAGTGAAAATCAGTTATAATGGGGCGCAATTTTTAGGCTTTCAAATTCAAAACCAAGGGCGTACAGTGCAAGGTTATTTTGAAAAAATATTGAAACGTATGCATCAAAAGCCTGTTCGAATTCACCCTACAAGTCGCACAGATCGTGGTGTGCACGCAAAAGAACAGTATTTCCATTTCGATACGGATTTGAATATTGCGCCTAATAAGTGGCAACATGCCATGAATAGTGCGTTACCAGATGATATTTATGTTCATGAAGTCTCTTTAATCGATTCAGATTTTCACTGTCGTTATGATTGTGTAGGTAAACGCTATCGATACGCTATTTATCAAGATGCGCATCGCAATCCATTTCTCGCGCATTTGAAAACACTCGAGGCCCATGCACTTAATATTGAAGCGATGCAAGTAGCTGCACGTCATTTTATTGGAACACATGATTTTACTAGTTTCTGTTCTCAAAAAACTGAAGTTGAGAGTAAAACACGCACGATTTATGAAAGTCGCATCGAAGTCACTGAAGATGGCTTAGATTTTATTATTACAGGGTCAGGTTTTTTATATAACATGGTACGTGTCATTATTGCTTACTTACTTGAAGTCGGAAAAGGCAAGCGACAAGGTGAGGATATTCCACATATTCTTAAAATGAAAGATCGAACGCTTGTACCACATACTGCACCAGCAGAAGGTCTCTATTTAGAAAAGGTATATTTATCGCCCGAACAGCTCAAAAAAGACTTCGGTGAAACAATTAAAATTCATACGAAAAAATCGTCACAAATTTAATGAAATACATTGACATTAAGGCGTAAAACTTATAAGATAGTTAACGGTATTGTTTTATATCACCCCACGATAAGCCCCGGAAACTTATTGTGTTACAAAGATATATAAGCAGGAAAGAACAACAGTTAACGGAATAAATATCTCGCTCTAGGTTGTGCTGTCACAACCAGCTGAAAGACAAATAGGAAAGATTTATTCACTAGGAGGACAATATTATGCGTCAAACATTTATGGCAAATGAATCAAACATTGAGCGCAAATGGTATGTTGTTGATGCTGAAGGACAAACTTTAGGACGTTTAGCTTCAGAAGTCGCAGCTATCTTACGCGGTAAAAATAAAGTCACTTACACACCACACGTTGACAGTGGTGATTACGTTATCATCATTAACGCTTCAAAAATCGAATTTACTGGTAAAAAAGAAAGCGATAAAATCTACTACCGTCACTCAAATCATCCAGGTGGTTTAAAATCAATCACTGCTGGTGAATTAAGACGTACAAACCCAGAACGTTTATTAGAAAACGCAATTAAAGGGATGTTACCAAGTTCACGTTTAGGTGAAAAACAAGGTAAAAAATTATTCGTTTATGGTGGCGCTGAACATCCACACGCTGCACAACAACCAGAAAACTACGAGTTACGTGGTTAATTAGAAGGAGGAAATTACATTGGCACAAGTTGAATATAAAGGCACAGGCCGTCGTAAAAACTCAGTAGCACGTGTACGTTTAGTACCAGGTGAAGGTAACATCAAAGTGAACGATCGCGATGTACGCGACTACTTACCATTCGAATCATTAATCTTAGACTTAAACCAACCATTCGATGTAACAGAAACTAAAGGTAACTATGACGTTTTAGTTAATGTACACGGTGGCGGTTTCACTGGTCAAGCACAAGCAATCCGTCACGGTATTGCACGTGCATTATTAGAAGCAGATCCTGAATACAGAGGTTCTTTAAAACGCGCTGGATTACTTACTCGTGACCCACGTATGAAAGAACGTAAAAAACCAGGTCTTAAAAAAGCACGTCGTTCACCACAATTCTCAAAACGTTAATATCGTTGTTATATCAACTTTTACAGCACTTTCCAACTTTTGTTGGAGAGTGCTTTTTGTGTTTTTTATGGTTGTATATTTGGTTGTATATTTTTAACGGTTGGCGAAATATTCACTGACCGTTATTTTAATTTTTGATATTAAAAAAGCACAAATATCTCTATAATTGTAAGTGACTAAACAAACCATTAAGGAGATATTGTGCCTATGTATAATGATATATCAGTCATACAGACTTTTTAAGTCTTGCCAGAGTCAATACAGTTTAGTTCATTATTTATTGGGCCTTGATGAGAGGCTCAAAGAGACATATGAAACGGCGCACCGTCTTTTAAGTGCTCTGAAATCAAACGATATCCAGCAATTACGGTTCATCTTACAGGATTCAAAGACAAAAGATATTTCACAAGGACTCAAGCGTGTCATTCAAACATTCATCAAATACTTGCCCTATATCTCAAATACGATGCGTTATCCACATTTAACGAATGGGCCAATTGAGGGCATTAATAATAAAATAAAACTGATTAAACGGGTTTCTTATGGTTATAGAAATTTCTGGAATTTTAGGAATAGAATCTTAATCATTTCCAAGTTATTTGTAAGTGAATATAAAAAACGCATTAAACAACAAAAAAACGTTGCTTAATGCGCTATCGTCTCGCCAACCGACACCCATTTTTATTAGGGGCAGGACAGAAAATCTAAATGGTTTCTGTTCTGCTCTTTTTTGATGGAGAACGTCGCAATAATTTTTCTTCCAAGAACAGAACTAAACCTTATTCAGTCAGTTAAATATAAAAAATAACGTTGAAAGTCTTGCGCGTCACGCTACGTTATCCATTATATTGAGGTTAAGGAGGGATAACAATGCCACCCATTCATATCATAAGATCTGATAAAATTTATTTGAAATTATTGGAATTAGACGTTGCACAGAGAGACGCTTATTTTCGAGAAAATTTATTAAAGCATTTTCGAGAAAAATTTGAAATTCAACAGATACCCTTTGAACCAACAGCAGCAGGTTTTGATGCCTTAATGATGTTGAATCAAACGCACGTTTCGCCTGCAGAATTTAATTCGAGCAATAAAAAACAAATGGATATGCTTGATGATGATTTTTGGGATAATTGTAAAAGTGCGATTGAAGATGTACTGAAGCGTTTTGAAAAGAAGGGGATGCGTTCAAAGGTAAGTCAGTATACATTTACGGTTTTATTAGGAGATGAACAAAAGCCGACTATGTTCCTTAATCAAAATTATGGAGGAGAAGGCGGTATACCTGGATATGTGTGGCTTTCATTAGTTCCAAATGCCTATACTTTGAAGCGAACAAAAAGTGCCATTGCACATGAGTTCAATCATAACTTGAGATACCAATATGTTCAATGGGACGGTGGCTCTCTAGCAGAATTAATTGTTTCTGAAGGTTTAGCTGAAAATTTTGTTGAGGCCATGTATGGGAAGTCATATTTAGGACCTTGGGTAACGGCGATAGATTGGAATCAATCACAAGCATTAATTAAAAATATCATAGGAAAACATCTAGACATTGATAACATGTTTGAAGCAATGCCTTATTTATACGGGGATGAGATTGCTCAATTATATAGCGGTAATCAAGTAGTGTTACCTCACTCAGCAGGTTATACTTGCGGGTATTATCTTGTTAAAACTTATTTAGAAAAGACAAATTGTGGGATTGAAGAAGCCACTATGAAGTCTGCACAAGAAATTTTAAACGAGGTGGAATCATTTTGGAATACGAATATCGTATAAAAGACATCATCAAAATCACTGGCGTAACGAAGCGGACTTTACATTATTATGATGAAATTGGTTTATTATCACCCGAAAAAAATGAAAATCATCATAGAGTCTATACACAACATCATTTAATGCAATTACAAAAAATTTTATTACTGAGATCGATGGATGTAAGCATTAAAAGAATTATTAAAATAATGGCAATGGACGAAACAAATTTAATGGCATCATTGAAAGCTGAAATGGTCATTTTGAATGAAAAAATTGAACGATTAGAAAAAACGAAAAAAGCAGTGGCCAAATGGATAGAGGGCGTGCCGGTTTTAGAAATTGATGAATTGAACAACAACTTACAAGCTCAATATCAAGAAGAAGCTAAAATAAAATATGGTAATACATCTGCTTATCGTAGTTTTATTGAACGTAATGGGGATTATCAATTAAATAGTGTTGAGTCTAAAAATAAAATGGTGACAATATTTAAAGCTTTTAATCATTTAATAGAGCGGAACGTAAGCGATAGTGAAGTGTATGAAGTAGTGAAAGCATGGAAGGATTTGATGAATAGCTATGCTGAATTTGATGATGAAACACTATGTTGCATTGCAATGACTTATAATGAAGATGAAAGATTTAAAGATTATTTTAAACAATTCGGTCATCCGCAGTTAACTGAGTTTATTGATAAAGCTGTTCATTATCATTTAGCTTAATAATATATGAAATAATAAACACAGTATTTAGAAGAGATAGTCTACAAAAACTTTAAAAGATTAAAAATGAAAACACTGACCCACTCTAGGCAACTTTGCGGAGGTAAATAAACGACGAGTCGTACATGATAGCATTGAATAGCTTTCAAAGTCTAATGTGGTTTCATTGAATCTAAACTTCAATGAAGCCACATTTAGGTGAGTCTTCAGCGTTATACGTACGAGGCAAAGTTTCTAAATAGGGTAAGACAATCAAAAATTTTATTTTCTTTCATGCTTCTAAATAGAACTTTACCATATTACTGTTGTTTACTTAAAAATTGATTAGTTGATTGAATTTCTGCGAAGTTACTTAAACTGGAGATAAAGGCATTTTGGACATCTTCTGGTGCGACAGTTTGATTATTTAGCGATAATCCACGTGTTGTCGTTGCATCATGAATTAAAGTGGATTGATAACCCAATTCTTTTGCAGCGCGTGTTGTTGAATCGACACATAAGTGGGTCATCATCCCAGTAATGACTAGATCCGTGACATCATTCTCATCAAGTAGAGTCGCAAGTTCTGTTTGAAAGAAACTATTTGGAGTTTGCTTTGTGATCACAGGATCTTGTTCATAACGTTTGAGCTGAGGGTTTAATTGAACGCCTTCAGTGTCATGTACGAAAAAAGCGGCATCATCGTTAGGAAAGATGTGTTGAATGTAAAACACCGGTAGGTCTTCTTCATGGAACCATCTTTCAAGTAAGTTAATGTGTGCTAATGCTTCGTCAGGATTATGGAGAGGCATTTTGCCGTTTTCAAAATAATCATTTTGAACGTCTATAATGAGTAAACCTTGTTTTGTCATTTCCGTATACGCTCCTTTTAAAAAGAATAATAAATAACTTTCATCGTGTGCCGAGACATCAAACATTAGTTTGAAAGTATAATACGAAGTTCAACTTAAGTATGGAAATGATGTCTCATCGCCGCTTATTCATCATGATAGCAATAAAATAAGGTTGGGGCTAAAATTCTGTTTGAGTTAAAATAGGTATAAGCGATTTGAAGCAAGAGAGTAACTAGACTATAATTAGATTTATCATTATATGAACGGAGGTGTCAGTATGTTTTTAGAAGATGTGAAGCGTGTAAGATTTGTCCTTATTATACGTGGAAAATTTGCGTTTTTTGCTAAAAATTGGTGGAGTCTGTCTAATTTTAAACAAATACATCTTCTAGAGGAATACTGACACAAATTCCTCTAGCGATATGGAGGAATAAAAAATGAATATCGTCAATGTGAGTCAACTCACGAAATCATATGCCGGAGATAAAGTTTTTGATCATATTAAATTTGAAGTGAATAAAAATGATCGAATTGGTTTAATAGGTCGAAATGGTGAAGGGAAAACGACTTTATTTAAATTATTAGCTAAAAAAGAGCAAGCAGATGAAGGCTTTATTAGTATTGCTAAGGGTGTCAAAGTAGGACTCCTAGCACAAATTCCAAATCTACCGCACGATGCTATTGTAATCAATCAGCTTTATCAAGCTTTCGACACTTTGAATGGTATCGAACAACGAATGAGACAGCTGGAAGTTAAGATGGTTGAAGAGTCGGATGACATCGATCAGATTTTAAAGCAATATGACCGATTACAAAATGAATTTGAGTCTTTAGGGGGTTACGACAGAGATTACAAAATTGATTTTGTGCTCAACGGTTTAAAAATTGCATATCTTAAAACGCAACAATGGTCCGATTTATCTGGAGGGGAGCAGACAAAAGTAGGTTTAGCGATGTTGTTACTCCAATCACCAGAATTGTTACTGCTTGATGAACCTACGAATCATTTAGACATAGAAAGTATTGAATGGCTAACAAAGTTTATCCAACAATATAACGGTGCCGTGATGGTAATTTCACATGATCGTTACTTTCTAGATGAAACGGTCACTCAAATATTAGAAGTTGATCAACATCAGTTATATGTATATCCCGGTCAGTATTCAAATTTCGTCATTGAAAAAGAGAAGCGTATTTTAAGCGAATTTAAAACATATCAAACTCAGCAGAAGAAAATTCAAAAAATGAAAGCCCAAATTAAGCAATTAAAAATATGGGCGAACCAAGCGAAGCCACCCAATGCGTCGATGCATCGTCGTGCAAAAAGCATGGAAAAAGCTCTAGCGCGGATTGAAGTCAAACCTAAGCCTCGATTAGAGCATAACAAAATGAAATTAGATATCGCCCAAACAGAAAGTGCTTCAAAAGATATCTTTGTCTTAAAAGATGTTGCTAAAATGTATGATGATATCTTATTTGAAGGGGTAAATATGAAAATTAGACACCATGATAGAGTGGCCATTGTAGGTGCAAATGGAACAGGTAAAAGCACGCTATTAAAATTGTTGTTAAAAGAGATTGTGCCTGACGAAGGTCATGTTCAAATTGCTGAAACAAACCGCATTGGTTATTTGGCCCAACATCAATTTAATACTGGAGAGATGTCAGTACTTGAAGCTTTTAGACAATATGCGCATGTGTCAGAAGGAGAAGCGAGAAACCATCTGGCAAAATATCTTTTTTATGGGTACGATGTCTATAAAAAAGTAAAAGATTTAAGTGGTGGCGAAAAGATGCGTTTAAGATGGGCGCAAATGATTTCTCAACAATTCAATGTGCTCATACTTGATGAGCCGACAAATCACTTAGATATTGATGCCAAAGAAGCATTGGAAGAAGCTTTAGAGGAGTTTGATGGCACGGTTATTGCAGTTTCACACGATCGATATTTTCTGGATAAGCATTTTTCAAAAACATACTGGATTGACAATAAACAGCTTCATTATTATCCGGGGCATTACAGTTATGCGAAACAAAAAAGAAATTAAGATGTGAGACAAAAATCTAATTGATGACACAGTTCTGACTCAATTTTCCAAGGTTAGAACGTATTTGATCATTAAAATAGATAACAACGGAAATCAACAAATCACTAAGAAATGAAAAAAGGTAATGTATTCATAAGCGATAAAAGCTTATCGCTATGAGCAGCATTACCTTTTTATTGATGTGTTAGACATGTTTTGCAATAAGTGCTAAAGAGTGTTTTCTATTCTCCTCACCATAGAGTTGGGGAAATAATAAAAGTTCATCAGCATCAAATGTACGTTGCAATTCGTGGAGTTTATGCGCTACGGTTTCTCCATCCCCACTGATGATACGAGGTTCGTTTTCGGCGCGTTTCTCAAGTTCACGTTCACTCCAATTTTTCTGTTGTATCGTTTCTGGACTTAATAGTGTTTTCGGTTGTTTTAAATAATGAATGCGTTGCAACCAGTAATGTAGACTGTCTTCTAATTGTGCACGGATCTGACTATCCTCATGTGCTAAGACGAAAGTAGAGACAATGACATAAGGTTGCTCTTCAGGGTGATAGTGTTGAAATTGTTTTCGATAATGTTGAACAATACGTTGTTTTTCTAAAGTTTTTTGTCCGAAAGCCCCAAATACAAAAACAGCCCCTAATTGTGCGGCGCGTTCTGCACTGTTTTCACTCGTACCTAAGATACAAAATTGCGGTTGGGTTTCAATGATAGGCATTGCTTTTAAATGCTGAAAACGATGTGGGGTCGAGGTGTCATTGTTAAAATACTTTGTTAAATCTATCAATTGTTGATCAAAGTCTGTTAAAGTTTGTTTGCCTTCATTCAATGCTTGAGACACATTTTGAAAACTAGGCGATTTTCCAAGTGCAATATCGACACGTCCAGGATGGCGTGCTTCTAGCATTTTAAAAGTTTCTGCTACTTTATATGGACTGTAATGTGGCAACATAATGCCCCCGGCGCCAACATGGATGCGTGACGTTTGTTCTAAAATCATCGTTGCTAAAATTTCAGGTGCTGTTGATGCGACGGAATGAACTTGATGGTGCTCAGCTAGCCAATAGCGGTGAAAGTTCAATTTTTCAGCATAACGCGCGAGATCAATACTATGATTGAGTGCTTCTTGCGGTGTGCGTCCTTCAAAAATAGGACTATAATCGAGAATGCTGAGTTGCATATAAGACTTCCTTTCCAAGCGTGTTATACTACAATTATCAAGCAAAATAAGCATAAACACGAGTACAATGCTTAAAAATAAAAAGAAAGTAGGGAATGAAATGGAAGCCATTATCGCAAAGAAAGCTTTTTCTATATCAGAAGGAAATTGTTTTGAAAAGGTAACACGTGAACGCCCCGAACCGACAGAACATGATATTTTAATCAAAGTGTATGCCACAGGAGTCAATCCTGTTGATACGAAAATGCTCAAACGCCGTTGAATCAGTCAGAGCGTGTATTAGGTTTTGATGCAGCAGGTGTGGTGGAACAAGTAGGCTCAGCGGTTAAAGGTTTTAAACCAGGAGATCAAGTTTTCTATTCGGGTTCAAATCAACGTGATGGCTCAAATCAGACCTATCAATTAATGGATGAACAATATGTTGCACATATGCCTAAAAATCTCTCTTACGAGGCATCAGCGGCACTACCTCTAACAGCGATTACCGCATATGAAACGTTATTTGATGTATTTGGAATTTCCACAGACGCTGAAAAAAACAAAGATCAAACGTTGTTAATTATTAATGGCGCAGGGGGTGTGGGGAGTATTGCAACACAAATTGCAAAAGCATACGGCCTAAACGTGATTACAACAGCTTCACGCGAAGAAACAATCGAATGGTCTCAAAAAATGGGTGCCGATGCTGTTTTAAATCATAAAAGTGATTTGAAAGCTCAGTTTAAGGAACAACAACTTAAGCAGCCGAATTATATTTTCTGCACATATGATACAGATGGTTACTACGATACGATGATTGACCTTATTCAACCTAGAGGGCATATTGCGACGATAGTTGCTTTTCAAAATAAGCAAGATTTAAATGCGTTAAAAGCTAAAAGTATTACTTTGACACATGAATTTATGTTTACAAGAGCAGTACACGGTGTGGAAGAACAGATGTATCAAACTTATCTAAAAGATGTCGCAGAAAAGATTGAACAGGGCGTCTATCAGTCTACACTGAATAATGTTTTAGAAGGTTTAACAGTCGATAATTTATTTAAAGCGCATCAACAGATGGAATCACAAGCACATATCGGTAAGTTAGTTATAAAAATAGCTGATTAAATTCATTGAAAGAGGGAATGTGACTGTAAATCGTTAGTTTAAGGGGAAAGTATATATGTTAAAGCAACAAAATCAAAAGGTTAGTTTAGTTTTTTGGATTGCTGTTGTGCTGTGTAGTTTATTTGTTCTGATTGGGGCGATATTCCCGGAACAAATGGAACAACAAACGCAAGCCATCACGCAATGGATTGGTTACCATTTTAGTTGGTACTATTTATTACTTGTACTTGCACTTTTTTTAGTTTGCATTTATTTACTCTTTTCGAGATACAGTCAGATTACACTTGGCAAAGAAGGTGAGGAACCAGAGTTCTCTTTAAAATCTTGGTTCGCAATGTTATTTAGTGCTGGTATGGGAATCGGGTTAGTTTTCTGGACAACAGCTGAACCGATTTCTCATGCATTTAAAGCCTCACCGATACATAAAACTGGGACCCAGGCAGCAATTGATGACAGTTTGCAGTTTTCGTTTTTCCATTGGGGTATTCATGCTTGGGCAGTTTATGCCATTGTCGCATTAGCTTTTGCGTATTTTAATTTCCATAAAGGGTATCCCGGTTTGGTCAGTGCAACGTTAACACCTTTATTTGGTGCGAAACGTATGCAAGGACCTCTAGGACAGATGTTGGATGTGCTTGCGATTATTGCGACAGTCACGGGTGTTGCGGCCACTTTAGGCTTTGGCGCACTACAAATTAGCGAAGGCTTAAAGTTTTTATTTGGTATTCCCGCTACGTTTACAACACAAATCATTATTGTCATAATCGCAACGGTCTTGTTTACATGGTCGACATGGTCAGGTATTAGTAAAGGGATAAAAATGTTAAGCAATATTAATATGTCTTTAGCTTTTGCTGTCGTCCTCATCGTTTTTCTTATTGGACCGACACTTTATATTTTAAATATGTTTACAAATAGCCTCGGCAATTACATCGCTCACTTTTTTGATATGAGTTTACGTTTATCAATTGATAATCCGTCAAAAACGAAATGGATTCAAAATTGGACTATCTTTTATTGGGCATGGTGGATATCATGGGCGCCTTTCGTTGGTATCTTTATTGCACGTGTTTCAAGAGGACGCACAATTAAAGAATTTATCATTGGTGTTCTTTTCGTTCCGTCATTTGTCTGTTTTATTTTCTTTGCTGTCTTTGGTGCTTCTGCGATTTATTTACAGAATCATGGGATAGCAGATATTGCATCAGAAGCTATGGAAACTGCGACTTTTGCGACGCTTGAACATTTTCCATTCGGTTATGTGATTAGTATTGTCACACTCGTAGTCATTATGATATTTTTTGTCACTTCTGCAGACTCTGCAACCTATGTTTTAGGTATGTTAAGTACAAAAGGTGATAATCATCCGAAAAATTGGGTAAAAGTCACTTGGGGCATTATGTTAGCTCTGTTTGCGCTCATCATGCTATTCACTGGGGGCACACAAGCGATTCAAAACATACTCATTATTGCCGCTTTACCTTTCTCATTTGTCATCATTTTAATGGTATGGGCGTTATTTAAAGCATTATCGGCTGAACGTCCACGTTTAAAGAAAAATATAACAAAATATCAAAAGAGATAATTACAAAAATATTAATTTTTTTGAACAATATGACATGATTTTAGTTTTTATTACAAAATTAAGGGTAAAGAGTTGGTGTAACAAATTGAATAGGAGGTGGCATTCGTAATGACACGGATCAAAAATTTTATTCTTGGCCTATTGATTGTCATAATTGTAGGTTTTCTATTATTTATGTATATCGATTATAAACCGATCAAAAGTTACCAAGACTATTTTTATCAGTTTAACTGGTTCTACCCATTACTGATAGGTTTAGCAGCATTCTTAATATTAATCGGTTTAATTCTATTCTTCAGAGCATTTAAACCTACATATCGTAAACCAGGATTGTATAAAGACTATAAAGATGGTCATATTTACATTTCTCGAAAATCAATCGAAAATACTGTTTACGATACAATTGCGAAATATGATGCCATTCGTCAACCTAATGTTGTATCAAAACTATACAATAAGAAAAATAATAGTTTCATTGATATCACAGCGGATTTTCTGGTGCCATCAGAAGCGACGAATGTCCAATCGTTAGTTGAACAATTACGCTTAGATATTAAAGAAAGCGTTGAACGTTTTTCTGAATTACAAGTTAAAACAGTAAAAGTCAATGTGCGTGACCAAAAACGAGACAATGGTCCACGCGTTGTGTAAAGGAGGGGTCCTATGTCTAACCAAAACCAAAATGGTCAAGGTGAACGAGATGCAGTTGAGCAATTTGCAACACTTTTGCAAAATTATAAATGGCGAATTATTGGGTTCTTCTTTTTCCTCATCATTGCTATCTTGTTTTTAACACTTGGCTTCTGGAAGACTGTTCTAATCGTCGTGTTATGTTTAATCGGTGTTGGTGTAGGGTATATTAAAGACCGTACGCAAGATTTTTTGAATTTCCTCAATCGATTAAGTTAATACATGCAAACGGAAAAAATTTAAAACATTTCGATTAAAATAAACAATAAAGGAGTTTTTAATTATGGCTGTAGAAAATAACAAAGCAAAAGAAACTTACAATAAAGAAACTGGTGTAAACGAAAGAGAAAGACAACAATCACAAGAAAATCAAGGACCACAATTTTCTAATAGCTTAACATTCTCTGATGAAGTTGTTGAAAAAATTGCAGGTATTGCTGCACGTGAAGTTCGCGGAATCTTAGACATGAAAGGCGGCTTTGTAGATAGCATTAGTGGTTCATTCAGCGGTGGCAACAATGTAACACAAGGTGTATCTGCTGAAGTAGGCGAAAAACAAGCAGCTATCGATCTTAAAGTTATCTTAGAATACGGTGAATCAGCACCTAAAATTTTCCGTAAAGTAACTGAATTAATCAAAGAACAAGTGAAACACATCACTGGCTTAGATGTTGTAGAAGTGAACATGCAAGTTGATGATGTGATGACACGTAAAGAATGGCAACAAAAAAATGAAAAAAATAGAGACCAAAACGAAAACAAAGGTTTACAATAAGATTTAACCTTTGAAGCAATGGGTTTCAATATAATTAAAATCAGATAAACTGACGTAAAGAAGCGGCTGGGATAACGATATTGTCCCAGCCGCTTCTTAATTATTGCATTGTTGCTTGCTTTCCTTTGAGCGATAAAATAATGATAAAACCTATCAATCCAATGCCAGCTGCAAAATAGATTGTTGCGTGGAGATGAATATGTGAAACGATTAAACCTCCAAGCATGGCGCCAAATCCAATGCCTGCATTTAAAGCTGACATATTCCAACTCATCACTTGACTATGATCACCCTCAACTTGATCAATCAAGCCCGATTGTACAGCAGGGTTTGTACTCCATTGAATGATATGCCAAACAAACAATCCAATCAGCAGTAAAATCGTCGTTTGCCATAAAGCGTTTAATAACAGCATAACGACTACAAAAGCTGAACCGCTCAC
Organism: Staphylococcus sp. HGB0015; assembly: GCF_000411275.1. Classification (NCBI taxonomy): domain Bacteria; kingdom Bacillati; phylum Bacillota; class Bacilli; order Caryophanales; family Staphylococcaceae; genus Staphylococcus; species Staphylococcus sp. HGB0015. Next base: position 884,766 of record NZ_KE150418.1, read on the forward strand.
TGTGAGCCATGTCTTGAATGAGAATTTATCTGTAAAAAATCCGCCTAACGATGTGCCACACATTCCCGCAACACCGATAATTAGTAATGCTAAAGAAACGAATTTAATGTCATGACCGCCAGATAAAATCAATGGGTTAATGTAAATATAAGCTACAGAATTTGCTGTTAAAATAATAAAAGTGACTGATAATAATTTGCTCACTTCTAATTTGCTTCGAATTCGAGTCGAATAGGTGTTTTCCGTCGCGTAGGTCATTTTTAAATGCGTGGGTAAGTAAAGCGTAAGCAATAGTCCGGCAAGTAGCCCCGCGACAATAATTAATCCAAAAGTATAGCGCCATCCTATCCAATCACCAATTAATGTTCCAATAGGGACCCCGAAAACATTTGCCGCACTAAAACCTGTATAAACGAGACCTAGCATTTTACCCCGGTTTTCAGGCTTTGCGAGCACAACAGTTATCGCTAATATTTTAACAACGATGAGTGCTGCAGCGGCAGACGAAAGGATGCGTTCAATAATTAATATCGTAAAATTAGGAGATAGTGCAATCATCAAATTACCTAATACGAAGAAAGCAATTGAATATAACAATACATACTTTGGTGAATATTTTTCAGTAAGTTTGACTAAAATCGGTCCTGTAATCGCAAAAGTAAAAGCATAAATCGTAACAAGCTGACCGATCCATGCTTCAGAAATATTTAAATCAGTGCTCATAAGATTCATAATGCCAGCGACGACCATTTCAACCATACCTACAATGAAAATACTTAACATAAAAGTTAAGGTTCTCATGATAGTCATAGCAATACTCCTTGATAGTATATTCAGTTCTGTTTTTCATTTTAATACAATTGGTTACAATAAGAAATACTTACGCCTTTATCTGTATTAGATAGAAGTAGACCGATTATATTTTAGCCATAAAAATTTATCATTGAGAAGTGTCATTGTACGCATAAACGAAGTCATAGTATACGAAGTTTTACAATAAATAGCGCTAAGATGTTTTCTATATAAAATCATCCTAGCGCTATTTATTTATGGAATTAATGTCTCAGTCTGATCCTAATCCTAGAGCTATGGTGAGGAGCATATAGGCCTTATTATAATGACATACATTTCCAAAAGCGCAATTGTCATTTAAATGTGCCTCTATTTCCCAGTTTCTTGAAATTCCATATATTTATTCTGATGTCATGTGAAGCGGATTATCTACTTTAATATAGGTGTAATGATGGGCTTCATCTATGAGGCGCATCGTTGTCACACATTTATAGTCAATAACGGGGTTAAAAAATGTTTGATAAATAGTGTTGATTCGTTCTTGATTCATTTCTGTTTGTTTTATTCGATCAAAGCATTGTTGGATTTGTGTTTGTACAATTTGCCACAACTTGTTTTCTAACTGTTCATCTTTGTAGTAATATGCAATGGCTGCGACGATTTCACCTAGATGGTTTTGAATCGTAGAATAAAAAGCTTTATTAAAAACTGAAGTCTGGCTCTCAGTTAATATTCTAGATTTTTCGTGAAAATCAGATGTGTCATAGCCCATAGATGAAAGTTGTTGCTGGTCAATTCTCAAACCTTCGAAATCACGTATAAGCATTTGTTGGAACGCACCTGTTCTATCATCGAACACTGCAATCGTATTCTGTAGATGTGCTTCTAATGCAATCCCATACTTCACAAGCAAAGGTACAACATAATCAATCAGTGCACGTGCATAAGGTGCAAACCAGTCTTGACACAGTTGTGACATGTCGACAGAACGTCCTTGATGCGCAGCAAAACGTTCGATAAGTTCGATGACTAATGTACGATATTCGCCAGGTTTATTGACAACAAAGCTTGATGGGATGAGCGCAAGTGCATTATCATCGAGTAAATCATAAATATTTTCTCGATAAAGTGTGCCCAATTGCTCACTTCGCTGCTCTTGATATGCAGAATCTTCATCATTTGGATGATAAAAATGCGCACCTGCAAGTTCCGGAACCGCTTGTGTGGCGACATCTTTAAATAATGGGTCATTGTGCGCGATATGCGTTAAAATATTTGTCATTAAAGGCCCATTGTGTGTTGTTTGCTCGGACAATGTACGAATTTCCCCTGTAATATGGACATTCGTCGAAAGTTTTATATGAGGTGTCTGCTCAGGTTTTTCAGGCATTAACGTACGGAATGACAGACCGGCGTAATAGTTTTGTTGATACGTCAAAGGAACAATGATTTGTTGACTTATAGCATCTTGATATTCTTCAGTGATGATATGTGCGTACTGCCAAGGGTGTACAATTAAAGGCACATAGTTATTCAATGACTGCGATGATGCTTCCAATTGATTTTGAGCTATTTCTTTTAATCCTTCAAATGCACCATAAACGACCTCAGCATAATTTGAATGCGCAGACATCGTTCTTGCGTAATCTCGATGTATTAAAATAAATTGCATTGGAATGCCATGCTGATACTCTGAGGAGTAACATATCGTTTCTTTGGCAGTCATCCCTTTTCGAAGTTTTGCGCCGGGATGAACGGGATGCCCCTCAATGACGAGTTGCTCTGAAGTTAGATAACGATCATTTTGAGCTTCGATGTACTCAAGAAGCGTCGGAAAATCATTTAATGGGTGCTGCGCTTGATAACTCAACGCTAAAGCCATATGAGCAGCACTGTTTTCTAAATCATCTCGAAATTGTTTCGCCGCTTCACCATCATATTGTGTATCTTCTTGAATGATAACATCCAAAATCTCATTTGGATGTAAAACGCGTTTATCTTCGCCACTTTCATGATACCAATAAAAAGGACCTTCTAAGTCGATACGGTTGAATGCATGTTGTCCTTTGATTTTTGCGAATAATATTCGTCCAGTATATGTAAAATGAATGCATAATAATTGGCCTGCAGGAATGGCACAATTTTGAAAATGTTGTGCTTCTTTTATTTCACAATGATCAAAGCCGCCAACTAAGTTTTCACGATAAATCGATGCCATTAAACGAGCAGTGATTTTATCGCGGCTGGATAATATGTTTTCTTTAAATAATTGCGCCCAGTTCGAATCGATTTCGACGAGCGTTTGAAAGCATTCTTGTTCATCTTTTGTCAAAAGAATGTCAGTTTTTTGCTGATTTCTCTCTTTATTCATGAGTACACCTCATTCATTTTATTTTACAAATAGTAAGATGATTCGTATAATCCATAATATCGGAAATGAGAACCGTTATCAATTAAAGAAGGTGAAGATTTTGGCAAAATGGTTTTTTTCGAGTACCTTTTTACTATTTCTGGGTAACTGGATTGGGCAAATTGCACTTAACTGGTACGCTTATCAATTAAATCATAATGCGATGGATCTTGCATTAATCAACTTTTTTCGATTAGCCCCTATATTCTTATTAAGCTTATGGGCGGGCGCCATAGCAGATCGTTATCGACGAAGTACTTTGATTAAATTGACAGTAACGAGTTCATTCCTTATTACAGGTACGCTCACGATTTTTGTCTTAACAATGGGTGAATTACCAATGACATTTTTATACATTTATTCATGTTTACGTGGATGTATGAGTGCCATTGAAACACCGGTCAGACAAGCAGTCCTACCTGATATCTCTGAACGGCTATCCATCTCAAAAGTCGTTTCTTACCATTCTTTTATATTAAATGTATGTCGCTCCATCGGCCCAGCAATATCGGGCTTTATTATTGCAATTTGGGATATTTCTATTGCATTTGTCATCCAAACGGCTTGTTACCTTTTAGCATTATCTCTAAGTTTACCACTACAATTGATGGTGAAAAAACAAAACAAGGCACCCAATTTTTCTTTACCTATCGCATGGAACTACTTTAAATTAAACGTTGTGAGTCGAAGAATATTTACGACATCGTTTTTAATTATGGCGATGGGGTATTCCTATACTACTATGTTACCCATTTTGACCAATGAGTTATTTCCTAAAAAAGCATCCATCTTCGGCACGGCAATGACTTTTAGTGCAATAGGTGGAATACTCGCTACTTTGATTATTCCATATATTTTAAAAACAGTGTCGACAGATAAATTTTATTTCTTGAGTTCAGTCTTATTCGGTCTCGCTTTAATGTTACTCTACCCATTTGGAACGACAGGCTTATTTATCGCTATATTCTGTGTGGGGTTATTTGGTCAGTTTGCGCGTACAACAAATCGAATATATTTTCAAAATGATGTAGAAGAAGAAAACAGGGGAAAAATTTTAAGTATCGTCATGATGGACAGAGGTATGATTCCATTAGGCGCAGTAGTATTGAGTTATTTTACGGAACGCATTGGGATTACAACTACTTTTTTAGTAATGGGAGTGGCAACGACACTTATCGCAATATTGGGGTATGCAATGAATCTTAAAATAAACGGAGGAAAGACAATCCATGACAACCATTCATCATCTAAATGCTGATCAAAATATACAATATCGTATTCTCGTTGCATGTATCAAAGAGCGGCTATTCCCTGAACAAACAGCAGTTCAATACGAAAAAGATAAACTTGTGATTCAGTTGCACCAACACATTTTACATGTTGCGTGTGTCGCGAAAAGTATGCTTTTTCAATTTGAATTAGAGGGACCGATTTATGAGAAAGTGAATCATGAAGACGTAGAGATTCAAACGGTTGAAGAATTGTTAGCAATACTTGAAGGCAAATTTGGTATTGAATTTCATGAACAGTTAGTAAAGGAATTATTACATAGTCGTCTTGGACTTGAATTGAGTTACCAACAGCTAAGACAACGCCAAAGTATGATGCGTCATTCTTTGAAATTTTCACGAATGCCAGAATCACTTAATTTTATTGCATGGCTAAACCATATTAATGATGACTCTGATTTTTCAGCTTTAGGTTATACAGAGGGGATGGTTTGGAACGGCCATCCTTCACATCCTTTAACGAAAACAAAATTACCACTTACTGTTGATGAAATTCAAAAGTATGCGCCTGAGTTTATGAAAGTCATTCCTTTAAAAATTGTACTTGTCCATCAAAGTATTTTAAAATTTACGTCAATGACAGATCAAGAAGATTTTGTACTCAGAGAAATTATTCCAGATATGGAAAGTCAATTGAGACAATGGATGCAAATGTATCAGTCATCTTTAGATGAATATCGGGTGATGTTTGTACATCCGTGGCAATATGAGAATGTGATTACTGAAAAGTTTGGTCGATGGATTGCTGAACATCTCGTTATCCCAACTCCTTTTACTGTAGATTCAAAAGCGACGTTGTCATTTCGAACAATGAGATTGCTCAAATATCCGTTTCATATTAAATTGCCTATGAATGTTCAAGCGACAAGTGCTGTCCGTACAGTATCAACAGTGACAACAGTAGATGGTCCAAAATTAAGTTATCAACTTCAAGATATGTTGGACATTTATCCAACATTAACGATTGCTGCTGAACCTTATGGTGCGTATATAGATGTTGAAGCGGATCTTGCACGCCAATTTGCGATGATTGTGAGATACGCAATAGAGGATAAAAAACAAAATCATACACAGATTGTTACAGCGGCTTTGACACAAATCAATCCCGTTGATGGTCAAATCGTGATCGATAGTTTGATTGAATACTTATACGGTGAAATCAGCGAAGATACAATCATACAGTTTATGACACAATATATGCGTGCATTCATCCCACCACTTATCGGCTATATTCAAAAATACGGCATTGCTTTAGAAGCGCATCAACAAAATACGGTTTTACAAATCGATAAGGATACACATGCATTGTCATTTATTGTGCGTGACTTAGGAGGTTCTCGTATTGAACCTCAAACATTAAAACAGACGGTCCCAGAGTTGACTGTAACAAACCAAAGTTTAATCACAGAAAATATAGATGAAGTCATCGCTAAATTTCAGCATGCAGTTATTCAAAATCAACTCGGTACAGTAATCCATCACTTCCATCATCGACATGGAATCAATGAGAAGGTACTTTACAACGTTGCCGGTGAAATCATTGAAAATGCGATAACACCGAATTTAAATCATGCGCAAGCGCTAAAAAGATTATTATTTGGTAAGAAAATGACGGTTAAAGCGTTACTAAATATGAGAATGGAACAAAAAGTGAAGCAATATGTGCAAATAGATATTGATAATCCGCTAGAAAGAGAGATGTAGCCTATGCCACAACTTCATGTTAATTTAAGTAAAATCAAATATAATGCAATGGCATTACAACACATGCTTTCAGAACAAGGTGTTCGAATGATTCCTGTAACGAAATGTGTAGGTGGAGATATCAAGGTTCGAGAAATGTTACGTGACATGGGCTTTAGCACACTTGCTGAGTCTCGACTCTCCAAAATGACACATCATCAAAAACAACCGACGCAACAAGATATGATGATTAAAGGCGCTTTGCCACATGAGATTGAAGATGTGGTCGTGAAAAGTCAAGTGAGTATTCAAACAGAATTTTCAACGATTCAAGCATTGAATGATATGGCCGTCCAAAAAGGGGTTAAGCATGCGATTTATTTAATGGTTGATTGGAAAGACGGCAGAGAAGGTGCATTGACATATGAAGTCGTGCATCTTGTTAAAAAAATTGTCAAACTCAAAGGTATATATCTGAAAGGCTTGGCATTTAATTTTATGTGTTTTCGACCCATCCAACCGACAGAAGAAGATATCGTTTATATGAATTATTTTATAGAATCGGTTGAACGTGATACAGGCGTTCGTTTTAACTCTATTTCAGGAGGCAATTCTAGTCTGTTGACTTTAGCGATGTACACGGACTTGGGCAGAATTAATGAACTTAGAATCGGTGAGGCGTTATTTAGAGGATACGAGACTTCCTACAACATGCGTTTACCTTACTTGTATGACGATGCAATTTTATTGAGTGGAAGGATTTTAGAAATTAAACCGCGCTTAGATATTGAAAAGCGACAAGCTTATATGCAGGCTATCGTCGACGTTGGACAACTTGATACAGTCATTGATGGTATCCAACCTATCGAATCCCATTTGAAAATTGTTGGAAGCTCAAGTGATGCTCTAATGATTGATCTAGGTCACTCGGATTATTATCAATTAGGTAATGAAATTACTTTCCAATTAAACTATTCAGCTTTAGCTCAAAGTATGCATATGCCACATATACCGAAAAATTATATTGAAGATAAAGGCATTGAACAACTCATTAATGGATTTGTAGAAATAAAAAAGAATAATTTTATAAAACAGAGTTGACAATGAGAATCGTTATCAACTATTATATAATTATGTAAATAAAACAACATCATTAAAGGAGTGGCAATGCAGTGAAGATGAAGAAATGGATGGGATTTTTAGCAATCGTGGCAATCATGCTTCTTGTTGCAGCATGTGGGAATGTCAGTGATTCTGGCAAGTCAGATTCTAAAAATGACACACAATCAAATGGGAAAAGTGTAGAAATTAAACATGCGGGTGGCACAACTAAAATTGATAAAAAACCTAAAAAAGTGGTTGCTTTAGAATATTCTTTTGTTGATGCGCTTGTTGCATTAGGTGTTAAACCTGTAGGTATTGCGGACGATGGTAAGAAGAAAAATATCATCGAACCTATTCGTGATAAAGTAGGCGACTATAAATCAGTAGGTTCACGTAAACAACCGAACTTAGAAGTGATTAGTGAGTTGAAACCGGACTTAATTATTGCAGATAGTAACAGACATAAAAACAACTACGAACAATTAAGCAAAATTGCACCGACAATTTTATTACCAAGTTTAGACTCAGACTATAAAGATAACATCGAAGCGTTTAAAACAATCGGTAAAGCTTTATCAGAAAAAGACAAAGCAGATCAACGTTTAAAAGAGCATGAAGAAAAAATTGATAAATACAAAAAAGAAATTACAATGGATAAAAGTAAGAAAGTTTTACCAGCTGTAATTTCTCAATCAGGTTTCTTAGCACATTCTGACCAATCTTACGTAGGTCAATTCTTACATGATTTAGGTTTTAAAGAAGCTTTAACAAAAGAAGTAGCTGATCAATTACCTGAATACTTAAATGCACCATACTTAAATATGAACTCAGAACAACTTTCTGATGTTAACCCACAACGTATGTTTATCATGGTTAACGGTGAAAACGATCCACACTTAGCGAAAATGAAAAAAGATCCAGTATGGAATGAAATCGATGCTGTTAAAAACGATCGCGTTCACGTTGTAGATCGTCAAACATGGGCTAAGTTTAGAGGTCTCATTTCTTCTGAAGAAATTGCTAAAGAATTAGTAGAAATTTCGAAAAAAGAGAAAAAATAAGTTGCTTTTGAATGAAAAGGAAGGGATGACACATCATCATGTGTCGAAGTGAGCGACTTTTTCCTTTCCCTTACAATGCAATATAAAAGGTGATTTCATATGTCAAAATTCAATCAAAAAATTTATGATGGACATCACCAGAGAAGACGCACTACGCTTACTTTTATTGTAAGCGTGTGCTTTCTTATTTTTGCAATTTATTTAAATCTTGCAATTGGTTCATCAAAAATTTCATTTCAATCACTTATCGATTATTTCTTTCATCTAAAGTCAACGAAAGAAACATTTTTAATACATAGTGTTCGTATGCCGCGATTAATTGCAGGTATTTTAATTGGAGCTGCGCTCGGTGTAGCCGGTGTTTTAATGCAAGCGATTACTAGAAACCCATTGGCATCACCTCAAATTTTTGGTGTAAATGCGGGTGCATCATTTACTGTTGTATTAATTACAGTTTTAGTCCCAAGTTTAGCAAGCAACACGATAGTATTTGCATTTGTAGGAGCTTTTATTGGTGGTTTAGCGGTATATACCTTAGCGGATACAACTAAAGGGATGACACCGATAAAACTGGCACTTGCGGGGATGACCATTCATTTATTTTTCACAAGTCTGACGCAAGGTATTATTTTATTAAATGAAGATGCGACTACGACGGTAATGTTTTGGCTTGTTGGTGCACTGCATACGATTAAATGGCCACAAATATTTCAAAGCTTACCTTGGATTGTAAGTGGTTTAATTGCTGCATTACTGCTCGCACGTCAGTTGGCGATTTTAGATTTAGGAGACCAGTTGGCGACAGGCCTTGGGCAAAATACGAAATTAATTCGTGCTTTATCTGGATTGATTGTCATTGTTCTTGCAGGGGCTAGTGTATCCATTGCTGGACCTATTGGTTTTGTGGGCTTAATTGTTCCTCACATCGTGAAGCACTATCTCAATCGCAATTACTTTTTGATCATTACGTTATCAATGATTATGGGAGCGAACTTGCTTCTGATTTCAGATGTAATCAGTCGACTTATCACTTTTCCATTTGAATCTCCAGTCGGTATTGTGACATCATTTGTTGGTGCATTGTACTTCTTATGGATCACAATGAGAGGAGTGAAAGCGCGATGAAGATTAACTTTACAAAACGTTACGTTATTGTCACGCTACTTCTGATTGTGTGTGCGATTTTAAGTTTGAGCGCTGGGGCAGTTTGGATTTCACCAATCACAGTGCTTAAAGAGGTTTGGACGGGCAAGCAATTTATTTTGACAGAATATCGCGTTCCAAGAATGTTGCTCGGTATTTTAGTCGGTTTTGCTCTAGCTGTTTCAGGTGCAGTCATTCAAGGCGTGATTCGAAATCCACTTGCATCTCCAGACGTCATTGGGATCACTAAAGGGGCAAGTTTGGCTGCGGTTATTGTTATTATCGTTTTTCCAACAGCACCTTTATTTGTCTTACCACTCGCTTCGTTTGTAGGCGCACTTGTTATTAGTTTGATTTTATCGCTTTTAATTAGTTTAAAAGGCATTAAAGGTTCGCAACTAGCGCTTATAGGGATGGCCATCGGTGCTGTCGCAATGGCGTTAGTCCAATACTTATTGATTCGAAGTCCGATGGAAGCGAATATTGCATTAGTGTGGTTAACGGGAAGTCTTTTTGGGCGTTCAATGGATCATGTATTAACCATTTTACCTTGGATGATCGTCTCCTTACCGGTAATTTTCTTTTACGCTAAAAAGTTAGACATTCTTCATTTAGGAGAAGAAGTTGCGACAGCCTTAGGTACACCTGTAAAAAGAACGAAAATGATTTTGTTATTTGCAGCTGTTATGTTAGCAGGTTCTGCGATTTCAGTTGTAGGTGGTTTGAGCTTTCTTGGGTTGATCGCCCCCCACATAGCAAGAAGTATTGTAGGGCATAGACACGGTCATATTATAGCAATGTCAGGTTTAGTTGGTGCTTTATTAATGGTGATTGCAGATGGATTGGCACGCGTCATTGCACCACCTATTGATATTCCTGTCGGAGTTTTAATCGCTGTGATTGGTGCACCATACTTCTTATATGTCTTACGTAAAATGTAATGCCAAAATATGCATTTAAACGTATTAATATTCAAATAAACATTGCATAACGTCTTCAATATCGGTATAATAAATACCAACTATTGGAGACGTTTTTATTTTAATGGGGGACATATTTGAAAAAGAGAAAGGCGTTAATTATGGAAAAATATACAAAGAAACAGTGGACAATTGGAAAATTAAAATTCATCTTACTTTCGATTATCGGTGTGATTTTATTTTTAATTCCTATACCTGTAGTAGAAGATGGTAAGCATACTTCAACCTTACCGATTGCTTATTTAGCCAAGCAATTTCAAGCACTTTTTGGTGGTTTAATGCCATGGATTATCGTTGCGATTATTACGATTTCTGGCATTTTAACGTTATTATATAGTACCGTGTTAAAATCAAAAGTAAAAAAAGATAGTTTTAGAGCAAACGCATTTATCGTGACATGGCCTTGGTTGGTGATTCGACTCTTATCAATCATTTTTGTATGGATTACATTTTTAAAAATCGGATTGCCATGGGTCTATTCAGAAGATACAGGTGGGCTTATTTTTACTGGATTGTTGCCTACATTAGTTGCGGTATTTTTCTTTGCGGCAATCTTTTTGCCATTACTGCTCGAATACGGACTCCTTGAATTTTTAGGTCCGATTTTTAGACCTGTCATGCGTCCATTGTTTACGTTGCCAGGGCGTTCTACAATTGATAACTTAGCGTCTTTCATTGGAGACGGTACTGTAGGTGTCATGATTACAAGTAAGCAATATGAGCAAGGATTTTATACACGCCGTGAAGCAACTGTTATTGCAACAACGTTTAGTGTTGTTTCATTAACATTTGCTATTGTTATCGCTGAAACGATTGGTCTTATTGATCATTTTGCGTTATTTTATAGTACGGTGATCATAGCGTGTTTAGTAGCAGCGTTCATTATGCCAAGAATATGGCCGTTACGTTCAGTAGAGGACCATTATGTTGATGGCGTTTCAGCAAAAGAACGACCTGAAAAACAGTATGATTATAAAGAAGCGCTTAAAAAAGGTTACGAAGATGCTGTCATCACAGGCTATAAAGCACCTGGATTAAAATTATATATGGTGACTGCCTTTAAAACGGTAATGGATATGTGGCTTGTCGTTATTCCGGTTGTTATGACGATTGGGACATTAGCTACAATTCTTGCGACATATACGCCTATATTCACTTGGATAGGCATTCCTTTTGTTCCGATATTAGAATTTCTTCATGTTCCAGAAGCACATGCTGCATCTGAAACAATGATTATTGGGTTTGCGGACATGTTCTTACCTTCAATATTAATCGAGGGCGTTCACAGTGACCTTACACGTTTTGTTGTCGGTGTGTTAAGTGTATGTCAATTGATTTATTTATCTGAAGTTGGTGGCGTTATTTTAGGATCTAAAATACCGGTAAGTATTGGAAAACTATTTATAATCTTTTTGATTCGTACAATCATTACGTTACCAATTATTGTGCTTATCGCGCATTTATTTTTCTAATTGTTTATACATTGAATTTTAAGAAACTGTACTTCGTATCTATTGCAGCTGAATATCAATTTTTTATAAGTAAAATCGTGAATGATGATATGCATAAACGAAGTTATATCATATGGAGTTTTATAATAAAAGGAAGCGCTAAGATGATTTTCAATTAAGAATCATCTTAGCGCTTTTTATTTTGGGATTAATGTCCCAGAATGCTTATATTGTGAATTAGTTAACTGGGAATCATCAATAATCTCAGTTTACTTCGTGACTTCGTTATATACTTTTTTATCATTAAATGTATAAATAATGTATTGTTGGTCGTCAGTGTCGATGATGACACGATTTGTTTTACCAAATGTAGAGCCAATGCGCGATACTCTTTTAGAATCTGTTTCAGGAACTGCGTGAATATCTTGATCCTCTGTTACATTACGGATTTGATCATTCGGAATTCGAATATCTGCAACTCTCCATTGAATATGCACTTCATTTTCATTTTTTTTAACTGTCATAGCCATTTCACTGACACATCCTTTTTCAAATTTTGTACAGTTATTGTATCTTATTGAAAACGTTTTTGCAACAATTATGTGATACTTTTTGATTTAATATGTCATACTAATTAAAAAGGCGATAAAAGAGCGAAAATATGTTCGTATGACAGAACAGATTATGTTATAATCCTTTCATAATAGTGAGGTGATGAACATGACTGGTAAAACACACTCTGCTGCTGGTGTTTTAGTGGGTGCAGCAGTTGCCACACATTATCAACTTGATATTTTTGAAATGACAACAAGTATTGTTTTATCAGCTTTAGCGAGCATCTTTCCCGATATTTGCCATACAAAGAGCAAAATCGGTCAAAAACTCCCTTTGCTTAGCTTTATTATCAAACATTTGTTTGGTCATCGGACATTGACCCATTCATTGGTTTTTGTTTTAAGTATTTATTTTGTCTTACATATGATAGAAACACCGATTTACTATATGATTAGCATCATTTGTGGTATGCTTTCACATATAATATTAGATATGTTAACACCTAGAGGCGTACATTTATTTTTTCCAATACCGGTTCGAGTACGTTTCCCAATTCATTTCAAAACTGGTGGTTTGATGGATTTATCTTTGGCAACAACTTTTAGTCTTGTGACGATATATGTCTTATTTGAATCGAGTGTAAAGCATCTTCTTTTAAATGGATTTTAACTGTTGTTGTATTGATTTTAGGCACTGAATACAAACAAACTTAGCGTCAAATCACAGCTTTATTAAAGGAGCGTATAATTGATATGTTAGATAAGAATAAACTTGAAAAGTATGGACAGGGTCATCTGAATGAGTATGAAAAACTAATGAGCACGAATGAAAAAGAACGACTTAACCAAAAAATTGATACTTTAGATTTAGAGGCAATTCATTCACTATATGAACAGGTTTACGTTAACCGTCAAACCATCAAAGACGTTTCTTCTGTTCAAGAGATAAACTATGAAGTCAAAGCTCAATTGCAAGAAGAGACAATTGAACTGTACAAATCAAAAGGTATCGATGCGATTCGCGAAGGACAATTTGCGGTCTTGCTTTTAGCGGGGGGACAAGGAACACGTCTAGGTTATCAAGGACCCAAAGGTTCATTTCAAATAGAAGGAGTCAGCCTGTTTGAATTACAAGCGAGACAGTTATTGCAATTAAAAAATGAAACTGGGCGTTTTGTAGATTGGTATATTATGACGAGTGATGTCAACGATAAAGAGACGAGAGCGTTCTTTCTTGAACATGATTATTTTGGCTATCATCCAGAGCATGTATACTTTTTCAAACAAGATAATATCGTCGCCTTAACAAAAAATGGTCAATTAGTTCTTGATAAAGATGCTTTAATTATGGAAACACCGAATGGAAATGGAGGCGTTTTTAAATCTCTTAAAGCATCTGGTTTATTAGATCAAATGGCTGAACGCGGCAATGAGTATATTTTTATGAATAATATCGATAATGTACTTGTTAAAGTTTTAGATCCTCTATTTGCAGGCTTTACCGTACATCATCATAAAGATGTAACATCTAAGTCCATTGAACCTAAGTTAGGTGAAAGTGTCGGTCGATTAGTTGTTAAAGACGGAAAAGATACTGTTTTAGAGTATTCTGAATTTGATAGAGATGAAATTGCTGACCAATTTAAAAATGCGAATATAGGGATTCATGCTTTTAGACGTTCCTTTATCGAAGCGGCTGTGGATAAAGCATTACCTTATCATTTAGCAATTAAAAATTTAGAGCAATTAGATGAAGATTTTGGGGTTGTAAAAAAAGAAACGCTAAAATTTGAACTTTTTTATTTTGATATTTTTCAATATGCAACTTCATTTATGACGCTACAAGTGCCAAGAGCGGAAGAATTTAGTCCGCTCAAAAACAAGGAAGGTCGAGATAGTGTAGAAACTGCGTCAGCGGACCTTAAACGTATGAATATTATTGAATAGGGGTGGCCATATGCCAACTGTGACGAGTGCCACAAAGAAAAAGAAGAAAACAACTTTAGAAACATTTAAAGAAATGAATCCCTTATCTTTCGGCGAAGAAATAGGGAATGCAGTTTCACATGGTGTTGCTGCGTTTTTGATGTTAATTGCACTACCATATGCAGCTGTACATAGTTATGCACATTCTGGCGTGTTAATGTCGGTAAGTGTATCTGTTTTTGTAATCAGTTTATTTTTGATGTTTATATCGTCTACTGTATATCATTCAATGCAACAAGCTTCACCTCATAAATATGTCATGCGTATCATTGATCATAGTATGATTTACGTAGCGATTACTGGGACATATACGCCTGTATCCTTAGTACTTGTAGGTGGGTGGCTCGGTTGGATCATCATGATTTTGTTATGGGGAACGACGCTTTGGGGCATTTTATACAAAGCGATTGCCACTCAGGTCAATGCTAAATTAAGTCTCATCATCTATCTCATTATGGGATGGGTAGGTGTCATTTATTTGCCTATTATTATAAGTAAAGGCGCGTGGCTCTTCTTTATTTTTATTTTGTTAGGTGGATTAGCTTATACAATTGGTGCTTGGTTTTACGCACAAAAAAATAGACCCTATTTTCATATGATATGGCATATTTTTATCTTTATTGCATCTATCTTTCACTTTATAGGTATTTTATACTTTATGTAGGCAGGTGTTAGCATGCAATCAAATTATAAATTGTTAATGTTTGCACTAAGTGTATTAATCCTCTTTCAAATGTTTTTTGGCTATTATTATTTGTTAGGGGACGGTGCAGTTACATCTTCTCCGTACCTTGGTGTCGTGTCATTAATTTTAGGTGTCATCCTAATGATGGTTATGGCTTCTATTTATCGTTATCATCAAAAAAATAAATAATACAGATAAAAAAGACTGTTATAGGCGCTCTTTATCATCATTAAATGATAACTGAGGGGACTTTGGCAGTCTTTTCTAACATGCTTGCCTATATTTTGAAACCATTGTTCATTTTAATCATAAGAATATCGTGTCTGATTAAAACGTTTTATTTAAAATTGAAAATGGACGCATGGGTCAGATATCGTGATATTTGAGCAGAATCGAATACGTATCCGTTTTGTAACGTGTATAATGTACACGTTTTAATAGAAGGTTTGAAAAAGAAAAACAACGAAGTAGAAATCGATTTGAAATTATTCGTTTAACAATTAAACACCTATAGATAGGGGTAAAGTTCAATTCAAAACGAATTTTCATTTTTGCAATTTACTTTGATAATTGTTTGCATTTTTAAGACAAACCGAATGAGATGTATCTTAATTTATTAAATCACTTAAAATAAATAATGGCACAGTAGATGTCTGGGACGGTCAAAGGTTTTGCAAGCTTTTCGCACCCGTCGATATTGTCATTAAAGAAAGGTCGATAACTATGAAATTAAAACAAGTTAGTATTATTTGCTCGCTTGTCCTGATTATGTTTATGGCAGCTATAGAAACATCCATTGTGTCTTTAGCATTGCCAACCATGCGTGATGATCTTCACGCGACACAACCGATTTCTTTAGTATTTACAGTTTACTTTATAGGTATTGTATTAGCCATACCGATTTTAAGTGAATTGATGTCACGCATTAAAATTATTTATGTGACGATGATTGGCTTATTATTATTTATTATTGGGAGCCTTATGTCTGGGATGAGCACACACTTTGAGATGCTTATTTTTGCAAGATTGCTACAAGGCATAGGTGCTGGTGTAAATATGTCTTTAGCCCAAATCGTACCTAAGTTAGCTTTTGAAATTCCATTTCGATATAAAGTAATGGGAATAGTCGGAAGTGTCTGGGGCATTTCGAGTATACTCGGTCCTTTTTTAGGGGGCTTTATTTTAGAAGTTTCATCTTGGCATTGGCTATTTTATATCAATATTCCAATTGGGATTCTTGTCATGGGAATTGTGCTTACTTCTTATCATTTTGAAGCGGAAACGACATCCAATCATCAAGTTGATGTGGCAGGTATGGCTTTATTCTATATTTTATTAGCGCTTTTAATGGTAACGGTCTTAGTTTCAGGACATTTATGGATTAACATTTTAGTGTTTTGTGCATTTCTCTTTGTATTTTGGTACATCATTCGCAGAGGCAAAACAGCTAAAATTTCATTTTTACCAATCAAGGAATTTAAGTCTACCGTGCGTTTAGCCTTTTTTACAGATTTTTTCATTGCAATGGCACTAATTGGATTTAATGTTTTTATTCCATCGTATTTACAAGATCATCTTCACTTAAGTCCGTTACAAAGTGGTTTGGTCATTTTTCCGCTTTCAATGGGTTGGCTACTTGTGAACTTTACACTTGAAAAAATCGAAGCAAATCGAACTATTAGAGGTTTATATTTAATCGCAATAGGTATTTTAGTTGTAGGAAGTATTCTTATTATTATCAGTGCATATCATCCGATTATTATTGCGATTGCTTTAATTTTCATAGGAATGAGTTTTGGTACAGCATATACAAAAGATAGCGTAATGGTTCAAGAAAAAACCTCACCTGAGAGTATGAAAAAAATGATGTCGCTCTTTACATTGACACGTAATATGGGGAATTCAGTAGGATCAGCAGTGATTGGTTATATTTATGCGATGCAACATACGCTATTTCATAATTCAATACAAAATGTAATGATATTTTGTATGATTGTATTGATAGGACTAGGTTTTGTATGGTTCGTGCAAAAAGATAAAACTTTACGTTCAGTTTCTGAAGCGTGATATAGTATAAAAAAAGGAGGGTTTGAGCATGAAAGGTAAGTTTAATTTATTTAACTTAGTCACTTTAATGATCATACTCTCCATTTTTATTATTTCAGGGGCTATCTTTTTAACGCTATTAGGTTTTGGTTTGTTTGGATTGAGTCGTTTGTTGATTTATTTTCACCTAGGGTCTTTTACTTACAACAAAGGTTTTTATGATAATTTGGTTTATTACGGTAGCTATATCATCTTAGGATATTTTGTGATTTACTGTATTGAATATTTAATGGATTGGCTCAGAAAAAAATTATATCCTAATCCTTATTTAGAAGGCTTTACATTTCATTTAATATCATACTCGATAATTACGACAATGTTTTTCTTTTTAATTCATATTCATTATCAGTATATTCGCATTGATTATTGGGTACTTATGTTGATTATTGCGTTTTTATATATTTGTAAAGAGATATTTTATCCTGATTCAGAAGATTTAAATCAGAATAAGCGTCATTAACAAAGAACGAAAACGTAATGAAAGCAAATACTTTGCTAAGCTAACGGATTAGACATAAAATAAGTCAATGCTAAAGATTTATGAAGGAGGAATGTGTATGCACGAGGGTGTTCAAATTGATAAAAAACAACGTAACTTTATCGTCGCCGTCATTTTGGCCAGTGCATTCATAGCAATACTGAATCAAACGCTATTGAATACCGCACTTCCTAGTATTATGAGAGGACTAAACATTGATGAAAGTACATCACAATGGTTAGTCACTGGTTTTATGCTTGTTAACGGGATTATGATTCCATTAACTGCTTATTTAATGGATAGAGTCCCTACGCGTTACTTGTATCTTGCAGCGATGGGGACTTTTTTATTAGGTTCTGTGATTGCTGTTTCTGCACCTACCTTTCTAGTACTGATGTTGGCACGTGTCATTCAAGCCATGGGGGCTGGCGTTATTATGCCACTGAGTCAATTCACGCTCTTTACGCTATTCCCTAAAAGCCAGCGTGGATTTGCGATGGGGTTATCAGGCCTAGTGATACAATTTGCCCCAGCTATAGGGCCTACACTTTCAGGACTTCTAGTTGACCATTATACTTGGCGTGCGCCATTAATGGTGGTGGTCGTTGTCGCAACGATTGGCTTTATTTTTGGTTGGATGTCAATGCGAAACTTTAGTGATACAAAAGAAGTTGTACTGGATAAAACATCAGTCTTACTCTCTACATTCGGTTTTGGTCTGATGTTATATGGCTTTAGTATCGCTGGTACACAAGGTTTTCATAATCCACTTGTTATCATCAGCTTGATTGCAGGACTGGTGATTGTAGGTATCTTTATTCACAGACAATTAAAAATTGATAATCCTATCCTTAATCTACATGTCTTTCAATCGAGAACCTTCACACTAACGTCAATCGCATCTATGATTGCATTTACCTCTATGGTTGGCCCGGCATTATTAATTCCTGTGTATATCCAAAATGCATTAGGTTTATCCGCATTGTTATCTGGTTTAGTTGTTCTTCCAGGTGCTGTAATCAACGGTGTGATGTCTGTTGTCAATGGTCGCCTTTACGATAAAGTGGGGGCAAGGGTTTTAGTCATCCCTGGTTTTATCTTATTGCTGATTACTACTTTAATGATGGCACAACTGACAGCACATACTTCTTATTTATATGTTATTAGTATTTTTACAATCCGACTCTTTTCTATATCATTATTGACGATGCCTTTAAATACAGCAGGTATCAATTCATTAACAAATGATATGGTTTCCCACGGGACAGCGATTATGAATACTTTACGGACAATTTCTGGTTCTATGGGGACAGCGTTGATGGTAACCCTCATGAGTTTAGGTGCGCGCTGGTATCATCCGGATCATTCTGTAGCACAAGGAATGATTCATAGAGAAGCTATTGCTTTTGGTGTGGATTTAGCTTTTTATGTAACTTCTGGATTTTTATTAATTGGCCTCATCATTAGCTTTTTTATTTATGATCGTGGTAAAGAGAAAAAGACAAGAAAGCAAAATTATGTGCGCCAACCTAATCGGTAAGTGAAGCGCATAAGGATGACAAAATAAAACGAGATGGCAAGCTGAGTAGGAGTGCTGAGTGAGCTATCTTGTTTTTTATGTATGAAAATAAAGTATTTATAGTTTTTTACCTTATGAAAGTTGACAGAGTTTTGTTAAACTAAAATTAAAGCGTATTCAAAAGGAGATGTCGGAAGTGTTAACAGAAGAAAAGGTAAGCGCACTTGTAGGAGAAATTAAAGACCCAATTATTAATGTACCTTTAAAAGAAACAAAGGGTATCATTGATATTTCTATAAAAGAAGAAAAAGCACATGTCAGTGTCAAAGTTGCGATGGCACAGTTAGGGGGACAGCCACAACTTGAATTGCAAATGGCTATCGTTGAGAAATTGAAAGAAAATGGTGCTAAAACAGTCGGTATTCGTTTTGAGAGCTTGCCAGAAGAAACGGTTGCCAAATATAAAGGGAATCAACAAGCGAAAAAACAGACAATAGAAGAATTTTTATCTAAAGACAATCCGCTAGAGTTTATTGCGATTGCGTCTGGTAAAGGGGGCGTTGGTAAATCAACCGTAGCAGTCAATCTGGCTGTATCACTAGCACGAGAAGGAAAACGTGTTGGTCTAATTGATGCTGATATTTATGGTTTTAGTGTACCTGATATGATGGGTATCGATGAAAAGCCAGGCATAGAAGGTAAAACGATTATTCCAGTAGAACGCCACGGTGTTAAAGTGATTTCGATGGCTTTCTTTGTAGAAGAAAATGCACCAGTAATATGGCGTGGGCCTATGTTGGGTAAAATGCTTACGAACTTTTTCACAGAAGTGAAGTGGGGAGATTTAGATTATTTAATCCTTGATTTACCGCCGGGTACTGGAGATGTCGCATTAGATGTACATACGATGCTACCTTCTAGTAAAGAAATAATTGTCACAACACCGCATCCGACTGCGGCATTTGTTGCAGCAAGAGCAGGTGCTATGGCTAAACATACAGAACATTCTATTCTCGGTATTATTGAAAACATGTCTTATTTTGAGAGTAAGGAAACGGGTAATAAAGAATATGTCTTTGGACAAGGCGGTGGCCAGAAGTTGGCTGATGAATTGAGTACCGAGTTGCTTGGTCAATTGCCATTAGAACAACCTTCATGGAAGCCAGTGGATTTCTCACCTTCGATTTATCAACCAGAAGATCGCTTAGGACAAATTTATCAAGACATTGCACGTAAAATTATTGATAAAACAAAATAAGTGGAGTTATTTCATAGATGTTATGAAGCGGGATTGAAGTTAAACAGATGATATGGTCTGTAATGGCATAGATGATTGGGATTGCATAAAGTAATAGATGATTACTTTTGTGATCCAAACATCTAATGCCATTTTTCAAATTTTGATTGCTTTAATGTATGGATTAATGATTTTTGTATGACCTGTTTTAGAGCAATTTAGAATGGGAAAATAGCACCAGAATCAATGTTTTTAGGCCTATTAAAATAAATTTTAAAAAATTGAAATTTAGACTTGCTTTTTTATATCAATCTGTATAGAATATATTCTTGTGAGCGAAACAAATCACTAATTCAACAATAAAATAAATTATTAATTTATTGTTGACACATCGTTAAGACGATGGTAAGATATAAAAGTCGCCAAAAGCGACAAAAAAGAATTTTATTCAAAAATATTTGAATGGTGTAAAATTTACTATTGCAAATATGTGAGAATAAATATAAAATGTTAAAAGTGTTGTTAATTAAGTTGATTTATAGTAAACTTAGTTAATGATGTTAACAACAGAATGAAATGAACATTGAAAACTGAATGACAATATGTCAACGTTAATTCCGATAATTTGAGTACTTTAACGTACTTTGAAGAGTGATTGACTAAATCAATCAATGAGCTATATCAAGCTTACTTCTTTTATGGAGAGTTTGATCCTGGCTCAGGATGAACGCTGGCGGCGTGCCTAATACATGCAAGTCGAGCGAACGGACGAGGAGCTTGCTCCTTTGAAGTTAGCGGCGGACGGGTGAGTAACACGTGGGTAACCTACCTATAAGACTGGAATAACTCCGGGAAACCGGGGCTAATGCCGGATAACATGTTGAACCGCATGGTTCAACAGTGAAAGACGGTCTTGCTGTCACTTATAGATGGACCCGCGCCGTATTAGCTAGTTGGTGGGGTAACGGCCTACCAAGGCGACGATACGTAGCCGACCTGAGAGGGTGATCGGCCACACTGGAACTGAGACACGGTCCAGACTCCTACGGGAGGCAGCAGTAGGGAATCTTCCGCAATGGGCGAAAGCCTGACGGAGCAACGCCGCGTGAGTGATGAAGGTCTTCGGATCGTAAAGCTCTGTTGTTAGGGAAGAACAAATGTGTAAGTAACTGTGCACGTCTTGACGGTACCTAACCAGAAAGCCACGGCTAACTACGTGCCAGCAGCCGCGGTAATACGTAGGTGGCAAGCGTTATCCGGAATTATTGGGCGTAAAGCGCGCGTAGGCGGTTTTTTAAGTCTGATGTGAAAGCCCACGGCTCAACCGTGGAGGGTCATTGGAAACTGGAAAACTTGAGTGCAGAAGAGGAAAGTGGAATTCCATGTGTAGCGGTGAAATGCGCAGAGATATGGAGGAACACCAGTGGCGAAGGCGGCTTTCTGGTCTGCAACTGACGCTGATGTGCGAAAGCGTGGGGATCAAACAGGATTAGATACCCTGGTAGTCCACGCCGTAAACGATGAGTGCTAAGTGTTAGGGGGTTTCCGCCCCTTAGTGCTGCAGCTAACGCATTAAGCACTCCGCCTGGGGAGTACGGTCGCAAGACTGAAACTCAAAGGAATTGACGGGGACCCGCACAAGCGGTGGAGCATGTGGTTTAATTCGAAGCAACGCGAAGAACCTTACCAAATCTTGACATCCTTTGACCGGTCTAGAGATAGAGTTTTCCTCTTCGGAGGACAAAGTGACAGGTGGTGCATGGTTGTCGTCAGCTCGTGTCGTGAGATGTTGGGTTAAGTCCCGCAACGAGCGCAACCCTTGAGCTTAGTTGCCATCATTAAGTTGGGCACTCTAAGTTGACTGCCGGTGACAAACCGGAGGAAGGTGGGGATGACGTCAAATCATCATGCCCCTTATGATTTGGGCTACACACGTGCTACAATGGACAATACAAAGGGCAGCGAAACCGCGAGGTCAAGCAAATCCCATAAAGTTGTTCTCAGTTCGGATTGTAGTCTGCAACTCGACTACATGAAGCTGGAATCGCTAGTAATCGTAGATCAGCATGCTACGGTGAATACGTTCCCGGGTCTTGTACACACCGCCCGTCACACCACGAGAGTTTGTAACACCCGAAGCCGGTGGAGTAACCATTTTGGAGCTAGCCGTCGAAGGTGGGACAAATGATTGGGGTGAAGTCGTAACAAGGTAGCCGTATCGGAAGGTGCGGCTGGATCACCTCCTTTCTAAGGATAATATACGGAAATATCACCAACAGGTGATAGACGGAATTAACATGACATATTGTATTCAGTTTTGAATGCTCATTCATTTGAGGATTCAACGATTGTACATTGAAAACTAGATAAGTAAGTATAGATTTTACCAAGCAAAACCGAGTGACAAGCGAAAGCTTGAAACAAAATTATCGCTAGTCGTCGACAGATGACTCACATAATTAATAACTGGTGAATTGAGTAAAAGCTCAATCATAAAAGATTAAGTTATTAAGGGCGCACGGTGGATGCCTTGGCACTAGAAGCCGATGAAGGACGTTACTAACGACGATATGCTTTGGGGAGCTGTAAGTAAGCTTTGATCCAGAGATTTCCGAATGGGGGAACCCAGCACGAGTTATGTCGTGTTATCCGCATATGAATTCATAGTATGTGAGAAGGTAGACCCGGAGAACTGAAACATCTTAGTACCCGGAGGAAGAGAAAGAAAAATCGATTCCCTGAGTAGCGGCGAGCGAAACGGGAAGAGCCCAAACCAACAAGCTTGCTTGTTGGGGTTGTAGGACACTCTGTACGGAGTTACAAAAGTATTTGTTAGACGAATAACCTGGAAAGGTTAATCAGAGAAGGTAATAATCCTGTAGTCGAAAACGAATACCCTCTTGAGTGGATCCTGAGTACGACGGAGCACGTGAAATTCCGTCGGAATCTAGGAGGACCATCTCCTAAGGCTAAATACTCTCTAGTGACCGATAGTGAACCAGTACCGTGAGGGAAAGGTGAAAAGTACCCCGGAAGGGGAGTGAAAGAGAACTTGAAACCGTGTGCTTACAAGTAGTCAGAGCCCGTTAATGGGTGATGGCGTGCCTTTTGTAGAATGAACCGGCGAGTTACGATCTGATGCAAGGTTAAGCAGAAAATGTGGAGCCGTAGCGAAAGCGAGTCTGAATAGGGCGAATGAGTATTTGGTCGTAGACCCGAAACCAGGTGATCTACCCTTGGTCAGGTTGAAGTTCAGGTAACACTGAATGGAGGACCGAACCGACTTACGTTGAAAAGTGAGCGGATGAACTGAGGGTAGCGGAGAAATTCCAATCGAACTTGGAGATAGCTGGTTCTCTCCGAAATAGCTTTAGGGCTAGCCTCAAGTGATGATTATTGGAGGTAGAGCACTGTTTGGACGAGGGGCCCCTCTCGGGTTACCGAATTCAGACAAACTCCGAATGCCAAATAATTTAACTTGGGAGTCAGAACGTGGGTGATAAGGTCCATGTTCGAAAGGGAAACAGCCCAGACCACCAGCTAAGGTCCCAAAATATATGTTAAGTGGAAAAGGATGTGGCGTTGCCCAGACAACTAGGATGTTGGCTTAGAAGCAGCCATCATTTAAAGAGTGCGTAATAGCTCACTAGTCGAGTGACACTGCGCCGAAAATGTACCGGGGCTAAACATATTACCGAAGCTGTGGATTGTCCGTAGGACAATGGTAGGAGAGCGTTCTAAGGGCGTTGAAGCATGATCGCAAGGACATGTGGAGCGCTTAGAAGTGAGAATGCCGGTGTGAGTAGCGAAAGACGGGTGAGAATCCCGTCCACCGATTGACTAAGGTTTCCAGAGGAAGGCTCGTCCGCTCTGGGTTAGTCGGGTCCTAAGCTGAGGCCGACAGGCGTAGGCGATGGATAACAGGTTGATATTCCTGTACCACCAATATTCGTTTTAAGCGATGGGGGGACGCAGTAGGATAGGCGAAGCGTGCTGTTGGAGTGCACGTCCAAGCAGTAAGATTGAGTGTTAGGCAAATCCGGCACTCATTAAGATTGAGCTGTGATGGGGAGAGGAAATTGTTTCCTCGAGTCGTTGATTTCACACTGCCGAGAAAAGCCTCTAGCTAGAATATCGGTGCCCGTACCGCAAACCGACACAGGTAGTCAAGATGAGAATTCTAAGGTGAGCGAGCGAACTCTCGTTAAGGAACTCGGCAAAATGACCCCGTAACTTCGGGAGAAGGGGTGCTCTTTGGGGTTCACGCTCTGAAGAGCCGCAGTGAATAGGCCCAAGCGACTGTTTATCAAAAACACAGGTCTCTGCTAAACCGTAAGGTGACGTATAGGGGCTGACGCCTGCCCGGTGCTGGAAGGTTAAGAGGAGTGGTTAGCGCAAGCGAAGCTACGAATCGAAGCCCCAGTAAACGGCGGCCGTAACTATAACGGTCCTAAGGTAGCGAAATTCCTTGTCGGGTAAGTTCCGACCCGCACGAAAGGCGTAACGATTTGGGCACTGTCTCAACGAGAGACTCGGTGAAATCATAGTACCGGTGAAGATGCCGGTTACCCGCGACAGGACGGAAAGACTCCGTGGAGCTTTACTGTAGCCTGATATTGAAATTCGGTACAGTTTGTACAGGATAGGTAGGAGCCTTAGAAGCGTGAGCGCTAGCTTACGTGGAGGCACTGGTGGGATACTACCCTAATTGTATTGGATTTCTAACCCGCAGCACTTATCGTGCTGGGAGACAGTGTCAGGCAGGCAGTTTGACTGGGGCGGTCGCCTCCTAAAGTGTAACGGAGGCGCTCAAAGGTTCCCTCAGAATGGTTGGAAATCATTCATAGAGTGTAAAGGCATAAGGGAGCTTGACTGCGAGACCTACAAGTCGAGCAGGGTCGAAAGACGGACTTAGTGATCCGGTGGTTCCGCATGGAAGGGCCATCGCTCAACGGATAAAAGCTACCCCGGGGATAACAGGCTTATCTCCCCCAAGAGTTCACATCGACGGGGAGGTTTGGCACCTCGATGTCGGCTCATCGCATCCTGGGGCTGTAGTCGGTCCCAAGGGTTGGGCTGTTCGCCCATTAAAGCGGTACGCGAGCTGGGTTCAGAACGTCGTGAGACAGTTCGGTCCCTATCCGTCGTGGGCGTAGGAAATTTGAGAGGAGCTGTCCTTAGTACGAGAGGACCGGGATGGATATACCTCTGGTGTACCAGTTGTCGTGCCAACGGCATAGCTGGGTAGCTATGTATGGACGGGATAAGTGCTGAAAGCATCTAAGCATGAAGCCCCCCTCGAGATGAGATTTCCCAACTTCGGTTATAAGATCCCTCGAAGATGACGAGGTAAATAGGTTCGAGGTGGAAGCGTAGTGATACGTGGAGCTGACGAATACTAATCGATCGAAGACTTAATCAAATTTGTTCATAAGGTTTTACTTGTGAATGTATACTTACGATCTAGTTTTGAATGTATAACATTCAATTTAATCTGGTGCCAATGGCAAAGAGGTCACACCTGTTCCCATGCCGAACACAGAAGTTAAGCTCTTTAGCGCCGATGGTAGTCGGACTGACGTTACGCGAGAGTAGGACGGTGCCAGGTTATTTTATTATTCCACAGTAGCTCAGTGGTAGAGCTATCGGCTGTTAACCGATCGGTCGTAGGTTCGAGTCCTACCTGTGGAGCCATGGCCCCTTGGTCAAGCGGTTAAGACACCGCCCTTTCACGGCGGTAACACGGGTTCGAGTCCCGTAGGGGTCATTTAAATTTTGGAGAATTAGCTCAGCTGGGAGAGCATCTGCCTTACAAGCAGAGGGTCGGCGGTTCGAACCCGTCATTCTCCACCATTTTTTCTTCATTACATATGGAGGGGTAGCGAAGTGGCTAAACGCGGCGGACTGTAAATCCGCTCCTTCGGGTTCGGCAGTTCGAATCTGCCCCCCTCCACCATTAATGGGCTATAGCCAAGCGGTAAGGCAACGGACTTTGACTCCGTCACGCGCTGGTTCGAATCCAGCTAGCCCAGCCATTAGAGCCATTAGCTCAGTTGGTAGAGCATCTGACTTTTAATCAGAGGGTCAGAGGTTCGAATCCTCTATGGCTCACTACAGACCTTATCTCAATAGAGATAAGGTTTTTTTATGGTTTTAGGAATGTTTGATGCTATTCCACAATGCGTTCGGGACATATAGTATTTGGCTCTATACTAAAAAGGTCTGGTGATTCTTTGGATCATCAGTCCTTTTTAGGTTCTTCATTTTTTATGGTGGGATGACATAAGTCATCCTGCTTTTTTGTACAAAAATAGCGCAAATGCCTCTATAATTTTAAGTGACTAAACCAAAAATAAAGGAGACATATTGCGCCTATGTGCAATGATATATTAAAGTTACTAAAAATTAAAGATAAAAATGTTACTTTTAAAAATAAGTTTAAAAATAAAATAGAAGTATAATTTATTTATGAATGAAAGCTTGTATTCAGAATAAGAAACAATTATTCTGTTTATGTATGCGGGCGAAATTAAAATAAGGGGATATAAGTTGATTTAATCATCAAGATAAGAAAAGGGGAGTTATCATATGACAAAGACAATTGAATTAATAGGTGCACCTACAACTTTTGGACAAAAGAAGCTCGGTGTTGATCTAGGGCCAGATGCGATACGTTATGCGGGTGTGTTACCACGCTTAAAAGCGATTGGCCATCATGTTATTGACAGTGGGAATGTAGAAGCACCAAAGCTAGATATTGAAAAATTTAAGGCGCCGCAACGAGGTCTTCAAAATTATGATGAGATTCTTACTTTTTCGAAAGCGTTACATGACCGTGTAGCTACAAGTATTAAAAATAATCATTTTCCAGTTATTTTAGGAGGTGACCACTCGTTAGCGATAGGCTCTATTTCAGGTGTCGCACAGCATTATTCTCGTCTGGGTGTCATCTGGTATGATGCACATGGTGATTTGAATATTCCAGAGGAGTCTCCTTCAGGCAATGTACATGGGATGCCATTACGTATACTTGCTGGCGAAGGAGATCAGCAATTAGTCGAACTCGGTGGTTTTGCGCCAAAAGTGAAGCCTGAAAATATTGTGTTGATCGGAATGAGAGATTTAGATTATGGTGAACGGGCGTATATCAAAAAGCACCAAATCAGAACTTATACAATGGCAGATATCGATGAGAGAGGGATTCAAGCTATTGTAAAAGAAAGTATTACATATTTACAATCCAAAACAAATGGTATCCATCTGTCGCTCGACGTTGATGCTTTAGATCCAAGTGAAGTGCCTGGGACGGGTACGAAAGTTCCAGGAGGATTGACCTATCGAGAAAGTCATTTCGCTTTAGAATTACTCTATCAATCTGGTTTAATTACTTCTCTTGATATTTTAGAGGTGAATCCATTATTAGATATAGAAAATCGTACAGCTGAACAAGCAGTTGCGTTGTTAGGCTCTTTTTTTGGAGAGACACTGTTGTAAGTTGTTAAAACAGTCAATGGGAACTAAAATTTGTATATGGTTTGTCCATAATATTTGAATACAAGGTTTGAGTGGGGCTCACTCAAGCCTTGTTTCATTTTATGAGAAATGATACAGTGATAAGACACTTCACGCATGGATTCATGATAGAATGTTTTAGACACGATATGACAAATAAGCATAAACATTGGTATAATATTTGTTATGGGAATAGATTACCGGAGGAGATACTATGCAGATTTCTAACCTCTTAGAAAATTTAAGCACACTTGAGGTCATAACAGGTATTCTAGATTTATTAATTGTATGGTATGTCATTTATCTACTGATTACAGTCTTTAAAGGGACGAAAGCAATTCAATTATTAAAAGGAATATTATTTATACTTGTTGGTAAAGCAATCAGTGAATATTTACAGTTAACGACGACTTCAAGATTGTTTGATTTAGTGATGCAATGGGGATTTTTAGCCATCATTGTTATTTTTCAGCCGGAGATTAGACGCGCGCTTGAACAACTTGGGAGAGGGAGTTTATTTAAGCGCTATTCGACGACATCTTCGGTAGAAGTACCCAAACTTGTTGATTCTGTGTCTAAAGCTGTACAGTACATGGCAAAACGTCGTATTGGTGCATTAATTGTGTTTGAAAAAGAAACAGGTTTACAAGATTACATAGAGACGGGTATTCCAATGCACTCAGAGATTTCTCAAGAGCTATTGACCAATGTTTTTATTCCTAATACACCATTGCATGATGGTGCAATGATTATACAAGGTGATAAAATCGCTACAGCTGCCAGCTACCTACCTTTGTCGGATAGTCCGAAGATCTCAAAAAGTTTAGGTACACGACACCGTGCAGCGGTGGGCATTTCTGAAGTGTCAGATGCGTTTACTGTTGTTGTTTCAGAAGAGACTGGATCTATTTCTGTGACATTTGATGGCAAATTGCGTAAAGATATTTCAGTAGAAGTTTTTGAAGAGTTACTCTCTGAACATTGGTTTGGTGTACACTTTGCAAAGAAAGGTGTGAATTAAATGTTTGAATCTAAATGGGGTTTACGTTTCTTTGCATTTATACTCGCTTTATTATTGTTTTTATCGGTGAATAATGTTTTTGGAACATCTTTCAGTACTGATAATATTTCGAATAACGGGAACAAAACAATTAAAAACGCACACGTAGAAGTCATCAATAATGATAAAAATTTATACGTCTCTGGGGCACCTGATACGGTTGATGTTGAGTTAACAGGTCCACAATCTAAAGTTCTGCAAGCTCAAAAAACTGGAGATATTAAAGTCGTTCTGGATGCGTCAGATATTCAACCGGGTGAGCACACGTTAGAATTCCAAGTGCGTGGACTAGATAAAGATATTAACTATCACGTTTATCCGAAAGAGGCGACATTGTCTGTTGAAAAGAAAGAAACACGAACGTATGCGGTTGAACCGAATGTGAGTCCTTATGCGATAGATTCAAATTTCAAACTTAAGGATGCTTCTGTATCACCACACACCGTCAAAGTGATTGGTGGTAAAGAACAATTAGACCGTATTGCTTTCGTTAAGGCAAGTTTCCGCAATGAAAATGATATTAAAGAAAAAACGACAGGCGATGCTAATGTAGCCGTATTTGATAAAAATATGAATAAGCTCGATGTTCAAATTGAGCCATCAACGGTTGAACTTACGGCAGATGTCGAACCTTATTCAAAAAAAGTGAAACTTGATGTATCGACAAAAGGAAATCCAACCGATGGATTAAAAGTTGCTGACGTTTCATTAGATACAAAAGAAATTGAGATATTTGGTAATCGAGAAGCTTTACAAGATATATCTGAAGTTTCTGGTGAAATTGATGTTAATGGCATCTCAAGTGACACAGAAAAAGAAGTTAAATTAACACTACCTGAAAATGTGACAAAGCTAGAACCAGATAAGGTTAAAGCAAAAATTAAAGTACAGTGATGAATGAGAGTAAAAGGAGATATGATTTATGGGTAAATACTTTGGCACTGATGGTGTAAGGGGTATAGCAAACCAAGAATTAACACCAGAGTTGGCATTTAAATTAGGACGTTATGGTGGCTATGTTTTAGCGCACAATGAGCACACGGAACATCCACGCGTACTTGTTGGAAAAGACACGCGTGTATCTGGAGAAATGTTAGAGCATGCGTTAATCGCCGGTTTAGTTTCTATCGGTGCAGAAGTGATGCGCTTAGGTGTGATTTCCACACCAGGTGTCGCATACTTAACGAGAGATATGGGCGCAGAATTAGGTGTAATGATTTCTGCTTCACATAATCCTGTGGAAGATAATGGGATTAAGTTTTTTGGTTCAGATGGATTCAAACTTTCTGATGAACAAGAGCTTGAAATTGAAGCATTGTTAGATGAATCTAACCCTGATTTACCACGTCCAACAGGTACGGCGATCGTGCATACATCCGACTACTTTGAAGGTGCACAAAAATATTTAAGTTATTTAAAATCAACGGTTGAAGTCAATTTAGAAGGTCTTAAAATTGTATTAGACGGTGCACACGGATCAACTGCTGGATTGGCGCCATTCCTATTTGTCGATCTCGAAGCGGACACCGTGACAATTGGCTGTAACCCTGATGGTTATAATATTAACGATCAAGTTGGTTCAACACATCCTGAAACATTGGCAAAAACCGTTGTTGAAACAGGCAGTGATTTTGGACTTGCATTTGATGGTGATGGTGACCGTTTAATTGCAGTTGATGAACAAGGTCAAGTCGTGGATGGCGACCAAATTATGTTTATTCTTGGACAAGAAATGTCTAAAAACCAAGAGTTAAATGAGAATATGATTGTTTCTACTGTCATGAGTAATTTAGGCTTTTATAAAGCATTAGAAGCAGAAGGAATCCAATCCAATAAAACAAAAGTAGGCGATCGCTACGTTGTCGAAGAGATGCGTCGTGGTCACTACAATTTAGGTGGAGAACAATCAGGCCATATCGTTTTAATGGACTACAATACAACAGGTGACGGACTCTTAACAGGTGTTCAACTTGCTGCAGTTGTTAAACGTTCTGGTAAAAAGTTGAGTCAACTTGCAAATCAAATGACAAAATACCCGCAACGCCTCGTAAACGTGCGTGTGACAGATAAACATGCTGTCGAACAAAATGAAGATGTAAAAGCCATTATTGAACAAGTTAAAACTGAAATGAACGGTGAAGGCCGTATATTAGTTCGTCCATCAGGTACTGAATCACTTGTGCGTGTGATGGTCGAAGCTAAAACAGATGAAGATGCGTATAACTATGCACAACGTATCGCTGATGTTGTAGAAGAGAAAATGGGATTATCGTAATTGCACTGTGAATTAACATGTATGAATCTCATGAGTGTGGTTGTGACAATTAGGCCGAATCACAAATATATTGATAAAATCCAAAGAGCCTGAGACAAAATTGTCTCAATAATCGATGAAATCCGAGGTTTTCGTAAAAAACGAAAAATCTCGGATTTTTTTCCTTTTATCATCAGTTTAGCCGCACTAGATGCGACTAATTTCCTTAGGCACCTCGTTAGTTTAGTTTTTGTTGTGATGAATTAAATTATACGAAAGTGCCTTATATTTTTAGGATAATGGTGAATGATTACATATATAAGCGAAGTATTTATAGCGAGACTCCTGAGGGAACAGGACGAGCCGAAGACTACAGGCTGAGGCTGTCCCCTCGGAAAGCGAGCCTATATAATACGAAGCATGATAATAAAAAGGAAGCTCGAAGACGATTTTTATCAAAATCATCATCGAGCTATTTATTTTGGTATTTATGTCCCAGACTCATTTTCCTACGATTAGTCAAGTCTTTATGTTTAAAATAAGCATTACTAAATTAGCCCGTTCAATTTAATTTTTTTGAATAAGGTGTTATGATGTATATGATTATATGGTTACATTAGTGTGGTGCTTTTTGATAATCATATAATTGATTGTTAGTAATAAGATAATGAATGGTTTTTAACAAACGATTCACACTAGCTATGACTGCAGTCTTATGAGGTTTCTCATTTGGCTGCTTTCTTAATTTGTAGTAATAGTCTGCAACATGATTTTTATAACGATTTCGTCCTCTAATGATATTCATGATGATTAGAAACAATAAACGTCTAGCTTTCTTATTACCTCTTTTATTAATTGTATCTCTGCTCATAGAATTACCTGATTGATAACGTTTTATATCAATTCCGACATACGCATTGAGTTGTTTGTTTGTTTCAAAATGTGTTATATCTCCAAGCTCTCCAATCAGTAAAGCAGTGGTTAATTCTCCTAACCCAGGAATAGAAACTATATTTTCAAACGCATCAGTTGTCTTAGCTAATTTAATCATCTCTTTATCAAACAAATCTTTTTCATGCATAGATTTAAGTAATTTATCACATAGATGTCTTAATTTCTCTACGAGAAATGAAGATTGTTTAACTGTAGGGAAGCTATTTTGTGCTATTGAAATCAAATCATTCGTATACTTTTGAGCTTTTTTAATGGACATGCCTTTAGCTGTTGAATTAAGTATGGTATGAGTTAATTCGTCATGTGTTAATGCGAAAACACAATTGGGATGAGGAAATACTTTAGCTATATTTAAAGCAATCTTAGAGTACCTATTTTTAAATAACTTTTCTAAGCCTGGAAATGTTTGATGAAGCACTTCAACTAATTCTACCTTTAGTTTATTTTGATCATTTTCCATTTCTAAATGAAATCTTGCACGTTCTCTAAGCTCAAAATATATTTCTTCAGTATGACGTTGAATTTTAGCGTCCTTCATATTGAATGCCAAAAGCGCAAGTTTATGTGCATCAGCTTGATCGGTTTTCCATGATCTTAAAGAACTTGTTCTGAATTTAGCTTCTAACGGGTTCATCTCAATATAATTAATTTGATTTACGCGACAAAATCGAGTCATACCTCTTGAATAAATACCAGTAGATTCAAAAATGATTTGTAGGTGGTCTAAATCATTCAAATACTTTAATAAATAATTATAACCATTTTTATTATTTTGAATGGTAAATTCTCTTTGAAATTGATCGTTATGATAATGAGCTACGACACTACTTCTTTTACTAATATCAACACCTAAGTAATTGATAAATATAGCCTCCTTTAAAGAATTGAGAAGCTTTGAACTTTACTTAGCCTTTTTCATCTCATTTTCCTATACACGGTTTCAAGAACCCAACATACTTCAAACGAATTTCAAAAGGAGAGTAAAGCTGATCAGTTTAAATTGCGGATTCAAAGATCCAAGAGTCTACTCGATCTACTTCTCTCTACAACTATAAAAAATAGCTGTGAAGAAATCTATCGTCATAAATTTCTTCACAGCTAATCTTAGTATGTTTTATATTTTGTAATTGTATCATCAAACAATACACAAAAATACCATCGAGGAGGCTGGCCAATTTAAGTGAAAATCGACATCATTTTAGCTAATGAATACTTTAAGCTTAGGATATTGGGTTCACAAAAAGGATTGTTATTTTAATATAGCAATACAACAGATTATAATTAAAATAACTTATAAATATTTTAGGTATAAACGTTAAAAGTATAGACAAAATCTAGACATTATTGCTTTTATAGCATTTATACTTTTATTTGCAATAAAAGTTTCACTCATTGTACAATAGATTATATTGCAAGAAGGAGGATAGAGGTTGAAATAGTTTATAAAGCGCCAGCGCAAATTGAAAGCATGTATTGTCGACCGATATGCTAAAGCAGAGCATCTCATAGATACATGT
The DNA here is from genome assembly GCF_000411275.1 of Staphylococcus sp. HGB0015. Lineage (NCBI taxonomy): Bacteria > Bacillati > Bacillota > Bacilli > Caryophanales > Staphylococcaceae > Staphylococcus > Staphylococcus sp. HGB0015. The sequence continues at coordinate 918,541 of NZ_KE150418.1, forward strand.
AGGAGATTTGTGGACGAGGAGGATAGTGATCGAATATGATCGGCGGATGCTATCCCGGATGTGGCTCATTCGTTAGCTTATTAATTAAATCATTAGGGTAACCTATTGGACAAAGTTAGTAAGATCGCCAAACTAATTCAATAAAAAAAGAATGCGATGCTGGAGTTATTTGTTCACATTTTGTTGCATTATAGCAGAATGCCAAAAGTGTAAAAAAATGACATGCAGCACCGTTATTTCAGTGTGGAGGAATTTATTTATGTGTGGAATTGTTGGCTATATTGGCTATCAAAATGCGAAAGAAATTTTATTAAAAGGGTTAGAGAAACTCGAATACCGTGGATATGACTCAGCAGGTATTGCGATTCGTGATGAAAACGAAGTGACTGTTACAAAGGCACAAGGCCGAATTGCTGAGTTACGTAAAGAAGCAGACAATGAACATGATGGATCTACGGGAATCGGTCATACAAGATGGGCAACACATGGTGTGCCAAGTTATGAAAATTCTCACCCACATCAATCTACAAGTGGTAGATACACACTCGTACACAATGGTGTGATTGAAAATTATGAAGAGCTTAGAGAAGAATATGTTCCTAATGTTCAATTTGTTTCAGAAACAGACACTGAAGTTATCGTGCAATTGATTGAACATTTTGCTGAAACAGGTTTATCTACTGAAGACGCATTTACAAAAGTGGTTTCTCTATTACACGGTTCATATGCACTCGGTTTATTAGATTCTGAAGATAGTGAGACAATCTATGTCGCTAAAAACAAATCACCATTACTTGTTGGAATCGGCGACGATTTTAACGTGATTGCTTCTGATTCACTTGCAATGATTCAAGTGACAAGTGAATATAAAGAATTAAAAGACCAAGAGATTGTAATCGTTAAACGTGATGAAGTTGTCATTAAAAATTTAGAAGGCCAAGTAATCGATCGTGAAAGTTACATTGCTGAAATCGATGCATCTGATGCTGAAAAAGGTGTTTACGATCACTATATGTTGAAAGAAATTCATGATCAACCTGCTGTAATGCGTCGTATTATTCAAGAATATCAAGATGAACAAGGTAATTTAAAAATTGATCCTGAAATTGTTAAAGATTTTAAAGCAGCAGACCGTATTTACATTATTGCTGCAGGTACAAGTTATCATGCAGGATTAGTAGGTAAAGTATTTATTGAAAAATGGGCAGGTATTCCAACTGAAGTTCATGTTGCTTCAGAATTTGTTTACAATATTCCATTACTATCTGAAAATCCATTATTCATCTATATTTCTCAATCAGGTGAAACGGCTGATAGTCGTGCCGTGTTAGTTGAAACAACAAAACTTGGTCATCGTTCATTAACAATTACAAACGTAGCTGGTTCTACACTTTCTCGTGAAGCAGATCATACATTATTACTTCATGCGGGGCCTGAGATTGCTGTTGCTTCAACTAAAGCATATACAGCACAAATTGCAGTTTTATCAATTATGTCACACGTTGTTGCACAAGCACGTGGTATTGATCCGAATATTGATTTATTGCGTGAATTAGCGAAAGTCACTGCTGCAATTGAAACAGTGGTCGATGATGCACCACAAATGGAACAAATCGCAAAAGATTTCTTAGAAACAACACGTAATGCATTCTTTATTGGACGTACAATTGATTACAATGTAAGTTTAGAAGGTGCTTTAAAACTAAAAGAAATCTCATATATTCAAGCAGAAGGTTTTGCTGGCGGAGAGTTGAAACATGGTACAATCGCACTCATCGAAGACGGTACACCTGTCTTTGCACTTGCTACACAAGAAGGTGTAAATCTCTCTATTCGTGGTAACGTGAAAGAAGTTGTTGCTCGTGGTGCTCATCCATGTATTATTTCTATGGAAGGACTAGAAAAAGATGGAGACACATATGTGATTCCTCATGTTCATGAGTTGTTAACACCACTTGTTTCAGTTGTTTCACTACAATTGATTTCTTATTATGCTGCATTACATCGTGATTTAGATGTTGATAAACCACGTAATTTAGCGAAATCTGTAACTGTGGAATAACATTCTCTGTTTTTCATCAATAGCGTAAGGTACAAGCAAATAGGCTTCGTATCTTACGCATTTTTTAGTTTAACTTCATTTTGTTATGAAAGGTTACAGTTTGTAAGAAAATAAGCGCGCGTCGTGTTGCGTAAGTATCTATTTGATGACACAATAAAGGAGTAATCAATGAATGAAAGGAAATGCGATCATGCAAAATATAAAAGCAATATTTTTAGATATGGATGGTACAATTCTTCATCAAAATAATAGAGCGTCTGAAAAGACAGCTTCAGTCATCGCTCGCCTTAGATCAGAGGGGTATAAGGTGTTTTTAGCAACAGGACGTGCTTACGAAGAGATTCATTTACTTATACCAGAAGATCTTCAGTTTGATGGTATCATTTCATCGAATGGAACATTAGGACATATTGATGAACACGTATTATTTGAACACGATCTTAGTCTTGAAGCGGTACGTCAAATTGTGATGGAAGCGCAACAAGATGGAATTTATTATGAGGTCTTTCCATTTGATGAACCGCGATTTGCCCTAAATGAAGATCAAAGTTGGATGTTAAGCTTAGTCAAAGGTGACAAGCCTGATACTGTAAATGAAAGTGAATGGTTATCAAGACACGAAGCAGTAAGAGAAAAATTAACTTGGCGTGATACGATACCGACGCAACTTGGTTTTTCAAAAATATATTTATTCCATTCTGATCTAAACAAAATTAAAAGTTTTAGAGAAAAAATGGTCGCACAGCAGTCAGAATTAAACATTGAAGTTTCTAATTCAACACCTAACAACGTAGAAACAATGGCGTATCATATTAATAAAGGGACAGGAATAGAAGAGATGTGTCGTCATTTTAATATTCAACTTTCTGAAACACTCGTTATTGGAGATAGTGACAATGATCGCGCGATGTTTAAAGTGGGTGGTGTAACGGTTGCGATGAAAAATGCCAGTGCGGAGATTAAAGCATTGACGCAATATGAAACTGAAGTCGACCATAATCATGATGGGGCGGCACAATTTTTAGAAGCACAACTATTAAAATAATTAAAAGCCAGTCTGCGATGGAAGTTTTTCCTGACAGACTGGCTTTCAGCTTATTTCACTTCTTTTTGTCCTCTACGCACAAAATATTGAATGATTGTACCGATAATGAGTAAGTAAATGAGATATCGAATAATTAAAAAGATAATATTGAATATAATCATTAAATAATAAGCGACATCTTGTGAAATATGTGCGAGATTTTGTTGAATTAAGTAATTAATAGGTTGATTAAGAATAATAAAGATCAAATTAAGTAATAAAATGCCAATAAAGAAACGTAAAAATGTTTTATGACCATTTTTAATACCATGCCATGCTTCTTTTAGATGTACTTTAACACTTCTTGAAGCATCTTCAGTTAAGGAAGTAGCAAGGTTTGTAACGTATACAACCGTGAACCAAACGAAGATACTTAAAATAAATGAAGATAATACAATTAAGATACTAATGATGAATTGTAACCAGCCTTGACTGATGTCATTAGCACTAATGGCATTAAAGAGTTTTTGTACGAGATAAGAAACACCTGCATTAACGAGACCATAGACGATGACTGTTAGTATAATGAATAAAATACTCATCAGACCTAGAATCACACTTTTGCCCCAAATGCCTTTTTTAAATGAGCGCACTAAATCTTTCCATTGCATTTGCGCTGAATCTAAAACAGAGTGGCGAATGACACGTACAAGTCCTGTATAGATTGGGAAGAGGACCATCGAGAAAATACAGATGGTTAGAATGATGGCACCAATCATCATGAAAATTAATTTTGTCATACTTTGTTGACCCGTTAAAATAGAGATCTGCCAAGCTTGAAGTAATAAATTAAACGGTGACATTACGAGAATAGCCAACAATAACAATATTGCAAAACCAATAAATGATGTGGCAAATAGTTTTAATTTTTGATTTTTTGTATTATGCCAAAATAACTTTGTGAATTTTACCAATAGTGAGCACTCCTTTCACATATAATCCACATTATCAAAATCTTTCTTATTTGAAAATAAATATGGTCTTAATTTAAACGATTTTATCAGTAAATAAAAATAAACATGAAAATAGTTTGTTTTTAATACAGAGATGATAGCTAAAGTTTGATAAGATATGAAGTGAGGGTGAGGGGAAAAGCTATGAAAATCACGAATCAAAAGAAATATGAGCAAATTGCGGATGTATTGATTCAGCAAATTGAAGAAGGAACTTTAGAAGTTGGGCAACGCTTGCCTTCAATTCAAAAGCTTGCTGAAGCGTATGGTGTGAGTAACGCTTCAATGCGTGAGGCACTGAATGCGCTCAGAGTGATAGGACTCGTAGATATTAAGCATGGTTATGGGACGTTTGTAAAACAAAAACAGCCACAGTTATTTGATTTTCTATCTCATACACTTACGAAAGAGCGTGTACGCGACATATTAGAATTGCGTGAATCGGTAGAAGTGGCGACAGCACAATATGCTGCATTACGACACACAGATGAAGATATACGAGCAATGGAAACTGCTTTAGAAGAAATGGTCAATGCGATCCAATGTCAACAATCGGGTGAGGAAGCAGATTTAAAATTTCATCTTGCTATTGCTAAAGCCTCTCATAATGCATTGTTATATGAGTTGCTAAATAATATTTCGGACCTCATTCAACAGACGATGAAAGGTACGCGTCATATTTATATTTATAGCCGACAAAAAACGATGGAGAAATTATTGGAAGAACACAGTGTCATCTTAGAAGCAATTAAAAAGCGACAAGAAAAAAAGGCAGCAACATTAATGACCCATCACTTAGTCGAAATCCGTCAAACACTAGTCAAAAATTATATAGTAGAAACAAATTAGGTCGTTAAAGCGCTTTGAATGATACGAAGTGGTTCAGGAATCCAGGAAGTGAGATCGTTTGATTTTCTAATTACTAAAGCACATTTATAGGAGATATGATACAATTATGTAAGATTATTGTGCCATTTCATTGAGTTTCGGTGGTACAGAGGAAATCTAACATACATATAAAAAGAGCATAATATGAAAGATTGAGAGGTGGTTCCCAATGCCATTATTACTTGAACCTGTTTTTCAGGAAAGAATTTGGGGTGGAACAAATCTCGCACAATTTGGTTATGATTTACCGAGTGACCATACTGGTGAGGTATGGGGAATCTCAGCTCATCCACATGGTGCGAATCGGATATTAAACGGTCCATTTAAAGGACAAACATTAGATGAAGTTTGGGAAAATCAACCTAAACTGTTTGGGGAATTTCCTACAAAAAAGTTTCCACTATTAACTAAGATTTTGGATGCTGAACAAAAATTATCAGTTCAAGTTCATCCTGATGATACGTATGCTTATGAGCATGAAAACGGAGAATACGGCAAAACAGAATGTTGGTATATATTAGATGCAAAACCAGGTGCAGAAATTATATATGGCACAAATGCGCAATCTCATGAAGAACTCAATGAAATGATAGATCAACGTGATTTTGAGCATCTGTTTAGACGCGTCCCTGTCCACAAAGGTGACTTTTTCTTTGTGCCGGCTGGTACAGTCCATGGCATAGGTGCAGGTATTATGATTTTAGAAACACAACAGTCTTCAGATACGACTTATCGGATCTATGATTATGATAGACAAGATAAAAATGGTAATAAAAGACCGTTACATCTTGAAAAAAGTAAAGATGTCATTCAAATTAGTGAAGAAAGTCCTAATGTAGTACCACAAACTGAAGTGATTGAAAATCATAAGTGTACGACGTTTGTTCAAAATTCATTTTTTACAGTGACACATTGGGATATACAAGGCACATTGAACTATATGAAGCCGCGAGAATTTGTTTTGGTCTCTGTACTGGATGGACAAGGGCAGCTCGTTACAGATGGTGAAATTTACGATATAAAAAAAGGGAACCATTTTATATTGACTGCAGAAGATTTGGATAACGTATTTGAAGGTGAATTTTCACTGATTATTAGTTATGTATAAGAAGAGGAGAATGACATGAAATGGGGTTTATATATCGCTTTAGTTTGCGGTATTTTATCTGGAGCGACTATATTTTTTCAAGTGCCTATCTTTCCTTCCATTGTATTTCCAGTGTTAATCGGAATGATTGGTATCATCGCCACACTTTGGACTTTGCCTAATCGTACCATCAGCCCAATGTTAAAGGTGGGCGGGGTACTCATTAACTTCCTTCCAGTTGCAGTCGGTCTAATGCAATGGATGAACACTCAATGAAAAGTAATATAATAAATAAAAAAACATTGCTGGATTAAAGGATAAGATATAATTATTTTAAAAGGAGATACAATGATAACATGGCTGCAGAGATTAATTATTTTTGGCTGAATTGCGGATACAATAGATGGAATCATAATGAGCCATTAGTTGGGCAAAAAACAGTATTTGAGTCAGGGGCACAATTTAATCCAACACAAGGGTTTCGTGCATTTAAACAAGCACAAGTCGGTGACCGTGTGATTTTTTACCAAGTACAAACAGATGCAGGATTACTTGGATGGGGTGAAATTACGCGCGTTAAGACAGGTGCACAAAACAAAACACATGTAGAGTTCAAATTTAATGAACCGTTCAAGCGACTCACATCAGATTATCTTAAAAGAAGTGAATCATTAGAATTCCGAATGAATAATATGAAAGAAATTCTTTTTAATAAGATTTCATTCGATGAATTTGAATTAATCAAAAGACTAGGGACTGGCGAGATTTCTATTCCTAGATATTTCTTTATGTCTGAAACAGAAGCGTTTGAACCAGATGAAACCTATACGATTTATACGCATACACGAAACGGTATAAAACGAAACGGTTATCATCATTACACACAATTAGAAATCGGCGATCAAATCATCATTTACAATCGCAATTCTAACCAGTCTGTCATTGGACGTGCTGAAGTGGCACATCATATTCATACACGTCCCCCGGAACAAGGTCGGACGAATAGTACAGCGATTGAAATTCGATATATTGAAGATATCAATCCAGTTAGTTTAATGACGTTGAATAAACACCAAAAGCTTAAGAACTTGTACTTTTTACAAGAAAATTCTAAGCAAGCGATAGCAAGTTTAACGCCGACACAATTCAATGCCATTATGGAGATGAGTGAAAATGATGGCTTAAAAGGGCAATTCGAAGCGGTTTCTGGACATCAAGATACTGAAAATCAAGAATTAAAGCCATTTATTTTATTACTTGCAGAACAAAAAGAAGAAGGCTTAAATGCTGCAAAATCACTTGTTGAGAAAGCCAATGCAACGTCAGTCATTACAGTTGGCCATCCTGATTTTTCTGAAGAAATGTTGTATGGGCGCTACTTACCAAATGAAGCGGGTGCGCTATACTACAGAGAAGGGTTTATTACGGAATTGATGCCTAAGACGGATCGTCAATTTTTAGTGATTGACCAATTTGAACGTATTGACCCTGATGTTTTCCAAACCTATATCAATGTGTTAGAAGGTCATGAAGTTACGCTTCCACGCTATAATAAAAGCGGTAATATGGTGAAATGGAGTACTGAAAATACATCATTCTATCGTTTTAATCCGAATTGGCATATCATAGCAGTGACTTATATGACACCACAAGAAGTTAAAAAGAAATATACTTCACAATTTTTGAAGTATGCACGTATTATTCAAGTTAAACAATAAATGCATAATAGAGTATCGCGTAATGGTGCGTCTCTATATGGTAGATAATGGAGAGAAAAGGTGATTGAAATTGACAGTACGGTCAATGACATCGCCTTTTACTGGTTCAAATGGAAAAATATTTATAACTTTGAATATGAGCTATTTTTAATGTTTGATATGAAAATATAAAAGCGGGTATATTTAAGACAAGAGGTGATAATATGCCAATTATTTATTACGATGATCATTGTGTTTATTGTTACAATTATGCAATTTGGCTCATTCGAAATGGTTTGCCTAGAAACTATCAGTTCGTGCCTTTAAAAAGTAAGGCAGGGGAAGCATTACAAAAATCACGTCCTGAAGTGCTTGAATATAACAGTGTTGTTTTACAAGAGGGGGACGATTTGACATTTCAATCGACAGCGATAGCCAAACTCATTTATACACTTGATCGTTATAAGTGGTTAGCTATTCTATTATGGCTTGTCCCCAAACCTTTACGCAACCTAGGTTATCAATTGTTTGCGAACAACCGTGATAAAATGTGGAAAACACATTGGGCAAAACCAACTGAATATGAACAATCATTTTTTATAGCTAAAAATAAATCAATATGAGACGTATTAAATGATGCCCTGTTAAAATAAAAGAGCATGGGACATAAATACCAAAATAAATAGCTCGAAGATGATTTTGATAAAAATCGTCTTCGAGCTTCCTTTATATTATCATGCTTCGTATTATATAGGCTCGCTTTCCGAGGGGACAGCCTCAGCCTGTAGTCTTCGGCTCGTCCTGTTCCCTCAGGAGTCTCGCTATAAATACTTCGCTTATATATATGTAATCATTCACCATTATACTTTAAAAAATAAGGCAATTTCGTATAATTTAATTCATCACAACAAAAACTAAATTAACGAGATGCCTAAGGAAATTAGTCGCATCTAGTGCGGCTAAACTGATGATAAAAGGAAAAAATCCGAGATTTTTCGTTTTTTACGAAAACCTCGGATTTCATCGATTATTGAGACAATTTTGTCTCAGGCTCTTAATTTATTTAAAGCAAGTTATTCAGCGATTTCTAACGCAACTTCCATCATTTGTGTAAATGAATTTTGACGTTCTTCGGCAGTTGTTGCTTCGTCACGTAATAAATGATCGCTAACAGTGAATACACCTAGCGCTTTTTTACCCGCCTTTATAGCATTTAAATAGAGTCCCGCTGATTCCATTTCTACTCCTAGAATGCCCATTTCGATCCATTTTTGATTGAAATCTGGGTTTGCGTTATAAAAAGTATCTGAAGAAAGAATATTACCAACGTGTGCGCGTGCACCTAGGGCATCAGCTTTTTCTTTAGCTTTTACAACGAGATCAAAGTCAGCTAGAGGGGCAAAATGACCCGGTATTTGGAATTGATCAACGTAATTAGAGTTTGTTGAAGCGCCCTGTGCGATAATAATGTCGTATAAGTGAATGTCTTCTTGCATTGCGCCACAAGAACCAATGCGAATAATCGTGTCTACGTCGAAGAAATTGTATAGCTCATAAGAATAAATACCGATACTTGGGATACCCATTCCTGAGCCCATTACAGAAACTTCTTTGCCTTTATATGTACCTGTATAGCCGAACATATTACGTACTTCATTGAATTGTTCTACATTTTCTAAGTAATTTTCTGCAATGAATTTAGCACGTAATGGATCACCAGGCATAAGTACAGTTTTAGCAATTTTAGTACCATTAGGTTGAATGTGTGGTGTTCCTTGTTGTGTCATTTAAAACATCTCCTTAATATCTTATATCATTTTAAAGATAACAGAACTATAATGAAAAGTCGATAAAACTTATTAACAAAGCAGAGGTGTAATAGGTTCATCAACGATTAGACCGCATGTTGTCGCTTCTTTGATAAGCTTATTTAAGTCCGTATCTCGATAATGATTTGGTTTTACCAATAGATAGATTTTGGTTTATAATAAAGGTAAATTCAAACATATTGTAAAAAATAAAAATCCATATAGAAATGAGGAATGACCATGAGAATGGTAGATATTATTGCAAAGAAACGCGATGGACATACGCTTACAAAGGAAGAAATACAATTCTTTGTAAACGGTTACACAAATGGGGAGATTCCTGATTATCAAATGTCTAGTTTAGCGATGGCAATTTTCTTTCAAGATATGTCAGATGAAGAGCGTGCAGATTTAACGATGGCAATGGTCGCTTCTGGAGATCAAATTGATCTTTCAAATATAGAAGGCATCAAAGTCGACAAGCATTCAACTGGAGGCGTGGGTGATACAACGACGCTTGTATTGGCACCGTTAGTTGCTGCGTTAGATGTTCCTGTAGCTAAAATGAGTGGACGTGGTTTAGGTCATACAGGCGGTACGATAGATAAATTGGAATCAGTTAAAGGATTCCATGTTGAAATATCTGAAGATGAATTTGTACGACTTGTGAATGAAGATCATGTGGCTGTAATAGGTCAAACAGGTAATCTGACACCAGCTGATAAAAAAATCTATGCTTTGCGCGATGTTACAGGTACAGTGAATTCAATTCCTTTAATTGCATCTTCAATTATGAGTAAGAAGATTGCTGCAGGTGCGGATGCGATTGTACTTGATGTTAAAACAGGTAATGGTGCCTTTATGAAAACAGTGGAAGATGCAGAAGCTTTAGCACATGCGATGGTTAAAATTGGAAATCAAGTGGGACGTCAAACAATGGCAATCATTTCTGACATGAGTCAACCTCTCGGCTTTGCAATCGGGAATGCTTTAGAATTAAAAGAAGCGATTGACACGTTAAAAGGAGAAGGACCAGAAGATTTAACCGAACTTGTTTTGACACTCGGTTCACAAATGGTGGTATTAGCTCAAAAAGCGAGCAATTTAGAAGAAGCACGCGAAATGTTAAAAGAAGTCATTGAAAATGGTAAAGCCTTAGAGAAATTCAAAACATTTTTAAGTAATCAAGGTGGCGACGCAACTATCGTTGATGATCCATCACAATTGCCAACAGCACAATATCAATTCGAATTACCTGCAAAACAATCTGGTGTTGTTGCAGAAATGATTGCAAATGAAATTGGTATTGCATCTATGATGTTAGGGGCAGGACGCCAAACGAAAGAAGATGAGATTGATCTTGCTGTAGGACTCGTTTTGAATAAAAAAATAGGTGACCGTGTCGAAGAAGGAGAATCTCTATTAACGATTCATGCGAATACACAGGATGTTGAAGCAGTAAAAGAAAAATTGTATGATAATATTACAATCTTAGAACAAGCATCACAGCCGAAATTAATTCATACTATCATTACTGAATAAAGGGTGTTGAGATGAAAAAAGTAGGTCGCATTTTAATAGGTATTGGATTTTTGATTATTGGTGTTTTACATTTTACGAGAGAACGTCGATTCAGAAATATTGTACCTCATTATTTACCATTCAAAAAGGCTGCTGTGCTAGTTACAGGCGTATGTGAAATATGGATAGGCATAAAGCTACTTTTGGCGCGTCCATCTGATGCATTGAAACGTTGGATTAACTATTTCTTATTATCTGTTTTTCCAGCAAATATTTATATGGCACGACGTCGATTGCCGCTTGGTGATAAAGAATTATCAGACACGGCAAGATACGGTAGACTACCGCTTCAATTCCTTTTCATGTATCTCATTAAAAAATTATAATTGTAAACTTTAAAAAGGCATTTCAAGTTGTGTATCACACACAATTTGGAATGCCTTTTGTTCAGTCAAAGCGATTTATCATTATTTTCATATCGTCATTCTATTTTAAAACGTGACTTTATATTTATACGTGTGCACCTGTTCCAAAAACATCATGCCATTGGTCACGTTTATCTAAAAATGATTGTGCAATTGCTTGAGCGCCCTCTAAAGAATGTGAAGCAGCCCAACCACATTGTAATTCATTGCAAGCAGGAACTTCTTTTGCCTCAAGTACATCTTGTATTGTTTTTTCAATAATATTTAATACATCGTCATAATCATCATGATTGATAAAAGAAACATAAAAACCAGTTTGGCAACCCATCGGACTTAAATCAACCACTTTATCTGTATGGTTTCTAATATTCTCAGCCATCAAATGCTCTAGAGAATGCAATCCAGGCATGTCCATGTGCGCTTTATTTGGCTGCTTGAAACGAATGTCATATTTATAAATTTCATCTCCGTTAATTCCTTTCATTTTACCAGCCAAGCGAATATAAGGCGCAACCACTTTAGTGTGATCCAAGTTAAAACTTTCAACGTTCATTTTTGGCATTTGTACAAACCTCCTTCATGTGTAATTTCATTTTAACACAAATTAGGATGATTGAAAGTAAAAAAACTGAGCTAATTACTCAGTTATACAAAAAATAAGATAGAAATTTTTGATTTATCTGTAAAAAATACATGACAAATTGTCCTAAATCCGATAAAATAAGTACAAATTTAATAAATATTTATCAAGAGTGGTGGAGGGAATTGGCCCTACGAAGCCCTGCAACCTCATCGTAAAGCGATAAAGGTGCTAAATCCAACAGTCTATAATGGGCTGAAAGATAAAAACGACAAAGATGTTATCACCGGCGTACATCAACCACACTTGAAAACATATGTGTTGATAGTATAGGATGATAACTTTTTTGTTTGGAAGGAGTTTTAATTTGGTATCAGTGAGACAACGGATTTTAGATTATATAGATAACAACAGATTGAAATACATTGATATGAGTCATCAAATTCATGAAAGACCTGAGATTGGAAATGAAGAGTTATTTGCTTCGAGATTGCTCATTGATCATTTAATTGAGTGTGGTTTCGAAGTTGAGCGCGACATTGCAGGTCATTCAACTGGATTTATAGCCACTTATGAATCGGCAAAGGAAGGGCCTACAATCAGCTATCTTGCTGAATATGATGCACTTCCAGGATTAGGTCATGCCTGTGGTCATAACATTATCGGTACAGCGAGTGTCTTAGCAGGTACAGCACTTAAGCAGGTCGTCGAAGAAATCGGTGGGAAAGTCGTCATCTTCGGTTGCCCAGCTGAAGAAGGCGGAGAAAATGGAAGTGCCAAAGCGAGTTATGTTAAAGAAGGCATATTTGACGATGTAGATGTTGCGTTAATGGTACATCCAGGTAATGAAACATATCCAACCAATCACACACTTGCGGTAGATGTACTAGATATTAAATTTTATGGTAAAAGTGCGCATGCTTCAGAGAATGCTTATGAAGCACGTAACGCTTTAGATGCGATGATTAGTTTTTTTAATGGTGTTGCACAAATTCGTCAGCATATTAAAAAGACTGAGCGCGTACATGGCGTAATTTTAGATGGTGGCAAGGCCGCGAATATCATTCCAGATTTCACACATGCACGTTTTTATACGCGTGCGACGACACGAAAGGAATTGGATGTTCTCACTGGACGTGTTCATGATATCGCTAAGGGGGCAGCGATACAAATGAGTTGTGATTTTGAGTTTGAGCCTATTCAAAATGGCGTCAATGAGTTTGTGAAATCACCAGAACTCGATTTGTTATTTGAACAATATGCAACAGAACTAGGGGAAGAGGTAAGTCATGATGATTTTGGGTATGGTTCAACGGACACGGGGAATGTCAGCCATGTTGTACCAACGATACACCCACATGTCAAAATTGGGCCAAGAAGCTTGGTGGGGCATACCCATCGATTTAGAGAAGCTGCTGCAAGTCCAATGGGGGATAAAGCACTGATAAGAGGTGCAAAGATCATTGCATTAATGGGGGCTACATTAATTCAAGATAGAGATCTCTTAGCTACAATTCAAAAGGAGCATCAAATTAAAAGGGAGAAGTTATAAATGACGGTACAAAATAATCACGCACCCCGCTTAACAATGGGTGATATTTATGAAACAAACGTGGTCTATACTTCTAGACCTTCTTATGTTTCCAATCCTTGGTTAGAACCAGATGAACATCAATCCAACTTTTTAACTGGGAGAGAGTTGTTGATTGCCAATTTACCAGTCATCGTTCATGAAGCGAGTGTGACACATAAATTAGCACAGCTTTTTCAAATGATTGGACGATCCATACCGGATAATGTCATCACATTTAGAGACCAAGAGAGTTATGAAGGTGCACTGAAACATTTGGCAACTGTCGAAGAACGTCAGATTTATTTTCAATATGTTCATGACGACTCGATTGTTGATGCAGCACACTATGCTATGGATAAAAAATTATTTGTTGAGTTGAATAATAAGTCATTAATTCCAAAATGGACTCAGAATCAGTTTTTACCAAAACGCGAAATCGTAACATATGAAAATTTTAAGTCAGCCATTCAATCTTGGTCACTTCCAGTTGTAATAAAGCCTGGGGATGATTTACCTACTGCTGGAGGCTATGGCGTGATGATATGTTATAACGAGCAAGAATTAAACGAAGCGATTGCCCGTGTAGAAAAAGCACAAGAAGCGACGAAAACGTTGATCATTGAGCAATGTATCGAAGCGGTGGATAACTATTGTGTGCAGTACGCTTGGCATCCTGATGAAGGTATTATATACCTCGGTGCAGCGAAACAATTAACAAATGAATATGGTTTTTATAATGGCAATGTGAATGCTTTAGAGGTACCTGAAAAAGTAATCGAAGCAGGCCGGAAAATAATGGAAAATGGTGTTTCTCAAGGATTTATCGGTATTGCTGGATTCGATATTCTTGTGGATGCTGAAGGCGACGTATATGCGATAGATTTAAATTTCCGGCAAAATGGTTCGACGAGTATGCTCTTGCTAGAACCACAATTAACCGGCAAGCATCACAAGTTTTATAGTTACTTTGCAAATGGAGATAATGAACGGTTCTTTAATGCCATTTCTTCCTTTGTAGAGCAAGGTGTTTTATATCCTTTATCCTATTACGATGGAGATTGGTATGAAGATCAACATGTCAATTCAAGATTTGCATGTATTTGGCATGCTGATAGTGAAGCAGACATTCGAGCATATGAGCAACAATTTATAGAAATGGCGGGGCTATAAACAATTCTACTTTGATGTATGATATATTGGTTATATAGAGAAATCAAATCAAGTTTGATGACCGGATAGAAGTGAGAGACTTGTATTCGAGATACATTTTGAGTTGAGAAAAAGGAGCAGAGTCATGTCTTACAAAAACGAACGCTTTTATAAAGATATATTAACCAATGAACAGTTTTTCATCGCTGTTAAAGATAAAAAGATTATTAAGCATAGTCATAATGGGAAGCCATTATTTTGTTTTTGGACACGTGAATCTTTAGCGAAAACCTACTTAGAAACATCCGGTGTGGCCTATGACAAAATTAAAGCGATGGATATTGATCAGTTTGCGACTTATGAACTTGATGATATGTTTGACGAAGAAGATGAAGCACTCGTCAATGTGACAGATCGCGCGCAAGGCCATGAGATTCGAATTATCGAAGTGGTTAGTGACTTGATGACTGATTTAGATAACATTCGTATCCGTGAATTTGTACAAGATGTTGCTAAAAGTGACACTGTATACGGTTTGAGCCAAAAGGACAACAAACAGTTTATGATTGTATATGATGAGAACGATAATTTTGATCAATCGTACTTTATGCCAGTATGGAGTTTAAATAAACGTGCAGAAAAAGTGGCAGAAGAAGATTTTGAGACCTTTGAATTGATTGATGTAGAAGGGGAAGTTTTTGCGGAATGGTTAGATGAGCTACGTGATGATAATCGATATGTAGCTATTGATGTCAAGCCGGGAGTCGTAGGTACGATTGTTTCGGCGCAGAAACTTGCGAATGAACTAACTTTTTAATAACGTATATCGTTATCAATTTTGACCTATTCATAAATAAACGCAGATTAGAAGCCATGTTTCTAATCTGCGTTTTTTTAAATGAATTAATGGGATAAGTATAACGTGCCTAATGCGCCAGAAAAGGCACCATTTTTTAAATAGTGAGGGTTGAAACCTCTCAATACTGTATAATCAGTGACCACTTGTTGTAAAAGTGGATTATCATGAAATGATGAACCAATATAGACCACATCTTTCACTTGATGTTCTCTTGCGACATGAATGGCTACAGTTGTAATGCTTTCACCAACGACACCGATAACGGAAGCAAGTTTATCAGCATCCGTGAAGTTTTGATCGATATTTAACAAGACATGACCAAAATTAGCAGCAGTAAGTTCTCCAGATATAGGCGGGGTATCATTTTTATAAATATGCTTCACTTTCAAGTCGATGATGTCACGATTCCCTTTTAATGCGAGATTCGTTAATGTGGCATATTCAGTAATACCAGTGAGGAGATAACCCAATCCTTGAATCATGCCGCCCCCTGTACCTATACCACCTACGCGTTCTTGTTCTAAGCCGTCTGTTAAATGAAGTGATGTGCCAGTCCCTACATTTGTGAAAATGTATCGATCAATATGAATACCTTGTTCTTCTAAAAAGAGCTGAACGCCTCGAGCCGCAGCGTCAAATTCGATATATGTTTGCGCATTACATGTTAAATGCTCACTTAAAGTTTTCGCGTTTCCTCCTGTAATATGTATATCCTGGCAAGGCTGTTGATTCAACCATTCAGCAACGGTTTCTAGTTCTGTTGTCTGATAGACCTTAAATGATCGTTCGCCCTCATTTTCTATTGCAATTTTTATCAAAGTACCGCCAGCATCTATGCCAATACGCATGATTAGTCACCTCGAATTTTTGTTTATCACCAATATATACTATACGATAATGACAAAATTACAAGCGTTAATTCAAAGTTTAATTTTAAAATAAATGAGAGTGTAAGCAATAAAAGGACGAAGTTGGGCGTGTGTTCCCAACCTCGTCCATTATTGAGGTATGCACAAATGAGATTGGCTTCATTAAAGAAAGCTTTGATTACATTTCATGATCTCGTTCCCGATCTTCTATTGTTCTTGAAAAATCTTTATCATCATCAATGTGCGTCATTTTGAAATATTTAGTTGGTTCACGACGCAATGCATTCATCAATGAAAAAATCATAAGAAACAGAATAATCGAAAAAGGTAATCCTGTTACAACGGATGCAGTTTGTAAACTTGTTAAGCCTCCCGCAACAGTGAGAGAAACAGAGATTGCACCAATTAAAATACCCCAGACCAATTTATGCTTCCGTTTAGGATTTTCTACACCGCCTGTTGCCATTCCTGATACGATATGTGTTGTCGAGTCGGCACTGGTAACAATAAATGTAAAAATAAGAATGATGGCCAATGCACTTGTCACCTCATGTAGAGGAAACTTGCTTAATAATTCAAATAACGCGACTGTATAATCTTTATCCACTATTTTTTCGATACCGTCATTGTGGTGGAGTGCCCAGTTAATTGCAGTGCCTCCGAATCCTGAAATCCATGCGAATGAAATACATGGTGGAATGATAAGCACACCAATAACAAACTCTCGAATGGTACGTCCTCTTGACACACGGGCAACGAAGCCACCAATAAAAGGAGACCAAGAAATAACCCATGCCCAATAGAAAACTGTCCATTTCTGAATCCAAGAATTATCTCCAGAATACGGATCCATTCTTAAGCTATATTGCACAAAGTGAGAAATATAATCCCCAATTGAAACCGTAAAAGTTTCGACAATAAAGCGTAAATCACCAAAAATAAAAATAAACAAGAGTAAGATGGCACCAACGATAATATTTAGATTACTTAGCCACTTCACACCTCGATTGATGCCTGTTAAAGCTGAACCCAGAAAAATAATCGTCATCAATAATGTAATTAAAATTAAAGTTAATGATGTGTTAGGTACTTTGAAAACGTGATTAAGGCCACCTGCAATTTGTAGTATTCCCAGTCCAATCGATGTTGCGATTCCCATTACAGTCGCAATAATCGCTAAAATATCGATAATATTTCGGAAAGGACGTCGGTAAGTCTCACCGAAAACGGGTTCCATTGCAGTAGAAATTAAGCCGTCTCGACTTTTTCGAAATTGGAAATAAGCAACAATTAAACCACTCATTGCAAAGATAGACCATTGTGAGATGCCCCAATGGAAGAAGGTATAACCCATCGCGAGTCGAGCTGATTCAACAGTCTGCCCTTTAACAGCTTTTGGAAATGGAGAATGCAAATAATGTGTTAAGGGTTCTGCTACACCCCAAAAGACGATACCTACACCTAAACCTGCTGAGAACAACATACCAATCCATGAAATAAATGAAAATTCAGGTTCTTCATAATCGCGACCTAATTTAAATCGGCCATATCTTGAAATAGCTAAAAAGATTAAAAACACATCTAAAACAAACACAATAATTAGAAATAACCAACCAAAATTAAGTGCCAATATGTCATATGTATGCTGTGCATATGCACCAAATGTCTTTGGAAAGATGGCTGCAAGTAATGTGAGAATCAAAATAATTGTGAAAGAAACAATATACACAATATTCCGATTTTTTTCTTTAGTACTCTTATGATTTCCCATAATATCCCCTTTCAAATTTTACGCGCATAAAACTGAGTGCTGACAGATTGTTTCACCTTTTACAAAGATAATCTTTATTGAGAGAAGTTAGATTTAAACTCAATGTAACTACAAATATCTTTGCGAGTCATTATTTTAATGCCTTATCAATATATAAATGAAATAACATTCCAGCAGCGATAATCCATTCATCATAACGCGCTGGCTTTTGTTATTTTTATACTACATTTCCTCTAAAAACTTGTTTGAACGTTACCAAATGTGTCAACATAAGTATTAGGAAAATGTAAAGGGATGGTAAAAAATGACCCAAAAAAGTAAGCGCTTTGATGATATTACTATACAATTATTTGAAGAGCAATACCGAGATGCACTCTATCATTTTAAATTAAGTGAACGTCAACGAATCTATTCTTCTTTACCCAAAGAAGTTTTAGATGATGCATTAGAAGATAAAAATAGAGAAGCAAATATCGTTTTAAATGATCAAAATGAAGTGATTGGTTTCTTTGTATTACATCAACATTATCAACATGAAGGCTACGATACACCTAAAGAAGTCATTTATGTGCGTTCATTATCCATCAATGAAGCATATCAAGGCCATGGTTACGGTACTAAAATGATGATGACTTTGCCAGAATATGTCCAAACTATTTTTCCAGATTTCAACCATTTATATTTGGTTGTTGATGCAGAGAATGAGGCGGCTTGGAATGTTTATGAACGTGCAGGTTCTATCCATACGGCTACGAAAGAAGAAGGGCCCATTGGGAAAGAACGTCTGTACTATTTAGATTTAGATTCTAAATATGTATCATCGTTAAAATTAAAACAGAGCGCATCATCCGAAGAAGGCACAATTGAGGTAGTTGATCTTGTTCTTGATCATCAAAAAGTAGGTTTTATTGCGATTGAACAGTTTGATCAAAGATTAATCATACGAGCACTTTACGTAAATGATGCATATCGAGACACAGGTATTGCGCAAAGTGCATTACGTCAATTAGCGACATATGTTCGTAAACAAAATCAAAAGATTAAGGTTATCGAAATCACATTATTTGGTCCAAATCATCAATTAAAAACATTGTTTGAAAAAAGTAATTTTGTTGAAACGCTATCAACAGAAGATTATACTACGTTAGAAAAGTATATTAACTATTAGGATTAAAACGTCACGGACGAATGCTATGTTCATGAATGAAGCATATGCAAATCGATGTTGAAAATTCACACTTTAAATTTTATTGATGACTGCATTCTAGTTGCGTAAAATGACAAAAAGAAGATATAAGACCGAAGTCATGGAAAATGTGATTGAACATATTGCGAAATGACGTTGAGTGATTTATAATTTACTTTTGTTAATGTCAGTGTTAAAACACCAATGTTGCAACGCATGCACAACGGTTTTGACACGAAAGAGTTAAAAGGGAGAACGGCAACGATACGCGATTTCCTTTAAAGATGAAAGAAAGTGTTTGAGTCATTGAATAAATAGAAATGCGAACCTTTGAAAGGAAGATATGCTGATGAAATTACAAGATTATACACAAGAGATGGTGGATGAAAAATCATTTATTGATATGGCCTATACGTTATTGAGTGAACAAAATCAAACAATGAATTTGTATGATATTATTGATGAATTTAAACGTATCGGACATTACGAAGACGATCAAATTGAAGATCGTATCGTTCAATTTTATACTGATTTGAATACAGACGGTCGTTTTTTAAGCGTCGGTGATAATATTTGGGGCTTACGTGACTGGTATTCAGTAGATGACATTGAAGAAAAAATAGCGCCAACAATTCAAAAATTCGATATTCTTGATGAAGATGATGAAGAAGATAAAAACCTTACATTATTAGGTGAAGACGATCCTGAAGGTGATATCAATATTCCAAATCATACAGATGATCAAGAAGGCCTTGCTGACCCTGAAGATGAACGTGTAGAAGATGAAATTGAAGATTCTGATTTAGTTGTTGAAGATGATGAAGAAGAAATCGATGAAACATACGATGATGAGGATGAAGAAGAAGAGGACGAAGAAGAATTTTAATTCACTCATTTA
The DNA here is from genome assembly GCF_000411275.1 of Staphylococcus sp. HGB0015. Taxonomy (NCBI): domain Bacteria; kingdom Bacillati; phylum Bacillota; class Bacilli; order Caryophanales; family Staphylococcaceae; genus Staphylococcus; species Staphylococcus sp. HGB0015. Next base: position 938,951 of record NZ_KE150418.1, read on the forward strand.
TGCAAGAAAGATGATTGACTTTTCATGTCAAAGTGATAAAATTTTATTCGGGCTCCTTTAATTAGGACAGATAAATAAACGAGACGTTAATGTCTTAAACTTAAGTATTAAGTTGGACATTTAATATAAGTAAACGTTGAGGTTCCCCTTACAATAATACCATTGTGAGCGGGAACTTTTTTTAATTTCATAAGAATGATTAGGGTTAAAATGTTTTTAATCAAGCTAAACATTTTATATTCAGATCCACCCCCTAATATTTGGAAAGCATTTCTGATGATCAATGAGGAGGAAATAAAAAAATGACAAAATTTATATTTGTGACTGGCGGTGTAGTTTCTTCGTTAGGTAAAGGGATTACAGCAGCTTCACTGGGTCGATTACTTAAAGATAGAGGATTAAAAGTAACGATACAAAAATTTGACCCTTATTTAAACGTGGATCCGGGTACAATGAGCCCTTATCAGCATGGTGAAGTATTCGTAACAGATGATGGGGCTGAAACGGATTTAGATTTAGGCCATTATGAACGTTTTATTGATATTAATTTAAATCAATATTCTAACGTAACAGCAGGAAAGGTATACTCACATGTCTTGCAAAAAGAGCGCCGCGGTGATTATCTTGGTGGAACCGTGCAAGTAATTCCACATATTACAAATGAAATTAAGTCACGTTTATTACTTGCTGGTGAAAGTACAAATGCAGACGTTGTTATTACAGAAATTGGTGGGACAACAGGGGACATTGAGTCACTGCCTTTCATTGAAGCAATTCGTCAAATCAAAAGTGATTTAGGGCGCGAAAATGTGATGTATGTACACTGTACATTACTTCCTTACATTAAAGCGGCTGGTGAAATGAAAACGAAGCCGACACAACATAGTGTTAAAGAATTACGTGGATTGGGTATCCAACCTGATCTTATTGTAGTACGTACTGAGTATGAAATGGGACAAGAGTTAAAAGATAAAATTGCTTTGTTCTGTGATATAAATAAAGAAAGTGTCATTGAATGTCGAGATGCTGAATCTCTTTATGAAATTCCATTGCAGTTAAGCCATCAAAACATGGATGATCTTGTAATTGAACGTTTAGGATTAGAGGCGCAACGAGATACACAATTAGATGAATGGAATCATCTTATTCAAGTTGTTAATCATTTAGAAGGAAAAGTAAAAATTGCTTTAGTAGGTAAATATGTAGCATTACAAGATGCTTATTTATCTGTTGTTGAATCTCTCAAACATGCAGGTTATCCGTTTATGAAAGATATAGACATTCGCTGGATTGACTCGAGTGAAGTCACTGATGAAAATGCAGCTGACTACTTAAGTGATGTTGACGGTATTCTTGTACCTGGTGGCTTTGGTTTCCGTGCAAGCGAAGGTAAAATTTCAGCGATTAAATACGCACGTGAACAACAAATTCCATTCTTCGGCATTTGTTTAGGAATGCAACTCGCAACAGTTGAGTATGCACGTCACGTTGTCGGCTTAAAAGATGCCCATTCAACTGAACTTGACCCGAACACACCTTATCCGGTAATTGACTTATTACCTGAACAAAAAGATATTGAGGATTTAGGTGGGACATTGCGCTTAGGTTTATACCCTTGTAGCATCAAAGAAGGGTCATTAGCGAATGAGATTTACGGACAAACATCTGTAGAAGAACGCCATCGTCATCGCTATGAATTTAATAATGAATTTAGAGCACAACTTGAAGAAGCGGGTATGATTTTTTCTGGAACAAGCCCAGATGGTCGCTTAGTTGAAATGGTAGAACTTGAAAATCATCCATTTTTTATTGCTTGCCAATTCCATCCAGAATTTTTATCAAGACCTAATCGTCCGCAACCGATCTTCAAATCATTTATTGAAGCGGCAATTCAACAACAAAATCGTGTGCAATAAAGACATTGACTGCGGATAGCGCTTAACGGTAACGATTTATAAATAATAAGAGCCATAGGTTAGAAATAAAACTTGCAATAGGTGTGGGACAGAAATCGATTTGATTTCAAGGTCCTACACCTTTTTTAATAGGTTTTAAAGCAAAAGTAGAGAAAGCGATTACAATATTGTCACATCAAGCAAAAATAGGTTTGACAAAAGATGTGTTTGTTAATAAAATTTACATAAAATTAACAAAATATTAATAAAAATCAAGGGGGTTCGCTTATGTTTCAATTTTTAAAGCCACCTGCACACGTCAAACCAATTGCTAGTGAACTGCAAGATGATACATATCGTAAAATGAGACGGCAAGTATTTTTAGGGATATTCATTGGTTATGCAGGTTATTACTTATTACGTAAAAACTTTTCCATTGCGATGCCTTATCTATCTGAAATGGGGTTTACTAAAGCGGAGTTAGGATTTGCTTTGTCTGCGATTTCTATCGCATATGGCATCAGTAAATTTGTTATGGGAACTGTCAGTGATCGTAGTAACGCACGCACATTTTTAACATTGGGATTATTATTGACTGCTATTGTTAACTTATTGATGGGATTCATTCCTGCTTTGACCTCTAGTGTCACTATGATGTTTTTGATGTTATTTTTAAATGGTTGGTTTCAAGGTATGGGTTGGCCACCATCAGGGCGTGTACTTGTCCATTGGTTTAGTGTGAGTGAAAGGGGAAGTAAGACTGCCATATGGAATGTCGCGCACAATGTGGGTGGCGGATTGATGGCGCCAATCGCTTTGCTAGGTATATATTTAACCGGTACGTTGAGTTTTGGTTATTTAAAAGGGTTTGAAGGCGCCTTTATTTATCCAGCTATATTAGCCATTATCATTGCCTTGATAGCTTATTTACTTATTCGAGATACACCACAATCTGTAGGTTTGCCACCAATAGAAGCGTATCGAGATGACTATCCGACTCATCAAAAAGAAACTTTTGAAACAGAACTCACGACAAAAGAAATTTTGTTTAAATATGTCTTAAATAATAAGTGGGTTTGGATTATTGCAGTGGCTAATATCTTTGTCTACTTTGTGCGTTATGGTGTGTTAGACTGGGCGCCTTTATATTTAAGTGAAGTGAAACACTTCGATATGAAAGGCTCAGGATGGGCTTATTTCTTATATGAATGGGCAGGTATTCCTGGAACCTTAATTTGTGGATGGCTTTCAGATAAAGTCTTTAAAGGGCGTCGAGGCCCAGCAGGTTTTATCTTTATGATTGGTGTGACGATCGCTGTGGTTGTATATTGGTTAAACCCACCTGGAAATCCACTTGTTGACAACTTAGCGCTTGTCACGATTGGTTTTCTTATTTACGGTCCTGTCATGTTAATTGGTTTACAAGCGTTAGATTATGTACCGAAAAAGGCTGCTGGAACTGCAGCAGGTTTGACAGGCTTATTTGGTTATTTAGGTGGTGCGGTAATGGCTAATATTGTGATGGGGGCTGTTGTTGACCATCTTGGTTGGAGTGCGGGCTTTATTTTACTCACAATCATCAGCATTCTAGCGATGATTAGCTTTATATTTACATGGAATAAGCGTGGTCAAGAAGTCGTACATTAATCGAATTTATTAAAAAATGAGATGTACAGTTTTTGGACAAAGGAATTATCATATAACTTTGTTCAATCGCTGTCATCTCATTTTTATTTAAGCTAAGTCTAAATCACGAATCATCTCAATCATTTGTGTGTATATTTCATAATATACATAGTTAAGTGCCATAAGATGAGGTGTCACGACTTTATCATAATCTTCCGTATATACAATCGGACGTGGCGTAGAAAGATTGATAAAGTGCATCATTTGATCTGGTAAATCTTGATTTTTAGGTTTATTAGTGATGACAACGACGTCTCGGTCATTTTTCAATAAGCGAGCTAAGTCACTTGCCATTTCTTCACTAAATTCTGCACCAAAGAGTAAGACGCGATCTGTTGAATCAAGCTGTTCAAAAGTGGCATCGTCTTTTAATGGTAAACTTGATTGTAACTTTTCAAAGCTGTTTAATATGTATGGCTCGAAACATTTCAAATCGCCATACCCTTTAATATAAACATGTCCTTCACCACCAATAGCTTGAATAAGACTTTGAGCCGCCATTTGAATATCAAGCGCTTGGTCATCTAAGCGGTTAAAGACAACTGTTAATTGTGTTGTCAGCATTTTTGACATTATGAAAGTCCTCCTTAGTTGATGAATCATGTACGTATATTTTAGAACAAATATCTATTATGCGCATTTGTACCTCGTTCATCTGCCTTCTTATTTTATAATAATCCGTTGTTTTCATTCAAATATCTTTGATGCGCATATGAGGTGATGATTGATGTTGAAATTTGATGTTTGAAAGGCGTCTCAAATCAAGTGATGCCAATGGATGCGTTTACATTTGAAATTACGATTTTTTTCACAAATTTAGCTTGATTTGACGATGCATTCAAGGGTGGGTTTTGCTATACTGTAGTTATAAATAAACGTGCGCATTGCACGCAAGGAGGAACTTTCATGCCTTTAGTTTCAATGAAAGAAATGTTAATCGATGCAAAAGAAAATGGTTATGCAGTTGGGCAATATAACCTAAACAACTTGGAATTTACACAAGCTATCTTACAAGCTTCACAAGAAGAAAATGCACCTGTTATTCTTGGTGTTTCAGAAGGTGCAGCTAGATATATGGGTGGTTTTTACACAGTTGTCAAAATGGTTGAGGGACTATTACATGACTACCAAATCACAATTCCAGTGGCTATTCACTTAGACCATGGTTCAAGTTTTGACAAATGTAAAGAAGCAATTGATGCTGGTTTTACTTCAGTTATGATTGATGCTTCACATGAATCATTTGAAGATAACGTAGCAATTACTTCTAAAGTAGTTGAATATGCACATGAACGTGGTGTTTCTGTTGAAGCTGAATTAGGTACTGTAGGTGGCCAGGAAGATGACGTTGTAGCTGATGGCGTGATTTATGCAGATCCAATCGAATGTCAAAACTTAGTTAAAGCGACAGGTATTGACACATTAGCGCCTGCATTAGGCTCAGTACACGGACCTTACAAAGGCGAACCTAACTTAGGCTTTAAAGAAATGGAAGAAATTGGAGTTTCTACTGGTTTACCATTAGTTTTACATGGTGGTACAGGTATTCCTACACATGATATTAAAAAGGCGATTTCTTTTGGAACAGCTAAAATTAATGTGAATACTGAAAACCAAATTGCTTCAGCGAAACGTGTTCGCGAAGTATTAGATCAAGACAAAGAAGTGTACGATCCACGTAAATACTTAGGACCTGCACGTGAAGCAATTAAAGAAACAGTTATTGGTAAAATTAGAGAATTTGGTACTTCAAACAAAGCCGACAACATCAAAGGGTAATTTATTGCGAACGTCCTTTGATGAGTAGAATTAGAGTGACTAGTTGAGGCAAGGCTGAGACTGTCCCTCGTAAAGCGAAGTTATACTATACGAAGTTTTATCATAAAAACGAAGCGCTAAGGTGATTTTCATGAAATGTCATCTTAGCGCTATTTATTTCGAGATTTATCTTCCAAAAGCGTCTTTTTATTTCGTATTTTATCAATTATATTTTCAACGTTCGAAAAAGGTAAAAAATTGATACTTCATTTTGCAAATTGAAAAAATTTACATTATAATGCTTTTGATGCAATTTTTATCGATAAATAGAGTAAGGGAAAAGGAGTTCAATGACATGGCACAAGAGGTAATTAAAATAAGAGGCGGTCAAACTTTAAAGGGGCGTGTAGAAATTAATGGTGCAAAAAATAGCGCAGTAGCGATTATTCCCGCAACAATTATGGCGGAAGCACCTGTAACGCTAGAAGGTTTGCCAAAAATCTCTGACGTAGAAACTTTAGTGAGTTTATTGGAAGATTTGAATATTAAAACAGAACTTAATGGTACAACGTTGTCAGTCGATTCTACTCAAATTCAAAATGCACCTTTGCCAAATAACAAAGTGGAATCATTACGCGCATCCTACTATATGATGGGCGCATTGTTAGGACGCTTTAAAAAGTGTGTCATTGGCTTACCGGGTGGCTGTCCATTAGGGCCTAGACCTATCGATCAACATATTAAAGGTTTTAAAGCATTGGGTGCGACAATTGATGAGTCGAGTCTGACGTCTATGAAAATCGAAGCAGATCGTCTTGTAGGTGCCAATATATATCTAGATATTGTCAGTGTAGGCGCAACGATTAATATCATGCTCGCTGCAACACGTGCTGAAGGGCAAACAATCATTGAAAATGCAGCCAAAGAACCAGAAGTTGTTGATGTGGCTAATTTCTTAAACAGTTTAGGTGCTAAAATTTCAGGTGCTGGCACAAGTACCATTAAAATTTTAGGTGTTCCACATTTGCATGGAAGTCGACATTCTATCATCCCTGATCGAATCGAAGCTGGCACGTATATGTGTATTGCCGCTGCTTGTGGCGAAGAGGTCATGATTGATAATATCATTCCAAAACATATGGAGCCTTTAACTGTTAAGTTAAAAGGATTAGGTGTTAAAATAGAAACAGGAGATGATTATGTAATTGTAAAATCGTCTCAACCTTACCAAAGTGTCGACATTAAAACGCTGGTATACCCAGGGTTTGCCACTGATTTACAACAACCAATTACACCGCTTCTGTTTTTAGCAAACGGACCAAGTTTTGTAACGGAAACGATATACCCAGAACGTTTTAGACATGTAAAAGAACTACAAAAAATGAATGGATTGATAACAGCTGATCAAGGTACAGCAACGGTAAAACCTTCGCAATTAACAGGTGCAGAAGTCTATGCAAGTGACTTACGTGCAGGTGCATGTCTTATTGTGGCCGGTTTATTTGCAAATGATGTAACAACGATTTATAATGTTACTCACATTTACCGCGGATATACAGATATTGTCAAAACACTTAAAAATTTAGGTGCCGATATTTGGACTGAGCAAATAGAAGCTTAACTGAGCGTGAAATGTTATCACAAATTCAAAGATTCGAGGTGATAGCTATGGAAGTATGTCCATATTTAGAAGAGACGTTTAAAATATTGGGGCGTAGTTGGAATGGATTAATTTTACATTACCTATCTACCTGCGATGAGCAAAAAGCACACTTTTCCGAAATGAAGCGAGATTTAAGCCCGATTACGAATAGGGCATTATCTTTGAAAATGGCTGAGTTGTGTCAGGCACAACTTATATATAAAGATGTGATTTCAGAAACACCACCATCAGTTTGTTACCATTTAACTGAAAAAGGTGCAGCACTGGCTCAAGCGTTAGAGCCCCTTGAAACGTGGGCACATGACTATATAGAACTGAATGAAAGTGCACAATAAAACAACTTAAATGATATAAAAGAATGAGACAAAAATGGAAGCAATTCTATAATGTCTTGTTCTTTTGTGTTTTTTAAGTATGTTTAAATATTGTAATTCGTGGAAATACAACAGATATGATAATGATAAGGAGTGTTTGTTCATGAGAGATCAAACGAAACAATATATAAACGGTGAATGGGTTGAAAGTCACAGTGGTGAAACGATAGATGTGATTAACCCGGCAACTGAAGAAGTATTTGGACGTATTGCGAAAGGTGACAAAGAAGATGTTGATCGCGCTGTCCAAGCTGCACATGATGTATATTTATCATTCCGTCATACTTCAGTAAAAGAACGTCAAGAATTATTAGCGCGTATCGTGGAAGAATATAAAAATAGAAAAGAAGATATTATTGAAGCCATTACTTTAGAATTGGGTTCACCAGTATCAAAATCTGATAAAGTGCACTACGAAGCGGGATTAAACCACTTCCAGGCTGCACATGACGCATTAAACGATTTCCAATTTGAAGAACGCCGTGGCGATGATTTAGTTGTTAAAGAAGCCATTGGTGTTGCAGGATTAGTCACACCTTGGAACTTCCCAACAAACCAAACATCACTTAAACTTGCTGCTGCTTTTGCTGCAGGTAGCCCAGTGGTGTTAAAACCTTCTGAATTAACACCATTCGCTGCTATTATTTTAGCGGAAATTTTTGATAAAGCTGGCGTACCTAAAGGTGTATTCAACCTTGTTAACGGTGACGGAGAAGGGGTAGGAACACCGTTGAGTCAGCACCCTGATGTACGTATGATGTCATTTACAGGGTCTGGTGGTACAGGTTCTAAAATTATGGAACAAGCAAGTAAAGACTTTAAAAAAGTTTCACTTGAGCTTGGAGGTAAATCACCTTATATTATTTTAGATGATGCAGATATTAAAGAAGCTGCACAAGCTGCTGTGAAAAAAGTAGTTAACAATACAGGGCAAGTATGTACTGCAGGTACACGTACAATTATACCTGAAAGCATTAAAGATCAATTTTTAGCACAAGTTAAAGAAGAAATTGCAAAAGTTAAAGTCGGTGATCCACAAAATGCTGACACTGAAGTGGGTCCAATTGTAAGTGAAAAGCAATACAATCAAGTTCAAGACTATATTCAAAAAGGGATCGATGAAGGTGCCGAACTATTATATGGTGGCACTGGCAAACCTGAAGGATTAGATCAAGGTTATTTTGCAAAACCAACTCTATTTGCAAATGTTGATAACAAAATGACAATTGCCCAAGAAGAAATTTTTGGTCCAGTTATGTCTGTCATCACTTATAAAGATTTAGACGATGCGATTAAAATTGCAAATGACACAAAATATGGTCTTGCAGGCTATGTTTTCGGTAAAGATAAAGAAAAATTACAACAAGTTGCACGTTCTATTGAAGCGGGTACTGTTGAAATTAATGAATCTGGACGTAAACCAAACCTACCATTTGGTGGCTATAAACAATCAGGTTTAGGCCGTGAATGGGGAGACTATGGTATTGAAGAATTTTTAGAAGTTAAAGCAATTGCAGGTTATTATAAAGGCGAATAAGCCACCTAAATGTAGTTTGTCACTGATCTGTGGAAAACAGATCAGTGACAAACTACTTTTTCTTATTAAGATAATCAGTGAAACCCTTTTGAATAGTCGAAAATTGAAATTTTGTATTAGGTTTTTGTTGATATTTTGTCATAATGATTAATATTTGATATAGTATTTCTTGATCGCATACACATGCGGTTAAAGAATTTAATATGAAATGAGTGTTTAACATGTCAAGGGAAAGAACATCTCCACAATATGAATCTTTTCATGAATTATATAAGAATAATACAACGAAAGCCCTCACAGAAAAGGCGAAATCTCTTAAACTTGTTAACTATAGTAAATTAAACAAAAAAGAACTTGTACTTGCTATAATGGAAGTCCAAATGGAGCAAGATGGCAATTATTATATGGAGGGAATCCTTGACGATATACAGCAGGATGGCTATGGATTCTTAAGAACAGTCAACTTTTCGAAAGGCGAAAAGGATATCTATATATCTGCTAGTCAAATTAGGCGCTTCGAAATCAAGTTAGGCGATAAAGTAACAGGAAAAGTTCGAAAGCCGAAAGAAAATGAAAAATATTATGGATTACTTCAAGTAGACTTCGTTAATGACCACAATGCAGAAGAAGTCAAAAAACGTCCTCACTTCCAAGCACTTACACCTTTATACCCAGATGAACGAATTCGATTAGAAACTGAACCTCAAAATTATTCAACACGCGTGATGGATTTAATCACACCTATTGGTTTAGGGCAACGCGGCTTGATTGTTGCGCCACCGAAAGCCGGGAAAACCTCTTTACTCAAAGAAATCGCAAACGCGATTGTTACTAATAAACCCAACGCTAAATTATTTATTTTACTTATAGGGGAACGTCCTGAAGAAGTGACAGATATAGAACGCTCTGTTGATGAAGCAGAAGTTGTTCATTCTACTTTTGATGAACACCCAAAACATCACGTCAAAGTAGCAGAACTTTTATTAGAACGTGCTAAACGTCTCGTAGAAATTGGAGAAGACGTTATTATATTAATGGATTCTATTACAAGATTAGCGCGTGCTTATAACCTTGTTGTGCCTCCGAGTGGCAGAACTTTATCTGGTGGTTTAGATCCTGCTTCCTTACATGGTCCAAAAACGTTTTTTGGTGCAGCGAGAAATATTGAAGCTGGGGGTAGCTTAACAATTTTAGCGACTGCATTGATTGATACAGGCTCACGTATGGATGACATGATTTACGAAGAGTTCAAAGGAACAGGTAATATGGAATTACATTTAGACAGAAAACTATCTGAGCGCCGTATTTTTCCTGCGATTGATATTTCAAGAAGCTCTACGCGAAAAGAAGAATTACTACTTCCTAAAAGCGAATTAGATAGCTTATGGCAATTGAGAAATATGTTCTCAAGTGCACCTGACTTTACAGAGCGCTTTATTCGAAAATTGAAGCGGACGAAAACGAACGAAGAATTTTTTGAAGTCCTACAAAAAAGCGCAGCCGAAAGTACAAAAACAGGTAAGCCTATTATTTAAGTCGAATAATTAAAAAGTAGGGTTGCATTTTCGTGATACGCCATTTATAATGTTTAAGTATTGGGTAAAAACTCACAAATAACTCTGTTCCAGATGGTTCAGGGCAAAGGAGCTGAAAATTATGAAACAAGGCATTCATCCAGAATACCGTAAAGTCATCTTTTTAGATACAACAACTGATTACAAGTTTTTAAGCGGTTCTACTAAATTTTCAAATGAAACAATGAAATGGGAAGATGGAAATGAATACCCAGTTATTCGTTTAGATATTTCTTCTGATTCACATCCTTTCTACACAGGACGCCAAAAGTTTGCTGCTGCAGACGGTCGTGTGGAACGTTTCAACAAAAAATTTGGTCTCAAATCAAACAACTAATGCAATATTCAAGCATTCTCTTAGACGAGAATGCTTTTTTATTCGTTAAGGTCTCTTTGTGTCGCCATTTTGATACATCATGATAAACATGTGCGAACGATTGTAGCAATGATACATAAAAATTTTAAAGTTCGAGTCTTAGGGTATGAAAGGGTCTCCTATTCTATTTTTAGGTTTTAAATATAGAATACATAGCAGCAGCACTTGTGATTTAACGTGTTCAGTCGCTAAAATTTAAGTGCAGAATCGATTACAATTTAAGCAAACGAATATTTCATTTTATGATATAATGAAGTGATTTTGTTTTGGAAAAGGTGGAAAGAACGATGTATGAAGCGTACCATTCAGGTTGGATAGAATGTATTACCGGAAGTATGTTCAGTGGTAAGTCGGAAGAACTGATAAGACGATTACGCAGAGGTGTTTACGCCAAGCAAAAGGTTATCGTTTTTAAACCGGCCATTGACGACCGCTATCATAAAGAAAAAGTGGTATCACACAATGGTAATGAAATAGAAGCGATTAATATTTCTAAAGCAAATGAAATATGGCAATATAATTTAAAAGATGTAGACATCATCGGTATTGATGAAATTCAATTTTTTGATCAAGAAATTGTAGAGATTGCAGAAACACTTGCAGAAAAAGGTTATAGAGTAATTACAGCAGGACTTGATATGGATTTTAGAGGTGAGCCTTTTCATCCTGTTCCTGAAATGCTTGCTGTAAGTGAACATATTACAAAATTACAAGCAGTATGTGCTGTATGTGGTGCTTCATCAAGTCGGACACAGCGATTAATTGATGGTAAGCCTGCAAAAGTGGATGATCCGATTATTTTGGTTGGCGCAGACGAACGTTACGAACCGCGTTGTCGTGCGCATCATGTTGTATTACCGAGTGAAGATACTGAGGAGGGACAAGAATAATGTTTGATCAATTAGATATCATTGAAGAACGTTATGAGCAATTGAACGAATTGCTAAGTGACCCAGAAGTGGTTAGTGATTCAGATTTATTGCGCAAATATTCAAAGGAACAATCAGAACTACATAAAACTGTAGAAGTTTATCGTCATTACAAACAAGTGAAAGAAGATATTCAAGAAATTGAATTAATGCTTTCAGAAACAGATGATAGTGATGAAGTGGCAATGTTAAAAGAAGAAGCTGCAGACTTAAAAGCAGAAGTCCCAGAACTTGAAGAAAAACTCAAATTTTTATTAATTCCGAAAGATCCTAATGACGAGAAAGATGTTATTGTCGAAGTACGTGCGGCGGCTGGTGGCGATGAAGCTGCCATCTTTGCAGGTGACTTATTCCGGATGTACTCTAAATTTGCTGAAGCTCACAATTTTAAAACAGAGATTGTGGAAGCAACTGAAAGTGATCACGGTGGATACAAAGAGATTAGTTTCTCCGTTTCTGGTGATGGTGCCTACAGTAAATTGAAATATGAAAATGGTGCACACCGTGTTCAACGTGTTCCTGAAACAGAATCAGGCGGACGAATTCATACATCAACAGCAACTGTTGCTGTACTACCAGAAGTAGAAGATGTAGAAATAGAAATTCGCAATGAAGATTTGAAAATCGATACGTATCGTTCAAGTGGTGCAGGTGGGCAACACGTCAATACTACTGACTCAGCTGTACGTATTACACACTTGCCAACAGGTGTAATTGCGACATCTTCTGAAAAATCACAAATTCAAAACCGTGAAAAAGCGATGAAAGTTTTAAAAGCGCGTCTTTATGATATGAAAGTTCAAGAGGAACAACAGAAATACGCAGCACAAAGAAAGTCAGCTGTTGGGACAGGGGACCGTTCTGAGCGTATTCGAACATATAATTATCCTCAAAGTCGTGTGACGGACCATCGAATTGGTTTAACGTTACAAAAGTTAGATCAAATCATGGAAGGAAAATTAGACGAAGTCGTCGATGCATTAACAATGCATGAACAAACAGAAAAGTTGAAAGAGCTTAATTCTGGTGAACTATAATCAGTGGATAAAAGACGCTAAACAGAAAATGGCGGCACAAGGCTATGAAGAAAATGCTGTCGAATGGCTTGTGATGGACTTATGTCAATGGTCTCGGACTCAGATGATTTTGAATGAAAAAGACGTTTTATCGCAAGATAGATTGAAGCAACTTGAGCAAGGTTTGTCATTATTGTTAAAAGGAATGCCTGTTCAATATGTGGTGGAACAAGCGCATTTTTATGGACGTATTTTTAAAGTCAATCCTAATGTATTAATTCCAAGACCTGAAACAGAAGAAGTAGTGCATTACTTTTTGAATCAAATTAAACCGAACATGACCGTTGCTGATGTGGGTGTAGGTAGTGGTATTATTGCAGTGACTTTAAAAGCAGAAATGAATGAATTAATTGTCTATGGTAGCGATATTTCAAAGCCTGCCTTATCTGTTGCTCAAAAGAATGCAAAAAAGCATAACTGTGAGATTCATTTTATGGAAGGCGATGCACTTAAACCGTACATTGAACGAGGTATTCAATTGGAAGGTTTAATTTCAAATCCGCCTTATATTAGTAAAGATGAAGTGAATGTGATGGGAAAAGATGTACTAGAATTTGAACCTCATTTAGCACTTTTTGCTGAGGAACAAGGCTATCAAGTTTATAAAGCACTGATCCGCGATTTACCTTCTGTTATGTGTGACGGTGCACCTGTTGTGTTTGAAATCGGATATCAACAAGGGGAATTTTTAACCCAACTGATGCAATCGTGGTTTCCTCATATTAAAACGCAAGTGATTAACGACATTAACGGTCAACCACGTATCTTCACATTTAACTGGCACAAGATTTAAAATTTTATATTTCATCTAAATAAAAGGGGTGAGGCATAGAGATCCGTCATCGAGGTATGGATTTCAGTCTTACACCTTTTTTATTTTGTAGTAAAATATGAGGAAAGGAGAGGTGGCTTTCAATGAAGGAAACCAAAATATGGGATGTCCGTAACTATACAACGTGTTTAAACACATATCCCGAGTTAGATGCAATTATTGAGACTTATCGACGAGGAGGGCTTGTCGTTTTACCAACTGAAACGGTATACGGTTTAGGCGGAAACGCGAGAGACGATGAAGCTGTTCGTAAAATATATGAAGCAAAGGGGCGCCCATCTGATAATCCATTAATCGTGCATATCTATGATACGGATCAACTTGATGATTTTGTATCGTCCATATCTGATGCTACAAAAAGGTTAATGGAAGCATTTTGGCCAGGTCCCATTACTTTTATTTTGCCTTTGAAAAAAGGTTATTTATGTGAACGTGTGACGGGCGGATTGGATTCTGTAGCTGTTCGCATGCCAAGTCATCCAGTAGCAAGGGCGCTGTTGGAAGCCGTTGACTTACCTATCGCTGCGCCAAGCGCAAATCTTAGTGGTCGTCCGTCACCGACAACGTTTGAACATGCATATGAAGACTTGAATCACCGGGTTGATGGTATCATTCAATCCACTCAGAGTGACGCGGGATTAGAAAGTACAGTACTGGATTGTACTTCCTTCCCATTTCGTATTGCGCGTCCTGGAACGATTACGAGAAGCATGTTGAATGAAGTCATGCCTTTAGCGATTGATGAACATCAAATAGCAGCAACAGAGAAACCAATTGCGCCGGGGATGAAATACAAGCATTACGCGCCGAATACACCGCTAAAGATTATCCAGCAAATTAATGCACCGATTAGAAAAGAAGCGCACGAAGATTGGTCAAAAATTGCTTTTATAGTACCTAAAAATAAAATTCCTTTTTTACCAAAAGAAGCAAAAGTTTTAGTTATCAGTGAAGATGAAAATGATATAAAAGGTGCGAACCACCATCTTTATAGTATTTTACATCAATTGGATCAAATGCCATCCATTGAACTGGCTTATATTTTTGGTTATGAAGATAATTTTGAAACGGAAGCTTTAAGAAATCGTATGTTAAAAGCAGCAAATCAACAAGTGATAAAGGATGAAACACTATGAAAATTGTTTTTGTTTGTACAGGTAATACGTGCAGAAGTCCAATGGCAGAAGGAATTGCTAAAAAGCTAATGCCAGAAGTAGAAGTTGTTTCTAGAGGATTAATGGCGCAACAAGGTGCGCCGATTGCTCAGCATAGTCAACAACTCATAGAACGTCATGGTTTTGATGTTCATGGTGAAGCGGAGCGCTTTACGGATGAAGATACAAAAGCAGATTTAATATTAACGATGACATCAGAACATGAAAGCATGATTCGCTCAATGTACGGGAATCAGGTTAACGTGGCGACATTGAGTGAATATGTAGGCGAAAATCAAGTCGTTAATGATCCTTTTAGTTCAGGCTATGAAACTTATGAAAAAACCTTTGATCAACTTTGGGATCTCATACAAAAGTTAAAAGATAAATTAATGGCAGAATAATTAAGTAATCAGTATAAGTTGAAGAAAAAATAAGTTATAATAAGGGGCGTATAGCATGTTTTTACAGTTCTTTAATTATTGTTTTTTCGCTCATACGTATACTTTAAGGGGGTTACAATATGAAGGCATTAAATCAATTATTAGAAGAACTTCAGGCCCAATCGTTTTTTAAAAAAGGTGAAGTTTGTGTCATCGGTTGTTCAACATCAGAGGTTCAAGGTGATCGGATTGGGACGACAGGTTCTTTAGAAGTTGCTGAGACCATTTTTAAATCGCTTGTTAAAGTTCAACAAGAAACAGGTGTCGCTTTTGCATTTCAGGGTTGTGAACACATTAATCGTGCAATCACAATTGAAAAAAAGGACTTTGATCCTTACCTGATGACTGAAGTTTCTGTCGTACCGGACACGCATGCAGGAGGCTCATTGTCCACATATGCTTATCGTCATATGGATGAACCGATTGTCGTTGAATATATTAAAGCAGATTCAGGCATTGATATTGGTCAAACTTTAATCGGAATGCATCTTAAACACGTAGCAGTCCCTGTTCGTACATCAGTGAAGCAAATTGGTGAAGCTATCGTGACCGTGGCTAAAACAAGACCTAAAAAAATCGGAGGCGAACGTGCTAAATATCAACTATAAAAGAAAAGAGGGAATTGTCTATGTCATTTATTGCAAAACAAGATAAGTCTGTATTTGAGATTATTCAAAAAGAGTTTGATCGTCAAAACAGTAACATTGAATTAATTGCATCAGAAAACTTCGTATCTGAAGCAGTAATGGAAGCTCAAGGTTCAGTCATGACGAACAAATATGCTGAGGGGTATCCTGGACGTCGTTATTATGGTGGCTGTGTTTTTGTTGACCAAACTGAACAACTTGCTATTGATAGAGCGAAAGCGCTTTTCAATGCTGAACATGTTAACGTACAACCGCATTCAGGTTCACAAGCGAACATGGCAGTCTATCTTGTAGCACTAGAGCACGGAGATACAGTGCTAGGTATGAATTTAAGTCATGGTGGACATTTAACACATGGCGCACCTGTTAACTTTAGTGGTAAATTTTACAATTTCGTAGAGTACGGTGTCACTAAAGATGAAGAGCATATCGATTATGAAGAAGTGCGCAAATTGGCAAAAGAACATCAACCTAAGCTGATTCTAGCAGGTGCTTCAGCATATTCACGTGCAATTGATTTCAAAAAGTTTAAAGAAATTGCGGATGAAGTCGGTGCCAAACTAATGGTCGATATGGCGCATATCGCAGGACTTGTAGCTGCTGGCTTACACCAAAACCCTGTTGAATATGCAGATTTCGTAACGACAACAACACATAAAACATTACGCGGCCCTCGTGGTGGTATGATTTTATGTAAAGAAGAATATAAAAAAGATATTGATAAAACAATTTTCCCTGGTATCCAAGGTGGACCGTTAGAGCACGTTATTGCTGGTAAAGCTGTCGCATTTGGTGAAGCGTTACAACCAGAATTTAAAACGTACCAACAACAAGTCATTAAAAATGCACAAACACTTGCAAAAACATTACAAGATAACGGCTTTAGAATTGTATCTGGTGGCACTGACAACCATTTAATCTCTGTAGACGTTAAAGGTTCAGTTGGTATCACAGGTAAAGTTGCAGAAGAAGCACTTGATGAAATCGGTATTACTTGTAATAAAAACACAATTCCGTTTGATCAAGAAAAACCATTTGTTACTAGCGGTATCCGCTTAGGTACACCTGCAGCAACAACACGTGGTTTTGATGAAAAAGCATTTGAAGAAGTTGGACATATTATAAGTGATGTACTTAAAAATCACGAAGATCAAAAAGTTTTAGAAGAAGCAAAAAAACGCGTAAAAACTTTGACAGAGCAATTCCCTTTATATCAATAAACAGATTAATTTATAACAAACGGAGGCAATAAAATGGGTAAAGTACATGTTTTTGATCACCCTTTAATTCAACATAAACTGAGCTATATCCGCGATGTGAATACAGGTACCAAAGCATTTCGAGAATTAGTTGATGAAGTAGGTATGCTGATGGCATATGAGGTGACACGAGATTTGGAACTTCAAGAAGTTGAAATCGAAACGCCTGTAACTACTGCAGTTGCGAAGCGTTTATCAGGAAAAAAACTTGCATTTGTTCCTATTTTGCGCGCAGGTTTAGGCATGACGACAGGTATTTTAAATTTGGTTCCAGCTGCTCGAATTGGGCACGTGGGGCTTTATAGAGATCCTGAAACACTCAAAGCTGTCGAATACTTTGTAAAATTGCCACAAGATATTGAAGAGCGTGAAATTATCGTTGTTGACCCAATGCTTGCAACAGGTGCTTCAGCAATCGAAGCGATTAATTCATTGAAAAAGCGTGGTGCAAAGCACATTCGTTTCATGTGTCTTATTGCTGCCCCTGAAGGCGTTGAAAAACTCCAAGCAGCACATGAAGATGTGGATATCTTTATTGCCGCACTCGATGAAAAATTAGATGAAAATGCATATATCATTCCAGGTCTCGGTGATGCAGGAGACCGCCTATTCGGTACAAAATAATTCATAATAAGGAGCTTTTGTAATGAAAAGGATTATGACGATTTTTGGTACTAGGCCAGAAGCCATCAAAATGGCACCTCTTGTTTTGCAGCTTAAAAAAGATGAACAACTCGAACCGATAGTCGTTGTCACAGCCCAACATCGTGAAATGTTAGACTCTGTGTTGGATACTTTTGGCATCGAACCGGATTACGATTTAAATGTCATGAAGCAAGGACAAACGTTATCAGAAGTGACGTCACGCGTACTTACAGGTTTAGAAAGTGTCATTAAGCAAGCCAAACCGGATATGATTTTGGTTCATGGAGATACAACAACAACGTTTGCGGGCAGTCTCGCTGCTTTTTATAACGAAATCAGTATTGGCCATGTTGAAGCGGGATTACGAACTTGGAATAAGTACTCTCCGTTTCCTGAAGAGATGAATCGTCAAATGACAGGTGTCATGGCAGATATTCATTTTGCACCTACTGAACAAGCAGCGCAAAATCTTTTGAATGAAAAGAAAGATCCCAATACAGTTGTTGTTACTGGGAATACGGCAATCGATGCTATGCATACAACAGTTGACGATCAATATCAATCTGAAATCATTCAACGGCACCAAGGTAAACGCATCATACTGCTAACAGCACATCGTCGAGAAAACATAGGGGCACCTATGGAAAATATCTTTAAGGCAGTTAGACGAATCGTGGAAGAAGTAGAAGATGCAGTTATCGTCTATCCAATGCATAAAAATCCAAGAGTTCGTGAAATCGCGTATCGTCATTTAAATGATCACGAACGTATTGAATTAATTGAGCCGCTTGAAGTGGTAGATTTTCATAATTTCGCGCATCAAGCACATTTTATTTTAACGGATTCCGGCGGTGTTCAAGAGGAAGCGCCGTCATTAGGAAAACCTGTACTCGTTTTAAGAGACACGACTGAACGACCTGAAGGGGTTGAAGCGGGGACACTTAAACTTGTAGGTACCGAAGAAAATGATGTGTATGAAGCAACAAAAGCATTATTAACAGATGAATCACTTTATCAAGAAATGAGTATCGCTCAAAATCCATATGGTGACGGTCAAGCCTCAAAACGTATTTGTGAGAACATTAAATATATGTATGGCTTAATCGAAGAAAAACCAGAAGGCTTTAAAGTGAAGTAATCAAATATGGGGGTCAAATGTGTCAAAATTGTGACAATTTAGAGTACAAAATCAAAGCCTTTTCACTGTGCAATTGACACGCTTTTCCCCCTATATTATCATGAAAGTTGTATGTGTGGAACGGTTTTCAAAATTGTGTCTTTAGGCAGAAATGAGGCTCAATATGAATCGTTTTTCTAAAATGTTTCAGCCGTTTTTAACATATTACTCTACGATTTTAGTAGGGCTTTTAATCCTATATGTTTTCAAGATCCAACCACCAATTGTACTTGGGCTCATCGTAGGAATAATTGCATCCATTGCGAATACATGTATTTTTGAATACTATTTAAAGCGATCAAAGAAAACCAATGTTGGTCACATTTCAACTGGAAGTGGTTGGCGATTTTTAATCGCAATTTTAGCATGTATTGGATGGGTATTCTTTCAAGCACAAATACATATTCTTGGCGTCTTGATAGGGTTGATGGTTTCATATGTGTTAATGGTTTTTCGTCCTTTTATTAAGAACGAAAAAGACGAATTATAATTTGAAAAGAGGTGAAATCAAGAATGGATCATAAACAACCCGTGGTGACATGGAATTTTCTTGGAGTGGACATTAATTTCAACTTATCTACAATTATGATGTTGATTATCACAGCAGTCATAGTGTTTATTATTGCAGTCTTATGTACACGCAATCTCCAGAAGAGACCTAAAGGTGCGCAAAACTTCATTGAATGGGTTTTTGATTTTGTTCGAGGAATTATCGAAAGTAATATGGCTTGGTCGAAAGGTGGACAATTTCACTTCTTAGCAGTCACTTTAATACTCTTTATTTTTGTGGCGAACATGCTAGGGCTTCCATTGCAATTTATAAATAACCATTATTTATGGTGGAAGTCACCTACAGCAGATCCGCATGTCACTTTAACACTCGCAACGATGATGGTTCTGTTAACGCATTACTATGGTGTTAAAATGCGTGGTACAAAAAACTATCTAAAAGGTTATGGTCAACCATACCTTGCATTGTTGCCAATCAATGTGTTCGAAGAGTTTGCATCAACACTAACACTCGGTCTTCGTTTATACGGTAACATATATGCGGGTGAAATATTATTAGGTTTGCTTGCAAAAGCGACAACAGGCGTTGCTTTTGGCTTCTTAATAGGTATTCCTGGTTTAATTGTTTGGCAAGGTTTCTCAATCTTTGTAGGCTCAATCCAAGCCTATATCTTTTTAATGTTAGCAATGGTTTATATGTCACACAAAGTGCTTGACGACCATTAAAATAAAATCAATTTAAATTTAAAAACACTTTTAGGAGGATTTATATAATGAATTTAATCGCAGCAGCAATCGCAATTGGTTTATCAGCATTAGGTGCAGGTATCGGTAACGGTTTAATCGTTTCTAGAACAGTCGAAGGTGTAGCACGTCAACCAGAAGCACGTACACAATTAATGTCAATCATGTTCATTGGTATTGGTTTAGTTGAGGCACTTCCTATCATCGGGGTTGTTATTACATTCATCGTTTTATTCATTTAATAACAGCGCAAATTAGACGCACGACATTCTCAAGACATGTGTGTTGCCCTACAATACATGCGTAACATGTGTCATAGGCGAGGTCTAGTATTGATTAGACTTTCGCCGTTCGTTTTTATTGTTTAATAGATGAAATGGTTGAAAGGAGTGTACATCATAGTGACTGCTAATTTATTTACCTTTGCAGCTGCAACTGGCGTAAATATTGGTGATATTATCGTTACAGTGTTAACGTTTATTATCTTGCTTGCGCTATTGAAAAAGTTTGCTTGGGGACCACTTAAAAAAGTCATGGACGATCGTGAGCGTTCGATTAATCAAGATATTGATGATGCAGAACGTGCAAAAATGAATGCTCAACGTTTAGAAGAAGAAAATAGACAAAAATTAAAAGAAACACAAGACGAAGTGCATAAAATTCTTGAAGATGCTAAAGTTCAAGCTCAACGTCAGCAAGAAGAGATTATTCACGAGGCGAACCAACGTGCTAACGGTATGATTGAAACAGCCCAAAGTGAAATTAAGAGTGAAAAAGAACGTGCATTGGCAGAAATTAACAATCAAGTTTCTGAACTTTCAGTACTGATTGCATCAAAAGTATTGCGTAAAGAAATCTCTGAACAAGATCAAAAAGCTTTAATAGAGAAGTATGTTAAAGAGGTAGGGGATAAGTAATGGCTGACGTTGCTCAAAAATATGCCCAAGCACTTTTTGATGTTGCGATCGATCAAAATGCGTTAACAGAAGTTTACGACGAATTTACGGAAATCAATACGGCGATTCAAAGTCAAATTGATTATTTAAAAGGTATCGACCATGAGCCAAAAATTACAATTGCAGATCGATATCAAATCGTAGAGAACGTGTTTAAAGGTGTACATCCATACTTATTGAATACATTAAAAATTATCGGATCACACCGGAATTTACATTTGCTTATTGCAATATTTAAAGCATTTGAAGCGCAGTATTATAACTTCCATGGTTTAGCAGATGCATACGTAGAATCAGCAACATCTTTAACAGATGATGAATTGATGCAAGTTAAAAATGCATTGTTAAATCGTACAGGACTTAAAGATTTAATCATTCATGCTGATATCAATGAATCCCTCATTGGTGGCGTGCGCGTTAAAATTGGGACTAAGGTCTACGATGGCAGTGTACAAAATGATTTAAATCAACTTATTAAAAAGTTTAACAGAGCACATTAATTAGATTAAATGGAGGAGTGACATAGATGGCCATAAAAGCTGAAGAAATTAGTGCATTACTTCGCTCACAAATTGAAAACTATGAGTCAGAAATGTCTGTAACAGATGTAGGTACAGTTATTCAAATTGGTGACGGTATTGCATTAGTTCACGGATTAAACGACGTTATGGCTGGTGAATTATTAGAATTCCATAACGGCGTACTTGGACTGGCACAAAACTTAGAAGAAACAAACGTGGGTGTCGTAATTTTAGGTCCTTATGATGAAATTAAAGAAGGCGACGAAGTAAAACGTACTGGACGTATTATGGAGGTTCCAGTAGGTGAAGAATTGATCGGTCGTGTCGTAAACTCATTAGGACAACCTATTGATGGACAAGGTCCAATTAATTCGACGAAAACACGCCCTATCGAGAAAAAAGCAACAGGTGTTATGGCACGTAAATCTGTTGACGAACCTTTACAAACAGGTATCAAAGCAATTGACGCGCTTGTTCCAATTGGTCGTGGTCAACGTGAATTGATTATTGGTGACCGTCAAACGGGTAAAACTACAGTTGCCATTGATACGATTTTGAACCAAAAAGATCAAGACATGATTTGTGTCTATGTTGCGATTGGTCAAAAAGAATCAACAGTACGTGCAGCCGTTGAAAAATTACGTCAAGCTGGAGCATTAGATTACACAATTGTTGTTTCTGCTTCTGCAGCTCAACCAGCTCCAATGTTATACATCGCACCATATGCAGGTGTATCTATGGCTGAAGAATTCATGTTTAACGGTAAACATGTCTTAATCGTTTATGATGATTTAACAAAACAAGCAGCTGCATACCGTGAGTTATCATTATTATTACGTCGTCCACCAGGTCGTGAAGCTTATCCAGGTGATGTGTTCTACTTACACAGTCGTTTATTAGAACGTGCGGCGAAGTTAAATGATGATTTAGGTGGCGGTTCAATCACTGCCTTACCATTCGTTGAAACACAAGCAGGTGACATTTCTGCTTATGTCCCAACAAACGTTATCTCGATTACAGATGGTCAAATCTTCTTACAATCAGACTTGTTCTTCTCAGGTATTCGACCAGCGATTAACGCAGGTCTTTCAGTATCACGTGTAGGGGGTTCTGCACAAATTAAAGCAATGAAAAAAGTTGCGGGTACATTACGTTTAGACTTAGCCTCTTATCGTGAATTAGAATCATTCGCTCAGTTTGGTTCTGACCTTGATGAAGCAACAGCCCGCAAATTAGAGCGTGGTAAACGTACAGTTGAAGTACTTAAACAAGATCAAAACAAGCCATTACCAGTTGAACATCAAGTGTTAATCATTTACGCATTAACACGTGGCTATTTAGACGATATTCCAGTGGTTGATATTACACGCTTTGAAAGTGAAATTATTGAATGGACAAAATCAAATGCCAACGATATCTTCACTGAAATTCGTGAAACTGGCGGATTGCCTGCAGATGATAAATTTGAAGCAGCAATTACGGAATTCAAAAAAGGATTCAAAGTTTCAGAAGAATAATCGATCATTAAAATAGATAAGGTGGTGAGATAGTGGCTTCATTAAAAGAAATTGATTCTCGTATAAAATCAACGAAAAAGACGAAGCAAATTACAAACGCGATGAACATGGTTTCAAGTTCGAAATTGCGTAAGGCTGAAAAAAACGCAAAGACATTTCGACCATATATGGAAAAAATGGAAGATGCGATTACAGCGATTGCGGGTGCGAATACGAATAACACCCATCCTATGCTTGTTGAACGCGAAGTGAAACGTGTCGGTTATATGGTGATTACAAGTGACCGAGGCCTTGCAGGTGCATACAGTGCCAACGTTTTAAAACATATGATTCGTGATATCGAAAAACGACATCAAAGTTCTGACGAATACAGTATTATTGTGCTAGGACAAATCGGTGCTTCATTTTTAAAAAATAGAGGATACGAGATTGAAAATACATTAACTGATATTCCAGATCAGCCTTCATTTAAAGCCATTCAAGCTATAGCTAAACGCGCTGTTGACTTATACTCAGAAGAACGTATTGATGAATTACATGTCTACTATAGCCATTACATGAGTGTCATTGAAAATAAACCAAGAAGTAAAAAATTATTACCATTATCTCCTGAGGATTCAAGCTTAGGGCACGGCGCGTTATCGTCATATGAATTCGAACCAGATAAAGAAGCAATATTAAAAGTCTTATTACCACAATATATTGAGAGCTTAATTTATGGTACGATTCTTGATGCTAAAGCGAGTGAACATGCATCTCGTATGAATGCGATGAAGAATGCTTCTGATAATGCAGGAGAAATGATTGATGATTTATCATTACAATTTAACCGTGCGCGACAAGCAGCCATTACACAACAAATCACTGAAATTGTTGGTGGTTCAGCAGCGTTAGAATAATTTGATTATAAGGAGGAAGAAACATGGGATTAGGCCGTGTAACTCAGGTCATGGGGCCAGTTATTGACGTGCGTTTTGAACATAATGAAATTCCAAATATTAACAACGCACTTATCATTGAAGTGGCAAGAGATGGTGAAACTGAGAGTTTAACTTTAGAGGTCGCACTTCATTTAGGTGACGATGTTGTACGTACAATCGCAATGGACTCTACAGATGGTGTTCAACGTGGTTCGGAAGTAAAAGATACTGGCGCACCAATTAGTGTACCAGTAGGAGATGCTACACTTGGACGTGTCTTCAATGTTTTAGGTGAACATATTGACTTAGAAAATGAAATTGACGCTTCAGTACGTCGTGATCCGATTCACCGTTCAGCACCTCAATTTGATGAACTTTCTACAGAAGTAGAAATTTTAGAAACTGGAATTAAAGTTGTAGACTTATTAGCACCTTACATTAAAGGTGGTAAGATTGGATTATTTGGTGGTGCCGGTGTAGGTAAAACTGTATTAATTCAAGAATTAATTAACAATATCGCGCAAGAGCACGGTGGTATTTCAGTATTCGCTGGTGTAGGTGAACGTACACGTGAAGGTAATGACTTATACTATGAAATGAAAGATAGTGGTGTTATTGCTAAAACAGCGATGGTATTCGGACAAATGAACGAGCCACCTGGTGCACGTATGCGTGTTGCGTTATCCGGTTTAACTATGGCTGAATATTTCCGTGATGAACAAGGACAAGACGTATTATTGTTTATCGACAATATTTTCCGTTTCACACAAGCAGGTTCAGAAGTATCAGCATTATTAGGCCGTATGCCTTCAGCAGTAGGTTACCAACCAACGTTAGCGACTGAAATGGGTCAATTACAAGAGCGTATTACATCTACAAACAAAGGGTCTGTTACATCAATTCAAGCGGTATTCGTACCAGCCGATGACTATACTGACCCAGCGCCAGCAACAGCTTTCGCGCACTTAGATGCAACAACAAACTTGGAACGTAAACTTAGTGAAATGGGTATCTACCCAGCTGTGGACCCATTAGCTTCAACGTCACGTGCACTTGAACCTACTGTAGTTGGACAAGAACACTATGATGTTGCACGACAAGTTCAATCTACTTTACAAAAATACCGTGAATTACAAGATATCATTGCTATTTTAGGTATGGATGAATTGTCAGATGAAGATAAGAAAACTGTTGAACGTGCGCGTCGTATCCAATTCTTCTTATCACAAAACTTCCATGTTGCTGAACAATTTACAGGTCAAAAAGGATCTTACGTCCCTGTTAAACAAACTGTACAAGACTTCAAAGCAATTTTAGATGGTAAGTATGACCATATCCCTGAAGATGCATTCCGCTTAGTGGGTGGCATTGATGACGTGATTGCGAAAACAAAAGATATGGGTGTAGAAGTTTAATACAAATTAGGAGGCTTGGATAATGAATACATTAACCTTAGATATCGTCACTCCTAATGGTTCTGTTTATAAAGAAGAGAACGTAGAAATCGTTGTCTTACAAACAACAGCAGGCGAGATGGGTGTGATGTACGGTCACATTCCGACGGTTACACCATTAAGAATCGGTCATATCAAAGTGACTAAAGATGGCAAAGCAGATTATATCGCTGTAACAGAAGGGTTTGCTGAGATTAGACATGAAAAAGTAAATATTTTAGCACAAGCTGCTGAATCAGCAGAAGATATTGACTTAGAGCGTGCAAAATCAGCAAAACAACGTGCAACTTTTTATCTTGAAGGAGATCAATCAGATACGGATTTAAAACGTGCAGAACGTGCATTGCAACGTGCTGATAACCGTATCGAAGTTGCTAAATACAAGTAGTTGGCTTTGACGAGCTAACAATCAAAAGCTCGATGTGTATCTATCCACACATCGAGCTTTTTATAATGGTATCAATGCTGCAATCTAGCAATCATAAGTCTCTAAAACTATTATTGCCCATTATATTTCATTTCAATGCTATTATAGAAAAATTGTGTTTATAAAAGGCGCTAATAGTATGAATTGTACTATAAATCATGTAGAATTAATGAAGAGAATGAAATTGTGAAGGAGCAAAATAACAATATGGATTATATGGGTCAATTTGCTATCGCACATATTATAACGCACGTGTTCTGTATTTGTATTGCTTATTGGGGCTTAAATGCAATTAGGCTAGATCAGTTTTTTAAAAAAGGATTTCCTATGCAAGTACAAGTCATTATGATTTTTGCAGCAATTTTATTAGGCACAAGCGTGAGTAATTTTATTATTGATTTACTACATTTTTCTACGCAAATCAGATATTTATTTTAAAAATTCAACTCATGATGTTTAAAATAAAATAAATAAGTTAAATAGCTAATAACCGGTGTATTTGCTCAAGTAGTGACCAATTAAAAAAATAGAACAGAGTTGTAAACTAGTGGAGGATTAATGAAGATGGATAGAATTATTGTTAAAGGCGGTCAAACGCTTAAAGGTGAAGTAACGGTAGAGGGGGCAAAAAATGCAGTCCTACCGATTATTACAGCTTCATTATTAGCAAGTAAAGGGAAAAGTGAATTACTTAACGTACCTGCTTTAAGTGATGTCGAAACAATTAACAACGTGCTTAGCGTTTTAAATGCTAAAGTGAAATATCATGAAAAAAAGCAATCGGTAACAGTCGATGCTTCTAAAGATTTAAATGAAGAAGCCCCTTATGAATATGTGAGTAAAATGAGAGCTAGCATCCTTGTTATGGGACCTTTATTAGCTAGATTAGGACGTGCAAAAGTAGCATTACCTGGAGGGTGTGCAATCGGTTCCCGTCCGATAGAGCAGCACTTAAAAGGTCTTGAAGCATTAGGTGCCAAAATATATCAAGAAGCAGGTTATATCTATGCTGAAGCACCTCAAGGTTTAGTTGGAAATGAGATCCATTTTGATTTTCCAAGTGTAGGCGCAACACAAAATGTGATTATGGCAGCAACCTTGGCAAAAGGACGTACCGTCATTGAAAATGTTGCAAGAGAACCTGAAATTGTCGACCTCGCAAATTACATTAATGAAATGGGTGGCGACGTTAAAGGTGCAGGCACAGATACCATCATTATTAAGGGTGTTGAATCATTGAAAGGGGTCCAACACGTAATTATTCCTGACCGTATCGAAGCAGGAACACTGATGATTGCTGCTGCCATTACGAGAGGCGACGTATTGGTTAAAGGTGCAATTAAAGAGCACATGACAAGTTTAGTCTATAAATTGGAAGAAATGGGTGTAAACCTCGAATATCAAGAGGATGGTATACGTGTAACTGCTCCGGAACAACTACAGCCAGTAGATGTTAAAACGCTTCCTCACCCAGGTTTCCCGACAGATATGCAGTCACAAATGATGGCACTGCTTTTAACAGCTGAAGGCCATAAAGTCATCACGGAAACGGTGTTTGAAAACCGATTTATGCATGTAGGTGAATTCAAACGTATGAATGCTAAAATATCAGTTGAAGGCCGTAGCGCAAAAATAGAAGGCAAAAGTGAGTTGCAAGGTGCGCAAGTCAAAGCAACCGATTTACGTGCAGCAGCAGCTTTAATTTTAGCTGGCCTTGTGGCAGATGGAGAAACAACAGTAACTGAACTGAAACACCTTGATCGTGGTTATGTGAATTTTCATGGAAAGCTTAAATCATTAGGTGCTCAAATTGAAAGAGTTAATGACTAAGCGAAATAACTGGTTACAAGTCCTGACGCATTCACTCAGTGCAAAATTGATTCTTTTTGTAATCGTCGCAGTAATTTTGTTTTTTGTCGGAATCATGACAGGCTTTATTATTAACCATGACAACGTCATTAAAATGTTTGATTTGAGTTTTTGGCATCATATATTTGAAACAATTGGAGGAGAAGATTAATGGAAACCATCTTTGATTATAATGAAATAAAAAATATTATACCGCACCGTCAACCTTTTTTGTTGATAGATAAAGTTGTTGAATATGAGCCGGGTCAACGTTGCGTGGGTATTAAACAAGTTTCAGGTAATGAGCCGTTTTTCCAAGGCCATTTTCCAGAATATGCAGTTATGCCAGGCGTCTTGATTACAGAAGCTTTAGCACAAACAGGTGCTGTCGCTATGCTGAATAGTGAGGAGAATAAAGGGAAGTTAGCCTTATTTGCTGGTATAGATAAATGTCGTTTTAAAAAGCAAGTGGTTCCAGGAGATACACTACGTTTAGAAGTAGAAATCACAAAAATTAAAGGGCCGATAGGAAAAGGGACTGCTAAAGCAACAGTTGATGGTCAAATTGCATGTAGTTGTGAATTAACTTTCGCATTGCAAGATCCTAATGCCTAATTAAAAATTAAGGTTCTTTGTCAACGTCGGTTGGCGAGACGATAACGCATTAAGCAACGTTATTTTGTTGTTTAATGCGTTTTTTATATTCACTTACAAATACCTTGGAAATGATTAAGATTCGATTCCTAAAATTCCAGAAATTTCTATAACCATAAGAAACCCGTTTAATCAGTTTTATTTTATTATTAATGCCCTCAATTGGCCCATTCGTTAAATGTGGATAACGCATCGTATTTGAGATATAGGGCAAATATTTGATGAATGTTTGAATGACGCGCTTGAGTCCTTGTGAAATATCTTTTGTTTTTGAATCCTGTAAGATGAAGCGTAATTGCTGGATATCGTTTACTTTCAGAGCACTTAAAAGACGATGCCCCGTTTCATATGTCTCTTTGAGCCTCTCATCAAGCTCCAATAAATACTGAACTAAACTGTATTGACTCTGCCAAGACTTAAAAAGTCCGTATGACTGATATATCATTCGATCTAAATCTAAGGGCGCTTTTAATAGTAACTTCCAATAACGCTTTAATTTATTATATTGAGGTCTATCTTTTGCCC
>NZ_KE150418.1:968146-976567 GCF_000411275.1 Staphylococcus sp. HGB0015
AAAGCGATCCATAATTATCTCCGCATGAGGAAATAAGTCTTGAATGAGTGCGATATAAGGTGGAAACATATCTATAGAGATGGTTTTCACTCTTTCACGTTGCTTTCTAGAGAACTTTAAAAAATAGGCTTCTAATTTATGTTTGCGACGATCAGGTAAAATATCGATGATATCATGGGTTACACTATCACAGTAAATAAAGCTCATCGCACCTTCGACATCTTTCGTTGATTTGAATTCGTCAAAAGCTAAGTGCTCCGGTAAAACATGATGTGCCTGCGTCTTCACCGAATCACTTACCTCTTTTAAATGGCGATGGACAGTTGAAGGTGATACACATAGACTTTCAGCGACATCCTTTTCAGAGATGACTTTAGATAGTTTCCGGGTCATCATGCGTTTGACCTCATTTGAGATGGTACATCGGGGTTGAATATAGGGTGTTTGAGCTGTAAAGGTTTGTTGACAAGCTTTACAGTAAAAGCGCTGTTTCTTCAATTTTAAATAGGCAGGTCTTTCAAAAATTAATCCCATATAAACTTTCGTTTTACGAAAGCCATGTTTAATAATTAAATGGGCATCATTTTTAATTCCACAACACGCACAAGCACTGGGATGATATGTCAATTGGCCTTCGTATAATAATGCCTTTACGTTTTTATGTACATCTAATCCTAGATTTTGAGTGATTTTTAAATTTTTGACTTTAATTCCAAGCATTTCTGATATATCATTACACATAGGCACAATATCTCCTTAATCGTTGGTTTGGTCACTTACAATTATAGAGATATTTGTGCTTTTTTAATATCAAAAATTAAAATAACGGTCAGTGAATATTTCACCAACCGTTAAAAATATACAACCAAAATTAAATATAATGGCATAATGAATGTCCAATATAAAAAAGTAGATGTCTGGGTCGTGAACAACTTGAATCAAGTACAACCTAGACATCTACTTTTATTTGAAGAAACGTCGATATTCCTCTTGTTTAAATATATTTGAGATGTTTTATTCAATTTAATATTTCTGATACGTTTAATTTTTACGAAAAGTTGTTGTCAAAAATGATTAATTTCACACTATTGCCGTTCGTCTTTTAAACGTGGTTTTGATTGCATCATACGGTTAAATGTTGTGATTAACTCATCACCTTCAAGACCTTCATTCACTAATTGCTCAAGTAAACTTTCCGCGTACACTTGGCGCAATGTATAGATGTGACATTCAAATACGACAGAGATAGACTCTTTTAAAGGTGTAATATGTTTAATTGTGGCATCAAATAACGCAGGATCGTTAGAAGGGCGTGTAATGACGACACGAATATCTAATAACTTTTCTTCTGCCATATACTGTTCCATTTGTTCTTGATGCACATCAGAAATGACAATTTCCAACAACCAACCTGTTCCACTATTTTCTTTATTAATAATAACGCCATCAATCAGTTCATATTCTGTCACAGTACTGTTTTCAGAAACGATTTGGAAGCGGACAGCCTTAAATGTTTTCATTCAACCAACCCCTTAAAAGATTAAAGAACTTTTCGAAAAAATGGATTCATCGCTTATTATAACTCAAAAAGTAAAAAAATTCTTTACCTGCTTGAACTTTTAAAGGAGGTTGCATGGTTGTTTTTAATTTTTTGAACATTGTTTTATTGTGATAAACCGACTATATTACGGATATAGGAGGTGAGCTCAATTAACCAATTTCAAGCAATCGGTTGTATTAATCGTCCGCCACAGTATTATGAAAATGAAAACAGTCACTTGATAACTTTTACAGTCAAAGTCACACGTAACTATTTAAGTCGCAACCAGCGACCCATGTATGACTTTTTGAACTGCAAAGCATATGGAGAAGTGGCAATTCAAATTAAAGAAGCTTTCAAAGAAGACATCATTGTAGCAATCAGCGGACAAATTCAAACAAGACGTTTTTTTCATAATGATGAAAAACGTTATGCTACGGAACTTCTCGTTACACAATTTTATCCCTTTATTCCCTCGCAAATGAAATCAACATGTGAAAACCTAACAAGCCAAACACAAATTTAAATATCTATGATTTATCACCCACTATGCTTTCAAAATCAACCTTCTCAAATTATATTTCCCCTTACAAAATATAATCGAATTTACCTCACACAATCATTTAACTGATCTTATTCATTTACCTTCAAAAACATTCCCAACTATTATTTTTGAATGGGAGTGGGACAGAAATCTATAGATTTCGTCGTCCCACCCCGGCAAAGATGACTAGGGCTGAGGCGAGCTAGAAGAGCGAAAGCGCAGCCCAGACATCGACTGCGCTCTATAAATGAAAAGAATACATACATAAAGGTATTAAATATTGGAACAACAGTTTCATACTAATAATTGGTAAATCGAATCATTAAAATAGAATATTCAGAATAAAAGTCGACTCTAATTGAAATTAAACAGTCTTTTTGATACATTAAGTATAAATAAATAAGACTACTAGGGGCGCCTTATGGCTGAGATGAATGGCAATTCAGACCCTTCGAACCTGATTTGGTTGATACCAACGTAGGGAAGTAGCGGTATAACATCATTCACCATGGTATGTTATCAAGGCTGCTTTTCTTAGTGGTCTTTTTTCATATCAAAGGAGAATACAAAATGACATTTTCTGAACAGTTAATGCAAGAGGCAGAGCCAATTATTGAGCAAATTTATAATGATGATTTTATTCAAGGTTTACTTACAGGGCAAATTCCTAAAGCAGCAGTTAAGCATTATTTACGTGCAGACGCTCGCTATTTAAATGAGTTTGCGAAAATATACGCGTTGTTAATACCTAAAGTCAATTCAAAAGAAGAAATACAATTTTTGACCGAACAAATACAATTTGCAAGCTCAGGAGAAGTGGAACCGCATCATATTTTAGCTGATTTTGTAGGTGAAGATTATCAATCGATAATCGCTGAGGGTGAATGGTATCCCTCTGCCGATCATTACATTAAACATATGTATTACAATGCTTTTGCATTTGATAATGTGGCATATACGATTGCCGCTATGGCGCCATGCCCATATGTTTATCAACAACTTGGCAAACGTGCAATGGCACAGTACGATTTTTCAAATTCAAACCCATTGAAATCATGGTTTGCATTTTATGCACAAGAAATGGACACTTTAATGTCATACATTCAACGATGGTTAGATGATTATGCAGAAACGAGTTCTACTCAAGTTCAAAAAACTTTACGACAAAACTTTCTACAAAGTACGATTCATGAACGCCGTTTCTTTAATATGTCATATCAATTAGAACAATGGGAATTTGGAGGGTAAAAAATGGAAAAACCAAAAATAGCTTTAACAATTGCAGGTACGGATCCTAGTGGTGGCGCAGGTGCAATGGCAGATTTGAAATCTTTTCATTCCTGTGGTGTTTATGGCATGGCAGCAATTACAAGTATTGTAGCGCAAAACTCTTTAGGTGTTCAGCATATTCATAATTTAGATGCTGCATGGCTTGAAGAACAATTAGAAAGTGTATTTAATGATGAAAAACCGCATGCTTTAAAAACGGGTATGATACCTACACCGGAAATGATGGAAGTCATCGAAAACTATTTGAAAAAGATTGATATTCCTTATGTCATAGATCCCGTAATGGTTGCCAAAAGTGGAGATTCATTAATGGACCAAAGTGTACGTCAGAGTTTAAAAGAATCATTATTACCTTATGCAGATGTTGCAACACCTAATCTTCCTGAAGCTGAAGAAATCGTGGAAATGACCATTGATAGTGAAGAAAAAATTCTTCGTGCCGGTCAATATTTTATTCAAGAAATTGGCTCAAAAGGTGTCATTATTAAAGGTGGCCATTTAGAAGGCGATGCGATTGACCATTTATTTACTAAAGAAGGTCATTATGAATTTAAAAGTGAACGTTTCCCAACACAACACACACATGGAACAGGTTGTACTTTTTCGGCAGTTATTACAGCAGAATTAGCAAAAGGAAAGTCAGTTTTCGATGCAGTAGCTAAAGCGAAAAAATATATTTCGTTAGCAATTCAACATACCCCTGAAATAGGAAAAGGGCGTGGCCCGGTGAACCATTTTGCATATGAAAAAATCAATGGGTGGGATTAATATGAATTTTTTATTAAAGTTAAGAGCACAACATCCTTTAGTTGTTTGTTACACCAATGATGTTGTTAAAAACTTTACGGCTAACGGTTTGATTAGTGTCGGTGCAAGCCCTGCAATGAGTGAAGCACCGGAAGAAGCAGATGATTTTTTTAATGTAGCGCAAGCATTATTAATTAATATTGGGACATTGACAAAGCAACGCGGTGAAGACATGCTAAAAATCGCAAAAACAGCCAATAAAAAAGGCGTGCCTGTTGTGTTTGATCCAGTTGCAGTGGGCGCATCTCAATTTAGAAAAGATTTTTGTCAACGTTTCCTAGAGGAAGTAGATGTATCGGTCATTAAAGGTAATGCTTCTGAAATAATGACTTTAGTCGATACGACAACAACGATGAAAGGTACGGATAGTGCGGATGATATCGATGTTGTAACAATCGCACAAGAAGCGTATAAAAAGTATCAAACCGCTATCGTTATTTCTGGCAAGGTCGATGTTATTATTCAAAAAGAGGGTATTGTTACATTATCTAATGGTACGCCACTCCTTACTAAAATCACAGGAGCAGGATGTTTGCTTGGAGGTGTGATTGCGAGCTTTTTATTAGGAGATGAAATACCTTCAATCGAACAATTGACCCAAGCAGTATCTTTTTATAATATTGCTGCAGAACAGGCTGAGCTTCGAGAGGGCGCAGATTTACCAGGGACTTTTCTTGTCGCTTTTATTGATGCATTGAATCAAACATCCGCTGAATCTTACCAATTGGAGATCAAAAAGAGAGAAGTGATTTAAAATGGGTTTTGACCGCAAGCAATTACGTATTTATTTCATTGCCGGAACGCAAGATGTGAAAGAGGGCAGTCTTGAGTCGATTCTTAAAGAAGCGTTAGAGGCGGGTATTACAATGTTCCAATTCCGCGAAAAGGGGCCATCTTCTTTAACAGGAAATGAGAAAAAGAAGAAGGCGTTGGAATTGCAAAAGTTATGTCATGCCTATAAAGTGCCTTTTATCGTCAATGATGATATCAATTTGGCGATAGAAATTGATGCTGATGGTGTTCATGTAGGACAAGATGATGAAAAAATAGCTTCATTTTATTCTAAGCTAGAAAACAAAATTATTGGATTAAGTGTAGGGAACTTCGAAGAGTATGATCAATCAGATTTGACACATGTAGATTATATTGGTGTTGGACCCGTTTATGAAACGAGTTCAAAAAGCGATGCCAAAAAACCTGGTGGTGTCGAAATGATTCGACGAATGAGAGAATATGATGAGAATATTCCTATTGTAGCTATAGGTGGCATAACTGAAGAAAATGTGTCATCTATTATTAAAAATGGAGCAGATGGTATTGCGACCATTTCCTCGATAACACATAGTAGAAATATTGAAAACTCTGTGAATCGTTATATGCAATATTTCAAATAAAATCATTTTTACGTTTGAATATATTTCCACCATTACGATTTCTATGATAAAATATCATTTATGTGAATATTACTTTAGAGGTGGAAAAATGAAGAACAAAGCGTTACTGACGACCCTTCTAGGTGTAGTCTTATTTCTAGCTGGATGTGATTACAGTAAGCCTGAAAACCGAAATGGTTTCTTTTATAATACGTTTGTTCAGCCTATGGACAATCTCATTCATTGGTTGGGGAATTCGTTAGGCGATAATTACGGGTTGGCCATTGTTATTCTTGTATTAGCTGTCCGTCTCGTCTTATTACCTTTTATGCTGTCCAACTATAAAAACATGCATATGATGCGTGAAAAAATGAAAATTGCAAAACCTGAAATTACAGAAGCACAAGAAAAGGTTAAACGTGCGCGTACTCAAGAAGATAAATTAGCTGCCAATCAAGAAATGATGCAAGTTTATAAAAAATATAATATGAATCCTATGGCAAGTATGTTGGGATGTTTACCTCTCATTATACAAATGCCTATCGTCATGGCTTTATACTTTGTTTTAAAATACCCATCAGGTGGGGGAATTACAAAGTTTTCTGACTTTTTATGGTTCCATTTAGATAAGCCCGATATTTGGATTACAATTATAGCTGGTGTGCTCTACTTTATTCAAGCGTATGTTTCAAGCTTTAATATGCCACCTGAGCAACGTCAAATGGGATACATGATGATGATTATTTCTCCAATTATGATTATTTGGATTTCATTAAGTTCAGCTGCTGCACTAGGTTTGTATTGGTCAGTGTCAGCTGCGTTCCTTGTTGTTCAAACTTATGTTGCTAACGTTGTCTATGGACGTAAAGCAAAAGCAGAAGTTGCACCATTAATTGAGAAATTCGAGCGCGAGAAAAATGCAAAAGCAGGGAAAAATACTCAAGTCGTAAAGAAAAAGAAAAAATAAGATATGACTAAGATAAGTAGTGAGTCGATTTAAAAGTCGAGTCACTACTTTTTTATTTACCTTCCTTTTTATATGAATGAAAAAAGGATGGATAGTAGAAAAATCACTCATTATAAAAAATTGTAAATAAATGTTCACAAATTTATATGTATTACAATCTTTTTAAAAATACAATATTGACTACTAAAATTTAATTGACTATAATTAATCGTAATCATTACGATTAAAGGAGAACAGTCATGAAAAAAACAATAGTTACATCAATGCTTGTTTCAAGCGGAATCTTGCTTTCATCACACGTAGCATATGCTGATACAACGGACAATGCGAAAGATCAACAAAGTGATGATCAGCCAACAGAGGTCAAACAAAACAGTGCTCAGCCACTTTCAGAGAATAATAAGAACCTTGAAAATAAAGAACAGCAAGACCAAAGCATTCAGTCTGAAAATCGAGACACGCAAGATAAAGTTGATAACGTTCAACAGAATCACAATGATGACATTCAAGCTGTCAATCAACCATCAAGAAGTACGAGTGAACATATACCTCAACCTGAAGTTGCACCTACTACTTCAACACATCCTTCAGAAACAGAGCATGCAAAGCCTTCTTCCACAGAAGACCTACATACCCATAATCATGAAAATTTAACACACACAGCGCATGATGAGCATCATCATGCAGAAATTCACCAATCTCATCCAATTGAGGAAGAACAAGAGGGGCATCCTGAAAAAGAGAAGCTTCAAATGATTGGACCTGTCAACCTCATTAGTCCGACACATAGAGAGTTAAAACAAAATAAAGATGTTGTTGATCCTAACAGCTTTAGTGCGATTAGCTTTAAAATATACGATAATTTTAATTCACACGCGCAATTAATCATGCCCAATGGCACTTATACGCCTTCATTTGGTTATTATGTTTTAAAGAAAACGGATTGGAAAGATGTTAAATTCAAATTACCACAAGTTCATGTACCAGAAGGTTACTATTTAAAATATTGGTCTTATGATTTGCCAAAAGATGGAA
The DNA here is from genome assembly GCF_000411275.1 of Staphylococcus sp. HGB0015. NCBI lineage: Bacteria > Bacillati > Bacillota > Bacilli > Caryophanales > Staphylococcaceae > Staphylococcus > Staphylococcus sp. HGB0015. Next base: position 975,703 of record NZ_KE150418.1, read on the forward strand.
AAATTACAAGAGACCGCTTATTTAGAGCGCATATTGGTTTAGAAAAATATAAAAATACACCGCCTGTGTTAGGTCCTTTTACTAATATTGAATCTGATGAAGTAAATGCAAAACTTAGCCAAGTAGATAGAGACGACTATGCACCTATTTTCTTTAAGGCATTAAATGGCGGCCACTTTGAAAATGACGGTAAGTCTGCAAATAATCTGATTTATTATGTAAAGCACGGACAAACGTGGAAACAATTAAAAGATAACGGCATGGTTGTCCCTACGCCTAAACCTAATGACAAATATAATGAATTTATTGAATGGCGTTCAGAACTTCCTAAAGACAACACATATCCATCAGATAATATATATTTAGCTGCTTTTGGTACGACTGATGTATTAATAGGAAAATATAAACCTACTGATATCAACCATCCTTTAGATGAAAAAGATCCAGCACGCCCACATCCTAAATCATTAACACGTCCTTATGATAAAAATCACTACACAGCAATCGCTTTTATCGCAGATGGACCTGGTGCATTATATAATTACACTTCAACGGATAAAGCACTTGTTTATTTAATTAGAAACAATAAAACTTGGAAAGATTCATTTTTTGGAGGACCTGTTCCTGTTGCCGATGAAGGTAGTGTCTTTGTAGGATGGGATAGTCCTGTATCACGCGATAACAAAATTGAGTCAAAAGTATACCGAGCTAAATTTATGACAAAAGAAGAATTTGCCAAACAACATTGGGATACACCAAATGCTGAAGTAGGAAAAGCGGAAGAAGATGCACATGCGGATGCCTGGGAAAAAGAAGCAGAGTCAAAAGATTGGGATACACCAAATGCTGAAGTAGGTAAAGCAGA
>NZ_KE150418.1:976887-1006250 GCF_000411275.1 Staphylococcus sp. HGB0015
AAAGAAGCAGAGTCAAAAGATTGGGATACACCAAATGCTGAAGTAGGCAAAGCAGAAGAAGATGCACATGCGGATGCATGGGAAAAAGAAGCAGAAACAAAAGATTCGGATATGCCAAACGTAAATACGGATAAAACAGAAGAAAATAGTCATACGAATATTGCGAATAAAGAGGTTAAAGAAGAACAACAAGATCAAACGTCAAAATCAAATCAACAAGTTTCAAAACCAGATCAAGCGCCTGAGATGATTAACAATCAATATGCGCCACATCATATAAGCAATATGGACAATAAGACTTCTCAAACATCAATGATGGCGTCTAGCCCTAAAACTCAGTCAAATCAAATCGTACAAAATCAAAATAATGATGCAAAAGATGTATCTGTTAGCGAAATGAATGTAGAAAATCAACAGCTAGCACCTGAGATGCCAATGGAAGTACAGAAACAAACAATTGCGCATGTATAAGCTTCAAACCATCGTATGAACGCACCAGTTGAAAATGTCGCTAAATCAGAGACGTATACATTAAGCAATAAGAATCACCAAGAAAAAAATAACAAGCATGAGAAGATGAATGAACTTCCAAAAACAGGTCAAAGTGAAAGTAAATCTCCACTTTTAATCTCTGCTTTATTCACTGCTCTAGGGGCATTGTTGTTAAGAAGATTAAAATAAAATAATCATTGTAGTGAATAAGCGTTATCACTAAAATGTCATCATATTAACTTCAAAGGTTCTTGACACCTTTGAAGTTTTTATGTATATTGATTAAAATAAATTTATTATTGTATAGATTAATATAATTTTAAGGAGATAAAATGAAGAAAACTATAGCTCAAATGTTTCGTGAGGATAACCTTGTCAATAATGATCCGTTAATAAAAAGATTGATTAAAGGCGCAATCTTCATACTTTTATTTGTCATTTACATTGGCGAATCTTCAGTACTAGATACACTTTCTTTTAAAGCAGTCATATATTTTCTTGTACTCTTTGTGATGATTTACTTACTAAAATACTTTAAAATCAATTTATTTAGCTTCAGAAAATTAACAACTCGTGATATTTCAATTGTCATTATTTTTACGCTTACTGTGAAAGTATTAGATATTATATTTGCAAATTTATTGACAGGCAGCACTTTAAACCAAGAGCATATTGAAGAAAGTATTCAAAACATTTCAATATTAAATTTTGCAATATTTTTTGCCGTACTACCAGCAGTTTTAGAAGAGATCGTTTTCAGAGGACTTATTTTGAGAGTGTTATTCAAAGGGCACCTCTTACTCGGGCTAATTATTAGCAGCGTTCTTTTTGCTTATGTTCACGAATACAGTAACATTATCGAGTTTTTACCTTATTTATACTCAGGCTTTTTATTTGGTATTGCATATTTATTGACGAGAAGAATTGAAGTCTCTATTCTTATCCATTTTATTGGAAATTTCACTTCTCTTTGGTTTTAAAATCTAGTCTTAGCCTGTCCAACATTAAAAAAATATTCATTTCAAATAGAGATTGCTCAAAGATGAGTAGTCTCTATTTTTAAATATTTTTTCGAGAATATAAAAAAGAGTGAAACTAAAATCGTTTTGATTTCTATGTCTCACTCTAACTAAAATGAAGATATATGCAACTCACTCATATTCAAGTGATTTATTGTTGATGAGTAATTTTACATCTTGGTGATATGTTGAATGATGAGAGGATTATTTTTCAATCTGCCATTCAGCAAAGAAATGTTGTAAATATAATTCTAAAAAAGCATGCCGTTCTTCTGCTATCTTCTTGGCAGGAAGCGTGTTCATTAAATCTTTAAGCTTTAATAATTTTTTATAAAAATGCTTAACTGCAGAAGGGGGCAAATTATCGATATCTTCTAAAGTACGCATTTGTTCTAAAGAAAGTTCTCCTGTCCACATCGGTTCTCCAAAATGTCCGGCATATTGGAATGTGCGTGCAATACCTATAGCGCCAATCGCATCTAAACGATCCGCATCTTGAACAATTTGTGCTTCGATTGTTTTTAATCTACCCGATAGTTTAGATTTTCTAAAGCTGATATAATCAATAATATATAAAATTTCTTGTTGTTTTTCTAATTCGATATTTTGTTCGTTAAGAAATTGCTTAAGCTCAATATAAGCGGCATCACGATCTACCAATTTATCATCCACTGTATCATGAAGTAATGCAGCTATTTCTATAATATCGTGCTGAGATTCTGGATAATAATCAGCCAATTTTAAAGCCATTTGTCTTACACGCAATACGTGTGCAATGTCATGACCAGTGGTATCATGTGCATGTTTTGATTTCATAAATTTTATTGTTGCATTGCGTGTTTCTTCCATCATTGTTTGATGTTCCTTTCTTTTTAGAGAATAGGGGCAAGTAATTGGCTGATAGACTCTTTAAATTTAATCCATAGGCTTCTTTGAGCGTAGCGTTCTTTTGTTAATTCTGAACATACTTTAAGATCATCTTCAAAACTTTGGCGAACTTCTTTTGCAAAGTTTTCGTTATATACGAAAGCATTGACTTCGAAATTCAAAGTGAAGCTGCGGTTATCCATATTTGTAGTCCCGACACTTGTAATTTCATCATCAATTGTGAGTGTTTTCGCGTGTAAAAAGCCATTATCGTACAAGTAAACGCGTGCCCCCGCTTCAATCAAGCTTGCCACATTTTTAAATGTTGCCCAGTAAACAAATGGATGATCGGGTTTACTTGGAATCATAATATTGACATTGACGCCACCCAGTGCGGCAATTTTCAATGCATCCATAAAAGCTTCATCAGGAACGAAATAAGGGGTTTGAATATAAATATCTTTTTTGGCCATAGATATCATTTTAAGATAACCATATTTAACTTGTTCCCATAATTCATCGGGCCCACTCGAGGCGATTTGAATACCGATATTACCATTTTTAGGTAAAGGATGCGCAGGAAAGTATTTTTCGTTATAGACCATATTGTCACGGTTTGCTTGAGAGTTCCAATCTAAAATAAATCGTAATTGCAGGGCATGGACCGCTTCACCTTTAATGCGAAGATGTGTGTCACGCCAATAACCAAATTTTTTGGATAATCCAAGGTATTCGTTTCCTACATTAAAACCACCTAAATAACCAATCAAGCCGTCAATGACTACAATTTTTCGGTGATTGCGATTATTCATACGTAAATTAATTAAAGGTAACTTAGAAGGGAAGAATGACTCAACATGGCCACCTTTTTCTTTAAATCGTTTAAAATCCCGTAAGGTAAGGCCCCTTGACCCCATGTCATCATATAACATTTTAACTTCGACGCCTTGTTCTAATTTTTCCTCTAATAAGGCCATAATACTTTTACCGAGTGTGTCGTGTCGGAAGATGTAATATTGAATATGTATGTAAGATTGTGCCTGACGTATATCTTCTTTTAAACGTTCGAATTTTTGATGGCCGTCTGTTAACAATTCAATTTCATTATTTTTTGTATAAAAGGCGGCGTTATTATAGAGGAGCATTTGTATCATGCGACTGTAATTTTGTATATGAGGGTTATGTGGCTCAAATTTGTTATTTTTAATGGCCTTTAATTGTTGATTTACGATGTATTCAAGGCCGATTCGATCCCTTTGTTCTAACTTAAAGATAGATTCGCGTTGAATTTGTCTACCGAATAACAAATATATGACGAATCCTATCAATGGAAACAAGCCGAGTACAAATATCCATGCCCATATGGACCCTGCACTTCTTCTTTCCATAAAGATAATAGTAAAGATAAAGGTTAAATTTAATAAAAATGCCCCTACCAACAGATAATTGATAATCACATTATCATTAAAAAAGAATGTATAGAAAATCTCAGGCATAACTTCTATCTCCTTTTATATGAAGTTTTAATCATTGTAACATAGAATATAATGTGCGATACAGAAATATTGACATATACCTCTATAGGGTATATCATACATGATGTAAGAGAAGTTAAACAGATTTGAGGGATGTGAAATGACAGAACAAGCACACCATTCAGATGAAATTAAACGTAACTTAAAATCACGTTTGAACCGCATCGAAGGCCAGGTCAAAGCAATAAATCGTATGATTGATGAAGATGTCTATTGTGATGATGTTCTTACACAAATTAGAGCAACGCGTTCAGCTTTAAATAGCGTTGCCACACGGCTCCTTGATCATCATATGAAAAGTTGTATTATGAATAAAATTGATTCGGGTCATCAAAGTGAAGCGATGGAAGAGTTACTTGTTACGTTTCAAAAATTAATGAAAGACTAAGAACGATCATGGGGTGAAAATATGGAAACAGGTCATGTTCATGTTTCTAACTTAACAACGCTTGAGGAAAAAGAGAAACTGACACAACGATTACTGGATATGATTGGGGTTGAAGCGGTTAATATCGATCTTGATGCGCAACTTATTATACTAACTTATCAAACACCAGCTAATCTTAACACTTTAGAGAAAGAAATTTATGATGCAGGTTTTCCTGTTATCCAATCACATAAAGGAGTGTATGAAAATGAGTAAACATGTTATTCAAGTTGAAGGGATGAGTTGTGCCCATTGTAAAGCAGCAGTTGAAGGTGCAGTAAAAGAAAATCCAGATGTTGTCCATGTAGAAGCGTTTCCAGCTGATAATAAAGTAGAAGTGGATGTCAAAAAAGATGATGCACTCGCTGATATTAAGCAACGTATTTATGATCAAGGCTATGACGTTGTTTCGTAAAAGTTAAGGGAAAATATTTAGGGGGTTATTTTTCATAAAAAAACGAAAAATGGCCCCTCATTTTAAATGGAGAATATACCCTGTATAGGTATAGGAGATGAAAATATGGCACAAGAAACTTTTAAAATTTCAGGCATGACCTGTGCGGCTTGTTCTTCAAGGATTGAACGTGTGCTAGATCGGGAGGAAGGTATCGATCAAGTAAGCGTCAATCTAGTTATGGAGAAAGGGACAGTTACATTTGATCCTAATCAAATTTCAATAGAAGAAATCTATGAACGTGTCGCGAAAATTGGTTATCAAGCATTTCCAATGGAGACTAAAAAAGAAGCAGATCAACGTAAACATGATGAACTTAAACGTCAGAAATATAAATTTATTGTCTCGCTCGTTCTGGCTTTACCGTTACTTTATACGATGTTTGCGCATTTTTCATTTTTAAGCTTTATTCCAGTGCCGGATTTATTACTTAATCCTTGGTTTCAATTGATACTTGCGACACCGATTCAATTTGTTTTAGGTTGGCAATTTTATGTAGGTGCTTATAAATCATTAACAAATAAAAGTGCAAATATGGATGTTCTTGTAGCGATGGGAACTTCAGCAGCTTATTTTTATAGTGTTTATTTGATGTTCACAACGCCACACCATCATGGACATAGCCATACACCACTTTATTTTGAAACAAGTGCGATTTTAATTACATTAATTTTATTAGGTAAATATTTTGAAAAAAGAGCAAAAGGACATGCCAGTGATGCGATTAGTAAGCTCGCAGCTTTACAAGTTAGAGATGCAGAAGTTGAACGCCATGGTGAAACTGAAATGTTACCTATTGAAGATATTAGAGTAGGGGATATTGTCCGTGTGAGAACAGGACAACAGATTCCACTTGATGGCGAAATTATTGAAGGTGAAACAACGATTAATGAATCGATGTTAACGGGTGAGAGTATCCCAGTTGAAAAAACTGTAGGGGATCAAGTGATTGGTAGTACAATCAACCAAACGAACTTCATTAAGTTAAAAGTGACACATGTGGGTGAAGATTTGATTTTAAATCAAATTATTAAAGTTGTTGAAGATGCTCAAAATGATAAACCGCAAATTCAAAGATTAGCGGATAAAATTTCTAATATTTTTGTGCCATCAGTCATCGCAATTGCGCTCGTCACATTTTTAATTTGGTATTTAGTGATTACACCATTTCAACTTACTGAATCTCTTGAAATCTTTATTGCTGTAATCGTCATTGCTTGTCCGTGTGCTTTAGGTTTAGCCACACCAACTTCTATTATGGTCGGTTCAGGTCGAGCAGCAGAAGCGGGTATTTTATTTAAAACAGCGGAATCATTAGAACAAACGAAACATGTTGATACAATTGTATTTGATAAAACCGGAACGCTAACACATGGTGAACCAGAAGTCGTTCATGTGATAGATTATATGGAAGATGAATCATTAGGTGCATACATTAAAAGTATGGAAGCACAATCAGAACATCCGCTTTCTAAAGCGTTAGTCCAACATTTTAAAGATGCACAAACTTTGGATGTGCAACAGTATCAAACACATGCAGGAAATGGTATTTCTGGTGTGATACAAAATCAACACATTCGTATTGGTTCAGTTCGTTTTATATCAGAAAACGTTCAGTTGATGGAATCTGAATATACACAAGTGCGTGACCTTGAGCAACAAGGGTCTACAGTTGTGGGTATGACAATTGACAATCAACTTGCAATGTTGATGGCGTTGCGAGATGAACCGAAAGAAGACGCACAAACAGTATTAAATCAATTAAGTGAAAATCATGAGCTCATTATGTTGAGTGGTGATAGCGAACAAACTGCACGTGCTATTGGTCATGAGCTTGGCATTGATCGTATCATTTCAGAAGTCAAACCCGATGAAAAATCCAAAGTCATTCGTGACCTTCAAAGCGAGGGGAAACGTGTTATGATGGTGGGCGATGGCATTAATGATGCACCTGCACTCATGACAAGTGATATCGGTGTTGCTATGGGTTCAGGTTCAGATATTGCACTTGAATCAGCAGATATAGCGTTAGTTAAAAATAAATTAGCTTCTATTGCAGAAGCATTAAAATTGAGTCACCTTACAATAAAAAATATTAAACAAAACCTCTTTTTTGCATTTTGTTATAACTTAATCGGCATTCCAATTGCAGCTGCAGGCTTCTTAGCGCCGTGGGTTGCAGGCGCAGCAATGGCATTTAGTTCTGTTTCTGTTGTTATTAATGCACTTCGGTTAAAAAATATAAAAAAATAATTTTTGTAAATTTAAACTTTGGTGTAGTAATATGTCGAAATTTGGGGTAATATAAGGGTAGTAGATAAGCTAAGTATGGGGTGATTTCATGGCAAAAAAGAATGACAAGCTTCAAAATGTAGTTCAAATGTTGTCTTCAATCGGTGTCAAAGTTAAGAAAACCAAATCCCGATTTGATATTATGCGTACGCTACCTAATCCCAAACCTGCAACTGAAAATATTAATCGTATTAAATAAGAAAACACTTAGATGTACAAGCTCGATGACATCTAAGTGTTTTTTCTATATGTGTTTATGAATTGTGAATCAATTGTGGGAAGGGCTCGCAGTTTTCGTCGTATTGAGATTTTCATCATATTTTTTAGGCGTATGATAATGAATACTTAAAATTACACCTATCCCTGTCATCAAACTCCACAACGAACTTCCTCCATAACTTATAAAGGGTAACGGAATACCTGTAATAGGTAATAATTGAATCGTCATACCTATGTTTTGAACGATATGGAATAATAATAAACTTGCATAACCAACGATAAAAGACTTATTAAATAAATCATCAGCATTCGTCGCCATGCGTAGTAAATGAATCAACAATAGTAAAAAGATACCTAAAAGAACGACAGCCCCGATAAAGCCAAATTCCTCACCAATTACTGAAAAAATAAAGTCTGTATGATTTTCTGGAATGTAGACTTCTCCGTTATTCAAACCTTTTCCTATTAATTGACCTGATCCAATGGCTTTTAAAGATTCCGTTAAGTGAAATCCATCCCCCGAACTGTAGGAATACGGATCCAACCATGAATTTATACGGCCTAATTGATATGTTTTAATACCAGCCACATTTTCAATTAAACTTGGCTTATAAATAATGGATAAAATTAAGGCGAATCCAATTATAATGACTGTACCAAATAGAGGTGCTAAAATTTTCCAAGTCACACCGCTTACAATCACAATACCAGCGATAATCGCAAGTATCACGAGTGTTGTTCCTAAATCGTTTTGTAACAGAATAAGGGCCATTGGAATGATACTCACAAAAGCAATCTTAAATAATAACATTAAGTCCGTTTCGAAAGATTTATTGAAAGTGAAGCGATTGTGTTGGGCAACAACTTTTGAGATGGCTAAAATCAGTACGATTTTCATGAATTCTGAAGGTTGAATGCTAATAGGGCCGAAGCGATACCAACTTTTAGCACCGTTAATCACAGGTGTTATTGCAGATTCAGGTAAAATGATTAATCCTAATAATAGAACAATAAATATAAAGTAAATGATATAAGTATATTTTCGTATTTTTTTAGGTGAAAATAACATAATTATAAAAGCAATGATTGCACCAAGTATGTAATAAAAAATTTGCCTTAAACCAAAATCTAAGCTATATTGGCCGCCCCCCATTGCTGAATGAATCGTCATAATACTAATTACAAAAAGGACAGTAATAAGCGTAATTAACTGCCAGTCTAACCGTCGCAAAAATGACTTTTGCGTTTGTTGTCGAGAAGATACCATGTCAATCTCCTTTACACATTATTTCTTTTATTTTCATTATATACCGATTTTACATAAGTTGTAATCAAATTGCTAATAATGCCGAAAAATAAATGCAATACAAATGTTTGTCATGGTAAAATGTAGATTAGACGAAATATATGGAGGCGGGTTTATGTCAAAGGAAGCTTTATGTATCATTTATGGTGGTAAAAGTGCTGAACATGATGTGTCTATTTTAACAGCGCAAAACGTATTAAATGCGATAGATAAAGAACGTTACCACATTGATATTATTTATATTACTAATGAAGGTAAATGGAAGAAAACAGAAAACATTACCGAAGAAATTACAAGTACGGATGAATTAAAAATGGCGAATAACGTAGAAGGAGATATTTCTACGATGTTAACAGATAGCAGCCAAGGTGGCCGTTATGACGCTGTATTTCCACTCTTACATGGGCCTAATGGTGAAGATGGTACGATTCAGGGATTATTTGAAGTGTTAGATCTTCCTTATGTAGGCAATGGTGTATTGGCTGCATCTAGCTCAATGGATAAACTCGTTATGAAACAATTATTTGCACATCGCGGTTTACCACAACTCCCATATGTAAGTTTTTTACGAAGTGAATACGAAAAGTACCGTAAAAACATTCTTAAGTTAGTCCACGATAAATTAGAGTTCCCTGTATTTGTTAAACCAGCAAATTTAGGTTCAAGTGTCGGAATTAGTAAATGTGAAGATGAAGCAGCTTTAATTCAAGGGATAGAGGAAGCATTTCAATTTGACCGTAAACTAGTAATCGAACAAGGTGTGAATGCGCGTGAGATTGAAGTGGCTGTGCTTGGAAATGACTATCCAGAGACAACATGGCCAGGTGAAGTCGTGAAAGATGTTGCATTTTATGATTACAAGTCAAAATATAAAGATGGAAAAGTGAAGTTAGCGATCCCTGCAGAGCTAGACCAAGAAGTACAAATGACTTTACGCAATATGGCGGTGGAAGCTTTTAAAGCGACCGACTGTTCTGGATTATTACGCGCTGATTTCTTTGTTACAGAAGATAATCAAATATTTATTAATGAAACGAATGCGATGCCAGGTTTTACAGCTTATAGTATGTATCCAAAACTGTGGGAAAACATGGGCGTTTCTTATTCGGAATTAATTACTAAGTTAATAGATTTAGCAAAAGAGCGATATGCAGATAAACAAAAAAATAAACATCGCATTGACTAGGAGTTTTGGACAATGATTAATATCACGTTAAAACAAATTGCTGAATGGATAGATTGTAAAATTGATTCACAATATTTAGATGTAGAGATTAAAGGCGTCACTATTGATTCTAGAAAGATTGAAAAAGGTCAGCTCTTTATTCCTTTCAAAGGTGAAAATGTGGATGGTCACCAATATGCTGAGCAAGCATTGCGCGACGGGGCTGGGGCAACTTTCTTTGAAGCGCAAAGTTCAGTTGAATTCCCACAAGCGGGTCCGGTGATTGTAGTTTCGGATACGCTAGTGGCGTTACAACAATTAGCAAAAGCTTATCTTCAATATGTATCTCCAACTGTTATTGCTGTTACTGGTTCTAACGGTAAAACGACAACGAAAGATATGATTGAAAATGTCTTAGCCGGACATTACCGTGTACAAAAGACACAGGGCAATTACAATAATGAAATCGGTATGCCGTTAACAATTTTAAATCTAAATAAAGATACAGAAATTTCGATTTTAGAAATGGGAATGTCTGGTTTTCACGAAATTGAATTGTTATCTACAATTGCACAACCGGATTTTGCGATTATAACGAACATTGGTGAGTCACATCTGCAAGATTTGGGTTCACGTGAAGGCATCGCAAAAGCTAAGTTTGAAATCGTTAAAGGTTTAAAACCAGGAGGCTACTTCATATATGATGGGGACGAGCCTTTATTGCAACCTCATGTTGACACTTTAGAATCAGCTAAAGTCATCAGCATTGGGCGAAATGCTTCCAATGATGTACAATGTGAAATTGTTTCGCATCATGATGAAGGAATTGTATTTAAATTAAATGACAATGAACAATACTCAATCCCAGTGTTAGGCGAACACAATATGCGAAATGCAGCCATTGCGATTACGGTTGCACGTGCTTTAAATATTCAACACGATGAAATCCAACAACAACTCAATCAATTACAGTTGACTGACATGCGTATGCAAAAATTTAAAGCTAAAAATGGTGCATTGATTATCAATGATGCGTATAATGCAAGCCCTACAAGTATGAAAGCTGCCATTGAAACATTGACACTTTTAGAAGGTAATAAAATATTAATTTTAGGTGATGTTTTAGAGCTAGGGGCACAATCTAAAATCATGCACGCAAGTATCGGTCAATATTTGGACGGTAAAGGGATTAATGGTCTGTATACGTTTGGTGAGGCGGCAATGGAAATTCATGAAAAAGGAAAACATCATGTGGACGAAGCGATTCATTTTGATACAAAAGAGAAGATGATTCGTTATTTGACTTCTATTGTAGATCAAGGTGACGTTGTTCTTGTTAAAGCATCAAGAGGCATGCGTCTAGAAGAAGTGGTCGAGGCGCTTGTAAAGGCGTAACCTAAAAAGTTTAATATCAGTCTCATTTTAGTTGTTAGCAATATCATTTAAATCCTTAGAAAATGTATAAGAATTTAAATGATATTGATTTTTCGTTTATTGCGGTATTGTGGCTAAGATGGTAATATGTAGAAGTTAGATTAAACTTATTTGACAAAAATATATGAGAATTATGATTCAAAAAAGGAGAATTACTTTGCAAAATTTTACAAATTTAGGTGTTTCAGAACGTACAGCTGAAACCCTCGAGGCAATGGGTTTTACAGAGCCGACACCCATCCAAAAAGATAGTATCCCATATGCACTCGAAAACATCGATATATTAGGACAAGCGCAAACTGGAACAGGAAAAACAGGTGCGTTTGGTATTCCACTTATTGAAAAAGTAATTGGAAAAGAAGGTGTGCGTGCTTTAATCTTAGCACCGACACGTGAATTAGCGATGCAAGTGGCTGAACAATTGAGAGAATTTAGTCGTGGGCAAAAAGTTCAAGTTGTCACTGTTTTTGGCGGTATGCCAATTGATCGTCAAATTAAATCTTTAAAACGTGGACCACAAATCGTTGTAGGTACACCAGGGCGTGTGATTGATCACCTTAATCGTCGTACTTTAAAAACGCAATCTATCGAAACATTAATTTTGGATGAAGCGGATGAAATGATGAATATGGGCTTCATCGACGATATGCGTTATATTATGGATAAATTACCATCTGAAAACCGTCAGACAATGTTGTTCTCAGCAACAATGCCAAAGGCAATACAAGAATTGGTTCAAAAATTCATGAAGTCACCAAGAATTATTAAAACGATGAACAATGAAATTTCTGATCCACAAATTGATGAGTATTATACAATTGTGAAAGAATTAGAGAAATTTGATACGTTTACGAACTTCTTAGACGTTCATCAACCTGAATTAGCTATTGTATTTGGACGTACAAAACGTCGTGTAGATGAGTTAACAAGTGCATTATTATCTAAAGGTTATAAAGCAGAAGGTTTACACGGTGATATTACACAGGCGAAACGTCTTGAAGTTTTGAAAAAATTTAAAAATGATCAAATCGATATTTTAGTAGCTACAGATGTGGCGGCGAGAGGACTTGATATTTCAGGTGTAAGCCACGTTTATAACTTTGATATCCCTCAAGATACTGAAAGCTATACACACCGTATTGGTCGTACAGGACGTGCAGGTAAACATGGTATCGCTGTTACTTTTGTTAACCCAATTGAAATGGATTATATCCGTCAAATCGAGCAAACGAATCGTCGTCAAATGCGCGCATTAAGACCGCCACATCGTAAAGAAGTTTTAAAAGCTCGTGAAGATGAAATTAAGAGTAAGGTTCAAAATTGGATGGAAGCTGATAAAGAACCACGTGTAGAAAATATTGCGAAACAATTATTAGAAACTTACGATCAAACAGAACTTGTCACAGCATTATTACAAGAACTTGTTGAATCAAATGATGAAGTTGAAGTACAACTTACATTTGAAAAACCTTTAGCACGTAAAAATCGTTCACCAAAAGGAAATCGTAAAGTAGGCAATAATAAGCGTCACTCTAAATCAAACCGCAATTTTAAACAAAATAATAACAACAAAAAAGGTAACTTTAAACATAAAAGAGAAACGAAAGTGAAGAAGGGCCGCACTTTTGCAGATCATCAAAAATAGGCAACTTTATTATAAACAATCCGTACAATATGACTATTAGTTAAAGTACGTCATTGTGTTGTGATGATGACCATTAATTTTAAAGAGGTTAGACAATCAGGTATACAGAAGCGTTGAAGCAGACACTGATGAGTGGTGTCTATAACGCATCTGTTAGGCATTGTTTGGCCTCTTTTAATCATGTTCAAAAAGTAAAATGCACTTGAAAAGGCATTGGAATGCATTCAGCCTACATAAAGATTTGTGATATAATGATGCTAAATTTATTGAGGAGTGTTAAATCATTATGGAATTTGAATTTCTTCACCCCCCAAAGGTGGCATTGACATATATGAAAATATTAAGTGTCATACAATGTTGCGTCGTAATCGTCTTGATTGGCGTTGCGAGTTGGCTATGGTTATATTATGACTTATGGATGAATATGATATACCTCTTTGCCGTAGTAGCAGTCATGGCGCTTATCTATTTTATAGTAAAGCCGTTTATTTATTATCGCTATTATACATATCGCTTAACAGCGCATCATATTGAAATTCAAAAACGATGGTGGTTTAGAAAATATGAAGTCATTCAAATAGAGCGGATTCAAAGTATTTCGCGTGAAAATGGACCGTTACAAAGGCATTATCAATTGCAACAGTTGCATTGTACTACCGCGGGTCATAGTATCCAACTTCCTCTCGTTCTCGGTGAAGATGCGAAACGTATTGAAGTCTATTGTGTCAACCGACTTAAAGGTGGTGATGCAGATGTATAGTCCGCAAAAATTGCATCCGATTTCATATATATTGTCATTGATTACGGCAATTAAAGATAATTTTATATTGATTGTTGTCTTTCTTATATTTCAATTAGATTCATTTGATTTTACAGATTTAAAAAACTATGTGTGGCCTGGAATTCTTACAATTTTGTTTGTATTGAGTTTTTTAAGACGTTCTGTTGAAATTTTTCGTACTCGTTATTGGATAGAGAATGAATATTTTGTACTTACAAGCGGTCTTTTTAATTTAGAACGTAAAGAATTGAATATTAAGCGTATACAATCTGTTGATATCACTCAAAATATTGTCCATCAACTTGTAGGGGGCGTAAAACTTACGATTAAAACACCTAGCGATGGCATAACCTTAGACATGGTCACAAAGCAACAAAGCGTTTGGATTCAACAAGAAATAGAAAAAACGAAGCGCGAAATTGAAAAAACTGAAACAGTTGAAACAGTGAATGAACATATTCAACTTGAGGATACGACTGCTAACAATGCCCAACATGAAGATATACACGTTTATCAATTATCATTGAAAAATTTATTATTCATGAGTATGACGAGTGGGGCGCTTTTTGTCGCATTACTTACGATATTACCAATACTGTCAGCGCTCTCCGATGTGATTCCTTGGGATAAAATCTTTTCTCAAGTCAACGGTTTTGTATCACATATTACAATTGCCACGTTTATCGTTATTTTTGCGATTTTATTCATTGCCTATATTGCCGGTGTGTTGATGAATATGATTCGATTTTATCAATTCACCCTTATTCGCAATGGCGATTTCTTAAAAGTTAAATATGGTTTGTTTAATGTAAAAACTATGACCCTTCCAATTTCAAGAATTCAAGCGATTGAAGAAGAAAAGTCATTTATTAGACACATGCTTGGTTATACGGAATATGCATTTATTATTACAAGTGACATGGATTCGGATACAGAAGACGATACGATCACTGGTCGCATCACGGTGTTACCATTTATCAAACAAAAAGAAGCACAAACGTTAATTTCATCATTAGTTCCGGATATGGCTTTTCATCAAGTTGAAAAAGGGATGCCGTGGCGTGGGTTTCATAGACGTTTATGGATAATTTCGCTCATTCTTATAGCTATCGTATGGGCGCTTAATGATTATTTATGGACATGGATTTGGATACCGACTGTCATTATCATTGCTTATTTCGTATTACACAGTTGGATTGCGACACTTTATTCTGGCGCATACTTCAGTAAAGATGAGGCGTCGGTATGTAAAGTAACAGGATTTGGATTTAAAACGACTTACTTTAAAAAAGACAAAGTTTTAGGTTATCAAGAAAGTGCACATCCTTTTATGCGACGAGCAAGCCTGACACATTTTCGATTTATTTTAGCAAGTGGCTCAATCAATAAAAAAGTTGGATTAAATTTTGAAGATAAAGATAAAGCGAAGGCTTATAATCAATGGTATTTAGGAGGTGCAACAGCGTATCATGGAAAAAATGAGTAAGCAGGGTCCTAAAGCAATGCGAGTTGTAGCAGTGATAGTTGCTACAATCATCTTGATGGTACTCATTGCGAGTCTTGTGGCAGCTTTTTATTTAGAGTGGAATAAATGGATGCTTGTTTTAAGTGGTTTGATTGCTGTAATATGGCTGTTGTACCTTATTATATATGTATGGTTAAATCCTATTTATCAATATCGAATATTTGGATATCACTATACAAAAGATCTAATTACAGTGAGAGAAGGGTTTATATTTATCAGGCAAGATACGATTCCTCTCTTTAGAATTCAAAATGTGGATTTAAATGAAGGATGGATTATGAGGAAATTCCATCTCGCAACATTAACGCTTTCTACTGCAGGCGGAAATCACCAAGTATCTTATATTGATAAGCAAGTCGCATTAAAAATAATGGAATTTATAAAACAGGAAAGTCAAAATGACCTTGATCTTCCTCAGAATGCGACGTCGAATCAGATGAATGATGGAGATGAAGAGATTTCATGATATTTGGAATAGGAATAGATTTAGTTGAAATGTCACGGATGCGTAAAATACTAAGTCGCCAAAGCCGTTTTCCAGATAGAGTTTTAACCTCTGGGGAGCGAGAAACTTTCAACAATATCCAATCAGAAAGAAGGCGGCTTGAGTTTTTAGCTGGACGTTTTGCTGTAAAAGAAGCTTTTAGCAAAGCATTAGGCACAGGTATAGGGGAAAGCGTGTCATTTCAGGATGTTCATTGTGAAAATGATGAAATGGGGAAACCTACGATACAATATGAAGGGTTTAAAGTCCATGTATCCATTACGCACACAGAACAGTATGCCGTGAGTCAAGTGATTTTAGAAAAAGATGAATAGGAACATAGCGGAATGCGCTTTAATAATTGAGGAAGGTGACTTGAATGTCAGAAAAGTATTATCGTACCACCACATTGAAAATAGATTTAGATGCAATTACAGAAAATTATTATGCATTAACAAAACTGCAACCGAATAAAACATTGATGCCTGTTGTTAAAGCAAATGCTTATGGTTTAGGCAGTATACAAATTGCTCAGCATCTTAGTCAATTAGGGGCAGAGTTCTTTTGTGTAGCAACGTTAGATGAGGCGATAGAGCTACGAATGCATGGTATTAAAGAGAAGATTTTAATTTTATCAAGCATACCACCTGATGCAATTAACAAAGCGATTCAACATCGTGTTGCGGTAGCCGTTCCTTCAAAATCATGGTTAGAAGCGGCAATTTCATATATCGATAGTGATACAGATAAATCTTTATGGATGCACATTAAATTGGATACTGGAATGAATCGATTAGGGATTAAAGATATAGAAACGTATCATGAAGTGAAAGCAATGATAGAAGCACATGATTTATTGGTGTTTGAAGGAGCTTTTTCGCATTTTCATTCGGCAGATGAGGATGATGATTCCGCGCAACAACAATATACACGTTTTGAAGAAATGATTGAAAGCACTGACCATCCACCGTATATTCATATACAAAACTCTGCTGGTGCATTACGTTTTGATCCTGCATTATGTAATGCCTTTAGAGCTGGTATCGCTTTGTACGGTTATTATCCTTCAACTTTCATAGAAGAAAAGGCAACAGCTAAGCTGAAGCCTTCAGCAAAGTTAGTGTCACAAGTGATGCAAGTTAAACATGTCCGTAAAGGTGAAGGTATCGGCTATGGTCATACATTTAAGGCCCCAGAAGATATGCATGTTGCTTTACTTCCTATTGGGTATGCAGATGGTTATTTACGTTCAATGCAACATGCACATGTGCGTTTAGGTGCTTTCCAATGTGAAGTGGTTGGACGTGTAAGCATGGATCAGACAGCAATTCGTGTGCCCGGACATACACAGCTCGGTGATGAAGTGATTTTAATTGATAACCAGGCAGACACATCACAATCTGTTGAAGCTTTAGCAGCACAACAGCAAACAATTAATTATGAAGTCCTTTGTAATTTAGGCAGACGTATCGCGCGTCAATATGTGACAAAAGAAATGACCGAAATCTCGAACGAATTATTAAAATAGTATGGTACTTCCGACTGATTTTTGATATTATAATCAGTAATCAGAGAATTTTTTAATGTGTTGTATTGATATGGAGGTCCTATTTATGTCAGCATTCAATCAAACAAGATTTAAAAATTTAGAACAATCTTTAAAAGAAGGCTATGTTCAAATGGCAGATTTGAATCTCTCCCTAGCAACTGAAGCATATTCAGTTGAATGTGAAGCCTGTGATTGTAATGAATCACACTTGTTATCAGATTATAAGGATGACTAAATGAAGCGCGGGGACGTTTACTTAGCAGATTTATCACCAGTACAGGGCTCTGAACAGGGGGGAGTAAGGCCCGTAGTTATTATTCAGAATGACACTGGAAATAAATACAGTCCAACTGTTATTGTCGCAGCAATTACTGGTCGGATTAATAAAGCTAAAATACCAACGCATGTAGAAATAGAAAAAAATAAATATAAGCTCGACAAAGATTCTGTCATCTTATTAGAACAAATTCGAACGGTCGATAAGAAGAGACTTAAAGAGAAATTAACATTTTTATCTGAAGAAAAGATGAAAGAAGTTAATTACGCACTTGGTATTAGTTTAGGACTGAACATGAATCATCATAAATAGGCTTTAGGACAACTCTCCTAAAGCCTTTTAGCTTTTATAAAGTGAAGGGGGACGTCTAATGTCGGAAGAAAGCAAATTGCGCTATTTCGAACTCGTGCGTCAATTTTTAAAGCACGAAAATAGAGAAAAAGTATTGAAACAAGCGCAATCATTTTCGAAGGATTTACGAGACGATGCATTAGTACCTGAAGATTTTGTGTGTATACATAAACAGTTTTTTAAAAACAATTCATTAAGTCAATCAGAGATGATTGAGAGCTTAGACGTTTTAAAGACAGTCGTTGAAAGCTTCGGCTATAATTATCAAGATTATAAAAATTTAGTTAACAAAGTTGAAGTTCATGACAAAGAGTTAGATGTAGCTTCAAGATTACAACAAACGATGTTAAAAACAAACATCCCTCAATTTGATAGCATTCAAATTGGTGTCATTTCAGTTGCAGCACAACATGTGAGCGGCGACTATTTTAACTTGATTGATCATAAAGATGGTACGATGAGTTTTGCTGTTGCTGATGTCATAGGTAAAGGCATCCCGGCAGCATTGGCAATGAGTATGATTAAATTTGGTATGGATTCTTATGGCCACTCTCAATTGCCTAATGATGGTTTGAAGCGCTTAAATCGTGTAGTTGAAAAAAATATTAATCAGAACATGTTTGTCACAATGTTTTATGGTTTATACGAAGATTTAAACCATGTGCTTTACTGTAGCTCTGCTGGACATGAGCCGGGGTATATTTTTAGAGCAAAAACCAATGAATTTGAAGAAATTACAGTACGGGGCCGCGTTTTAGGTGTAAGCCCTCACGTTCGTTATCAACAGCAAGAGATAGCGATTGAAATTGATGATATGATTATTATTTTCACAGACGGTGTGACTGAAATACGCAAAGAGGATGGACATTTCATCAATACACAAAATATCCTTGATTTTATCCTTGAATATAAATCATTGCATCCACAAGATATTGTGCAACTTTTATACGAAGAGCTTTTAAGAGTACAAAAGTCTGGTAAACGTGATGATCTTACAATACTTATTATTAAGCGCGTACATTAAATAAGATAGTAAGATTACAATTGATTAGAAATGGGTAAGAAAGTTAAGTAGAGAATAAACGTAGGAGTGTAATCAATAATGAACCTTAATATAGAAACGCAAGAACACAAGACGCATTATGATATTTCAGTAGCTGGTGAACTTGACGTTGCAACTGTGTCAGAGTTAGAAAAAGTGTTGGTGCCCATTCGACAAGCAGGGACACACGATATTTATGTAAACTTAGAAAATTTGACCTACATGGATTCAACTGGACTAGGTTTATTTGTCGGGACTTTAAAAGCTTTAAATCAACATGAAAAAGAATTATATATTTTAGGTGTGAATGATAGGATTAAACGATTATTTGAAATTACAGGTCTTGATGATTTAATGCATGTCAACGAAGGAACGGAGGTCGAATAAAATGACACATGCAAATGATTTCATTGAAATGAGACTTCCTGCTTCAGCTGAATATGTGAGTTTAATTCGTTTAACACTTTCTGGAGTTTTTACACGTGCAGGTGCGACTTATGATGATATTGAAGACGCAAAGATTGCTGTAAGTGAAGCTGTGACGAATGCAGTGAAACATGCATACAAAGGCAAAGAAGAAAAAGGCTACATCAATGTTGGTTTTGAACTTGAACCAGATCGTATTAAAATCATTGTTTCTGATCAAGGTGATAGCTTTAACTACCAAGAGACTAAACAAAATCTAGGCCCTTACCAAGAAAATGAAAATATTGACTTTTTAAGAGAAGGTGGCTTAGGTTTATTCTTAATCGAATCGTTGATGGATGAAGTGACAGTTGATAAAGAAACTGGTGTTACGATTAGTATGATTAAGTATATTAGAAAAGAGCAGGTGCGAAATAATGGCGAAAGAGTCGAAATCAGCTAACGCTGTTTCACCTGAACAAATCAACCAATGGATTCAAGCACATCAAGAGCATCATGACGAAGAGGCGCAAGAAAAGCTCGTTAAACACTACGAAAAGTTAATTGAATCCTTAGCCTATAAATACTCAAAAGGCCAATCGCATCATGAAGATTTAGTGCAAGTGGGTATGGTTGGACTTATAGGCGCGATTAATCGATTTGATTTATCTTTTGATAGAAAATTCGAAGCTTTCTTGGTTCCGACTGTTATAGGTGAAATTAAGCGATATTTACGTGATAAAACATGGAGTGTCCATGTCCCACGTAGAATAAAAGAAATAGGACCGAGGATTAAAAAGGTCAGCGATGAATTAACGAACGAATTAGAACGATCACCTTCAATCAGTGAAATCGCTGATAGACTTGAAGTTTCAGAAGAGGACGTTCTTGAAGCGATGGAAATGGGTCAGAGTTATAATGCACTGAGTGTGGATCATTCCATCGAAGCGGATAAAGACGGTTCAACGGTTACATTATTAGATATTATGGGACAACAAGATGAAAATTTCGACTTAACTGAAAAACGTATGATACTTGAACGGATTTTACCTATTTTATCTGATCGTGAGCGAGAAATTATCCAGTGTACTTTTATAGATGGATTGAGTCAAAAAGAAACTGGAGAGCGTATCGGTTTAAGCCAAATGCATGTATCACGTTTACAAAGAACCGCTATAAAAAAATTGCAAGAAGCAGCAAAAAAATAAATCTGATAGATTAACATTTTTTAACTATAAAAGTAAATGATGACGTGTAAAAACGAAGTCATATCGTAAAAAGGAAGAGCCTGAGACAAAATTGTCTCAATAAAGGAAGCTCGAAGACGATTTTTATCAAAATCATCTTCGAGCTATTTATTTTGGTATTTATGTCCCAGGCTCTATTTATTTTGGGATTGATATCCTAGCCTTTTTTACTTTTTTTAAAAATTAAAAATAGCGATTATTTTTTACAAGAAGCATCTATTTTGAGTGCTTTGGATTAAACTATCAACTTTTAAATGTGAATGTTACAATAATGAAGAATGAGAAACGAGAAAGTGGGGATTTAACTTGACCAATCATTTTGTTCAAGACATACATAATAAATATCAATTTCCAATCAAACATATTAACGCTGTATTGCAGTTGTTAGAGGAGAAAAACACAGTACCTTTTATCGCGCGTTACCGAAAGGAAGTAACCGGTGGCCTAGATGAAGTTGAAATTAAACAAATAGCCGATGAATATCAATATATGGAAAATCTTCAAAAAAGAAAAGATGAAGTCATCCATAATATAGAGCAACAGGGCTTATTAACAGCTGAGCTAAAAAATGAAATCCAAAAGCAAACAAAATTGCAGCGTGTCGAAGATTTATATCGACCCTTCAAACAAAAGAAAAAGACACGTGCTACAGAAGCTAAAAGAAAAGGGTTAGAACCTTTAGCAGAGTGGCTATATCTACAACAACAAAATGCGAATATTGAGGAAAAAGCATCTGAATTTATCAATGATGAAGTATCTTCAGTTGAAGATGCATTGCAAGGTGCACAAGACATTATCGCTGAGAAAATAGCAGATCATCCGCAATATCGAAAACAAATTTTAAGTCAAACGCTAAAAACAGCGAATATTACTTCGCAGAAAAAGAAAAATGCGGAAGATGAAAAAGCGACATTTGAAATGTATTACGATTATCAAGAGCCACTACGCAAAGTCGCAAATCATCGTATATTAGCGATGAATCGTGGTGAATCAGAAAAAGTTTTACAAATTAAAATTGAAGCCAACCTTTTAGAGCTTACGCAAAATATTAAAAAGTTAGAACTTAAAGCGCAAAATGATTTAACAGCTTACGTTGAAAACGCAATTGATGACGCAATGAAACGTTTAATATTTCCTTCAATTGAAAGAGAAATTCGAGGCGATTTAACTGAGCGTGCCGAAACCCAAGCGATTCACTTATTTAGTGAAAATCTAAAAAGTCTGTTACTACAACCGCCATTAAAGAATAAACAAATTTTAGGGGTAGACCCAGCTTTTAGAACGGGTTGTAAATTAGCAGTGGTAAATCCTTATGGCACTTTCATAGAAAAATCGGTGATATATCCACACCCTCCAGTTTCGAAAATCAAAGAAGCTGAGCGCACATTTTTAGAAATAGTGAAAGCATTCCATATTGACTTGGTAGCAATAGGTAATGGTACAGCAAGTAGAGAAACAGAACAATTTGTTGCGAATATGATTCAAGAAAATCAACTTGACTTGAAATATATTATCGTCAATGAAGCGGGGGCTTCTGTTTACTCTGCATCAGACATTGCAAGAGCGGAATTTCCGGACTTTCAAGTAGAAGAAAGAAGTGCTGTGTCCATTGCGAGACGTGTTCAAGATCCTTTAAGTGAGCTTGTAAAAATTGATCCAAAATCTATTGGCGTTGGACAATATCAGCATGATGTAAATCAAAAAGCGTTAGGTGGCGCTTTAGATTTTGTGGTTGAAACGGCCGTAAACCAAGTCGGTGTTGATGTTAATACAGCGTCAAGTACGTTGTTACAGCACGTGTCAGGTTTATCTCGACAAATTGCTGAGAATATTGTTGCATATAGAGAAGAAAACGGTGCAATAACACATCATAAACAATTGAATAAAGTCAAACGTTTAGGTGCCAAAACATTTGAACAAAGTATCGGCTTTTTACGAATCGTCGAAGGCAAAGAACCACTTGATAATACAGCAATACATCCTGAAAGTTATCCTGCGACCTACCAGTTGTTAGAATTAGTCGGTTTAGAAATATCAGAAATTGGCAGTGCCAAAGCAATAGAAAAATTAAAGCAAGTTGGTATTGCAACGCAAGCCAATGCTTTAAATATTGGTGTTCCAACTTTAGAAGATATTATTAAGTCATTAATTGCGCCACATCGTGATCCAAGGGATGATTTTGAGACACCAGAACTCAAATCGGACGTTTTATCTATTGAAGACTTATCAAAAGGGATGAAACTGAATGGGACAGTTCGAAATGTTGTCGACTTTGGCGCTTTTGTAGATATTGGTGTGAAACAAGATGGGTTAGTTCATATTTCAAAATTAGCCAAAAAGTTTGTAAAACACCCAATGGACATCGTTAGTGTAGGAGATATTGTTGAAGTTTGGATAGAACAAATTGATCAACAAAAAGGAAAAGTTGCATTGACTATGATTAATCCTAATGAATAATCAAGAGCTACAAAAATTAACAGAAAGTATTGCAATGAATGATTTTAATCAGCCATTTCAACATCGAGTGTTCTTTAATAAACGACTCAGAACAACGGGTGGCAGATATATGTTAGAGTCGCATCATATTGAAATTAATCCGAAGCAATATGAAACATATGGCAAGCAAGCCTTAATAGATATTATTAAACATGAATTATGCCATTATTTTTTGCACATTGAAGGAAAAGGCTATCAACATAAAGATTGAGATTTTAAATTATTAGCTGAAAAGGTCAAGGCACCTCGTTTTTGTCAACCAATAGAAAGCTATCAATCTAGAGTTAAGTATGAATATCAATGTCTTTCATGCCAGACCAAATTTCAACGGATAAGAAGTGTAAATATCGAAAAAATGCGATGTGGAAAATGTGGAGGTCGTTTAAAATTATTACGTCAACGCAGATAACGTATGAACAGAGAGACTAAAGGCAATTCATGTAATCTGTAGACTAAAAATTTCAGAGTCCTGTATTGTCATAGGATAAAGATTTATGCAGTTTGAGATTTAAATTACACAGGCATTCAATCATTTCAAACCATTGATTAACAGTACTTATGTTAATCATCACAATGATTGAATGCTATTTTTGTTTTTTATAAAAATTTTGTTGACAAAAATGGACCACCTTATTATAATGAAAAAGTCGTCAAAACAAGAAGTTCTTTAAATGTTTTAAGAGAAAAAAATTGTTTGACATGGAACGAGTTGTGTAGTATTCTAAAATACGTCGCTAATTTAATGTGTTAAAGTAAGATGACAAACATTAAATTAATGTTAAAAAAGTGTTGACACTTATAAAAGCGTATTATATAATGAATAACGTTCTGAAAAAACCTATCGTTTGATTCCAAGCGGTCGTGGCGGAATGGCAGACGCGCTAGGTTGAGGGCCTAGTGGGAGAAATCCCGTGGAGGTTCAAGTCCTCTCGGCCGCATCAACCAATTTAATTTAATAAGCGGGTGTAGTTTAATGGCAAAACCTCAGCCTTCCAAGCTGGTGTTGTGGGTTCGATTCCCATCACCCGCTCCATTTAATCAAAATGAAATGAACATTGAAAACTGAATGACAATATGTCAACGTTAATTCCGATAATTTGAGTACTTCAACGTACTTTAAAGAGTGATTGACTTAATCAATCAAACGAGCTATATCAAGCTTACTTCTTTTATGGAGAGTTTGATCCTGGCTCAGGATGAACGCTGGCGGCGTGCCTAATACATGCAAGTCGAGCGAACGGACGAGGAGCTTGCTCCTTTGAAGTTAGCGGCGGACGGGTGAGTAACACGTGGGTAACCTACCTATAAGACTGGAATAACTCCGGGAAACCGGGGCTAATGCCGGATAACATGTTGAACCGCATGGTTCAACAGTGAAAGACGGTCTTGCTGTCACTTATAGATGGACCCGCGCCGTATTAGCTAGTTGGTGGGGTAACGGCCTACCAAGGCGACGATACGTAGCCGACCTGAGAGGGTGATCGGCCACACTGGAACTGAGACACGGTCCAGACTCCTACGGGAGGCAGCAGTAGGGAATCTTCCGCAATGGGCGAAAGCCTGACGGAGCAACGCCGCGTGAGTGATGAAGGTCTTCGGATCGTAAAGCTCTGTTGTTAGGGAAGAACAAATGTGTAAGTAACTGTGCACGTCTTGACGGTACCTAACCAGAAAGCCACGGCTAACTACGTGCCAGCAGCCGCGGTAATACGTAGGTGGCAAGCGTTATCCGGAATTATTGGGCGTAAAGCGCGCGTAGGCGGTTTTTTAAGTCTGATGTGAAAGCCCACGGCTCAACCGTGGAGGGTCATTGGAAACTGGAAAACTTGAGTGCAGAAGAGGAAAGTGGAATTCCATGTGTAGCGGTGAAATGCGCAGAGATATGGAGGAACACCAGTGGCGAAGGCGGCTTTCTGGTCTGCAACTGACGCTGATGTGCGAAAGCGTGGGGATCAAACAGGATTAGATACCCTGGTAGTCCACGCCGTAAACGATGAGTGCTAAGTGTTAGGGGGTTTCCGCCCCTTAGTGCTGCAGCTAACGCATTAAGCACTCCGCCTGGGGAGTACGGTCGCAAGACTGAAACTCAAAGGAATTGACGGGGACCCGCACAAGCGGTGGAGCATGTGGTTTAATTCGAAGCAACGCGAAGAACCTTACCAAATCTTGACATCCTTTGACCGCTCTAGAGATAGAGTTTTCCTCTTCGGAGGACAAAGTGACAGGTGGTGCATGGTTGTCGTCAGCTCGTGTCGTGAGATGTTGGGTTAAGTCCCGCAACGAGCGCAACCCTTGAGCTTAGTTGCCATCATTAAGTTGGGCACTCTAAGTTGACTGCCGGTGACAAACCGGAGGAAGGTGGGGATGACGTCAAATCATCATGCCCCTTATGATTTGGGCTACACACGTGCTACAATGGACAATACAAAGGGCAGCGAAACCGCGAGGTCAAGCAAATCCCATAAAGTTGTTCTCAGTTCGGATTGTAGTCTGCAACTCGACTACATGAAGCTGGAATCGCTAGTAATCGTAGATCAGCATGCTACGGTGAATACGTTCCCGGGTCTTGTACACACCGCCCGTCACACCACGAGAGTTTGTAACACCCGAAGCCGGTGGAGTAACCATTTTGGAGCTAGCCGTCGAAGGTGGGACAAATGATTGGGGTGAAGTCGTAACAAGGTAGCCGTATCGGAAGGTGCGGCTGGATCACCTCCTTTCTAAGGATAATATACGGAAATATCACCAACAGGTGATAGACGGAATTAACATGACATATTGTATTCAGTTTTGAATGCTCATTCATTTGAGGATTCAACGATTGTACATTGAAAACTAGATAAGTAAGTATAGATTTTACCAAGCAAAACCGAGTGACAAGCGAAAGCTTGAAACAAAATTATCGCTAGTCGTCGACAGACGACTCACATAATTAATAACTGGTGAATTGAGTGAAAGCTCAATCATAAAAGATTAAGTTATTAAGGGCGCACGGTGGATGCCTTGGCACTAGAAGCCGATGAAGGACGTTACTAACGACGATATGCTTTGGGGAGCTGTAAGTAAGCTTTGATCCAGAGATTTCCGAATGGGGGAACCCAGCACGAGTTATGTCGTGTTATCCGCATATGAATTCATAGTATGTGAGAAGGTAGACCCGGAGAACTGAAACATCTTAGTACCCGGAGGAAGAGAAAGAAAAATCGATTCCCTGAGTAGCGGCGAGCGAAACGGGAAGAGCCCAAACCAACAAGCTTGCTTGTTGGGGTTGTAGGACACTCTATACGGAGTTACAAAAGTATTTGTTAGACGAATAACCTGGAAAGGTTAATCAGAGAAGGTAATAATCCTGTAGTCGAAAACGAATACCCTCTTGAGTGGATCCTGAGTACGACGGAGCACGTGAAATTCCGTCGGAATCTAGGAGGACCATCTCCTAAGGCTAAATACTCTCTAGTGACCGATAGTGAACCAGTACCGTGAGGGAAAGGTGAAAAGTACCCCGGAAGGGGAGTGAAAGAGAACTTGAAACCGTGTGCTTACAAGTAGTCAGAGCCCGTTAATGGGTGATGGCGTGCCTTTTGTAGAATGAACCGGCGAGTTACGATCTGATGCAAGGTTAAGCAGAAAATGTGGAGCCGTAGCGAAAGCGAGTCTGAATAGGGCGAATGAGTATTTGGTCGTAGACCCGAAACCAGGTGATCTACCCTTGGTCAGGTTGAAGTTCAGGTAACACTGAATGGAGGACCGAACCGACTTACGTTGAAAAGTGAGCGGATGAACTGAGGGTAGCGGAGAAATTCCAATCGAACTTGGAGATAGCTGGTTCTCTCCGAAATAGCTTTAGGGCTAGCCTCAAGTGATGATTATTGGAGGTAGAGCACTGTTTGGACGAGGGGCCCCTCTCGGGTTACCGAATTCAGACAAACTCCGAATGCCAAATAATTTAACTTGGGAGTCAGAACGTGGGTGATAATGTCCATGTTCGAAAGGGAAACAGCCCAGACCACCAGCTAAGGTCCCAAAATATATGTTAAGTGGAAAAGGATGTGGCGTTGCCCAGACAACTAGGATGTTGGCTTAGAAGCAGCCATCATTTAAAGAGTGCGTAATAGCTCACTAGTCGAGTGACACTGCGCCGAAAATGTATCGGGGCTAAACATATTACCGAAGCTGTGGATTGTCCGTAGGACAATGGTAGGAGAGCGTTCTAAGGGCGTTGAAGCATGATCGCAAGGACATGTGGAGCGCTTAGAAGTGAGAATGCCGGTGTGAGTAGCGAAAGACGGGTGAGAATCCCGTCCACCGATTGACTAAGGTTTCCAGAGGAAGGCTCGTCCGCTCTGGGTTAGTCGGGTCCTAAGCTGAGGCCGACAGGCGTAGGCGATGGATAACAGGTTGATATTCCTGTACCACCAATATTCGTTTTAAGCGATGGGGGGACGCAGTAGGATAGGCGAAGCGTGCTGTTGGAGTGCACGTCCAAGCAGTAAGATTGAGTGTTAGGTAAATCCGGCACTCATTAAGATTGAGCTGTGATGGGGAGAGGAAATTGTTTCCTCGAGTCGTTGATTTCACACTGCCGAGAAAAGCCTCTAGCTAGAATATCGGTGCCCGTACCGCAAACCGACACAGGTAGTCAAGATGAGAATTCTAAGGTGAGCGAGCGAACTCTCGTTAAGGAACTCGGCAAAATGACCCCGTAACTTCGGGAGAAGGGGTGCTCTTTGGGGTTCACGCTCTGAAGAGCCGCAGTGAATAGGCCCAAGCGACTGTTTATCAAAAACACAGGTCTCTGCTAAACCGTAAGGTGACGTATAGGGGCTGACGCCTGCCCGGTGCTGGAAGGTTAAGAGGAGTGGTTAGCACAAGCGAAGCTACAAATCGAAGCCCCAGTAAACGGCGGCCGTAACTATAACGGTCCTAAGGTAGCGAAATTCCTTGTCGGGTAAGTTCCGACCCGCACGAAAGGCGTAACGATTTGGGCACTGTCTCAACGAGAGACTCGGTGAAATCATAGTACCGGTGAAGATGCCGGTTACCCGCGACAGGACGGAAAGACCCCGTGGAGCTTTACTGTAGCCTGATATTGAAATTCGGTACAGTTTGTACAGGATAGGTAGGAGCCTTAGAAGCGTGAGCGCTAGCTTACGTGGAGGCACTGGTGGGATACTACCCTAATTGTATTGGATTTCTAACCCGCAGCACTTATCGTGCTGGGAGACAGTGTCAGGCAGGCAGTTTGACTGGGGCGGTCGCCTCCTAAAGTGTAACGGAGGCGCTCAAAGGTTCCCTCAGAATGGTTGGAAATCATTCATAGAGTGTAAAGGCATAAGGGAGCTTGACTGCGAGACCTACAAGTCGAGCAGGGTCGAAAGACGGACTTAGTGATCCGGTGGTTCCGCATGGAAGGGCCATCGCTCAACGGATAAAAGCTACCCCGGGGATAACAGGCTTATCTCCCCCAAGAGTTCACATCGACGGGGAGGTTTGGCACCTCGATGTCGGCTCATCGCATCCTGGGGCTGTAGTCGGTCCCAAGGGTTGGGCTGTTCGCCCATTAAAGCGGTACGCGAGCTGGGTTCAGAACGTCGTGAGACAGTTCGGTCCCTATCCGTCGTGGGCGTAGGAAATTTGAGAGGAGCTGTCCTTAGTACGAGAGGACCGGGATGGACATACCTCTGGTGTACCAGTTGTCGTGCCAACGGCATAGCTGGGTAGCTATGTATGGACGGGATAAGTGCTGAAAGCATCTAAGCATGAAGCCCCCCTCGAGATGAGATTTCCCAACTTCGGTTATAAGATCCCTCGAAGATGACGAGGTAAATAGGTTCGAGGTGAAAGCGTAGTGATACGTGGAGCTGACGAATACTAATCGATCGAAGACTTAATCAAATTTGTTCATAAGGTTTTACTTGTGAATGTATACTTACTATCTAGTTTTGAATGTATAACATTCAAAAGCATTTTTGTTTGGTGACTATGGCAAAGAGGTCACACCTGTTCCCATGCCGAACACAGAAGTTAAGCTCTTTAGCGCTGATGGTAGTCGGACTGACGTTCCGCGAGAGTAGTACGTTGCCAAGCAGAAATAAACGCATAATTGGATGCGATGAGCGGCGTACATCCCGAAAGGTGAGAAATCATCTTTTGGGGTGTATTTTTATATGCTCTCAAAGTATGGGGGGCTGTTATCAACAGCGCTCTATGCAAGAGGATTGTGAGCATGCATGGCTCATTTTACGGCTGTATATTTTGGTTGTATATTTTTAACGGTTGGTGAAATATTCACTGACCGTTATTTTAATTTTTGATATTAAAAAAGCACAAATATCTCTATAATTGTAAGTG
>NZ_KE150419.1:0-27743 GCF_000411275.1 Staphylococcus sp. HGB0015
TTCCGATACGGCTACCTTGTTACGACTTCACCCCAATCATTTGTCCCACCTTCGACGGCTAGCTCCAAAATGGTTACTCCACCGGCTTCGGGTGTTACAAACTCTCGTGGTGTGACGGGCGGTGTGTACAAGACCCGGGAACGTATTCACCGTAGCATGCTGATCTACGATTACTAGCGATTCCAGCTTCATGTAGTCGAGTTGCAGACTACAATCCGAACTGAGAACAACTTTATGGGATTTGCTTGACCTCGCGGTTTCGCTGCCCTTTGTATTGTCCATTGTAGCACGTGTGTAGCCCAAATCATAAGGGGCATGATGATTTGACGTCATCCCCACCTTCCTCCGGTTTGTCACCGGCAGTCAACTTAGAGTGCCCAACTTAATGATGGCAACTAAGCTCAAGGGTTGCGCTCGTTGCGGGACTTAACCCAACATCTCACGACACGAGCTGACGACAACCATGCACCACCTGTCACTTTGTCCTCCGAAGAGGAAAACTCTATCTCTAGAGCGGTCAAAGGATGTCAAGATTTGGTAAGGTTCTTCGCGTTGCTTCGAATTAAACCACATGCTCCACCGCTTGTGCGGGTCCCCGTCAATTCCTTTGAGTTTCAGTCTTGCGACCGTACTCCCCAGGCGGAGTGCTTAATGCGTTAGCTGCAGCACTAAGGGGCGGAAACCCCCTAACACTTAGCACTCATCGTTTACGGCGTGGACTACCAGGGTATCTAATCCTGTTT
Source organism: Staphylococcus sp. HGB0015 (assembly GCF_000411275.1). Lineage (NCBI taxonomy): Bacteria > Bacillati > Bacillota > Bacilli > Caryophanales > Staphylococcaceae > Staphylococcus > Staphylococcus sp. HGB0015. Next base: position 744 of record NZ_KE150419.1, read on the forward strand.
GATCCCCACGCTTTCGCACATCAGCGTCAGTTGCAGACCAGAAAGCCGCCTTCGCCACTGGTGTTCCTCCATATCTCTGCGCATTTCACCGCTACACATGGAATTCCACTTTCCTCTTCTGCACTCAAGTTTTCCAGTTTCCAATGACCCTCCACGGTTGAGCCGTGGGCTTTCACATCAGACTTAAAAAACCGCCTACGCGCGCTTTACGCCCAATAATTCCGGATAACGCTTGCCACCTACGTATTACCGCGGCTGCTGGCACGTAGTTAGCCGTGGCTTTCTGGTTAGGTACCGTCAAGACGTGCACAGTTACTTACACATTTGTTCTTCCCTAACAACAGAGCTTTACGATCCGAAGACCTTCATCACTCACGCGGCGTTGCTCCGTCAGGCTTTCGCCCATTGCGGAAGATTCCCTACTGCTGCCTCCCGTAGGAGTCTGGACCGTGTCTCAGTTCCAGTGTGGCCGATCACCCTCTCAGGTCGGCTACGTATCGTCGCCTTGGTAGGCCGTTACCCCACCAACTAGCTAATACGGCGCGGGTCCATCTATAAGTGACAGCAAGACCGTCTTTCACTGTTGAACCATGCGGTTCAACATGTTATCCGGCATTAGCCCCGGTTTCCCGGAGTTATTCCAGTCTTATAGGTAGGTTACCCACGTGTTACTCCCCCGTCCGCCGCTAACTTCAAAGGAGCAAGCTCCTCGTCCGTTCGCTCGACTTGCATGTATTAGGCACGCCGCCAGCGTTCATCCTGAGCCAGGATCAAACTCTCCATAAAAGAAGTAAGCTTGATATAGCTCGTTTGATTGATTAAGTCAATCACTCTTTAAAGTACGTTGAAGTACTCAAATTATCGGAATTAACGTTGACATATTGTCATTCAGTTTTCAATGTTCATTCAAGAAAATAATGGTGGAGACTAGCGGGATCGAACCGCTGACCTCCTGCGTGCAAAGCAGGCGCTCTCCCAGCTGAGCTAAGCCCCCAAGATTTTTAAGAAGTCGGGAAGACAGGATTTGAACCTGCGACCCCTTGGTCCCAAACCAAGTGCTCTACCAAGCTGAGCTACTTCCCGTATATTTAAAATGGCGCGCCCGATAGGAGTCGAACCCATAGCCTTTTGATCCGTAGTCAAACGCTCTATCCAGTTGAGCTACGGGCGCTAAATAATAATGGTGCCGAGGACCGGAATCGAACCGGTACGGTGATCTCTCACCGCAGGATTTTAAGTCCTGTGCGTCTGCCAGTTCCGCCACCCCGGCAAAATAATGGAGCAGAAGACGGGATTCGAACCCGCGACCCCGACCTTGGCAAGGTCGTATTCTACCGCTGAACTACTTCTGCTCGATAGTATTTTGAATGATGAGCCATAGAGGATTCGAACCTCTGACCCTCTGATTAAAAGTCAGATGCTCTACCAACTGAGCTAATGGCTCATGAAATGGTGCCGGCCAGAGGACTTGAACCCCCAACCTACTGATTACAAGTCAGTTGCTCTACCAGTTGAGCTAGGCCGGCAAATGGTGGAGAATGACGGGTTCGAACCGCCGACCCTCTGCTTGTAAGGCAGATGCTCTCCCAGCTGAGCTAATTCTCCTATTATGTAAAATAACCTGGCACCGTCCTACTCTCGCGGAACGTCAGTCCGACTACCATCGGCGCTAAAGAGCTTAACTTCTGTGTTCGGCATGGGAACAGGTGTGACCTCTTTGCCATTGTCACCAGACAATAACTTTTTTATTAAGTAGCTCGTTTTGGCTACCTTATTATAATACAATTTTTGTAAATACTTTTCAATAGTTAATTTTACACTTTGTTTAAGTTTTTTACAAACAGTTTAAATAAGTTTGTCACTGAATTTGACGACTTTTATATATTAATCAATTCTTGCAATAAAGTCAACATTTTTTCGTAACTTTTTTATATTTTTTTCATCTTCAACTTTTATTGAGATAAAAACCATTGATATAGCTCTTTTAAAGCCATTTTCTTTGTATCGATAACCGCTTCAACACAACATTCTAACGCAGCGTTTATCAAAAAAAGCGCCTTTCTAACTTAAAAAGGATTAGCACTATAAAAATAGAGTGAGACAAAGTTCAAATTGACTCCCTTGCCTCACCCTTGCCAATATTATTTCAATATTAAGGATGTACTAAGCATACACACTGATTAAAACGTCTAACCGCAGTTCATTTATGCTGCTTCAATTTATTTTTGACGCATGTAAGGGAATAATAATACGTCTCTGATCGATGGTGAGTTTGTCAATAACATCACAAGACGATCGATACCGATACCTAATCCGCCTGTTGGTGGCATTCCGTATTCTAACGCTTCAATGAAATCTTCATCCATTTCATGCGCTTCATCGTTACCTTGTTCTTTTTCAACAAGTTGCGCTTCAAAACGTTCACGTTGATCGATTGGATCATTAAGCTCTGTGAAAGCATTCGCATGCTCACGACCTACAATGAATAGTTCGAAACGATCTGTGAATCTCGGATCTTCTGGGTTTTTCTTCGCTAATGGCGAGATTTCAATTGGATGACCATAAATAAATGTCGGTTGAATTAAAGTTTCTTCAACTTTTTGTTCGAAAAACTCATTAAGGATATGACCATACTTCATATTTTTATCAACTTCGATGCCGTGTTCTTGGGCAAGTTGATGTGCTTCTTCATCTGATTTCACTTCGTAAAAGTCTACGCCGGTAGCTTCTTTTACAGCATCAACCATATGAAGACGACGCCATTTTGGCTCTAATTCGATTGTGTAATCGCCATATTGTACTGTTGTTGTTCCTAAAACTTTACGTGCAACATGCGCCACTAATTCTTCAGTTAAAGCCATGATATCTTTATAGTCAGCGTAAGCTTCATATAATTCAATCATTGTAAATTCAGGGTTATGACGTGTAGATACACCTTCATTACGGAAAACGCGTCCAATTTCGTAAACTTTTTCCAATCCACCAACAATCAAGCGTTTAAGGTGTAATTCAATCGCTATACGCATATAGAGTGTCGCATCTAAAGCGTTGTGATGTGTAACAAATGGGCGTGCAGCAGCACCACCTGCAATTTGATGCATCATTGGTGTTTCAACTTCTAAAAAGCCTTTATCATTTAGATAATTACGCATTTCTTGAAGGATACGGCTGCGATTAATAAACGTTTTCGTACTCTCTTCATTTGTTATTAAGTCAAGGTAGCGTTGGCGATAACGTTGCTCTATGTCTTGTAAACCATGGTGCTTATCCGGTAACGGACGTAATGCTTTTGATAGAAGTTTGAATGACTTCGCTTTTACTGAAACTTCGCCTGTGTTTGTTTTGAACATCACACCTTCAATGCCGACAATATCACCTAAATCTGCACTTTTCCAAAGATCAAATTGTTCGTCTCCAACTTGGTCTTTACGCACATAAATTTGAATTTGCCCTGTTAAGTCTTGAATATGCGCAAAACCGGCTTTACCTTTACCTCGTTTTGTCATAATACGACCTGCAATGACGGTATGACTTTCTGATTCTTTTTCTACAAGTTCTTCTTTAGAATATTGATCCCATTGCGCTTTTAATGTTTTAGCGTCTCCATTACGATCAAACTTTTCGCCAAACGGGTCAATTCCTAAATCTCGTAACTCTTGTAATTTTTGACGGCGGACCTGCATTTGGTCATTCATTTCTTCTGTCATTCTTACCTCTCCTTTTCACTGCTTATACTTCTATTGTTTATTGTTTTCCAAGCATCTCATCACGGAATTGTATGCGTACTTCCGACTTTTCTGCTTCTATTTTGGTTTAAAGCTTTATGCGTTTTACCATTACCTCTAATCCCTTTCAATGCTAAGAGTCAGGCTTTCGCATTCCATTACGCCAACTTTTCGTTTTTGAAACCCTCTCAACGATGTAAGCATAACCATGCATGATTAATTTTCCATCGCTATACGATTCATCGATGAATTCACCTGTCTCTCAATAATAAACGGTGTGATTTCTCATCCAAAATTCATTAATGCTTCAGGTTCAATCCTCATCAAGCATCGAAACAAGTTAACTTTTATATTTTACCACTGTTTCATCTTGTTGCACGATATTTTGAATCATTTGACCTGATCGGGGTTCAATGACGTTGGCTGCAATATCATTTAATGGAATCATCACAAATGCGCGTTCAGTCATACGTGGATGAGGAACAATCAAATCAGTCTCATCGATGACTTCATCTCCATATAATAAAATATCGATATCTATTGTGCGAGGTCCCCATCGTATTTTACGCACGCGGTGTAATTCCGCCTCTGTATTTAAGGCAACTTTTAGCAACGCTTGGGCTGAAAGTTCTGTTTTAATATGCAAACATAAGTTTAAAAAATCAGGTTGCTCTGTATATCCTACTGGCTTCGTTTCATAAATAGGTGAAATCGCGATGATTTCGATAGCTTCATTTTCACGTAATAGGCGAATCGCTTCTTTTAATTGATTTTCACGGTCACCTATATTACTTCCTAATCCTAAATATGCATCAACCATGATGGCTCACCCTTACTATTTCCACACCAACACCTTCATAATGACCTGGGATGGGCGGATTCTTTTTTGTAATTCTAACTTTTGTTTCCATTACACGATTATAGTGTGAATTTATACGTAATGCAATACGTTCCGCAAGATGTTCTAGTAAATTAGAAGGAGGACCTTCCATGATTGCTTTAACATCTTCATAGACTTCGCCGTAATGAACGGTATCTTCTACTTGATCAGATTGTCCCGCTTCTTGTAAATCCACTTTCATTTCGATATCTACTGTAAAAATTTGTCCTATTTCATTTTCCGCTGATAGTGCACCATGATAAGCATAAAAGTTTAAACCTTCTAAAAATATTTTATCTGTCATGTTCATATCCTTTCAATCCGTCCATTGCTTTAGCAAGTCGCGCATTCATCAATACGTTGTGCACACGTACACCGTGAACCCCTTTCATAATGCCATAAGCAGTTGTAGCGGCTGTACCTTCATCGCGTTCATCCACTTTATTATCATCGCCAAGCAGTAATTTAACAAAACGTTTACGGCTTGTAGCCAGCAGTACTTTATAGCCTGTAGCCACTAATTCATCTAAACGGGCCATCACTTCACGTTCTTCTTCCCTTGTTTTAGCAAAACCAATTCCTGGATCTAACCAAATTTTTGATTTTGGAATTCCTGCCAATACGGCTTTATTCGCTTGCTTTAATAGTGTTACAAGCATTTCATCCACGACAGGAACATCACGTGTACCATCGCCATTATGCATTAAAATGATGCTCGCTTGATATTGCGCCACCACTTTAAACATGCGTTCATCGTAAATACCTGCCCATTGATCATTAATGATTGTTGCGCCTTCTTTCAAGGCCGCTTCAGCCACTTCGCTTCGAAAAGTATCAACAGAAATGTCTGCATCGATACCTTTCAGTGCACTGACCACAGGGATTACGCGCTTCATTTCCTCTTCTATGCTTACATTTTCATGGCCGGGTCGAGTCGAAACACCTCCTACATCAATGATATGCGCACCTTCTTGAACCATCTGTTTGGCATGTTCGATTGCTTTATCGACTTCGCTAAACTGGCCACCATCAGAAAAAGAATCTGGTGTGACATTCAATATACCCATAATTTGAGTTTGCTGCATAGGAATCCTTCCTTTCTGTTTGAGATAGCTCATTATACGAAAAATTCTTTTTTGAACAAATTTATTATAGCAAATTTTTCAACCAAACCCTCTTGATTCGTTCATAGCCACGTCAATATCACGTTGATGACGCTGTCTCGTCTCAATAAAGAAAACTAGAACGATGGTTTGACTTATCAAATATACATGGCAGCACAGCATCTCGTTGCCACATACCACATATTAAGCATAAAAAAGAGATTGAAGCATCGTCATTGGACGCTTCAATCTCTTTAGTCAGCTTTTATTCAAAATTGTAAAGTGGTGTAGATAAGTAACGTTCACCATTACTTGGTAATACAGTCACAACTGTTTTACCTTTACCTAATTCTTTTGCTTTTTGAATCGCAGCATAAATGGCAGCACCTGAAGAAATACCGCCTAGGATACCTTCTTCTTTAGCTACACGACGTGACGTTTCCATCGCCACTTCGTTACCCACTTTAATCACTTCGTCGTATATATCTGTATTCAATGTGCCTGGAATAAATCCTGCACCTAAACCTTGTAATTTATGTGGTCCTGGTTCTCCACCACTAAGTACTGGAGAAGCTTCTGGCTCAATCGCAACAATTTGGATATCTGGATATTTCTCTTTTAACACTTTACCGGCACCTGATAACGTACCGCCAGTTCCTACACCAGCTAAAAATGCATCAATTGTTTTACCTTCGAATTGTTCAACTAGCTCAGGTCCAGTTGTTAATTCATGCACTTTCGGATTGGCAGGGTTTTCGAATTGTTGTGGTTCGAAATAACCATGCTCTTCTTTAAGTTCTTTCGCTTTTTTAATTGCGCCTTTCATTGCTTCAGCGCCTGGTGTTAAGACTAATTCTGCACCGTATGCTTTTAATAAGTTACGACGCTCATGACTCATTGTTTCTGGCATTGTAAATACCGCTTTATATCCTTTTGCCGCACATACGAACGCTAAACCAATCCCTGTGTTTCCTGAAGTAGGTTCGACAATTGTATCGCCTGGCTTAATTTTTCCTTCTTTTTCAGCTTGTTCAATCATCGCCAATGCAATACGGTCTTTTACAGAGCCGCCTGGGTTTTGATATTCTAATTTCACATAAATATCAGCTGCATCTTCACCTGCTTGATGACGCAATTTTACCACAGGTGTTTGTCCAATAATTTCAGTTATATTCTCTACAGGTTTTCTGACCATAAGTTGATACCTCGCTTTATCAAAGTTATATTTCGTTAAATACATAGTTTTTGAATCGGATATCTTTAGTTTACCACTATTTAGACCTTTGCAAAAGCACTAATATCAATTATTCCCTGAAATACGCGTCTTTTCTTTAGAAAAATGCAAGCCCCTTCAACGATTAAAAATTTAAGAAGACATTTCAACTAATAACGCCTTAAGCTCTTCTTCGGTATAGTGATAGCGTGTTCTACAAAAATGACATTCTGCTTCTGCACCATGATCTACCTTTATCATATTCTCAATTTCTGCTTCTCCTAAACCTTTAATCGCATTTAAAAATTTATCATGTCCACATTGACATTCAAAATCAACTGGAACTGTCTCTAAAAATGTCACATTATCTTCGCCAAGTATCGTTTGTAACATTTCTTCAGGTGTCAATCCTTCGTCAATTAATTTTGAAACAGGCTTCATGCTATTAATAGCCGCTTCTAAGCGATCAATCGTTTCTTCTTGAGCACCCGGCATCACTTGAATAATGAAACCGCCCGCCGCTTTAATAGTATTGTCTGGATTTACAAGCACGCCGACTCCCACTGATGATGGGACTTGTTCACTGTTAGCAAAGTAATAAGTGAAATCTTCACCAAGTTCTCCAGATACAATCGGACTACTACCTGTATAATAATCACGCATACCCACATCTTTAACTACGTTGATCGCACCGCTAGTTCCAACAGCACGACGGACATCGAGTTTGCCTTGTGGATTCAATGGAAAATGCGTTTGTGGTTGTGATACATAACCACGAACTTTACCTTTTGCATTAGCATCTGCAATAATTTTACCGATTGGGCCGTCACCGTCAACAGTTACTGTTAATTTTTGTTCACCCTTCAACATTGCCCCCATCATCACTGTTGCAGTCATTGTACGACCTAATGCAGCTGAAGCTGTTGGCCAAGTATAATGGCGTGTTTGTGCTTCTTGAATTGTATTTGTCGTATTTGCACTATACGCTCGAATTTCCCCGCCAAATGCTAATGCCTTTACTAAATAATCTTGTGTCATCTTTCTATACCACTCCTTCAATCCTTCTACAATGTTTTTAAAGCTTTTTGATACAAATATCATTTTTAACAGATTCAAAATCTTATTAACACTAAATACGTTATCTTTATATAGCGTTTAAGTTGAAGTGCAACGACATTTCAATCACACCTCTATATGTCAATGTATTGTATACAATAACTACTGCGCATTATCATACGCGCATGTGCTTAGAGACACAACTAAAATGACTCACAACACATCTGTATCACTTTTCATTACCATTAGTAAACGATACTTCATAAGTAAAACGGACTTTTCTAAAAAGTTTTCACTTTAAAGAAAAGTCCATTCTATCTTTTATTGACGTGGCTCATTATCGCCTGGACGATCGATTTTAGGTTCTTGTTCGTAACCTGTTGTATCTTTGTCCTCGTCTTCTTGATGAGAAGTTTGATCTTTTTGATCGTTATCTTGCTTCTCTTCATTTGATGATTCGTCATGACGGCGTTCACTTGGATGTTGCGTTAATGACTGTTGTTCACGGCGAATATCATCGTAAGACTTGCCATATTTACCTTCGTCAAAGTCTTTATTTTCTGAGTGATTGACTACTTGTGCGTCATCATAATTCACTACAGGTAAATGTCCTTCATGGAACAATGATTGAATTTGTTCAGCAACCAATGTTTCTTCAGTTAATAATGTTTTAGCAATAAGTTTAAGTTGAGATTCATGTTCTAAAAGAATTTGCTTACAACGTTCATATTGTTCTTTAATGATACGTTGAACTTCTTTATCAATCTCAAATGCAATTTGTCCTGAATATTCAGGTTCACCAGACATATCTTTACCTAAGAACACTTGTCCACCGCCGTGTTTAAATTGTAGCGGTCCAAGTTTTTTACTCATACCATACTGTGTCACCATTTCACGTGCGATTTGTGTTGCACGTTCAAAGTCATTAGATGCACCTGTAGAAACTTCGTTAAAGATAATGTCTTCAGCGACACGCCCACCTAACAGACCACAAATTTTATCTAATAACTCTGGTTCAGTCATTAAGAAACGGTCTTGTTTTGGTAACATCATCGCATAACCGCCGGCTTGACCACGCGGAACGATTGTAACTTTGTGTACGATTTCCGCTTCGTCTAATACCATACCGATAATTGTATGTCCGGCTTCGTGATGGGCTACAATATTTCTTTCTTTGTCAGAAATTACGCGTGATTTTTTAGCAGGACCGGCAATAACACGGTCTGTTGCTTCTTCGATATCGCGCATATCGATTTTCTTTTTGCCGCTTCGTGCAGCAATAAGCGATGCTTCGTTTAATAGGTTTTCTAAGTCAGCACCAGAAAAACCTGGTGTACGTTGCGCAATCGCTTTAAGATCTACTGTTTCATCAAGTGGTTTATTTTTAGCATGAACATGTAATATCGCTTCACGACCTGTCACATCAGGACGACCTACTTGGATTTGACGGTCAAATCGACCTGGACGTAATAATGCCGGGTCTAAAATGTCTGGTCGGTTCGTTGCCGCAATCATAATGATGCCTTCATTTTCACCAAAACCATCCATTTCAACAAGTAATTGGTTTAACGTTTGTTCACGTTCATCGTGTCCACCACCGACGCCCGCACCACGTTGGCGACCGACTGCGTCAATTTCATCTATAAAAATGATACACGGCGCATTTTTCTTCGCATTTTCGAATAGATCACGTACACGGCTTGCACCGACACCGACAAACATTTCAACAAAGTCCGAACCACTAATCGAGAAGAACGGCACACCTGCTTCGCCAGCAACAGCACGCGCAAGTAATGTTTTACCTGTACCCGGTGGCCCTACTAATAAGACCCCTTTAGGGATACGTGAACCCATTTGTTTAAATTTCTTATTATCTTTTAAGAAATCTACAATTTCGATGAGCTCTTGTTTTTCTTCATCTGCACCTGCAACGTCTGAGAAGCGTACTCTTCCTTTTTGGCTATCATACATTTTGGCTTTGGATTTACCAAAGTTCATCATACGGCCACCGCCGCCGCCACCTTGTGCTTGACTAAGGAAGAAGATAAAGAGCAAGGCAATGACTAAGACTGGAATTAATGTAGAAATGATGCTTACAAATACACTCTGTCCTTCTTCTTCTTTAACTGTAAAATCTAATCCTTTTTGTTCTTTAGCTGTTTCAGTGATTTTGTCCAATTCTTTATCATTATTGAACAGAATTGTCGATGCATAATCGTCATTGTTCTTTAACTTACCACTTACTTTATATACGTTATGCTCAGGTTGAATTTCTAATGTTTTCAATTCACCTTTATCTAATTTTTGTATAAATTGGTTATAAGTTAATTCTTTAGGTACATTTCCGTTACCATTAATCCACGAAAACAACCCAAAAATAACAACGCCGATAATTGCTACAAACAGCACATTACGAAAAGCTTTCTGCATGCGTCGTTTCCTCCTACTTCAAATATAAAACTAATAAAAATTTTACCATAATTGATTGACAAATGGCTAGTAATTGACTTTCATCAACTGACACACCATATGATTTTTAAAATTATTTATTTTGCATAAACTTCTTGTTTAAGCGTACCAATATAAGGTAAATTACGATATTTTTCTTGATAATCTAAGCCGTAACCTACGACAAATTCATCAGGAATTTTTTTACCAACATATTTGGCTTCAATTTCTGCTTTTCGGCGATTAGGCTTATCTAATAATGTCACGATTTCTAATGATTTAACTCGACGCGAAGCTAATAATTCTGTAATTGACTTCAATGTCGTCCCTGTTTCAAGGATATCTTCGATGATTAAAACATCTTTATTTTCAATAGATGAACCTAAATCTTTAAGTATTTGAACTTCGCCTGTAGATTCTGTACCGCCATGATAACTCGAAACATCCATAAAGTCTATTGCGAGGGGCACGTCAATGCGCTTGATTAAATCTGTCATAAATAAAACAGATCCTTTTAAGATACCGACACAAAATAAATCTTTACCTTTATAATCTTCCGTAATTTTACGGCCAAGTGTTTCACATATTGCTTGAATATCATCTTCAGTCAGCAATACTTCTTTCAAATCATTTTTCATCTTTGTCATCTCCCAGAAATTGAATCTTTATAAATTTTTCATACTGCTTGCGAACATACAATGTACCCACTGCTAAAATATCACCATTTAATGTTTCAACAATTGGCATTTGTTCCCTCAATTGCGTAGGCACCTTTGCATCAATCATTAAACGCGATACTTTTTTATGGTGGTTTGAATCTAAGGTCACATGATCACCTTCATGACGCGAACGGATTGTAATGTATTCCGTGTTCATCTCATGAAAGTCTTCTATTTTGATGCGATATAAACCAAAATGGTAAGTTCCCTCTTGGTCGACTTGCAACGGTTGTGAATCTGCAGTGTACAGACTCGGTTTCATTATCATTAATTGATTATATACAACATCTGCATGCCATTGATGCGTATGCATTAACGGCGTTTGTGCAACGTCACTCTCTAGTTTATGAAACCAATCATAGTATGCTTTTTCACTAATAGTGACGATGTCATCAAATTCTTGTAACAATTGATCCAAGATTAACATTTTAACATGTGGCGTGCACAGATTAAATGTTTTTCTAGGCAAAACAACACCCTCATCTTGTTTTGTCACATAGTTTTCAATAAAAGATTGCGCTTCGTTTCTCATTAACAGTTGTGCTTCATCATGAAACGATTTTAACTTTAATAAATGCTGCGTTTGTAGCTGCGGGCTGTCTTGAATCGAAGGCAACAAACGATGTCGAATCATATTGCGTATGTAGTTTTCAGTTGCATTGGATTCGTCTTCAAAGTAAGGGACATTATATGTTTGTTGATATGAACGGATTTGTGCTTTCGTTGTTTCAAGCAGAGGTTTTAGTAGACGATAGTCCTTTCTTCGTTCACTATCTGCCATACCTAATGGGCTCCGTGTGCTTCTGCCAGTAAAAACTCTGTAAAAGATGGTTTCAACTTGATCATCTTGATGATGTGCAGTTAATAAACAGTCCGCATTCAACGCATTCATCATATCATCAAACCATTGATAACGCATTTCTCTTGCATCGTTTTGAATACTTCTACCTTCTGAAACTGCTTGTGATAAATCCAATTGTTTAATATAAAGAGGGACGTTATGCATATCGCAATAATATTTAATGAACAGCGCTTCTTGATGAGATGCCTCTCGCAACCCATGATGGACATGCAAACAAGTTAATTGTTCATACGTCGACGCATATTGATGCAATAATTGATGTAACAACACCATACTATCGATTCCAGTTGATACTGCAAGAACGAGGTGGTCTGTCGCTTTCCAATTTTGCCGCATAGTTCAAAACACTCCTACATTAAAATAGAGGCTGAGATTCAAAGTTACCCTTCGTTTCTCAACCTCTAAGTCATTATCAATGCTTAACGACGTGAGCCTCTGCCACCACGTCTTGATTCCGTTTGACGCTTAATAGAAGTAAGTTTATCTTCACTATCTTTTAAAAAGTTAGATAGCTTTTTCTCAAAGTCTTCCGGTTTTTGCGCCGGTCTTTGTTTACGTGGGCGATCTTTTGCTTTTTTAATCGATAAGCTTATTTTACCATCTTCTGCTATAGACAGTACTTTCACTTCTACTTCATCACCAACTGACAAATGGTCTTCAACATTTTCTACATAGTTGTCTGCTACTTCACTAATATGAACTAACCCACTTTTACCTTCAGGCAACTCCACAAATGCACCAAATTTTTTGATACCAGTGACTTTACCTTTTACCTTACTTCCTACTTCGATTGACATTGTTTTAATGCATCCTCCCGATTTTGTTCGATATTTAGTTCTATTATACTTTTGTTTATCTATTTTCACAATGACTATTTGAATATCGACATTTTTCTTTACGAATTTTACATATTATGCAATTTAATTATAAACTGCTTTTACTCTTTTTTCGATTGTTTCTCTTGCTTGTCTTTGTCGTTAGGCAACTTAAAGATGATCTCGCCGTCATTACTTAAATAATATTCATCTCGCGCAATTTTTTCAACATACGCCTCATCATTTAAATTATTGAGTTGTTCTTTAAGTTCAATCTCTTTATCTTGTAACTTTTGATATTTCTCCTCTTTGGCTTGGCGTTCAACAGAGGCATCATGGTTCCCTTTAATTTGAAACGCAACCATGATTAAAAGCAGGATAATAATGACTAAAAGTACGCCTCCAAAAACAGCAATACGCTTTTTCACTACTTTTTTACGGCGTTCATGTCGTTTTTTCTTTGCGTTTTTTTTAGAAGTATATTGATTGCCGATATTTTGAACTTTTTGATTCATGCGGCGTCACCTTTCTTTGTTTACCCTTTACTGAATGCGTTCTTCTTTGACCAATTCAAACATGCCTTTTGCATTCTCTTTTGTGGCATGTTCACTCAATCCTGTTACTTTAACTGTCACAACTTTTTGTCCAAATTGAATCACGAGCACGTCGTCTAATTTAACATCTGTGCCTGCTTTTGCCGTTGTTCCGTTTACAGCGACACGACCTTGATCGCATAATTCTTTAGCCAATGTACGTCTCTTAATAAGACGTGATACTTTTAAATATTTGTCTAGTCTCAATGTGACCCTCCTCGTTCTTCTAAATAGGCTGTTAACTCTTCTTCTGAAAAATCTCTATTTTTGACTTCATCATACAATTTTAGAAAATGCGTCGCAAATACTTTCTCGAATTTTACACGTGGCGTTTTACCTTCAGCTACTTTTTGCTTTTGCCAAATGGCTTTAACATCATCTACATCTTGAGCTTGATCATTTTCAAAAATATGCGGATGACGTCGAATCATTTTTTCAGTCAAGCTTTCTACAACTTCACGTGTATCCATATAACCTTCTTTGCGACCTATATTGGCGTGTAACAACACTTGTAATAAGATGTCACCTAATTCTTCAATCATATGCCAATCATCTTCGTTATCTATGGCCTCAAATAGTTCGAATGTCTCTTCAAGCAAGTAGCGTTTAAGTGTTTGATGTGTTTGTACTTTATCCCATGGACATCCAGTTTCGTCGTCCACAAGTCGTGCAATGACTTGATCAGCATAGTTAAAATCTTGGTATAACACTTTCTCGTCATTCGCTTTAGGGATAAATACGCTCGTTAAATTAGTATATTCTATCTCATGATCCAGTTCATATATTGGACAACGTACGACTTGAGCGCCAGACTGACGCGCACCATCAACGACCATGACCTCAAAATCATCTGGATAGCGTTCCATAAGCAATAGTTTCAAATGACCTGCCACCATTGCACTGTAGACTTGCGTGATGATAGTTGCTGTTCGAGGGTTCAACATGTCTGCATTTAAACTTGTCGCATCTAACAACGTAAAACCGTCATTAGGGTCCGTTTGAACCGCTTCAAACATATCATCTATAAAACTCCGCCCACCTAAAACTTGAACCTCAACGCTATTTTCATGTGCACGTTCAATTAGCAGTTGTGTCGTCGTTTCTGCTACGCGTGGATGTCCCGGCACAGCGTAAACAATATCGGATTGTTGGGCACGTTGTAAAAGTTCATCCACAATCGCTTGATATACAGGTTCAAAAGAATCATACTGCTCATAAATATGATCAAAACTTTCAAATTCAATTTCTTTGAGCTGCTGAACCACTGGATGATGCTGAGTACGAACATAAATTTTAGGCTGCTGCTGAATTAATCTATAAATGCTGACAGGCAATTCATCTAAGCCGTAATTACCCAGTCCTATAATTGTAAGTTGATGTGTCATGATTTTCTTCCTTTCTTCCATTCAATCATTTTATCACCAAATGGTAAATGTACCCATTCATCGCTACTTAAAATATTAAGATATAACAGCATTAAAATCACACTGCCAACGCCTACACTAGCCAAAATAAGCAATTCGAGCAATCCGCCTAAACGTGTAGATGTAGGAATGAGATATTGACACAATTGTACACTAGCTGTCATTACCAATAAAGCCAAAGCCAAATTGAAATAAAACTTTCTTAACGCGTTTAAATGGTATTGTTTAACTACATATACATGTAAATAGAACACAAAAATGATTAGAGATGCGACCGTTGCAATACTTGCTCCGATAATACCCATAAGTGGAATCGTGATTAAATTAAATATTAATTTTGTAGTAATGCCCATTAAAAAACCTATCAAAATGATGCGAAACTGCTCTTGTACTTCTAATAAGGCAATATACATCATAATTAATGAAACCAAAATAACAGTCAACATGTATATAGATAGTGTTAGCGTTAAGTCTTGGCTTGCAAAAAAGACGTGATTGAGTACAGGAAGAAGATTGATGAGCCCAATGCCACAAGCACTACTGATCACAATAGTAATTTTAAGCGACGCATTCGCATAACTGTGCATTTGTTGCAATTGACCTCTTTTTTTCGTCTCTGTTAATAGCGGAATCAAGACAAAGCAAAACGTCGTTGTGACAATCAAGCCCATTTGAATAAATGAGGCACCTCTATCATAAATACCTTTTTCAGTAATCGCCTCTTTGAAAGGCAAACCCGAGCCATAACGCAACATGTTCACGATGGTAAAACTATCTACCACTTGCCATAAAATGACGATTAAATGACTGATTGCAAAAATGACTGTTGCAACGATAAATTTACGCCACGGCAATGATGGCATTTCGTCATTGTTATGTGGCACATCACGCTTGCGCCAAAGAAAAATCGTTGCGCCCAAAAAGCCAAAAGCAGAAGCGATAATGGCCCAAGTGCCTGCTTGATAAATTGATAAATCTTGTTTAACGAATAACAGGATAACAACACCAATGATTCCCACTCGGATACTCTGTTCTAAAACTTGTGAGTATGCCGGCATGTGCATATCTCGTTTTGCTTGAAAATGGCCACGTAATAAACCTAAGGCTCCGATGACGATAAAACTCAAGCTTGCTGCATGAATCATCGGTGTCAAATGGACGTCACCCATCAAGCTTGCAATACTTTTTGCACCTACAAATAGCACAATAAAGATAAGAAATCCTGTTGCTGTCAATGACCATAATAATCGTTTTAAAACCGATTGTGTCTCATGGGTATCCCCGACGAGCTGGGTATATGCGCTTGGTAACGCATTGCTAGATAACACAACGCCCAATGCGACTATCGGATAAATTTGTTGATACGCATATAATCCTTCATCACCGAGTATATTTTGATAAGGCACACGATACAGAGCGCTTAATACCTTGACGATGATAAGTGCGAGCGTTAAAACGACGACGCCATTGAACGCTGTTTTAGACTTCATCTGGTATTCTCAAACTTTCTTCAAGCGTCTTAGACAAAAACTTTAATGACTCTAGCCATTGCTTACTTTTTGTCAGCGTCACTTTCATGCAACCTTCTTGTACACCGACTTTCATGTTTCGTCCTAACGCGATTGTATTTTTAAACAACGCTTCGCCATCAATATCGTTTGTACCTTTTTGTGTTAATAAAATTTCAATGGTTTTTCCGGTATCTTTTACCGTTTGCACACCTACGTGCAGTAAATGTACTTTAATCTCAACGGAATCGAGCAATTGTTCAACTTCACTTGGATAATCGTTGAAGCGATCTAACAATTCATCTTTAATATCCATGAGTTGATCTATCGTTTCAGTCGCACGTAATTTTTTATAAATTTCTATTTTAGCTTGCTCATTACGAATATATTCGGCAGGTAAATATGCGTCTAAACGTAAGTTCATCTCAATTTCAGGTGCAACTGTTTCTTCTTTGATACCTCGTTTTTCATTCACTGCTTCTTCTAACATTTGTGAATAAAGATCAAAACCGACAGAATCAATAAATCCATGTTGTTGCTTACCTAATAAGTTTCCGGCACCTCGTATATTTAAATCGCGCATCGCAATTTTAAAGCCACTGCCTAGCTCTGTGAACTCTTTTATAGCTTGTAATCTGTCTTCAGCCGTTTCATTCAACACTTTATTTGTCGCATGGAGGAAGTAGGCATAGCCAATTCGACTCGAACGACCAACACGACCACGTAATTGATACAATTGGCTCAAGCCAAAACGGTCGGCATCTTCAATAATCAATGTGTTGGCATTAGGGACATCTACACCGGTTTCAATAATCGTAGTCGTAACTAAAATATCATATTCACCATTAATGAAATCGAGCATTGTCTCTTCTAGATCTCGTTCAGGTAACTGTCCATGTGCCACACCAATAGATGCATCTGGCATTAACATTTGTAATTGTTCACGTTTTTCATAAATCGATTGGACACGGTTATATAAATAGAACACTTGGCCTCCACGCGATAACTCTCGCTCGAGCGCTTCTTTAATAAAGTTCGTATTTTGCTCTAACACATACGTTTGCACTGGAAAACGGTTTTCTGGCGGCGTCTCTATTACAGATAAATCACGCACACCCAACATACTCATGTGCAACGTTCTTGGTATAGGCGTCGCTGTTAAAGTGAGTACGTCGACATTCGCTTTCAATGTTTTGATTTTTTCTTTATGTCGCACACCAAAACGTTGTTCCTCATCGACAATCAATAAGCCTAAGTTTTTGTATTCTACAGCTTTTCCTAAAAGTTTGTGCGTGCCTACCACAATATCAACAAAACCGGACTTTAAGCCTTCTTTTGTTTCTCGAATTTCTTTAGGTGTTCTAAAACGGCTCATTAAGTGAATTTCAACTGGAAAATCTCGCATACGTTCGATTAATGTCTCGTAATGTTGTTGCGCGAGTATAGTCGTTGGCACTAAAAATGCAACTTGCTTACCTGACATGACCGCTTTAAAGGCTGCGCGCACGGCGACCTCCGTTTTACCATAACCCACATCTCCACAGAGCAGTCGATCCATAGGGCGCTGACTTTCCATATCTTCTTTAATCTCTAAAATCGATTTTGCTTGGTCATCGGTTAAATCATATGGGAAGTCCATTTCAAAAGCATGTTGTTCCTCTGTATCCGGCCCAAATGCATATCCTACAGATTGCTCACGCTCTTTATATAAGTCAATTAATTCATCAGCAATATCTTCGACACTACTTTGAACTTTAGCCTTCGTTTTCTTCCATTCACTACCGCCTAATTTATACAGTTTTGGTGTTTTATCTTCAGAACCAACATATTTTTGCACTTGTTCCATTTGGTCAACAGGTACATACAGTTGATCTGTGCCTTGATACTGTATCTTAATATAGTCACGGTGGACTTCTCCAACTTCTAAGGTTTCAACGCCTAAGTAACGTCCTACACCGTGATGAACATGGACGACATAATCACCAACGTTCAACTCTTGATATGACTTGATTTTTTCAGCATTGCTCATCGTTTTACGACGTTTTTTAGACGTCTTTTTTTGCTTCGATTTAAATAATTCTCGTTCTGTCACGACTACCATAGACATGTAAGGCAGTTCAAAGCCTTCAGATAGACTGCCTTGAATAATCGCAGCATGACCGGGTTCCATAGCATCAACTTCGGGTTCGAGCAGTGTAGGCACATGCATTTCACTCAACATTGCATGAATTCTTTCTTTTTTTGTTTCTGTTTCGACCATTACCACCATACGGTCACCTTGTTTCATGTAGCGTTGAAATTCTGAAGCCATAATATCGTATTGGCCATAAAATTGTTGGACAGGCTTACATGAGAACTTGACGATATGGTCTAATTTCATAGGCATTGAGGCAGTAAACAGTGTAAAGAAAGTAATTTTAAATTGACGGAGCATACGATCAAAAGTGTCATCTTCCATAAAGCGTTGACCTATAAAGCCTTTACCACTTTCGATTAAATTCTGAAGAAATGCTTCTGTCTCGGTAGTCAACGTTTCTTCCGTTTCTCTCACACGATTATACTCATCTACTAAAACAATCGCGCTGTCTTTGAAATAATCTAAGATGGTTGTCGGTGTTTCATACATCCACGCGATAAGACGGCGTAATATTTGTGGATCAAAATGCGTATCTTCTAAAAGATTAAAACTCTCATACGTATCTTTTAAATCTTGACGCACAGACTTCTCTGTTTTAGGGCGTGTCGTTTCGTAAGCTTGTCTTAAGCCTTCCATCATTCTTTGACGAACCGCATCCGTCATAATATAATCATGCGCTGTCGTGATCTCTGCTATTTCCACATTTTCAGAAGAACGTTGAGATTCAACATCAAATTGACGGATTGAGTCCACCTCTGTATCAAATAATTCGATACGCAACGGTTCACCTAGCAATGGATAAATATCGATAATGCCACCGCGTACTGAAAATTCTCCAATATTTGAAACGACTGTTTCACGACGATAGCCCATGTTTACAAGTTTATCTAGAAATAGATCAACATCAATATCGTCACCAACCTCCAATGAGAGTTGATGTTCTTGCCATAGTGCTTTTGGCGTTAATAACTTTTTCAGACCATTTAAAGGAACAATGTAAAGTCCGCGACGTTCATTTGCAAGTGCCGTAAGTGTTCGGACACGCTCACTCATTAAGTCTGGACTTTGCGTAGAAAATTCTTCAATCATAATATCTTGCACGGGATATTTATAAATTTCGTCATCTGGTACAGATTGAAGGAGATCTGCCTCTAATTTATCCGCTTGATATAAATTATTCGTCACTAATAAAACTTGACGATGGTCCGATTGGTAAAGTTCAGCTATGATAGACGCTTTGGCTGCAGGCGTTAATCCTGTGACTAATAAATTGGCATGTCCGACTTGCTCGGACAAATCTTTAAATCTTGTATCTCTATTTATAATTTCATTAATGATTGATTTCACTTGGCCTCACCATTATATTGATTCATTACATTTTCGAATTTTTCATCGCTAATAAATGCTTCCACAGCATCTGCAACATGCGCAATAACAGGATCCATCACTTGCATTTCAGCGCTTGAAAACTTTTGCAACACGTAATCGCGAATCGGCGTTCTGCCTGAAGGTCGTCCAATTCCTATACGGATACGTTTAAAGTCACTTGTTCCGAGCATCTGAATGATTGATTTCATCCCGTTATGGCCACCAGCACTTCCTTTTTGTCTTAAACGCACTTTACCTTGTGCTAAATCTAAATCATCATATAACACTAATAATTCGTCGATTTGAACGTCATAATAATCCATCAATGGGGCTACGGCTTCTCCAGATAAATTCATTAATGTTAAAGGTTCGATCAGCATTACTTTTTGACCGTTAATTCGTTCAATTGTATAAGCACCACGAAATTTTTGCTTATCGAGTTGGATTTGATGTCGCTCGAGTAAGTGGTCGATGACTTCGAAACCAATATTATGTCTTGTATGCTCATAATTTTTTCCTATATTACCTAAACCAACGATACACTTCATCATTTACCTCCAAATTGATCTTGATGCGCTTCATTTGAATAAACGCCCCTTCTTCATTATTTCTATATATTAACATATTTAAGAATACACTTGCTAAATTGCGATATATACGATCGCACGATCTATTTGAATGCGAGACTACAAAAGCTAGAATCACTGAATATTATGAATTTTACTTTTAAAGATTTAAATACTATAAAAAATAACTTAATGTGATTATATTATTATTTTTACATTTTAACACAAAATCACCACAACGCCACTTTTATACTAAAAGCATCCACCACATCTTTTTCACTATTGTCTCGTATCATCGTATGCAACAAATTCTGCATTTTGTTTTACCCATTATAAAAAGAGCTGAAAACTATAACAGTTTCAGCTCTTTTTATAATACGACTAAATTGATAGAAATTAGTCTTCTTTTTCTTCTTCTTCAGAAGATTCACCAACAACTTCAGGTTCTTCTGTTGTAGATTCGCCTTCCATTGCTTCGATTTCTTCTTCAGTTGGCTCTTCAGTTGGTGCAACAACTGATACAAGTGCTTCTTCTCCATCGTTTTCGATAGTGAAGTCACCAGAAATTTTAACATCTGCTACTGATAAAGTATCATTGATGTTTAATTCGCTAATGTCTACTTCAATGTATTCAGGAATGTTGTCTGGTGTTGCAGTGATTTCTAAGTTGAACAATGGTTGTTCCACTACGCCGCCTTCTTTAGCTCCTGGCGCTTCACCGATTAAGTGTACAGGTACTTCTACTGTACGTGCTTCAGTCATATTGATTGCTAAGAAGTCAATATGTGTAATTTGGTTTTTAAGTGGATCAAATTGATAATCTGAAACCATTACTTTGATTTGTTTTGAACCTACGCCAAGTTCAATAACACCGTTACGTCCTACTTCACGAATCAATTTGATAAATTCGATTTCATCAACTTTAACTGAAACGTTTTTAGTACCGTAACCATATACAACTGCAGGTACTTTTCCTGCTTCGCGGATTTTACGTAAATCACCACGTGTTTGTTTACCTTGACGAATAACAGACTTTAATGAAGCCATATTCATTTTCCACCTTTCATTGCACACATCTGTGCAGCACTTGCCCATCAACTTATGTTGCTTGCAAGCGTGTATTTGTCCGTATGAGCACGAACAGAAATATTTTACACAAAATTTGCAGTTTCGTCAATGCTTTAGTCAAATAATACGCTGACTGATTCACGTTCATACACACGTACGATCGCTTGTGCAAGTAATTCAGCCACAGATAATTCTGTAATATTATTTGGTTTTTGTTCATCTTTAAGCTGGATTGAGTTTGTTACCACTAATTCTTTAATCGACGAGTTCTCGATGCGCTCTTTCGCAGGACCTGACAATACTGGATGTGTACAACATGCATATACTTCTGTTGCGCCTTTATCTTTCAATGCTTGCGCGGCAAGTGTGATTGTACCTGCTGTATCAATAATGTCATCAATGATAATCGCCGTGCGTCCTTCAATCTCACCTACGATGTTCATGACTTCAGCTACGTTCGGTTTTGGACGACGTTTATCGATAATAGCAATCGGTGTTTTAAGGAAATCTGCAAGTTTACGTGCGCGTGTTACACCTCCGTGGTCTGGTGAAACAACAACACAATTTTCTGGATTAATCTCTTTATTATTCAAGAAATATTCTGCTAAAATCGGAACACCCATTAAGTGGTCAATAGGAATATCAAAAAAGCCTTGAATTTGAGGTGCATGTAAGTCTAGTGCAATCATTCGATCCGCACCAGCAGTTTCAAATAAGTCCGCAACTAATTTCGCAGTGATTGGCTCACGGCTACGCGCTTTACGGTCTTGACGTGCATAGCCGTAATAAGGCACAACGATTGAAATGTTCGCTGCAGAAGCACGCTTACATGCGTCAATCATAATAAGTAGCTCCATTAAATGTACATTGACTGGATTTGATGTAGGTTGAATAATGAAAACATCACAACCTCGAATACTTTCTTCAATATTAATTTGAATTTCACCGTCACTAAAACGTTTAACCGTACATTTACCTAATTCAACACCTACATGATCTGCAACTTCTTTTGCAAGTGGTTCATTACCTTTCAGTGAGAAAATTTTCAAAGACGAATTTTTATACTCGGTGTTTAACATTATTATGAATCCTCCAATTTTATTATAGTCATTTCAATTGATTACAACATACTTGTTTCTATTTCTCGCTTAAATTCATTACATTTATTTATTCATGTATCCCTTTTTTGTCACCTGTCTTGAACGTGCGAGCGCAAGACTCTCGTTCGGTACATCATCAGTGATTGTTGACCCTGCAGCGATTAATGAACCATCGCCAACAGTCACAGGTGCAATAAGATTCGTGTTACAACCGATGAATGCGTCTTTACCAATTATTGTTTTAAATTTGTTGGCACCATCATAGTTAACTGTAATTGAACCACAGCCCACATTCGTGCGCGCGCCAATTTCTGCGTCTCCTATGTAACTTAAGTGCGATACTTTAGCACCGTCATCAAGACGAGCTTTTTTAATTTCAACAAAATTACCCACTTTTGTTTCTTTGCCAAGTTCTGAACCTGGTCTTAATTGTGCAAATGGACCTACTTTTGATTTTTCGCCAACAATAGCGTCTGAGATGACAGATTGTTTAATCGTCACACCCTCATGGATTTGGCTGTTGTGTATTTCTGAATATTGTCCAATTGTGACATCTCTACCGATACGCGTGTTGCCAGATAACTTAACACCTGGTTCTATCACTGTATCTTCGCCAATTTCAACTTCTGAACCAATATAGGTTGTGTCTGGATCAATCAACGTCACACCATTGCGCATGTGATATTCATTACATCGTTGACGGTAAGCTTTTTCTGCTCGACTTAGCGCCACGCGGTCATTGACACCCATAATTTCGTCGAAGTCATCTGTACGGTAGACTGCAACTTTACCTTTATTTTGAAGCACTAAACTTAAAACTTGAGGTAAATAATATTCGCCTTGTGCATTATCATTATCAACTTGTTCTAACAATTGGAACAACGTTTGATTATTAAATGCGAAAATTCCAGAACTAATTTCTTGAATCTTTTTTTGTTGTGCATCCGCATCTTTTTCTTCGACGATTTCAGTCAGTTGGCCTGTTTCATCTCGAACGATGCGACCATATCCAAATGGTTGCGCGGCAATCGCAGATAATACTGTCGCTTGTGCACCTTCTTGATCATGATGCGCTAATAATTGAGACAACGTTGCACTTGTAATCAGTGGTGTGTCACCACAAACAACAAGTGTTGTGCCCTCCTTTGATGCTAAATGCTCTGCCGCTTGCTTAACAGCATGCGCTGTTCCTAGTTGTTCTTCTTGAAAGCTATACAAAGACGTGTCCCCTAATGTTTCTTTTACACTTTCTGCACCGTGTCCCACAATAGTCACCACATTGTCGACACCTGATTCGCGCACTTGATCTATTACGTGACGAATCATTGGTTTACCAGCAACGTGATGTAATACTTTATATTGCTTAGATTTCATCCTTGTGCCTTTACCCGCCGCCAAAACGACTGCATGTTTTTGCATGGCAATGAACCCTCCAGTATCTTTTACACTTCTATACAATTATAATTTAAGCGCGTGTACACTTTCAAGGCGTAAACGAATAAAACCTTTGGCTCATAATAAAAACCTTGTGCCTACACGACTGAAATATCATGGCTATCGCTATATGCTCACGCTAAAAAGTCATAAGCACATCTTTAACACTTTTACGATTTTAAGCGATTAAGTGCTACTATACAACCATTAAAATGTTATCGACCGCTTCTTAGCATTCAACACAATGGCTCAATGGCTCTCGCCCACCTTTTTTACATACAAAAAAGGCTTCATCACCCTTTTTAGATGACAAAACCTTAAATCGCAAATATCTATTCAACTTCTTCGTTTTTGTCTTCTGATGCGTGATTATCTTCATGATTATGAGAAGGTAACACTTCATCAGTTTCGTCATATACTTTCATTACTGCATCCTGAATTTCTTGACGCATTTCCGAGTTGATTGGATGCGCGATATCTCGGAATTCACCATCTGGTGTACGTTTACTTGGCATCGCAACGAATAAGCCTGTGTTCCCTTCTATTACGCGTAAATCATGAATCACAAATGATTCGTCTAAAGTAATAGAGACTAAGGCTTTCATTCTGCCATCTGTTTGGATTTTTCTAAGTCTGACATCTGTCACTTTCATGTAGTGAGCCCCCCATAGTAATTAAGTATATTTATTGCTGTGTAATTAAAGAAGTCTTTACCGTAACTTTCATGATTATATAGCTTTAACCTCAGCAATCAGTTCAATCTCTACTTTAACATCCTTCGGTAATCGTGCAACTTCCACCGCGCTTCTCGCAGGGCGATGTGTGTCAAAGTATTTTTCATATACTTCATTCACTTTTTGAAAGTTTTCCATATCCGATAAGAAGATTAAAGCTTTAACAACGTGATTTAGATCTGACCCAGCTGCTTCAAGCACAACTTTAAGATTTTCTAAGACTTGTTCTGTTTGCTTTTGTACGCAATCACTTACAATTTCACCATCTAAAGTGAGCGGAATTTGACCAGAAGTGAAAACAAGTCCGTTGACGACTGAAGCATGTGAGTATGGTCCAACTGCATTAGGCGCTTTACTCGTGTTAATAATTTCCAAATGATTGAACGCTCCTTTTGTCTTTAAAATTTAGCTAGACTGTTACCTGATTCGACTTTAAATTCTTGATTATATTCGTCAACATCAGATAAACGTACTAAGGAAGTATAATCTTCAATCAGTCGTTGTTTGACTTCTTTGGATTCTACAAGTACTGATACCCCTTTTACATGTGCTTTAAACTCATTCATTAAATTCATCACACCGTTAATGGATCCACCAGCACGCATGAAATCATCAACGATTAAAACATTCGAATGTTCCTTCAAAGTACGCTTAGATAATACCATTGTTTCGATTTTTCGTGTTGATCCTGAAACGTAGTTAATTGAAACTGTTGATCCCTCTGTCACCTTATTATCTTTACGAATCACCACGACAGGTAAATTGAGTACATTCGCTACCGCATTTGCGAGAGAAATCCCTTTAGTTGCAATTGTCACAATCGCATCTAACTCTTCATGCATATATATCGTTGCAATCAAACGTCCCACCCGTTTAAGCAAGGCGGGGTTTCCCATCAAGTCAGATAGGAAAAGATATCCCCCAGGTAATAAACGCTCTTTTTCTTGTAGCAAGGCGATGACTTCAGCAATGACAGCTTTTGCTTCTTCTTTTTGCATTTGTGGTCGGTATTTGACGCCACCACTTGCGCCAGAAATCGTCTCTACTGTGCCTAAGCCTTCTTTAATCAAAGTATCTTTGATAATTTGAACATCTTCGCTTATCGATGACTTGGCCTGTCCAAACTTTGTAACGAAAAAAGTAAGTGGTACAAGTTTATTCGGGTTGCTTATTAAATATTGTGTCATGTAAACAATACGTTCACTTCTTTTATATCGCACGATTGTCATCCTTTCTCTTTTTAACCAAGCATTCTTACAAGATATACGTCATTACAACAGCCACTCACAGCGTTGTAAATATGACGCGCTTGCCTTTCACGTTGTGCAAAACCATAGACGGTAGGGCCACTGCCACTCATTAACGCGCCATCCGCACCGTTATTCAACATATTAGACTTAATTTTTGCAATTTCAGGTTGCAGCGCCATTGACACAGGCTCCAAACGATTAGAAAGACTTTCACACATCATTTGATAATCGTTGTTTTCCAATGCTTGTAAACATTGCGCTGTATGAACAGGAAAAGGCTGATTTAAATCTAATCCACCATATATTTCAGGTGTAGACAGACCCGCTTGCGGTTTCGCTACAATTACCCATGTCGAAGGCGGTTTTGGTAACTGTTCCAATATCTCCCCTCTACCTCGACAAATCGCCGTTGTACCATAAACACAAAATGGAATATCTGACCCAATCTCTGCTGAAAGTGCACTTAATTCATCAAGCGGACGATTGAGTTCAAACAAACGATTCATACCACGCATCGTCGCTGCCGCATCACTTGAACCCCCAGCGAGACCAGCAGCAACAGGAATATTTTTTTCTAATGTAATCGTGACACCTTGCTTTAACTGATAAGCCTCCATCATTAAAAGCGCCGCACGATAAGCCAGATTACGCTCATCAGACGGAATAAAAGTCTCATCTACATTTAGAACAATACGTTGATCATTTCTCTTCTCAAACGATAGGCGATCATTCAAATCAATCGTGGTCATAATCATCTCAACTTCATGATAACCATCATCTCTTTTATATAAAGTATCTAATGTTAAATTGATTTTAGCAGAAGCCGTTTCATAAATCATTACAATATCCTCTTTCCAAATGGTATTAATGTGATTTTAACACAGAACCCTTTCAAAGTGGGAGCAGGACAGAAATCTATTTGATTTCGTCGTCCTGCCCCGGCAAGGATGACTAGGGTTGAACAAGCTTGAAAAGCGATGTTCAATCCAGTCAGCTA
>NZ_KE150419.1:28376-41391 GCF_000411275.1 Staphylococcus sp. HGB0015
TTATCATGCTGGACAGAAATCTATTTGATTTCGTTGTCCTGCCCCGGCAAGGATGACTAGGGTTGAACGAGCTTAAAAAGCGATGTTCAATCCAGTCAGCTACTGCGCTTTCTTAGGTATATCGACAACTTATCAATCAACATTAAAACGCTCAAGACTATCTATCAAATAGAATTCCACACCAAAAAAGACCATACTACCTATTAAGTAGAATGGCCATTATGTAGATTTATCCTTATATGCCAGGCATATATTATTGCGCAACTGCTTCTTGTTGAAGTTCTTCTTCTACAAATGAAACTTGAACGTTTTCAGTCAAAACGTCAGCATACGTGTAAGATACACGCTCAAAATTATGTTTCTCAGGGTCCAATTCAACAACGAACACTGATGGATACGTTTCAGTAAGAACGCCACAACGTTCAATTGTTTTTTTACGACCTCCATTAGCTTTAAGTACAATACGATTTCCTAATTGACAATCAAGAGAATTTTTGATGTCTCCAATAGATTTTGGCATATTGCTCCACCTCGCTACAAGTGTATTATAACACAATTAAGTAGGATGCGTCAAATAAAATTTTAATTTTAGCAAGGTGGCGTGCCAATGTCAACAAATTTAGAACGTTAATTTAGGGAAATTTTCCAATTCTTCATACAATCGTGCATATTCTTGTATTGACAATGTTTCCCCGCGTCGTTTCGGATCAATTCCAGCTTTTTCAAGCCATTGTAAAATTTCATTCCGCTGTGCTTTTCCATCATCAAAGAGATTCTGATAATTATTGAAAATCGTTTTACGTCTCTGGCTAAACGCCCCCTTTGCCATTTTGAAAAACGCTTGCTCGTTTTTCACTTCGACAAGCGGAGATTGACGCTTCATTAATTTAACAACAATAGAATCCACATTAGGTGGTGGCATAAAGACCGTTTTCGGAACGGTCAAAACTTTCGACGTTTTTGTATAATACTGGGTGACGATCGATAAAGAACCATATGCTTTAGAACCCACTTGTGCATTTAAACGCTCGCCCACCTCTTTTTGCATCATGACCACGTAACCATCAATATTCAAATCTTGCTCTAATAAGCGGAGTAGAATTGGTGTCGTAATATAATACGGCAAGTTAGCGACAACCATTATTTTTTCACATTCCGATAAATGCGTCTGCATTGCCTCTGAGACATTTGCTTTCAAAATATCTTCATTGATGACTGTAACATTGGGATAGGGTGATAGTGTATCTTTTAATACAGGGATTAATCTTTGATCAATTTCAAAGGCTAAAACATGTTTCGCCTTTTTTGCTAATTGTTCTGTTAGTGATCCCATCCCGGGTCCAATTTCAATAACACCCGTCGTTACATCAATGCCACTTGCATCAATAATGCGATGAATAATATTCACATCTATTAAAAAGTTCTGACCTAAACTTTTTTTGAAGTTAAAGCCATATTGATTTAATAATGCACGTGTTCTCGATGGTGTTGCAATGTCTTTATCATGCATAGATTTACTCCTCTTCCCCTAATGCCCTTCTTACATCTTCTTCTGTATAACCAAAGGCATTGAGTTTTTTTAATAATTGCTTTCCATTGGAATGACCAATATGCAGACGTCTTCCTAAAAGATCTCGGCGGCGGCGTGCATCTGGTCCAATGATTAATCCTAATTCAATTAGCACTGTTTTATCTATCGTTTCTTGTGCTTCTGATAGCGGCGAAGAAACGTGCATCAATGCTTCACGTATCGTTTCAAAGTCGGCGTGCTCGACTCCTATTTTACCCCGTCTATTTTTAGCTTTATCACGGTCGATAAATGCATGTTTCACACCGGGTACCGCTTCACGTATCGTCGTCCGTATTTTATCACCCGGGAAATCAGGATCAGTTAAAACGATGACACCTCTTGTTTCTTGAGCTTGACGTATGACATCTAAAGTCTGCGCATCTATAGCACTGCCATTTGTTTCAATGGTATCGCAGTCAACTGCTCTTTTTACGCGTTCAGTATCGTCTCGCCCTTCTACAACAACAAATTCATTAATTTTCAACGCTGCACCTTCTTTACCTTCTATGAACCGACCTATTTCAATCCGAATAAGCGTTCTGCATTTTGAGTTGTTTGTGCGGCCACTTCTTCATATGAAATACCTCGTAAATCCGCAATTTGCTCAGCCACTAGAGTGACACGCGCCGGCTCATTTCGTTTACCTCTATATGGGTGCGGTGATAAGTATGGCGCATCTGTCTCAACTAATAAACGGTCTAACGACACGTGCTTCGCTACTTCTTTCGGTTGTTTCGCGTTTTTAAAAGTCACCGGGCCACCTAACGAAATATAAAAGTTCAATTTATTCGTTACGATATCGGCAATTTCTGGAGAACCACTAAAACTATGCATAATACCGCCGACCTCTTCGGCATGTTCCTCCATTAAAATATCAATACAGTCTTGTGTTGCTTCTCGATTATGAATTATAATCGGTAATTTTACGCGCTTAGCTAACGCAATTTGCTTACGAAAAACTTCTTTTTGGACGTCTTTTGGCGATTTATCCCAATGATAGTCTAATCCCATTTCTCCAATCCCAATCACTTTAGGATGTTTTGAAAGTTCTTCAATCCATTCTAAACGCTCATCTGTAAAATCAATGGCATCAACAGGGTGCCAACCAATAATAGCGTAAATAAAATCGTATGCATCGATTAATTGCATCGCACGTTCAATTGTTTTTGTTTCGAATCCTACGACAAACATACGGTCTACCCCAGCATCTAGTGCGCGTTGTATCACTTCTTCTAAATCTTCATCATATTGATCTGCATTTAAATGTACATGTGTATCTATAAGCATTGTTCATCCTCCTTATCATTTGATTCCTCTATTTTCTATTTCGTTTCAAAAATTCTATACCCGCGTCATTGACTTTAACAAACACGCCAGTCAATACGTATAGGTCCTTTTAAATCGTTGAAAATAAATCTATCCGCAATAAAGTAGTGCTTATCGTCGCCTCTTATCATAAATGAAAGAGTGAGACGTAATCAAAATCTACTCCGTTCGATTTTGTCGTCTCACTCATTGCATTAGCGATTAGATTGATATCATCAACTTGAATTAGAACCTTGCTCGCGTCACCCATACACTGTTAAAAACGTTTCTGTGCATTACGCTTTGCGTCCCATTTATTTAATGATTGCGCCGTTAGGTACCGCATTCGGTAAGCTAATTAATGTTAAGACATCATCTTTTTCAGCAGATAAAATCATACCTTCAGATTTTTGTCCCATTAATTTTGCAGGTTTTAAGTTTGTAACGACAGCGACTTTTTTACCAATGATATCGTCAGGCTGGTAAAATTGTGCAATGCCTGAAACAATTTGACGTTTCTCATGTCCAAGATCCACTTGAATTTTGAGAAGCTTATCTGATTTTTCAACATTTTCTGCGTCAATAATTGTTGCAGCTTTAATCTCAACTTTATCAAACGCTTTAATATCAATTTGTGGTTTTGATGTCACTTCTACTTGCGTTTCTGCCGCTTGTTTTGGTGGCTGCATTGATTCTCTAATATAGCTAACTTCAGCCTCTACATCCAATCTTGGGAAAATAGGCTTCGGTTGGCTTGTCACTATGATAGGCTCTGTCAAATGGCCATAGCGACCGAGACTTTCAAAACCATGAAGTGCTTCGCTATTAATATTCAATTGCTCAAAAATTTGATATGGTGCATGTGTTAAAAACGGACGCAATAAGACAGCTGCGAAACGTATATTCTCTACTAAGTGTGCCATCACACTGCCCAACGCTTCTTTTTGTTCAGGATCTTTTGCTAAAATCCATGGCGTTGTTTCATCAATATATTTATTCGTACGGCTAATGAGCTTCCAAACCGTTGACAATGCAACTGAAAATTGAAGTTTTTCCATATGATCGTGATACACTTCAACGGTATCTAGCGCCATTTGTTCCACTTCTTGATCAACTTCGTGCATAGGTCCTTGATATGCTGGAAGTTTGCCATCGAAATACTTGTTAATCATTGAAATTGTACGGTTTACAAGGTTTCCTAAGTCATTCGCCAAATCAAAGTTTGTGCGATCAATAAAGGCTTCTGGTGTGAAAACACCGTCAGAACCAAATGGAAGCTCACGCATTAAATAATAACGCGTCGCATCTAAACCATAGCGATCAATTAACACATTTGGATCCATGACATTCCCTTTAGATTTACTCATTTTGCCGTCTTTCATTAAAACCCAACCATGTGCAAAAACTTTTTTAGGAAGCGGTAAATCTAAAGCCATTAAAATAATTGGCCAAATAATAGAATGGAAACGCACGATTTCTTTTGCCATTAAATGAATATCTGCAGGCCAATATTTACGGAATAACGCATCGTCGTCTGTTAAATAACCTAAGGCTGAAATGTAGTTAACAAGCGCATCTAACCAAACGTAAACAACATGTTTTGGGTTGGAAGGAACTTTCACACCCCAGTTAAAAGAAGTACGTGAAACAGCTAAATCTTCTAAGCCAGGCTTAATGAAATTGTTAATCATTTCATTTTTACGAGATGGTGGTTGTATAAATTCTGGATGCTGATCATAAAATTCTAACAAGCGATCCGTATATTTCGATAATTTAAAGAAGTAGCTTTCCTCTTTGACTAATTCCACTTCATGTCCAGAATCTGGGCTCTTACCACCTACAATTTTGCCATTTTCATAAACGGGCTCTACTAATTGTGTTTCTGTGTAGAAGGTTTCATCTGGAACTGAATACCATCCTTCATATTCTCCTAAATAGATATCGCCTTGCGCCAATAATTTTTCAAATATCTTTTCTACCACTTCGGCATGACGACGCTCAGTTGTTCGGATAAAATCATCGTTAGAAATATCCAATTTTTCCCATAATGCTTTAATGTCTTTGATCATACTATCAAGGTAGTCGAGTTCTGACTTCCCTGCTTTTTGAGCTTTTTCTTGAATCTTTTGACCGTGCTCATCTGTCCCTGTTAAATAGCGCACATCAAAGCCTTGCAAGCGTTTATATCGAGCAATCACGTCACCCGCAACTGTTGAATATGCATGCCCGATGTGTAAATTACCACTCGGATAGTAGATCGGTGTAGTAATATAAAATGTCTCTTTCACCATCAGCGCTCCTCCTCAATTCTTATCTTATCTAATATATCTAAATTTCGCTTTATTTTCAATGTTACAATTCAATCCCTATTGTACTAAAATGTGTTTAATTGATGTTGTGGAAAATATTATAAACTTCTTTACTCGACATTTGACGATCTTGCGCTACGTGCTTAATCGCTTGTTTAGGTTTCATATTTTGATCAATATAATGATTTACATGCGCTTCAATCGTCATGTCCTCAAACCATGACGTAGACGCCTTCGCCATTGCTCCCTCAATAATTAATACAAACTCACCACGCAACGGAATTGTATCGTCTAATTGGGCAATTAAGTCATCCACCCGGCCTGTTTGAATCTGTTCAAATTTCTTTGTTAATTCTCTCGCCACTGTCATCATACGCTGATCGTCCACCTTAGCAATCGCCTCTAGCGTTTCTTTTACACGGTGTGGAGATTCATACAACAATAAAGTACTCTCTTGAAACATTCTTTTTTCAAGCACTTCTATCTTGTCGCGTGTTTTACGTGGTAGAAAACCAAGAAAAGTATATGTAAATGATGGCAAACCACTTGCCATAAGCGCTGTTAGTCCAGCATTGGCTCCCGGAATAGGGATAACATTAACGTTTTCTTCGCGTGCACGTACAACCAATTCATAACCAGGATCAGAAATCAAAGGTAAACCCGCGTCTGACACAAGTGCAATATCATCTCCGGCACAGAGCTTTTCGATAAGACTTTCTGTCACACGTTGCTTATTATGCTCATGGTAAGATTTCAAAGGTGTCTCTATCTCAAAATGATGACATAACTTTTTAGTAACACGTGTATCTTCACACGCAATCAAATCTACTTGTTTTAAAATATTGATAGCTCGAAAAGTCATATCATCTAAATTTCCTATGGGCGTTCCTACCAAATATAAGCTTCCCATTTCATCACTCCTCAATGAGTTGGATTTTTTGTTGTCGTGTCATTTTTTTAATCGCACATTCACGCTTAAGTGCTGCTGATTTTGTTTCAAACGTTTCATAATAACGCAATTGAACAGGACGTCGGCTTTTTGTATATTTCGCGCCTTTTCCTTCATTATGTTTGGCGATTCGCGCTGCTAAGTTGTTCGTATATCCGGTATAAAGTGAAGCATCTTTACATTGAACAATGTAGATATAATGTTTATCCATAATACACCTCTCGCATTTCAGGCGTATATTGTTGATTTTCGTCGTATACATAAAAAGGCGGGGAAATCTTTAGACCTTGCCGTCCACCTTTTCGACCTTCAACGACAATGGTTTGCGCAGATTGCCCAGGTTTACTGTAAACCATGTGGAGTTGCTTCGGTTCAATACGGTGTCGGCGCATTGCTTCCAAAAGATCAAGCAAACGTTCTGCACGATGAACCATTACAATACGTCCACCCTCTTTTAGTAAATGCTTCGCAACTCGAAAGCAATCGTCTAAAGTACAAAAGATTTCATGTCGCGCAATTTTATGTGCTTCAATTTGGTGTTGATGCGCTTGATTCGCTTTAAAATAAGGTGGATTGCAAGTAACCAAATCAAATGACGCGGGTTGAAATGTTTCAACCAAGCGATTAATGTCCATCTCAAGCATTGTGATGCGGTCATCTAATTGATTATATGCAAAACTACGACGTGCCATATCAACAAGTTGTGGCTGGATTTCTACTCCCGTAATTGGGTTAAGACCTTTCGCCGAGAGCAACAATGGAATGACACCATTGCCTGAACACATGTCTAAAATACAATCTCTCTTTTTAACCTTTGTAAAATGACCGAGCAACAGTGCATCTGTAGAAAAAGAAAAGACTGCATCATTTTGAATAATGCGCAAGTCTTCTCGAATTAAATAGTCTAATCTTTCACCTGTTTGTAGCATGGTTCTCATTTTCACCTCATTTGTCGTTAAGCACATTTAAACAAAACATACAATCCTCGCCGTGGCGATGCTTTCCAAATACATCATGACAAATATGAAAACCTTCATGATACAATTTGGCAAAATATTCCCGACTTTGTAGTTGTTTTTTAGTGGGCTGTGAGGTTGCATTGCGCGTTTCTTCATTGGGCGTTTCGATGTTCTCTTCTTCCTCTTGATGCATCAAAGCTTTAAAATTATCATTTTCAATTTGTAATGCCACATTTTCTTCTACGAGTTCAACAGTTAAAGCTTTTAACTCTTGCATATCCTCATGAATACGCGCTACATTTTTTTCTAATCGCATTAATCGGTCGAATAGTTCATTTCGATCCAACAGATGAACCTCCCTACTTTAAAGTTTCTAATTCTTCAATATGGTATTCTGTCAGTTGTTCCATACCATCAAGACGGACTTGCATGGACACATCAATAATATTTAAACCGACAACTTCTCCTTGACCTTCTGGTGTTTGAATACGCTCTCCTACGTCAGGCAAATGTGCTCTGGCTGTTTCATAATAATCATTTTCATACTTCAAACAGCACATTAAACGCCCACAGGCACCAGAGATTTTAGTAGGATTGAGTGATAAATTTTGATCTTTTGCCATTTTAATTGATACCGGCTCGAAATCTCCTAAAAAAGTGGCACAGCACAATGAACGCCCACATGGTCCAATCCCACCGAGTAACTTCGCTTCATCGCGCACCCCAATTTGGCGTAATTCAATTCGTGTTTTTAAGCGTTGCGCTAACATACGCACTAGTTTTCGGAAATCGATACGCTCATCCGCTGTAAAATTAAAAATGATTTTAGTGCGGTCCAGAATATATTCACAGTTCACAACACGCATATCTAGTTCCAATTGATCAACAAAACCTTTACACATCTCTAAAGCACAATCCGCATCTTGCGCATTTTTTTCATAACAGGCTAAATCTTCTTCAGTAGCAACTCTTAAAACAGGCTTTAAAGGTAGGGTCACATCTTGATCTGACACCGCTCTTGGTGGATGTTTGATCACACCGAGTTCGTGTCCTCGCTTAGATTCTACAACCACATATTGCCCCTCTGTTAATGGCGTGTCAATTGGCTCATAATATTCTAATACGTTTGCTTTTTCAAAATATACACCTGCGACAAAGTGCATAAGCGTCACCCCTTCACCTTAATTGCAATTTGTTCAAATACTAACGTTGGATTCACATTTTGATTGAGTTTTTTATGCGCCTCAGTAATTTGTTCAATAATATATGTTAAATGACGATAGCTCATTTGTGAGGCTAACGATTCATACTCTTCTGTCATGCCAGAAAACGTAATGCGGTCGGACATCTTTGTTTTAACATACAATAAATCTTGAAAGTAGGCATTAATTCCAGATAATGCCATCAATTGGAGCTGTCTATTTTTAGCATGCTTGAGTAATTCAACAACTCCGATGAGCGCCATTTCACGCTGCTTCACTAGACGGTAACACCACTGCAACAATACCTTACGGAAAGGTTGCAACTCGAAATCCTGATTGAGTTGCGTTGCCACTTCAATTTGCGTCGTATATGTACTGAGTAACTCTGCTATCGGTTTTGTGATAGTTTCATCTTGTGCCATTAAACGCGACACGAATGTAGCTCTGGACATCGGTTTAAAATACACATGTTGGCACCGAGAGTGAATCGTATCTAAGATTTGCTCTGGCTTTGTGGACATAATCACCGCAATCGTCTTTTGAGGCGGTTCTTCTAAAAATTTGAGAATACTATTTTCACCTTGTACCGTTAATTTTTCAAAATCTTGAATCACATAGACTTTAAAATCCCCTTCAATGGGTAACTGATTCATATGA
Source organism: Staphylococcus sp. HGB0015 (assembly GCF_000411275.1). Classification (NCBI taxonomy): domain Bacteria; kingdom Bacillati; phylum Bacillota; class Bacilli; order Caryophanales; family Staphylococcaceae; genus Staphylococcus; species Staphylococcus sp. HGB0015. The sequence continues at coordinate 37,328 of NZ_KE150419.1, forward strand.
TGAACGAGCGCTTCAACTTGCTCTTTTTTTATCGTTGCTTCGTCTGTCATCACGTATTGAAAGTCAGGATGATTATGTTCGGTTACTTTATTCCTACATTGCGCTTGATCTTGACAAAAGATAAATTGTGCAAAATCCATCGCCGTTGTTTTCATCGTTTCCGCATCGTCACCTTCGAATAAATAGGCATGTGACAACTTTTGATTTTGATACGCTTTTTTTAATTGATCAATTACTTCCATGAAACTTTGCGCTCCTTTATGAAAATGAATCCTGACATCTCAACACACTTTAGGCTGTTTTTTACTTAATTCCATGATGTATGACGAAGAAAGAAACACCTTGTAATTTAAACTGAGCTACTACGCATGTAAGTCATACTTGATACAGGCAAAAAACAAAAAGGTTGAAACAACGTAAACGAATTTTGCTCGCCAACACTGTCACAACCTCCATTTTATTCTAAAATTGATGGAATGATTCTACTGGCATTACAAAGACAGTTGCGCCACCGACTTCGACTTCTACAGGATAAGGAATATACGAATCAGCACTTCCGCCCATTGGTGTGATTGGTGATACAAGTTGCTCTCTATTACCACATGTGCCACCGATAACTTCTAGTATTTCATCAACTCTGTCGTCATCAACACCACTTAAAAATGTCGTGTTTCCAGCTCGCAAAAATCCACCTGTTGTTGCTAATTTCGTCGCACGAAAATTGTTTTCAACAAGTTTATCCGAAAGTTCTTGGCTATCTTGATCTTGAACAATCGCTATAATCATTTTCATTTTTACAAACACCTCTTAGCGTATATTATAACATATCTCGTATCACTGCTTCACTTCAATCCTAAGTAAACAACTAAATGACTTTTTAATCTGCCAATTGTTTTAGAATGGCTTTTACTGATGCATCAACGACGGCCTCAATCGGTTGACTCGCATCAATCACTGCAAAGCGCGTTGGATCTTGCTTGATAATATGTTGATACCCTTCGATTACACGTTCATGGAATAACATACTTTCTTTATCTAAACGATTTTGCTCGCGTTGATTACGTTCAATTCGTTCTCGTCCAACTGCCGCTGGAATATCGAGGTATAGCGTTAAATCTGGATAGCGTCCTTCTATCGCAAAGTCATTGATAGTTTGTACTCCTTTTACCCCGATTTCACGTGCATAACCCTGATACGCTAAAGAACTATCAATAAAACGATCACAAATCACTAATTGTCCTTTTGCTAATGCAGGCAAAACTTTTGCGACAAGATGCTCTCGTCTCGCAGCAGCAAACAACAATGCTTCAGTTCGACCATCCATGCTATCGCCGTTTAATAATATTTGACGAATTTTTTCTGCTGTTTCCACACCGCCAGGTTCGCGTGTCGCCACGACATCATAATCACGTGACAATCGTTTAACCACAGCTTCGAGTACTGTTGTTTTCCCCGATCCTTCTGGTCCTTCAATCGTGATAAATCGGCCCATTCTACTCATCCTCTACTTTAATTTTTCCATTTTTAAGGCCTTCAACGCGTATCTCACGTGTTTGCCAATAATGAATTAATTTTATCATATCTTTAGTGATTTTTTCGCCCCTTAATAATGAAGGTACACCCGGTGGATACGGAATTAAATGTGCCGCTAATATTTTGCCATTTGCATGTTCAAAAGGTATCTCAACAAATGAATTTGGTGTCACCGCATTGTATTCTCCTGCTTGACTGTAAAGCATTGGCGCCTGTCCATGCTGAGTTGTTTCCCTAACAGCACCTATTTTCATTCTTGCTATACGTTGTAACAACAACGCAAAAGGATAACGATCATCAACATGCCATAAGGGTAAAACCCATAAAACGGACTGTTCGTCAGCTAATTCAACATAGATCGCATTTTCTTCCATGAGTGCCTGAATCTCTTGTCCAGACCGTCCTTTACAACGAATCAGCAGTTTAAGCGGGTCCTCTGGCTCTAAAACCTCAAAGGCGCTTTCTTTTAACTTTTTAATCAATATTTCACGCTTTTTAAAAAAATAGTCACTTTGGTAGTGTCGATAAAAAGTTTGTGCTGACTCTAAACTTTCTAATAACAAATAAGAAGGGCTAGAAGATTGAAAAGTTTGTAATAGTAATTCTATTTGAGCACGGTAAGGTGCATCCTTATGTATCCATAATATAGAACTCATGGTTAAACTCGGTAACGTTTTATGATAAGATTGCACAACATAATCAGCGTTATCATTCATACTTGAAGCTGGAAAACCGTTCAAACCAAAATGTGCACCGTGCGCCTCATCTACAAGGACTGGCACATTAATCGCATGATAATCTCGAATCACTTTTCCGATGTCATACGCCTCACCATAATAATTTGGATATGTCACAACACCTAATTTATAGTTCGCTTTAATAGACCTATTGACCTCTGGCACAAGATACTGATTGGTTTGTGCACTCACTGACGTTGGCATGATATTAGCACTTTGCCCACCAATATCTAGCGCATTAAATACCGATTTATGTACATTTCTAGCGATACTCACTGTGCCTTTTCGATTGGCAAACGCATGAATAACCGCTAAAATACCACTCGTCGTCCCATTCACTAAATAATACCCTTTATAATTCGGATGCTGGTCTAAAGTCTGCATACTTTGATATAAAACGTCATCTGCATGATGTAAATCGTCAAATCCTGTTATTTCCGTTACATCATATTGTGGCTTTGTGAAAGAAAGATCACCGATTGTTCCATTTTTATGGCCTGGAACATGCATGGAAATGGGCGTACTTTCCCCCCATGATTTCATTTTTTGTCTTAATGGTTGATAAGACATCCCTCAATCCCTCCTTCACCTATTTATTAACTTACACGAATTTAATACATCTATTATAACGAACATCTTGGGAGACGTCAGAAATTTCATGGCTAGACCCTTTCAAAACACGTACATATGTTCTATAATTTTTGTGGAGGTGACGATATAAATGGAGATTCAATTAGATTGGGATAAAGACTTTCAAGAATTCCAAGAAATCTTAAACAGTGGCATCCACCCCAAATGGCTTTACACATCAATGACAAATATGATTTTAGAACCCGCGTACACTGGACAAGGCAAGCAGTTTTTTTATACTCAGGATATTATCGAAGCGAGCAAACAATTACCATTTTTCTAATATACGCATACTTGAGCTTGCTAAAATATTATCAATAATATTTTAAAATTTTGCTTTTATTTTAAGCATTTCTGATATATCATTACACATAGGCACAATATCTCCTTAATCGTTGGTTTAGGCACTTACAATTATAGAGATATTTGTGCTTTTTTAATATCAAAAATTAAAATAACGGTCAGTGAATATTTCACCAACCGTTAAAAATATACAACCAAAATATACAGCCGTAAAATGAGCCATGCATGCTCACAATCCTCTTGCATAGAGCGCTGTTGATAACAGCCCCCCATACTTTGAGAGCATATAAAAATACACCCCAAAAGATGATTTCTCACCTTTCGGGATGTACGCCGCTCATCGCATCCAATTATGCGTTTATTTCTGCTTGGCAACGTACTACTCTCGCGGAACGTCAGTCCGACTACCATCAGCGCTAAAGAGCTTAACTTCTGTGTTCGGCATGGGAACAGGTGTGACCTCTTTGCCATAGTCACCAAACAAAAATGCTTTTGAATGTTATACATTCAAAACTAGATAGTAAGTATACATTCACAAGTAAAACCTTATGAACAAATTTGATTAAGTCTTCGATCGATTAGTATTCGTCAGCTCCACGTATCACTACGCTTTCACCTCGAACCTATTTACCTCGTCATCTTCGAGGGATCTTATAACCGAAGTTGGGAAATCTCATCTCGAGGGGGGCTTCATGCTTAGATGCTTTCAGCACTTATCCCGTCCATACATAGCTACCCAGCTATGCCGTTGGCACGACAACTGGTACACCAGAGGTATGTCCATCCCGGTCCTCTCGTACTAAGGACAGCTCCTCTCAAATTTCCTACGCCCACGACGGATAGGGACCGAACTGTCTCACG
>NZ_KE150420.1:0-530 GCF_000411275.1 Staphylococcus sp. HGB0015
GATTCAACGTCAGTAAGCGAATCGAACTCAACGTCAGCAGCAAATAGTGAATCGGTTTCGACAAGTGAATCTGTATCAAATTCGAACAGAGTAGCTAGTGAGTCAACTTCAACAAGTGCGTCAACGTCGGTGAGTGAATCAGATTCAACATCAGTGAGCGAGTCGGATTCCACATCAGTAGTTAAGAGCGAATCGGTTTCGACAAGCGAATCTGTGTCTACATCAAACCGAGTGGCGAGTGAATCGACGTCAACAAGTGCGTCAACATCGGTGAGTGAATCAGATTCAACATCTGTATCTAATAGTGATTCTGTATCAACGAGCGAATCGGTTTCAAATTCAAACCGAGAAGCAAGCGAATCAACTTCTACTAGTACATCGACAAGTGACTCAACTTCAGTAAGTGAATCGAATTCCGCATCAGCTGCAAAGAGTGATTCAACGTCAGTAAGCGAATCGAACTCAACGTCAGCAGCAAATAGTGAATCGGTTTCGACAAGTGAATCTGTATCAAATTCGAACAGAGTAGC
>NZ_KE150420.1:540-1418 GCF_000411275.1 Staphylococcus sp. HGB0015
GATTCAACGTCAGTAAGCGAATCGAACTCAACGTCAGCAGCAAATAGTGAATCGGTTTCGACAAGTGAATCTGTATCAAATTCGAACAGAGTAGCGAGTGAGTCGACGTCGACAAGCACATCAACATCGGTAAGTGAATCAGATTCAACATCAGTAGCTAATAGTGATTCAACTTCAGTAAGTGAATCGAACTCCGCGTCATTAGCTAAGAGTGAGTCCGTTTCAACAAGTGAGTCTGTATCAACATCAAATAGAGTAGCGAGCGAGTCGACTTCAACAAGCACATCAACGTCAGTAAGTGATTCAAATTCCGCATCAGCAGCTAAGAGCGCATTAACAAGTGAATCGGAATCAAATTCAAATCGAGTAGCAAGTGAATCGACATCAACATCAGCAAGCGAGTCAGACTCTGCATCAGCAGCTAAGAGTGCCTCTGCATCTACAAGTGAATCGGAATCAAATTCGAATAGAGTAGCAAGCGAATCGACGTCAACAAGCAATTCAGTTTCTGTAAGTGAGTCAAACTCAGTGTCAGTAGCTAAGAGCGATTCAGTTTCGACAAGTGAATCGGAATCTAATTCGAACAGAATAGCGAGCGAGTCAACATCGAGAAGTGCGTCAACATCAGTGAGTGAATCAGATTCAACATCAGCAGCTAAGAGTGCATCAGTATCGACAAGTGAATCTGTATCAAATTCAAATCGAGTAGCGAGTGAATCGATATCGACAAGTGCTTCAACGTCAGTAAGCGAATCAAACTCAACGTCATTAGCTAAGAGTGAGTCAGTATCGACAAGTGAGTCCGTTTCAACATCAAACCGAGTAGCAAGCGAGTCAACATCGACAAGCACATCAACGTCAGTGAGTGATTCAAATTC